>CAWAKP010000007.1:0-103535 GCA_963782665.1 uncultured Actinomycetota bacterium | reverse complement strand
ACGCTTTACCGGATTGCGCACCACAGGCCGACAGCCCACTCCGACAGCCGGCGACAAGCTCGGACACCGCCGGCCGCACAACGCGAGTGCCACCCGAAATCGCGACCCACACAGACGACTCCCCTTTGGTGCGCCCGTCCCGCACAACGCGAGCGCCCACCCGAAATCCGCGACCCACAGACGACTCCCCTTGGTGCGCCCTTCCCGCACAACGCGAGCGCCACCCGAAATCGCCACGCCAGCAGAGTCCCTTGACCACGATCGGAAGTGCACGATCAAGGGCGCTCGATCAGGCGAGCGCGAACTCCTCGTACCCCGGGGCCACGAGCGGCCACGGGTACGCCGCCTCCCACTGAGCAGCCAGGTCGAGCAGCCACGAGTCGCTCCAGCGCGCCGTCGTGAGCTGCAGCCCGTAGGGCAGGCCGCTGGGATACACGCCCGCGGGCACGCTCACCGCCGGATGCCCGGTGATGTTCTGGATCGCGGTCGAGTAGACCTCGGGACCGGTCGGCTCGAACGCGGCGTCCGCAGAGCGACGACCGTCGGCGAGCAGCCCCTCGACCCCGAGCGTCGGCGTCAGCAGCACGCCGCTCTCGCCGAGCAGCGTGTCGATCCGATGCGTGTACGCCGGACGACGACGACGGCACGCGAGGTAGTCGTCGATCGACACCTCGAGGCCTGCACCGAGGAACGCCTGGCTCGACGGGTGCAGCTCGTCCATGTGCTCCTCGACCCACGCGCGTCCGAGCGACGCGACGTGCTCGGCAGGAGCGACGGTGAACCAGTCGTGGTCGGGGTCGCCGATGTCTCCGAACAACGTGGCCGGGTCGAGCGTGCGCACCTCGACGTCCCACAACGCCGCCGCCCGCTCCACGGCGTCGGCGAACGCGGCAGCCACGCCCACCGGAAGCGGACCCATCGGCGCCGTGCGCTCGGCCACCAGCAGGTGCGACGGTCGACGCCCGGAACCGCCTCCGCCCGAAGGGAACGACGCCTCGGACCGATCCGAACCGGACAACCACGGAGCCGACGACGGGTCACCCGCCACCACGCCGGCCATGAGCGAGAACAGCAGCCGCGTGTCGGCGACCGTCGTCGCCATCGGCCCGTACGTCGAGTAGTCGATCCAGTCGGCGACCGGCCAGCGGCCGACCGCCCCGTGGGTCGGCTTGAGGCCGACCAGCCCACATGCGCCCGCAGGGATGCGCACCGACCCGCCACCGTCCGTGCCGGTCGCGATCGGCGCGAGCCCCGCTGCCAGCGCCGCGCCCGAACCACCGCTCGACCCTCCCGGTGTCCACGCGAGCGACCACGGGTTGCCGGTCGCGCCGTCGAGCAGGTTGTCGGTGAACCCCTCGACCGCGAACTCCGGCAGGTTCGTCTTGCCCACGATCACCGCACCCGCGCGTCGCAGCAGCGCGGGCACCACCTCGTCGGACGACGCCGGTGCGACGTCGCGCAACGCCACCGAGCCGCGCCGCGTCGGCATGCCCGCGACGTCCTCATAGTCCTTCACCAGCACGGGAACCCCGGCCAACGGCCCGACGACCTCGCCGCGCGCCAGCCGCTCGTCGATCGAGCGCGCCTCGCCCAGCGCCGCCTCGGCGCGCAGCGCGACCACCGAGTTGAGCGGACCGTCGAGAGTCTCGATCCGCCGGAGGCACTCGGTGACCGCCTCCGCCGAGGACACCCGCCCCCACGCGATCGCATCGGCAGTGACGCGGATCGCGCCGGGGCGCCGGGTCACCGGACGACGAGAACAGGACGGTCGGCGAAGTGCACCAGACGGTCCGTCACGCTGCCGACGAGCAGCCCCTGGAACCGGCTCAGTCCGCGCGGACCGACCACGATGACGTCGGCCGACTCGTCA
Organism: uncultured Actinomycetota bacterium; assembly: GCA_963782665.1. Classification (GTDB taxonomy): domain Bacteria; phylum Actinomycetota; class Actinomycetes; order S36-B12; family CAIYMF01; genus Longivirga. Next base: position 101,665 of record CAWAKP010000007.1, on the reverse strand, counting down.
CGAGCGACGTCGAGGATCGCCTGCGCCACCTCGCCGCGCAGGCCGCGCTCCACCCGACCGCGGGCGGACGTCGCACCGCCGGCGAGAGCCGCCGCGACGGCGGCGTCGACGATCGCCTGGGCCTCGTCGGCGTCCTCGTCCGACGGCGCGGCCGGGCCGTGGTCGAGGGCGGTGTCGCTGCGCTGGTGCACCACGACGATCTCCGCACCTGACGCAGCGGCGAGGGACGCAGCGGCTGCCACCGCCCTCGTCGCGTGCTCCGACCCGTCGACCGCGACGAGCAGCTTCATGACTGTCTCCCGTTCTCAGAGGGGCGTGCGGGTGAGGACTGCAGGGCGAGCAGCCCGAGCAGGTCGTAGACGACGTTGGCCGCAGCGATCGTCGTGAGCTCCGCGTGGTCGTACGCCGGTGCCACCTCGACGACGTCCGCGCCGACGATCGACAGTCCCGTGAAGCCGCGCAGGATCATCTGCATCTCGCGGCTCGTGAGACCACCGGGCTCCGGCGTCCCGGTGCCAGGTGCGTGCGCCGGGTCGAGGACGTCGATGTCGATCGACACGTACACCGGTCGGTCGCCGACCCGTGCACGCACCCGGTCGATCGCCTCGTCGACGCCGCGCCGGGCGACGTCCTCGGTGCTGACGATCGCGTAGCCGAGCTCGCGGTCGTCGTCGAGGTCCTTCTTCGAGTACAGCGGGCCGCGGATCCCCACGTGCGCCGACACGTCGAGGTCGAGCAGTCCCTCCTCGACGGCACGACGGAACGGCGTCCCGTGCGTGTAGGGAGCTCCGAAGTACGTGTCCCACGTGTCGAGGTGCGCGTCGAAGTGCACGAGCGCCACGGGTCCGTGCTTGGCGGCCACCGCGCGCAGCAGCGGCAGCGCGATCGTGTGGTCGCCGCCGATCGTCACGAGGGTGTCCGCCCTGTCGAGCAGCGTGCGCGCCGCCGCCTCCACCTGGCCCACCGCCGCGACGAGGTCGAACGGGTTCGCGGAGACGTCGCCGGCGTCGACCACCTGCTGCTCGCCCCACGGATGGACGTCGAGCGACGGGTGATAGGGCCGCAGCAGCTTCGAGCCCGCACGGATGCCGGCCGGTCCGAAGCGGGCGCCGGGTCGGTAGGACACCCCCGAGTCGAACGGCACTCCGAGCACCGCCACCCCCGCGTGCTCGACCTGGTCGAGCCGCGGCAGCCGCGCGAACGTGTCAGGTCCCGCGAAGCGCGGCACGTCCAAGGCATTGGGCGGTCCCAACGGTGGCGAGCTCATGCGTCCTCCGACGGGTCCGGCGACAGGTGCTCGTGCACGGCGAGCCACTCACCACCCGCCGTACGACGGAACACGATGCTCTCGCGTTCACGCAGCACGTCGCCACCGCCGGCCAATCGCGTGCGTACCCGGTGGGTGAGCACCGCGACGTCGTCCGACAGCACGTCGATCCGCCGGTCCGACGTGACGCACTCGTCGACGTGGAAGCCGTCGGCCTCCCACGCCGTCCACTCGTCCTCGTACGCCGCACGGGAGCCGAGCAACGACGGCGCGGTGTGGAACAGGAACGTCGCGTCGGGGTCGAACGCGGCGAAGTACGCGTCACGGTCGTGCGAGGCGAAGGCCGACACGAGCCGGTCGGCCGCCGCGCCCACTGCCGCGACGGTGCCGTCGCTCACCGCGCGGCGCCTGTCTCGGCCAGCACGGCCTCGGACCGCGCGATCGCCGCCTCCTCCGACTGCAGGTCGAGGTTGCGCGTGAAGGCGAAGTACAGCCCGCCCGCCAGGACCATGCCGACGATCCAGGAGATGTCGACCAGCTGCAGGTAGTTGTTGGCGATGAAGCCGACGTACGCGCCGTCACCGCTCAGCACCATGAACGGGATCTCGACGGCGATGCCGATGAGGTAGGCGACGATCCCGCGCCACGCCCACGCGCCGTAGATGCCGTTGGGCGTGAAGAGGTCGGTGATGGCGTAGTGCCCACGACGAACGAAGAAGTAGTCCATGAGGTTGATCGCCGTCCACGGCGCGAGCAGGTAGAGCATGACGAGCAGGCTGTTGTTGAGCGCCTGCGTCGCGTTCTCGAGGACGACGCCCAGCACGAGCCAGACGACCGCCAGGATGAGGATCACGACGATGCGGATCGTGCGGGTGGGACGGATCGGCCGCAGCGAGTCGATGCCGGTCACGATCGTCAGCATGCCGCTGTAGGCGTTCAGGCCCATCGTTGCGACGAGCGCCAGGACGGACAGCACCGCGAGGATCGCCCCGAGGTGGTCGACGACGTTGTTGCCGGCTGTGTAGATGCCGACGAGCGGGTCGCTCGCGCCGAGGTTGCTGCCGAGCCAGGCGCCCAACGGCATCAGCCACAGCGGAGAGCCGGCCGCACCGATGAACACCGACGCGACGATCGTGCGGACCGGTGTGTTCTTCGGCAGGTAGCGCGAGTAGTCCGAGACGTAGGGCGCGTAGGTGATGTTGTAGGACGCCGCGATGGTGAACATCGCCAGGAAGCTCGCCCACGAGAACTCGGCCGCGGGGCCGGGCTGGCCGCCCGCCTTCCCGGCCAGGATGCCGATCGTGAGGATGATCCAGAACGGCAGCGACACCCAGAAGAGGATCTGGAACACGCGGTGCAGCCAGTCGTGGCCGTAGATGGCGAGCACGGTGGCGATCACCGTGATGCTGATCGCCACGCCGAGGGTGCTCCACCCGAAGATGCCGTTGAGCCCGAGCTTGATGATGACGGTGTCGACGACGTTGAACATGACGAACGTGAACGCCGTGGCGATGAGGGCGAGGATCACGCCGCGGTAGCCGAACTGCGCGCGCGACTGGATCATCTGCGGCAGCCCGAACGTGGGGCCCTGCGACGCGTGGAACGCCATGAAGATGGTGCCGAAGAGGACGCCGAGCACGATGGCGAGGATCGTCGACCCGAGCGGCAGCCCGAGCAGCGTCGTGCCGACCAGGCCGATGCCGACGGTGAACGGCTGGAAGTTGCCGAGGAACCAGAACGGTCCCTGCAGCCAGACCCGACCGTGCCGCTCGTCCTCGGGCACCCAGTCGATCGAGCGGACCTCGATGCCGCCGGCGGTCGCCGACCGCGTCCCCGTCACCTCTGCCATGTGTCCTCCCGGGATCACTGCCGCCGTCCGGCGGTCCGGGCGCGATCCTGCCCGGTCCGTCACTCCCTGGCGTTGGCGAATCCTGGTGAATATGACTCCATCCGTCGTAGATTCCTCCAGTGCCCACCACCATCCGCGACCTGCTCGACGAGCCGTCGCTCGGTCTCGAGCTGCTCGTCGAGGGCGACATCGACCGCGAGCTGCGCTGGGTCCACGTCACCGAGCTCATCGACGCCTCGCCCTACCTCGTGGGCGACGAGCTCGTGCTCACGGCAGGCGTCTGGCGCGGTCGCCGCCACTCGGCCGACGACTTCGTCCGCGCGCTCCTCAGCCGCGACGTCGCCGGCATCGGCTACGGCCTGCTCGAGGGCGACATGCACGCACCACCCGCAGTCGTGAAGGCCTGTCGCGCCGCAGGCGTCCCCCTCGTCCTCGTCCCGCTGCGCACACCCTTCGTCGCCGTGTCCCAGCACTTCGTCGAGCGCCTCACGGCCGACCGCGAGGCCGGCCTGCGCCTCGCGCTGCGCCTCAACGCCGACCTGCTGGCGGCGGCCGAGGCACCCGCCGCCGCTGACGCGCTCGCAGCGGTCGCGCAGCTGCTACGGCGTTCCACGGGCCATCGGGTGTGGATCGCCGACGACGCCGGCGTCGAGCTCGCGCGTGCCGGGCGTGCTCCCGACGACGACACGCGCGCGGCGCTGCTGCGGCACGAGCCGTGCGGCTGGACGGCGCACGACGTCGACGCGCGTCGCGGCCACGGAGCGGTCATCGCCGTCGAGGCGGACCCCGACGACCTCGAGGTGCGCTCGCGCGTCGACACCGCGCGTCCCGTCGTGGGACTGATCCTCGCGCGCGAGCGTGCCGTCCGTGAGACCGAGCGCCGGCTGGCCGGCGAGGTCGTCTCCCTGGTGCTCGGCCGCCAGCTCGACGCGGCCGCCGCGCGCATGCCCTACTACGGGCTCGACCCGCATGCGCCGCTGGTGGCGCTCGTGTGCGTGGTCGCCGACCGAGAACGCGCCCTCGCCCAGGCGGAGCGGTGGATCGACGAGGACCCACGGGCAGGAGTCGTCGCGTTGCGCGGCGACGAGCTGATGCTGGTGGTCGACTCGCACCTCGTCGCGGACGCCGCCGACCTGCACGACCTCGCCACGCGACTCGGGAGTGCCACCCACGCGGACGCCGTCGGCACCGGTCCGGTCGCCCACGATGTCTCCGCCCTGCGGCGCAGCCTCGTCCAGGCGCGGCAGGCCGCCGAGCTCGGTCGACGTCGCGGCGGCGGGATCGTCGTCTCGCACGACCGGACGGGCGACCACGCGCTGCTGCTGGCCCTGCAGGACCAGGACGTCCTCGACGCGTTCCGCGAGTCGCTGCTCGCCCCGCTCGACGACTACGACCGGCGGCACCGCACGGACCTCGTGGCCACCCTGCGCACCTTCCTCGAGACGGGTGGTCGCTGGCAGGAGACGGCGACCCTGCTGCACGTGCACGTCAACACGCTGCGGCACCGCATCGAGCGCATCGAGGCGCTCAGCTCCCGACGGCTCGACTCGACCCCGGACCGCGTCGACCTGTGGCTGGCACTTCAGTCCGCGTCGGCCGGGACGCACCGGCCGTAGCTCAGTCCGACTCGACGTCGCGCAGCGCGACGAGGCCGTCGACGTTGTCGAGCACCTCGAGACCGTCGTTGTGCGAGTGCGTGAAGCCGCGACGCCGCTCCTCGTCGACGGTGCTGAGGCTGCGGAACGCCACGATGTAGGCACGACGCCACGAGTCGTTCGACGTGTTGCCGCCCGACCCGTGCAGGATCCCCTCGCCGTGCACCGTGATGTCTCCGCGCGAGATCGGCACCGGGCGCATGACGTCGCCGTCGCGCAGGTCCGTGACGAGCGTGTGGCTCTTCGTGCGGTCCTCGTGCAACGGACGGTGCGGGCGCACGGGCTCGTGGTGCGAGCCGGGCAGGAACTGCAGGCAGCCGTTCTCGAGCGTCGAGCTGTCGACCGCGAGCCAGCAGGTCGCGGTGCGCCGGTCGTCGGTGTCGATCCAGTACGCCTGGTCCTGGTGCCAGCCGAACACCGCGTCGTCGCGACCCGGCTGCTTGGCCAGCAGCTGGTCGAAGTCGATGACCATGCCTTCACCGCACAGCTGCTCGGCGATGCTGGTCGTCCGCTGCTCGTACAGGTTCCCCTGCCACTGCGGGTAGTACTTGCGCGGCAGCATCACGTTGACGATCGCGTAGCCCGACGGGTCCGTGCCGTGCTCCCCGGTCGTCATGTCGTTGAAGTCCTTGCCCGCGACCTCGATCTCGCGCCGCAGGAAGCGGTCGTACACCGCCTCGATCTCGTCCATCTCCTCCGCCGACAGGACGCCGCGAAGGTGGACGTAGCCGTCGCGACGGAACGCCCCGCGGTCGGCATCGGTGACGACGTAGCCGCTCCCCTGACGTCGCTGCTCGGGGCTCAGGTCGGAGATCGCGGTCCCACTCATGGGGTGAGGCTAGACGGGACGCCGGTCCCGCGCAGCGTGCCGGCGGATCCGGAGCGCACGGCGGTACTCGTCGACCTGGTCGCCGAACCTCCGTCTCGCGGCCGGCGTGGTCGCAGGGTCGGCCATGACCGCCTCGGCGAGCGCGAGCGTGTCGTCGTCGACGACGTGCCACGGGAACCCGCTCCACACCACGGCACTCGCGACCGAGGCCCCGCGTCGCTCGGACAGGTCGCGCGCCGCCGGGAACCACGGCGCGACGTACTGCTCGAGGAGCTCCACCTGCTCGGGCTGCCAGAAGCCACCGCACACCGCGCCCACGACGTACGACGACGGCTCGTCCATGGCAGCACGCCGGCCGAACACGAGCTCCCACGCCGCCTCCTTGGCCGCCCGGTCGGGGCGGGCGGCACGGCACCACGCCGCCTGGAGTGCGTTCTCGTCCGTGGGCGAGGCGGCGAGCTCGGCGTCGATCCGCCCGCTGTCGATCGCGCCGAGAACAGCGAGCCGGCGCAGGATGCGCCAGCGCAGGTCGTCGTCGAGCGTGGCGCCCTCGGCGACCCCGTCGGTGAGCCACGACTCCAGCTCACGGACGTCCGCGGGCTGCGCGGTGGTCACGTGCCAGCGCAGCGCCGTGAGCCGCTGGCTCGATCCCGGCTGCGCCTCGGTCCGCCGCAGCAGGGCGTCGCACGCCCGACGCAGTGCGGCGAGCGCGTCGTCGCGATCGAGGGGGTCGACGTAGCGGTTCACCACGACCTGTCGCGCCCAGGACAGGACGCCGTCGACGACGGTCGAGTCGTGGTCGACCCCGACGTGCCGCTCGACGAGGGCGAGGTAGTCGCGCGGTGTCATGAGGGCGTCGCGCACCTCGTCGCGCCACGACACCCAGACGACGGTGCGCGAGACGGGATCGTGAAGGGTCGAGAGACCGCGCGCGGCCGCCGCGCTCGACTCGGGGTCGAGCCGGACCTTGGCGAACGTGAGGTCGCCGTCGTTGACCAGCCACAGCGCGGGCTGCCTCTCACCCGGTTCCAGACGTACGACGACGGACGGCGCCTCCGCGCCGAGGCGCGCATCGACGGAGCGCCGCCGCACCAGCGACCCGTCGACGTCGTCGTAGAGGCCAAGCGTGACCAGGTGCGGCCGGGTGCCGACGTGGTCGAGGCGCACGCCCTCCGAGGTCCGCACCGCCCGAAGGGTGTCGACGCCGCTCGCGCGCAGCCACCGGTCGGCCCACGCCTCGACGTCCTCGCCCGACACCTGGGAGAGCGACAGGAGCAGGTCGTCCAGCGTGGCGACGCCGAACGAGCGCTCGGTCAGCAGCGCGTTGATGCCTGCGAAGAAGTCCGCGCGACCGAGCCACGCCTCGAGCTGCCGTAGCGCCGCCGCGCCCTTCGCGTAGGAGATCCCGTCGAAGTTGGCGAGCGCGGTGTCGGTGTCGGTGACGTCCTCCGCGAGCGGCGCGACCGGGTGCGTGCTCGTGCGTTCGTCGGCGTCGTAGCCCCACGGCTTGCGCGACGCCGAGAACGACGTCCAGGCACCGTCGAACGACGTGGCCTCCTCGACGACCTGCGCGCCCATGAGCTCGGCGAAGGACTCGTTGAGCCAGATGTCGTCCCACCAGCGCAGCGTCACGAGATCGCCGAACCACATGTGCGCCATCTCGTGCGCGATCGTGTTGGCCCGCTCGACGCGCTCCTCGTAGGTGACGGCGGAGGTGAACACGTACTCGTCGCGCAGCAGGATGCAGCCCACCTGCTCGAGCGCCCCCCAGTTGAGCTCGGGCACGAACGCCTGGTCGTACTTGTCGAAGGGATAGGGCTGGTCGAAGATCTCGGTGTAGTGGTCGTAGCAGGCATGCGTGATCGCGAGGATCTCCGGCGCCTCGCGCTCCAGGTGTCGCGCCATCGACGCGCGCGCATACACCGAGAACGGCAGCCCGCGGTGCGTCGAGTGCACGGCGTGCAGCGGACCGGCGACGAGCACGAAGAGGTACGGCGAGATCCTCGGCGTCGCGGCCAGCACCCAGCGGCCGGCCTCGTGGGACGTCACCAGGCCGGTGCCCACCACGGTCCACCCGTCCGGCGCGGTCACCGACGTGCGGATCACGGCCTTGAGGTCGGGCTGGTCGAAGCACGCGAACACCAGCTGCGCATTGACGACGCCGACGTAGGCACCGACGTAGACCTCGCCGTCCGCCGGATCGACGAAGCGGTGCATGCCGTCGCCGGTGGACGTGTACGCGACGTCGGCCACCACCACGAGCTCGTTGGACTCCGCGAGGCCGTCCACGGCGAGGCGGTTGCCGACGTAGCATGCAGCATCGATCGGGGTGCCGTTCAAGGTCGCGCTCACCAGCCGCAGGCACTGCAGCTCGACGAACGTGGACGCGCCCTCGCCGGCGGCGGTGAACCGGATCGTGACGCTCGAGCGGAGCTCGACGTCGCCACGGGTGAGATCGAGGTCGACGTCGTAGGACTCGACGTGGACGAGCCGGGCGCGCGCCTGTGCCTCGTCGAGGGTGAGCGGGCGGGCGCGGGAGGTCACCGGGTCAGCCTGCCACCACCACGTGCCCGACCCGTGCCTAGTCGGGCATGCGGCCCGTCTAGTGTCAGCGTGAGAACACGCGAGTCCGACAGGAGTGGGCGCATGAGCCGGCAGATCACCTCGGTGGTGGGCGGATCGACCGTCGCGGGTGACGGCGGCCAGACCGACCTCAATCCCTCCGACATGGCAGACGTCGTCGTCGAGTTCGGGCACGTCGACGCCGCGGTAGCGCGCGACGCCGTCGCCGCGGCGCGCGACGCCTTCCCCACCTGGTCGACGACGACGCCGTGGCAGCGGTCGGAGGTCCTCGACCGCGCCGGCAGCGAGGTGCTGGCGCGTGCCGACGAGCTGGGCGACCTCCTCGCACGCGAGGAGGGCAAGACGCTCCCCGAGGCGCGCGGCGAGGTCGTACGGGCCGGTCAGATCCTCAAGTACTTCGCGGGCGACGTGCTGCAGCCGCACGGCAAGGTCCTCGACTCGGTCCGCCCCGGCGTCGACGTCACGGTGACGCGGGAGCCGCTCGGCGTCGTCTCGGTCATCACGCCGTGGAACTTCCCGATCGCGATCCCCGCGTGGAAGATCGCACCCGCGCTGGCGCACGGCAACACCGTCGTCTTCAAGCCGGCCGAGCTCGTGCCCGGCTCGGCGTGGGAGCTCGTCGACATCCTCAACCGCTCCGGCCTTCCCGCCGGCGCGCTCAACCTCGTGCTCGGCCGCGGCTCGGTCGTCGGACCCGTGCTCACGACCGACCCGGGCGTCAACGGCGTCACCTTCACCGGCTCGGTGACGACGGGCCGTGGCATCCTCGACGCACCGGCGCCCATCGGCCGCAAGGTGCAGCTCGAGCTCGGCGGCAAGAACCCGCTCGTCGTCGTCGACGACGCGGACCTCTCGGTCGCCGTCGAGGCGCTCGTGCAGGGCGGCTTCGGATCGACGGGACAGCGCTGCACGGCGTCGTCGTTCGTCGTGGTGACCGACGCGATCCACGACCGGTTCGTGGACGCCGTGCGCGAGCGCCTGGGCCGCTGGACGGTCGGCGACGCCCGCGGTGCCGGCGTCGACATGGGACCCGTCGTCGATCCGAGCCAGCTCGAGCAGGACCTGCGCTACCTCGAGATCGCGCGGTCCGAGGGCGGCGAGGTCGTCGGTGGCGAGGTGCTCGAGCTCCCGACGTCCGGTCACTACCTCTCGCCCGCACTCGTCCTCGGGACCTCGGCCGGCGACACCATCAACCGCGAGGAGGTCTTCGGACCCGTCGTCTCGGTCGTGCGGGTGAGCGGCTACGACGAGGCGCTGGCCGTCGCGAACGGCAGCGACATGAACCTCTCGGCCGGCATCTGCACGACGGACCTCGCGACCGCCGCGCACTTCAAGCGGCAGAGCAAGGCCGGCATGGTGATGGTCAACCTGCCGACCGCCGGGGTCGACTTCCACGTCCCGTTCGGCGGACGCGGCGACTCCAGCCACGGCCCCCGCGAGCAGGGCTTCGCCGCAGTCGACTTCTTCACGACGAGCAAGACCGCCTACACCTGGGCAGGAAACCCCCGCCGAGACTGATCGTGCGGCTGTTTCCGGGGTCGGGTAGCGACCACACGATCAGTCTCGGCAAGGGGGTCGGGGTGGACCGCACCGCAGCGCGCGCGTGGGTGGTGTGGGGGGTCGCCCTCGCCGCGTACATCGTCGCTGTGCTGCAGCGCACCTCTCTCGGCGTGTCCGGGCTCGAGGCGGCGTCGCGCTTCCAGATCTCGGCGGCGGTGCTCGGGACGTTCGCGGTCGTGCAGCTGCTGGTGTACGCCGCGATGCAGGTGCCCGTCGGCGTCCTCGTCGACCGCGCCGGGCCACGTGCGCTGCTCGTCGCCGGTGCGCTCGTCATGGCGAGCGGTCAGCTGGCCATGGCGCTCGCGCACTCGTTCCCGGCCGCGATCGCGGCGCGAGTCCTGGTCGGCGCCGGCGACGCGATGACGTTCATCAGCCTGCTGCGCCTGGTGCCCGCGTGGTTCGCCGCGTCCCGCGTGCCGCTCATGACCCAGCTGTCCGGACTCGTCGGGCAGACCGGTCAGCTGCTCAGCCTCATCCCGCTCGTCCTCATCCTGCACAACTCCGGCTGGTCGCCGGCGTTCGTGTCGGCGGCCGCGTGCGGCGTGGTCGTCGCCGTGGCGGTGGCCATCGCCGTACGCGACACCCCGGACGGTCGGCGGGTGCACGACGAGGAGCAGACGTGGGCGACCGTGACGCGCGACATCTCCGACGCGTGGGCCCATCCGGGCACCAGGCTCGGCTTCTGGACGCACTTCACCACTCAGTTCTCCGGCACGATCATGGTGATGCTGTGGGGCTATCCGTTCCTCGTGTCCGCCGAGGGACTCCCACGTTCGACGGCGAGCGCGATGTTCACGGTGATGGTCGTGGCGGGGATGGTCGCGGGTCCGGTGATCGGCGTACTCGTCGGCCGCCATCCCTATCGCCGCTCGTGGCTCTCGCTGACGATCATCGGGTCGACCATCGCGGTGTGGACCGTCGTCCTCCTGGTGCCCGGCACGTCGCCGACCTGGCTGCTCATGCTGCTGCTGCTGGTGCTGAGCGCGAACGGTCCGGGGTCGATGATCGGGTTCGACTACGCGCGCACGTTCAACCCGCCGCACCGGTTCGGGACGGCGAGCGGCATCGTCAACGTCGGCGGCTTCGCGGCGTCGCTCGTCACGATCCTGCTCGTCGGCCTCGTGCTCGACCTCGCGGGAGCCGGCGACTCCTACTCCCTCGGCGGGTTCCGCGTCGCGCTGACGGTGCAGTACGGCATGTGGGCGGTGGGCCTCACCGGGCTGCTGGTGACGCGCCGCTCGGTCCGCGCGCGACTCGCGGAGGACGGCGTCCACGTCACGACGTTCGCCCACATGCTGCGCACCCGCCTCCACCGACTGACCGACCGCGCGTAACTGATCAACGGGTTGCTTCCGGGCCCGGGTAACGACCCGTCGATCAGTTACACGAGGGGGAGCGGGTCAGGACTCGGCGGCGAGGAGGCGCTCCATCACCTTGCGGGCCTTGGCCAGGCCGCTGTCCTGGCCGATGAGGACGTCGCGCTCGCCATCGGGACGCGACTGCAGCCCGATCTCCTGCCAGCGCAGCGCATCCGCGTCCTCCTGCAGCACCACGCGCAGGCCGTCGACGAGCTCGTCGGTCGCCCACTGCTGGTCGACGCCGAAGTTGCGCGAGAAGGCGTAGAAGTAGTGGCTCGTCGTGGCCGTGATCGGCGTGATGCCGTTCATCACCGTGATGAGGTAGCCCTCCTCACGTGGCCGCCCCTCGCCCGTGATCCCCGAGTGCAGGACGTGACAGCTCGGTGCGTAGAAGACGGTCTGGTGGAAGCGGTCGAAGAGGCCGGAGAGTCCCATGGTCTTGGCGTAGAGCGGCGGAGCCTCGACGCCGGGCATCAACCGGTCCGCCGAGACGACGTCGCCGTCGACCTCGACGGTGAGCGGGTGCAGGGGGATGTAGTCGTCACCGACGGTGCTCGTGTGGATGAACGTCTCGTGCGTGAGGTCGAGCAGGTTGTCGTGGATGAGCTCGGCGCGGCACTCGAACGGGAACGAGTGCGTCACCGTCGCCCACGCCGGGTCGTTCATCCAGTGCGTGTCCGGAACCTTGGCGACGTCGGCCCTCTCCGGGTCACCGGTCCAGAGCCAGATCCAGCCGTCCTGCTCGTGCACGGGGAACGACCGGACCTGGGCGCGCGGCGGGATCCGCTCCTGCGCCGGGATGTGCACGCACGCGCCGGCGCAGTCGAACCGGAAGCCGTGGTAGCCGCACTCGATGACGTCGTCGACGACCTTGCCCGCCGACAGCGGGTAGCCGCGGTGCGCGCAGCGATCCTCCAACGCCACGGGCGTGCCGTCCTGCAACCGGTACAGGACGACGGGGATCTCGAGCAGGACCCGCCTCGTCGGCTCGCGCGTGACCTCGGTCGACCACGCCGCCACGTACCACGCGTTGAACACGAACACGGCCGCGCCTCCTCGTACCTCGCTCGTTTCACCGCGAGCGTAGACCTGCTTCTCGCTCTGCGTGCCTGGCGGTCCGCTGCGATTTCCGTAGGCCTTGCTAGCGATGTGGGGACGCCGTGGGGTCGGTCAGGTGCCCGGTCGATCTTGCTGCTCGCCGACGCGGCGTCGCCGCGTCGCCTGCGCTGCGCTTGACATCGACCGGACACCTGACCGACCCCACCGCTCACTCCAGTGCCTGCCTCGGCCGCTCCGCGTGCCATTGGCCCCGGCCCCTCACCACGCTTGCGTCACACCCCAGGGCGGGGGGGTGCTACTCCGCGGCCGAGGTGCTCGGGGCGCGGTACGTCGGCGTAGGCGGCCACCTCGGCGGCGATGGCCTCGGCGCGGTCGGGCGGGAAGGGGGTGACGCGACCGGTGTTCTGGTCGACGTGCAGGAAGAGGTACTCGCCGGTGAGCACCGGGGTGTCGTCGCGGAGCACGGTGGTGTGCAGCCGGAGGCGCTTGGCGTCGGCGTCGACCGGGAGGACGTCGGCGTGCAGGACGGCGCCGCGCGACACCTCGTCGAGGTAGCGCAGGTGCGACTCGACCGTGTAGGTCGTGCAGCCGGTGCGCGACTGGTAGTCGGCGCTGACGCCGAGGTGCTCGAGGTAGGCCTCGTTCGCGGCGGCGCAGATGACGGCGTACGCCGAGTCGGTCACGTGGCCGTTGTAGTCGAGCCACTCCTCGCGCACGGCGATGTCGGGTGCTCGGAAGCCGGTCATGCGGCACCGACCGTCGGTGAGCAGTGTCGCGGCGAGCTCGCGCGCGGCGTCGGCGACGAGCGCGCCGAGCGCGTCGAACCGGTCCTCGGTGATGCGGTCGCTCGGACCCCACACGCTGATCACCGCCACGGGCCTTCCTTCGTCGAGGACGGGCGCGGAGACGCCGAAGAGCTGGGACTCGAACTCGCCCCGACAGGTGCCGAACCCGCGCGCCCGGATCTCGGCGAACTCGTCGTCGAGGGCGGCTACCGAGGTGAGCGTCGTACCGGTGTACGCCGACAGTGGGGTCGGCAGGAGCGCGTGCGCCTCCCGCGCCGGCAGCCAGGCGAGCCACGCCTTGCCGGACGACGTCGCGTGCAACGGCACCGCGCGGCCCAGCCAGTTGGCGGCCATCACCGAGGACGGCGCGACCTCGTCGACGTAGGTGAGTCCGGTGGGGCGCACGACCGCGAGGTCGGCCGTCTCGCCCGACGCCTCACTGACGCGCTCGAGCACCGGGCGGGCGCGGCGTACGAGTCCGTCGACACCGACCGCGACGGCCAGGCGGGTGACGCCCAGGCCGAGCACGTAACGGCTGCCGGCCGGGTCGCGTTCGACGAGGCCGTTGTCCTCGAGGGTCGCGAGCAGCCGCCAGGCGGTGGCGCGATTGAGCCCGCACTCCTGGGCGAGCGCCGCCACCGGGGCACCGCCCGGTGCAGAGCGCGCGACGGCGCGCAGCAGGGCCGCAGCGCGGTCGACCGACTGGACCCGGCCGTTGCGCGGCTCGACCGTCACGTGCCCTCCTCCACCGTCCGCCCGGGTCGGCGGCCGCTCCGCCACCACGCCCCGGGCCCTTGACCCGGGGAGCGCACGTGCCTAGGCTCCATCGCACCATACTCAACAGCCATTGCACAATACGAACACGCGGGAGCGATCACCGTGCTGGAGAGCACCCGACCCGGCGGCTGGGACACCCCCAGCGGGCCGCTCCCGGCACCCCTCGCGCTGCACCGCACGACCGTCCCCGCGGCCTGGGTCGACTACAACGGCCACATGAGCGAGTGGTGCTACCTGCTCGCGATGGGCGACAACTCCGACACGTTCTTCCGCTTCATCGGGATCGACGAGGACTACCGCGAGTCGGGCTTCTCGCTCTACACCGTCGAGACCCACATCCGGAACCTCGACGAGGCCGGGCTCGGTGACGACATCCACTCCACGCTGCGCGTGCTCGGCGTCGACGCCAAGCGCGTGCACATCGCGCACGAGGTGTGGAGCGACGAGCGCCTCCTCGCGACCGGCGAGCAGATGCTGCTGCACGTCGACATGAACGCGGGCCGCACGGCACCGCTGCCCGACGTCCTCCACGAGCGGCTCGAGGCGCTCGCCCTGGCCCACTCCGTCCTGCCCAAGCCCGACTGGGTCGGACGTCGCATCGCCCTGCCCGCCTGAACCCCGATACGCCGCCACACGCACGCGCACCGCACGAGCACCGACCGAGAGGACCGTCGTGGACTTCGAGCTGAACGAGGAGCAGCGGCTCATCGTCGAGACCGTGCGCTCGTTCGTCGAGACCGAGCTCTACCCGCACGAGGACGTCGTGGAGGAGCTCGACGACGTACCCGACGAGATCGCGCAGGCGATCCAGCGGACCGCGCTCGAGGCCGGCCTCTACGCGCCCAACATGCCTGAGGAGCTCGGCGGAGGAGGCCTCGACGCCGTCGGCCTCTCGCTGGTCGAGCGCGAGCTCGGTCGCGCGGGGTACGCCCTGCAGATGCTCGTGCACCGGCCGAGCAACATCCTGCGCGCGTGCCAGGGCGAGCAGGTCGAGCGCTACCTGCTGCCGACGATCCGCGGCGAGCGGCACGACTGCCTGGCCATGACCGAGCCCGGCGCGGGCTCCGACGTCCGCGGCATGACGACGTCGGCCACCCGCGACGGCGACGACTGGATCATCAACGGCCGCAAGCACTTCATCAGCCACGCCGACCGCTCCGACTACGTCGTGCTGTTCGCGCGGACCAGTACCGAGGAGACGAAGAAGGGTCCGAAGGCGAAGATCTCGGCCTTCCTCGTCGACATGGGGACCCCCGGCTTCCAGAGCAACCGGGGCTCGAAGTGCGTCTCGCACCGCGGCTACCACCAGAACGAGCTCGTGTTCGACAACGTGCGACTGCCGTCCGGCTGCGCTCCTCGGTGAGGAGGGTCGCGGGTTCGAGCTCATGGACGAGTGGCTGGGTGCGAGCCGCCTGACCGTCGCCGCGACGAGCGTGGGCCGCGCGCAGCGCGTCCTCGAGGAGGCGACCCGCTGGGCCGCGGACCGCAAGCAGTTCGGCCAGCCGATCGGTCAGTTCCAGGGAGTCGGCTTCCAGCTGGCCGACTGCGCCGTCGGCATCGAGGCGTCGAACCTGCTGACGCTGCAGGCCGCCCACCGCATCGACCAGGGCACGTTCACCCCACAGGACGTCGCGATGGCCAAGCTCTTCGCGACCGAGACGCTCGCGAAGGTCACCGACACCGCGGTGCAGGTGTTCGGCGGCATGGGTCTCATGAGCGAGGGCCGTGCGGAGCGCTGGTGGCGCGACGCCCGGGTCGAGCGCATCTGGGACGGCACCAGCGAGATCCAGCGCCACATCATCAGCCGCTCGATGCTGCGACCACTGGGAGCCTGACATGACCGACACGTCCGAGGTGCGCACCGAGGTCGACGGCCAGATCCTCGTCGTCACCCTCGATCGCCCCAAGGCCAACGCGATCGACGCGGCCACGAGCCGCGTGCTGTACGACGCGTTCGCCCCGCTGCGCGACGACCCCGAGCTGCGCGTCGGCATCATCACCGGTGCCGGCGAGCGCTTCTTCAGCGCGGGCTGGGACCTCAAGTCCGCCGCGGCGGGCGAGGCCCCTGACGCCGACTACGGACCTGGAGGATTCGCCGGCATCACGGAGTTCTTCGACATCGGCAAGCCCGTGATCGCCGCCGTCAACGGGTCGGCCTACGGCGGCGGTGTCGAGCTGTGGCTCGCCGCCGACCTCGTGGTCGCGTCGGAGACCGCCGAGTTCGCCTTCACCGAGACCCGCCTCGGCCTCGTCCCGGACGCGGGCGGCATGGTGCGCCTGCCGCAGCTCCTGCCACGAGCCCTCGCCCTCGAGCTCTTCCTCACCGGACGTCGGTTCACCGCGCAGGACGCCCTCGGCTGGGGCCTCGTCAACCGCGTGGTCGCACCCGACCAGGTGCTCGCCGCGGCCAAGGAGCTCGCGCGCACGATCTGCGAGTCCGCGCCCCTGTCGGTCGCCGCGGTGCTCGAGGTCGTCGATGCGACCGCCGGCCAGAACGCCGAGAACGGCTACGCCACCATGCGTAGCGGCCTACCCACGTACTCGAGGGTGGCGTCGTCCGACGACGCCAAGGAAGGCGCCCAGGCCTTCGTCGACAAGCGCCCCCCGACACTGGTCCGGCCACTGACCCCCAGCACCCTCCCCCTTCCGGATGAAGGTGCCCCAGGCACGCATAGAGCGTGCTCAGGCGCCCCACTGAATCCGCCGCCAGCGCGTCGCATCCCCAGGACGGCGCCCACCACGAGCAACACCCGACCGACCCGTGCACGACGAGACCCGAAGGAACGCACCATGCGACCGATGAGCACGTCCGCCTTCATCACCTGCGCGCTCACCGGCGCCGGCGACTCCACCGGCGTCAGCGACAAGGTGCCCGTGACGCCCGAGCAGATCGCCGACTCGGCGATCGAGGCCGCCAAGGCGGGTGCCGCGGTCGTGCACGTCCACGTCCGCGAGCCCTCCACCGGCAAGGGCTCGCGCAACCCCGGCTACTACCGCGAGGTCGTCGAGCGCGTCCGGGCGAGCGACACCGACGTCGTCCTCAACCTCACGTCGGGCATGGGCGGTGACCTCGTCCTCGGCGGCGTCGAGTCGCCGCTGCCGCCGGCCGAGAAGGGCACCGACATGGTCGGCGCCACCGAGCGGCTCGTCCACGTCGCCGAGCTGCTGCCGGAGATCTGCACGCTCGACTGCGGCACCATGAACTTCGCCGCGGGCGGCGAGTACATCATGGTGAACACTCCCGGTGTCGTGCGCGAGATGGCCCGTCAGATCAAGGCTCTCGGCGTGAAGCCCGAGGTCGAGATCTTCGACACCGGCGACCTCGTCCTGCTCAACGAGATCGTCCGCGAGGGACTGTTCACCGACCCGGTCATGGTGCAGCTGTGCATGGGGATCCCCTACGGAGCGCCGAACGACCCGCTCACCTTCGGCGCGATGGTCAACAACCTGCCGCCGAACTCGGTCTTCTCGGCGTTCTCGATCGGGCGGTTCCAGCTGGCCTACGCCGCGCAGTCCGTTCTGTTCGGCGGCAACGTGCGGGTCGGCCTCGAGGACAACGTCTACCTGTCCAAGGGCGTGCTCGCGAGCAACGGACAGCTCGTCGACCGGGCCAAGACGATCCTCGAGGCCATGAACGTGCGCGTGAAGACGCCCGCCGAGGTCCGCGACGAGCTGGGCCTGGTGAAGCATGGCTGAGGCGCGCACCGTCGGGCTGCTCGGCGGCGGAGTCATCGGCGGCGGGTGGGCCGCGCGCTTCCTGCTGGGCGGTGCCGACGTCCGCCTCTACGACCCGGACCCGCAGGCCGAGCGCAAGCTCACCGAGATCCTCGCCAACGCCCGCGCCGCCTGGTCGTCGCTGTACGACGCCCCGCTCCCGCCCGAGGGATCGTGGACCATCGTCGGCACCGTCGCCGAGGCCGTCGCCGAGGTCGACTTCGTGCAGGAGAGCGCCCCAGAACGCCTGGAGCTCAAGCAGTCCCTGCTGGCCGAGGCCGACGCCGCGGCTGCGGCCGACGTCGTCATCGGGTCGTCGACGTCGGGCCTGCTGCCGACCCAGCTGGCTGCGCGGATGACGCACCCGGAGCGGCTCGTCGTCGGGCACCCGTTCAACCCCGTCTACCTGCTGCCGCTCGTCGAGGTCTGCCCCGGCGAGCGCACGGCCGACTGGGCGGTCGAACGAGCGAAGGCCGTCTACGCCGTCGTTCGGCATGCGACCGCTGCACGTGCGCAAGGAGATCGACGGGTTCGTCGCCGACCGGCTCCTCGAGGCGATCTGGCGCGAGGCCCTGTGGCTGGTCAACGACGGTGTCGCCACCGTCGAGGAGGTCGACGACGCGATCCGCTTCGGCGCCGGACTGCGGTGGTCGTTCATGGGCACCTTCCAGACCTACCGCATCGCGGGCGGCGAGGGCGGCATGCGCCACTTCATGGCGCAGTTCGGCCCGGCGCTGCAGTGGCCCTGGACCAAGCTGATGGACGTCCCCGAGCTGACCGACGACCTGCTCGACCGGATCGCCCAGCAGTCCGACGACCAGGTGGGCGACGTCGGGGTGCGCGACCTCGAGCGGCTGCGCGACACGTGCCTCGTCGCGGTGATGCAGGGACTGCGCTCCGTTCCCTACGCGGCCGGCGAGGTCGTCAGCGGCTACGAGCAGCAGCTGCGGGCCGCCCACTGATCGCCATCGCGGACGGGCAGCTCACGGGCTCACCGAGATCACGAGGAAGCCGGCGAAGATCGCCAGGTGGACGCCGCCCTGCAGCAGGGTGGCCCGTCCGGGCGTGACCGTGAGGATGCCCGCGGCGACGGTGAGGGCCAGCAGGACGATCTCTGCGCCCGACAGCCCGAGTGCGACGGAACGGCCCAGCAGGATCGACGCCGCGGCGATGCACGGGATGGTGAGACCGATGCTCGCCATGGCAGAGCCGTAGGCGAGGTTGAACGACTTCTGGATGTGACCTCGTCGCGCCGACGCTGTGGCGGACAGCGACTCCGGCAGCAGCACGAGCAGCGCGATGACGACGCCGACGAGCGAGATCGGGAGTCCGGCGTCGACGACGGTGCGCTCCACCGTCGGCGACAGCACCTTGGCCAGTCCGACGACGGCGAGCAGCGCCACCACGAGAAGCCCGAAGCTGACCCGGGTGTCGCGCGCGGTCGGCTTCTCCCCGTCGTACATCTCGAGGTCGTCGTCCCCTCCGTTGACGAACAGCTCGCGGTTGCGCAGGGTCTGGACGACGACGAACAGGATCCACACCCCGAGCGCGGTGACCGCGGAGAAGACCAGCTGCGCCGTGGTGAAGGTCGGTCCCGGCGAGCTCGTCGTGACTGTCGGCAGCACGAGGCTGAGCACCGCGAGAGTGGTGACCGCGGCCAAGGCTCCGCCCGCGCCCTCGGCGTTGAAGCCCACGCTGCGCCCGCGCAGCGTCGCGACGACGATGGCGACACCCACGATGCCGTTGCACGTGATCATCAGCGCGGCGAAGACGGTGTTGCGGGCGAGGGTGTCGGAGCCGACGCCGCCACCGGCCA
This sequence comes from uncultured Actinomycetota bacterium, assembly GCA_963782665.1. Taxonomy (GTDB): domain Bacteria; phylum Actinomycetota; class Actinomycetes; order S36-B12; family CAIYMF01; genus Longivirga. The sequence goes on along the minus strand of CAWAKP010000007.1, from coordinate 82,413 downwards.
TCACCGCGAGGATCAGGCCCGACCTCGATCACAGTCACCGCGACCGCGAGCACGAGCGACCCGAGCGGCTCGCCGACCCGGTGCGCGACGACCTCGGCGTGATGGACGCCGGACAGCACGGCCGCGGCGAGGACGACGACCGACACCACGACGGCCCACGTCGGCAGGTCTCGGCCCCACTCGAGCACGAGGACGACGAGCGCCAGCACAGGAGTCGCCGACGTCCACGCCACCCGCTCACGAGATCGCTGACCACCCGCCATCCCGCCATGCTGCCATCCCCCTGAACGGACTGAAGGTGGCCTTCAGTGCATAGAGGGAGCCAAACGGGCCCTTCATCGAGAGCGTGCGGCCTACTGTCGCCCGTGTGGAGCCTGTCGACGCGCTACGCCGGGTGGCGTTCCTCCTCGAGCGGGAGAACGCCGAGAGCTACCGCGTCCAGGCCTACCGCAAGGCCGCGGCCGCGATCGACGCGATCGGCCCGGACGAGACGAGTCGCCGCGTCGCGGACGGGACGCTGACCGAGCTCGCCGGCGTCGGGCCGAAGACCGCAGCGCTCGCCACCGAGGCGGCCGGTGGCGAGGTGCCGGCGTACGTGGTCGAGCTCGAGGCACGGCCCTCGCCGGCCGATGCCCTCGACGCAGACGGCAGCGCCCTCCTCGCGGCGCTGCGCGGCGACTGCCACACGCACTCCGACTGGAGCGACGGCGGCAGCCCGCCGCTCGAGATGGCCACGGCCGCACGGGATCTCGGCCACGACTGGACCGTGCTCACCGACCACTCGCCACGCCTCACGGTCGCGCGAGGTCTCACCAGGGAACGCCTCGAGGAGCAGCTCGACGTCGTGGCGCGGATCAACGCCGAGCTCGCGCCGTTCCGCTACCTCACGGGCATCGAGGTCGACATCCACGAGGACGGCACGCTCGACCAGGACGACGACCTCCTCGCCCGGCTCGACGTCGTGGTCGCCAGCGTCCACTCCAAGCTGCGTGCGCCGTCGTCGGCGATGACGCCGCGCATGGTGCGCGCGATCGCCAACCCGCACGTCGACGTCCTCGGTCACTGCACCGGACGCATGGTCGCCGGCGGGCGCACCCGACCCGAGTCCGAGTTCGAGGTCGACCTCGTCATCGAGGCGTGCCGGCAGTTCGACGTCGCCCTCGAGATCAACAGCCGACCCGAGCGCCTCGACCCACCACGCCGCATCCTGCGCGCCGCCGTCGAGGCCGATCTGCTGCTGGCGCTCGACACCGACGCCCACGCACCGGGTCAGCTCGACTGGCAGGCCTACGGCGTGGCCCGAGCGATCGACTGCGGCGTGGACGCCTCGAAGGTGATCACGACGTGGGACGCCGACACCTTGATCGCCTGGACGCGACGCCGGGCGTGACGTCGCCGCGGTTCCTCGTGTCGAGGTGGCCGCGCGTGTGGCTTGTGTCCGCGAAGTGGGTCGGACAGAGTCGGGACGTGGAGCGCAACCCGATGCCTCGGCCCACTCGCGGCCAATGGGTGCTCGCTTGCGTGAGCGCCGCGTGCTACGCGCTGGGCTATCCGATCGCCCTCATCGCGGACAACCCGCTCGGATGGCTGCTGGTGACGCTGGGCGGGGTCGTGCTGGCTGCACTCTTGGTCGTCACCGTACGACGCATGGACCGGAGCCGCTGACCGTGGCCCACGGTGGGTGGAGGCTGAACCTCGCGTTGATCGCCGGCCTCGCGGTGTGCCTCTTCGGCTTCGTGGTCGAGCTGCGTCGCGGTCTCGCCGGCAACTTCCTGGCCTGGGTATACGTCTTCGAGTGGCCCCTCTTTGCGGCCGCGGGCACCTACCTCTGGTGGCGCCTCCGGAACGACGACCTGACCACCGAGCCCGACCTCGACCCGGCCAGCAGCGTCGATCCCGACGACGCTGACCTGCGAGCCTGGCGTGCGTACGTCGACCGGCTGGAGTCCGACGACGGCAGCGCCGGGGGTCGCCCCGGTTCCTAGACGAAGAACGTCAGGCAGGCGGAGACGACCGCCGTGAGCGCCAGCCAGTACCAGAAGTAGCCGACCAGAGTCGCATGGTTGACCTTGCCGTCGTCCAGCTTGCCCGTGCGCCCACGGTTCCAGATCCCCAGCGCGACCACCAGCAGGATGACCAGGTGCACGAGCAGCACATAGGTCATCACGATGAACGTGGACGCATAGCTGCCGTCGCTCATCAGGATCGGCCAGCTGTGGGCCTGGCGCAGGATGAGTCCGATCGACACCACGACGAGGAGAAGACCCAGCAGTGCGCCGGCCTGGAACCGACCTCGGTTCGATGCCCTGATCCCCGTCTCCGCCCATCGGTAGGCCAGCGCACTGAGGACGATGACCGTCGCGATCAGCCAGACCTCCTTGGTGTCCGCGGTCTTCCCGTCGTCCGGTATCCATCCTCCGTCGACATCGAGAGAACGCAGGTAGAACCACGTGAAGAGCATGCACGCGAAGAAGACCGCGTCGGCGAGGATGGCGAACAGGACCGCCTGACGTTGCTGACGCGCGACCAGCGCAGGTGGCAGGTGGTGCGACTCGGCGGCGTGCTCGTGCTCGTGCTCGATGGTGCTCACGACTGCACCGCCTCCGAGTCGATCCGCTCATGCTCGACCGCACCGGCGTGCGACGTGTGGTGGGTGTCGCTCTCGCCGTAGCCGTAGGCGTCTCCGGTGACGACCGGCAGCACCTCGAAGTTCTCCAACGGCGGCGGGGACGGCACGAACCACTCGAGGGTCTTGGCGCGCCAGGGGTTCGGGCCGGCAGGTGTCCCGGACCTCCACGAGTGCACGATGCAGTACAGGAACAGGAGCATGCCGACGGCGATCGTGTAGGCGCCCAGCGTCGCGATCAGGTTGCCCGTCGCGAACTGCGGCGGGTAGTCCGCGACGCGACGTGGCATCCCCTGGAGGCCGACGTAGAACATGGAGAGGAACGTGACGTTGAACCCGACCATGACGACGTAGAACGACACCCGACCGACCCGCTCCTCGAACATGCGGCCGGTCATCTTCGGGAACCAGTACACGACGGCACCCATGGCGCCGATCATCGCGCCGCCGAGCAACGTGTAGTGGAAGTGGGCGGTCACGAACAGCGCCCCGTGCAGCTCGTTGTCCGCAGGAACGTCCGACAGGAAGATGCCGGTCACGCCGCCGATCATGAAGTTCCACAGGAAGCCGTAGACGAACAGCATCGGCAGCCTCGTCCAGATGTTGCCCTTCCATATCGTGCCGATGAGGACGAGGAATATCAGCCCGGTCGGGATCGAGATCAGTTCTGTCGTCAGCATGAAGGGTCCTGCCAGCGTCGGCGCCCAGCCGCTGACGAACATGTGGTGCGCCCACACCAGGACGCTCAGCGCCACGAGAGCCACGATTCCGATGACGGCGAGCCGCGCGCCGAACAACGGCTTGCGGGCGAACACCGGCGTCATCTCGAGGACTGCAGCGGTTGCGGGTATCAGGATGACGTAGACCTCGGGGTGACCCATGAGCCAGAACAGGTTCGCGTAGAGCCACTGGCTCCCGCCCTGCTCCGGCACGAAGAACGACGACCCCATGCTGCGGTCGAGCAGCACGTAGACCATCGCCACCTCGAAGCAGGGCAGGGCGATGAGTCCGAGCAGCGACGTCGCCACCACGCCGACCACGAAGATCGGCGTGCGGTTCCAGGTCATCCCACGAGCCCTCATCGTGACGGCCGTGACGATGATGTTGATCGCGCCGATCCCCGCGGAGATGACGAAGAAGATGATGGCTACGGCGAACGCGTCCATGCCCGGCGGGGCCTGGTCCGACAAGGGCGCGTAGGCAACCCAACCCGTGGGGATGCCGCGCAGCGCGGCGATGGACAGGAACACCGGAACCACCGGGAACAGGATCCAGAAGCTGAGCGCATTCAGACGAGGAAAGGCCATGTCGCGCGCGCCGATCATGATCGGCATGATGAAGTTCCCGAACGGGCCGACGACCATGATGATCGTCGAGACGATCATGATGATGCCGTGGACACCCACGAGGGTGTTGTAGATCCCCCCGCCGACCAGCTTCTCCCCCGGAGTCGCCAGCTCGGTCCTGATCATCATCGCGAGGAGGCCACCGACCCCGAAGGTGGTCATGGCGAGCACGAGGTACTGGACCCCGACGACCTTGTGGTCGGTCGTGAAGCGGAAGTAGCGGCCGACGCCCTGGTCCTTGCCGGCGAGGAACATCTCGTCGTCGTGGGTGAGATCCTTGCCGAGGATCCACCGGACCGGGGCGACGAACGCACCGACCCCGACGAGGAAGCCGAGCACCCAGCCGACCTCGGTGAGGATGACCGCCTGGTCGAGTCCCTGGTCGTTCTCCCCCCACAGCGCGTTGCCCACGAACCAGCACACGACGGCGACGACGACGCCGACGAGGATGCCGGTCCACATGGACAGGCGGCGCATGATTCCCCCGCCGACGTCCGCGTGCTCGGACTCCGACGGGCGGACCGCGGTCGTCTCAGCCATTCGATGCCTCCGCAGGAACGATCTGGCCGGGCGTCCCGCCCTGGGACTTGACCCATGCGTCGAAGTCGCTGCTCTCGACGACGCGCGCCGTCGTCTGCATGTAGGAGTGGTTCAGCCCGCACAGCTCGGCGCACCGCACCTGGAACGTGCCGAGCAGTGTCGGCGTCGTGCTGACCGTGGCCATCACGGCCGGGTTCGCGTCGACCTTGATGCCCATCTCAGGCAGCCAGAAGCTGTGGATGACGTCGGTGCTGGTGACCTGGAAGATCACCGGCCGATCCTTCGGGAGGACGAGGTCGCTGCTGCTGATCCCGCCGTCCTCGGGGTAGGAGAAGGACCACACCCACTGCTGACCGGTGACGTTGATGGTCAAGCGGCTTGGCACCGTTGGGGATCGACGTCGTCGAGGTCAGCTCCGACAGACCCCAGATGAGCAGGAACGCGGTGAGCACGGAGCTGACGACGAGCCAGCTGATGGCGACGCGGTTGTTGCCCCGCATCGCCGGGCCGTCCTCAGGCGGCTCCTCCCCCGCGCCGCGCGCGCCAGTGCCGGAGGCTGTAGTAGCCGACGCCCCAGACCAGCGCCATCACGGGAGCGGCCGCGATCGAGAACACGAGGATCGTGGCCTTCACGGCCTCCTGGGTGTCCGACGCGGTAGTCGGCAGGCTGACGATCGGCCACCACACGCCGAACGCCAGCAGGAGCAGCGTGAGCACCCCGACCACGACGCCGACCCGCATGGCCACCTTGCCCTCGGGCGTGGTGAGCCGCTCACGCAGGGATGGGCGAGCAGTGTCGACCGTGGTGTCGTCGACGGTGTCGGGACTCATGGGGCCGCGGCCTCCTCGGGCCTCAGGTGCCGGGTCTTCTCTCAGGTCAGACGACGTGCAGCGTGCCGGACATGTAGCCGTAGGAGCTCATCGCATCACCGAAGCCGGCGTAGTTCCCGCCGCACGGGAACTCGCAGTTCCAGGCGTAGGTGCCCGGACCGCCGGTGACGAACTGGAACACGATCACGTGCGGCGCCGGCAGCTTCCCGGCGTCGTCAGCCGCAGTCACGACGTCGTCGGGCAGCGCCGGCAGCGGGACGCTGACGAACAGCGGGTCCTGGTTCGAGCTCGGGAAGTTGTGGATCGTGAACGTGTGGCCGACGTGATCCGCGTCGATCTTGCGTCACGGGCGCCCCGTCGACGGTCATGGTGCCGCCGACGGTGCCGTGCACCTCCGCGAGGTACGGGTTGGGGATCGGCTCGCCGGAGTCGTACTGCCGGATGGTCACGGTGACCAGCGCGTGAGCGGGAACCTGCAGCTCGGTCGTCGGACCGTAGCTGACCCAGTCGGGGTGCGGGCCGACACCACCGTCGGTGCGCCGCCAGGTGATCTGGCTGCTGTCGGCGTAGGCGTCGAGCTCGAGGCCTGCGACCGCCTTGACGCCGGCGGGGAGCGTCGCCGTTGCGGTACCCGACGTGGCGACGAGCAGCGGCGGCTTGGTCGGTGCCGAGTGCAGCACGAGTGCTGCGGCCCCGACGGCCACAGCGCCGAGAGCCACCGTGGCGACCGCTCCCACTGCGACGTTCATGCGCTCACCCTTCGCAGGCGGTTCCGACATCCAGTGCGCAGCCTGTCGGTGCACACGTTTGCGGTCAAGCACAATCGAACTATTGGGCGGACTTCCGCCAGGTGGGCGTGAGCCGACGCCGTATGACCGATGCCCGATCTGTGGTCAATTGCGCATGGGCGCGCCGCCGATGCTGGCGACCCAGTCGGGGAGATGCACCTCGGTGACGCCGAGGGTCGCGCCGGTCGTGAGCTCGAGCACGACGGACGCGTCGTCCTCGGCCGCGGCGTACGCCACCGTGTCGGAGGCCGCGCCCAGAGACACGAGCGGACGCGACACGGAGCCCAGCGACGTCCACGCACCGAGGACCGTGAAGCCGTGCAACGACGTCGGATCCGGCGTGCGGCACACCGACCCACAGCATCGTGGGGCCGCACGAGACGAGCGGTGCGGTCACGCCGTCGAGTGCGGGACCCTCCGACCACGGACCCGTCGGGGACGAGGAGGTGCGCACGGTGAGCCGACCGTCGGACAGGACCGGTGCCACCCACGTCGCACCGAGACGGCACGGCAGGTACGACGATGCCGAGGCACCCGCCGCGATACCGGTGTCGACCCAGTGCTTCCCGCCGTCGGTCGTTGTCAGCAGGACGGGTCCGGCGCCGGAACGGCTGCCGGCGAGGAATCCCGTCCTGCCGTCGGGAAAGCCGACGCCCGACACGCTGAGGCCACCGGTCGGATCCAGCGCCGCCGCGGTCGCGACCGTCGTCCACTGCACCGACCCGAGGGTCTGCGTCACGACGGAGCCGTCGGCGAGCACCGCCCACGCACCGCTCCCGGTGAGCGCGAGCGCGGTCGGCGACGAAGCCAGGGCCGACGGCAGCTGCGTGGGGGTCCAGGTCCGGGAGGCCCCGACGGAGCTCAGGACGGGTGACACCGTGAGCGCCTGGTACGGGAGGACTCCGACCGCCGCCCGGTCGGGTGCAGCCGCCAGGACGAGCCCGCCGTCGGTCGGCACCGCGACGGGGGTGGCGTTCTTGACGGTGCGCCATCCGTCGGCCGTGCTGAGCAGGATCCAGCGGACTCCGCTCGGCCAGACCGCGAGCCCCTGTCGCGCTCCGGTCATCTGGAGCGAGTGCAGGTTCGTGCCGACGGTCGACCCGGCGCCGGACGAGCCGCACGCGCCGAGAGGCAGCAGGCACGCAGCGACCACGACTGCCGACACGGCGCGTCGACTCACAGGTGCCGTCGCAGGGCGGTCGCGATCAGCTCGACATAGCTGGGCACCAGGTCGTCGTTCGCCGTGTCGTTGAGGGTGGCGAGCTCGCGACCCTCACGGTCGAACAGGTAGATCGTCTGCGGGTGCCCGATCATGCCGACGTTGGGAACGGAGATCCCCTCGCCGTACGCGGCGAGCAGGTCCCCGACAGCCGACGTCGAGCCAGTGACGAAGTGCCAGCCCGGCACCGAGTCCAGCCCGTGCTCGACGGTGAAGGTGCGCACGTCCGCCACGTGGTTGAACACGGGATTGACGTCCACGGCGAGGATCGACACGGACGAGGCGTCCGAGCCCAGCTCCTGCACGGCGCTCGCCAGCTCGTTGGCGATGAGCGGGCAGCTGTCGAAGCACTCCGGGTCGAGGAAGACGACCAGGGTGAGGGTGCCTTCCAGGTCCGACATGCGCAGGGTGCGCCCGTCCTGGTCGGTGAGGGTGAACGCCGGGGCCGGCTCCGGCGTGGTCGCCGTGATGCCCCCGCTGTCACCGACGGCCGCTTGCGCCGTCTGCTCGCCGAGGAGCCCGACCGACGCCACCAGCGGGAGCACGACGAGGGCGGCCAGTGCCAGCGCGGCCCCGGCGGTGCGCGTCCAGCGGCGCGAGGCGCCCTCCGTCGCGCCAGTCAGGTCCTCGTCTGCGACGGGTGACGGGACGGCGTCGGGCCACGGCCACGCCGCCAGCAGGAGCAGCGCGACCACGATCCCCGAGTTGGTGTCCGTCGCCGTACCGCCGAAGATGCCGAAGCCCTGACCGAACCACCAGGCGAGCAGCGACCCGACGATGCCGGCACTGATCATGACCCGGGGCCAGACGCCGACCAGCAGACCGGTCCCCACGATGACGAGGCCCAGCACGATCACCGAGTTCACCACGCCGGCGACCGTGGGCAGCACGGTCGCCACGGACTGGATCGGCGCGGCGGCTGGCGCGGGCACCCCGGACATCGCGACGTCGGAGAAGAGGTTGAACAGGCCGGTCGGGGTCCAGTAGCCGGACCGTGGCATCGCCTGCAGGACGGCACCGACCAGCATCGTGGCGCCCACGACCCTGCGCAGCAACGTCTGCGCCCGTCCCTCCGTCCAGAACGACGCCGGCGCCAGCAGCACGAGGCTCGCGACGACATAGAACAGTGCGGCCCCCGGGGCGCCGGACAGCCACGACGCCTGCGGGTCCGCGAGCCCGCCGAGCACCTCGCCGACGACCCAGACGAAAGCGGCCCACGTCGCGGAGGCCACGAGCACCGCGCGGGCGAGGCGTCCCGAGCCACCGACGAGGACGCCGACGCCGAGGCCGATCTGGAGCCACACGGTCACGGCGTCGGCCGCCACCGGGTGCTGCAGCCAGAGCCGGGCGAAGGGATCGATGACGGCGAAGACCGCGTCCGGTGCGGACGCGAGCGCCGGATCGAGATTCGCCTGCACGAACGAGGCCGGCATCGCCGGCTGCGCCTGGAGCAGGCCCGCAACGATCCAGAGCACGCCCAGCGCAATCCGCAGCACGCGTCGTCCGGTGGCTTCGGGCTCCGAGTCGGTCCCTGCTGCAGCGCGGTCCCTGCGCAGCAGTGCGACGCCGGCAACGACGAGGATCATCACGACGACGAGGAGCAGCGCCTGCCACCGCAGCACCTCGTACAGGTCCCCCGACAGCGCCGGGCTGACGCCGGGACCACCCATGTCGCCCATGCCAGGGATCGTAAGCGCCGGTCCTGTCAGGGACGAGCGAAACCCGATGCCGGTCCGGTCTCGGTCGCACGTGCACTTCCCGAATCCGGCACTGCTCTGGTCGGAGCGCGGCTAGCGTGCGCCAGGTGGAGCACGTGAGCGATCTGCTGACGACGTGGACGTTCGCGCCGGTGCTCGCGCTGACGCTGGCGGTCGTGACCGCGGCCTACCTGACCGGCGCGCGATCCGTCACGCGAGCCCACCCGACGCAGCCGTGGCCGATCCGTGCCACCGCCTTCTTCATCGGGGGCATGCTCACGGTCCTCGTGGCGACGCTCGGACCGATCGGCAGCTACGACGACGACTTCTTCTGGGCGCACATGACCCAGCACATCCTGCTCATGATGCTGGCGGCACCGCTGCTGCTGCTCGGCGAGCCAGTTCTCCTCGTGCTGCGCGTGTCCACACCGGAGTTCCGCCGTCGCGTGGTGCTCCCCGTCCTGCACAGCCGGGTCGTCCGGTTCCTGACCCACCCGGTCGTCTCGTGGCTCATCTTCGCCGGCGTTCTGTTCGGCACGCATTTCACGGGCTTCTTCGAGTATGCGCTCGAGCACCCGCTCGTCCACGACTACGTCGAGCACCCGCTCTACCTCGGCGCCGGGCTGCTGTACTTCTACTCCCTGGTCGGGACCACGCCGGGCTCCGCGGCGATGCCGCCGTTCGCCAAGGTCGTGTCGCTGTTCCTCATGATGGTGCCCGAGGTGATGGTCGGCTTCGCTATCTACATGGCCCGCGGCGTCCTCTACCCGTTCTACGCGCGGGTCGACGACCGCCCGTGGGGCCCGTCGACCGCGCTCGACGACCAACGTCTCGGCGGCGCGCTGATGTGGTCGTCGGCGATGCTCTTCGACGTTCTGTGGATCAGCGTCGCCGTGTGGGCCTGGATGCAGGCGGAGGAGCACAAGGCCCGGCGGGTCGACGCGGCCATCGCGGCGGGACGCGTGACGACGGAGTACTGACGCACTCCCTCGTACGTCACTCGGAGCTGCGGTCCGTCAGGACGACGGCTGGCTCCCCGTCACCGAGCGCACCAGCTGCTCGAACGTCGCGGCGTCGACCGGCCCGATCACGCGCGCAGCCACCTCGCCTCGGCGGTCGAGAACGAGAGTGCTCGGGATGCCGGAGCTCGGCACGATGCGCAGGCTGGCCAGCAGTGATCCGGCCGAGTCGACCAGATGCGGGTAGTCCGCACCTGCCGACGCCGCGAACGCCCTCGCCGCCTCGGCGCGGTCCTGCTCGTCGATCCCGACGAACCTGACGCCTGCAGCCCGGGTCGCAGTCGCGACCTTCGCCAACAGCGGGGACTCGTCCCGGCACGGCTCGCACCACGACGCCCAGACATTGAGCACGACCACCGATCCGTGCAGGCTCGAGAGCCGGAAGGTCGACCCGTCGAGAGTGGTGCCCGACAGGTCAGGCACCGAGGGTCGCTCCCCCTCGGCGAAACGGGTGACACCGACACCTTGTGCCGCATCTGCGGACGTCGCCTGCGAGCCCGAGACCCGAGGGCCGGCCGATCCGCCCGTCGAGGAGCACCCCGCCAGGACCAGGACGCAGCCGAGCGCAGCCACCAGCGCTCGCACCCCGTTTCTCACCGGGTGAGGGTACCCCGGGTGCGGGAACGCGGATGCGCCACGTGGAGCCACCCGACACGAACTCGTTGGTCGTCACGGACTCACGAGCCTGCGCGACACGCCGACACCACGCGCATCTCGTCCAACCGTTGCCACTTCTTGACCGCTCCTTGGGTCATGACCGGGCGAAGCCGGGACGACCTCTGCCTAGCGTCGAACCGAACCCGACAACCCGAAGGAGTGAGATCCATGAGCTCGATGAGCATCGACCTGCTGTTCGGCCTTGCCCTCACCGCTCTCGTCGCCGGAGCCATCGCGGCAGCCGTCATGGCGGCCCGTCACCCCAGCGAGTGGCACCCGACCTGGGTGGTCCGGTCGCTGACGCTCGGGGTCGGCGCCGTCGGCACCCTCGTGCTGTGGTTCGCCGCGCTGGCCGTCGCCCCGGTCTGACCCGGCATGTCCGGCGGAGCCGCACGATGCTCGACTCAGTCGTCGTCCTCGTCGAGGATCGCGACCTTGCGCCGCGGACCGATGCCGGTCGCGGCCAGCTCGTCCTGCGGATTGAACAGCGTGCACTGCCGCATCGACAGGCAGCCGCACCCGATGCAGCTGTCGAGGTTGTCGCGGACGGCGACGAGGTCGGCGATCCGCTTGTCGAGCAGCGGCCGCCAGGTCGCCGAGATCCGCGACCACTGCCGTTTCGTCGGCGCTGCGTCGGGGGCGAGTTCCGCGAGGGCTTCCGTGACCTCGTCGAGGGTGAGGCCGACGTTCTGCGCCGAACGGATCACCGCGAGGCGGCGCAGCACCGATCGCGGGTAGCGACGTCGGTCGCCGACCGTACGACTGCTCGTGATGAGCCCGAGCGTCTCGTAGTAGCGCAACGCACTCGGTGCGAGACCGCTTCGATGGGCGACCTCGCCGATGCTCAGCAGATCCGTCGTCTTCACGGCTTGACCTCAAGTCCACTTGATGTCCTGCAATCATGCCATGAGCATCGACACGAGCATCGACACCGGCACGTACGACGAGGCCCTCGAGCGCCTTCACCGCACCGGCCCCGAGTTCGAGGGCTGGTTGTCCAACCATGGACCCATGGCCGTCGAGGCCCTGACGCACCACGGCGCAGGCGCGTCCGTCCACGCGTGGGTCGACTCCTACGCACGTCGCCTCGAAAGCCTCCCGCGCGCGAGCGGTCCGGTCACGGACACCCGCGAGGCCCTCGGCGACCCGCGTCGGCTGGCCGACTGGATCGCCTACTTCACCGAGCGTGTCGACGAGCAGCCGTGGACCGACCTCCTCGTCGAGTGGTGGCCGGTGCTGCTCCCGGGCATCGCCGCCGGCGCCACCCACGGCGTGATCCGCGTCGGGCACGCCACCCGCGCGCTGCGTGCGGAGGAGACCGAGCCGCGACGACTCGAGCTCGCGCACGCCCTCGGCTACTGGGCCGCCCGCTGGCAGCAGGTGCCGGTGCCGAACCCGCACGGCTCGGCGGACGCCGACGCGCTCGTCGCGTCGGTTCCCCGTGTGGCTCGGCAGAACGGCGGCATCCGCGAGCGTCTCGCGCAGCTGCCGTCGACGGCAGGCTGGGCGGAGCACGGCGAGCGACTGCGCGCCCCGATGTCCGACGACGACGTGCCGCCGCGGCTCGACGCCCTCGTCGACGCCGTGGTCCTCGCCTACCCGACCATCGCTGTCGGGAATCCGACGATGCTCGTGCACGCCGCCACCGCGCCGAACGCCGTTGCTCGCACGCTGCCGTCCCTCCCGCGGGGCCTGTGGCGGCCGAGCTTCGACGCGGCGTGGGCAGCGACGTCCGCGGTGCTCGCGGCGTACCTCCCGGCGGAGGCCGCGTGTCCTGCAACCGACGGCGTCGACGACGCGGACGACGTCTGGGAGCGCGCCGTGCGCAACGGCGGCGAGCACATCGTCAAGCTCGCCGACACCGCGCTCGACGTCCACCGGCGCACCGCCGACCCGCGTGCCCTCGACGCCGTCACGACCGCGATCGTCCTGGACGCGTGAGACCTCCACCGACGAGCGTGCGGTCGCCGCACGGCGTGACGATCACTCCGCCGGCAAGTGCTCCTGGGCCCACAGCGTCGCGCTCGTGCGGTCCTGGACGCCGATCTCGCGGAACACCCTCCCCAGGTGCGCCTTCACCGTGCGTTCGCTGATGCCCAGGCGCGTGCCCACCTGCTTGTTGGCGAGCCCCTGCGCCACGAGTCGCAGGACATCCTTCTCGCGCGCGCTCAGGCCGTCCGCGGGCGACGCCGACGTCGTGCTCGGCAGCAGCGCGCGCGCCACGCGCGGGTCGAGCGGCGCGTGCCCCTCGGCGGCGGACCGGATCGCGGCGATCAGGTCGCGCGGGTCGCAGTCCTTCAGCAGGTAGCCCACAGCGCCGGCCTTGAGAGCCTCGGCGACGCGCGGCTGGTCGGAGAACGACGTGAGCACCACGACGACGCTGTCCGGACGTTGGCGCAGCAGCTCGCGCGTCGCCTCGACGCCGTCCATCCCCGGCATCGACAGATCCATGAGGACGACGTCGGGCGCGAGGTCCGCGGCCAGCGCGACGGCCTGCCGACCGTCCGCGGCCTCGCCCACGACGTGCAGGTCCCCGGTGGCGTCGATGAGCACCGTGAGCCCGGAGCGGACCATCGCGTGGTCGTCGACCACCAGCACGCTCGTCACGACCGCGGCACCGTCAGACGCCAGCTGGTCCCGTGACCCGGCTCGGACGCGAGCTCGAGCCGCGCGCCCGAGCGCGCGGCGAGATCGGTCATCACCTGCACGCCGAAGTGGCCCTCCGGCGGGTTGTCGAGCACGTCCTGCGCCACGAAGCCCTTCCCGTCGTCGGTCACCGTGAGCACGACGTCGGATCCCGACGTCGTCAGCTCCATCACGACGCGGCTCGCCGCAGCATGCTTGGTGGCGTTGCGCAGGCACTCCTGCGCAACGCGATAGACGAGCCTCTCGCCGTCCTCGTCGAGACCGGTCCGGTCGCCGGGCGGGAGAACGAGTTCGACCTCGATGTCGCGCGTGCGCGCGGTCGTCGCGAGGTCGGACAGCACAGCCGCGAGCCCGGACGACGACAGGCTGGGCGGATAGATGTCGACGAGCAGCGAGCGCAGCCCGCCGATCGTGCCGCGCACTGCTGACGCCGCGCTGCGGAGCATGCGGGCGAGGTCGCCCTGTCCGTCGGTGTCAGCCTTCTCGGCCGCGCCCGACACCGCGAACGACGCCGCGGCCAGCTCCTGCACGACCCCGTCGTGCAGGGTGGCGGCGATCCGGCTGCGCTCGGCAGTCGATGCGTCGACCGCGTGCTCGAGGAGCGCGACCCGCTGGTTCTGCACCGCCTGCACGCGATCGAGCAGCCGCCAGATGATCGGCAGCATGAGCACGAGCAGCAGAAGCAGGCTCGTCACGGTGATCCCGGCGAATCCGCGCCACAGCGCGCCGGTGCGCGACGCCACGGTGTCGTAGGGCAGGTAGGTCTCGAACAGCAGCGGCGACCCGCCCGGCGTCCACACCGGCCGGTACACCTCGAGCAGCTTGCTGTCCTGTGACTCGAACCGGTTCTCCGGCTTGGACAGATCGCTGACCTCCGCACGGGTGGTGGCCGTGGCCAGCACCTCACGTTCGTCGTCGCCGAGGTCGAACCTCGAGCCGACCACGCGCGGTTCGTCCGAGTAGACGACCGTGCCGTCGGGCGTCCAGATCTTCACCCGGACGACCGACGGGCCGAGGACGTGCGCTCGTACGACCTTGTCGAGCCGCGCGTAGGCATCGGCCGATCCGGTCAGCAGACCGTTCTCGATGGCCGGCTGCACCGTCGACTCGGCGAGCAGGTCGGTCATGACCGCGGCGTCGTTCACCGCCTCGCGCTCGGCGACGTTGCGGCTGGCGTACGCACCGCCGACGGCAACGACGGCGAGCACCACGAGCGCAGCGGCGACGAGCTGCAGGAAGACGCGGCGCATCCGCAGCGGCGGACCGACGAGGTCGGCGCCCGCGGGTCCGTCGACGAGCGTGACCCAGTGGCGCGGGGCGTCGTCAGCGCGCGACGGCACCGCCGGGCGCGGGGTGCGGCCGGCGGTGCTGTCGTCAGATCGCGTGGTCACGTGGGTCCTACGAGGTCGGGGTCGGTGCCTGGATCACTGGTGGCCGGTGCCGTCATTGCTTCCGCCGTGGCGACCGCTGCCGCTGCTGCCGCTCCCCGAGTGTCCACCCTTGTCGTCCGAGGGCGAAGCCGAGGCGGTGCGCGTCGCGCTGCTCGAGGGGTGGCGAGTGGCGTCGTCGGACGCCTTCGTCGTCGTGGCGACGCCGCCCTTGTCGTCGCCCGGCTCGGCGTGCGCGGTCGCGCTGCCCTTGTCGTCGCCGGGCTCGGCGTGCGCGGTCGCGCCGCCCTTGTCGTCGCCCGGCTCGGCGTGCGCGGTCGCGCCGCCCCTGTCGTCGGCACCGGGTGTGGCGCTCGGCGTGGCGGACCTGTCGTCGCCCGGCTCGGCGCTCGGGGCGGTGCCGTCGTCGCTGAGCAGGGTCGCGTGGGCCGGGACCCGGACCGGGACGCCCTGGGCGAAGGAGGAGTTGCCGGCCAGCCCGAAGGCCGCGGGGACGGCGGCGATGGCGACGGCGGTGACGAAGATGGTGAGGCGGCTCATGACGTTCTCCCTGTGGTGGATTGAGCCGGGTCGGCTCGACTGGTCCCCATCAGACG
Source organism: uncultured Actinomycetota bacterium (assembly GCA_963782665.1). Lineage (GTDB taxonomy): Bacteria > Actinomycetota > Actinomycetes > S36-B12 > CAIYMF01 > Longivirga. The sequence continues at coordinate 67,060 of CAWAKP010000007.1, read as the reverse complement.
GGAGTCGGGGTCGCGCGCACCATCAGACCTTGGTCGTAGTACCAGGCGAACCCTCCGTGACCTGCAACGATGACGCCGCGAGGAGTTCTGCAGACGCCTTGCCCCGCGACGTCGCGCCGCTCCTCAGTAGGTCATGGTGATGCGGCGGGAGCGACCGTCCACCGTCATTCGACCCCCGAACGGGACCACGTACTGCGGGTCGGTGTGGCCGAAGTCCGGGCCGCACACCAGCAGCGTCGTGGGGTTGTACTGCGCGAGTGCGCGGCGCACCGCGGCGTACTGGTCCGCGCGGTAGGCGGTCCTCGCAGCCTCAGGTTGGTCGATCGCGGAGTCCCACGCCTTCGGCTTGCCCACGACGACAGCCGGGAACTGCGCGAGAAGTCCACGCTCGCCCATGTTGCGCAGCATCCGGTAGACCTCCTCCGACGCCGGCATCTCCTCGGACGTCTCGAGCAGCAGGACGCATCCGGCGTAGTCGTCGACCGGGCGGATCCACCGGTCGGCCGCAAGGTTCCAGTGCAGGATCTCGAGGTTGCCGCCCCACGTCGGCCCGGTGACGACCTGGTCGACGTTGTGCCACGACCACCCCGGCTCGGGAGTCATCGGCAGCGCGCCGTCGAGCGTCGAGGGCCTGGCCCAGACCGCGTGCAGGTCGGTGAACTCCGCGACGGGCTCCAGCTCGACGGTGTCCGTGGTGAACAGTGCGCGCCGCAGCGACTCGACCGACACCGGGTGCGTGCCGCCCGGGCGAGCGAGGTGCACCATCGTGGAACCGCCGTGATAGCTGACGATTCCGAGGTTCCACAGCCAGTTGAGCAGGTTGGTGTTGTCCGAGTACCCCGCGAAGGGCTTCGGGTTGGCCACGAACACCGACGGGTCGAGGTGGGGGAGGACGGCGATCTCGTCGTCACCACCGATCGTCGCCAGTACGGCCGTGATCGTCGGATCCGAGAACGCCGCCATCAGGTCACGGGCACGCTCCTGCGGCGTCGCGTCGACCTGTCGCGTCGTCGGGAACTCGACGGGGATCACGTCCAGCTCGTCGCGCAGCACCCGCATCCCGATCTCGTGCACCGCGGGGAACACGCCCGGGCCGGCCCACGACGGCGACACCACAGCGACGCGATCGCCGGGCCGAGCCTTGGGCGGCACGACGAGGCGGTTCGACCGGTCGCTCATGTGCCCTCCCACTGGCCCGCGCCCCCGATTAGTGCGCGTCTCGCCGTGGTATCGGACCGTTCTACGCCGGAAGTGGACGCCCAGGGCAGCCGGTGGGACATCAGCGTCATGGTACCGGCACCTTCGCCCCGTCTGCGATCCACTGATCGTAGGGCGCTCCGGTTCAGCCAACGGCTCGACGGTGGGAGGCACACTCATGGGGAGTCGGATCCTGACGCGAGTGCTGCAGTCGATCGTTGTCGTGCTCGTCGCAGTCGGTCTACTGATCGTCGGCCACCTGGCGTTCGGCCCTGGGCGGGCATGAGCGTCAGGGAGCTCCCATCGCGCCGACCCCGTGTCCTAGCCCTCGGTGATGTCGCGGCGCTGGAACGCGACAAGGCCGATCATCAGCAGTACCAGTCCGATCAGGGTCATCACGACCCCGGACGTGGCGGCCCATGGGGTCATCGGGACCCACGCGAGGTGGGTGAAGGGTGACAGGTTGAGCACCCACGCCGGCCAGTGCAGGGCCGGTCCGAGCATGGCCAGCACGAACAGGACGACGGTCAGGGTCACCGGTACCGCGGTGGTCGCCCGCGGCAGCAGCCCGAAGCACGCAACCGCCAGACCGCCGATGAGCACGACGACGGGCACGGTGTTGAGCACCGACTTCATCGCGTCGTCGAAGGTGATCCCGCCCGCCCCCGAGAGGATCACGCCGACCCAGAGTGCGGCTCCGCTGACCACGATCAGCAGCAGTCCGCCGAGGAACGCGAGCGCCGCATGGCCGCCGAGCCAGCGCAGCCGCGACACCGGTCCCGCCAGGATCGTCGCTGCCCGACCGGACTCCTCCTCGGCGCGCGCCGAGCCCGATCCTCCAGGCGACCTGGAGCCCGACGGCGACGCCGAACATCGATCCCATCATCGCGAGGAACCCGAGGGAGGTCAGGGCTGCGTCGAGGCCGATGGAGGCCATGCAGCTGCTGGTAGGACTGCGTCACCGGCGAGCCACTCGATCATCGTGCCGATCAGCGCGCCCATCACGATGGCGAACACCGCCGAGGCCTGCCGCCCAGCCGAGCAGCACACCGCGATTGCTCCGCCACGCGAATGCCGTCGGTCCGCCGAGGTAGCGCAGATGGGCGGCGCGTCCCGACTCGCGCGACACGCAGGGCGCCGCCGGTGTCCCGGCGCGCCCGGAGCAGCACCGCCAGCGACCGCGAGCAGCACCGGGACGACGACGAGCGGGATGAGGGCGCGCAGGTCCGGGTCGCCGTAGGGCTTGAGCTGGTCGAGCCAACCCAGCGGGGTGAACCAGCGCACCCAGAGCGAGCGTCGGTGCTGTTGCCGACCATCCGCAGCACGTAGGAGACCGCGAGGACGCCTGCGGTGAGTGCGGCAGCCCGCCGGCGCACGTCAACGAGCTGCGAGGCAGATTGCCGCGGCCGCGACGAACGTCGCCGTGACCCCGGCGAGCGCCGCCCCGAGCAGGAGCGACCCGGTGACGCCTGGTCCCGCTGACGCGCCATCGTGACCGCGACGACCGATCCGAGCAGCACCGCGCGGCGGCAACCGACGCACCGACAAGACGGTGATCGTCGCGGTCGACGCACGCACCGGACCGGCGAGCAGCAGGTCGGTGCGTTCCAGGTCCTCTTCACCGCGGAGCAGCCGAGTCGTGGTCAGGATGGCCCACACCGCGAGGATGAGCTGGATGACCCAGCCGCCGTCCCACACCGCGAAGCCGCCCGGGGTGTCCAGGGCGACCGGGACGCCCTGCATCATCCGGATCGCCGGGTTGTCCTCGAACATCTGGAACTGCAGCGGCGAGACCCCGTTCGGGGTAGGCGGTGCGGAAGCTCACGACCTCCAATCCCATGTACGCGACGCCTGCCGATCATCACGCAGCGCGGTGGCGCGCCGGGTCTGCCGGACGGTGAGCGCCGCGATCGCGCGCCGCGGTCGCGCGCTCCTGCCGACGGTCGGCACGGTGGCGACGGCCTGATGCAGCTCGCGTGGGCGGAGTCCTGCGTCCGGACTCTCGGCGGGCGTGACGTGCGTGCGCATGCGTCGGGCGCTCATGACCCGTCGCCTCCCGCAGACCAAGGGCGCGGACGCACCGTGCGCCGCGGCGACCGCGTCCCGCTGCGTGGCGCTGGTCTCGTAGTAGCTCAGGAAGATCTGCTCGAGGGTCGGCGCGTGGCTCTGCAGCCGGGTGATGCCGGCCGTGCCGAGCCGGGTCGAGGACGTCGCCGGGTGACGCCGCTCACGGTGACCCGCACTCCGCCGTCCATCGGCTCGACGCCGAGCACGCCGTCCAGGTCGTCGAGGATCGGCACCGGCCCGTCCAGACGATGCCTCGAGCACCGTGGCGGTGAGCCGTCGCAGGTCCTCGAGCGCTGCGACCTCGACCAGCGACTCCGGCCCGCAGGATCGCCACGCGACCGCAGACGTCCTCGACCTCGTCGAGCAGGTGCGAGGACAGGAACACGGTCTGGCCGCCGGCCGCTGCCTCGCGCGTCAGGGCCTGGAACTCCGCTTCCATCAACGGGTCGAGCCCGACGGTCGGCTCGTCCAGCAGCAGGATGTCCGGGCTGCGTCATGAACGCGGCGACGAGCGCGATCTTCTGCCGGTTCCCCTTCGAGTACGAGCGGGCTCGCCGGTTCGGGTCGACGTCGAGGCGCTCGATCAGCTCGTCGCGCAGCACGGGTGTCGACGTTGCCCGACAGGTTGCCGAGCAAGTGCGAGGATCTCCTCACCGGTCAGGCTCGGCCACAAGCGACACGTCCCCGGGCACGTAGCCGATCGACGCATGAGCGCGCTCGACGTCCGTGACCGGGAATGCCCGACAACCAGGCCTCTCCGCGCGTCGGCCGCAGCAGGCCCAGCAGGAGCTCTGATCGTCGTGGACTTCCCTGCACCGTTGGGCCCGAGGAAGCCGAAGATCTCGCCCTGAGCGACTTCCAGGTCCAGCCCGTCGAGTGCGACCACGCTGCCGAAGTGCTTGGTGAGTCCCACGGTGCGGATCGCTGCGGTTGCCATGGTGCGCCTCCGGGCGCGTGGCACGACGGGGTGTCAGCCCGCGCTCGCAGTCTCAGCCTAGACCGCACCCGGCGCTGAGTCCGTGCCATCGTCAGCGCGAACCGGACGGACACAGCGGCCGCGCGTGCCGCCACGCGTGGCCCCTACGCTGGACGTGGTTGCCCACGTTCTGCTCGGGGTGGCGTATGAGCTGGCTAGACCTTCTGGATGACGACCCGCGAGCGTGGCTGCTCGAACCGCAGGATCCTGCCGTGCGAGCCGCCACGCTCGTCCGGTTGCTCGGTGTGCCGCGTGACGACCCAGAGGTCGTGGCCGCCCGCGCGGCCGCCATGTCGGCCGATCCCATCAGGGCGATCCTGGCCGCGCAGAACCCCGCGGGATTCTGGGTCAAGGCCGGTGCCGGCTATCAGCCGAAGTACCAGGGGACGGTCTGGCAGCTCATCTTCCTCGACCAGCTCGGGGCGGAACCGGCCGACGAACGGATCGTTCGAGCCTGCGAGTACGTGCTGAACCGGACCCCCGCGATCACGGGCGGGATGGGGGCTTCCGGAGCGAAAGAAGGCGTCCCGCCACCGCCGTCGAGTGCCATCCACTGCCTCAACGGGAACCTGGTGCGCGCCCTGATCGGGTTCGGGTTCGGGGACGACCCGCGCGTGGAGGCGGCGGTGGACTGGGCCGCCCGAACCATCACCGGACGTGACGTCGCCCGCTGGTACGCCTCCGGGACCAGTGGGCCGGGCTTCGCCTGTGGTGCCAACGAGAAGCAGCCCTGCGCCTGGGGTGCGGTCAAGGAGCTGCTCGCCCTGGCCCGGGTCCCGCAGGCGCGGCGCAGCCCTCTCGTGGTCAGCGCGATCGAGCAGGGGGTCGAGTTCCTGCTCGGACGCGATCCGGCCGTCGCCGACTACCCGTTCCCCTCCTACTCGGGCAAGCCCTCGCGCGCTTGGTTCGCGCTGGGCTTCCCGGTGGCGTACGTGACCGACGTGCTGCAGACCCTGGAGGTCCTCGCCGAGCTCGACCGGCTGCGTGACCCGCGTGCGGCGCACGCCCTCAGCTGGTTGCTCGACCAGCAGGTGGAGCCCGGACGGTGGCGCAACCGGCACGCGTACAACGGCAAGACCACTGTCGACATCGAGCGCCAAGGTTCGACCTCGAAGTGGGTCACGCTGCGCGCGGTCACGGTGCTCGCCGCGGCCCACGGCGCCGCCCCCGGCCCGGGCTGACCAACTCGGTCTCGCGGGTTGCAGGCTGAACGAAGCGAGCCGACTCAAGCGATCACCAGGTCGCGCGGTTCGAGCCATGCTCACACGAGGTCAACGGTTGGCGGCTGTGAGCCGTCGTCCTCGGTGAACCCGTACTCGTGAGCGAGGTTGGCCACCACGAAGGTCCCTCCGCTCTTGCCCATGACACCGGGGTCAGCGGCGAGGGCGACCACGGCGCGGCCGGTCAGTTCAGGGCTCTCCGCCCCGTCGAGGCTGTAGGCCCCGTTGCTGAGCCGGACGGCCTCGATCATCCGCTCGGTCCGCACCGTTCCGGGGTACAGGGCCAGGGCTGCGACATCGTGCTCGAGCAGGTCGATGGCCATGGTCTGGGCGAGACGATCCACGCCGGTCTTGGCGACGCTGTAGGCGACGCTCCCGTAGTACTCCCTAGCGCCGAGGCTGGAGATGTTCACGATCAGCCCGGAACGGGCGGTCACCATGTGCGGCGCGACGTAGCAGGAGGCGACGAAGTGGGAACGCAGGCCCACCTCCTGCATCGCGTCCCATGCCCAGATCGGGGTGAGCCAGAACGGTCCGAAGATCTGTTCGTCGGGCGTGGTCGGCTCGGGGGTGCTGAACACGTTGTTGACCAGGACGTCGATGCGTCCGAACTCGTCCATCACTCCGGCCACCAGGTCGCGGACCTGGGCATCGTCGGCGTGGTCGACGCAGCGAGCCACACCTACGCCGCCGGCTTCGGTGACCAGGTCGGCCGTCTCCTGCACGGTGCCTCCGAGACGATGGCTGCCCGGGCTGGTCGATCGCCCGGTGACCACGACGGTCGCTCCTGACGCGCCGAGCTCGGTGGCGATGCCCTTGCCTATCCCGCGACTTGCTCCGGTCACGATGGCGACCTTGCCGTCGAGAATCATGACGTCCCTCCGCTCGATGACAGCCTCCACCGATCGTGTCCTGACCAGCCGCGGGATGCCGCTCGGGCAACGGTTGGGGCGTGCGAAAGGTCGCTGAACCGCCGGGTCTGCCCTCGGGTCGCGAACGCCCAGACCTTGCAGCAACCCGCCACCCGGCATGGCTTTCGAGAGACTTCGTGGTTCATCTCGGCATGCACGAATCGCGCTCGTCGATGCCGCCGACCTTGCCGTGCGGCAGCGGAGACAGCCCCCAGCTCGACGAACCTTCGAAGCCGCAGCTCAGGAGGACGGCGACGGTCGGTGAGGGCTCGTGTACGAGGCTGAACGCGCCCTCCTCCTCCTGGGCATTGTGCAGGCGGAGGATGGCGTGGAGGCCGTAGAGCAGACCGCGAAGCTCGACCAGGTCCTCGGCGTCGGGGGTCTGGCCGTCGAGCTCGTCGAGCAACCGGGCGAAGCGGCCGACCTGGTGCTCGATCTCCGCGTGGCTGCGGCTCAGAGCGCCGGTGGGGTCGGTGCCGCCGAGGGCGCGTGCGACGGCGGGGTACAGCAGCTCCTGCTCGGCCCGTTCGTGCGGCAGGGTCTCGGTCTGCAGCCGTTCGAGGAGCGCGTGAGCAGTTGCGAGGTCAGGGCCGCCTGCGGTCAGTGCGTCGGCGACCACACGGACCTGTTCGACGATCGGACGGACCGCGCAGTGTTCTAGGTGGAGGCGCTGGAGCAGCGCGACGTCGGCCGGCGGCATCACGACGGCACGGGACCGTGGTGCCAGCACGGCGCGCAGCGCGACGCCGATGGCGAGGACGTCGATGACTTCCTGCACGAGCGCGCCGGCGGCCGGCGGCAGCAGGCCGACGGCGGCGGCGATCATGGCGACGAGGGAGAGCCCCATGCCGACAACGGCGGCTTGCATGGCGATCCTGCGGGCTCGCCGTGCCACCAGGATGGCGTCGGCGAGGACGCCGATCCTGTCGACGGTGAGGACGACGTCGGCCGTCTCCGACGATGCGGTCGCCCCGCGCGCGGCGAGCGCGACCCCGACACCGGCCGTCGCGAGGGCGGGGGCATCGTTGACGCCGTCACCGACCATGATCGTCGGGCCGTTGCGTGCTTCGTCGGCGACGACGGCGACCTTGTCGCCCGGGTCGCGGTCGGCCTGGACGGCGTCGACGCCGACGATGCGTCCTACCGTCTCGGCCACGTCGGCCCGGTCCCCGGTCACGAGCACGGTGCGGGTGATCCCCGCAGCGCGTAGCGCGCGGAGCATGCGGGGCGCGTCGGCCCGGATGGGGTCCTCGAGCAGGAGCACACCGGCCGGCTGCCCGTCGACCGAGGCGAACACCGTCATCGAGCCGTCGAGGCTGGCCCGTCGGCGCGCGTGCCGGACCCAGGCCGGGGCAGTGCCCGGCACGATCCAGTCGGCCTTGCCCAGGCGCACCAGCCGGCCACCGACTCGGCCCTCCAGCCCGTAACCGTGATGCTCGACCACCTCGTCGGGCAGGGTGATGTCGAGGCCACGGGCGCGCGCGGCGGTCACGATGGACGTGGCCAGGACGTGGGGCGAGACCTGGTCGAGCGATGCGGCGAGCCCCAGCAACTCGTCTGCGCCGATGGCAGAGGGCGCGATCACGGTCTCCAGCACGGGCTTGCCATGGGTGAGCGTGCCGGTCTTGTCGAAGAGCAGCACCCGCCCGTTGGCGAGCCGTTCGAGTGCCCCGCCGCCTTTGATGATCACGCCCATCTTCGAGGCACGTGAGAGTCCGCTCATGATGGCGATAGGGGCAGCCAGGAGCAGCGGACACGGGGTGGCGACGACGAGGACGGCGACGGCGCGGACGGCGTCACCGCTGAGCAGCCATGCGAGGCCGGCGAGCACGAGGGTGAACGGGACGAAGTAGATCGCGATGCGATCGGCCGCGCGTACGAACGGCGCGGACGAGGCCTGGGCCTGCTCCACGAGGCGCAGGACCCCGGCGTAGGTCGACTCTGCCGACGGTGCGGTGGCGACGAGCTCGATCGGGGAGCCGGCGTTGAGGACACCGGAGCGGACATCGTCACCCGCCGGTCGCTCGACCGGCAGCGGCTCCCCGGTGAGGGCGGACTCGTCGAGTACGGCGGTGCCGAGCAGTCGGCCGTCGACCGGTACCACCTCACCGGTTCCGACCAGCAGTCGGTCGCCGCGGGCGACCTCTTCGACCGGCACCTCGACGAGCGCGTCGCCCTCGTGTCGCCGGGCCGTCCGTGGGGTACGGGCGACGAGGAGGCTGAGCTCGCGGCGGGCCCGCGCTGCGGCCCGGGCCTCGAGGAGCACGCCCGTGGTGAGCATCACGGTGACCACTGCGCCGGCGAACGGCTCGCCCACGGCCAGCGCCCCGGCCAAGGCGAGCAGCGCGATGACGTCCACGCTCGGCTGCCGGCGGCGTACCGCCGCCCACATCGACGCGCCCGACAGCACCAGGCCCAGAACGGTCGCAGCGATCCAGAACCCCTCAGCCAGAACGTCATCGCCGATGACGAACGCGAGGACACCGAGCCCGAGCAGAACCAGGCCGGTGACGAACTCGAGGATCTCGCGGTGCTCGCGCAGCCGTGTCATGACTGTCGTCCTTGCATCGTGTCGCTGGTTCGCTGGGGAAGAGCGGGACGTGACCTCAGGGAGCCAACCCGCCCTTGAGGGCGTCGAGGAGTCCGGACGCGGTCGTCGTTGCCTCGCCGACGACACCAGCGACAGCCTCCCCCGCGCTGGCGGCCACGTCAGTCGCCCCGGTGATCAACTCGGTCGGCGCTGACGAGCTCCCCACATCGGTCGCGGAGCCGAGCGACTCCGACGCCCCGGCCTCGGCGACCACAGCCGATGCCGTGTCTCCCGCCGTTGCTCCAAGATCAGTCACGGCCGTCGACGCGGACTCGAGGCCCGGGACCTCGATGCCGGCCTGTTCGGCCATGCCCACGACGGCCTCTCGCAACCGGCTCCACATGACGTCTCCTCCATCGCTCCTGGACGACGACCCGCATGGTCGCGAACTGATTACTTCGTATCTGCGTCTATACGCAAGCATTGCCTGCATGGATGGCGGAAGTCAAGCGCTCGGACGCCCGCCGACTTGCGAGTGCTGGAGGTGGGTGATTGACCTGACTCCGTATCCGCGACACTCTCTGCGTATGTCCGCAGACACGCAGCCGACTATCCTCGCGGGCGAGACGGCGAGTGCCGCGGCCGCCTCCCTCGCGCTGCTCGCCGACGACACGCGGCTGAAGATCCTCTGGACCCTGATGCAGGGCGAGCAGCACGTGAACGCCCTCGCGGAGATCGTCGGCGCGAAGGCCCCGGCCGTGAGCCAGCACTTGAGCAAGCTCCGCCTGGCCGGCATGGTGTCCGTCCGCCGCGAGGGCACGTATGCCTTCTACCGGGCCTCTGACGACCACATCTCCCGAATCGTGAGCCTGCTCGTCGACCACACCTCCGAGGAGCTCGCGGCTCAGGCCGAGGTCAGTGCACTCCGCGCGCGTGCCTCGACGAAGTCGCGGAGCCAGAGACCACGATGAACCGCTGGTCCCTGCCGGTTCGGGGGCCGACTCACGTCAGTTCAACCGACGGCGGCCGGGAGCCGTCGTCCTCCGTGAAGCCGTAGTCGCCGGCGAGGTTGGCCACGCCGAGAGCGTGGCCAGTTCTCCTCATGACATGCGGGTCTGCGGCGACTGCCGCGACCGCTCGGCCGGTAGCTCGGGGCACCGCGCGGACGCCGTCCGCCGGATCATCAGCAGGAGGAGAGTAGGGCACTTTGGTGAGTGCTGTGTCGTCGCTCGACCGCGAGACAATCCACGCGCCTGGCCACGAGGAACCCAGGCCGAGTTGTCCCTCGCGTTGCGCCTAGGGTTCTGCCCATAGTTGTTCCCATACGCCGGGCCGTTAGCTCAATCGGCAGAGCAGCGGACTTTTAATCCGCGGGTTCTGGGTTCGATCCCCAGGCGGCCCACCCGGCCCGTGCCCACCCTTGCCCACCCGTGCATTGTTTCGTTCCGCCTGATGCGTGATGTTCGGCTCCGGGTCTCGCGTGAGGCGGTTCCGCCTGCCCGGAGCGCGGAGACGACGAAGGACCGGGACGGCGCGCGCCCCGGTCCTTCGTCGGAGCGGTGCTACTCGGCTGTGGGAGCGTCCTCCTCCACAACCTCGTAGACGTCGACGATCTCGCCGTTCTCGTCCAGGGTCGCCACCGCATCAACGGTGCCATCGCCGTCCACGTCGACGAGCAGGACGTCGGGCGTGCCGTCGCCGTCCTCGTCGATGGCAACGATCGTGCCGCCGTCCTGGGTGTCAGCGATGACGACATCGATCGTGCCGTCGCCGTCGACGTCGATGTAGGTGACGCTGTCGCCCGCCTCATCGACCGTCACGACCGCGTCCACTGTGCCGTCGCCGTCGATGTCGACCAGTGCTACGGCCTCGATTGCCGACTCGACTGCCTCGTCGTTGGTGCTCATGCTGTCGTCCTCTCGCTCCGCGGTGCCCCGCACGCGCGGGACGATGTCAGGACGCCGACCGTAGGGCAGCGCCCAGATGCAGGGCGGCAGGGGTCAGGCGCACGCGTCGAGGCGTACGCCGCGAGGTCGGCGACGCCGTCAACGACGCTCCTGCTCTCGCACCCTCGGGGCAACCCGCGAACCTGGGTGCCGATTCCGTCGCGGAGCGGTCGAATCCCGACTCAGGTTCGCGTAACCGCCGAACCTCTCACCTTCAACGTATAGCGGGCCAGGGGGCTTGCCGCAAGACCCCGGCCGTGCCGCAGACTCTCCGGGCCCAGGTGCTCCGCGACGATGAGGTGTCGACAGTGGGTCCAGCACGCGAGCGACCGGTGAGCCGGTCCGACTCCGCTGATTCAGGTGACCGAGCCACCGCCACCACACAGAGCCCGTTCGACCTGCCCGCTCACCGTGCCGCCAAAGGGGATCCGGCGCTGATCTCCGACGACGAGACGCACTTCGCGGCCGTCGCGGCCTGTCTCGCCGAGACGACGGCCGAGCTGACGCACCGCCTCGACGTCGGGCTCAAGGCGCCTGGTCGCATCGGGCAGGAGGCGATGGACCGCGACATGGACGTCCACCGTCTGACCGCGCGCCTGGGCACTCTGCGTCGGTACGGCATCGACCTCTGCCTCGGCCGCATGGTCTTCGCGGACGACCCGCAGCCCATCTACGTCGGACGCCTCGGCCTCACGGACCGCGACGGGCGACGGCTGCTCGTCGACTGGCGCTCCCCCGTGGCGGAACCGTTCTTCGCCGCGACTCACGCAGCACCCATGGGCCTGGCCAGTCGACGGAGGTACCGGTGGGCCGACGGACGGGTCAACGACTACTGGGACGAGGTGTTCACCCCGGAGGGTCTCGAGGGCAACGCCGCGCTCGACGACCAGTCGGCGTTCATCGCCAGCCTCGGGAGCGACCGGTCGGACCGGATGCGCGACGTGCTGGCCACGATCGCCGCCGACCAGGACGCCGTCATCCGCGCGAGCTCGCGCGGTGCGCTCGTCGTCGAGGGCGGTCCGGGTACGGGGAAGACGGTCGTCGCGCTGCACCGGACGGCCTACCTCCTCTACTCCGACCCGCACCTCGGGCAGCGACGGGGCGGCGTCCTGTTCGTCGGCCCGCACCAGCCGTACGTCGCCTACGTCTCCGACGTCCTGCCCAGCCTCGGGGAGCACGAGGTGCAGATCTGCACCGTGCGCGACCTCGTCGCTGAGGGCAGCGCCGCGACCGACGAGCGCGACGCGGACGTCGCGGCGCTGAAGGCCTCTCCCCGGATGGCGGAAGCCGTCGAGCGGGCCGTGCGCTTCTACGAGGAGTCACCGACGCAGGGCATGACCGTCTCGACGGACTGGTCCGACGTCTGGCTCGACGCCGCCGACTGGGCCGACGCGTTCGACTCCGCCGAGCCCGGCAGCTCGCACAACGAGGCGCGCGACGAGGTCTGGGAGGCCCTCCTCGCGATCCTCGTCAGGAAGCACCACGGCGACGAGCTGCACGACGACGACGCCGGCATCCGCAGTGCGCTCGCTCAGGACGACGAGCTGCGCGCGGCCTTCAACCGGGCGTGGCCGCTGCTCGAGGCGGCCGACGTCGTGGCCGACCTGTGGCGGGTACCGGCCTACCTGCGGCACTGCGCGCCGTGGCTCGACGCGGATCAGCAGCGGCAGCTCCGTCGCAGCGATCCGTACGCGTGGACCGTCTCCGACCTGCCCCTGCTCGACGCGGCGCGCGCCCGTCTCGGCGATCCGGAGTCCGCCCGGCTCAGGCACGCGCGCGAGTCCGCCGACGCCGCCGAGCGCGCGCGGATGGATCGCGTCGTCGACGAGCTGCTCCAGTCCGACGAGGACGGGATGCTCGCCCAGCTGCGTCAGGAGGGCATCAGGGACGCGCTCGTCGACGAGCGGGCGCTTCCCGACGCCGACGCGGACCGCCTCGCCGGCCCGTTCGCGCACATCGTGGTCGACGAGGCGCAGGAGCTCACCGACGCCGAGTGGCAGATGCTGCTCCGTCGCTGCCCGTCCCGAAGCCTCACCATCGTCGGTGATCGAGCCCAGGCTCGGCACGGGTTCACGGAGTCCTGGCCCGAGCGGCTGCGTCGGATCGGCCTCGACCGTGTCGAGGTCACCACGCTCAGCATCAACTACCGGACCCCCGCGCCGGTGATGACAGAGGCGGAGCCGGTCATCCGCTCCGTGTTCCCCGACGCGAACGTGCCCGTCTCCATCCGCACGGACGGCGCGCCCGTCGTCCACGGCGACACCGCCGATCGCGATCACGTCCTCGACGCGTGGCTGGCCGAGCACGACGACGGAATCGCCTGCGTCATAGGCGATCCCACGTTCCAGCCCACCGTCCGAGTCAGGTCGCTCCCGCCGCTGCTCGCCAAGGGCCTCGAGTTCGACCTGGTCGTGCTCGTCGATCCCGACGCCTTCGGTCCCGGTGTCGAGGGAGCCGTCGACCGCTACGTCGCGATGACCCGCGCCACGCAGCAGCTGGTGATCCTGACACCGCCCACGACGTCGTGACCGTCGTCGAGCTCGGCACCGACGCACGACCGGTGAAGCGCGCCGCGTCGGCCGGTTAGTGTTCGGCCATGGCCAAGTACCCGCTCGCGCTGCTCCCCGTCGTCACGATCTCGGGCTCGCAGACCCGTCTCCCCCCGCACGGGTTCGGCGCCTCGGAGGCTGTCGGGACGCCGTCACAGGCCATCTCCGGGTGGGTCGCGCAGGGGGCCGCGTGGATCCACGTGGTCGACCAGGACGCGGCCGAGGGCGGCAACGCCAACCACCCGCACATCGTGAGCAGCGGTGCCCACCTCCAGTACTCCGGCGGGATCCACGACGACGCCAGCCTGCGCGCGGCTCTCGCCACCGGTGCCAGCCGGGTCGTGATCGAGGCGTCCGACCTCGACTGGGCGCTCGGCGCCGTGAGCTCACGGAGCGAGCGCATCGCGGTGGGGCTCGACATCCGGCAGACCGACGTGCTCGACGTCGCCGGTCGCCTCCAGGCGGCCGGGTGCAGCCGGTTCGTCGTCTCCGACCGCGCGGAGGCCAACCACTGGAAGCACGACGACGAGCACCTGCTCGCCACGTTCTGCTCGCGCATCAGTCGGCCCGTCATGGCCCGCGGCGGGATCGCGCACCTGAGCGACCTGCACGCGATGCACGAGCTGGTGCCGCACGGCCTGGACGGGATCATCATCGACGACGCCCTCTACAACGGAGCCTTCGCCTACTCGGAGGCGATGGCGGCGAGCGCCGACCGTTTCGACCTCTTCTACTGGGGCCCACCCGAATAGGGCCTCAGGTGAGTCGGCCCGTCTCGTAGGCCCAGAGCGCGATCTCGACGCGGTTCCGCACGTTCAGCTTGGCCATGAGGCTCGCGAGGTGCGTCTTCACCGTGCTGAGGCTGATGTGCAGCTCGTCACCGATCTCGGCGTTCGTACGACCGCGGGCGACCGCCAGCAGCACCTCCTCCTCACGCGGGGTCAGCGGGTCGACGGGTTGCGCGGGCGTCGACGGCGAGCTCGCCGCGAAGGCGGCGAGCAGACGAACGGTCACGCTCGGGGCGATGAGCGCCTCGCCGTTGGCGGCGGCGTGCACCGCCTGGGCCAGCAGGTCCGGGCCCGCGTCCTTGAGCAGGAAGCCGCGCGCACCCGCCTTGAGCGCGCCGTGCACGTACTCGTCGAGGTCGAACGTCGTGATCACGACGACCGCGATGGGATCGGCGACGTCCGGCCCGGCGAGCGCTCGCGTCGCCTCGAGCCCGTTGAGCCGCGGCATCCGGATGTCGAGCAGGCACACGTCCGGTCGCAGCTCGCGGGCGAGGCGCACCGCCTCGACGCCGTCGGCCGCCTCGGCCACGACCTCGATGTCGGGCTGCGCATCGAGGATCATCCGCAGCCCGGTGCGCACGATCTCCTGGTCGTCGGCGACCAGCACGCGGATCGTCACCGTGACACCCCCGACCGCGGCAGCACGGCATCGACGACCCAGCCACCACCGGCGTCCGGACCCGCCAGGAGCGAGCCGCCGAGAAGTGCCGCCCGCTCGCTCATCCCGACGATCCCGAACCCGGTGACGCCGTCGGGCTCGGGCGGCGTTCCGTCGTTGCGCACCACGAGATGCAGGTCGTCGCCCTCGACGCGCACATCGACGTCGATCGTCGAAGCGTCCGCCGCATGACGCGTCGCGTTGGTGACCGACTCCTGCGCGATCCGGAACAGTGCAGCCGCCACGCTCGGGTGGACGTCGTCGACGTCGCCGGTGATCGTGACCAATACCCGCGCCCCGTCGGCGCGGCCAGCGGTCAGCCCTTCGATGTCGCGCACCGATGCGCCAGGCGACAGCGGCGGGACGCCGTCACCGTCGTCGCGCAGTGCCCCGACAAGGACCCGCATCTCCGCGAGCGTGCGCGCGCCCTCGGCCTCGATCACCTGTAGTGCCTCGATGGCCGCCTCCGGTCGAGCGGCGCCGACGACGCGACCGGCCTGCGCCCGGACGACCATCGCGGAGACGTGGTGCGCGACGGTGTCGTGCAGCTCACGGGCGAGCTGTTCGCGCTCCGACACGCGCACCGCCTGGAGCTCACGTGCGCGTGAAGTCGTCTGGGCCCGCACCGCGACGCCGAGCAGCACCGGGAAGCTCAGGACGACGGCCTCTCCGACGGCATCGCTCACGGTCCGGTAGTCCCGGTGGTAGCCGAGGACGAACACGGTCGCGAGGAGCCCGACGAGCAGCACCATCTCGCGGCCGGAACCCCAACGGGCCACGGCGTACACGATGAGGAGAACGCACGCCGACGTCGTGAGGCCCACGGACGCACCGGTCCCCACGACGATGCTCGCGACCTGAACGGCCACGATGGATCCGAATGCGACGCCCACGCACCGCCCGGGGAGCACGCGCCGCCAGGGCAGGCACAGCACGACCACGGCACCGAGCACGACAGCGACGGGACGCCACGCCACGTCGCCGCGCCATGTCCCCTCGAGTGCGACCGCCACGAGGAGGACGCCGACCAGCACCCAGTCGGCCCGCGCCGGACCGGTCGCCCCGCTCACCCGAGGGACGCCCCACAGCGCGCGCACCCGTCCCATCACGGACTCAGACTAGGGATCGGGCCACGCACGGCATCGGCCGGAAGTCGGATCCGTTCGCGGCCCGCGGCGCTCACGGGGTCGCCGAGCCCTCGGTCACGAGGACGCGCGTCGTCCTCGGTCCTCTCGGGACGGGCGCCGGTCGGCGGCGGATGAACCACTCGGCGACGGCCAGGTTGATCACCCAGCCGGCACCCATGAGACCGGCCCGCACCCCCGGCGACGGGGTGCCGAACGCGATCACCCACGGCACGTTCGTCAGCACCTGCGTCCCGGCACCGATGCCGAGGGCGTAGCCGCGCATCATCCAGTTCCGGTGCTCGCCGAAGTCCCGTTGCCGTACGGCGAGAAGCCCGAGCACGAGCGACGTCACCATGCCGGCGCCGACCAGAAGACGCATGCCCTCGAGCGCGCGGTTGTCGGTGGCGGGAAGGTCGTAGTAGACGGCCATCCACAGTCCCGACAGCGCGGCGACGAGACCGGCGGGGATGACGACCCGGCCGGCGCGCCGGTGCCACGCGCGGCGCCGAAGGCTGGTCGAGAACTGCAGCGCGCCGAGCAGGCAGAAGATCGTCGCGCCCACGATGTGCAAGACCACGGGCAGCGGCGTGGACACGAAGCGCTCGTTCGCCGGCGTCGCCGCGACACCGGTTGCGAGCTGCGCGAGCCGGGCCGACCCCGCCGCCACCGGTACCAGGCTCAGTGTGACCAGCCCGGTCGGAACGAGCCAGTGCCACCTCGACGACATGACGACCTCCCTCAGCGCGGACGCACCGCGCGTCCTGCAGCCAGGGTGTCGTCGCGGGTACTTCGGCCGCATCGGCGGGCGGGACGGACTCCTCCCGTCCCGTGGCACGGCATCGGCCTCGTACTTCTGGCCGACCCGCGGGCGGCGGGCGATCAGTCGTCGGCGGGCGTCGCATGGGCCACGTAGGAGAGCTGGCGCCACACGAGGGCCAGCGTGATCCCCGAACCCACGAAGGCGAACCAGAACGGCGCCGTCAGCCCCCAGGTCTGCGCGATCCAGCCACCCAGCGCCTGGCCGACGACGAGACCGCCGAAGACGGCGACCAGGTAGACGCTGCCGACGCGCCCCTGCAACGCCTTCGGCGTCGCCCGCTGCCGCACCGTCTGCGCCACCGTCCCCCAGACGAACGCGTAGGCGCCGAAGACGAGCATGATCAGCATCGCCACCCACCCCGTGGTGGTCAGGGCGAAGGCCAGGTGAGTCGCGACCTCCAGCAGGAGGCAGGTGCGCATGACCGTCGCCAGGTCGACGTGCCGCTCGATCCAGCCGAAGGACAGGGTGCCCGCGAGACCGCCGAGAGCCCCCGCTGTGGTGAGCAGGGCGTAGCCGACCTCGCTCATGTGCAGGTGGTCGAGGGCGTAGAGGACGAGGACGGCCCACGCCGCACCCCAGGTCACGTTGAACGCGACGATGACGAGGGCCAGCGTGCGCACCGCGTCGTGGTGCAGCAGCCAGCGAACTCCTTCGACGATGTCGCTGACGACGTGCGTGCCCTCCACGTCGCGCACCGCGCCCTTGGGCGTGGCGATGCGGGCGACCAGCACCACCGCCAGGGCCACGAGCACCGCCTGGGCCACGAACGGCCAGACCATCCCGGCGGCGAACAGGAATGCACCCAGCGGAGGTCCGACGATCTGGTTCGACACCAGGGAGCTTGCCTGGAAGCGCGCGTTGCCGATTCCGAGGTCCTCGCTCCGGACGAGCATCGGGAGCAGCGTCTGGCCCGTGGTGTCGGCGAACACCTCGGCCACGCCCAGCAGCAGCATGACCACCAGCACGACACCGATGCTGACGTGACCGGTCGCGATGACCACGCACAGCATGCCGACCACCACAGCGCGCACGCCGTCCGACGCCATCACGAGGATCCGACGATCGACCCGGTCCGCGATCGCACCCGCGTAGAGGCCGAGCAGCAGCCACGGCAGCCGCTGCAGCAGCCCGGCCATCGCGACGAGGACGGCGTTGCTCGTCTGGGACGCGACGAGGAGCGGGCCGGCCGACAGCGCGAGGCCGTCCCCGATGTTGCTCGCCGTCGACGACGCGAGGAGCCAGCGGAAGCTCACGCCCATGCGGGACGGCGCGACGCGTTCGAACAGGCTCACAGCACCAGGACAGTAGGACCCACGGTGGACGACGTCCCGCCGGTTTGTCGCCTCACGGTGCCAGGAGCGCCCGGGTGGTCGAGCGCACGAGGGACAGCAGCCGGGCGCGGGACATGCCGTCCGCGCCCAGCGTCAGCTGGATCGAGAGGCCGTCGACGGCCGCCGACACGATGTCGGCGACCTCGTCGACCACGACCGGTCGGAAGGCGCCGCGCTGCACGCCGTAGTCGACGACGTCGCCGAGCACCGCACGCCAGCGCGCACCGAGCGCGTCGTGGCCGCGCGCGACCGTGTCGTCGAGCGCACCCTCGAGCCAGACCTGGAACCACAGCACCCAACCGGGATCCCCCGGCCCCGTCGCCACCGACAGCTCGACGAGCCGGTCGAGACGCCGCCACGGATCGCGGACCCGGCTCAGCGTCGCCAGCAGCTCGTCGACGAGACCGGCCTCGCTCTCCTCGATCGCCCGCATGAGCAGGTCGTTCTTCGACGGGAAGTAATAGCTCACGTGCCCGGGAGTCATCCCGGCACGGGCGGCGACGTCGGAGATGCGGGTGTAGGGGAGGCCCCGCTCGGCGATGACCTCGATCGCCGCCGCGACGATGAGCGCCTCGCGCTCGCGCCCCTTCGCCCGCCGGGTCTCGACGAGACTGCCCGTCGTCATCGGTCGACGTCGAGGTCGACGCCGAGCGGCACCTGCTGGGTGATGCAGTGCGGCCCGCCGCCTCCGAAGGCGAGCACGGCGCCGGGGACGCCGACGATGTCGCGGTCGGGGTAGATGGCCGCGAGCGCCGCCAACGGCGCATCGTCGCGTGAGTCACCGTTCACCGGGACGATCACGGCGCCGTTGGCGAGGTAGTGGTTGGCGAAGGACACCTCGGTGTCCGGGCCGGGGTCGAGCGGGACGACGTCGACCGCGCTGCCGTCGGCGAGCCGCGCCTCGCGGAGCGCCGTCAGGTTGGCCTGCGACCGGTCGTACTCCGTCGAGGACGGGTCGGTCGGCAGCTCGAGCAGCACCCGACCCGGGCCCACCCACTGCGCGACACCGTCGACGTGACCGTCGGTGCCGGCCGGCCCGGTGTCGAGGCTGTGCCCGAAGGGCAGCCAGACGACGGTGCTGACACCGAGGTGGTCTCCGAGCGTGTGCTCGATCTGCTTCCGCGTCATCGTGGGATTGCGGTTGGGGTTGAGCAGGCACTGCTCGGTGGTGAGCAGCGAGCCGGCACCGTCGACGAAGTAGGCGCCGCCCTCGAGCACCATCGGCGCCTGGAACACCGGCAGTCCCAGGCGTTCTCCGACGCGTCCGGCCAGCGCGTCGTCGTCGCCGTGCGGGTGCCAGCGCTCGCCCCACGCGTTGAACCGGAAGCTCACCACCGCGAAGCGACCCTCGACGTCGCGCACGAAGGCCGGTCCGCTGTCGCGCGCCCACGAGTCGTCGATCGGGATCTCCCAGGCGGTGACGCCGGCCCCGCACAGGTCGCGCACCTCGCGCGCCGATCCGGGCGGGCACACCATCACCACCGGTTCGTACGCGGCGATCGCACGGGCGACCGTCGCGTAGTCGGCCTTCGCGGCGGCCAGCGACCCTGCCCAGAGCTCGTCCCGGGCCGGCCACTGCATGAGGCAGCCCGCGTGCGGCTCCCACTCGGCCGGCATGGCGAATCCGAGCTCCGCCGGCGTCCGGGTCGTGTCGATCGACATGCGCGCTCCCACGTCACGAGCGGCGGAAGGTCCGCCCTGATCTATCTTGGTTGCCGACCAAGAAAAGGGCAAGCGACGCGGGCGCGCCCGCGGACGCCGGGCGGATGGCAGGCTGACCCCACGCCACCGACGTCGAGGAGAGCGGGTGCCGTGAGCGGAACCGGGCCGGTCGAGACCCTGCTCGACGAGATCCACCGACGCACGTCCACCCTCGAGGTCGGGGAGCTCGCCTCCTACATCCCTGCGCTCGCCTCCGCCGACGCGACGGCCTTCGGCATCGCGCTCGCCACGCTGGACGGCCACGTCTACAGCGCCGGCGACGACACCGCGTTCACGATCCAGAGCGTGTCGAAGCCGTTCGTCTACGCGCTCGCCCTCGCCGACCGTCACGACGACGTGCTCGCCCGGGTCGGCGTGGAGCCGACCGGTGAGGCGTTCAACGACGTCGCGCTCGACGAGCGCAGCGGTCGAGCGTTCAACCCGATGATCAACTCCGGAGCCATCGTCGCGTCGTCGCTCGTGTCCGGCGCCGACCGCGAGGCGCAGTTCGAGCGCATCAGGCGCGGGCTGTCGGCGTTCGCCGGGCGCGACCTCGCCGTCGACGACGCGGTGCTCGCCTCCGAGCGCGAGACCGGTGACCGCAACCGTGCCCTCGGCTTCCTCCTGCGCTCGGCCGACCTCCTCGACGACGACGTCGAGGAGCAGGTCGACCTCTACTTCCGGCAGTGCGCCCTCGTCGTGACCGCCCGCGACCTCGCCGTGATGGGAGCGACCCTCGCCAATGCCGGCACCAACCCGGTGACTGGCCTGCACGTGGTGCCGCGCGAGGTCGTCGCACCGGTCCTCACCGTGATGGCGACGTGCGGCATGTACGACTACGCCGGCGAGTGGCTCTACCGGGTGGGACTTCCCGCGAAGAGCGGCGTCAGCGGCGGCATCGTGTCGAGCCTTCCCGGCCAGCTCGGCATCGGCGTGCACAGCCCACGACTGGACGAGCGGGGTACGAGCGTCCGTGGCCTGGCCGCGACCGAGGCGCTCAGCCACGACCTGGGCCTGCACCTCCTGCTCCCGGCCGAGCGTGCCCGGAGCGGGCTGCGACGCAGCTATCGAGCCGACGCCGTGCGATCGCGGCGCGCCCGACCCCACGAGCACCGCGCCGTCCTCGACGTCCGAGCCACCGCGATCGCGGTGCACGAGCTCGTCGGCGAGGAGGGCTTCGCCAGCACCGAACAGCTCGTCCGGTCGGTGCTCGACGACGACGTCGCGACGCACTGGCGAATCCTCGACCTGCGTCGGGTCACGCGCGTCGACCCGGCGGCACAGGCCCTGCTCGCCTCCCTCGTCGCGACGCTCGAGTCGAGCAACGTCACGGTGGGCATCGTCGAGCCACGTGCCCCGCACACGCACGAGGCCATCCACGCCCTCCCGTCCTCGGTACGCCGGTTCCCCGACGCGGACGCCGCACTCGAGTGGTGCGAGACCGACCTGCTCGCGGGCGAGGGCCTCGACGAGCGGCCGACGCACGGCGTCGTCGTCCTGCGGGATCACGACCTCCTGCATGCACTGCCCGACTACGCCGTCCAGGCGATCGAGGAACGCGTGACGAGCCGAGCGATCGCCGCGGGCGACGCGGTGTTCGACGAGGGCGACCCGGCCGACGGGCTGTACTTCGTCGCCGAGGGCCGGGTCGCGGTCGACGTGCGCCTGCGCAGCCAGGAGGGGCATCGTCGGATCAGCACGATCGGGGCCGGCTCGTCGTTCGGCGAGCTCGCGCTGGTCGACGGCAACTCCCGGTCGACCCGCATCGTCGCCCTGGAGCCGACGATCTGCTTCGTCCTCACGGCCGAGTCGTTCGCCGAGCTGCGTCGACGCGACCCGACGTCGGCGTCCGAGCTCGTCATGGCCATAGCGCGCAGCCTCTCGGCACGGCTGCGCTCCTCGACGGCCGACGTCGCGGCCTTCGAGGAGCGCTGATCCGACCGCAGAAGACCCGGCCACCGGCCGACGGTCAGGGGGTGACGACCTCGCCCGGCACCACACGCGGGTCGGCGCCGAAGTCCTGGACTCCGCCGGGCGGTGCGCCCTCCCAGGTGAGATAGGCGCTGGTGGCGCCGAGCACGGCGGCGACGAGCCAGCCCGCGACGGCGACGTCGTCGACCAGACCGGGGAGGGTGAGGATCGCCTCGGGGAGCAGGTCGATCGGCGACACGATGTAGAGCAGGGCCAGTGCCATGAGCGCCAGGCGACCCCTGCTGACGCCGGTGAAGCGGCCGGTCAGCACGTCACGCACGAGGCGCGGAAGTGCGGTGAGCCGGGCGACGAGCCCGCTGGGGCCGGCGGCTGCGGCCGCGCCGGCGGCCGAGGCGAAGGCGGCAGAGCGGCGGGACTTGCTCATGATGGGTCCTCCTAGGGCCCCGGGAGGGGCCGAGCCGTCCGGACACACGTCGGACGGCCGGTCATGCCCCGATCCGACCCTTGTCAAACCGGTCACCCTTCCGCGCTCGATCCCGGTTCCCGGACGCCGCCGTCCTATGCTGCGCACGACCGAGGCGGACGACGAGGAGGTGCCGGGGTGGACCCCGCGAGCAGTTCCCGCCCGTCCGAGACCGGCGGCGCGGGCGACGTCGGCCAGGCGGTCAGCCTGCGCACCCTGCGGCGGCTCACCATCGCGCTCCCGGTGGGGTTCCTCGTCGCCCTGGAGGTCGTGCGTCAGCTGGCGTCTGACCAGTCCGTGCGCGCCCGCGCCATCGACCTGGTGCTGCTCGGGATCCTGCTGCTCGGCATCGTGGCCTTCTCGGCGATGGTGTTCCGCATCGTCGGGCGCACCCAGCGCCAGCTCGCCCGGCGCAACCGCGAGCTCACCGCCGCGAACGACGTGTCGGGGGCCGTCCGCGGTGCGCTCGAGCTCGACGAGGTGCTCGACGTCTCGCTCGACAGCGTCCTGGCCGCCACCGGCGCTACAGAAGCGAGCATCGTGCGCTTCGGCAGGGAGAGCCGCTGGAACACCGAGCAGCGCACGATCCGTCGACGTACGGCGCACCCGTCGACGGGCGCCACCGACATGGCCGGACGCTCACGGGAGATCCCGCTGACCACGGGCGCCACCACCGTCGGCAGCCTGCGGCTGCGCTTCTCCGCCCACGCCTCGCCCGGCGACGAGCTGACCATCGACACGCTCGAGACGATCGGCCAGCAGCTCGCCGGCGCCATCCAGTCCGCCGAGCTCTTCGCCGACCTCTCGCGCGGCATGCGCGAGGGCCATGCCTTCTACGACGTCCTGCTCCAGATCTCCAACCAGAACCCGCTGCCCGACACCCTGGCGGCGCTCCTGCACCACGCGCGGACGCTGCTCGCGTGCGACCTGGCGGTCATCACGCTGCACGCACCGATCGTGCGGGCGCTGCTCGGTGACGAGTCGCTCGTCGGCGCCGTCACGCTCGGCGACGGCAGCATGTGCATCACGCCCGACCCGAGCCACGCGCTCGGTGCCCACGACGGAGTTCTCGTGTGCCCCTTGCGATCCGACCCCTTGGTGGAGGAGTCGGTCACCGTCGCGATACGCGGGTCCGAAGGATCCTTCGGCGACCTGTGGCTCGCGAGGTACGAGGACGAGCCGTTCGACGAGGGCGACCGACGCTTCCTCGCCACGTTCGCAGAGATCGCGTCCATCGCCGTCGCCAACGCGCGACTCTTCGAGCGCGAGCGGCAGACCGCCATCGTGGAGGAGCGCGAGCGCATCGCGCGAGAGATGCACGACGGCATGGCGCAGGTGCTCGGCGTCACGCACCTCCGCCTTCGCGCGATGGAGGCCTCCCGCGACGTGCGTGACCTCCCCGACCTGCACACCGAGGTGTCCGACCTCGCCGACCTCTGCCTCGAGGCCTACAGCGACGTCCGCGAGAGCATCCTCGGCCTGCACGAGGCCAGTCGGGTCGATCGCGCGCTCATCGAGAGCCTCCGTGCCTACGTCGAGAAGTACAGCAAGCAGAGCGGCATCCCGACCACGCTGGACATCGACCCGGAGCACGAGGTCGTGCTGCCGACCCGTCAGCAGGTGCAGGTGCTGCGCGTCGTCCAGGAGGCGCTCACCAACGTGCGCAAGCACTCGGGGGCGACCGCGGCGGTCGTCACGGTGCGCGATGACGGCGTGCTGTGCAACGTCGTCATCTCCGACGACGGGCACGGTTTCGACCTGAGCTCGCTCCCGCCCGGCCGCGAGGGCTTCGGGCTGCACTCCATGCGCGAACGCATGGAGCTGCTCGGCGGTACGCTCACCCTCGACTCGTCGCCGGGACGCGGAACCCGTGTGGTCGCCACGGTGCCGAGCCCGCTGAAGTTCGCTCGACCGACGGAGGCTGCTCGTGCCGGACAGTGACGTCATCCGGGTGCTGCTGGTCGACGACCAGCCCCTCTTCCGGACCGCCATCGCGTCCCTCATCGGCGGCCAGCCCGACCTCGAGGTGGTCGGGGAGGCCGACAACGGGGTCGTCGCCGTCGAGAAGGCTCACGAGCTGCGACCCGACCTCGTGGTCATGGACGTCGAGATGCCCGTCATGGGCGGCGTCGAGGCGACCCGGCTCCTGCACGAGCAGCTGCCCGAGATCAAGATCGTCATGCTCACCGTGTCGGAGTCCGACGAGCACCTCTTCCAGGCCATCCGCAACGGAGCGCAGGGATACCTGCTCAAGGACCTCCGTCCGGAGCAGCTCTTCGACATGCTTCGCTCGGTGATGCGCGGCGAGACGCCCATCTCGCCTGCGGTTGCAGGACTTCTGCTGTCCGAGATCCGCAACGGCACGTTGACCACGGTCGACGCACCGACGGCGACGCCGGCCCCGCCGATCACCGCCCGCGAGCTCGAGATCCTGCAGCTCGTGGCAGACGGTATGTCCAACCGGCAGATCGGCCATCGCCTGTCCATCACCGAGGGCACGGTGAAGAACCACGTGCACAACGCGCTCGAGAAGCTGGGCCTCGACAACCGCATCCAGGCGGCGTCCTACATCGTGCGCCAGGGCCTGGGCAGGCCGTCCGACCAGGGCTGATGCCCAGGACCGGCTCCATCCGATCGGTACGGGTGGATAGAGGCGCACGCGGCAGAAGTTGTGCCGCAGTGGGGATACCGGCCCGATCGGGACCGGGGCTACCGTCGAGACGTCTCGGACGCGCACGTCACCGGAGAGGAGCAGGCCGGTGCCCGACAATCTCGCGACACCCGTCGTCCTCCTCTACGTGCACCCCCTGCTCGGTCAGGGACTCGCGCAGCACCTCCACCTGGCCACCGGCCTCGACGTCATGGCCATCGCCACATCGGACGCCGCCGCCGTCTCGAGCGCGCTGGAGCTGCACCCCCGCGTGGTGATCTTCGAGCGCTACCCCGGTCTCGACGAGACCACCCTTCGTTGCCTGGTCGCCGACGCGATGCTCATCGACGTCAGTGACGCGGTCGCGCCGGCCGGCTCGCTCATCCCGACGCAGGGCCAGCCGCCCCAGCCCGAGGTGATCGTGGCCCTCGTCGATCGGGCCTACGCCACCGTCTGACCCGCCCCCCTTCGCCCCGGGGGCGACGGACTGCTGAACTTCCACGAACCCTCGTTGACGTGCACGGACGCGCGATGTGACGCGCGTCATGTGCCCGAGTTGTACCCCGTCTGTGCCTCGCGACGGATGGGCCGCGACCACGTCCCGCACCACGATGAGAGCGGAGGCATCTGCCTCCCGACGAGCTCCACCGCAAGCCGGCGGCG
Source organism: uncultured Actinomycetota bacterium (assembly GCA_963782665.1). Taxonomy (GTDB): domain Bacteria; phylum Actinomycetota; class Actinomycetes; order S36-B12; family CAIYMF01; genus Longivirga. The sequence goes on along the minus strand of CAWAKP010000007.1, from coordinate 41,531 downwards.
GGGCTGGCACCGAGGATGGGGGCGAGAGAGCCCATGACGACACTGGCACGAGTCGAGGGAATCTCGGACCGGACGCTGACCCGACTGATCCGTTACGGAGCCATCGCCCTCGGCGTGCTGCTCGTGGCGTTCGTCGCCATCTACTACAAGGGCCAGCACGTCGACTCGGGACCGTCACTGGGTGAACGCCAGATCGACTCGGCAGAACAAGCCGTGCGCCAGGCACCCCAGAACGTCGCCGCGCGGCTGTCGCTCGCCGCCACGTACCTCAAGGACGGTCGCCCCGACGACGCACTGACGCAGTACGACGAGATCCTCCGGGCGGTCCCGGGAAACCGGGCGGCACTCGTGGGCGCGGGTACGGCGACGATGCAGAACGGTGACCTCGACGGGGCCGTCACCCTGTTCACCAAGGTCGTCGCAGGGACGAAGAACGTCGAGTTCTCCAACGTGGACCCGCAGCTGCAGACGGCGTACTACTGGCTGGGCAGTATCGCGGCGCAACGGGGCAACTACGACGACGCCGTGAAGAACATCCGCGCGTCCCTCAAGGTCGACGACTCCGACGCCGACTCGTGGTACCTGCTGGGAACCCTGCAGATCAAGCAGGGCGACCCGAAGGGCGCGGTCGCGAGCCTGCAGCGCGCCATCGCCTTCGTGCCGACCGGGTGGTGCGAGCCGTACACGGCGCTCGGCGGCGCGTACACCGCGATGAAGGCACCGCAGCTCGCCGAGTACGCGGGCGCGATGGTCGACTTCTGCACCAAGAACCCCGGCAACGCGACCAAGCGCCTCTCGGCGCTCACCAGCGGGCCCGCGGCGATCGACGCGATGCTCGGCCTCGGCCTGATCGCGGAGACCCAGTCCGACCGCGCGGCCGCCGTCGACTGGTACCGCAAGGTGCTCGTCGCCGATCCCACCAACACCAACGCGAACACGGCGCTGGGTCGTCTGGACGCCCCGGGTGCCCCGACGACGCAGCCGAAGGCGGGCTGACATGAGCACCCACTCCCGCGACGCAGGCATCGGCACCGCCGTCGACGCCTCCGTCGACACAGCAGTCGCAGTAGCCGTCGCTGAGGCACCCGCCGGCCACGCGGCGCCGGACGACGGCAAGCGACGCCGCCGCCTCATCGTGCTGGCGATCATCGGCGTGCTGCTGCTGATCGTCACCAGCCTCTTCGCCTGGTACCTCATCACCCGCAAGCCGATCACGGCCATCCCGATCCTGAGCCGCGAGTCGATGCCGCACTACAACTACTCGATCTACGGCGTCACCCAGCCGCTCGGCGTCGCGGTGTCGCCGGATGGTGAGCGGGTCTACGTGACGCAGAGCGGTGGCACGCGCACGGTGCTGGAGTTCGACCACTCCGGCCACGTCCTGGCCACGCTCACGCCGCCCAAGAGCGCGGGCGCCGCGCACGTGCCCGTCTACATCGCGATCAACCCACAGACCAACGACGTCTACGTCACCGACCGCATGACGTCGGCCATCTACGTCTACACCGCGAACGGCACCTACCTCCGGACCTTCAAGCCCACCGGGCTCACCGGGTCCTGGGCTCCGCTGGGCATCACCTTCGCCAGCGACGGCGTCATGTACGTCACCGAGGTGGGCGGCAAGTCGCACCGCATCCTCGTGATCGACCCGACCGGCAAGGTCGCGCGCGAGGTCGTCGGCGCGGACCAGCCGATGACCTTCCCCAACGGCATCGGGGTCAGTCCCGACGGGATCGCCGTCGTAGCCGACGGGAACAACGGTCGACTCCTCGCGTTCGATCCCGACGGCAAGCTCGTCGGCGCGGTCAACCGCGGCATCGGCGAGGGCGACCTCGGGCTCCCGCGAGGCGTCGCCTTCGACGACTCGGGACGCGTCTACGTCGTCGACACCACCAACCAGACCGTCCACGTCTACCGGCTGGGAGACAAGGGCAGCAACACGATCACCTTCGTCGGCGCGTTCGGCGACGAAGGTGTCGCAGACGGCCTGTTCGAGTACCCGAACGGCATCGCAACCGACACCCGCTCCGACATCTACATCACGGACCGGGAGAACGGCCGCGTCCAGGTATGGAGCTACTGATGCGGCAGACAGAGGGGTGAGCGGGGAGCGGAGAACCGCTCCGTGAAGGAAGACAAACCCATCACGTCACAGACGTGAGTCCTCATGGAAGGAGGTGACGACGGTGAAGCGGCTCGCATCCCTCGTAGTAGGGAGTGCAGTCATCCTGTCCTTCGGGATGATGGGCGCTGCGCCGGCGTTCGCCGACAACGGTCCCCACGTCTCGACGTCGGGGAACATGGCCGTGGACCGGTGCGCAGGTTGCCACCGGGCTCACACCGCGACCAGCGCATACCTGCTCACCCAGGACGAGACAGTTCTCTGTCAGAGCTGTCACGGCTCGGGTGGCACGGGTGCGTCGTCGGATGTCATGGACGGTGTCGGGTACTCGATCTCGGGCGTCAACACACGTGGAGCAAGCATCGGCGCACTGCGCGGTGGTGGCTTCAACTTCGCCCTGATCGGGTCCGGAGCAGCGTCCTACACAGCCAGCCCCAAGTCGGTCCCGGTCGGGACCGCAGCAGCCACGACGTCGCAGCACCAGATCGGCGTCGCGGGCACGGCCTGGGGCGGCGGCGCCAACGGTAGCGGCAACGGCACAGCCGTCACTCTCGAGTGCACGTCCTGCCACGACCCGCACGGCAACGGGAACTACCGCATCCTCCGTCCGGTTCCGACCGACGGCACTGCGTTGGCCTTCCCCGCGCCGGTTGCAGTCACAAGCGTGACGCAGACCTCGGCGACCGTCTCTGGCTCGAACACCACCTACACCTACGACGTGATCACCGCAGCGGCGAACACGTTCAAGGTGACCCAGCCCGTCTCGTTCTACGGGACGACCGGCGGAGCGGACGGCATCCTTGCCGGCACCGTCACGGTCGTGACCGACAACCAGCACTTCACGTTGTCGATCCGTAACGTCGGCTTCGCGTCAGCGACTGGCGGCACGGTCGGGTACGCGGATCCCGCAGGGATCGCAGCGGAGACGGCGTTCGACGCCACCACGGCGACCTTCAAGACGTGGAACGTTCACGGCTTGGTCGCTGGTCAGAAGGTCGTGCTCTCCGGGTTCACCCCGGCGACGTACAACGGCATCTTCACGGTGTCAGCGGCGGCGACCACGACGACCTTCTCGATCTCCACCACGGTGAACGTTGCCGCGACGGTGATCGGCAAGATCTCCGGTATCCCGGACTCCAAGGGCACCAAGGTCTACACGACCACGAACTACTGGGCCCAGGACGACCACAACTACACCGGAGCCTACGTCGCCAGCGGGACTGCCCCGACGGCGTTCATCGCGAACATCTCGCAGTGGTGCACCACCTGCCACACCCGCCTGCTGGCGGGTAGCTCGTCCTACAAGACGGCTTCGGGCGACGCGACGTTCATGTACATGCACCGGTCGAACAACGGCAAGGAAGGCAGTCCCAACTGCATCCAGTGCCACGTTGCTCACGGGTCCAACGCCAGCATGACCGGCGATGGCTCCACCTCGTACTCGAGCACCGTGCAGACCGAGTTCGGCATCAACAAGGCCGCTCCGGACAGCTTCCTGCTCCGGGTCGACAACCGTGGCACCTGCAACATGTGCCACAACAAGTAACCAGCACTGAGCACTTCCGCACGACGTGCACCACCGACCGACGAGGCCCCGTGGCCAACCCCCCGGGGACGGCCACGGGGCCCCTCGGTCTCTCCCATCCGGCCCACTGGAGCGATGATGACCAGGCGGACGACGACCACGGCGCACCGAGTGCGTCGAGCCGGCGTCGTCGGGCTCTGCGCCGCCTGGATGGTCATGCTCCCGGTCGGCGTCGCACAGGCGTCGGCGGGCGCGTCCCGCGCAGCAGTGACGACCCCCGCCGCCGCGAACCCGGTGCCGAGCACCGTGGCCGCGCCGAGGGCCGGTGTCGTCCCCACCGCAGCCTCGCCGCACGGCCCCTACAACTCGATGAGGACCGATGCCTGCGCCGGCTGCCACCGGGCGCACACCGCGAAGTCGGTGGACCTCCTCCCGCAGGTGTCGCCGCAGAGCACGCTGTGCTTCACCTGCCACGACGGCACGGGCGCGAGCTCCAACGTCGAGTCCCAGTACTCGGATCCCGCGGTCGCGACCAACGACCCGTCGGATCCCGCCGCGACCGGATACACCGCGTCGTTCTACCGCCACGACGCCACCGTGACGACCTCGCACGTGCTCGGGAGCAACGACGAGTTCGGCGGGGTGCTCAACCGGCACGTCGAGTGCAGCGACTGCCACGACCCGCACCAGGCCGCCGCCGTCGACTCGACCGTTCCGGCCGCGGGGGTCGCCTGGCCTCTCTCGGGTCGGCTCACCGGCGTGTCCGGCGTCGCCGTCACGAACGGCGCCGCGGGCAGTACACCGGCGTACACGTTCCTCGACGGCAAGTCCGCCGCGGTCCAGTTCGAGTACCAGCTGTGCTTCAAGTGCCACTCGGGCTACACGACGCTGATGTCCAACAGCGGGGTGCGTCCGTCGTGGCAGATGCTCGACGCCGGCGTCGAGTTCAACCCGGCCAACGCCTCGTTCCACCCGGTCGAGGGCCCGGGCACCAACACGACGCAGAAGATGAAGGACAGCCTCGCCGGCTCGTGGACCGGCAAGCTGTGGACGTTCAGCGTCGATGGCGCCGGTGGCGTCCCCAACACCGTGCGCTGCACCAGCTGCCACGCGAGCTCGAAGGCGTCGACGGCAGCCGGACCCGGCGACGACCTGTCACCGCACAGCTCGACGTTCCGCGGGCTCTTGATCCGCAACTACCGCGACCGCGACCTCATGGGCAGCGGCGAGAGCTACTCCGACACGAACTTCGCCCTCTGCTACACCTGCCACAACCCGGCGCCCTTCCGCACCGAGACGTCGACCGCCACCAACTTCCGCTACCACGGCAAGCACCTGACCGGGATCGGCGGCTCCGGGTCGGCCGGGACGAGCATCGACGTCCTGGGCGCCGGGCAGGGCAACGCGATCTGCGCCGAGTGCCACTTCACGCTGCACTCGACCGCGACGGAGGCGTCGCCCTACACGCGCCTCGTCAACTTCGGTCCCAACGTCAAGCCGTACAACGGAGTCCTGACGTGGACGTCGACGAGCGAGGGCCACGGGACCTGCACGCTCGTCTGCCACGGCAAGTCGCACGACAACGAGTCCTACTGACGCCTGCCGATCCATCGGCGACGGGAGAAGGTGATCACGGTGCCCGGTGCCCGAACCCCCGCGCGCACCGACGGGCGCACCTCCTCCCGGTACAGGAGGGCATATGCCTTCCGGCACCCGGATGCATCTGCGGTATCGGTTTCTCTACCTGGAACGTGCCCGACGGCGGATGGTCGCGAGGGCGGCGCGCGCCGAGGATTGTCGGTGGGTGGAGTGCACCCGCCGGTCCCGCGAGGACCGAAGGACGAGCAGGGGGCGACCATGTCGTCGCAGACGCAGCCCGGACCCACGATCACCGACCCCGTCGACGTACGCCGCGAGCTGCTCAGCCGGCTCGGCCTGCCGCCGGACGCCACCGACCGTGACGTCGAGGCCGCCCACCGGGCCGCGGTGGCCGTGCTCGAGCACGCGCCCGAGGACCAGCGCGCCTGGGCGAAGGACCAGCTCTCCGAGGTCGAGGCGGTGTGGAGCCTGCTGACCGAGGACCCGGCACCCGCACCTGCGCCCATGGCTCTCGACGGCGACGACGCGCCTCCCGCTGCAGCCCTGCCGCGCTCGCGCAGCAAGATCGCGTGGGTCGCCGCCGGCCTCGTCGTGATGGTCGGTGCGGCGTTCGGCGTCCACACGATGAGCAACGCCAGCAGCGTGCCCGGCATCACCGGCGCCCCGGACGTCTCTGCGAGCAGCAGCGCGCCCGCTCTGGACATGAAGAAGGTCTCGGACCTCATGCAGAAGATCACGACCAACCCCAAGGACGTCGCGTCGTACGCGGCGCTGGCGAGCCTCTACTTCCAGGCCGGCGACTACAAGAACTCCGCGCAGTTCAGCTCCGAGGTCGTGAAGCTCGATCCCAAGAACGCTACCGGCTGGGTCGGTCTCGGGGCCGCGCAGTTCAACCAGGGCGACAGCAAGAACGCCGAGAAGAGCTGGCTCAAGGCCGCGGCCATCGCCCCGAAGAACGCCGAGGCGCACTACGACCTCGGCTTCCTGTACCTGAGCAGCGCGACGCCGGATCTCGCGAAGGTCCGGGCCGAGTGGCAGCGGGTCATCGCGATCGACCCGACGTCCGACATCGCCAAGAACGTGCAGACCCACCTCAAGAGCCTGACGACCGCCACCCCGGCGCCTGCGAGCAGCAGCGGGAAGTGACCTGACCATGTCGCACGAAGCGCCCGTCGCCGAAGCCTCGGTGCCTGCACCGAGGCGGAAGCACTGGCGACGTACCCGGGCTCTGATCCACAAGATCCCGGTGCCCAAGACGCGCCGCGGCGCGATCCTCGGGTTCATCGTCATCGCCGGGATCGGCTCGATCATGACGATCGGGGCCGTGTTCGCGGTGAGCTTCAGCGAGACCGCCGCCTTCTGCGGCCTGTGCCACACGATGGCCCCCGAGCACAAGGCGTACGAGATGTCGCCGCACTCGGAGCTGGCGTGCGCCGAGTGCCATGTCGAGCCCGGCGTCGGCGGGTGGGTCAAGGCCAAGGCTGCGGGCACCAAGCAGCTCTTCCAGCTGATCACGAACACCTACGAGCGCCCGATCCCGGCGCCCGACCACGCCGACCTCCCGCCCGTGACCGAGACGTGCCTGCGGTGCCACTCGCTCGAGTCGATCACGGCCAACGGCGGTCCGGTGCGTCTCGTCCTGCGCCCGCGCTACGAGGACAACAAGGCCAACACGCGCGACATGGTGGCCGTCGTCCTGCGTCCCGCCGGCCTCACCGGTGACCAGGACACCGCGGCAGGGCCCAACAGCCCGCGCGGGGTCCACTGGCACGTGCAGCAGAACGTGACGTTCACGAGCTCCGACCCACGCTCGCAGACCATCGACTCGGTCGCGGTGCACAACCCCGACGGCACGACGACGCAGTACATCGCCGCCAACCAGGTCGGCCTGTCGAGCAACGCCACCCCGGACGTGCAGCGCCTCACGCAGGAGCAGCGCACGCGCACGATGGACTGCATCGAGTGCCACAACCGCGTCGGCCACGCGATCCCGAGCACCTCGCAGGCCGTCGACGAGGCGCTGGCCGCCGGACGCATGAGCACGACGCTCCCGTACATCAAGAAGGACGCCGTCGACCTGCTCAACGCCTCGTACCCGACCCTCGAGGACGCCGACCGCGGGATGGACAGCCTCCGCTTCACCTACCAGGACGAGTACCCCGCCGTCGCGACGAAGCAGGCCGCGCAGATCACGAGCGCGATCGCCGAGCTCAAGTCGATCTACCGCGAGCTCGCCACGCCGGAGATGAAGGTGCAGGCCCAGACCTACCCCGACAACCTGGGTCACCAGACCTCGGCCGGCTGCTTCCGCTGCCACGACGGCGCGCACTTCAAGGTCGTCAACGGCAAGGTCACGAGCGACTCGATCCCGTCGACGTGCTCGACCTGCCACACCTTCCCGCAGATCGGAGGCTCGGTGACCGGGCTCGTGCTCGCCGGCGCACCGACCTCGCACAGCGACAAGCTCTGGGTCTTCAGCCACAAGAGCGCCGAGGCAGCCGTCGCCGCAGCACGCAACGCGTCGATCGCCCACCAGCCCGCCGGTGCTGTCGATCCATCCGGAACCACCTGCGGGTCGTGCCACCAGAAGTCCTACTGCGAGAACTGCCACACCACCGGCGCGGTGAAGGTCGACCACGACCAGATGCTCTACAACCACGCCGCGTCGATGCGGGTGTCCGGCGGAAAGGCCTGCGCCTACTGCCACCAGCCCGTCTTCTGCGCCCGCTGCCACCAGGGCGACATCCTCGACACCCCGCCCGCCAAGCAGAACGGCCAGGTGACGTCATGACGACGTGGCCCCAGGAACCGGTACCGAACGACGAGTCCGCCGTGGAGGCGAGCACGATGACCATCCAGGACGCGCGGGGCGCGGACGCCGACCAGGTCGATACCGCGGAGCCGAGCGCCACGAGCAGCCGCCGGATCGGGATCTTCATCCTGGCAGTCATCGTCGTCGTCGCCCTCGTGCTGTTCGGGTTCGCCCTGGCACCGCGCAGCTCCAGCGCGACGGCCAACGTCACCGGCCCGCGGCTGTCGGCCGACCCCATCGGCTCGATGGCGCCGGTCTTCAGCGGCACCCAGGTGACGGGCGACCAGCAGATCTCGCTGGCCGACTACAAGGGCAAGACGGTGGTCGTGAACTTCTGGGCGTCCTGGTGCACGACGTGCAAGGCCGAGGCGCAGGTCGTGGCCGACGTCGCGAAGCGCTGGGAGGCCAAGGGCGTCGTGTTCCTCGGCGTCGACACGCACGACACGACAGCCGGTGCCCACACCTACTACCAGACCTACGGCCTGGACTACCCCAGCGTGGTCGACCCCGACTCGCGCATCGGTGCGTCCTACGGCGTCAGCGGCCTGCCGGAGACCTACGTCATCAACAGCAAGGGCGAGGTCATCGACAAGTACATCAGCTCGCTCGACGAGGCCACGTTCACGACGATGCTCGAGAAGGCCGTCGCCGCGGGCTGACGCTCGCCCGGTCCTTCCGCCCACGCCACCGGTCGCGCCGCGCGGCCGGTGCCGCGGCGTCCCCGGCCTCCTCGCGGCACGGCCGCTCGCCGCCTGACCCGTCCGGTAGGTACAGGAGGGCATATGCCGCTCGGCACCTGGCACCGCCTCTGAGCAGCAGGGATGTGCCCTGAACGTGCCGTGCGACGGATGGGCCGCACACCCTCCGCGCCGCAGAATTGAGGCAGTGAGAGACGTGGAGGGGAGCAGGCCATGACGACGAAGGTCAGCACCCACCGGTCCGAGGAGGTCCCCATGACCCAGCTCGACCAGGCCCCGCAGCCGGCGACCGCAGACGACGCGCCCGCGGATCTCGAGCGCAAGAGCCACGCGTGGCTCTGGATCGTCATCGGATCCGTGCTCGTCATCGGCGTCGCCTTCGTCGCGACCTCGATGCTCGGCAAGTCGGTCGTCTACTACAAGACCCCGACCGAGGTGAAGGCCCTGCAGGGGCAGCACGTCCGCCTCGCCGGCACCCTCGTCAAGGACAGCGTCGAGACCGGAGCCGGCACGACGACCTTCGTCCTGACCGACGGCACCACCTCCGTGCCGGTCGTCTACCAGGGCTCGGCCACCACGGCGCTGTCGACCGCGTCGCAGCCGGGGACGCAGATGGTCGCGGAGGGCTCTCTCGGCACCGACGGCCTCTTCCACTCCAGCGTCCTGCTCGCCAAGTGCCCGTCGAAGTTCCAGTCGGGTGGCACCAGCAATGGCCAGTGACCTCGTCTTCCAGGACGTCAGCAAGACGTACGGGCACCACAAGGTGCTGCGCCACGTCGACCTGACCGTCCCGGCCGGCGCGTTCGTGGCGCTCATGGGCGCCAACGGCGCCGGCAAGACGACGCTGCTGCGGATGGCGTCAGGTCTGACCGCCCCGACGTCGGGCACCGTCACCCTGGCTGGGGTCGACCTGCGCAAGGCGGGACCTGGCCTGCGCCGGATGCTCGGCTTCGTCTCCCACGACGGCCTGCTCTACGGCGACCTGACCGGGCGCCAGAACCTGCTCTTCCACGGCCGCATGTTCGGTGTCGCCGACGCCGAGGCGCGCATCGAGGAGCTGGCCGACGCGCTCGACCTGCGCAAGGTCCTCGACCGGCCGGCCGCGGTGCTCTCACGCGGCAACCGCCAGCGCCTCACCCTCGCGCGCGCGCTCATGCACGGTCCCGAGGTGCTGCTGCTCGACGAGCCGTTCACCGGGCTCGACGAGGCGTCGTGCGCACGGCTCGTCGCGATGCTCCGCATGCTCAACGCCGCCGGCACCACCGTGGTCATGACGGTGCACGAGGCCGCCCGCGCCACCGACGGTCCGACCCGCCTCGTCGTCATCGGTGAGGGCGGCGTGCTGGTCGACGAGCCGATCTCCTCTACGGAGAGCGAGTTCGACAGCGTCGCATCCGTCGAGCTGGCGCTCGTGGGCGCCGGCGCCAGCACAGGCACGGCCTCCGGCACCGGCGACGCACCGTGGGTACCCGCTCCGACCGGCTCGCGCCGTGACCACGACGACTCCGTGGCGTACGTCGCGCTCGACCCGAACCCGGCGCGCGTGACGCCGCCGACACGGATGCGCGCGGCCTGGCTCATCGCCGTCAAGGACATGCGTGTCGAGCTGCGCAGCCGTGACGCCCTCGGCTCCGCCGCGCTGTTCGCGATCACCGTGCTCATCACGGCCAGCTTCACCTCGGCCCCCGGCGGCGGTTCGCAGGGCCTCGCGACCGGCATCCTCTGGATCAGCCTCCTGTTCGCCGTCCTGCTGGGCGTCGGCCGGTCGATGACGCGTGAGTCTCAGGACCGCGCGATGGAGGGACTCCTGCTCTCGCCCGCCCCGCGCGAGTCGATCTTCGTCGGGAAGCTGATCTCGGGCCTGGCGATGATGGCCGTCATCGAGGCCTTCGTCGTCCCGATGTTCCTCGTGCTCGCCACCGGCGAGTCCGCAGGCTCTCTCGACGTGCCGGCGCTGATCGGCGTGGTGGTCCTGGCGACCATCGGCCTCGTCGTCATCGCCACCCTGTTCTCGGGCATCGCCGTCGGCAGCCGGATGGGCGAGTCCCTCCTGCCGCTGATCGTCATGCCCGTCGCCGTCCCGCTCATGATCGCTGCCGTCGAGACGACGCGGCGTGCCCTCGGCGGCGACGCCGGCGGCAGCGTGGACATGTTCCAGTGGTTCGCCCTCCTCGCCGGCTTCGACGCCGTCGTCGGCCTGGCGGCGATCGCCACCTTCTCGTTCGTAGTGGAGGACCAATGAGCATCACCAGCAAGCTCACCACCGTCGGGCGAGAGGCCGTCTCCGTCGTCCACGTCAGCGACTACCACCCCGGCCAGCGACCCAGCCGCCTCGCGATCCTCACGACGGCCATGCTCGGAGTCTTCGCGTACTTCGCGTTCTTCTTCGCACCCGAGGACGAGCTGCAGGGCGCGATGCAGCGGATCTTCTACATCCACGTGCCGTCGGCGTGGATCTGCTTCGTCGCCTTCGGCGTCACGTTCGCGTCGAGCATCCACTACCTGAGCAAGCGCGACATGAAGGCCGATGCGCTCGCCGCCGCCTCCGCCCAGATCGGCACGCTGTTCACCACCGTCGTCCTGGTCACCGGGATGATGTGGGGCCACGCGATCTGGGGCGTGTACTGGACCTGGGAGCCGCGGCTCACGTCGTTCCTCGTCCTGTGGCTGCTCTACCTCGCCTACAACGCGGTGCGCGCGTACGTCCCGGACCCGGCCCGTCGGGCCCGCTTCTCCGCCGTCCTCGGCATCATCGCGTTCATCGACGTCCCGATCATCTACCTGTCGGTGAACTGGTGGCGGACGCTGCACCCGCAGCAGGTGATCATCACCAGCGGCGGTCCCCACATGCCGGCCCCGATGGTGATCGCGCTGCTCGTCGGTCTCACCACGTTCACCCTCGTCTACGCCTACCTCGTCCGGCTCCGCCTGCAGGTGGGTCGCATGGCCTCAGCTCTCGAGGAGATCGAGTCATGATCAACAACAGCCTGAACCTCGTCGTCGGCTACGGCCTCGCCGTCACGCTCTACGGCGCCTACACCATCCACCTGCTCGTCCGTCGCCGCGCGCTCGCCTCCGCGCTCGCCCTGCACTCGGACGCCGCGGACCAGGACACCAAGGACTCGTGATCGGTCATGGCTGAGCTCGGCACGTTTGCCATCGCACTGGCGCTGGCGTCGGCACTGTGGAGCGTCGTCGCGTCGCTCGTCGGCGCGCTGCGCCACCGCGACGACTTCGTCCGCAGCGCGGAGGGCGCCGTCTTCGCGACGGCTCTCGCGACGACCGTCGCGTCCGTGACCCTGCTGGTGGCCCTCGTGACGTCGGACTTCTCGATGCAGTACGTCGCCGACTACACCAGCCGCAGCCTCGACCTGCCCTACAAGCTCGCTGCGATGTGGGCCGGCCAGGGTGGGTCGCTGCTCCTCTGGACGTGGATCTCGGCCCTGCTCGCCGCGATCATCGTCGTGCAGAACCGCCGCAAGCACTGGGGGATCGCGCCGTACGCCGTCACGACGTTCGGCGTCGTCACCGCTCTGTTCGCCGGACTCGTCACGATGATCGAGAGCCCGTTCGTCACGATGGTGACTCCGGTGGCCGACGGCCAGGGACTCAACCCGCTGCTGCAGAACCCGCTCCAGATCATCCACCCGCTGACCCTGTACGCCGGCTACATCCTCTACACGGTGCCCTTCGCCCTGACGATCTCGGCACTCGTGGCCGGACCGGACAAGGGACCCTGGCTCAAGGTGACGCAGCGCTGGAGCGCGCTCTCCTGGATCGCGCTGACGATCGGCATCGTTCTCGGCGCGCGCTGGGCATACGTCGAGCTGGGCTGGGGCGGCTACTGGGGCTGGGACCCGGTCGAGAACGCGTCGTTGCTCCCCTGGCTCACCGGCACCGCGCTGCTGCACTCCGGTCTCACGCACTGGCGAACCGGTCGCCTGCGCGTCCTCGGGTTCGTTCTCGTCGTGACGACTTTCCTGCTCTGCCTGTTCGGCACCTTCCTCACCCGGTCCGGTGTCATCTCGTCGGTGCACGCGTTCGGCGAGTCCGGCCTCGGCGGGGTCATGGGCGCAGCGATCCTCGCGATCATGCTCGTGAGCGGCGGCCTCATCGTCTGGCGCCTCCCGCAGCTGCGCGCCCCCAAGGCCGACGGGCGCGGCCACGGCTGGTTCGGCCAGCGCGCGCTCACCGTGCTGCTGGTCGCGATCACCGTCGCCGTGCTGTGGGGCACCATGTTCCCGCTGTTCCTCCGCGTGCTGCGCGACCAGGAGATCGCGGTCACCCCCGAGTTCTTCCGGCTCGTGTGCACCCCGCTCGGGATCGCGATCCTCGCGATCTTCGCGCTGTCCCCGCTCCTGCCCGACCAGACCGAGGGCTCGCGGCTCCGCACTCTCGTCGTCCGTGCCGGCACCGGCGCGGTGCTGTTCGTCGGGCTGTGGGCCATGAGCGGCTGGCAGGCGTGGGGCGTCGCCCTCGTCGTCACGCTCGCACTGCTGGCCTTGGCCACGGTCGCGCGCAAGATGTACCGCCGCGTCGGCTCGGCCTGGCGCGAGACGAGCGACGGACGGCTGCTCGCCGCGCTGCGCGCGTCCGGCCCGTACGTCGCACACGTCGGGCTCATCGTCCTGCTCGCTGCGGTGACGCTGAACTCGAGCCTGCAACAGCAGAACCGCGTGACGCTCACCGTCGGCAGCGCGAGCACGAGCCAGGGTCAGAACATCCGGCTGGCAGCTCTCAACGTCGACCAGCAGGCCGACCGCAGCTCCTTCGTCGCGACGGTCAACGTGCTCGACGTCGACGGTCGCACCGTCGCCACGATGGACACCCGGCAGGACCAGTTCACGTCGAGCGGCGAGACGCATGCCAACGTCGGCATCATCACGAGCTGGAAGCAGGACGTGTACGTGGTCCTCGAAGAGGCCGACCTGTCCAAGAACGTCGCCACCCTGACGGTCTTCACCAACCCGACCGTGGTGTGGATCTGGCTGGGCGGCCTGCTCCTCTCGCTCGGCGGCATCCTCTTCGTGCTGCCGCGCCGACGCACCGCACCGCCGCTGCCGACCGACGTCGCGCACGAGGCGGAGAAGGTCGAGGCCTGACATGAACGCCTACCTGGTCCTCGGACTGCTGCTGCTCGTGAGCATGGCCTGGATGGTCCTGCACCCGTTCCTCGAGCCGGCCGTGTCCGGACAGCCGCCGATCGTGCTCCCTCCCGTCACGGCGTCCGCAGTGGCGCGGGAGGACGTCGCGGGCACCGTCGCAACCGCCACCGCGGATGCTGCGACCCTCTCCCCGGCCGCAGGGCTGGAACAGCCGTCGTCACCTCCGGTCATGTCGCACGCGAAGTCGCCCGACGAGCTGCGCGCCGACATCGAGGCCGCCATCGCCGCGCGCAAGGCCGCGATGATGCGACACTCCTGCGCAGGGTGCGGTGCCACCGTCGACGCAGCCGACGCGTTCTGCCGCTCCTGCGGGACTCGGGTGAAGGAGTAGCACGTGCGGGATCACGGCGCCGGTCGGGTCAGGGTCGCTCTGGCACTCGCCGGCGCCGCACTCTGCCTCGTGCCCGGAATCGTCGCGGCGCTGCCTGCGCAGGCCGCGCTCGCGCGGTCCAGCTCGGCCGCCGGCACGGCAGCCATCCGCGGCGTCGTGCTGCTCGGCGTCGCGCACAAGCCGGTGCCCGGAGCCATCGTGACGCTGCACGGCGCGGGCTCGACGTCCGACCCGATCACGGCGACCGGCACCGCCGATGCCGCGGGCAAGTTCGAGTTCGACGGCCTCGCCGGCGGTTCGGACTGGACCTACACGGTCACGACGGTCCACTCCGGTGTGACGTTCTCCACCGACGTCATCGGGGTCGACGCGGCCGCCACGGTCACGGTGACCCTGCCGGTCTACGAGACGACGACGGCGGCCGCGCCGATCACGCGCAAGGACTGGACAGTGTGGCTCGACATCACCGGAGCCACGATGGCCGTCGAGCAGGACCTCACGCTCGTCAACTCCGCGGGCACGGCCTACCGCACGGAGCAGCCGCTCGCCGGTGCCCCGGACAAGGGCAACGCCGCCGTGCTGCTCCCCGTCGCACCCGGCGCGACGAACCTCCAGTACGTCGGGTGGTTCGAGGTCTGCTGCGACGCGGTCGTCGGGACGACGTGGGCGCACACGCGACCGGTCCCGCCCGGGACGACGACCGGGACGATGCGCTACGAGGCCCCGACGGCTGCCTCGCTCTTCTTCCTCATCGACCAGCCGACGACGACGTTCACCGTGCTGGCACCGCAGGGCACGGCGGTGACGTCGGCGCAGCTCACGTCGGCGGGGACCCAGACCGACCGCGGGACCACCTACCAGGTGCTGCGCGCCGGACCCCTCGCCGCCGGGACGACCGTCACTCTCGATCTCGGCACCGGATCGACGGTCCCCTGGACGGCCATCGTCGCGGGGCTCGGCATCCTGGGCATCGCCGCTGCAGGCGTGTGGTGGTGGCGCCGAGCTCGACGCGGGACTACCCCGCCCGCGCCCGCGCAGCGCGGCAAGGGCGCGACACCGCAGCCGCCCCGCACGCGCAAGGCCACGACGACCGCGGCGGCGACACCCGCGCCGGCGAAGAAGTCCGGCCCTGCCACCGCGACGGCTGCCGGCCGCACGACCACGACGGCGCCCGTGCCCCGGCCGGACCCTCCCGAGCCGGAGCCACCGGTCCCGGGACCCACGGACGCCGCGGTGCTGGCCGACGAGCTGGCCATGCTCGACCTCGCGCACGAGAGCGGCGCGCTGCCCGACGACGCCTCCTACCAGCGGGTGCGCGAGTCGCTCGTCGCCCGCCTCATGGCCGCGATGGGCGCCGACCCGGACGCCCTGCGCGAGCCCCCCGGACCGCACTGACTGCGCCCGTCGACATGGCGCTGCGTGTGCCCTGCTCCACACTCCGTGACGGGTCTGCTCCGCTCGGCTCTCGCCAGCACTCCGGAACGGTCAACCTGGTCGACCTGTCGTGCAAGGGGAGGGAACGCAGCACATACGCTGGTCGTCGCACCAGCGGGCCGCGCTGAGCCGACGTACCGGCTCGCAACGCCCACGGGGGACACGAGAGGACGACGGATGCGCGCACGTCTGCTGGCGAGTCTGGCCACCACTGCCGTGGTGGCCGCCGGACTCCCCCTCGTCGCGTCCGGGTCCGCGGGAGCGCTCGAGGCGCCGGTGACGTTCACGGCGACACCGCAGTCGACGTACCAGACCGACGGGATCGTCTGGGCCGTCGCGAGCGCGGGCGGCAAGGTCTTCGTCGGCGGCAGCTTCTCGAACCTGCGGCCGGCAGGCGCCGCCCAGGGCGCCGCGGACGTCGCCCGCTCGAACTTCGCCGTCCTCGACGCGGCCACGGGCGCACCGACGTCCTGCGCCCCCGAGGCTCTGCTCGGCACCGCCGCCGCGGCCACCGTGCGCAGCCTCGCTGTCTCGCCCGACGGCGCGACGCTCTACGTCGGCGGCACCTTCTCCACGTTCGGGGGCGCCAACAAGGGCAACCTCGCCGCGCTCGACATCGCCAGCTGCACCGTCGTCAGCGGCTTCACCCCGGCGCCGACGGGCCGCGTCAAGGCGATCGCGGTCTCGCCGGACAACACCACCGTCTACTACGGCGGGGCGTTCACCAGCGTCAACACGGGCGGCGTGCTCACCGCGCGCACCCGCGCCGCCGCCGCGGTGGCCGTCGGCCAGCCGAGCCCCGGGTCGCTCAAGGCCTGGGCTCCCGCGACGTCCTCGACCGTCGACCCCACGCACAACCTGCCGGACGTCGACACGATCGCGGTCAAGCCCGACGGCAGCCAGGTGCTGCTCGGCGGTGACTTCGAGGACGTCAACGGCACCCACTCGCACGGCATCGCCGGGGTCGACAACGCGACCGGCGCGGTGACCTGGGCGCTCACGGCGCCGCCGTGGACGACCGGCACGGACAGCCTCGGCTACACGTCGGCCGTCAAGACGATCGTGGTCGACGCCAACGGCTTCTACACCGGCAACGAGGGCACCGGCTCCGGGTCCTTCGACGGCCGGACGTCCTGGGGCTGGGACCACGTCCTCCGGTGGAAGGACGGCTGCCTCGGCGCCACCCAGGCCCTCGTCGTCCACTCCAACGCGCTCTACTCCGCGTCGCACGCGCACAACTGCTCGTTCATCGGCGCCTACCCCGACGGCGCGCGCCACCACCTGCTCGCCGAGACCCTCACGGCCGACCCGACCAGCATCGGCGTCTCAGGTCAGCTGCCCTACCCGACGCTCCTGCCATTCTTCCCCAACACCAACGACGGCGACATCACCCTCTTCCCGCGCGAGACCGCCCTCGAGGGCATCGGACCGCGCGCGATGACCGTCGCGCACACGGGCGGCGGCGACTACCTCTACGTCGGCGGGGAGTTCAGCTCGGTCAACGGCGTCGTGCAGCAGGGCCTCACGCGCTTCAGCCAGACCGCAGACGCGCAGCCGAGCCTCCCCGTCGTGAGTGCGAGCAGCTTCACGCCGGGCCAGGTGCGGGTCAGCTGGCTGCCCAGCCTCGACAACGACGACGCGACGCTCACCTACACGCTCGAGCGCTCGGCCGACAACGGGCAGAGCTGGGCGGCCATCCCCGCGGCGACGGGACTCACGCAGCGGTCGTGGTTCTGGCAGCGGCCGCAGATGGTCTACACCGACTCGGCCGTCGCGATGGGGTCGGCCTACAAGTACCGCGTCACCGTCACCGACGGCACCGTGACGCGGACCTCGGGCGAGCGCACAGTGGTGGTCACCAACATCGGTTCCGGAGCCCCCGGCTCCTACGGACCCTCGCCGTACGAGGCCGCGGTCCTCGGTGACAACCCCGAGCTCTACGTCCGCTACGACGAGGTCGGCGACGTCTTCCTCTCCGACCGCAGCGACAACCGCGACAACCTCGTCCTCAAGGGCGCCGGCTCGTTCGGGCCGGGGCTGCTCAGCTCGGACCCGAGCCACGCCCTCACCCTGACGGGCAGCGCGGGCCAGGTGCTCTACAGCCAGAAGCTCATGGACTCGCCGACGAACTACTCGCTCGAGACGTGGTTCTCCACGACGTCGACGTCCGGCGGGAAGCTGATCGGATTCGGCAACAAGCAGGACTACGCGAGCAACACGTTCGACAAGATGCTCTGGATGACCAACGCCGGGCAGCTCGCCTTCGGCGTCTACACCGGGGCCAAGGTCGTTCTCACCAGCCCGACGGTCTACAACGACGGGGTCCGCCACCACGTCGTCGCGACGCAGAGCTCCAGCCTCGGCATGCGGCTCTACGTCGACGGTGCACTCGTGGCGTCCAACACCACGAAGACCAACCAGGTGTTCAAGGGCTACTGGCACGTCGGCGGCGACAACCTCGTGTCGTGGCCCGGCGCTCCGGCGAGCTATGCCTTCGCCGGCACCCTCGACGACACCGCCGTCTACAACTCGGCACTGAGCGCCTCCGCGGTCGCCGTGCACTGGGGCGCTCGTGACCTGCCGGGGACCACGGTGGCCAGTCTCACGCCGCAGAAGCCGACCGTCTCGTTCGGCGGCGTCGCCGACGGCACGTCGGTCAAGGGCGTGGTGCCGGTGTCCGTCTTCGGCACCACCACGCCAGGGACGACGTCGGAGCCCGCCACGCTCGAGCTGCTCGTCGACGGCGTCGCCAGCCCGGCGTACACGTTCACCTGCGCCCAGACCGGCTGGTCGTGCTCGACGACGTTCGACTGGGACACGAGCACCCTCTCGCTGGGCAGCCACACCGTCTCGGCCCGCATCACGTCGGTGAACCCCGCGGACTCCGCGACGTCGGCCACCGCGACCCTCACTGTGCTCGCGTCAGCGGCACCTCAGGCGCCGTCCGTGTCGATCAGCGTCCCCGGCGCCGGCACCGGAACGACCGGCGTCGTCGGTCCGGGGCCGGTCGACGTGCACGCGGCCGCCAGCACGGTCACCGGCACGACCACCTATCCGTCCAGCCTCGACCTCATCGTCGACGGCAACACCGGCGCACCGGCGACGAGCGTGCCCTGCACCGGTACGACGTACGACTGCAGCGGCGTCCTCACCTGGAACACCGCAGGGCTCTACGGGTCGCACACGCTCGCCGTGCGGGTCAACGCCACGACGGGCTGCGAGACGGTGACCAACGCCTGCTCGAAGCTCAGCTCGGCGCTCGCGGTCAAGGTCGCCGCACCGACCGCCGTCGCCCTCACGGCGTTGAAGGTCGTGCGCAGCGGCACCACGGTGACCGTCAAGGGTCGCGTGACCGTGCCGCTGAGCAAGCTCGGTGCCGCTGCGATGACCGTCAAGGTCACCGGGAGGCCGGCGGTCGGCACGGCGATCTCGCGCACCGTCGCGACAACGTCGACCGGCTACTTCGCGGCTGCGTTCAGGGTCTCGACGACGACGGTGTTCACCGCGCAGGCGCTGACGACGGGCTGGTACCTCCCCAGCAGCACCGTGCTGCGTCAGTACGTGGCGGGAGTACCGACGTGCCGGCTCTCGGCGACGACGGTCAAGCGCGGGGTGCGCGACGTGATGACCTGCCGGCTGGCCTCGCTGCCGAGCGGTACGGCCGTGACGGTGCAGTACGCCTACGCCGGCAAGTGGCGCACCCTGGTGTCGGCCAAGAGCCGCTCGGGCGCGGCCTACCTCGGCTTCGCGATGCGCAGTCGAGGCACCTGGTCGCTGCGCGTCGTCATCGGATCCAACAAGGTGTACTACACCTCGGTGAGCTCCACACTGCGCCTTCGGGTCGTCTGAAGCACGGCCCTTCTCGAACCGCGGCCGCTGTCTCCGGCTGTCCGCGAGCGGCTGGGTTCACCCGCACGGGCGAACGCAGGATCTCCCTCTCCGTTTCTTGGATGTCCGTGGGACGAGGTCGGGGTGGTGGCATCCGATCGTGTGGGTAGCGGCCCCTGCGGCCGATGCCACGTGAAGTCGATCCGAGGGGGATCCACATCATGAAGATCAAGCTCCTGGTACCGCTGGTCGTCGCCGGCGTGTTCATGGGCACGTCGGCCGCGTTCGCCTCGGGACACCTCGCGTCACCGTTGTCGCCCAGCACCGACGTCGTGTCCACGTCCACGTCCACCAGCGCGAGCACCGGGTCCGAGTCTCCCGAGCCCACCGAGTCCGATGAGCCCTCGGAGTCGGCGTCGGCGGAGCCGACCGCCACGCACTCGCGGACCCCTGAGCCGTCGGAGTCCGCCGAGCCGAGCGAGTCAGAGCACGCCTCGCCGTCGACGACGAAGACCCATGAGAGCGACGACGCCGACGACCAGAACGAGCAGGGCGACGACCAGGACGAGCAGGGCGACCACTCGTCCGGCTCCACCCACTCGCCCGACGCGTCGCACGACCAGGGCGGCGACGGTCAGCAGGGCGGCCAGGGCGGATCCGGCGGATCCGGCGGCGGGGGCGACCAGAACGACGACTGACCCTCCCCGACAGGGCCTCCGCGCAGCGCGCGGGGGCCCTGTCGCACGCCGGGGCAGGGCACACAGGGCGCGACACGCTAAGGCCGTGACCGCACGGGGGATGTACTCCGAACGGGTGACATGGGATAAGAGGAACTGTGACGGTCAACGCGGGGCGACGGAGGTGGTGGCGCCGGCGTGCGGTCGACGACGTCGACCTGCGCACCGTGCCCCCGGTCGACGTGCGCGACGACCCCGACGACGTGCTCCCCCAGCTGACCCGACTGCGCGACTCAGGCCTCCTCACGGCCGCCGAGTACGAGGCTGAGAAGCAGCGGATCGAGGAGGCGCGGCGCGCGTCCCCGCCTGAGTAGGACGGCCGTCAGGCGGCGGGTCCGTGCCCCTCGAGGTGCGGGTGCATCGACACCGGGAGCTCGAGGACCTGCTCGTCGGGGATCTCGGCCTCGACGTCGTCGGCCCCGATCGTGTTGAGCATGGCGTAGACGATGAGGCCGCCGACGATGAGCACGAGCGTGCCGACGGCGACCCAGGCGGCGATGCCCGGAAGCTGGGTCAGCTTGTAGACACCGAATGCCAGCACGATCGTCGTCGGCAGCGTGACGACCCAGGCCAGCACCATCTCGCCGACGACCTTGAGGTTGATCCCCATCCCCGAGCCGACACCGGCGCCGGCGACCGACGACGCGGCGGCGTGCGTGGTCGAGATCGGGACGCCGAGCCCGGTCGCGCCGAAGATCGCCGTGACCGCGCCGACGTTGGCAGCAACACCGGACGACGCGTGCAGCGTCGTGATCTTGAGGCCCATCGTCTCGATGATCTTCCAGCCGCCCCAGACCGTGCCGAGGGCGATCGCGCTGTACGCGGCGAACTCGACCCAGACCGGGACGGGCACGGTCCCGTCCTTGCCGGACGCGAGATGACCGGTGCCCACGAGCAGCGCGGCGATGACACCCATCGTCTTCTGCGCGTCGTTGGCGCCGTGCCCGAACGAGACGGCGCCTGCCGACACCAGCTGCAGCCACTTGAACTGCTTGGCGTTGTCGGGAAGCTTGAACAGGGTGCGCGCCGCAGCGACGACGAACATCGCCAGGAACGCGATGCCGAAGGCCACCAGCGGGCTCGCGACGATCGCGATGAGCGTCTTCTCCACGCTCGGCCAGCTGATCGCGTCGACGCCACCGGCGGCGAGGCCGGCGCCGACCAGCCCACCGATGAGTGCGTGGCTCGACGACGACGGCATGCCCACCCACCACGTCGCGTAGTTCCACGCGATGGCCGCGAAGAGCGCGGCGAACACGACCGCGATCCCGGTGACGTTCGAGTGGACGGTCTTCGCCACCGTGTTCGCCACCGCTGTGCCCACCACGAAGACCGCGGCGAAGTTGAAGAACGCCGAGAACCACACGGCCCACTTCGCCGGCAGGGCGCGGGTCGCCACGACGGTCGACACGGAGTTGGCCGCGTCGTGGAAACCGTTGGTGAAGTCGAACAGGAGCGCCAGCGCGATGACGACGATGACCGCCACCAGGGTCAGGTCCACGGGTCTCCCCCACGGGTGGGGGCGGTCCCATCGACAACCCCAGGCGGCTCCATCATGACGATTCGTCGTCGTATGTCCAGCGGTGGAGTGAACGAATGGTGAACGACCGGCGAACTGCTCCCGAGTGGGGGACGAGGGCGCATGTGGAGCCGGTTTCGAGCCAGGGTGACCTCACTTCACCGTCCGCATCGACGCCGCTACAGCACGGAGGCGGGGCGCCTCCGCGCCCCGCCTCCGTGCTATGTCAGCCGACGTGCAGCAGCTGGGTGACGGGGTCGTAGGCGAAGTAGACGACGAACGCCGCCGACACCACCCAGAGCAGCGCGGGCACCTCGCGCGCCTTGCCGTTCGCGGCCTTGATGAGGCAGTAGGTGATGAATCCGGCGCCGATGCCGTTCGTGATCGAGTACGTGAACGGCATCAGCACCATGGTGAGGAACGCCGGGATGCCGATCTCGTAGTCGGTGAAGTCGATGTGCCGGATCTGGGTCATCATGAGGAAGCCGACGATGATGAGCGCCGGCGTCGCGGCCTCGTGCGGGACGATCGTGACGAGGGGCGAGAAGAACATCGCGACGAGGAACAGCGCCCCGGTCGCGAGCGACGCGACACCCGTGCGTGCGCCGTCCCCCACGCCGGACGCCGACTCGATGTAGCTCGTGTTGCTCGACGTCCCCGCCAGGCCGCCCGCGATCGCACCGACGGAGTCGACGACGAGGATCCCCTCGAAGTGCGGCACCGAGCCGTCCTCGTCGAGGATCTCGCCCTCGTTGGCGAGGCCGAAGACGGTGCCCATCGTGTCGAAGAAGTCGCTGAGCATGAGCGAGAAGACGGCGAGGCCGGCAGCCACCGCCCCGATCGCGGAGAAGCCGCCGAAGAGGCTCACGTGGCCCATGGAGCTGAAGTCCGGGGATGCCGTGATGCTGTCCGGCAGCTTGGGGACGTTGAGGCTCCACCCGTTGGGGTTGACGACCTTGCCGTCGGGTCCCGTCTGCGGGCCCACGTGCGCGATCGCCTCGATGACGATCGCGAGGACGGTCGTCGAGACGATGCCGATGAGGATCGCGCCGCGCACCTTCTTCGCGACGAGCACCGCCGTCAGCAGCAGGCCGAAGACGAACGTGAACGACGGCCAGCCGCGCAGTGCCCCGTTGTTGCCGAACGTGATGAGCGGGATGCCGGTGCGGGTGACGCCCGCGTCGACGAAACCGATGATCGTGATGAACAGGCCGATGCCCACACCGATCGCGTACTTGAGCTGCTCGGGGACTGCGTGGAAGACGGCTGTCCGGAATCCCGTGACGACCAGGATCAGGATCAGGATGCCCTCGAGGACGATGAGGCCCATCGCGTCGGCCCACGTCATGTGCGGCGCGAGGCCGAAGGCGACGACGCCGTTGATGCCCAGGCCCGCAGCCAGCGCGACGGGGAACCGGCCGAACACTCCCATGGCGATCGTGAGCAGCCCGGCGACGAGGGCGGTCGCGGCGGTGACGGCGGCGATCGACGAGATGACGGTCGGGCCGCCGATGAACTTGTGGTCGACGTCCTGCGCCGTACCCATGATCAGCGGGTTGAGGATCACGATGTAGGCCATCGTGAAGAAGGTGACGAGGCCACCGCGGATCTCGCGGCCGTTGGTGGTTCCGCGCTGGGTCAGGTGGAACCAGGAGTCCCACGACGTGCTGGTGCGGACTCGGGCTGTCGACGGCCATGGATGTCCCTTCCGGACGTGTGAGCGGCCTGAACAGCGACTGAGGCTAACGGGCGGTGAACGCCACGTCACGCACTTGGGGCAATCGGTGAAACCCGTTGATTCGCAACGTGTTCCGACACCGGCCCACAACGGAACGGAGCCCCTCGACGTATGAGGTCGAGGGGCTCCGCGGTGACCGTCGGCCCGCTCCCAGGAGACCCGGGAGCCGGCACGACCCGCAGGTGTCACCGCGGCCGCCGCACTCACCCGGCGAGCCGGGCTTCGCACGAACGGATGGTCTGCCGATCGGTCCTGACGTCCCGCTGCGATGACACTCGCAGCCGTCGGGGTTGCCCCCTCCGGAGTGGTGCGCCGTTCTCCGATCGAGCCACCGACCTCGCCGGTGCGTCTCGCCGGGTTGCCCCGGATCCTCGCTCCGCCGCGTTCGGCGTGGGGCAAGTTCTAGTCGCGTCGGCCGCGGTGCCACAAGGGGTTGGGGCCACCAATCTTCCTGCACAGGTCTACCCACAGGAACGTCCACAGCCCGCCGTGCTCACCGCCACGGTCGTGCACACCCCTGTTGACAACATTCGTGGATAACTCGTCAGGGGACGGCGGGACGGACGGGGGTCGGGGTGACGTCGGCGAGGAGGGCGGTGACGAGGGAGATGACCTCGGGGTCGGCGCCCATCGACATGTGGGTCGCGCTCACCTCGGCGTGGGCGGCCTGCGGGTCCAGGCAGGCCCGCCAGTCGATGACACCGTCGTCGAGGGAGAACACCGAGGTGTAGGGGATGCCGTCCGGGACGTCGGCGTCCAGCCAGCCTCGCACCTGATGAGCGCAGTCACCGGAGAGGCAGTCGTCGCCGAGCAGGCCGGGGACGCCGAGCGCCGCGAGACGCGTGATCACCTGCAGCTGCAGCGCGAGCGTGGCGTTGACGGCGAGCGGGTCGGTGTTGGGCGTCCCCAGCGTGATCAACGACGCGACGAGCTCGGGACGCCGGACCGTCACGATCTTGCCGAGGGTGCCACCCCGGCTCCACCCCACGATGGCCACGCGGCGACCGGTGCGCTCGGCGGCCGTCTCCAGGCGACGCTCGACGGCGTCGGCGAGGTCGCGCGTGCACCCGATGTTGGGCGCTATCCCGGAGCGCGACGTCCAGTGACCCTGGGCGCGCAGCGCCTCTGCCATCGGCGCGAGCGCGAAGTCCCCGGAGAAGAAGCCGGGCACGAGGAGCACCGGTACGCGCGACGCGTCCGGCTCGGTGGCGTCGCGCTGGTGCGGGATGAGCCGACCGGCGACGCGCAGCACGGACAGGTTCTCGCGCACGGCCGTCAGCATCGGCGGACGGAAGCCCGCCGGGTGCAGCACCAGGTCGCCGAGCTCCTCGAGCGTCCTGGCCACGGGTCCGGCCATAGCCCCAGTGTGCGTCACGGGTGGCCCGAACGGGAGAAGGTCCGCCTCGGGCGAACGGAGGAGATCAGCGCGCTCTCAGGTTCCTCAGCGAGTGCGAAGCCAGGTCCGACCCCCGCGCCAGCCCGTTGCCAGGGTCCTGCCAGGCCCGGACCCGACGGTGGAGCCATGACCACGACGACCCGACAGACAAGGGCCACGGCGGCTGCTCCCGAGGCGCTCGCGTCGCCCGGCGCGCGGACGGCGACGACCGACGACCACGACCTCGGCGCCGTCCGCGTCGACGTCGTCGTGCCCGTCTACAACGAGCAGACCGACCTCGGCCCGAGCATCGAGCGGCTGCACGCGTTCCTCACCGCACACCTTCCGTACGCGTTCCGCATCACGATCGCCGACAACGCGAGCACCGACGGCACATGGGCCCTCGCCCTCGGCCTCGCCGAGCGGCTGCCCGGCGTCACGGCGGTGCACCTGGAGGAGAAAGGCCGCGGCCGGGCGCTGCGCCAGGTGTGGGCCGCGAGCGACGCCGAAGTCCTCGCCTACATGGACGTCGACCTGTCCACCGACCTTGCCGCGCTGCTGCCCCTGGTCGCACCACTGCTCAGCGGCCACAGCGACCTTGCGATCGGCACGAGGCTCGCGCGCGGCTCGCGGGTCGTGCGCGGACCCAAGCGCGAGCTCATCTCGCGCACCTACAACCTCATCCTGCGGACGACCCTGGCCACGCGCTTCTCCGACGCGCAGTGCGGCTTCAAGGCGATCCGCGCGGATCGTGCGCGTGAGCTGCTCCCGCTCGTCGAGGACACCGGCTGGTTCTTCGACACCGAGCTGCTCGTCCTGGCCGAGCGCAGCGGGCTGCGCATCCACGAGGTGCCCGTCGACTGGGTCGACGACCCCGACTCGCGCGTCGAGATCGTGTCGACGGCGGTCGCCGACCTCCGCGGCATCGTCCGCCTCGCTCGCGGCATGGCGACAGGTCGCATCCCGGTGACGTCGCTGCCGACGTACCGCGCACCCGACGTACCTCCTGGCCTCACTCGTCAGCTCGTGAGGTTCGCCGCGATCGGCGTCGCCTCCACCCTCGCCTACCTCGCGCTCTTCCTGATGCTGCGCGTGCCGTTCGGCGCACAGGGCGCCAACCTCACCGCACTGCTCGTCACCGCGATCGCCAACACAGCGGCCAACCGACGGCTCACCTTCGGAGTACGCGGCGCCACCGACCGGTTCCGGCACCAGCTGCAGGGGCTCGTGGTGTTCGCGATCGGTCTCGTCCTCACCTCGTCCGCGCTCGCGCTGCTCCACGCGACGGCACCGGACGCGTCGCGCACCGTCGAGCTGCTCGTGCTCGTCGCCGCGAACGTCACGGCCACGCTCGTGCGCTTCCTCCTCTTCCGCTCGTGGGTGTTCCCACGGCGGACCGCCTCCGCGCAACCCGCTCACTCGTCGGCGACGACGACCGACCCGAGGACGACCCGATGACCACCGTCTCGCCCGACCACCTCCACCCGACCGGCTTCGAGCCGCCGCAGCCGACCACGGTCGAGCCGGGCTTCGTGCCACCGCTGAGCGGGCTCGATCCGGTCGCGCTGCCGCCGTTCGTCGAGCAGGAGGTCGACCTCGTCGCGGGCAACGGGGATCCGACGCCGCCGGCGCCGCACTCTCGCACGTCTCGGCTCTGGCGCGGCGACGCGGGCGACCCGCGCTGGGTGCGACCGACGCTGCTCGCGCTGCTCGCCGCGACGTCGGTCCTCTACCTCTGGGGGCTGTCGGCATCCGGCTGGGCCAACGCGTTCTACTCCGCGGCGGTGCAGGCCGGGTCGCAGAGCTGGAAGGCGTTCCTGTTCGGCTCGAGCGACGCCGCGAACTTCATCACCGTCGACAAGCCGCCCGCGGCGCTGTGGCCGATGGAGATCGCGGCGCGCATCTTCGGCGTCAGCTCGTGGAGCATCCTGGTCCCGCAGGCCCTCATGGGCGTGGCGAGCGTGGGTCTGCTCTACCTCGCCGTACGTCGCTGGGCCGGTCCGACGGCCGGCCTCATCGCCGGTGCCGTGCTCGCCGTGACCCCGGTGGCCACGCTGATGTTCCGCTTCAACAACCCCGACGCGCTGCTCGTCCTGCTGCTGACGGCAGCGGCGTACACCACCGTGCGCGCCATCGAGAGGGCGTCGACCCGCTGGCTGGTCGCCACCGGGGTCCTCGTCGGATTCGCGTTCCTCACCAAGAGCCTGCAGGCCTTCCTGCCGGTGCCCGCGTTCGCGCTGGCCTACCTGCTGGCCGCACCGACGTCGCTGCGCCGCCGGATCCTCGACCTCCTCGCCGCCGGCGTGGCCGTCGTGGTGGCGGCCGGCTGGTGGGTGGCGCTCGTCGAGCTGTGGCCCGCGAGCAGCCGTCCCTACATCGGCGGCTCGCAGACCAACTCGGTGTGGGAGCTCATCTGGGGCTACAACGGCCTGGGCCGCATCACCGGCAACGAGGTCGGCAGCGTCACCGGCGGCGGGAACGCGGCCGGAGGTGCGACGTCGATGTGGGGCGAGACCGGCTGGGGCCGACTGTTCAGCGCCGACTACGGCGGCCAGGTCGCCTGGCTCATCCCCGCCGCCCTCGCCCTCGGCATCGCGACCCTCTGGGTCACGCGTCGGGCCCCGCGCACCGATCGGCTTCGTGCCGCCACGATCCTGTGGCTGGGCTGGCTGCTCGTGACGGCGCTGGTCATCTCCTACGCGCAGGGCATCATCCACTCCTACTACACCGTGGCGCTCGCCCCGGCGATCGGTGCGCTCGTGGGCATCGGCGGGGTCGTGCTGTGGAGGCTGCGCGACAACGCCGCCGCGCGCATCACCCTCGCGTTCGTCGTCGCGGGCACCTCGGTGTGGGCGGCCGTGCTGCTGTCGCGCTCGTCGGAGTGGCTGCCCTGGTTGCGCTACGCCGTCCTGGTCCTGGGCATCGGTGCCGCGCTCGCCCTGCTCGTGGTCGAGCGGATGAGCCGCCGCGTCGCGCTGGTCGTCGCGGGCACGGCGCTCGTCTCCGCGCTGCTGGCGCCCACGGCGTACTCGGTGCAGACGGCCTCGACCGCGCACACCGGGTCGCTGCCCTCCGCCGGCCCGACGGTCACCGGTGGCCGCGGGTTCGGACCCGGCGGCGCCCGACCGGGTGGCGGGTTCGGCCCGCCCGCCGGGTTCGCACCGGGTCAGGGGGCGCAGAACGGCACGGGCGCGCTGCCCGGCGGCGGCACCGCGGGTGGCCCGGGCGGGATGACGGGTGGCCCCGGCGGGGCGGCGGGACGTCCCGGCGGGACCGGCGGCCCGGGCGGTCTCCTCGACGCCAGCACGCCGGGCGCGGCGCTCACCTCGATGCTCAGCGCGGACTCCGCCTCCTACACGTGGGTGGCCGCCGCGGTCGGCGCGCAGACGGCGGCGGGCTACCAGCTCGCCAGCGGCCTGCCGGTCATGTCCCTCGGCGGTTTCAACGGCAGTGACCCGTGGCCCACGCTGGCGGTGTTCCAGTCCTACGTCGCAGCGCACCAGGTGCACTACTTCATCGGCGGCGGCGGGTTCGGCGGCGGCAACGCCAACGGCGGGTCGTCCGCGACGAGCGAGATCGCCTCGTGGGTCGCCGCCACCTTCACCGCGCAGACCGTCGACGGCGTGACCGTCTACGACCTCACGGCACCCACGTCGCCGTCGACGACGACCACCACCACGGCCTGACCGGCCGTCCCGATCGACGAGGCGGGGCCGACGTGCCCCCGTGCGGCCCCGCCCCGTCTCCCGACCGATTCGCCGACACCCGGTCGGACGGCACCTGTCTGTGCCGGGCGCCGCAGGTCGGGCGATACTGCACGCATGAGGACGACCTGGGGCCGGGCGGCCGCGGCAGCGACCGCTGTCGCCGCGGCACTGGCCCTGTCCGCCTGCGGCGGCCAGGTGGCCGTCACTGCCACACCGATCCCGGTCGCCTCGGCCTGGCACCCCGGACTCTTCGTCGCCGGGTACGGCCCGGCGGGCCTGGGCCCGAGCGCGTCGGCCACCCCGCTCGACACGACCCAGCAGGCGCTCGAGGGCGTCGGTCTCCAGCCGATCGACGTCGGCACCGGCCTCACCGTCGCCCTCGCGACGGACGGCACGTCGCTCGCGGTGCACTCGCTGACCTACTGCTCCGGCGCCTACCCCAGCGAGTCCGACCGGCAGGCGCGTCGGCGGATGGTCGCCACCACGTCGTCGGGGGCGGACGCCGGAGTTGCCACGGAGGCGGTCTACTACCGCACCGCCGCGGCTGCGTCGGCCGCGCTCATGCAGCTCCGGGTCGCCGACGAGGGGTGCGCGAGCCCGCGTCAGGCGACGTCGGGGAGCGAGACCGCCACGCTCACCGTCGTCCCGAGCGACGACATCGACACCTCGGGCCTCGTCCCCGCCGACCACCGGCTGCTGGTGTCGACGACCGTCGACCCCGGGACGGGCGCGGGCACCTACCGCGCCACCCGGGTCTGGCAGGTGCGGGGCCGCGTCCTCGTGGCCCTCGTCTACACGTCCGTGTCAGCCACGGCCACTCCGCAGGAGCTCCACGACATCGCCCTGCTCGCGAGCAGGGTCGCGGGACGCCTCGACGACCTGAAATCGGACGTCGCGGCCACGTCCTGACACCGCGCGAGGCCGATCTCACGCACGGTGACCCCCCTTCTCACTCACACGGCTCAACCTTCCCGGCCCGTCTTGTGACGGGGAGTGGTCGACGCGGGAGAATCACGTCGTGCGTGACGGTTCGCCGGGTTGGCTGACCACCGTCGCGGCGGACTATGCCGCCCGCGGTGGTATCGACGACGCCCTGGTGCGAGCAGCGACGTCCGCCGAGGTCGGCCTGGTCTCGATCGACGACGACGGCCGCGTCTGGTGGTCCGACGAGGCCTACCGCCTGCACGGGCGTCCCCGATGGCGACGGGTCCGCACCATCGACGACCTCGGGTGGGGGCTCACCGACGCCGGTGCCCTGCGCGCCGCGTACATCGCGACGCTCGAGGACCCCGACGTCGAGCTGCGCTACACCACGGTCGGCGAGTCCGGCGAGATGCGCGACCTCGTGCTCCGCGCGCTCGGCCGCGGTGTCGGCGTGGTGCACCGCGCCGCGCCGCGCTCTGCCGTGACATCGAACCCGCGCGTGGTCGACGTCCGCGAGCTGGCCACGACACCGGGTGCTCCTTCCGATGCGCGCACGGTGCCCGACCAGGCGACGGCGCCCGAGCCGGTCGAGGTCGAGCCGGTGCCGGTGGACACGGCGGTCGCGGAGCCGGTGTCTTCCACGGAACCCGGCGACGACGACACGACCGGGTCGGCGACAGCGGCCGGCACGGTCGAGGACGAGCAGCGGTCGACGGAGGACGCCGCGGTGCTCGCCGCCCGGGTCACCGCCGCGGCCGGCACGGACCAGGTCGAGCCGCCGTCGCAGTGGGGCGAAGCCATCGACGCCGACGAGAGGGTGGGGCTCGCAGAAGCGGTCCTCTCCGCGTCACCGGACCTGCTGCTGCTCTACGACCTCGACAACGGTCGCGTGGTGAGCATGGCGGGCAACGAGGACGACGCACCCGAGCTCGTGGCGCACCTGCGCCACGGCGGGCACCTGCGCGACGACGTCCACCCCGACGACCTCGCCGCCCTCATCACCTGGCGTCGCAGCTTCGCGGACCTCGACGACGGTGAGGTCCGGCACACCGACGCCCGCTTCCGGGTCGCCGACGAGTGGCGCTGGCGTGAGCTGCGCGTGTCGGAGTTCCGCCGGGACGCCGAGGGACGGGTCACCGAGGTCGTGCTCCTCGTCCGCGACGTCCACGACCGGGTCGAGTCGGCGCTGCGTGTCGCGGAGAGCGAGCGCGCGTTCCGCGAGGTGTTCGGCGTGAGTCCCGTGGGCCTCGCCGTCCTCGACGACAACGGACAGTTCACCGACGTCAACGACTCGTTCTGCACGCTGGTCGGGCGCACCCGCGAAGCGGTGCTCGCGACGGTCTACGAGGCGCTCCTGCACCCGCAAGATCGTGCGGCCGCAGTGATCTCGCGCGCGCGTCGGATCAGCGAAGGCACCCTGCAGTCATCGACCGAGGGCCGCATCCTGCGGGCCGACGGCAGCACCGTGTGGGCCCGAGTGCGCACCTCCGACCTCGACTACCGGGGCAGCGTGCACACGCTGCTGTCGCTCGAGGACGTGTCCGGCGCCAAGGCCACCGAGGACCAGCTGCGGCACGACGCCCTCCACGACGAGCTGACCGGGCTGCCCAACCGACGCCTCATCATCGACCGCCTCGAGCGTGCGATGACGCGTGCCCGACGGACGGGATCACGCCTCGCCGTCTTCTTCATCGACCTCGACGACCTGAAGCGGGTCAACGACACGCACCCCTGGAAGCACCGCGCGGGCGACCAGCTCATCACGAGCACGGCGGCGGCGGTGCGCGAGGCTCTGCGCGACGCGGACACCCTCGGTCGCCTCGGCGGTGACGAGTTCATCGCGATCTGCGAGGACCTGCTCGACGAGTCGACCGTCGACGAGATCGGTCGACGCATCCTCGCGGCCGCCATCGAACCGATCACCATCGGCGGGGAGACCGTCCGTCCGGGGGCGAGCATCGGCATCGCCACGAACGCCGAGGACGAGGACGTCGAGCAGCTGCTGCGTCGCGCGGACTCGGCGATGTACCGGGCGAAGATGGCCGGTGGATCTCGAGTCGTGCGCGCCGACTCCGACGGGCGTCCCGTCGCGGCGCCGCTCGACCTCGCCGGAGCCGTGGCCCGTGGCGAGCTGACCCAGCACTACCAGCCGATCGTGTCGCTCTCGACGGGCGCGGTGCTCGGCGTCACGACGGTCGTGCGTTGGCGCAACAACAGCCGTGAGCCGATTCCGTCCCATGATGTCCATGGCGGCCACGAGTCGAGCACGCGCGCCACTCCGGTCGTGCAATGGTCTGTGGCGCAGGCGATCCGGGACGTCCGTACGGTTGCGCCGACCCGCGTCGACCACGTGTCCGTGTGGGTGCCGCTGTCCGCCCGTGCCGCGGTCGCGTCGTCGACGAGGGTGGCCATCGCCGCGGCCCTGCGCGGGCCGGACGGCTCGCAGGGCGGCGACTCCGCGCCGTCGATCGTCCTCGACCTCCACGAGAGCGACGTCTCGGTCCTGACCCGACGCAACACGGTGCACCAGTCGCTCGACGAGCTGCTCGAGCTCGGACCGCTGGCGATCGGCGTCGGACACTTCACGGCCGACGCCGTGCCCCTCGGCGTCCTGCAGCAGCTCTCCGCCGCGTCGGTGTCCCTCGACCCGTCGCTGCTCGAGGAGGCTGCGCACAGCGCCTCGACCGCCGAGGTCGTGCAGGCGCTGGTCGCGGCCGCGTCGGCCCTCGGTGTCGTCACGATCGCGATGGACGTCGCGTCCCACGACCAGCTCGAGCTCGCCCGCTCGCTCGGAGTGCACGCCGTGCACGGCGATCTCGTCGGACCGCCGGCGCCACTCGACACCTACAGCGACCTGCTGCACGGCGGACGCATCACGTTGCCGAAGCGCGCGGTGCCGGCGGACGACGGCTCCGCGGAGGGATCCGAGCCCGGCTCGCGCGGGCGTGCTCCGGAGACCACGTTCGACGCCGACGAGTGGGCCCGGATGATGACCGCGCGCCTGGCCGAGGACGCCACGCCGGTGGTACGGCCGGCCGACGTCGCGACACCGACCCTCGAGCCCGAGCCGGTCGTCGAGGGCTCGGTGGTCGAGCCCGCGCCGTCCTACGACGAGCTGCCGGCGCTCGTCGACACCGACCAGGGCGCACCCGAGGCCGCAGCGCCGTGGCGCGAGGCACCCGAGCCGACGGGAGCGCCGGTCGCGCTGCCCGGCGCACTCCCGGTCGAGCCCCCGGTGGCACCTGCTGCGCCGCCCGCCGTCACCGCGACTCCCCAGGCGCCGCCCGGTGACATCGCCGAGCAGCTGGCCCGCGAGCTCGGGATCGCACTGCCCCACCAGGACACCGTGCCCGGCAGCTTCGCGTCGGTCGACGACGTCGAGACGCCGCACTGGAAGGCCGTCATGGACCGGATCCAGGCCGACGCCGAGGACCCTCCGCCACCGGTGTGACTCGTCCTCGTCGGCTGCGCTCAGTCGTACCCGAGCTCGTGCAGCCGGTCGTCGTCGATGCCGAAGTGGTGGGCGATCTCGTGCACGACGGTGACGTGCACCTCGTCGACGACGTCGTCGACGGTGTCGCAGATCTCGAGGGTCGGGCGGCGGAAGATCGTGATGCGGTCCGGCAGCACCCCGGCGTACCAGGACCCGCGCTCGGTGAGCGGCACGCCCTCGTAGAGTCCGAGCAGCGGCTCCTCGCCGTCGGGCACGTCGTCCTCGACCACGAAGACCACGTTGTCGACCAGTCGTGCCAGCTCGTCGGGGATCGCGTCGAGCGCCTGGGCGACGAGCGCCTCGAACTCCTCCTGGCCGATGTCGAGCACGATCCCATCGTGGCGCACCCGATCCCCCCGCGCGGCGGTCTCGGGACGGGTCCGCACGGCGAGGATCCCGTTTTGGAGCCGGACCCGGGAGTCCCGTATGCTCTGCGCGTCCCCCGACGGGCGACGTCGGAGGCCAGTACGAGGCCCCCATCGTCTAGTGGCCCAGGACACCGCCCTTTCACGGCGGCAGCACGGGTTCGAATCCCGTTGGGGGTACGACGCACCATCGCAAGGCCCCGTAGCGCAGTTGGTTAGCGCGCCGCCCTGTCACGGCGGAGGTCGCCGGTTCGAGCCCGGTCGGGGTCGCCACCACGAAGGGCGCCGCATCACCACGATGCGGCGCCCTTCGTCGTCCAGTCGGACGACGTCCGCCCAGCTACCGCGGTCAGGTCGCGTGCGACACGACCGTGCCCTGGTGGTAGACGACGCGCCAACCGTGCGCGGACCGCTCCCAGACGGTCGCGCGTCTGCTGAGCCGATCGCCCTGCCGCAGCAAGTAGGTGAGCAGGTAGACGTCGGCGGCGAGCTCGCGCAGCGCGAAGCCCTCGGTCTCCCAGACGTCCGGTTCGTCAGCGGCGTAGCGCTGCTCCAGCGTCGACCAGATGACCTCGCGCTCGTAGACGGTCCCCGAGGCGCCGACCTCCCAGAAGTCAGGGACGGTCATCGCCTCGAACACGGCGCGACCCGTGCCGAGCTCGGGGTGATGGAAGAGCGGCTCGCGTGCCGTCAGCTCTGCCAGCACCGCCGCGTCGTCGTCCGTCGTCGTCGTCCGCACTGCGCCCTCCCAGCCGCTCGACGTCGGTCACTCGGTCGCTGGCCGACTCATGAGGGGAACCCTGGCTGCTTCTAGCGCATCCTGGGGCACCTTCATCCGGTCAGGGTGTCGTGTCTCGCAGGGTGGCGTAGGCGTCGCGCACGTGCGGGGTCGGGTCGGCCTCGACCCAGCGGCCGGCCACAGCGGGCCAGCCGCTGTCGTCCACGGCCAGGGTTCGGGCGGCCTGGCGCGCGGCGCCGTCGGCGACGTACTCGCCCTCGTCGGCGACCAGCACCGGTCGGCCGAAGACCTGCGGTGCGATCCGGGCGACGGCCGACGAGCGAGCCGCCCCACCGATGAGGATCACCCGGCCGATCGGCACGGACTGCCCGACGAGGGCGTCGATCGCGTCGGCGAGCCCGCACAGCATCCCCTCGACCGCGGCACGCGCGAGGTTGCCGGGCGTGCCGTTCGCGAGGGTGAGCCCGGCGAGCACACCGGTCGCGTCCGGGCGGTTGGGGGTGCGCTCCCCCGCGAGGTAGGGCAGCAGGGTCACCCCACCGGAGCCCGGGGCCGCGGCCAGCGCCAGCTCGTCGAACGTGTCGTGGTCGACGCCGAGCAGGCGTCGGACGACGTCGAGCACCTGGGCGGCGTTCAGCGTGCACACCAGCGGCAGGAAGCGACCTGTCGCGTCGGCGAAGCCGGCGACGGCACCGGACACGTCGTGCGTCGGTGTCTGCGACACCGCGAAGGCCGTGCCGCTCGTGCCCAGCGACACGACGACGTCGCCCGGCCGGGCATCGAGACCGAGCGCCGCAGCCATGTTGTCGCCGGTGCCGGGGGCGAGCACCGCGCCCGGCGCCGCGCCCCACGACGCGTCGACCTCGCCGACCCGTTCGTGAGCCGTCGCCACGCGCGGGACGGCGAGCCCGCGGCCGAAGGCACGCTCGAGCAGGTCGAACCGGTAGTCGCCCGCGGACGGCGACCAGTAGCCCGTGCCGCTCGCGTCTCCACGGTCGGTGGTCAACGACGTCATGTCGACGGTGGTCGACCGACGTCGGACCGCGCAGCACGGCCGTCAGCCAGTCGTGCGGCAGGCAGACCGGCCGACGAGCGCCCGGCGACGGACGCCTCGTGCTCGGCGACCCAGCGCAGCTTGGTGACCGTGAACGACGCGACCGGCACGGATCCGGTCGCCGACGCCCATGTCTCCGCACCCAGCTCGGCCACCAGCGCGTCGGCGGACGACGCCGACCGCGTGTCGTTCCACAGCAGGGCGTCGCGTACCACGGTGCCCTCGGCGTCGAGCAGCACCATCCCGTGCTGCTGCCCGCCGACCGCGACAGCACGGACGTCGGCCAGCCCGCCGGCGTCGTCGATCGCCGACCGGAGCGCGCGCGCCCACGCGACCGGCGCGACCTCGGTGCCGTCGGGGTGGGCGGCCCGCCCCGAGCGGACGAGCGCGCCCGTCGACGCGTCGCGGACGACGACCTTGCACGACTGCGTCGAGGTGTCGACGCCGGCGACGAGATCGGTCATGCGTCAGGCGGTGCCGAGCAGGTGCTCGACCGCCAGCTGGTCGAGCTGCGCGTAGGAGTAGCCGCGCTCGCCGGCCACCTCGACGTCGAAGTGCGCCTCGACGTCGGCGACGAGGTCGTCGTAGGTCTCGCCGGGCGCCAGGGTCGAGACGGCCGTTCCGCCGACGCGCGAGACCTCGAGCGCCTCCTGGACCCGGGGGTCGGCGCGGAAGGCGGCCGCCTTCTCGCGCAGCAGGATGTAGGTGCGCATGTTGGCCGCCGCCGACGCCCAGACGCCGTCGATGTCCTCGGTGCGCATCGGCTTGTAGTCGAAGTGGCGCGGGCCCTCGTAGCCCTGCGTCTCGAGCAGGTCGACGAGGAAGAAGGCGCTCAGCAGGTCGCCGTGACCGAAGACGAGGTCCTGGTCGTACTTCGGGCCGTGCTGGCCGTTGAGGTCGATGTGGAAGAGCTTCTTGTGCCACAGCGCCTGCGCGACCCCGTGCACGAAGTTGAGCCCGGCCATCTGCTCGTGGCCGACCTCGGGGTTGAGGCCCACCATCTCGGAGTGCTCGAGCTCGTGGATGAACGCGAGCGCGTGCCCGATGGTCGGCAGCAGGATGTCGCCGCGCGGCTCGTTGGGCTTGGGCTCGATCGCGAAGCGCAGGCCGTAGCCCTTGTCGATGACGTACTGGCACAGGAGGTCGAGGCCCTCCTTGTAGCGCGAGAGCGCGTCGCCGACGTTCTTCGCAGCATCGATCTCAGCACCTTCGCGACCGCCCCAGAACACGTACGTCTCGGCGCCGAGCTCGGCGGCGAGGTCGAGGTTGCGCATGATCTTGCGGACGGCGTAGCGCCGGATGTCGCGGTCGTTGCTCGTGAACGCGCCGTCCTTGAACACCGGGTGCGTGAACGTGTTCGTCGTCGCCATCGGCACCTTCATGCCGGTCGCGTCGAGGGCGTCCTTGAACCGCTGGATCTGCTTGCCGCGCTCATCGGAGTCGGCGCCGAACGGGATGAGGTCGTCGTCGTGGAACGTGACGCCGTAGGCGCCGAGCTCGGCGAGGCGGTGCACGCTCTCGACCGGGTCGAGCGCAGGTCGCGTCGCGTCACCGAAGGGGTCGCGTGCCTGCCATCCGACGGTCCAGAGACCGAACGTGAACTTGTCGGCAGGCGACGGGGCGGGGAACGTCGTCATGGCGACCTCCGGGGGCTCGTGGGCTATATTCGTTCAGCGCCTGAACAATAACCCTCGGGAGGTGGCATGTCGACCCTGCGGCCGGATCCGTACGACCGACCGCGCCCGACCGACCAGGCCGACGTGCGTCGGCACAACACCGCCCTCGTCCTCGCCACCGTCGCCGACGACGGGCCGCTCTCGCGCGCCGGGATCGCCGCGCTGACGGGACTCACGCGCGCGACCGTCGGCAGCATCGTCGAGGGCCTCCTCACCGACCGGCTGATCCGGGAGGGTGCGACCCGCTCGCCCGCCGGTGTCGGGCGCCCGGGCACGGATCTCACGCTCAATCCCGACGGGGCCGCCGGCGTCGGGCTCGAGATCAACGTCGACGGGCTCACCGTGGCGGTGGTCGACCTCGCGGGAGTCGTGCGCCACCGGGCCACCCGACCCGGTGACCAGCGGGGTCGCCCCGTCGCCGCCGTGCTGCGCTCCGCCGCACGGATGCTCGACGACGCCATGGTCGCGGCCCGCGCCGCCGGACCGCCGGTGCTCGGCCTCGGGGTCGCCGTTCCCGGGCTCGTCGACCTCGGCGAGCAGGTGCTGCGCCTGGCACCCAACCTCGACTGGACCGACGTGCCCGTCATCGATCGGCTCCGGGCCTACGCCGGGCAGCCGTGGCCGGCGGCCGTCACCCTCGACAACGAGGCCAACCTCGCCGCCCTCGGCGAGCTGTGGTCGGGCAGCCACGGCGGCACCGACTCGTTCGTGCTGGTCAACGGCGACGTGGGCGTGGGCGCCGGGGTCGTGCTGGACGGACGGCTCTATCGAGGGTCGCGCGGGTTCGGTGGCGAGCTCGGCCACCTCACGGTCGCCCCGGACGGACCGGAGTGCCGCTGCGGTGCGCGCGGCTGCCTCGAGCAGGTGGCCGGTCTCGACTCGATCCTGCGTCTCGCCGGCGTCGATGCCGGCAGCAGCGGCGACCCGGTCGCGCCGCTCATGGCCGCCCTGGAGCTCGGCGACCGACGCGCCATCGCGGCGATCGGATCCGTCGCCGCGTCCCTCGGTGTCGGGGTCGCGGCCCTGGTCAACCTCTTCGACGTCGACACCGTCGTGCTCGGCGGCGTGTTCGCCCCGCTGTTCCCATGGCTGGCCGAGCCGCTCGACGACGTGGTCGCGCGGCGCGTCCTGTCGGCGCCGTGGGCGCCGGTCTCGGTG
This sequence comes from uncultured Actinomycetota bacterium, assembly GCA_963782665.1. Taxonomy (GTDB): domain Bacteria; phylum Actinomycetota; class Actinomycetes; order S36-B12; family CAIYMF01; genus Longivirga. The sequence continues at coordinate 3,532 of CAWAKP010000007.1, read as the reverse complement.
ACGGCCTCCCGGCTCGGACGCGACGCGGCCGTCGTCGGGGCGGCGCGCTCGCCGGTGCGCGACCTGCTGCGCGACCCGTTGACCATGGCCACCACCTGACCCCTCACACCCGCGTTCCCCACGCGTCACATCACAGGCAGTCATACCGGCTCGACTCTGAGTAGGGATACTCACTCGTCTGTCCCCTTGTGCCGCAAGCGTTTACGATGACGCCACAGAGTTGCCGAGGGGGACGTCCATGTCAGTTCGTCGAGTGGCGCTCGGGTGCGCCGCACTCGTCGCCGCCATGCTCCCGCTGGTCGCGTCGTCGAACGCGCAGGCGCTGCAGGCGCCGGTCGCATTCACGTCGACCAGCCTCGCCGCCTATCAGACCAACGGCATCGCCTGGGCGGTCGCCGCCGCCCCAGGGCAAGGTGTTCGTCGGCGGCACGTTCACCTCGGTGCGCCCGGCCGGTGCGGCGGCGGGCACCAGTGAGACCGCGCGGACAAACTTCGTCGTGCTGGACGCCGCGACGGGCGCGCCGACGTCCTGCGCGCCGGCGTTCACCGTCACCTCGAACCCGGCGGCCGCGACGGTGCGAGCGCTCGACGTCTCCCCCGACGGCGCGACCCTCTATGTCGGCGGCTACTTCACCTCGGCGGGCGGTGCCGCGCACCAGTTCCTCGCCGCCCTCGACATCGCGACCTGCACGATCAACACGACGTTCAAGCCGTTGCCCAACGCGACGATCCGAGCGATCCGCTCTACCGCCACGACGGTCTACTACGGCGGCGACATCGTCACGGTCAACGGGTCCGCCCGGACGTACGCCGCCGCGGCCGTCGCGGTCGGCAGGACCGGAGCCGGCTCGCTCGCCGCGTGGGCGCCCAAGCTCGACAAGAACGTCCGGGCGCTGGCCATCAAGCCGGACGGCACCGCAGTCGTGATCGGCGGCAACTTCGACACGGTCAACGCCGTCACCTCCAACCGCCTCGTGGTGGTCGACCCGACGACGGGCACGACCAACATCAAGACCTTCACCGGACTCAACACGGTGGGCTCGGTCGTGAAGTCGATCGCCGTCGACGCCACGGGCTTCTACACGGGCAACGAGGGCACCGGCAGCGGGTCGTTCGACGGACGTCTCGCCTACAACTGGACCGGCTACACCCAGCGGTGGAAGGACTCGTGCCTCGGCGCGACCCAGTCCGTCGTCATCTACAAGGGAATCCTCTACTCGGGGTCGCACGCCCACGACTGCTCGCTCATGGGCTGGTTCCCCGACGGAGCCCGCAACCACTTCCTCGCCGAGACGACGACCGGGTCGGCCCCGTCGATCCTGTCGTGGTTCCCCAACACCAACGACGGCCTCGGCGAGATGATCGGCCCGCGCGCGCTCACGGTCGCCACCGCCGGCACCGCGACGTACCTGTACGCCGTCGGAGAGTTCACCACGGTGAACGGGGTTGCGCAGCAGGGCATCACCCGCTTCGGCACCGGGCCCGACGCCGCGGCACCGACCACTCCGGTGATCAGCGTGCAGAGCCCGGCGGCCGGGCAGGTGCGCGTGGCGTGGCGCACCAGCCTCGACACCGACGACTCGTCGCTCACCTACCGCGTCTACCGCGACGCCTCGACCACACCGGTCTACACGGTCGTCGCGACCTCGTGGTTCTGGAACCGCCAGCAGCAGGTCTTCACCGACACCGGGCTCGCGAACGGCTCGTCGCACAGCTACAAGGTGAGCGTGAGCGACGGCGTCAACGTGCGCACCAGCGCGGCCACGAGCGTCACCGTCGCGAGCAGCGCCTCGGCGTACGCGACGCGGGTTCTCGCCGACGCGCCCAGCCTCTACCTGCGCTACAACGAGCCGGGCAGCACGTTCTTCAGCGACGCCACCGCCAACCGCAACAACCTCACGCTCGTCGGCGCGGGCACCTTCCGCACCGCCGGCGCGATCAGCGGCTCGAGCACCTCGTTCACGTTCACCGGGACGAGCAGCCGTCTCTACGGCGAGACACGGGTCTCCAACCCGACGACGTACTCGCTCGAGACCTGGTTCAAGGGCACTGCCGGCGGGGTGCTCGTCGAGCTGGGCAACAAGCAGACCTACCCGAGCGGTGCCTACGACCGGATCCTGTACGTCGGGGCGAGCGGCAAGGTCGTGTTCGGGGTGCACCCGTCCGGCTACGTGACGATCTCGTCGCCCACGTCCTACGCCAACGGTGCCTGGCACCACGCCGTCGCCACGCAAGGGGCGTCCGGCATGGCGCTGTACGTCGACGGGAAGCTGGTCGCGTCCAACACGACCAAGACCGCCCAGGCCTACGCCGGCTACTGGCACGTCGGCGGCGACGTCATCAGCACCAGCTGGCCGGACAAGCCTGCCTCCGCGTACTTCGTGGGCGGCGTCGACGAGACGGCGATCTACCCGAGCGCGCTCTCCGCGACCGCCGTCGCCGCCCACTACGCGCTGCGCTGACCTGGATTTCGAGGCAGCCCCGGGCCTGGGCTAGGATTCCCGGGCTGTCCTCGGGCAGCGACGGCCAGGTAGCTCAGTTGGTACGAGCGTCCGACTGAAAATCGGAAGGTCGGCGGTTCGACCCCGCCCCTGGCCACCGGATAGGCGCTGATCAGAGCCTCGGTGGCTCAGATGGCGACGAGTCCATGGCCCCGGCTGCTATCGCCTTTGCTATCAACGGGCTCCGCCATCGCGGCGAACGACTCAGCCAGCATCGCGTCGCGACCCCCAACAACGTGGGCGTACGTCGAGAGGGTCACTACCGCGTCTCGGTGCCCGAGTCGCCGGGCCACCTCGTGGATCGGTTGTCCCGCCGTCAGCAACCAGGTCGCATGAAGGTGTCGTAGATCGTGCAGTCGGATCCGTCGAACGCCCGCAGCGCGACACAGGGCAGGCATGAGCTGGGTGACGGTATCGGGGCTCAGCGGCGTTCCGTCAGGCTGGCAGAACACGAGATCTGATGGCCCGGGGGCACTACCCCGCTCGCTGGCCCGCCTGGCCAGATGCTGCCGGAGGGTTGTGACCGTGCCGGCGTCGATGCCGATCACCCGGGATCGTCCGCCCTTGGGTGAGCCAGTGACCCGCTGCCGGTCGATGACCGCGGTGGACTTGGAGATGCTCACCAGCCCATCGTCGAGCGAGATGTCGGCCCAGGTGAGCGCGAGGAGCTCACCCCGTCGACCGCCGGTGTACGCCGCCAGATGGTAATAGCAGCCAAGCCGGTGACCCTTGGCCACCTCGAGGAATGCTGCAAGTTCCTCTCGAGCCCACGGGACAGCCACGTCGACGGGGATCACCTTCGGCGGACGTGCCCGTGCGGCTGGGTTCGATCCGAGAAGGTCCTCGTTCACTGCGTCCTGCAGGGCGCGATGAAGAACACGGTGCACGCCGTGAACCGTTCGCGGCGATAACGCTCCGCCAGCTCGACCACCGCCGACGAGCAGGTCGGCGTACAGCCGCGTCAACGTGGTCGGCTTCACGGCCTGAAGGCGAAGGCCACCGACACGAGGTGCCACATATCGGTCGACGAC
>CAWAKP010000006.1:0-1684869 GCA_963782665.1 uncultured Actinomycetota bacterium | reverse complement strand
AGATGCCGGAGGTAAGTCCGGGACCGTCTGATCCGGTCTAGGACGCCGGGCTTAGCCGGGGCGAGGATCCATCCCGGTCCGGATCGGTATCAGTGCAGCCGCCGATCCCGATAGCAAAGTGTTAGCTGCAAGGACGTGAACAGGGGCCGGAGTCAGGATGCTGCGACGCAACCGTGTCGACGTCTGACTGGGGGTTCAAGCCCAGTGCGGCCAGGAATCGCTCGCTCCATTCCAGCTTCTCAGTCGGGCTCATCGTCTCCCAGCTGGCAGGGATCTGGGCATAGACCCTCTGCGTTCGGCGCCCCTCGATCATCTGGCCTCCCCGGAACGAGGCGCCCGTCGCATCTCCAACGGGGCAACCCGATCGTGAGCCTGATCGGCCCCACTCGCAACTCCCGCAGGACCTTCCATGAGGTCGGTGGCATCCATGGGGTCATGCATCGCCGTTCGGGCCGAGATCGGTTCTTCTCCGGCGTCCAAACGGGTGAACAAAGGACTGGACATGTACGCCTAGTAGGCACACAATCTGTCCATGACCACTCCGAAGGAAGAGCGCCTCGCTGTCCGCCTCTCTCGGGACCAGCTCGACCTGATTCGCGATGCCGCTGACACCCAGGGACGCACCGTCACGGACTTCACGGTCCAGGCGGTGACCGACGCTGCCGCCGACGTTCTCGCCGACCAGCGTCTGTTCCGCTTGACCGGAGCCCGGTGGACCGAGTTCGTGGCGCTGCTCGACCGACCACCCGTACACAAGCCAAACCTCGCGGACACCATCCGCATGCGGAAGAAGCACGGCTAGTCGATGATGCTGCGCTTCGAGCCTCTGGACGAGACTCACGACCTCACCACGTTCGACAGCGGCGAAAACAGCCTCGACCACTGGCTGCGGCGCCACGCGCTTGCCAACCAGAGCGTTGGCTCGTCACGGACGTTCGTGGCCCTGGACGATGTCACCAACCTCGTCGTCGGCTACTACAGCCTAACCGTGGCATCGGTCGAGCTCGCGGATGCGACCCCTTCTGTAAGCGACGGCATGCCGCCCGCGTACCCCGTGCCCGTCGTGCTGCTGGCGAGGCTTGCAGTTGTTCAGAAGCACCAAGGTCATCGCGTCGGCACTGCCTTGCTCGGCGACGCGCTGATCCGCACCCTCCAGGTCGCCGAGTTGGTCGGAGTCCGTGCGCTGCTGGTGCACGCACTGCACGACAAGGCCCGCGCCTGGTACCTGTCCGTGGCTGAGTTCGAACAGTCTCCGACCCACGAGAGACACCTGCTGCTCTCGCTGCGCGACATCGAGGCGGCGGACGCTCAGTCCTGAGCTGGGGCGACTTGCTGGTTCAGCCGTTCGACACTGTCGGACCCGATCACGAAGAGCGTGCTCTGCTTGCCCGAACACTGCTGCGTTGGCGATCCACCTCGTCCCAAGACACGCGCCTGGCTCCACAGCCTCATCTGACCCAAGCGCCAACGCCGCGGACCTGCCGGCGACTCGGCATGTCCTATCGGTTCCCCTATGTTCGCTAATCGAATCCTGCGCCAGCCTGGGCCAGGGGATTGCCGCCGGGTCCCAGAACGTCAGGTTCACCCAACTGAAGGCGATGCAGAACGGCACCTCTGCGCGGCTCTGGCGCCGCGATGGCCGCCCGTCTCCGGCTTGGGTCACTCCGATGGGGCCGCCAACAAGGCCAGTGCGAAATCGACCAGTGGGACCGTCTCCAGCGCGGCGACGTCTTCATGCCGGAACCAGGCGGCCTGGTCGGTGCTGCCTTCGGGGAAGTCGATCCTGAGACTGCCTGCGACGACGTGGCCTTCGTACAGGATCCCGACTGCATGGCCGGGCTTGCCGCGCGGCGTCTCGTGCGCCTCGATCCATTCGGACCAGATGCCGATCACGGGGCCCAGCACTGCGGTGAGGCCAGTCTCTTCGTCGAGCTCTCGAGCAGCAGTCTCGGCCGGCTGCTCATCCCACTCCATGCCGCCGCCCGGGAGCGTCCAGGCACCGTGACCGGGAAGCCCGGGCAGGTTCAAGTGAGTCAACAGGATGCCGTCACTATCGTCACGGCAGACCACGTAGACACCCACACGCTGCCACTCCGCCTTCATCGCATCCCCCTTCAGACGGGAGCGATCATGCCGGATCGCTCCGCCGTCTGCGCCTCTGGATGTCTTGTTGAGGCGAGTCAGAACGGCACCTCGGGGCGGCGACGCTTGCGATCGTTCAGTAGGCTGCGTCTCACAATCTCCGATGGGATCGTTGCTGTCCCTGAGCCAGTGCCGACGCTGGTTGCTGTCGCGAACCGCACGCGTTGCCGACCTCCCGGATGCGGATGGCGCAGCTCGACGCGGCAGGGCCCGGTCGCAGCCACCGTCACCGTGCTCCATGGCCTGCGGCACCGACGGATGAGGTCGCCTTCACCGTCCAGCCGCAGCAGAACGCACTCCGTTCGCTCTCACGAATCCGCGAGCAGGTAGCCACCCGCCGACCACCGATCCCAAGGGCACTTCGCGAACGCGTGGATACACCGCGAACCACATGTCTCGAGGGCTAGCCTGCGCCTACCGGCATCGAACAAGAGGGGGTAGCGGTGCGGCCCAAGTCTGGCCCGTTCTCTGTGACCTTGGAGGCTCCGTCATCTCACCACCAACCACGACGTTGGTGCAGCGTCCCGTCGCCGCGGGACCATGCCGATGCAGAACGGCACATAGCCATCGCCCTCAGTAGTGTCACGACATGTCGCCAGAGCCTCCCGCCGCGGACCTCGACTACCTCAAGCGCGTCGAGGTTCTCGCGCATGATGTCGTCACGGCGGCCGCCTCGGAGGGCTGGGTCGCGTTCGGCGACGAGAGCAACTCGTCCGATACGCCGCTGATGCGGGCAGTCAACGCCCTTGCCACAGAGCTGCGGTTGCGGCACTACGAGGGCGACGGGTGCGTCGACCACTGACGCTGGGCCGAACGAGAACGGCACTTCGGCGTGCCCTTCAGCGCATTCGACTGGAGTACACCTCGTACGCGGCCATGTACTCGCCCGGCGCGAACTCCCAAGTGCCCTCGACGAGCGGGATTGCACTGAGCAGTTGCAGAACGGAGCCTGATTCCTCGAACCACCCGCCGCTGCGCTGCTTGTAGAGGGATTGACCGGTGTCGGTAACGCGGAACCTCCCGTTCTTGACGACGAGCAGGTCCGACGCGATGAGGCGTCCCAGGCTCGTCGCTGATTGCGCCTCGGTCGCCACGTCGTGATTGCGGGCGTCAGCCGTTCCGATGAGATTCGTAAGGGTGCATCCCCGGCGCCCGTAGCCACCCACAGAGGTCAGTAGCCACGCATCCGTGAACGACCACTCCGCAGCCTCTGGCACCCGAGTGATACTGCCGGTTCAATCGTCAGAAGGCGATGCAGATCGGCACTTCGCGATCAGCGTCTCTGGCAGACAAGGTCCAGCGTCTGCGCGCTCGCGGACTGAATCGTCACGACGTGCACGGCCTGACTACAGACGTCGCCCGTCACGGTGTAGGTGCCAGGCGGAGCCGACAACGAGAACAATCCCTGACCGTCCGTCTTGGTCGTGGCGATGACTCTTTGAGAGGCGTCTGTGAGAGCAACTGTCTGCCCGGATACGGGGCCGCTCTTCGCCTGAAGTGGGCCGCCGTAGGCGGCGACTTGCCCTTTCAGAAGGCCGTCCGCTGGCGCAGCCGGGTGAGCGCTGCAGGCTGCCACCAGCGCGCCGCAGAGGATGAGGACGGCCATCGTCGCCCGCCTTGCCTTCATGCGGCAATGGTCGCACCGATCACGCTGGCAAGAGACTGCGAATGCCGGTTCGACACCCTGGAAGGCGAGCGGGAACGGCACGTATGCGCGGGAGTCGTTCGCGTGACTATGGTCCTCCCGTGGCGACTGGGAGACAGACCGCCGAGCGGGCACTGCGTGCCCCTCTGACAGCGGCCGGGTGGGACGCGAGGGCTGCTGGCTGGTTCACCCGGGCTGTCGGGCCCGACCATCTCGGGGTCCTGGCCCTTGGATCAGCCTCCGAACACACCCAGCCCGGGACGGCATTGGTCACTATCCACGTAGGCGTCCGTCAGGAGTCCGTCGAAGGAGTCGTGGCGGCGCTCGAGGAGTCGAAGGCTGGCGACTACAGGGATCGGACCGCCGTGACGAGCATCGGGTACCTGATGCCGGAACGGCGCTGGCGGGACTGGCTGATCGACGGGGATACCGCCGACAGGGCGGCAGTCGAGATGTGCGACGCGGTGACCACCTACGCCGAGCCGTGGCTTGTGCGGATGACAACGGACACGGATGGTCTTCTCTCGGGAGTCAAGGCGGCACCGAGTTTCGCCCAGTCGACTGGGCTGATCCGGTACACGGTTCTCCTTGTGCTGTCGGGTCAGGCTGACGCTGCGAGGGCCTTCTTGAGTCAACGCTCGCAGGGGCTAGAGGACCGAACGGACCCGGCGGCCGACAAGGAGCGCCGAGCAATCTCGACCCTTCTAGCCTGGCTGCCGCCGCCCGTGTAGAGCTAGACGACAGCGAGCGCGAAGGCCGAGTCCTATCGGCATTCCTGACGGAGCTGTGCTTGTCAACGGTGTCGGTCGTGCTTGGGCGGACCGGGGCGGGCGCTCGTGGGGCGCACTGAGCTAAGGGGCGGGGTCAACACGGAGCGCCCGCAGCCCCGTGAGGGGCGAGGACGAACGGTGTTGACGCTGTCCCTGCTCGGTGCAGACTCGCCGAGCCCGCACTCGTCGATGTGGGTGGTGTGTCTCGCTCCAGTGATGGGTCATGGATGAGGGCACCCGGTGGGGGTGCCAGGCATTCCTTCGCCCGCAACGGCGTTCGCCGTTGGAGTGCATGGAGCGGTGCGGCGGCAACGGTCGTGCGCGGGGTCAATCACATGAAGTCGACCGCGGCCAACGGGGGCCGGGCCATGCCGATAGCGACCTCGCACGCACGCCGCGTTGGGGGCCGGTTCAACTCGCGACCGGCAGGGGTGCGTCCAGGCATCTCGCGTGCCCATCACGCATCGTGTAGTAGACGACCTTCATCATGTGCCGGGCTGCCGCGACGGTGGCGATGTGCTGGGCGCGCTTGCCGCGCCGGGCGATGATGTCGCGGCGTTTGCCGGCCAGGTAGGGCTCACGGGCGCGTTGGCAGCCCTCGACCGCAGCCCATCGCAACAACCTCGAGCCCTGCTTGGACACGTGCCCGTAGCGGGTCTTGCGGTCCGAAGAGTCGACCCGGGTCGTGAGCCCGGTCCAACAGGCGAGCTGGTCCGCGGTGCCGAAACGGTGCACGTCCCCGATCTCCGCGACGAAGATCGCCGCCATCACCGGACCGACCCCGTTGATCGTGAGCAACGCCCGATACTCCGGGTTGTCCTTGAGCCGGCGCACGGTCTCGACCTCGAGCCCGGCGATCTCCCCGGACAGCATCGCCATGATCCGCCGCTGCGACGCGACCCGCGACCCATACGGCTCGGGCAACACCAGCGCGTCGAGCATCTTCGACCCGACCGGGCCGAAGATGTCGGAGATCTCCGGGATCACCCCGCACTTGCCCAGCACCGCATGGATGCTCGCCTTCACCGCGGCCCGGTCGCCCACGAGCTTGTGCCGGTAACGGACCAGCTCACGCAGCTCCCGGATCTCCGGCGGTGCGATCCACGCGGTCGCCAACCGGCCCAGGCGCAACAAATCCGCGAGCTCAGTGGCATCGAGCTTGTCGGTCTTCGCCCGCCGGCCCTGCATCGAGGCAACCCCACGCGGATGCGCCAACGTGACCTCGAACCCGGCCTCAGTGAGGGCATCCACGGCCCAGTACCAGCCATAGGTGGCCTCGACCGCGACCGGAGCACCGACCCCGGCCTTCGCGACTTGCTCGACCAGGGCCGGGACCGAGTTCTCGATCCGGACACAGTCGAGGACCTCGCCCTCACCATCCATCCGCACGATCACACTGCGACGACGATGCAGATCGATCCCGACATACTGACGCGACTTCTCGTAACGTTGGTTCACGGCGGCCTCTCTCTCACCGTGGGCATACTGACAATCCGAGGATCCTCGGATCACCCACCGAGCGGGAGGCCCGCCCCCGCTCCGTCATCGCATCACATCTGCTCGCGCGCAGCGCGGCCGTTCCTCTCGTCCTGAGAGCCGCTGGCCAGCCTGGCGACGCAAGCCGGAGTCGTGAATGCCGTCGACATCGAAGCATCCGTTCGACATGGTGGGGTGGTGGCCCGTGCCAGAGTCGGTGAGGCGGACGACCTCTGCTCAGTGGCGTCAACGTCCCCGCCGATCCGACGGAAGGTGCCCTGAGTGAGCTCCAAGAACGAGACCCCGCCCGACCCGAAGCGCATGCTGACGGAGTCGGAGTTGGTCGGCGAACAGCTGCCCGACTGGCGGATGCTGATCGACCGGCTGCATGCCAGCTTCGACACCGGGGACTTCGTCACCACGGTCAACCTCGTCGACGCAATCACTGTGGTCGCCGAGGAGATGGGCCACCATCCCGACCTCGACCTGGCCTACGGACGGCTCGACGTCCGGCTGACCAGTCACGACGTCGGTGGGGTGACGTCACGCGACGTGCTGCTGGCCCGGACCATCAGCGAGCTGGCCCTGTCCGCCGGGGCGACGCCGCATCCGGAGCGCACCAGCGTGCTCGAACTCGGTCTCGATTCGGCGGACGAGGCAGAGATCAGACCGTTCTGGGCGGCCTTGCTCGACTACGACACGGTCGAGGCCTGGGGGGAGTTCCAGATTCGCGACGCCACCGGGCGTCGGGCGTCGATCTGGTTCCAGCCCACCGAAGCCCACGACGTTCCCCGGCAGCGCTGGCACCTCGACCTGCGCATCCCGCCCGAGGTGGTCGAGGACCGCATCGCCGCCGCCATCGAGGCCGGCGGCGAGCTGGTCGACGACACCGCTGCGCCCGCGTTCTGGGTGCTCGCCGACCCGCAGGGGAATCGCGCGTGCTTGACCACCTGGCAGGGCCGCGAGCCGCAAGGAGCGTGAGACACGCGACTCGACAACCATGACGCGCCGTGTCTGTGCGGAGGTTGGCGGCGCTGCGACACGGTCGCAGCGCGTTCTTGGCCTACTCGCTCACTGAGCGCGAATGCCGGGTCCCCATCGAGAAGCGAACGAGAACGGCACTTCGCGAACGCGGGGATACACCGCGAACCACATGTCTCGAGGGCTAGCCTGCGCCTACCGGCATCGGACAGAGGGGGTAGCGGTGCGGCCCAAGTCTGGCCCGTTCCTCCCGATCGCCGTCCTTGTTCTTGGCCTTACGGCGTGCTCATCGTCGGGCAGCATCGTTGCCACGGGCCCTGCCCTGCAGACGTACTCCTGCTGCTCATCAGCGGACATCAACGCTGTGCGTCACCCCGGCGAGACGGTGCAACTGCACTGGCTCGCCACCCCACTGGCTCCTTCGGCGACCAGCACGATGAGCACCGTTCGGCTCGGTGCCGGGTTGTCCGGCCCGTTCGCTTCCGTCTCGGCGCTCAAGGCTGCCAACAGCCCGGCGACCTTGAAGGCTCCCGTCATCGTCACCACCAACCAGGACGTTGGTGCTCCCGTCTCCGTCATCGTCATCCCCAAGGACGCCGATGCCGGGTACTACAACCTCACGACGACCGTCGACCAAGACGGCGGCCAACTCACCGGGGGCAGCGTCGTCAAGGTGTCGACAAAGTCAGGCGGCTCGCGACGCTCGCTGGCGGGACCAGAACCGAGCGAGATCGGCATCTGCTCGGCGATGGCAGGACGCAGCTGGTCTAAACGGTGCTACTAAGTCTTGGCGCGGCGACCGACGTAGTGCTTCTCGCTGACTAGGCGGATGCCAGACGCCTTCGGTGGTTCGAGATACGGCTTCCGGAGGGAGCGCACGAACCATCTCGCATGCGGTGTCTCCCCGGTGGCCAACTCGATTCCGGCGGCGGAGCACACGTCTGACACTTCGACTCGGGACCATCGGGGTATCAGGCACGGTGCGTCTCGCTGCGTGAGGTCGCTTGGGTATCGCGGCTGCTCGATCCAGCCTGCTCCCGCGGGCACGTGACCGACCTCGCGCCCGGTGCGGTCGTGGGCGCGGAGCTCGTCGTACCAGAGCGGACCGAAGGCGGCGACGCCGAGCCACCGCGTCGCCGTGGTCGTTCCCCAACCCCACAGCGGGAACGCCGGGGTGGACCAGAGCACCAGCCGCGTTGCCTCGCCGTCACGATCCCCCACCGTTGCCACGACCTGGCCCTTGGGGCCGTCGAGGAACAAGCGGCCATCCTCGTAGGTGAGACTCGCCGCGAGACCTACCGCGACGGCCTTCGCTGGGATCACGCCGCCAATACTCCCGGTTTCCGGGGTCCACTAGTAGCGCGCATCGCCGACCTCACCCTGTTGGTCGCCCGCGTCATTTCGCCGGGCGTTGCGGTTGGTTCCCACCCGGGCGCTATCGAAGCCTCTTGCTTGTCAAGACCTGGTTTCGGGCATGGCGGGATCGCCTCTTGGCAGCGGGATGCCGGAGGCGTACTTTCGGTTGCGAGTCCGGGAGTGGCTTATCCGAAGAGCCGGCTGTCAGGGTGAAGTGCCGGTCGCGCTGGAGTCAGAGACGTGCCCTGGTTGCCCTCCCGGACCCACTCATGTCTGGGGTCGGGCGTCGTCGCGGAGCTGTCGGAAGACGACGTCGCTGATCTTCCGCTTGAGCGCGCGTCGCGCTTCCTTCGGTGACTTCCCGGCCTCGATCTTGGTCAGGTAGTAGGCGCGGCCGGGTGTGTCGCGGCGAAGCTGGGTGACGGCGGCCATGTGCAGGGCGTGGTTGAGCTGGCGGTTGCCGCGCTGGTTGAGTCGGTGCCGCACGACCTTCCCCGAGGACGCCTCGATCGGGGCGGTGCCGTTGTAGGAGGCGTAGTGCCCCTTGGTCGGGAACCGGGTGATGTCCCCGGTGTGCCCGATCAGCAGGGCGGCGACGATCGGGCCGACGCCGTAGACGTCGGTGACGGTGGTGCCTGATGCTGCGACCGCGGTCGTGGTGCGCTTCTTGACCTCGGCGATGTTGCGGTCCAGGCGGCGGATGTCGGCGACGAGCTCGAGGGCCATCTCCTTGCGCGCGGCCTCGACCGCGTTGTCCGGGTGGATGGTCCGCAGCCGGGATGCCGCACTGTCAGCGGAGATCCGCCGCTGGACCCCACCCGGGAGTCAGCGCGGCGATCAGCGCGTGGAGCCGGCAGACCGCCTGGGTGCGCAGCGAGGTCAGGTCCTGGTGACGGTCCGCGAGCAGGCGCAGCACCATCGCGTGGTCCTCGACCATCACCGTGCGCAGGTGCGGGTCCCGCAACGCCGCGATCGCCGTCGACAGCGCATCGTTCGGGTCGTTCTTGCGACCCGCGACCCGACCCCAGCAACCGCACCCGCGCCGCCAACGTGGCGGGGACATCGACGACATCCTCACCGGCGCGGACGAGCTGCTGGGCGAGCAGGAACCCGAGCCCGCCGGCGGACTCGATCGCCCACCGCCGCGGCCGGATACCCGTCAGCGAACTCGAGCAGCGCCGAGACCTGCGACTTGTCCGCCTTCACCTTGATCCGCGCGAGCTCGTGCTCGGCTCATCGACGACCACCGCGGTGTGGGTGGCCTTGTGCGGGTCGATACCGATCAACACCATGGCTCCTCCTTGGGGAACCAGAAGGGAACGGCGGCCGCAGGCACTCCTGATGCGAACCGGTGCTTGCCTCTTGCGAGCCACACCACCGCCTAGGGAAACCCAGCGGATCGGCGCTTCGTTCGAAAGCCAACCGGCACCGGTGGCAGGCACTTATCGAGCCGACCCGCCGGGTCCCTGGACGCTACGAGCACACGCTCAACGCCCGCCAGAACCATCCATCAGGCACCTATCGCTCGCCGTTCTGGGCGGCGGGAAGCGGCCACGTCTGAACGTTAACGGTCGGCTTCGGCTTGGCGACGCGCTCGACCACGGGCACCCAGGTCTTGAGCGGGACATCCTCTGAGAACCAGTCGAAGGCACCTATCGAAGGATGCGCCGCGATCCGCTCGCCGTCGCCGGGGTCGAGACCGACAGCGCGGATCAGCGTGAGCTGTTCCAGATGCGGCGCGTCCAAGAGTCCACCCACCCCCAGCAGCCCCTTCATCGACCCCACCTGGGCGAACCGCAGACGGGCGAGACGAGACAGCGACGGGATCTCGGCAACACGCGGAAGGCCATACAAGGACAGAAACTCCAGGCAGTCCAACGTCACCAGGGCATCGAGGTCCTCGACGCCACGCACCTGATTGATCTGCAACCAGCGCAGGGTCATGCAGTTGCGGACGAAGTCCACAGTCGACGCCGTGCCCCCACGAACGTCGAGTCGCTCCAGCAGCGGAAGCCGCGCCCAGAAGTCCACCGGCGTACGAACCGCCCAGGCAGTCACGCTGGTTGCCGCTCCAAGCCAGCCGAGATCTGCGTCGGTGAGCGTGACGTGGTCGAGCCACACGTCGGTGTCAGACCGCCACCGCCCAGCATCAGCAGCAGGACTACCCATGGCGTCCCCCGCCTCTACTCACCACGGAGCCGAAGGTAGCGCGTCACCCGAGCGATACTGCCGGTTATCGCGCGGTGTCGGAATAGGAACACACCCTCAGGGGCGGGTGAGGGCGGCGGTGACGGCGGTGACGCTGTGGTCGCGGTGCGATTTCTGGGCAGCGACGGCACGGCGTACGTCGCGAGCGCGCAAGGCGGCGAGCAGCTCGGCGTGGTCGGCGTGCACGCGTTCGCGGTTGCCCGTCGCGCCGAAGTAGACGGCGCGGTAGACGTCGGTGGCGTCCCACAGCTGGCGCAGCGTGCGTGACAGGCGCGTCATCCCGGCAGCGTCGAAGAGCAGGAAGTGGAAGTCGCGGTTGGCCGCGGTCATGGCCACGAGGTCGCCGGCTCGACCCGCTGCGTCGACGTCGTGGGCGGCCGCGCTGATGGCGCTGACGTCGGCGTCCGTGAGGCGGGGAACCGCGACACGGATGGCCTCGGCCTCGAGCAGCTCCCGCAACCGGTAGACCTCGACGAGGTCGTCGACGGACAGCTCGGCGACGACATAGCCGCGGTGCGGCGCGTAGACGAGTGCGCCCTCGCCCTCGAGCACCTTGAGGGCCTCGCGCACGGGCACGCGCGAGACGCCGAGCCGCTCGGCGACGGCCTCCTGGCGCACGGGTGCCCCGGGCGCGAGCTCGCCCGTCACGAGCAGGCGGCGCAGCTCGGCGAGCACCGCCTCCTGAGCCGTGGGCGGCCGGACGAACGCGGCGGCCGTCATGACGTCGCCTCGGCGTCCAGGCGCGGCGGGGCGAGCCGGTAGGACGCGGGCGTCGCCGACATGCGGAGCGGGTTGGCCACCTGCGGTACGACCGAGCCGGGCACCGCCACGACCGGGTCGAGCTCGAGCGAGCCGGCGAGGGCGAACGCGTCGTCGAGACCGTTGATCGGACCGCACGGGACGCCGGCGGCCGTGAGCTCGGCGTACCACGCGTCGGCACCGCGCGAGACGAGCGCGGACTCGAGGACGGCCCGCACCTCGTCGCGGTGGGCGACGCGCGACGGGTTGGTGAGGAACCGCTCGTCGTCGGCGGCGTGGGGGATGCCGAGCACCGTCACGAGCGCGCGGAACTGACGGTCGTTGCCGACGGCCAGCACGAGAGGGCGGTCGCCGGTCGCGTAGACCGAGTACGGCGTGATCGACGGGTGGTCGTTGCCGAGGATGCCCGGCACGACACCCCCCGCGACGTAAGCCGACGACTGGTTGACCATCGCCGACAGCAACGACGACAGCAGGTTGACCTCGACGCGTTGCCCCTGCCCGGTGCGGTCGCGGTGCCGCAACGCGGCGAGGATGCCGTAGACCGCGTGCAGCCCGGTGACGACGTCGACCAGGGCGACGCCGACCTTCGTGGGATGACCGACCTCGGGACCGGTCACGGACATCAGCCCGCCCATCGCCTGCACCAGCAGGTCGTAGCCGGGCAGCTCGGCGCCGGCGCCCGAGCCGAACCCGCTGATCGAGCACAGCACGAGGCCGGGGTTGTCGGCGGCCAGCGTGTCGTAGCCGAGGCCCAGCCGGTCCAGCGTGCCGGGCTTGAAGTTCTCGACCAGCACGTCGGCGCGCAGCGCGAGCGCACGGGCCTCCGCGAGACCGTCCGGCGTCGTGAGGTCGAGCTGCAGGGTCCGCTTGTTGCGGTTGACGCCCGTGAAGTACGTCGCCGTGCCGTCGGCGGCGTAGGGCGGACCCCAGTGGCGCGTGTCGTCGCCGGAGCCGGGCCGCTCGACCTTGACGACCTCGGCACCGAGGTCGCCGAGCAGCATCGTCGCGTAGGGACCGGCGAGCACCCGGGAGAAGTCCGCGACGACGACGCCGTCGAGCGCGCCTGGCGCGAGCGTCTCGTTCATCGGTAGGCGGCGATGCCGGTCAGCGCCTCGCCGACGACGAGCGTGTGCATCTCGTTGGTGCCCTCGTAGGTGTAGACCGACTCGAGGTTGTTCATGTGCCGGATCACCGGGTACTCGAGGGTCACGCCGTTGGCGCCGAGGATCGAACGGCACTCGCGCGCGATGGCGAGCGACTCGCGCGCGTTGTTGAGCTTGCCGACCGACACCTGCTCGGGACGGATCGTGTGCGCGTCCTTGAGCCGGCCGAGGTGCAGTGCGAGCAGGTAGCCCTTGTCGAGCTCGAGCGCCATGTCGGCGAGCTTCTTCTGGGTCAGCTGGAACGCCGCGATCGGCTTGCCGAACTGCTCGCGGTCGATGGAGTAGGAGATCGCCGTCTCGAGGCAGTCGCGAGCGGCACCGAGCGTGCCGAACACGATGCCGAAGCGGGCCTCGTTCAGGCACGAGAGCGGACCGCGCAGACCCGTGACGCCGGGCAGCACGGCGGAGGAGGGGAGCCGGACGCCCTCGAGGATGAGCTCGGCGGTGACCGATGCGCGGAGCGACATCTTCTTGTGGATCTCGCGCGCCGCGAACCCGGGTGTGTCGGTCGGGACGACGAACCCGCGCACGCCCTCGTCGGTGCGCGCCCAGACGACCGCGACGTCGGCGACCGTGCCGTTGGTGATCCACATCTTCGTGCCGTCGAGCACCCAGTCGTCGCCGTCGCGCTTGGCGGAGGTGCGCATGCCGCCCGGGTTGGAGCCGAAGTCGGGCTCGGTGAGGCCGAAGCAGCCGATCGCCTCGCCCGCGGCCATGCGCGGCAGCCACTCCTGCTTGTGCTCCTCGGAGCCGAACGCGTGGATCGCGTACATCGCGAGCGAGCCCTGGACGCTGACCAGCGAGCGGATGCCCGAGTCGCCGGCCTCGAGCTCGAGGCAGGCCAGTCCGTACGCCGTCGCGCTCGTGCCCGCGCAGCCGTAGCCCTCGAGGTGCATGCCGAGGAGGCCGAGCCCGCCCATCTCGCGCGCGAGCTCGCGCGCGGGGATCGTGCCGGTCTCGAACCAGTCGCCGACCGCCGGCTTGATGCGGTCGTCGACGTACTGGCGGACGACGTCGCGGATCGCGCGCTCCTCGTCGCTCAGCAGCGCGTCGAGGTCGAGCAGGGCGAAGGGGTGCTGGGGCGCGGCGGACATGGGGGCTCCTGGGAGGCGCACGGTCGGGTCGAGCAGAATTGTATCCAATATTCACTCGAAGTCCAGTCCCGGACCTGCGTGAGCCCGCCACCCCGGGTGGGTGACGGGCCCCGAGTCGACGCCGTGGAGTCAGACGGTCGTCGCGAGCTGGTAGGCCGGCTTCTCGGACACGATGGTGGTGTCCGGCGGGGTGAGCAGCCGCTCGACCCACGACAGCAGCTGGTCGTGGTCGAACGGCTTGTTGAGGTACGTCGAGGCGCCCGAGGACCAGCCGGCCCACGTGGTGTCGTCGTCCCCTGCCGCCGTGAGCATGAGCACCGGAACCCGTGCGAGCTCGACGTCCTGGCGGATCTCCTTGAGCACCTCGATGCCGGACATGCGCGGCATCATGACGTCGAGGATCACCAGGTCGGGCGTCTTGGTGTGCATGTCGAACAACGCCGCCGGGCCGTCCTCGGCCTCGCGCACGACGTAGCCCTCCAGGTCGAGGATGTCGTGCAGGAGCGAGCGGACGGTGAGCTCGTCATCGACGACGAGGATGGTGCTCATGATGACTCCTAGGCGATGCGTGCGTACTCGTGACCGGCGCTGCGGGGAGCAGCGGCGGGGACGGTCTGCTGGGTGCGGGGGAGCAGGAGCGTGAAGGTCGACCCGCGTCCGGGGGTCGACGTGACGGTCAGCGATCCGCCCATGGCGCTGGCCAGCTCACGGGCGATGTAGAGACCAAGACCGCTGCCCGACGTGCGCATGGTGAGCGCGTCCTCCACCCGGAAGAAGCGCTCGAAGACACGGTCGAGGTCGTCCTGCGCGATCCCCTGGCCGTGGTCGATCACGTCGACGCGCGCGTGGGTGTCGCCGAACTCGGGCGGGTGGATCGCGACGGAGATCGGCGCGCCCTCGGGCGAGTACTTCGCCGCGTTGGACACCAGGTTCGACACGATCTGCACCGCGCGCACCTCGTCGCAGTAGACGGCGATGGGGTCGTCGGGTCCCTCGACGGTGAGCCGGCCGCCGAGGGCCGGGAAGTTGGACGTGGCCAGCGTGACCACCTGGCGCAGGTCGTGCGGCGTCGGGTCCGACGCGAGCTTCGACCCGAGCGTGTGCGTGCCCGACGCGCGGGACGCCATGAGGAGGTCCTCGACGAGGCGCCCGAGGTGGTCGGCCCGTTCGGCGATGAGCTCGAGCGCGGCGCGACGACGCTCGGGCGTCATCGCGTCGCCGCGCGCCAGCAGCAGCTGCGCGTAGCCCTTGATCGGTGTGATGGGGGTGCGGAGCTCGTGCGAGATGGTCGCGACGAAGTCGGACTTGAGCCGGTCGGCGCGCGCCTGCGACGTGACGTCGTGGACGGTGAGGATCGCCACGGACTCGAGTCCACCGGCCGGTCGCGCGTGCACGACGTTGACGGACACGTCGCGCGTCTCGCCGTCGGGACGGGTGATCGCGATCCGGGTCGCCTCGGCGCGACGCGGGGCACCGTCGACGGCGAGCGCGCGCAGCGCACCCACCGCAGGCGGTACGTCGGCCTCCGGCAGGTCGGTGGCGTACGCGTCCGCGGGCGGGACCCCGGTGATGCGCAGCATCGCGGGACTCCACACGCTCACGACGCCGGAGCCGTTGATCACGGCGATGCCGTCGGAGACGTGCTCGACCACGGCCTTGAGCTTGCCCGACTCCTCGATGAGCGCGTCGCGGTGCTCGACCCCGCGGATCGCACTGCTGATCGAGGCTGCGACGGTCGTGAGCATCGCGGCGTCGTTCTCGTGCAACGTCCACCCGTGCGCGCCGTCGACGTCGCGCCCGAGCAGCAGCACGCCCTGGCGACCGACACCGATCTCGAGCACGGTCGCGATCCCTGAGGTCCAGCCCGCAGGAAGGAGCGCGTCGGGGAGCTGCGCGACGTGGTCGGTGCACAACGACGCCACCTGAGCGGCACCGAGGTCCTCGGGCATGAGCAGGCGGACGGCGGGCGCGCCGAACGCCTGGCGCACGGCCTCGGCGGCGTCGGCGACGAGCGTGTCGAACGGGCGTTCCTCGGCAAGGAGGCCGGACAGCGTCACGAGCCAGACGTTGCGCGCCCGCTCGGCGGACTGCTGTGCGGCGGAACGGTAGGCATACCAGAGGGCGAGCGCCGGGATCAGCGTGAACGGCACCATCGCAGGTGCCACCGGCGCGATCACTACGGCGACGCCGCCGACGCCGATGCTCGTGAACGTCATGAGCACCGGCAGGGCCCAGAAGTCCGTGATGACGTCGCTCATCGCGACGCCCTGCGCGGCGTGGAGGATCACGGCGAGCAGGACGGTGTTGATGACGGCGAAGGCACCCATGCCGAGCAGCAGACCCGCGATGCCGCGCAGCGAGAACTGGCCGGCGCCTCCGCAGACGACGAGGTAGGTCACCACGGCGACGGTGGTCGCGACGGCGTACGAGCCCAGGTTGAACGCGGCCTTCATCGGCGCCTTGCGCAGCGCGAGCTGCGCGCACGCGAGGCCGAGCAGTGGGGCGACGAGCGCCCACTGCGGGTCGAGCAGGAGGAACGCCGTGACCGTGACGATCTCGAAGAACGTGAGGTCCTCGACCGCGCCGTCGTGCAGGAGCGGGACGCGGACGATCTCGGCGACGGCGGTGGCGAGCACGAAGGCTGTGACCGCGAGCCCCGACGCCCACAGCGGTGCGTCGTACGGCGTCGGCAGGTGCGGCTCGAGCACGAGCCCGACCGTCACGGCGACGATCCCGGCGGTCACGATCGCGGCCACCGACGTCGCCACGGAGGGCGGGCGTCGGTGGCCGGCGATCGTCGTCATCACGCCGCGTCACCCCAGGTGTCGGTAGCCCACGAACGGGCGGACCAGCCGTCGACCGCCCAGCTGCGCGCGGCCCACGCGAGGTCGGCCCAGGAACGTGCCGACCACGAGCGTGCCGACCACGCCTGGTTGGTCCAGGCGTCGGCCGCCCACGAGCGTGCGGCCCACGACCTGGCGACCCAGGCGAACGTCAGCCAGTCCATCTGCGCCCACGAGCGGGCCGACCAGTCGGTCGCGGACCACGAGCGCGCGGCCCACGAGCGAGCGGCGAACTGGGCGTCGGCCCACGACCGTGCCGACCAGTCCTGCAGTGCCCAGGAGCGGGCGGTGAAGGAGGTGTCGGCCCACGAGCGCGCGGCCCAGTCGTCGATGGCCCAGGACCGTGCGGCCCAGGACCGGGCCGCCCACGACCGTGCGACGAAGGCGTCGGTCGCCCACGAGCGGGCGGTCCATGCCTGGGTCGCCCAGCTGCGGGCCATCTCGGTGAGCGCGGCGTACTCGTCGGCGTCCATCCCCGGGTTCTGCGCGAGCAGGGCCTGGGCGAACGCGGTGGCCGCCCAGCGACGCGTCTGCGGCGACAGGTCGGCCCACGCGGCGGCGACGGCGTCGAGGTCACCGTCGGTCCACGCGTCCTGGAACGCCTGCCACGCTGCTGCGTCGGCAGGGCTCGGGCCGTAGGCGTCGAGCACCCGGGACGGGCCGGACCGCACCGGGTGCCGCACCTTCATCGTCGGCGCGGCGGCCACGGCAGCGCCGAGGTCGAGTCCGCCGGCGCCGGCACCGTTGGCCAGGGTGAGGCCGTCGGCGTCGTAGGCGTCACGCACGAGCAGCGTCTTGATGGCGTCCGGCGTGAGCGAGGACCGGGTGTCGAGCAGCACTGCGACGGCACCGGCCGTGACGGCCTCGGCCATCGACGTGCCGCTGCCGGTGAAGTACGCGTCACCGACGCGCGACTGCGGGTTGGCCAGGTCGGCCGAGCTGCCCGGTGCACGGGTGGAGATCAGCGAGGTTCCCGGCGCGACGAGGTCGGGCTTGTCGGTGCCGAACTGCGTGCCGCGCGAGGAGAACGCGTTGACCGTGTCGTCCGCGCGCGCCGACGTGGCGTGCTCGTCGAGGCTGCCGACGGTGATGAGGGTCGGGTCGGCGCCGGGCGAGCTCACCGTGGCGTCGTCCGGGCCGTCGTTGCCGGCCGCGACGACGACCGTGAGCCCGCGGGCCCACAACCGGTCGAGGGCCCGGGCGAGCGGGTCGGCCTGCGGCGGGAGCGGGTTCCCGGTCGAGAGCGCGAGGCTCACGACCTTGAGGGTGCGGTCGACGCGTGCGGCGTTCGCGACAGCCTGCAGGCCGGCGAGGACGCGGACGAGCGAGGTCGTGCCGTCAGCAGTGGCGACTTGTACGTCGAGGATCTCGGCGTCCGGAGCGACGCCGGTGTAGGTGCCGTGGGAGGACCGGCCGCTGCCGGCGATGAGGCCGGCCACGAAGGTGCCGTGCCCGAGGCCGTCGCCTGCCGGGCCACCACTGACGTTGACGTGGTGCACGCGACCCGCGAGGTCCGCGACGTCGGCGACACCGGTGTCGACGAGTGCCACGGTGACGCCGGCACCGGTCGCGTTGTCGGGTGCGTCGATGGTGGTGCGGTAGGTCGCACCCTTCCGGTCGGCGGTAGCGGTCGCGGTGGACGACGTGACGTGAAGGGCGACGTCAGCGACGACGACGGTGCCGGCGGGTGCGGTCGTGCCGACCGGCAGGCTGACGAGCAGGGCGTCGGCCACCTCGTAGACGCCGAGCACGGTGCCCCCGCGTGCCGTCACGGCGGCGGAGATCTGTGCCGGGGTCGATGCGTCGGTGATCGACAGCAGGGACGTCGTGGCCTCGACCGGCGGAGCGGCCGCGACGGTGGGAGCGCCCAGGGCCAACGCGGTCGCCGACGCGGCGATCGCGGCTCCCAGGACGAGACGTCCCGAGAACCCGGCGCGCCGAGAGGTCGAGCGGATGCGCGGCGGACCGTTGCGGTCCCGCGATCCTGTGCGTGTCATGACCGGCCTCCTTGGAGAGACCCCCGTGGGAGGTGTCGGACCGGCGCGGCCCCCGGCTGTAGCCGCTCACCCGGTCGGCGTAGGAGCGGGTCGAGGCGCGCGGCTACGCGACGGCGCGGCCGGCGTGCGCGACCGTGCGGCGTCCTCCACCACATCGGCGCGCACGACCGGCCCGCTGGTGCCCGGTCACCCGGACGGCCGCATCACCGTCCGACGCACACGTAGTTGACCCGGTCCGAGCTCGTGGTCGACGACATGACCGTGAACGACGAGCCGCTCGTGTTGGTCACGGAGTAGACGACGCCCGGCTGGTCGGCACCAGACACCGTGCAGACGTAGGTGCCTGCGCTGGTGAACTCCGCGCCGGTCCCGAGCTGCACGACGGCCTCGGTGGTGTCGGTGAACTTCGTGTAGGACGCCACGAGGTGCGGGCCCGCGACGAGCGCGGCGCTGCCCTCGACGACCTCGGTGGCGCTGCTCTGCGCCGGTGTCAGCGTCTCGCTCCCGGTGGAGCGGCGTACGCCGACCGCGACCTGGTCGCCGGCCACGACCGGCACGCCGACGACCGCCGCGCACGACGTCGCACCTCCGCTGATCGGTGCAGCTCGCAGCCGTTGGCCACGCCGTTGACGAACAGCTGCACCGAGAGCGACCCGGTGGGCGGCGTGGTGAACGACAGCCCGACCGAGGCGATCGTGCCGTCGGTGGTGACGTCGTGCGCGGCGAGCGCGAAGTTCGTGCTCGTGACGCCCGACGCGATGTCGACGTAGGTGCGGGTGGTGCTCACCGTCGTCGGCCCGAAGCCCGTGCCGGTGAACGCCGACCGTGCTGGTGCCGTTGTCCCACACCGGCGGCAGGCCGGCGGGACCCTGCGGTCCGGCCGGACCCTGCGGGCCCTGGGGTCCCTGCGGTCCCTGCGCGCCGTCGGAACCTGCCGGCCCGGTGGCACCCGTGGCCCGGCACCTGCGCTGCCGGTGACGCCGGCGGTGCCGGCGAGTCCTTGCGCGCCTTGGGGTCCCTGCGCACCGTCCGAGCCGGTCGCACCGACCGGTCCCTGCGGTCCGACGTCGCCCGTCGCACCGGTCGCACCGACCGGACCCTGAGGTCCGTCCTCGCCCGTGGCACCTGTCGGACCGGTCGGACCGGTGAGGCCGGTGGGACCCGTCGGTCCGGTCGGTCCGGTGGCGCCGGTCGGACCTTGCGGTCCCGTGGGCCCCGTGGGTCCGGTGGCGCCGGTCGCGCCCCGTGCGCCGGTCGCGCCGGGTCGGGCGGCGACCAGCAGGACGAACTTGGTCGAGCCGCGCGGGCAGACGGTGACCGACCACGCGAACGACATCACGCGCGTGGCGTCATGGACGCAGATGTAGAGGTTGCCCAGCGGCTTGGCCGGCACCGGCGCAGCCGACGCCGGGGCGGCGACCAGACCGAGCAGGAGCAGGGTGCTGAACACGAGGGTGAGCAGCCGGGGTGCGGATCCGGGTGACGACATCGAGACCTCCGAGGCGGACCCCCCTCGACGAGGTTAGGAACGAGGACGGCGTGACGCGCGCGGATGTGCTCCGTGTGGGCGACGGCGCTGCGCGAACGCGTGCGTCGTTGTCCGCCGAGTGGGTGAAACCGCTGTGCCGAAAGGAGTCCCCGCCGTCGTCGTCCTAGCGTGGATCCATGACGCTCGTCGAGCCTGCCGGGAGCAGCGGCGTCCTCGACGACCTCGCGCACGAGCGCGGCGGCCATCGCGCCGGCCCTCCACGTTCACGACGTCGGCGCGCGATCGTCGCCGGCGTGGTCGCCGTGCTCGTCCTGGCGCTCCTCGGGTTGTGGGGCGCCCGACGCGCGTCCGGGCCCGAGCAGTCGAGCGCCGCAGGTCCGGTCCTCGCGACGCGGGCGCAGCTCGTGCAGATCGCCGACGCGTCCGGGCACTCCCTCTACTGGGCCGGCGACCAGGGACGGACGACGTTCGAGACGACGGTGAGCGGACGCGACGTCTACGTCCGCTACCTCGAGCAGCCCTCGGAGGTCGGAACGACGACGCGTCGACTCACCGTCGGCACCTACGAGCGCAGCGACGCCTATCACCTCGTCACCGAGCTGGCGGCCGTGCCCGGTGCGACGGTGCGTCAGCTCAAGGCGGGCGCGCTCGTCGTCGTGCCGGCCGGCTCGACGTCGGCGTACTTCGCGTTCCGGGGGAGCGGCCTGCTCATGGAGGTCTACGACCCGGCACCGGGACGCGCGTTCACGCTGGTGACCTCCGGTGCCGTGCAGCCGGTCGCGGGTGCCGCTACTCGGCCGTGACGTAGAACTTGCGCACGGTCTCGCGCACGTCCCACCGACCCGACCACCCCTTGGGCAGCACGAACACATCGCCCTCCGAGAGGTCGACGGGCTCGCCGTCGGCGGGCGTGATGGTCACCAGACCGGCGAGCAGCATCATCGTCTCGGTGGTCGGGCGGTCGAGGATCGCCCAGCCGCCCGGTGTGCACTCCCACACGCCGACGTCGACCCCGTGGCCGGAGAAGAAGGTGATCCCGCTCGCCTGCGGGTCGCCGCTGTCGAACCCGGCACGCGGTCCCAGCGGCTCCAGCTCGCCGTCGAGGACGCCGGCGTAGGCGACGACCATCGTGCGCAGTGCCTCGGCGGGGGACAGGTCGGCGGTCATCGGATGCTCCTTCGTCGGTGGGCGGACCGAGTCTCTCGCGTGCGCCGGACCTCGTCGACCCCGCGGTGCGTCGAGATCAGTGGCCGCCGAGGAACGGCGCCATGAGGTCGGCCCGCTTGGCGGGCTTGCCGGTGCGCTCCTCGACGCCGTCGGCCGACGCCATCACCCGGAGCCCCCCGTTGATCGCCGCGTAGCGCAGCGGCTCGGGCTCCCAGCGCGGCGAGCGACGGTTGACCCACGGCAGGGCGGTGCGCGAGGTCTGCGCGCCGCGCACGAGATCGGCGAGCGTACGACCCGCGAGGTTGCTCGAGGCGACGCCGTCCCCGACGTAGCCGCCGCCCCAGCCGATCCCCGTCGCCGGGTCGAGGCCCACCGACGGGTACCAGTCGCGCGGGATGCCCAGCGGTCCACCCCACGAGTGCGTGACGGCATGACCCTCGATGGCGGGGAACAGCTCGCGCAGCACCCGCCACAGGTCGTCGAACACCGCGGGGTCGCGGTCGAACTCGGGACGGATCTCGGAGTTGCGGTGGTAGGGCGCACCACGGCCGCCGAAGACGAACCGGTCGTCGGCCGTCCGCTGCCCGTAGATGATGAGGTGGCGGTGGTCGCCGAACGTCTCCCGCTCGCCCAGGCCGGCCGCGTCCCAGAACGACTGCGGCAGCGGCTCGGTCGCGATGACGAGCGAGTACACCGGGGCGATGTCGCGGTGATGGCCCGGGATCTGCGACGTCCACGCCTCGGTGGCGCGCACGATCCGCCGGGCCCGTACGTCGCCGCGCTCGGTCCGCACGACGCCGGGCTCGATCGCCGTCACGCGGGTGTGCTCGTGGATCGTGACGCCGAGCCGTTCGACCACCTGAGCCAGTCCGCGCGCGAGCCGCGCCGGGTGGATGGCCGCGCAGTGCGGGGTGTAGGTGGCGCCGAGGACGTCGGTGGCGCCGAGCCGCTCGCTCGCCTCCTCGGCCGAGAGCAGCGCGTGGTGCTCGGGTCCGTATCCCCACGACCGGTGGTGCTCGATCTCCTGCTGGGCGCGCGCCAGCTGCACCGGCGTACGCGCGACGACGACCGTGCCGCCCTTGGCGAAGTGGCAGTCGATGCCCTCGGCCTCGGCGACGGCGCCCACCTCGTCGACCGTCTCGAACATCGCCTGCTGCAGCGCGATCGCGCGCTCGCGCGAGGACGACCTCGCGACCTTGTCGAGCGACGTCGGGAAGAGCGCGGACGCCCAGCCGCCGTTGCGACCGCTGGCGCCGAAGCCGGCGACCTCCGACTCGAGGACGGCGATCGACAGGGACGGGTCGGCCGTGGCGAGGTAGTACGCCGTCCAGAGCCCGGTGTAGCCGGCGCCGACGATCGCGACGTCGACGGTCGTCGAGCCGGGCAGCGGGCTCCGCTCGGGGCCGACGAGGTCGTCGGGCAGCGAGTCCCACCAGAACGACAGCCGGCGCGGGTCCACGGTGGTCATCGGGTCCAGGTCGCCACGTAGTCGGGGACGGCGAAGGCGGCGCCGGCCTCGTCGGGGACGGGGTCGCCGAAGACCTCGCGGATCGGGACGTGTCCGCCCCACACCGGTCGGTCGACGTCCTGCTCGTCGTCGGTGGGTCCGCCCTCGCCGACCTTGACGCTGATCTCGTCGAGGCGCAGCGCGAGGGTGAGCGTCGCGGCGAGCTCCTTGCGCGACGGGCCGCGGATGTCGTCCCAGCGGCCCGGCAGCAGGTGGTCGGAGATGATGCGCAGCGCGGCGTCGCGCTCCTCGCCGTCGAGCACCGTGCAGGTGCCGAGCACCATCACGCAGCGGTAGTTGATCGAGCTCTCGAACGCGGAGCGGGCCAGGACGAGCCCGTCGAGCAGCGTCACCGTGAGGCAGGTCGGGGCGCCGTCGGCGAGCCGCAGGAACAGGCGGGATCCCGTGGAGCCGTGGAAGTAGACGCGGTCGTCGTGGCGGGCGTAGCCGACAGGGACGACGTAGGGCTGTCCCTGCGCGTCGGCGTCGACGATGCCGACGTGCGCCACGAGCCCCGCGTCGAGGATCTCGTACGCCGCGCCGCGATCGGTGACGGTCTTCTCGGCGAGACGCCGCACCCGGGTCCGTGGCGTGGACCCGGGCGCGGGCAGGTCGTGCGAGGTCATGCGGGTCCTTCCGGGTGGGTGGTCAGAGGACCTTCATGCCGTCGATGAGGACGGCGCGGAGGATCTGCTCGATCTCGTCGAAGTGCGTCTGGTCGACGGTCAGCGGCGGCGCGAGCTGGATGACCGGGTCGCCGCGGTCGTCGGCGCGGCAGTAGAGGCCGGCGTCGAAGAGCGCCTTGGAGAGGAACCCGCGCAGGAGGCGCTCGGACTCGTCGTGGTCGAAGGTCTCCTTGGTGTGCTTGTCCTTCACCAGCTCGATCCCGTAGAAGTAGCCGGCCCCGCGGACGTCTCCGACGATGTCGAGGTCGGACAGCTTCTGCAGCGTGCGCAGGAACGCTCCCTCGTGGTCGCGGACGTGCTGGTTGAGACCCTCGCGTTCGAACACGTCGAGGTTGGCCAGCGCGACCGCGGCCGACACGGGGTGGCCACCGAAGGTGTAGCCGTGGGCGAAGTAGTTGTGTCCGTGCTTGAACGGCTCGAAGAGGCGCTCGCTCACGATCATGGCGCCGATCGGTGAGTAGCCCGACGTCATGCCCTTCGCGCAGGTGATGATGTCGGGCGTCACGCCGAAGCGCGACATCGCGAACATCTCGCCGATGCGGCCGAACGCGCAGATGGTCTCGTCGGCGACGAAGAGGACGTCGTACTGG
This sequence comes from uncultured Actinomycetota bacterium, assembly GCA_963782665.1. Taxonomy (GTDB): domain Bacteria; phylum Actinomycetota; class Actinomycetes; order S36-B12; family CAIYMF01; genus Longivirga. The sequence continues at coordinate 1,660,993 of CAWAKP010000006.1, read as the reverse complement.
TCGCAGATCTCGCGCACCCGCTCGAGGTATCCCGGCGGCGGCGGGAAGCAGCCACCCGAGTTCTGCACCGGCTCGAGGAACACGGCGGCGACCGTGTCGGGTCCCTCGAACTCGATCGCCTCGGCGATGCGGTCGGCGGCCCACCGACCGAAGGCCTCGATGTCGTCGGCGTGCTCGGTGGCGCGGTAGAAGTTGGTGTTGGGCACCTTGTGGGTTCCGGGGACGAGCGGCTCGAAGTACTTCTTCGCGTCCGGGATGCCGGTGATCGACAGCGCGCCCTGCGGCGTGCCGTGGTAGGCGACCGAGCGGCTGATGACCTTGTGCTTCATCGGCTTTCCGGTGAGCTTGAAGTACTGCTTGGCCAGCTTCCACGCCGACTCGACGGCTTCGCCGCCGCCGGTGGTGAAGAAGACGCGGTTGAGGTCGCCCGGCGTGTAGTGCGAGAGGCGCTCGGCCAGCTCGATCGCCTTCGGGTGGGCGTAGGACCACAGCGGGAAGAAGGCGAGCTCCTGCATCTGCTTGGCCGCGGCGTCGGCGAGCTCCTGGCGACCGTGGCCGATCTGCACCGTGAACAGGCCCGAGAGCCCGTCGAGGTAGCGGTTGCCCTGGTCGTCCCAGATGTAGGCGCCGTCGCCGCGAACGATGATCGGCACGTGACCGCCGGCCTCGTAGGTCGAGTGGCGCGTGAAGTGCATCCAGAGATGGTCTCGAGCGGTCTCGGCGAGACGGTCCACGCCGGTCTCGCTCACGTACTGCGGCGAAGTGGTCATCGGGTACCCCAGGTGTAGATCTGCTTGCGGAGCTTCAGGTAGACGAAGGTCTCCGTGTGACGCACGCCCGGGATCGCCCGGACGCGGCGGTTGACCACCTCGAGGAGGTGCTCGTCGTCCTCGCACACGACTTCGGCGAGGATGTCGTGGCCGCCGGCAGTGATCACGAGGTAGTCGACCTCGTGCATGGCGGCCATCTGGTCGGCGACGGCCTCGACATCGCCCTCGACCTCGACGCCGATCATCGCGGCGCGCGGGAACCCGACCTGCATGGGATCCGTGACCGCGACGATCTGCATGACGCCGGACTCGATGAGTCGCTGGACCCGCTGGCGCACCGCGGCCTCGGAGAGACCGACGGCCTTGCCGATCGCGGCGTAGGGCCGGCGACCGTCGTCCTGCAGCTGCTCGATGATCGCCTTGCTGACGTCGTCGAGTCCGACGTGCTGCGTCCGTTCGCGGGTGACCACGGGAGCATCGTGGGGGACGGCCAGAGGGCTTGGCAAGTGATTCCGTTGATTTCAGTCGAGAATTCTACGGATTCTGTCGGTGAAGGGTGCTTCCTCTGTCGGGAATCGAACCACTCGGTCTAGGGTGGGCGACGCCGGGCCGCGCGACGCGACCCCGGGGACCGCACCCGTCCGTGCAGCAAAGATCATGGGCGGCGGCACAGCCGTCGCCACCGACCTCGAGAGGAACGACCCATGGCCGACTACGCCGTCGTGAACCCCGCCACCGGCTCCGTCATCGCGGAGTACCCGACGATCGGCGACGCCGATCTCGACAGCGCCGTGGCTCGCGCCTACGCCGCGCGCGAGACATGGGGCCGCGGCACGACCGTCGCCGAGCGCGCCGAGATCATCCGCCGCGTGGGTCAGCTGCACGAGCAGCGCAAGCTCGAGCTCGGCGAGATCATCTCGCGCGAGATGGGCAAGCCGGTCGCGCAGGGCGTCGGTGAGGTCGAGTTCAGCGCGGCCATCTACGAGTACTACGCCGACAACGCCGAGAAGTTCCTGGCCGATGAGCCGATCGAGCTGCTCGCGGGTGAGGGCAGCGCGGTCATCCGCCGCAGCCCCGTGGGAGTGCTCCTGGGGATCATGCCGTGGAACTTCCCGTACTACCAGGTCGCGCGCTTCGCAGGCCCGAACCTCATCATCGGCAACACCGTGCTGCTCAAGCACGCGCCGCAGTGCCCCGAGTCGGCCGCGGCGATCGAGCAGATCTTCCGCGACGCCGGTGTGCCCGATGACGCCTACATCAACATCTACGCCACCAACGACCAGGTCTCGAACCTCATCGCCGATCCGCGCATCCAGGGCATCTCCCTCACCGGTTCTGGCCGCGCCGGTGCGGCCGTCGCGGAGCAGGCCGGCCGTCACCTCAAGAAGGTCGTCCTCGAGCTCGGAGGCAGCGACCCGTTCCTGCTCCTCGGCACGGACGACATGGACGCCGTCGTCGAGTCCGCCGCCCTGGCGCGCATGGACAACGCGGGCCAGGCCTGCAACGCCGCGAAGCGCTTCATCGTCGTCGACGGCCTCTACGACCAGTTCGTCGAGAAGTTCACCGCCGCTGTCACGTCGATGGCCTACGGCGACCCGGCGGCGGAGGACACGGCCTACGGTCCGCTGTCGTCGGCCCTGGCGGCCGACCGCCTCGACGAGCAGGTCAAGGAGGCCGTCGCCGACGGCGCCGTGCTCGTCGGTGGCGAGCGCGACGGCAACTTCGTCAAGGGCGGTGTGCTCACCAACGTGCAGCCGGGCAACTCGGCCTACGGGCAGGAGCTCTTCGGCCCCATCGCGCAGGTCTACCGCGCCGCCGACGAGGCCGACGCGATCCGCCTTGCCAACGACACGGCGTACGGCCTCGGCAGCTATGTCTTCACAAACGACCCCGAGCAGGCGACCCGCGTCGCCGACCAGATCGAGGCCGGCATGGTCTTCGTCAACTGCGTGGCCGCCGACGGCGTCGAGCTGCCCTTCGGTGGGGTGAAGGCCTCCGGCTTCGGCCGCGAGCTCGGCCGCTACGGCATGGAGGAGTTCGTCAACAAGAAGCTCATCCGCATCAACGGCTGATCCACCCGCACGTCGAGGGGTCGCACCGATCCGGTGCGGCCCCTCGCGTCTGCGCACCCTGCTTCAGCTGCCCGCGCGCTGCACGGCATCGACGAGAGCGCCGACGAGCCGCTCGCACGTACGGGCGTCGACGAACGGCGGCACCAGCTGCACCGACACCTCGAGCTGCACGGCTCCGACGCCGCGGTGACGCGCCCACTGGGTGAGCGTCGCGTGACCGCGCGCGGGGAAGCGGTGGTCGGTGACGGTCGCGAAGCCGGCGTCCTCGAGCGCGTCGCGCACGAGCACCGCGAGCGGGGTCGGGGGATCGCCTGCGGGTTCGCCCGTGCCGAGCTCGACGACGTGGTCCTTCGAGCGCATGGCGTGGAGGTCGAGGACGACGAGAGGGTCGAGGTCGGCGACGGCGTCCTTGAACGGATGGTGCGCCTGCCACGACGGGTCGCCGTCGCGCGAGAGCTCGACGACCGCGCCTGCTCGGCTGCGCTCGGCGAGCAGCAGCGCGAGCCCGCCGGTCCACATGTCCGGGCGCTTGAGCTCGCCGGAGCGGACGTGCTCGACGGCATGGGGTGCGCTGATGACGACGCGGCCCTCACGAGCAGGGACGACCACGCGGGGTGCGTCGTACGACGCGAGCGACCGCTCGAGGCGACGCCACTCGTCACGTGCGTCGCCGGTCACGACGCAGATCCTCGCACCGGCTCCGCGACCGCGCAGGGGCGGACGCGGAGCCGGTGCGACGCGGATCAGGGGCAGTCGACCGACGGGCTGGTCAGCTGCGTCGTGCTCGGGAAGTCGTACCAGCCGTGGTAGGCCGACGACGGCGACTCACGGGTGAACCACTGGAGGAGCGCGATGTCCTGCAGGTGGTAGGTGAATCCGTGCAACGGCACCTCGACCGTCGGGAACTGGTCGTAGTCCGGTCCGTTGCCCTGCGGGTCGCCGACCTCGACGAACGGGTTGTCACCGCACACGTTGTTGAACGGCGGGAAGGCCCACAACGGCGCCTCGTTGTTGATGTACGGGTCGTTGATCCACTCGGCGACCTCGTGGTTGAGGGTGCTGATGTCGGCGAGGAGCGGACCGACGTCGTTGATGTCGAGCCAGCTCGACCACATGAGCGTCTGGACGCGCTGACCACCGTGGCCGTTGGGGACCATGAACGCGTCGTGGTAGCCGAGCGCGTCGGCGATCGCGCCCTGGGTGACGAACAACGGAGTCTCGTCGGGGTCGAGGTGGAGCTTGGGCAGGATCGCGTGCAGCTGCGCGTCGAAGTCGTCGATGTGCATGTTGCCCAGGACGCTGCCGCCGCCGAGGTCGAAGATCTCGCCCGTGGCCGGCGTCACCGTGATGGTGAACGTGCGCGCGCGGTCCGGTGAGTCCATGTAGACGTGCCACTTGTGCTTGCTGTCCATCTGGTTCCAGAACGTGGCCCGCTGCAGCTCGTCGCCGAACTGGCCCTTGCCGTTCGCGAACCTGGCATCACGGTAGATCGGCGACGTCGCCATGTTCTGCGCGGCGAAGGACGGGTCGAACGTGTAGTCGGTGTCGAAGCCGACGAACTTCATCCGCAGCGGGACGATCACCGTCTTCAGCTCGACGCTCTTGCCGGACTTCGGGTTGGCTCCGAGCATCGTGTACGGGTACGTCGTGCCCCCCGTGGTGAACGACCCGTCGAACGACGGCAGGCCCTTCTGGCCCTTCGACGAGCTCTCGACGGCGGCTGCGCGCGACGCCCGCGCAGCCGGTGCCCGGTCGGAGTGCGCGAGCCGCGCCAGGTCGGCGCGAGACATGTGGCGGACCGCGGTCTTCGACGCCGGCGCCGTGGAACCGGCCACGGCGGGTACCGCGAGACCGATGCAGGCCAGGGCCGTCGCCCCCGCGAGCAGGGTCATTCGACGCTTGGAACGGAGTGGTGCAGGTGTCATCGACGTCCCCCTCCAGGACAGGTGAGCCTCGAATGTAGGGCGTCGTCGTGGACGAATCCCGGAACATCACGCAAATGTGATCGTGCGGTCACGTATCGACAGGACGATCGGCGGTGTCGGCCCACCTTCTCGACCGAAACTGTGGCCCCACCCGTCCCAGAAGAGCCGGTTCGGTAGGACGTCGGCGCGTCCGAGGGCCGTCAGCGGCGGATCGCGTCGAGCGCGAGCAGGGCGACGTGGAGCGAGAGGCACGACTCGACCGAGTCGAGGTCGACCGAGAGCACCCGCTCGATGCGGTGCAGCCGTTCGTAGAACGACGGCCGCGACAGGTGTGCCGCGTCGGCCGCGGCCGACTTGTTGCGCCCCGAGGCGAGATACACCCGCAGGACCCCGACGAGGTCGCTGCCGTGCTGGGCGTCGTGCGCGAGCAGCGTTCCGAGCTCGCGCTCGACGAAGGTCTGCAGCCGGTCGTCGTCGCGCAGGAGGTGCAGCAGTCCGCGCAGCCGGACGTCGGGCAGCCGGTAGTAGGGGCGCGGCACGCCGTCGTCGCCCGAGGGCGCGGCATCGGCGACCTGGGCGGCCTCGAGGAAGGCACGTCGTACGTCGCGCACCGACGCGACGATCGACCCGACGGCCATCACCCACTCGTCCGCAGCGACCACGGCGTGCCCCGTGGCGGCGCGCTTGGCCAGCGCGGCCGACAGGCGTTCGAGCGCCTTGTCGACGTCCTCGCGGGGCGGCAGCGAGAGCAGCACCCCGACGGTCGCGTCGTCGACGCCGCCGACGAGGGCCGTGGCGCGGGTGTCGCGCACGGCCGCCGACACGGTCTCGGCGAAGTCGCGCAGCCGTTCCTGCGCCTCGAGCGCCGGCCCCGTGGGTCCGGCGGCGAGGCGCACCAGCACGGCGACGAGAGCACGCGACTCGAGGGGCACACCGAGCGCCTGCGCGCGCGCCGTCGTCTCGGCGAGAGCGACCGAGCCGCTGATGACGCCGGTCAGCAGCGTGCGGTGGGACTGGCGCTCGAGGGACTCGCGGTCGCGCTCGACCAGGCGCGACAGGGCGACGGTCGCGGCGCCGCGCTCGAGCAGCATCGCGTCGCGCGCGGTGGGCGCGGTCGGTGTCACGAGGACGAGCCGACCCCAGTCCTGCCCTCGCGCACCGACGGTCGTGACGAGCCACCCGCTCCGCTCGTCGTACGCCGTCCGCTCCGGCACCCGGACCGCACGGCTGCGGTCCTCCCAGCCCTCGAGCACGGTGGCCAGGTCGTGGCCCGCGGCGTCGACGGCGAGCACCTGGTGGGCGAGGTTCTCCAGCACCGCGGGCCGACCGGCCATGCGCGCCACCTGGCGCACGATCTCCGTGGGCGGTGCGCCGTCGACCGTGAGCTCGGTGAACGCCGCGTGCACCTCGTCGGAGGACCGCAGCTCGGCCAGCTGCGCGTCGACGATGAGCGCGTGCACCTGTTCGGTGATCGCGGCGAAGCGAACCTCGCGGGTCAGCTCCACGAGCACCAGGTCGCTGCCCCGTGCCGCGTCGATCATCGCGTCGGGGAGCCGGTCGAAGCGACGACCGACCTCGACCATGACCCCGGTGACGCCGGCCGCCACGAGACCGCGGACCCAGTCCGCGAGCCCGGGCTCGTCACCCGGGAGCAGGACGCCCGTGGTCAGCAGCAGCTCGCGCCCGCGCAGCAGCCGGGCGACGTCGGCCACCTCGGCGACGTGGGTCCAGCGCACCGGGTGCTCGAGCGCCTCGGCACCGGTGCGCACGACGGGAGCGCCGTCCCGCACGGCGGGCAGGTCCAGCACCTGCGCCACGCTCGGATAGATCGCCGCGAGGCGCTCGGCGTCGCGCAGCTCGGGGGTGCTCACCGGCCGAGGGTAGCGACAGGGGCGACACAACGTCAGACAACGTTCGCCACGCTTGTCACGTTGTCCGTTGTCACGGAGACCAGGACGGCGCACGGTGGCAGTCCTGGGACGTGGGTCCCGGGTCGACCGAGGTACGGGAAACCTCAGTCGAAGGTCACAACTGCGATGCGATCCGTCGTGGAAGCCGCGCCTCGCCACGGAATCCCTTGTCTGCACTCCAGCGGCCGTGTCAGGATCACGCGTCGCCGACTTCAGGGAGGGATCGGGTGCTCGAGCAGGGTCACCAGTACGTCGACGGGACGTTCCGTCGCGGATCCGCGGCAGAGACCCACGACGTGGTCAACCCGGCGAACGGCACCGTGGTCACCACGGCCGACCTCGCCGGTCCCCAGGACGTCGACACCGCGGTCGCGGCCGCCACCCGTGCTCAGGCCGAGTGGGGACGCGCGACCCCCGCCGAGCGCTCGAGCGCCCTCATCGCTCTCGCCGCCGCGATGAGCGAGCGCGCCGAGGAGTACGCCCAGGTCGAGACGGCGCAGGCGGGCAAGCCGATCAAGCTGACCCGCGAGTTCGACGTCCCCGGCTCGATCGACAACGTGTCGTTCTACGCCGGTGCCGCGCGCAACCTCGAGGGCAAGGCGTCGGCCGAGTACAGCGGCGTGCACACCTCGGTGATCCGCCGTGAGCCGGTCGGTGTCGTCGGCTCGATCGCGCCGTGGAACTACCCGCTGCAGATGGCGGTGTGGAAGGTGCTCCCCGCGATCGCCGCCGGCAACACGATCGTGCTCAAGCCTGCCGAGCTCACGCCGCTCACCTCGCTCATGCTCGCCGAGGACTGCACCAGGGCGGGTCTGCCGGACGGCGTCGTCAACGTGCTGACCGGACCCGGACGGATCGTCGGCGAGGCGCTGGTGTCGCACCCGGGCGTGCGGATGACGTCGTTCACCGGCTCGACCCCGGTCGGCCAGCGCATCATGGCGCTCGCCGCCGGCACGGTGAAGCGGGTGCACCTCGAGCTCGGTGGCAAGGCGCCGTTCGTCGTCTTCGACGACGCCGATCTCGACGCCGCGATCCAGGGTGCCGTCGCCGGCTCCCTCATCAACTCCGGTCAGGACTGCACGGCAGCGACCCGGGCCTACGTGCAGCGTCCGATCTACGACGCCTTCGTGCAGGGCGTCGCCGACGTCATGGCGACCGTGCGCGTCGGCGACCCGACCGATCCGTCGACCGACCAGGGCCCGTTGGTGTCGTTCAAGCAGCGTGACTCGGTCGCCGGCTACGTCGAGCGTGCTCGCGGCTACGGCGCCAAGGTCGTCACCGGGGGCAGGGCGCCCGGTGGAGCCCTCGCGGTCGGCGCCTACTACGAGCCGACGCTGGTCGTCGACGTGGCGCAGGACTCGCAGATCGTGCAGGAGGAGCTCTTCGGGCCGGTGCTCGTGGTCCTTCCGTTCGACACCGACGACGAGGGCATCGCGCTGGCCAACGACACCCCGTTCGGCCTCGCGGCGTCGGCGTGGAGCCGCGACGTCGTCCGCTCCATGCGCGCCAGTCGAGAGATCCAGGCCGGCTGCGTGTGGATCAACGACCACATCCCGATCATCTCGGAGATGCCGCACGGCGGTTACAAGGCCTCCGGCTTCGGCAAGGACATGAGCCAGTACTCCTTCGACGAGTACACCCAGGTCAAGCACGTGTCCATCGACATCACCGGCGACGTCCGCAAGGACTGGCATCGCACCGTCTTCGGCGACCGCTGAGGCGCGCGGGCGGCCGGCTCCGGCGCTTCGCCCTGCCTCGGGAACCCCGACGAACCACCCATCACCTGTGCACCGAGGAGAACAAGAGACATGCCCCAGCGTCCCGTTGACCCGATGACCGACGCCGTCCTGGCCGCCGTACAGGCGGGTGTGCCGCGTCGCCGGATCCTGCAGGCGGCGGGGCTCGGCACCGCTGCCGTCGCCGGCTCGTCGCTGCTCGCGGCGTGCGGCACCAAGGGGACGGCCGCCTCGAACGGGTCGCCGACGGCGGCTCCCACGGCGCCGGACAAGTCCGACACGGACAAGACGCTGAACTTCAGCAACTGGCAGCTCTACATCGACGTCGACGACAAGAACCCCAACAAGCGTCCGACGCTGGACGAGTTCAAGGCCAAGACCGGTGTCACGGTCGCCTACACCGAGGACATCAACGACAACGACTCGTTCTACGCCAAGATGCTTCCGTCGCTGCGCGCCGGACAGGACACCGGCAAGGACCTGTTCGCCCTCACCGACTGGATGGCGGCGCGCCTGATCCGCCAGGGCTACGTGCAGAAGATCGACAAGTCCATGACGCCCAACGTGACGGCCAACCTCCTCGACTCGCTCAAGGCCCCGACCTGGGACCCGCAGCGCGACCACTCCGCGCCCTGGCAGTCCGGTGTCACCGGCATCGCCTACAACTCCGCCAAGGTGCCCGAGGTCAAGACGATCGACGAGCTGCTCACCCGCCCCGACCTCAAGGGCAAGGTCACGGTGCTCACCGAGTGGCGCGACACCATCGGACTCATCCTGCTGCAGCAGGGCAAGGACCCGGCGAACTTCACCGAGGACGAGTTCATGGCGGCGATCGACGCGCTGCAGAAGTCCAACGACGCCGGGCAGATCCGCCAGTTCACCGGTAACGACTACTCGGGACTGCTCGCCGACGGCACGGCGTACGCGTCGATGGCGTGGTCCGGTGACGTCGTCCAGCTGCAGGCCGACAACCCCGCCATCAAGTTCGTCCAGCCCGAGTCCGGGATGATGATCTGGTCGGACAACATGCTCATCCCGAACATGGCGGCGCACACCAAGAACGCCGAGAAGCTCATGGACTTCTACTACGACCCGGCGATCGCGGCGCAGCTCACGGCGTACGTGCAGTACATCTGCCCGGTCAAGGGGACCCAGCAGGCGATGGAGAAGGTCGACAAGACCCTCGTCGACAACCCGCTCATCTTCCCGGACGCCGCGTTCCTGTCGAAGACCCACCTGTTCATGGGTCTCGAGGAGGCGACGGAGAAGAAGTACGCCGCGGCGTTCAACAAGGTGAAGGGTTCCTGATCGATGTCGACCACGCCCCGCGGCGCAGACCTCCGCATCGTCAACGTCACCAAGCGGTTCGGCGACTTCGTCGCGGTCGACGACCTCACGCTGACCATCCCGTCGGGCTCGTTCTTCGCCCTGCTCGGCCCGTCCGGCTGCGGCAAGACGACGACGCTGCGCATGGTCGCGGGCCTCGAGGAGCCGACGGCCGGCGCGATCCTGATCGGCGACGAGGACGTCACCTGGAACAAGCCGTACAAGCGTCCGGTCAACACGGTGTTCCAGAGCTACGCGCTCTTCCCGCACCTCGACATCTACGAGAACGTCGCGTTCGGGCTCAAGCGCCAGGGCAAGAAGGACGTCGCGTCGCAGGTCGACGCGATGCTCGAGCTGACCGAGCTCACCGGCCTGGCGCGGCGCAAGCCGCAGCAGCTCTCGGGCGGCCAGCAGCAGCGCGTCGCGCTCGCGCGCGCCCTCATCAACCAGCCGCAGGTCCTGCTCCTCGACGAGCCGCTCGGCGCCCTCGACCTCAAGCTGCGCCGCCAGATGCAGCTCGAGCTCAAGCGGATCCAGACCGAGGTGGGGCTCACGTTCGTGCACGTCACGCACGACCAGGAGGAGGCCATGACCATGGCCGACACGATCGCGGTCATGAACGCGGGTCGGGTCGAGCAGATGGGCGCGCCCACCGACCTCTACGAGAACCCGATGACGACGTTCGTCGCCAACTTCCTGGGTCAGTCGAACTTCTTCGACGGCGAGATCGTCGAGCGCGCCGGCGGCTACGCCGTGGTCGACGTCCGCGGCCAGCGGGTCGGCGTTCCCGAGTCGCGCGTGCACTCCGTGGGCAGCAGCGTGCACGTGGGCGTACGACCGGAGAAGCTGCGGATCCAGTTCCTCGACGACGCGCAGGTGGCCGACGGCGAGAACCGGCTCGAGGCGACGATCACCGACTCGTCGTTCATCGGCGTCTCGACGCAGTACCTCGTCGACACGGCGTGGGGCCAGGAGCTCACCGTCTTCTCGCAGAACATCGCGCGTGACGCGCGTCTGGCGAACGGGGCACGTGTGCTCCTCACCTGGGCACCGGACCACACCTTCGCCCTCGACGCCGCGCAGGACGTCGACGCGGGCGTCGAGATCGACGAGGACGCCGTGGCCCCGGATCCCGTCGGCGCCGCGTCGTGAGCGGCGGCGCCGTCGTCGCGACGGAGCTCGAGCAGCTGGACATCCGTCAGCACCCTCCCAAGGGCGGCGGTTCGACCGAGGCGAAGGCGGTCGGCACGTCGCGCTGGACGCCGTACGCACTGCTGACGCCAGGCTTCCTGTGGCTGGCGATCTTCTTCGTCGTCCCGACGATCGTGCTCTTCTTCACCTCGCTCTACGTCGGCTCGCTCGATCAGGGCTACTCGTTCTCGTTCCCGGGCGAGTGGTCGACCTACGTCAACGCGATCCAGCAGTACTGGCCGCAGTTCGTCCGCTCGTTCGTGTTCGCCGGGCTCGCGACCGTGTTCTGCCTGCTGCTGGCCTACCCGCTCGCGTACTTCATCGCGTTCCGGTCGGGCAGGTGGAAGGCCGCGATGCTCGTGCTCGTCATCGCGCCGTTCTTCACCTCGTTCCTCATCCGCACCCTGGCCTGGAAGACGATCCTGGCCGACGACTCGATCGTCGTGCGCACGATGAACACGCTGCACCTGACCGACGTCCTGGCCAAGATCTGCGTGCCGCAGGACTTCGGCGGCTGCCTCATCGAGCCGGGTCGGGTGCTCAACACGCCGCTCGCGGTCGTGCTCGGCCTCACCTACAACTTCCTGCCGTTCATGGTGCTGCCGCTGTACGCCTCGCTCGACCGGATGGACCCGCGCCTCGTCGAGGCGGCCCAGGACCTCTACTCCTCGCCGTGGACGGCGTTCCGCAAGGTGACCTGGCCGCTCTCCATGCCCGGCATCGTCGCCGGCACGCTGCTCACGTTCATCCCGGCGGCCGGTGACTACATCAACGCCGAGCTGCTCGGCACGACCAAGGTGCGCATGATCGGCAACGTGATCCAGGATCAGTTCTTCGTGGTCACCGACTATCCGACAGCGTCGGCGCTGTCAGTGATGCTCATGGCGGTCATCGTGGTGATGGTCATGCTCTACGTCCGCAAGGCCGGGACGGAGGAGCTCGTCTGATGGCCGCCGTCACCGCACCCGTTCCCAGGACCGCCTCGGGCGGCGTCGCGATCCGTCGCCGTCCTGGCGGACCCGTGCGCTGGATCCGTCAGCGCATCATCCCGATCATCGGGATCGGCGTGCTCTTCTACATGTTCCTGCCGATCTTCGTCGTGGTCGTCATGTCGTTCAACGATCCGGCGGGCCGTTACAACTACACGTGGAACCACTTCTCGACCGATGCGTGGACCAACTTGTGCGGTGTCGCCGGCATGTGCGACGCGTTGCAGCTGAGCCTCGTCATCGGGCTCGTGGCCACGCTCGGTGCCGTGATCCTGGGCACGCTGGTCGCCTTCGCGATCGGTCGCTACCGCTTCCGCGGTCGCGGGTCGAGCAACCTGCTGGTCTTCATGCCGATGGCCACGCCCGAGGTCGTCATGGGTTCGTCGCTGCTCACGCTGTTCGTGGCGCTGCAGTTCAACACCGGCATCACGACGATCCTCATCGCGCACGTGATGTTCTGCCTGAGCTTCGTCGTCGTCACGGTCAAGGCGCGCATCGCGAGCCTCGATCCCCGGCTCGAGCAGGCGGCGATGGACCTCTACGCCGACGAGCGCACGACGTTCTGGAGGGTGACCTTCCCGCAGGTGCTCCCCGGCATCGTCGGCGCGTCGCTGCTGGCCTTCTCGCTGTCGTTCGACGACTTCATCATCACGAACTTCAACTCGGGCTCCACCGTGACGTTCCCGATGTTCGTGTGGGGCTCGGCGCAGCGCGGCACGCCGCCGCAGATCAACGTGGTCGGCTCGCTGATGTTCTTCATCTCGCTCGCCGTCGTCCTCATCGGCCAGGTCGTCCAGCGTCGCCGTCAGAAGGTCTGACCGGACAGGTAGGGGCTGTCGCGGCCTCAGGGAGCGGTCGCCGACGCGAGCACCCGTCGCAGGGACTCGGGGGCGGCGAGCGATCGCACTCCCTCGTCGTGGAACGAGATCAGCGTCGCGTCCCCTCCGGGATCGAGCGCCGCCGCCTCGGCCCACATCCGCAGCTCCGCCTCGCGCCAGTGCGGACGGTCGGTCACCGCCACGTCCGCGAACCCGGCGTCCTGGAGACTCCGCTCGATGTCCAGGTCGCGCAGCCGCGCGGGCACCCGTTCGTCGCCGCGGAGGCTCGCCTCCCATCCGGTGAGGACCGCGCGCCCGCCCTCCCGGAGCACCCGGCGGATCTCCGCGTAGGCGCGGACAGGCTCGTGGGCGAACTGGACCGAGTCGACGACGAGGACCGCGTCGACCGAGGCGTCCGGCAGCCCCGTCGAGGTCAGGTCGCCGACGGAGTAGGTGGCGCTGATGCCTCGCTCGTCCGCCAGCCGAGCGGCCTGTCGCACCGCCTCGGGCGAGAAGTCGACGCCGACGAGCTGCGCACCCGTTCTCGAGGCGATCTCCTGGCCGTGGCCGCCCCGGCCGCAGGCAAGGTCGAGCAGCCGGCTCCCCGGGTGCAGGTCGAGCAGGTCGACGACCTCCGCGATGCCCGCCCACGTCACCGAGCTGGTCACGAGCAGGTGCGCGGGCAGGCCGAGATGGCGCTGCATGATCTCGTCCTTGCGCGGGGACGTCGCCATGGCCGCGTACCACGCGTCGAAGTACTCCGCCGACGGCGGTGGGGGTGTGGTCACGGCGGCAGTATCCCGTTGCGAGCCACCGCACGGCTCGCCGCCCGGCGGCCGGCGATGCTGCACGGCCGTTCAGGATGTCGTAGCCTGACGGCGTCCCGGGGAGGACGTGGCGGATCCCTCCGCCCGCCCGGGACGGTCGTATCGTCCGGAGGACCCGGGGCGGCCAGCCGCGAGAGCGTGAGAGTCGTGCCGTTCGCACGCAACCCCCGTCCGTCGTCCTACGCCGCAGTCGCCGACGCGTCCGCGGTGCCCTACTGGCTCGACGACCCGCGCCGTCCCGACCCGCTCGACGCGTTCGTCGGCACCGCTTCGACCGACCTGCTGGTGGTCGGCGGCGGGTTCTCCGGGCTCTGGACCGCGCTGCTCGCCAAGGAGGCCGACCCGTCCCGTGACGTCCTGCTCGTCGAGGGCAGCCGGATCGGCTGGGCGGCGTCGGGCCGCAACGGCGGCTTCTGCGAGTCGTCGATCACGCACGGCCTCGACAACGGGCTGGCCCGGTGGCCGGAGGAGATCGACACGCTCGTGCGACTGGGCCACGAGAACCTGGAAGGGCTCGAGGCCACGCTGGCGCGCTACGGCATCGACTGCTCGTTCGAGCGCACCGGAACGCTCGCACTCGCCACCGACCCGCACCACGTCGACGATCTTCACGGCTACCCCGAGCTCGTCGCGCAGCACGGCGAGAAGGCCGAGGTCCTCGACCGCGAGCAGACCCGGGAGTACGTCGTCTCGCCGATCGCCCTCGCGTCGCTGCACGTGCCCGAGGGCAGCGCGCTGGTCAACCCGGCGCGGCTGGCGTGGGGGCTGCGCGACGCCTGCCTGTCCCTCGGCGTCCGCATCCACGAGCACACCCGCGCGACCGGCTTCGGCGAATCGAGCGGGGCCGGCGTCACGATCACCACCGAGTCCGACGCCGGGGAGGGCGCGATCACTGCCGGTCGGGTCGCCTTGGCCACCAACGCTTTTCCGCCGTTGCTCAAGCGACTCTCGATGTACGTGGTCCCGGTGTACGACTACGTCGTCGTGACCGAGCCGCTCAGCGCGGACCACTGGGACGCGATCGGATGGCAGGGTCGGCAGGGCCTGTCCAACATCGGCAACCAGTTCCACTACTACCGGCGTACCGACGACGACCGCATCCTGTTCGGCGGCTACGACGCGATCTACCAGCGCAGCGTGGATCGCCGTCACGACCAGCGCGTCGAGTCGTTCGCGCTGCTGGCCGAGCACCTGCGCCAGGTGTTCCCGGCGCTCGAGGACGTCGGGTTCTCGCACCGGTGGGGCGGGGCGATCGACACCTGCTCGCGCTTCTCGGCGTTCTTCGGCACCGCGCGCGAGGGGAAGGTCGCCTACGCCGCGGGGTTCACCGGGCTCGGCGTCGGCGCCACCCGGTTCGGCGCGGCCGTGATGCTCGACCTGCTCGATGGCCGCGACACCGAGCGCACCCGCACCCGCATGGTGCAGACGATGCCGCTGCCCTTCCCGCCCGAGCCGGTCCGCGCGCTCGCGATCGGTGCGACCACCCGCTCGCTCGCCGCCGCCGACCGCAACGGAGGACGCCGCAACCTCTGGCTGCGCACCCTCGACCGCCTCGGCCTCGGCTTCGACAGCTGACCCCCCACCACCCGCCGGCGTCCGATGAAGGTGCCCCAGGCTGCGCTAGACGCACCCTGGGGCACCCTCATCCCCAGGGATGTCGGCGGGCATCGTGACAACCCGTCAAGCAGAACCGCGATTCGCCGTCACTCTGCCGGTGGCGCGCCGACCGTCCGACCCGCCAGGATGCGGCCATGACCGAGCCCACCCGCATCACCCACTGGATCGACGGCAAGCCCTTCGGCGCCGTCTCCGAGCGCACCGGCGAGGTGCGCGACCCGGCCACCGGCGTCCTGAGCGGCCGCGTGGACTTCGCCACGGCGGAGGTCATGGACGAGGCCGTGGCCGCAGCCAAGGCGGCGTTCGCCGAGTGGGGGAAGACCTCGCTCACCAAGCGCGCCAACGTGATCTTCGCGTTCCGCCAGCTGCTCAACGAGCGCAAGGAGGAGCTCGCCGCGATCATCACGGCCGAGCACGGCAAGGTCCTGTCCGACGCGCTCGGCGAGGTCACCCGCGGGCTCGAGGTCGTCGAGTTCGCGTGCGGCATCCCGCACCTGCTCAAGGGCGGCTACTCCGAGAGCGTGTCGACCGGCGTCGACGTCTACTCGATCCGTCAGCCGCTCGGAGTGGTCGGCATCATCTCGCCGTTCAACTTCCCGGCCATGGTCCCGATGTGGTTCTTCCCGATCGCGATCGCTGCGGGCAACACGGTCATCGTGAAGCCGAGCGAGAAGGACCCGTCGGCCGCCAACTTCGTCGCGGGCCTGTGGGCCGAGGCCGGCCTTCCCGCCGGCGTGTTCAACGTCGTCCACGGCGACAAGGTCGCCGTCGACTCGCTGCTCACCCACCCCGACGTCAAGAGCATCTCGTTCGTCGGGTCGACCGCGATCGCGAAGTACGTCTACGAGACCGGCACCGCGCACGGCAAGCGGGTGCAGGCGCTCGGCGGCGCCAAGAACCACATGGTCGTCCTGCCCGACGCAGACCTCGACCTCGCCGCCGACGCTGCCGTCAATGCCGGCTTCGGCTCGGCCGGCGAGCGCTGCATGGCCATCTCGGCCCTCGTCGCGGTCGGCGACGTCGCTGACCCGCTCGTCGCCAAGATCAGCGAGCGGATGGCGACGCTGCGCACCGGCGACGGACGCCGCGGCTCGGACATGGGCCCGCTCGTCACCGAGGTGCACCGGGACAAGGTGAAGTCCTACGTCGACGCCGGCGAGGCGGCCGGAGCCACGATCGTCGTCGACGGTCGCGACCCGGTGGTCGACGGCGAGCCCGGCGGTTACTGGCTCGGGCCGACCCTCATCGACCACGTCACCACCGACATGTCGGTCTACACCGACGAGATCTTCGGCCCGGTGCTCTCCGTCGTCCGGGTCGACTCCTACGCCGAAGCGCTGCGCCTCGTCAACGAGCACCCGTACGGCAACGGCACCGCCATCTTCACCAACGACGGCGGCGCCGCGCGCCGCTACCAGAACGAGGTCGAGGTCGGCATGGTCGGCGTCAACGTGCCGATCCCGGTGCCGATGGCCTACTACTCCTTCGGTGGCTGGAAGTCGTCGCTGTTCGGTGACAGCCACGCGCACGGCACCGAGGGCGTGCACTTCTTCACCCGCGGCAAGGTCGTCACCAGCCGCTGGCTGGACCCGAGCCACGGCGGCATCAACCTGGGCTTCCCGACCCACGGCTGATCCGCATCACGCCACGAGCCCGGCCCCGTCCCCGCACCGGTGGGCGGGGCCGGACTCGTTGCGTCGCACGGATATCGGCGTGTCGTGCAAGGGACGAATCGGGCGAACTTCCCGACCGGCCGATGGTCTTGGCCACTTCGGGGACGCCGAGAGGCGCGACGGCGTACCGTCCTGGCATGAGGGTCACCGTCGTCCTGGATTCGCAGAACCCTGACGTGCTCGTCCCCTTCTGGGAGACAGCGCTCGACTATCGCCTGAACGAGAAGCTCGACGAGTACCGCGTGCTGGTTCCTCGCGACACGAGCAAAGAGGGACCGGTCCTCGTGATCGCCGACGTCCCCGAGGCCAAGGCCGGCAAGAACCGCATGCACCTCGACGCGCATCCCGCGGACGCCGAGGCGCACATCACCCGGCTGCGTCGCCTCGGCGCGACGCTCGTCGGGGAGCGTGTCGAGCGCTGGGGCATCTGGTGGCAGGTGCTCGCCGACCCGGAGGGGAACGAGCTGTGCGTGGTCTCCGGCGCGCAGGGCCCCGACGACGGCGACGCCAGCAGCGGCTGACATCGCGAACGCACTCAACGAGGACGCCACGTCCGGAACCGCCGGTCGTGGCGTCCTCGTCGTGTGACGCTAGGCGCCCGGCTCCCCGTCGTCGTGCTTCGCCTGGTGGTGCTGCTCGTGAGTGGGTTCCGGCAGCGTGTCCTCAGCCACCATCTCCTCGTAGAGCTGCTCCTGCTCCGTGCTCGCGAAGCCCTCGACCAGCTCACCCTGCTCGTCGACGTGCATCGCCTCGCCGGTCTCGACGTCGACAGCGGTCGAGCCTTCCGGCAGGTTGGACAGGTCCGGGGCCACGACGAGGGACGGGAGTCCGGAGTCGGGCAGGCGCATCGTGTCGAGCTCCATCTCCGGCGTGAGCAGGACGAGATCGGCCTCGCCGCGCTTCGGCAGTGTCGAACGACGGAAGTACTCCGGTGCCATCGCGTTCCAGATGTACATGAGGACGACGCCGAAGAGCAGCGATCCGATGCCGACGACGAACACGCCACCGATGCCGAACATGGTCGTGTTGCCGTAGTCGGGCTGTGCGTACTGGTAGGACGCGATGACGAACGCGCCGAGCAGCATGAGTCCGCCGAGGAACGGCAGGATCCCCTTCATCAACAAGTCGTTCGGGCTGTTGCGGAGCTCTCGACGGTAGTACCAGACGCACGCGAATCCGGTGAGTCCGTAGTAGAAGGCGATCATCAACCCGACGGCGGCGATCGAGTCGCCGAGGATGTCGGAGCTGATCTCCGTGAGAGCGACGTAGAAGACGATGGAGACGGCGCCCATCCAGACGGTTGCCACCGACGGGGTGAGGTTGCGCGGGTGGATCGTGGCGAAGCGCGAGGGGATCGCCTTGTAGGCGCCCATCGACAGTGCCGTGCGAGCGGTAGGCAGGATGGTCGTCTGCGTCGACGCCGATGCCGACGTGAGGACGGAGATGATGAGCAGCGTCTCGAACACCTTGCCGAGCCCGGAGTCGCCGAAGACCGACGGCCCAAGCGCGTTGAAGACGTCGCCAGAGTTGTCCGGGTTCGCGAGTCCGAGATCGGCCTCTCCCACACCCGCGAAGGCGACCGTTGCGATCGAGACCAGCGCGTAGGTCACCAGGAGAAGCAGCGTGGAGATGATGGCGGCGCGCCCCGGGGTCTTGTGCGGGTCGGCTGTCTCCTCGTTGATGCTGACGGCGGTGTCCCAGCCCCAGTAGATGAACACGGCGATGAGGGTGGCGGTCACGATTGCGGACAACGACATGTCGCTCGGCCACAGCCAGGAGATGCTCGGCTTGAGCGACTCGGGGGTGGCGTTTCCGGTGTACACCTTGGTGAGCGCCACGACCGAGAACACGAAGAGGATCACAAGCTCGATGCCCAGCAGTGCGTACTGCAAGCGGGCCGAGACCTCGATGCCCTTGTAGCAGATCCAGGTCATGATGATGATCCAGATGATGCCCGCGACGGTGCTCCAGAACGTGCTGGCGGCGAGGTCGTCGAGGTGGAACAGCGAGAAGGTGTACGAGCCGGCGATCTGCGCGAGGTTGGACATGACGATGACGTCGGCGGCGATGATGCCCCAGCCGCCCATCCAGCCGGCGCGCGGTCCGAATGCACGCGCGGCCCAGGTGAAGGTCGTGCCACAGTCCGGCTCGGCGCGGTTGAGCTGCTGGTAGGCGATCGCGATGAGGAACATCGGGACGAAGGCGAGCAGCATGATCGACGGCGCCTTGACGCCGACGATGCCGTCTCCGTTGGTGGTCGCGACGACGAAACCGAGGCTCGCCGCGAGCGAGTACGCGGGTGCCGTTGACGCCATTCCCACGACGATGCTGGAGACGAGGCCTAGCGCCCCCGCCTTGAGTCCTTTGTCCCGCGCCAGTTCCGGGTAGCCGATGGGCGCCTGGGTCTGCTCGGAAGACATGCCGTGCTCCGTCCGTTCCGCCCCGTCGCGAACGAGCGCAGGCTATCGGCCGGATGACCATGTCCGCCGGTGATCTGCATGCTCCGTACCGACCTCCACCGGATGGAGAACACGCGCGGAAGGGTGCTTCTCGGTGCCGCGCCTCAGTCCGGATCGGGAACGCCGTACCCCAGGCCGCGGCGGTGCGGTGGAGCGGGTTCGGCGCGCTCGACGGGGCATCGCGCGTCAGGGCAGGCGAGCTCGTCGCACATCCGGCACATGTACTCGCTCGTGAGCAGGTCGTCGGTGATCGCCTCGAGCATGGCGCTCATGGTGTCGGCGAGGGCCCGCACCGCGTCGTCATCGAGGGCCGCCACGGCGCGACTCAGCACGTCGCGCCGTCGGGCGAGGACCTCGAGCGCGACCGTCTCGCCTCGATCGGTGAGTGCCAGGAGCTTGGTACGTCCGTCGAGGGCTGGGATGCGCTCGAGCAGACCGTCGTCCTCGAGGCGGTCGACGAGCTGGACCGCGCCCGGGTGGGTGATCCGGAGCCGATCGGCGAGGAAGGCGATGGGTCGGTCGGGGTACCAGAGCAAGGTCACGAGGGCGGCAGGCGCGTTGGCGCCGTGGCGCGCGGCCTGCCGCGCCGTGATCGCGACTCGATCGCTGACGGTCAACGCGAACGTCCCGAGGACGTTGGCCGTGAAGGCTCGATCGGCGCGAGCCCCGCGCCGGGGCGGTCGCGGGGCGCCGGTCGGGATGGCGATCCCGCTCGCGTCGTACTCGCGGATCATGACGTGGGGCCGAACGACTCGACGAGCAGGTCGACGAGCTGTCGGCCGTGGCGACCGTCGGGATCCTTGGCGGGGTTGTAGCACGCCAACGACGCGCCGACGAGCCGTGGATCGTCGGCCAGCGCACGCAGCAGAGCCGTCAGAGCCGGAAGGTCCAGGCCGTCAGGCATGAGGTAGTCGGTCGCGGGGAACACGTCGGCGTCGAGGACGTCGAGGTCGACATGCAGCCAGAAGCCGTTGCCGGCGACGGAGTCCAACGTGCGAGCAGCTGCCGAGAGCGGGTCGTGGGCGATGCTCTCCGGCGACTCGTTGACGACTCCCCACCGCTCGGCCAGCGGTGCGACGTCCGCCAGCTCGTCGCGATCGCGAGCTCCCAGGACGCGCAGGCGCTCTGCGCGCAACGGCGGCGTCGGTCCGCTCGCCGCGAGCAGCCCTGGCTCCCCGAAGCCGAGCAGCACCCCGACCGGCATGTCCGCGGCCTCGCCGGTCGGAGACGTGAGGTGGTCGTAGATGTCGAGGTGGCCGTCGACGTAGGCGAGGCCGAGGCCGCTGTGCTGGTCGACCGCGCCCGCGAAGGCTCCCATGAGCAGCGCGCAGCAACCGCCGAGAAGAAGTGGCCGCGCGCCCGTCGCGACGAGCGCTGCGGTCGCGTGTCGAACCTCCGCCACCACCGGTGCCACCGTGGACCCTCCGACGAGACCGGTCGCGGCATCGCGGGCGGGACCGGTGATCCGGACGTCGAGATCGCCCGCGTCGTGGGCACCGAGGCGATCGACGACGTCGAGCGCCCGCAGCGTCTGCGGCGCGAGCTCGGTCCCGAAGGGCGGACCGCCCGCCGGGGCGCCGATCGAGTCGATGGGAACGCCCAGGATCGTCCACGGCAGCGTTCGAGTCGTCATATAAGCAACTTATACTCTAGCGTGCACGACGACAAGGGCGGGACGACGGGTCCAGCCCACGAGCACAGGACATCTCGACATGCGGATCCTCATCGTCGGCGCCGGTGGCGTCGGCTCGTCGGCGGCCCTCATCGCTGCCCGACGCGACTTCTTCGAGCACGTCGTCGTGGCCGACTACGACGTGGTCCGCGCGACCGCGGTGGTCGAGCGCATCGCTGACGCGCGCTTCTCGGCCACGCAGGTCGACGCGTCGTCCGCCGACGCCGTCGCCGCGCTCGTGCGCGAGCACGCCATCACCCACGTGGTCAACGCCGTCGACCCCCGCTTCGTCATGTCGATCTTCGACGGTGCGTACGCCGCGGGCGCCGACTACCTCGACACCGCGATGTCGCTGTCGACGCCGCACCCGGAGCAGCCGCACGAGCTGCCCGGCGTCAAGCTCGGTGACGGGCAGTTCGCCAAGTCCGCGGCGTGGGATGCGAGCGGACGTCTCGCGCTCGTGGGCATGGGCGTCGAGCCCGGCCTGGCCGACGTCTTCGCCCGCTACGCCGCCGACCACCTCTTCAGCGAGATCGACGAGCTCGGGGTGCGCGACGCGGGCAACCTCGTGATCCACGGGCACGACTTCGCGCCGTCCTTCTCGATCTGGACGACGATCGAGGAGTGCCTCAACCCGCCGGTGATCTGGGAGAAGGATCGCGAGTGGTTCACCACCGCGCCGTTCTCCGAGCCCGAGGTCTTCGACTTCCCCGGCGGCATCGGTCCGGTCGAGTGCGTCAATGTCGAGCACGAGGAGGTGCTCCTCATGCCGCGCTGGGTCGACGCCAAGCGCGTGACGTTCAAGTTCGGTCTGGGCGACGAGTTCATCGACGTCCTCAAGACGCTGCACAAGCTCGGCCTCGACCGGACCGAGCCCGTGACCGTGCGCGGCGTGCAGGTCTCGCCGCGCGACGTGGTCGCGGCATGCCTGCCCGACCCGCTGACGCTGGGCGACAAGATGACCGGCTCGACCTGCGCCGGCCTGCTCGTCACCGGCACGGGCAAGGACGGCAACCCCCGCGAGGTCTACCTCTACCACGTCGCCCACAACGAGTGGACGATGAAGGAGTACGGCGCCCAGGCCGTCGTCTGGCAGACCGCGATGAACCCGGTGGTCGCGCTCGAGCTGCTCGCGAACGGCACCTGGAAGGGTGCCGGCGTCCTCGGCCCCGAGGCGTTCGACGCGGTGCCCTTCCTCGACCTGCTGCGTGACGGCTACGGCCAGGCCTGGGCCATGCAGGAGCGCGATCCGCAGACGCACGCGGTGCTCAACGGCTGACGGCGTCGATGACGAAAGGCCCGGAACCTCCCTGGTTCCGGGCCTTTCGTGTGCGTCGGCGTCAGTGGCCGGTGAGGGCGAGGAACTGCTCCTCGAGCACCGTGAGGGCCTCGTCGAGCAGGTGGTCGGGCATCGTGAGCGGTGGCAGGAAGCGCAGCACGTTGCCGTAAGTACCGGCCGTGAGGACTACGACTCCCTGCGCGTGACAGGCCTTGGCGACCTTGGCGGTGAGCTCGGCGTCGGGCTCGTCGGTGCCGGGCTTGACGATCTCGACCGCGATCATCGCGCCGCGCCCGCGGATGTCGCCGATGACGCCGGTCTTGTCGGAGATCGTCTGCAGACGGGGCTTCATGACCGACTCGATGCGACGCGCGGCGGCGGGCAGGTCGAGCTCCTCCATCGTCGCGATGGAGCCGAGGGCGGCCGCGCAGGCGACCGGGTTGCCGCCGTACGTGCCGCCGAGCCCACCTGCGTGGACGGCGTCCATGATCTCCGCGCGCCCGGTGACGCCGGCGAGCGGGAGGCCGCCGGCGATGCCCTTCGCGGTGGTGATCAGGTCCGGGACGATGCCCTCGTGGTCGCAGGCGAACCAGTCGCCGGTGCGGCAGAAGCCGGTCTGGATCTCGTCGGCGACGAACACGATGCCGTTGGCTCGTGCGTACTCGACCAGCGCGGGCAGGAAGCCCTCCGCAGGGACGATGAAGCCGCCCTCGCCCGCGATCGGCTCGATGACGATCGCTGCGACGTTGTCGGCGCCGACCTCCTTGTCGATGCGGCTGATCGCATCGGCCGCCGCCTTCGCCCCGTCCCGCCCGTCGTGGAAGGGGTAGGAGAGCGGCACGCGGTAGATCTCGCTGGCGAACGGCCCGAACGACTGCTTGTACGGCATGTTCTTGGCGGTCATCGCCATCGTGAGGTTGGTGCGGCCGTGGTAGCCGTGCTCGAAGACGACGACTGCGTCGCGCTTGGTGTAGGCACGCGCGATCTTCACTGCGTTCTCGACGGCCTCGGCACCGGAGTTGAAGAGCGCCGAGCGCTTCTCGTGGTCGCCGGGGGTCAGGCGGTTGAGCGCCTCGCACACCTCGACGTACCCGGCGTAGCTCGTGACCATGAAGCAGGTGTGCGTGAACTTCGCGACCTGCTCCTGCACGGCTGCGACGACCTTGGGCGCGGAGTTCCCGACGGTGGTGACGGCGATGCCCGAGCCCATGTCGATGAGCGAGTTGCCGTCGATGTCGAGGATGACGCCGCCGCCGGCGGCCTCGACGTAGACCGCAAGAGTGGCGCCCACGCCCGCGCTGACGGCGGAGACGCGACGGGCCTGCAGCTCGAGGGACTTCGGACCGGGGATGGCGGTGACGAGGCGGCGCTCCTGGGGGAGGTCCGCTGCGAGGGGTGAGGTGGTGGTCGGCATAGGGGGAGCGTAGGCCCGGGGGAGCCGTCCGCAACGTGGACCTCCGGGACAAGGGTGTGGGTAGTCTTGTCCGGACCGGACATCCCTCGCCGTCCCCTGTGGAGCACCGCATGCCGCCCTTGCTGCGCGACGTCGTGGCCCTGCCCGACCTCGGGCTGCGGGTGCGGGCTGCTGCCGGTGCGCTGGACCGGCCGGTGCGGTGGGTCGCCGTGAGCGAGCTCGAGGACCCTGCGCCGTTCCTCGAGGGTGGCGAGCTGCTGCTCACGACGGGGATGCGGCTGCCGGAGCGGGCAGCCGCCGCGACGGCGTACGTGAAGCGGCTCGTCGCCGCGGACGTGGTGGGCCTCGGGCTCGGCGTCGGGCTCTCGCACGGCGACGTCCCGAGCACCCTCGTCACGGCCGCCGAGAGAGTCGGGCTGCCGCTCCTGGAGGTGCCCGAGTCGACGCCGTTCATCGCCATCACCAAGGCGGTGTCGCGGCTGCTCGCAGCCGAGGAGTACGACGAGTCCGCGCGCGGTTTCGCGGCCCAGCGCGACCTCATCCGTGCCGCGCTGGCGGCCGACGACGGCGGCACGTCGGCAGTCGTGGCCCGACTGGCCAAGCACGTCGGCGGGTTCGCGCTCGTGCTCGACCCCACTGGCGCGATCGTGCATGCGGCTCCGGCTTCCGCCACGTCCCGCGCCGTCGACCTGGCCGGCGAGATCGCGCGGTTGAGACCCAAGGGACTGCTCGCGTCGGCAGTGGTGTCGGCCGCTGACGACTACGTCGTGATCCAGCCGCTGGGCGTGCGCGGTCGCGCCCGCGGTTTCCTCGCGGTGGGTGCGGCAGGGCCGTTCCGCGCCAACGACCAGGCCGTGGTCAATCTCGCGGTGTCGTTGCTGTCGTTGTCACTGACGCGATCGGAGGGCCGTACGGCGGCCGAGCGCGGGGTGCGCGCAGCGGCGGTGCGGTTGCTGCTGGACGGGCATGCCGCCTCGCTCCCGATGGACGCTCTCGGCTGGGGCAGCCTGCGCGGCGCCCCGGTGCGCGTGCTCGCGGCACGTGCCGGGTCCGACGAGGCGGCGTCGCTCGCCGCGGCGGAGGAGCGGGTCGCCGAGGTGTTCCCGGGCGCGGCCGTGGCGTCCGGGCTGGTGAGCGACGACCCGACGCTCGTGGTCGCCATCGTCTCGTCGTCGTCGGCGGCCAACGCTGCTGCGGCATTCGACGGCGGCGAGGCCGTCCATGCGGTGGGGGTGGGCGATGGCGCCGATGTCGAGGACGCGGAGACGCTCGCCCGGTCGCTGACGCGCGCCCGACGCGCGCTCGCCGCAGGCGGGTCCGGCGTCCGTGGCTACGACGAGCTCGGCGGCGGACTCGAGGCGCTGCTCGACCCGGCAGCGGCCGACGCGTGGGCGGCGTCCCTCCTGGCGCCGCTCGACGAGCCGGGCGAGCGCGCCGACCTCGCGGCGACGCTGCTGGCCTGGCTCGCCCGGCACGGCCAGGTGGACGCCGCCGCCGCGGACCTCGGCGTCCACCGGCACACCGTGCGGCACCGGCTCCGCCGGGCGGAGTCGCTGCTGGGCAGATCGCTCGACGACCCCGCCATGCGCGCCGAGCTCTACCTCGCCCTCACCCGCCGCCCCACGTGATCCGCCGGCTTGTACGAGGTGGAGTGGTGCTGTGGGCGTGGGGGACGAGTGGGACAGAGGGTGGCGCAGGGCGCGACGTAGCGTCGAGGGCATGAGTGACGTACGCATGTTCTGGGTCGCCGGCAGGCCGGCCACCTCCACCGAGTTCGCCGACGTGACCAACCCGTACGACGGGTCGGTCGTCGGGGTGCACTCCGTCCCTACCGCGGAGCAGGTCGAGGAGGCCGTCGCGGCGGCGTGGGCTGTGCGCCACGAGCTCGCCGCGACCTCGGCCCACCAGCGCGCCGAGGCCCTGGCGCACGTGTCGCGCCGCCTCGTCGAACGGGCTGAGGAGATCGCAGCGCTCATCACGAGCGAGAACGGAAAGCCGATCATGTGGGCGCGGGCCGAGGTCGCCCGCGCGGCGTCGACGTTCCGCTTCGCCGCGGAGGAGGCCCGTCGCTGGAGCGGTGAGCTGCAGCGTCTCGACACGGACGCCGCGACCGAGGGTCGCACGGCGATCATCCGCCGCTTCCCGACCGGACCGGTGCTCGGCATCGCGCCGTTCAACTTCCCGCTCAACCTCGTGGCGCACAAGGTCGCTCCGGCGATCGCCGTCGGCGCGCCGATCATCGTGAAGCCGGCGCCGGCGACGCCGCTCTCGGCGCTGCTCCTCGGCGAGCTGCTCGCCGAGACGGACCTTCCCGCGGGTGCGTGGTCGGTGCTCCCGGTCGGCAACGACGTCGCCCCGGGGCTGGTCGCGGACGAGCGGCTGCCGGTCATCTCGTTCACGGGTTCCGAGCAGGTGGGCTTCGCGATCCAGAGGTCCGTGCCGCACAAGCACGTCACGCTCGAGCTCGGTGGCAACGCAGCGGCAGTCGTGTGCGACGACTGGTCGAGCGACGACGACCTCGAGTGGGCAGCGACCCGCATCGCGACGTTCGCCAACTACCAGGGCGGTCAGTCCTGCGTCTCGGTGCAGCGTGTCCTGGTCGACCGGACGCTGTGGGAGCGGCTCGTCCCGCTCGTCGTCAGCAAGGTCGCGGCCCTGCCGACCGGTTCGCCGTGGGACCCCGAGACCGTCGTCGGCCCGCTCGTCGACGAGCGTGCGGCGATCCGCGTCGAGTCGTGGGTGGACGAGGCCGTCGCTGCCGGGGCGCGGCTTCACGCCGGCGGTGTGCGCGACGGTGCGACGTACGCCCCGACGGTGCTGACCGACGTCCCGCACGACGCGAAGGTGGCGTGCGAGGAGGTCTTCGGCCCGGTGCTCGTGCTCGCCCCGGTCGACGACGTCGACGATGCCTTCGCCACGGTCAACGCGAGCCGGTTCGGGCTGCAGACCGGCGTGTTCACGCACGACCTGCGGGTGGCGTTCCGTGCGCACGCCGAGCTCGAGGTGGGCGGTGTCGTGATCGGCGACGTGCCGTCCTACCGCGCCGACCAGATGCCTTACGGCGGCACGAAGGCCTCGGGCGTCGGGCGCGAGGGCGTCCGCTTCGCGATGGAGGACCTCACCTACGAGCGAGTCCTCGTCCTGACCGGCCTCACCCTCTGACGACCCCCGACCGTCCGTCGTGTGTCCCTTAGGGTCGATTCATGGCACTTTCGTGCCACCTCGTGACCCGGAATCGCGATCTTGTCGGCTCCCCGACAGCGCAGCTGCGGCCCGCTGCAAGGACCGGCGTCAGTCGGCGAGGTCGAGGCGGAAGCAACGCGAGCGCGGGTCGTCCCGGTAGGGACCCCAGAGGTGCGTCGGTGTGAAGCCGTACGACGTGTAGAGGCCGATGGCTTCGGGCTGCTCTGTCCCGGTCTCGAGGACGAGGGCGGTCATGCCGCGATCGCGGGCGACCGCGATCAGCGCGTCGAGGAGCAGCCGCGAGAGGCCCCGCCCCCTCGCAGAAGGGCGTACGTACATCCGCTTGAGCTCGCCGACGTGCGGCGGCGCTTCGTCCACCGTGTGGGACCACGGCTGCACGGCGCCGCACCCCACGGGTCGCGCGTCGTCGTCGACCACCAGCAGCCACGACGAGTCGGGTGCGGTCGGCGCGATGTCGTCGTGCGGGTCGTCGTAGCGGACGGCGTACTCCGCGATGACCTCGGCGGTGAGCTCCGCGATCTCGGGAGCGTCAGCGCGGACCGGGACGGTGGTGGGCACGGGGACCATCCTGGCAAACCGCGGACGGCTGCCGCCCTTCTCGACGTGGCGCCGCGGCGTCGTCCCACCGGCCAAGGCCGCGATTTCGGGTCACGGGATGGCACACATGTGCCACGAGATGACCCTGAGGGACAGAATGGCTTACTGACTCGCGAGTCAGTATGATGGCGGACGCGCGGTCCGTGGGGCGGGCCGCTCCGGTGCTTCGAGGAGACAGTCATGCTGCGTGACCTGCCCACGGACCTCGTTCCGCTCAGCGACGAGCAGGTCGCCGTCATCGAGATGGTGCGTACCTTCGCGGAGAAGGAGATCCGGCCGATCGCGCGCGAGGTCGACGAGGCCGACACCGAGGTGCCGTGGGACATCTGGCGCCGCGCGTCCGAGGTCGGCATCACCAGCTTCGCCATTCCGGAGGAGTACGGCGGAGGCGGCCTGACCGACGTCTTCACCCAGTGCCTGGTGCAGGAGGAGCTCTGCGCCGGCGACAGCGGCCTGGGCAACTTCATCGGCTCCAGCGGGTTCTTCGCCCACCCGCTGATGGAGCTCGGTACGGACGACCAGAAGGAGCGCTGGCTCCGGCCCCTGACGAGTGGCAACCCGCCGCTGTCGGCGCTGTGCGTGACCGAGCCCGGCGTCGGGTCCGACGCCGCGGCGATGACGACCCGCGCCGAGAAGGTCGACGGCGGCTACCGCCTCTACGGCCAGAAGACGTGGATCAGCAACGGCGGCGCGGCCGAGCTCTACGGCGTGTTCGCCAAGACCGACCCCTCGCAGCGGTCCCGCGGCGTGACGGCGTTCCTCGTCCGCAAGGGCAGCGAGGGCCTCTCGTTCGGCGCGCCCATGAAGAAGATGGGGCAGCGCGCGATGGTCAACTGCGAGGTGTTCCTCGACGGCGTGTTCGTCGCGGACGACGACCGCCTCGGCGACGAGGGTCAGGGTTTCTACGGCCTCATGCACACGTTCGACGCGTCGCGCGCGATCCTCGGTGCGGCCGCGACGGGCACCGCGCGAGCCGCGACCGAGCTGGCCCTCGACTATGCGAAGCAGCGCCAGCAGTTCGGCAAGCCGATCATCGAGCACCAGGCCGTCGCGTTCCGTCTCGCCGACATGGCCACTCGCGTCGAGCAGTCACGCCTCCTCACCTGGCGTGCCGCCAAGATGCTCGACGCCGGCCAGGACGCCGCCGCCGCGTGCGCACAGGCGAAGCTCGTCGCGTCCGAGAGCGCGATGTTCTGCACCTGGGGCGCCGTCCAGACCCTCGGCGGCTGGGGCTACTCGCGAGAGTTCCTCGCCGAGAAGTGGATGCGCGACGCCAAGCTCGAGGAGATCGAGGAGGGCACGTCCGACATCCAGCGTCTGGTCATCTCCCGCCGGTTGGCGTCGTCGTGAACGACGCGACGACGAGTACGACGACGGTTCACACCGACCCGTCGTACGCCGACGTCCCGGCGAGCACCGCGAACGACGTCGTGGCGCGGCTCTCCGGCGTCCGTGGTGGCGAGGTAGTCGTGGCGGCGTTGCAGGCCCACGGGGTCGACGTCGTGTTCGGCATCCCCGGGACGCACAACCTCAGCGTGTTCGACGCGCTGCACCGCTACGGCATCCGCACGGTGGCCACCACGCACGAGCAGGGCGCGGGGTACGCCGCCGACGGCTATGCACGCACGAGCGGACGACCTGGCGTCCTCGTCGTCACGAGCGGGCCGGCCGTGCTGAACGCCGCCACGGCGTTGGCTCAGGCCTACAGCGACTCGGTCCCCGTCCTGCTCGTCTCGCCCGGCATGCCCCGCGGCCATGTGACCGACGGTCCCGGCACGGGCCACCTGCACGAGGGCAAGGACCAGACCGGTGCGATGGATCGCATCGTCGAGGCGTGCGTGCGTCCCACGTCGCACCAGGAGATCGCCGACTGCATCGCGGATGTCTTCCGTCGCATGGGAACCGGGCGACCTCGACCGTTCCAGGTCGAGGTGCCGCTCGACCTCCTCGACGAGCTGGGGGACGCCGAGGTGCGTCGTGCGTCGCTGCCCCCGGCGCCGGTCGTCGACCGCGCAGCCCTCGCCGAGGCGGTGGAGCTGCTCGGTGCTGCACGCGACGTCGTCATCGTCGCGGGTGGTGGCGCATCGGGAGCGACGGTTCCGCTGCGCGAGCTTGCCGAGGCCCTCTGCGCACCCGTCGTCACGACCATCAACGGCATCGGCGCCCTCGACGGCACGCATCACCTCGCGCTCGGCCCACGGCTCTGGGCCCGTCCCGTCATGGACGCCGTCGCGACGGCGGACGTCGTCCTGGTGGTGGGCAGCGAGCTCGGTCAGTCCGATCTCTTCAACGGTCCGCTCGCACCCGGCGGGCGTGTCGTGCGCATCGACGTCGACCCGCGCATGCGCGACGTCAACGTCGCCGCCGACGTGATGGTCGTCGGCGACGCGTCCGACACGCTCGCGACCTTGCTGGGCCTTCTGCGCGAGCGCGGAACGGCGAGCGGTCCCGATCGTGCGGAGCGGGTCGCCGCGCTGCGTGCAGCGACCGACGCTGCGGCACGCGAGACAGGTGGTCGCTGGCTGCCGTGGGTCGACGCGATCCAGCGCAGCCTCGACGACGACGCTGTCGTCGCCACCGACAACGCCATGTGCGTCTACTACGGGCTGCTGCCCAATCTCGTCGTACGCCGCTCCTCGTCGGTGCACTTCCCGACCGGCTTCGGCACGCTGGGCTTCACCGTGCCGGCTGCGATCGGCGCCGCTCTCGCCGCACCGCGACGCCAGGTCGTCGGCGTGAGCGGCGACGGCGGGCTGCTGTTCACCGTCACCGAGCTGGCGACGGCTGCGGCCGAACGGCTCCCGATCGCCGTCGTCGTCTTCGACAACGGCGGGTACGGCGAGATCCGCAACGAGATGCTCGACCGTGGCGAGGCGCCGACCGCGGTGGCCGCACCCCCGCGCGACCTCGTGCTGCTCGCCACGTCGCTGGGTGCGTACGGCGTCCGCGTCGAGACTCCGGACGACCTGGCCGTGGAGCTCGCAGCGGCCCGTGCCCGCACCGGCCCGACGGTCGTCGTCGTGCCCGAGTCCCTGCGTGAAGAAGAGGCCTGACATGTCCTACCTCGAGGTGACCTGGACCGACGACGAGACCGGGATCCGCGGCTACGTCGTCATCGACCGCCTCTCCCGCGGGGTGAGCGGCGGCGGCCTGCGCATGCGCAAGGGCGTCACCGTCGACGAGGTGCGTGACCTCGCGCGCGGCATGACCCTCAAGGACGCCGTGGTCTACACGACGGGCGACACGTACGTCCCGTTCGGCGGCGCCAAGGGCGGCATCGACTGCGACCCGTACGACCCGCGCGCTCGTGGAGTCCTGCAGCGCTACGCGCGCGCGATGAAGCCGTTGCTCGACACCTGCTTCGCGACCGGTGAGGACTTCGGTCTGCGCCAGGACCTCATCGACGAGGTGTTCGCCGAGGAGGGCATCAGGTCGACGGCCGCCGCCGGGTACCGGCTCGTGCCGGACGGCGTCGACGCCGCCCTCGCCCGGCAGGACGCCGCGTTCGCCGCGACCGTCGACGGCGTCGGCCTCGGCGAGCTCGTGGGCGGCTACGGCGTCGCGGAGTGCGCGCTCGCCGCGCTCGAGCAGCGCGGACTGCGCGCACAGGAGACCCGCGCCGTCGTCCAGGGTTTCGGCTCGATGGGCGGCGCGACCGCTCGATACCTCGCCCGGGCCGGCGTGCGTGTCGTCGGCGTGGCCGATCGCGCCGGGCTCATGCACAACCCCGAGGGCCTCGACGTCGAGGCGATGCTGCTGTCCCGCGACGGGCACGGCGTCGTCGACCGCAGCGTGCTGCGTCCGACCGACGTCGAGCTCGACCGCGACGAGTGGCTCGCCGTCGACTGCGACGTCCTGGTGCCGGCGGCCATGTCGTACGTGATCACGGCCGACGACGTCGAGCGCATCTCGGCGTCGATCGTGGTGGAGGCCGCCAACGTCGCCACCCTCGCGGACGCCGAGGCGGCGCTGCTCGCCCGCGGGTCGACCGTCGTCCCGGACTTCGTGGCCAACGTCGGGACGAATGCCTGGTGGTGGTGGGTCGGGTTCGGCGACATCGAGCCCACGCCCGAGTCGGCGTTCACCAAGCTGAGCGCGGTCCTCCGACCGCTCACTCACGAGATCCTCGATCGCGCAGCCCTCGAGGGCGTCTCGCCTCGTGCAGCTGCCACGGAGATCTCGAACGAGAAGCGCGCCCTGCTCGACGCCCAGCACCCGCGCACGGTCGCCGCCGTCGTAGCGGTGTCCTGATCGGCGCCCGTCAGTCCATCAGCGCGAGCGAGCGCGGCGCGGAGTGGACGCGCCGAGACGTCCGGGGGAGGTCGGCGCTCCTCGCATCGGTCACACTGGTGCGGTGCGCGACGTCGTGATCCTCGGGAGCACCGGGTCCATCGGGACCCAGGCGCTCGACGTCGTACGCCGCAACCGCGATCGGTTCACCGTGTCCGCGCTCGCCGCCGGGGGTGCCGACGTCCGCGCGCTCGCGGCGCAGGCCGCGGAGTTCGGCGTCGACGTCGTGGCGGTCGCTGACCCGTCCCGCGAGGCCGCGCTGCGCGACGCGCTCGCCGATCTCGGGGTGACACCCAAGGTGCTCGCCGGGCCCGACGCCGCCGCCGAGACCGCGGGCCTGCCCACCGATGTCGTGCTCAACGGCATGACCGGCTCGATCGGGCTGCGTCCGACCCTCGCCGCGCTCCGGTCCGGGAGCGTGCTGGCCCTGGCCAACAAGGAGTCGTTGATCGCCGGCGGCCCTCTGGTGACCGGCGCCGCGTCGCCGGGCCAGATCGTCCCGGTCGACTCCGAGCACTCCGCGCTGGCGCAGTGCCTGCTCGGCGGCGCGACGAGCGAGGTGCGCCGGCTGCTCCTCACCGCCAGCGGCGGGCCGTTCCGGGGTCGCAGGCGCGACGAGCTGGTCGACGTCACGCCGGCACAGGCGCTCGCCCACCCGACCTGGTCGATGGGTCCGGTGGTGACGACGAACTCCGCGACGCTCGTCAACAAGGGGCTCGAGCTCATCGAGGCGCACCTGCTCTTCGACGTGCCGTTCGACCGCATCGACGTCGTCGTCCACCCGCAGTCCGTGGTGCACTCCATGGTCGAGTTCGTCGACGGCTCGACGCTCGCGCAGGCGAGTCCTCCCGACATGCGGCTGCCGATCGCGCTCGGGCTCAGCTGGCCCGAACGGGTGAACGGTGCCGCGCCGGGCTGCGACTGGACCCAGGCAGCCACCTGGACCTTCTTCCCGCTCGACGACGAGGCCTTCCCCGCGGTGGGGCTGGCGCGCCGCGCGGGCGAGGCCGGGGGCACGGCCCCTGCCGTCTACAACGCGGCCAACGAGGAGTGCGTGGCGGCGTTCCACGCGGGGCGCCTACCCTTCCTCGGTATCGTCGACACCGTGGCCGCGGTCGTCGACGAGCACCTGGCCGCGGCGCCAGGGAACCCTCGTACGGTCGAGGACGTCCTAGCCGCCGAGGACTGGGCACGACAGCGCGCCCGCGAGCGGACGGGGACCCCCGCATGACCATGGCACTCGAGGTGCTGGGCTGGCTGATCTTCCTGGTGGGGATCGGGTTCTCCATCGGCCTGCACGAGATCGGGCACCTGGTCCCGGCGAAGGCGTTCGGCGTCAAGGTCACCCAGTACATGGTGGGGTTCGGTCCCACGCTGTGGTCGCGCCACAAGGGCGAGACCGAGTACGGCGTCAAGGCCGTGCCGCTCGGCGGCTACATCCGCATGATCGGCATGTACCCGCCCGCGCCGGGCACGGACGGCACGATGCTGCGCGCTTCGTCGACCGGCCGCTTCTCCGCCCTCATCGATGATGCGCGCAAGCAGTCGATGGACGAGGTCACCCCGGCCGACGCCGACCGCGTGTTCTACAAGCTGCCGGTCCCCAAGCGCATCGTGGTGATGCTCGGGGGACCGACGATGAACCTCGTCCTGGCGTTCGTGCTGCTCACCATCGTCGTGTCGCTCATCGGCCTGCCGAAGGCGACGACGACCGTCGGCGCGATCTCTCCGTGCGTCCCCAGCAAGGCCAACCCGTCCGGCGATGCGATCACCACCGGCGACTGCGTCGGTCAGACGCACAGCGCCGCCTACCTGGCAGGCCTGCGCCCCGGTGACCGGATCGTGTCGATGAACGGCACCGCCATCCACGAGTGGACCGACATGCAGGCCGCGATCAAGGACGCGCCGACCGGTGACGTCGCACTCGTGGTGCAGCGCGACGGCGCCACGATCACGAAGACCGTGCCGCTCGTGGCGACGTGGCGGCCGGTCTACGACGACACGGGCGCGCCGCTGGGGACCTACGAGTACCGCAACTTCCTGGGCGTCGTCCCGGGTTCGCAGCGCGCGACCCAGTCGGTCGCGACCGTCCCGGGCCTGGTGTGGGACCAGGGCACGCACGCCGTCCGCACCCTCGTCACGTTGCCCGCGCGGGTGTGGGACCTCGCACGTCAGACGTTCACCGACGAGCCGCGGGACACCCGCGGCATCGTGGGCGTCGTGGGCGTCGGTCGCCTCACGGGTGACGCGGTCGCGCTCGAGAACACCCCGGTGCAGGACAAGGTCGCGTTCATCCTGAGCCTGCTGGCCGGCCTGAACCTCTTCCTGTTCCTGTTCAACCTCATCCCGCTGCTGCCGCTCGACGGCGGACACGTCGCGGGCGCGGTGTGGGAGTCGATCAAGAAGGGCTGGGCGCGGGTGCGCCACCTGCCGACCCCGGGTCCGGTCGACATCGCCAAGGCGCTGCCGCTCACCTACGTGGTGTCGGCGATGCTGCTCGTCCTCGGCCTCCTCACGGTCGTCGCCGACATCGTCAAGCCGATCACCCTCAACTGACCCGACCCCCCGGCGAGACTGATCGTGTGGTCGCTTCCGGCCGCCGGAGACGACCACACGATCAGTCTCGGCAGCGGGGTGAGGGGCGCGGCCCGAAGAGTCGGGGGATGATGTACCCATGAGCGTCGGACTCGGAATGCCCGCACTGCCCGCTCCCGTTCTCGCGGAGCGACGCGCCAGCCGCACGATCACCCTGCGGCACCCCACGCACCCGGTCGAGATCGGCGGCGATGCGCCCGATCTCGGTGCAGTCGATGACGACCACGCTCACCAGCGACGTCAACGCGACGCTCCAGCAGATCGCCGAGCTCACGGCCGCGGGTTGCCAGATCGTCCGGGTCGCCGTGCCGAGCCAGGACGACGCCGACGCCCTCTCGCAGATCGCGAAGAAGTCGGGCATCCCGGTCATCGCCGACATCCACTTCCAGCCCAAGTACGTGTTCGCGGCCATCGACGCCGGCTGCGCGGGAGTGCGCGTCAACCCCGGCAACATCAAGCAGTTCGACGACCGCGTGGGCGAGATCGCCCGGGCCGCCAAGGACGCCGGCGTCCCGATCCGCATCGGCGTCAACGCCGGGTCCCTCGACAAGCGGCTGCTCGAGAAGTACGGCAGGGCAACGCCGGAGGCGCTGGTCGAGTCCGCGCTCTGGGAGTGCTCGCTGTTCGAGGAGCACGACTTCCGCGACATCAAGATCTCGGTGAAGCACAACGACCCGGTCGTGATGGTCTCGGCCTATCGGCTGCTCGCGCAGCGGTGCGACTACCCGCTGCACCTCGGCGTCACCGAGGCCGGACCCGCGTTCCAGGGCACCATCAAGTCGTCGGTGGCCTTCGGTGCGTTGCTCTCGCAGGGCATCGGCGACACGATCCGTGTCTCGTTGTCGGCGCCTCCGGTCGAGGAGGTCAAGGTCGGCAACCAGATCCTCGAGTCGCTCAACCTGCGCAAGCGCGGGCTCGAGATCGTGTCCTGCCCCTCGTGCGGTCGGGCCCAGGTCGACGTCTACACCTTGGCCGAGCAGGTCACGGCCGGGCTGCAGGGCCTCGCGGTGCCGTTGCGCGTCGCGGTCATGGGCTGCGTGGTCAACGGGCCCGGCGAGGCGCGCGAGGCCGACCTCGGCGTCGCCTCCGGCAACGGCAAGGGCCAGATCTTCCGTCGCGGCGAGGTCGTCACGACGGTGCCGGAGTCGCAGATCGTCGAGACCCTCGTCGAGATGGCGCTGGCGATGGCCGACGAGATGGGGGTCGACCCCGAGTCCGGCGAGGCGACCCCGGTCGTCACCGTCTCCTGACCCCGCGGCGCGGCAGGCTCCCCGCGGGACGTCGTCCCGCCAGGTGCTGCCGGGCATGAACCGAACGGGTCCGCGAGCCGTCGAACAGGACGGGACGGACCCGGCCCGGAGCGGCTCGGACTCCTCGGTGCCGCGCGCCGATCCGCGGATCAAGCACGCGGCGTGTTCGCATGGCTACTCTGCGCCGCTAGTCGATGCGCCGACTGTCAGGCATCATGCCCCCGTGACGACAGCGACCACGGGTGTGCTGCGGGTGCTCGGTCCCCGCGACCTCGTGCAGGCTCAGGCGGTGCTCGACCGGGACCCGGTCGCGCACTGCTTCGTCGCGTCGCGCGTGAACGTCAGCCGCCTCGACGCGTGGCGCATGGGCGGCGAGGTCTGGGGCTGGTCCGAGGACGGGGTGCTCACGTCCCTGCTGTACCTCGGGGCCAACCTGGTGCCGGTCCAGACCACCCCGGCGGCCCGACGTGCCTTCGCGGAGCGCTGTCGCCGGATGGGCCGCCGCTGCTCCTCGCTGGTCGGACCCGCCGACGAGGTGCTCGACCTGTGGGCCCAGCTCGCGGGCAGCTGGGGACCGGCGCGTGAGGTCCGCGGCGTCCAGCCCCTCCTGGTCATCGACGGCGAGCCGCTCGTGACCGCTGACCCACAGGTGCGCCAGGTACGTCAGAACGAGATCGACCTGCTCATGCCGGCGTGCGTGGCGATGTTCACCGAGGAGGTCGGCGTGTCGCCGCTGGCCGGTGGCGCGGCCGATGCGTACCGCGCCCGCATCGCCGAGCTGGTCCGGCACGGTCGTGCGTACGCGCGTATCGACGGCGATCGGGTGGTCTTCAAGGCCGAGATCGGGGCCGTGGGCGACGGCGTCTGCCAGGTGCAGGGCGTGTGGGTCGCACCGGAGTATCGCGGACTCGGGCTCGGGGCACCGGGGATGGCCGCGGTCATCGATCACGCGCGCCGCGACCACGCGCGCGTCGTGAGCCTCTACGTCAACGACTTCAACGTCGTGGCGCGCCGCGTCTACGCCCGCGTCGGCTTCCGCGACGCCGGCAGCTTCGCCACCGTCCTCTTCTGACCGGGCGAGGAAGGCGATCGGGGAACAACGCAGTCGGACTCGCCTGCACCCAGCAGATATCCTGCGACCCCATCGTCACCCGAGGAGATCCCCGTGCTGCTCCGCATGTCGTCGCTGTTCCTGCGCACCCTGCGTGAGGACCCGGCAGACGCGGAGGTGCCGAGCCACCGGCTCCTCGTGCGCGCGGGCTACGTCCGCCGGGTCGCGCCCGGCATCTTCTCCTGGCTCCCGCTCGGCTACCTCGTCTACCGCAACGTCGAGAACATCATCCGCGAGCAGATGAACTCCGCGGGCTTCCAGGAGGTGCACTTCCCGGCGCTCCTGCCGCGGGAGCCCTACGAGATCACCCACCGCTGGACCGAGTACGGCGACGGGATCTTCCGCCTCAAGGACCGGCGCGACAACGACTACCTGCTCGGGCCCACGCACGAGGAGATGTTCACCCTCATGGTCAAGGGCGAGTACTCGTCCTACAAGGACCTCCCGCTCGCGCTCTACCAGATCCAGACCAAGTACCGCGACGAGGCGCGTCCCCGCGCGGGCATCCTGCGCGGTCGCGAGTTCGTGATGAAGGACTCCTACAGCTTCGACGTCGACGACGCGGGTCTGCAGGTGTCCTACGACAAGCACCGCGACGCCTACATCAAGACCTTCGACCGGCTCGGCCTCGACTACGTCATCGTGTCGGCCATGTCAGGGGCCATGGGCGGCAGCGCGTCCGAGGAGTTCCTCGCCACCACCGAGTACGGCGAGGACACCTACGTCCGCTGCACGCAGTGCGACTACGCCGCGAACGTCGAGGCTGTCGTCACGCCCGCACCCGCCGCGATCCCCTACGACGACGCCGTACCGGCCCACGTCGAGGACACACCCGACACGCCCACGATCGACACGCTCGTCGCGCACGCCAACGCCCACCAGCCACGGTCGGACCGCGCCTGGACCGCCGGCGACACGCTCAAGAACGTCGTCCTCACGGTCGCGCGTCCCGACGGCACCACCTACCCGCTCGCGGTCGGCCTGCCCGGCGACCGCGAGGTCGACATGAAGCGGCTCGAGGCCGTGCTGCACCCCGACGTCCCGACCCCGATGGACGAGGCCGAGTTCGCGCGGAACCCCGCACTGGTCAAGGGCTACATCGGGCCGGGCGCACTCGGCGAGGAGGGCACCTCGAAGATCCGCTACGTCGTCGACCCGCGCGTCGTGGACGGCACCCGGTGGATCACCGGCGCCAACCAGCCCGGTCGGCACGTCTTCGACCTCACGATGGGTCGCGACTTCACCGCCGACGGCACGATCGAGGCCGCCGAGATCGTCGCGGGCGACGCCTGCCCGCGCTGCGGCCACGCCCTCGAGATGGCGCGCGGGATCGAGATCGGTCACATCTTCCAGCTCGGCCGCAAGTTCGCCACCGCGCTCGACCTGCAGGTGCTCGACGAGAACGGCAAGCTCGTCACCGTCACGATGGGCTCCTACGGCATCGGTGTGTCGCGCGCCGTCGCCGCGATCGCCGAGCAGAGCATCGACGACATCGGGCTGTGCTGGCCGCGCGAGGTCGCGCCGGCCGACGTCCACCTCGTCGCGACGGGCAAGGACGCCGAGGTGTGGACCTTCGCCGAGTCGTTCGCGACGCAGCTCGAGGCCGCGGGTCTGCGCGTGATCTACGACGACCGCCGCCAGGCGTCGCCGGGCGTGAAGTTCAAGGACTCCGAGCTCATCGGCGTCCCCACGATCGTCGTCGTGGGCAAGGGCCTCGCCGACGGCGTCATCGAGATCAAGGACCGAAGGACCGGCGAGCGCACGACCGTCGCGACCGCTCAGGCGCTCGACGCCGTGGTCACCGCCTGCCGCGCGTGACCGCGCCGGCGTCCGTCGAGGCGGTCATCTTCGACTGGGGCGGGACCCTGACGCCGTGGCACGACGTCGACCTCGTGGCGCAGTGGTACGCGTACGCCCAGGTCTACGACGCCGTCCACGCCGCGACCCTCGCCCAGCGGCTGTTCGACGCCGAGGAGTCGTTCTGGCGCCAGCAGCGCGTGTCGTCGGGAGCCGAGGGCACCGGCCACCTCAACCGGGTGTTCGAGGTCGCCGGGATCGACGTGACGTCCTGGCGGCACGCCGACGCGATGGACGCCTACCTCGAGGCGTGGGACCCGCACACCTACACCGATCCCGACGTCATCCCGCTGTTCGAGGAGCTGCACGCCGACGGCATCCGCGTCGGTGTGCTCTCCAACACGATGTGGCCACGCGCGCAGCACGAGGCGGTGTTCGTGCGCGACGGCGTCGACCACCTCGTCGACGGGGCCGTGTTCACGAGCGAGACCGACGTCGCCAAGCCGCACGCCGACTCGTTCCGCCTGGCGATGGCGGCCGTCGGCGTGAGCGACCCGGGCCGCGTGGTCTTCGTCGGTGACCGCCCCTGGGACGACATCCACGGCGCGCAGGAGGTCGGGATGCGCGCCATCCTCGTGCCGCACTCGGACATCCCCGCCCACCAGCAGGTGCCGGTCGACGTGACGCCTGACGCGGTCGTGACGCGGTTGGGCGACGTGCTCGGCGTCGTACGCCGGTGGAACGCCGGCACGGGCTCCGCCTGAGCGCCGCGATCCCGTGACCCGCAAGGACTCCTGACCCATGGACACGGTGCTCGGCGTCACGCCGCTGGTGCTCGTCGGCCTGCTCGTGGCCGCGCTGCTCGCGGGCTGGGTCGATGCGGTGAGCGGTGGCGGTGGCCTCATCCAGCTGCCGGCGCTGCTCGTCGGGCTCCCCGACGCGGCGCCCGCGACCGTGCTGGGAACCAACAAGCTGTCGTCCATCATCGGGACCTCGGCAGCTGCGCGGACCTACCGACGAGCAGCGGTCACCGACCTCGGCACCGCTGTGCCGATGGCCGTGGCGGCGTTCGCCGGATCCGCCCTCGGCGCGCTCGTCGCGACGCACCTGCCCGGGACGTTCTTCCGTCCGCTGGCGCTCGCGCTTCTCGTGGTCGTCGGGCTCTGGACGCTGCTGCGTCCCGCGCTCGGCGAGGAGCAGGACCTGCGCTGGCACGGGGGAGCCGAGCACGGGCGCCACCAGGGCGCGGCGATCCTCATGGGCGGCGGGATCGGCCTCTACGACGGCGTCTTCGGACCGGGTACCGGCACGTTCCTCGTGTTCGGCCTCGTCGCGCTGCTCGGCTACTCCTTCCTCAACGCCTCGGCCATCGCGAAGCTGGTCAACGTCTCGACCAACCTCGCGGCCCTCATCGTGTTCGCCTCGACGGGGCACGTGCTCTGGGCGCTCGGGCTCACGATGGGCGCGGCCAACCTGGTCGGCGGGGTGCTGGGCGCGCGGACGGCCGTACGCCGTGGCTCGCGCTTCGTCCGCGTGGTCTTCCTCGCGGTCGTCGCCGTCCTCCTCGTCAAGCTCGCCCACGACATCCTGGCCGGCTGATCGCGGACGGTCGGTCAGACGGCGCCGTTCCAGACCGGCGCGACGCCGGACCACGTCGCGGAGCGCGCGGCGCACGCCTGCGCGACGAGTGCGTCGGCGAGGCGCTGCTGGCCGGTCGAGGACGCCGCCAGCGCCGCCCACTGACCGGCCAGTCGGTCCTCGACGAGGGCGGCGAGACGCCGCGCGGATGCGGCGTCCACGACCGGGAAGGGCGGGTCGTACGCCGCCGGGACGGGGGAGGTCGACGTGCCGCCCGCCGCCGCCCGGGCGACGAGCCGGTCGCGCTGCGCGCGATGGGCGGCCATCGCGTCGAGCGCCGCAGAGCGGTCGGCACCGGACAGGCGCGCGGCCGCGAGGCCGTAGGCGTAGACGGCGGCGTCCTCGCCCGCCAGCACCGTGGCGACGTCGGTCATCGCGCCACCCTCAGGCGGGCCAGCACGGTCGCCGCGCCCGCCGCGCCGGTGCCCGCGAGCACGATGGTGCGGGCCAGGTCGGCATCGCTCGCGCGCACCGACTGGGCGGCGCGGTCGGCGGCCGCCTTCGCCTCGAGCGCGTGCAGCGCGCGCAACGTCACCGCGGCCTCGGTGGTCTGGTCCGCGGGCTTCGGCGTCCCCGAGGAGCCGTTGCCCGACGAGGGACCCGTCGTGGCACTCGACGTCGACGAGACGCTGCCGGACGACGTCGTGCCGTTCGCGGAGTCCGACCCGGGCATCGCCGGCGGGCGGACCGCGGCGGCGTAGACGGCGTGGCGGCTGCCCAGCACGGTGACCCGGGACTGCAGCGCCGCCGGGAGGCCGGTGACCGCGGCGTAGGCGGCGGCCAGTCGCTGCTCGTCGGAGGCGACCGCCTCACGCAGGGCTCGGTCAGGGTCCTCCGGGCCGCCGGGTGACGCCGTCGACGGGTGGCTGCTGTCACCCGAGGTCGTGCACGCAGAGAGCGCCGCGCCGGCCATCGCGACACCGGCCAACCGCAGCAGGTCGCGGCGTTGCAGGGTCACGTCGGGCACGACCGGAACTCTCTCACGACGGTCTCGCGCCGGAACCGCTCCGGTCTCCCGTCGGGAGC
Source organism: uncultured Actinomycetota bacterium (assembly GCA_963782665.1). Lineage (GTDB taxonomy): Bacteria > Actinomycetota > Actinomycetes > S36-B12 > CAIYMF01 > Longivirga. The sequence goes on along the minus strand of CAWAKP010000006.1, from coordinate 1,619,807 downwards.
CCGCCGGTGTGAACGGTGCGGCCGCACGGCGCCGAGCCCCGACGTCGCGGGTACGCTGGCGACGACAACAGGTCGACCACAACAGGATCCCCACAACAGCACAGCACCGTCGTGACGCGACGGTGTCCCAGGAGGCGCCGCATGTCCGCCCGTCCACCCCAGGGCTCTCGATCCGGCCGCGGGGGAGCGCGCCCCGACCTGGCTCGACGTGACGCCGTCCACGACCTGCTCGCACCCGTCGTCTCCGCCCTCGGCCTCGAGCTCGAGGACGTCGAGCTGCGCTCCGCCGGTCGCCGCCAGATCCTGCGCGTGCTCGTCGACAGCGCCGGCGGCATCACCCTCGACGAGGTCGCCACCGCCTCCACCGCAGTCTCCGCGGCGCTCGACGACGTCAACGTCCTCGGCGACGAGCCGTACACCCTCGAGGTGTCCTCGCCCGGCGTCGACCGCCCGCTCACCCTCCCCAGGCACTGGCAGCGCAACGTGGGTCGCCTCGTCGCCGTGACTCTGCTCGACGGCACGCAGGTGACCGGGCGGGTGCGTTCCGTCGACGGCGCCGACGTCGCCCTCGAGCTCAGCGTCAAGGGCCGCACGAGCACACGCACGATCGCGTTGGCCGAGGTGAAGCGGGCCGTCGTCGAGGTCGAGTTCGCCCGTACCGTCGACGCGGCCGACGGGGCGACCGACACGACGGACGACGTCGAGATCCACGGCGGGAACGACGGGGACGAGCACGACTCTGCGCACGACGAGGACGGGGAGAGCTGATGGACATCGACGTGAGCGCGCTCAAGGCACTGGTGCGCGAGAAGGACCTCAGCTACGACGTCGTGGTGCAGATGATCGAGCAGGCGATGGTGCTCGCCTACCACCGCACCGAGGGCGCTGCGGCGCAGGCGCGCGTGCAGCTGGACCGCAAGACCGGTCACGTCACGGTCTGGGCGCGCGAGGAGCCCGCCGAGGACGGCACGCCGGGGCGCGAGTACGACGACACACCGGACGGCTTCGGCCGCGTCGCCGCGACGACGGCCCGCCAGGTGATCCTGCAGCGGCTGCGCGAGGCGGAGGACGACGTCACGTTCGGCGAGTTCGCCGGGACCGAGGGCGACCTCGTGTCCGGCATCGTCCAGCAGGGCAACGACCCCAAGATGGTGCTCGTCGACCTCGGCAAGATCGAGGCGGTGCTGCCGCCCCAGGAGCAGGTGCCGGGGGAGAGGTACACCCACGGCACGCGGCTCAAGTGCCACGTGGTCTCGGTGGCGAAGACGCCGCGGGGTCCCCGCGTGACCGTGTCGCGCACCCACCCCAACCTGGTGAAGTCGCTGTTCGCCCTCGAGGTGCCCGAGATCGCCGACGGCTCGGTGGTCATCGAGGCGCTCGCCCGCGAGGCCGGCCACCGCACCAAGATCGCCGTGCGCTCCGCGGTGTCGGGGGTCAACGCCAAGGGGGCCTGCATCGGCCCGATGGGGCAGCGGGTCCGCGCGGTGATGGCCGAGCTGCACGGCGAGAAGATCGACATCGTCGACTGGTCCGACGACCCGGCCGAGATGGTCGCCCACGCGCTCTCCCCGGCCCGGGTGACCTCGGTGACGGTGGTCGACGCCGCCGCCCGGTCGGCGCGCGTGATCGTGCCGGACTACCAGCTCTCGCTGGCGATCGGGCGCGAGGGTCAGAACGCCCGGCTCGCGGCACGCCTCACCGGGTGGCGCATCGACATCCGGCCCGACACCGCGCCCGTGACCGACGAGCAGGGCGGCGTCGCGGCAGGTGAGGGGCACTCTCCGCGCGGCCCGCACGGCGACGCGGACGGATGAGCGTGAATGATCGGCCCGCGGGAGAGGTAGACTTCTCGGCGGCCGGTCGCCCGGTCACGGCAGCGGCACGACGTACCCCGGTACGCACGTGCGTCGGGTGCCGGAGCACGGGCGGCCGCTCCGACCTGGTGCGCGTCGTCGTGGTCGAGGGCGTTCTCGTCCCCGACCCGCGGGCGCGCCTGGGGGGACGAGGTGCCTGGGTGCACCCCGACCCCGCCTGTCTCGACCTCGCCGTACGACGGCGGGCGTTCTCCCGGGCCCTGCGGTCCGAGGTCGCGCCCGACGTCACGGCGGTGCGGGTCGAGCTGGAACGCCGGTACGCCGAGCACCACGTGGTGCCCGACCCGCCGACGTCCGACCCGTGAGGCGCCGGCTCCCGAGCCGGCATCGCACGACGCACCACCTGACCACCGTCCACCACTGATGTTCGGGGAGCGACAAGGACATGAGCACCCGATGAACGCCCAGCGATGAGCGTGTCCGTGCACGTCTGAGTGGTCCGGGTCGACCCCGATTCCGGACCGAAGAGCAGGAGAACTGTGTCAAAGGTCCGGGTCTACGAGCTCGCCAAGGAGCTCGGGGTCGAGAGCAAGGTCGTCGTGGCCAAGCTCCAGGAGATGGGTGAGTTCGTCCGTTCGGCGAGCTCCACGATCGAGCCGCCGGTCGTCCGGCGCCTGCGCGAGGCGTTCCCCGCCCCCGCCGAGGGCGCCGCGCCGAAACCGGCCAAGAAGTCTGCCGCCAAGCCGGTGCCCTCCGCTCCCGCGGAGCCGGCCGTCGAGGTGGTCTCCGCGCCGGCGCCGGTGGTCCAGGCTCCCGCGGCCCCGGCCGCGCCCGCCGAGCCGGTGGCTCCGGTGGCGCCGTCGGTCGAGGCTCCGGCCGCGTCCGCGACACCTGCGGCTCCCGCCGTCCCGGGTGCCCCCAAGCCGCCGCGACCCGGCAACAACCCCTTCACCGACCGCAGCGTCGAGGCGCCGCCGCGTCCGGCCACACCCGGCGCGGTGCCTGGTGCGCCCAAGCCGCTGCGTCCGGGCAACAACCCGTTCACCGACCGCAGCGTCGAGCGCCCGGTCGGCGGGGTCCCCGGCGCTCCGCGTCCGGCCACCCGGCCCGGCGGCGTGCCCGGCGTCCCGCGTCCCAACCCGGGCATGATGCCCGGCCAGCGTCCCGGTCGCCCCGCGCCCGGTGGTCCGGGTGCCGGTCGTCCGGCTCCCGGCGGCCGCCCGGCTCCCGGCGGTCGCCCCGGTGGTGGCGGTGGCGGCGGCGGTTACGCCGGTCGCCCCGGTGGCGGTGGCGGTGCCGGCGGTCCCGGTGGTGGCGGCGGCGGTTACGCCGGTCGCCCCGGTGGCGGTGGCGGTCCCGGCGGCGGCGGTGGGTTCGGCGGCCGTCCCGGTGCCGGCGGTCGCGGCACGACGGCCGGTGCCTTCGGTCGCCCCGGCGGCAAGCCGGCTCGCGGGCGCAAGTCCAAGCGCGCCAAGCGCCAGGAGTTCGACAACATGGCGGCGCCGTCCATGGGCGGCGAGATCCGTCCCATGGGGCAGGGCCAGCTGGTCCGCCTGGCTCGCGGTTCGTCGCTCACCGACTTCTCGGACAAGGTCAACGTCCCGGCCGGCGTGCTGGTCACGATCATGTTCAAGCTCGGCGAGATGGTGACCGCGACGCAGTCCCTGTCCGACGAGACGCTCATGCTCCTCGGTGCCGAGCTCAACTTCGACGTGCAGATCATCAGCCCCGAGGACGAGGACCGCGAGCTGCTCGAGTCCTACGACCTCGAGTTCGGCGAGGACGAGGGCGACGACGCCGACCTGGTGGCGCGTCCGCCGGTCGTCACCGTCATGGGTCACGTCGACCACGGGAAGACCCGTCTCCTCGACGCCATCCGCAACACCAACGTGATGACGAAGGAGGCCGGTGGCATCACCCAGCACATCGGTGCCTACCAGGTCATCGCGCGTCCCGACAGCGACGACCCCCGTGCGATCACCTTCATCGACACCCCGGGTCACGAGGCGTTCACCGCCATGCGTGCTCGTGGTGCGCAGGTGACCGACATCGCGATCCTCGTGGTCGCGGCCGACGACGGCGTGAAGCCGCAGACGATCGAGGCGCTCAACCACGCCAAGGCCGCCGACGTGCCGATCGTGGTGGCGGTCAACAAGGTCGACAAGGAGGGCGCCGACCCGGCGAAGGTCCGCGGACAGCTCACCGAGTACGGCCTGGTCCCCGAGGAGTACGGCGGCGACACCATGTTCGTCGACGTCTCCGCCAAGGCGGTCCAGGGCATCGACGAGCTGCTCGAGGCGATCATCCTCACGACCGACGCAGCGCTCGACCTGCGGCGCCAACCCGAACCAGGACGCGCAGGGCGTGTCGATCGAGGCTCACCTCGACCGCGGTCGCGGTCCGGTCGCGACGGTGCTCGTGCAGCGCGGAACGCTGCGTCCGGGTGACTCGATCGTCGTGGGTGACGCGCACGGTCGCGTCCGCGCCATGCTCGACGAGCACGGCGAGCCGCTGCAGGAGGCGGGTCCGGCCCGTCCGGTCCAGGTGCTCGGTCTGACCTCGGTCCCCGGAGCCGGCGACAGCATGCTCGTCGTCGACGACGACCGCACCGCTCGCCAGATCGCGCAGACGCGCTCGTCGCGCGAGCGCAACGCCGCACTGGCCCAGGCCCGCGGGCGCCGCACCCTCGAGGACTTCCTCAAGTCCCTCGAGCGCGGCGAGACCGAGGAGCTCAAGCTCATCCTCAAGGGCGACGTCTCCGGTTCCGTGGAGGCGCTCGAGGATGCCCTCGTCAAGCTCGAGGTGGGCGAGGACGTGCTGCTGCGCGTCATCGACCGTGGCGTGGGTGCCATCACGGAGAGCAACGTCAACCTCGCCGCCGCGTCGGACGCCGTCATCATCGGCTTCAACGTCCGGCCCGAGGGCAAGGCGCGCGAGCTCGCCGACCGTGAGGGCGTCGACATCCGCTACTACAGCGTCATCTACCAGGCGATCGACGACATCGAGGCAGCCCTCAAGGGGATGCTCAAGCCCGAGTACGAGGAGGTCGCGCTCGGCACCGCCGAGATCCGCGAGGTCTTCCGCTCGAGCAAGTGGGGCAACATCGCTGGTGCGCTCGTGCGCTCCGGCGTCATCCGCCGCAACGCGAAGGCGCGCCTCGTGCGCGACGGTGCCGTCGTGGCGGAGAGCCTCACGATCGAGTCGTTGCGTCGCTTCAAGGACGACGCCACCGAGGTCCGCGAGGGCTTCGAGTGCGGTATCGGGCTCGGGTCGTTCAACGACATCAAGGTCGATGACATCGTCGAGACCTACGAGATGCGCGAGAAGCCGCGCGTCTGACCCGCACTGCTCACGCCAGCCGGGAGGACGTCGTGTTCGTGGGAACCCTCGAGCTCGACGTCCTTCTGGGTGACATCCACTCGCTCAAGGAGAAGCGTGGTGTGGTGCGGCCGGTCCTCGCCGAGCTGCGGCGTCGTCACGACGTCGCGGTCGCCGAGGTCGGCCATCAGGACCTCCATCGCCGCGCGGTCCTCGGGGTCGCCCTCGTGTCGGAGCAACCCGCGCACTGCACCGAGGTGCTGGACTCCTGCGAGCGGCTCGTCGCCGCCCGTCCCGAGCTCGACCTGCTGAGCGCGCGACGCACGCTGCGCGACACCGACGACGACTAGCCAGTCAGAACGAAGGAAGGACGCCGACATGGCCGACAAGGCCCGCGCCCGCAAGCTCTCCGACCGCATCAAGGTGGTCGTGGCGGAGATGCTGGAGCAGCGCATCAAGGACCCGCGCCTGGGTTTCGTGACCATCACGGACGCGCGCGTCACCGGCGACCTCCATGACGCCACCGTCTACTACACGGTCTACGGCACCGAGGAGGAGAAGGTCGGCACCGCCGCGGCCCTCGAGTCCGCCAAGGGCGTCCTGCGCAGCGAGATCGGCCGTCAGACCGGCGTCCGGTTCACGCCGACCCTCACCTTCGTCGCCGACGCCGTCCCCGAGAACGCGCTCGCCATCGAGGACCTCCTCACCCGCGCGGCCGCTGCGGACGCCGAGGTGCACGAGAAGGCCGCCGCGGCGACCTACGCGGGCGAGCCCGACCCCTACAAGAAGCCGCGCACCGACGACGAGGACGACGATCTCGACGGCGCAGCCGGTCTCCGTGACGAGGACGGAGCAGCCGACGGGCCCGAGCTCGACGTCGCCGCGGACGTCCTCGACGAGGAGTCGACCGCGTGAGCTGGTCACAGGCACCGGCGCCGTCCGACTGGGACGCCGCCGTCGCCGCGCTCACCTCCGGCGCCGCCGTGCTGCTGCTCGCGCACGTGTCGCCGGACGCCGACGCGCTCGGGTCGGCGTTCGCGGTCGGCCTCGCGCTGGAGGAGCGGGGGATCGACGTGGCCGTCTCCTACGGCGACGACCCGTTCGTGGTGCCGCGCGTGCTGCGCACGCTGCCTGGACAGCACCTGCTCGTGGCGCCGGAGGCCGTGGGCTCGAGACCCGTGGTCGCGTCGTTCGACGTCAGCTCGATCGAGCGGCTGGGCGTGCTGCGTGCGGTCGCCGAGGCGGCGGACACGTTCGTCGCCGTCGACCACCACACGTCCTACACCGGCTTCGGCCGCATCCACCTCGTCGACGTCACCGCACCCGCCACCGCGGTGCTCGCGCTCGAGATGGTCGACCGGCTCGGCGTGGACCTCGATGAGGTCATCGCCGTCCCCATCTACGCCGGGCTGGTCACCGACACCGGCTCCTTCAAGTACCCGGCGACCACGTCCGCCACCCACGAGATGGCGGCACGGCTGCTCGCGACCGGGATGCGGCACGACGTCGTGGCCCGGCACATCTACGACGACGAGCCGTTCGGCGCCCTGCGCCTGCTCGGCACCGCGCTCGACCGCTCCGTGCTCGAGGAGTCGGCGGTCGGTGGCCTCGGTCTGGTCTGGACGGTCGTCACCGGCGACGACCGGGCCAGCCACGACCTCCCGCTCGACGCCGTCGAGAGGGTCATCGACGTCCTGCGGATCGCGACCGAGGCCGAGGTCGCCTGCGTCATCAAGCAGGACGACACCGGGGCGTGGCGAGTGTCGATGCGCAGCAAGGGGCGCGTCGACGTGTCCGCCGTGGCCATCGCGCTCGGGGGTGGCGGGCACCTGTTCGCGGCCGGCTTCACCGGCTCGGGTGGTCCGACCGAGATCCTCGACGAGGTGCGCGCCTCCCTCGCCGAGCAGCCGCACCTCCCGGCCTAGCCGTGGCACGAGGTCCGCGCGAGCGCACGGCGGCGGACTCGCTGGTCGTCGTCGACAAGCCGTCGGGCATGACCAGCCACGACGTCGTGGCCCGCGTGCGCCGCCTCGCGGGCACCCGCAAGGTCGGCCACGCCGGAACGCTCGACCCGATGGCCACCGGGGTCCTGCTGGTCGGCGTCGAGCGCACCACCCGGCTGCTGGGTCATCTCGCGCTCGCCGACAAGGAGTACGCGGCCACCATCCGGCTCGGCGTCGCGACGGTGACGGACGACGCCGAGGGCGAGGTCACCTCGACCGTCGACGCGTCGACGGTGACGCTGGACGCGGTCGAGCGCGAGCTCGAGTCGATGCGCGGCGACATCCTGCAGCGGCCGTCGTCGGTCAGCGCGATCAAGGTCGACGGGGTGCGCTCGTACACGCGGGTGCGCGACGGCGAGGAGGTCGAGCTGCCGTCGCGTCCGGTGACGGTGTCGCGCCTCGAGGTCCTGTCGATGCGTCGCGACGAGCCGGGGCTCGTCGACCTCGACGTGGTCGTCGAGTGCAGCACCGGCACCTACGTGCGCGCGCTGGCCCGCGACCTCGGCCTCGCGCTCGGCGTCGGCGGTCACCTCACGGCGCTCCGCCGTACACGAGTCGGCCCGTTCGGCCTCGACGCCGCGAGGTCGCTGGACGAGCTCGAGGAAGCCTTCGCCGTCGTCCCCCTGGCGGACGTCGTGCGTGCGATGTTCGAGGCGGTGGACGTCGACGAGGCGACCGCTGACCGGGTCCTGCACGGCGGTCGTCTGCCGACCGCGCTCCTACCGGGCGACCGAGCCGGACTGTTCGGACCTGACGGCCACGTGCTCTCGGTCGCCGAGTCGAGGGACGGCCACCTCGTGCCGCTCGTCGTCTTCAGCTGACGTCGGTCGCGCAAGGCTCTCTTCCCGAGTTACTGATCAACGGGTCGCTTCCCGTCCGTGGAAGCAACCCGTTGATCAGTAACTCGAAGGAGAGGACGGGCGAACCGGTGGGCGCAGGGTCGTGGGCGGCTGGCAGGATCGGGCCGTGCAGCGCTGGCAGGGGCTCGAGGACGTGCCGGGCGACCAACCGCCGTCGGTCGTGGCCATCGGCGTCTTCGACGGCGTCCACTACGGGCACCGCACGGTGGTCGGCAAGGCCGTCGCGCATGCCCGTGAGCTCGGTGCCCCGTTGGTGGTGATCACCTTCGATCCCCACCCGAGCGAGGTCGTGCGTCCCGGCACCCACCCGCCGCTGCTCTCCACGATCGACCACCGGTGCGCCCTGCTCGCCGAGATCGGGGTGGACGCCGTGTGCGTCCTGCCGTTCACGCGTGAGCTCGCGGCGATGTCGCCCGAGGAGTTCGTCGACCACGTGCTCTGCGACCGGTTCCACGCGCGTGCCGTCGTCGTCGGGGAGAACTTCCGCTTCGGCCACCGGGCCGCCGGCGACACCGAGACCCTCGCCGAGCTCGGGGCGTCGCGCGGGTTCGCGGTCGACGCCGAGCCGCTGCTCTCCGGCCAGGGCGGCGTGTGGTCCTCGACGTACGTCCGCGGTCTCGTGCAGGCGGGTGACGTCGCGAGCGCCGCGTACTCGCTGGGCCGCCCGCACCGCGTCGAGGGCACCGTCGTCCACGGTGACCACCGCGGCCGCGAGCTCGGCTTCCCGACCGCCAACCTCGCGACCACGCCGCACGCGGCCGTGCCCGCCGACGGCGTGTACGCCGCGTGGCTCGTCGTGGCGCCCTACACCTCGCACGCGACCACCCACCCCGCGGCCGTGAGCGTCGGCACCAACCCGACCTTCGACGGCGTCGAGCGCCGCGTCGAGGCCTACGTCCTGGGGGAGTCCGCCGGCACCCACCCCGACCTCGACCTGTACGGCGCCCACGTCGCGGTCGACTTCGTCGCCCGGATCCGCGGCCAGGAGCGCTTCGACGACGTCGAGGCACTCACCGCCCGCATGGCCCGCGACGTCGACCAGGCTCGCCAGATCCTCACCCCGTCCGCAGGATCTGTCCCTTAGGGACGATCCGTGGCACCTTTCTGCCCTCCCGCGCCCCGGACTCCCGCTCGTCGTCGGCCCCGGGGGTACGCCGGACCTCCTCTGACCTGCGGCATCGTCACCGCCGCCCGGTTCGGGCGCATTTGGGCGCTCGGGCGCCGCGCTGATAACCTGACCCACGACGGCCGCGGGGTGGGCGCCCTGCGGACCGCGACTCGAGAGCGTCTGCGCGCCCGCGCGGACCCGTGACGCGCCCGCGAAGGATCACTGCATGTCGCTCGACACCGCGACCAAGAACGCCATCATCGCCGAGTACGCCACGGCGCCCGGCGACACCGGTTCCCCCGAGGTCCAGATCGCGCTGCTCACCCGCCGCATCAACGACCTCACCGAGCACCTCAAGATGCACAAGCACGACCACCACAGCCGCCGTGGGCTGCTGCTGCTGGTCGGCCAGCGTCGTCGGCTGCTCCAGTACCTCACCAAGAAGGACATCAACCGCTACCGCTCGATCATCGAGCGACTCGGCATCCGCCGATAGCGACGCCGCAGGGGAGTGACCCGACACGTGGGTCGCTCCCCTGATCCGCACCCGCGCTGCGATAGAAACGCAGCCTGACCACAACTGAACACCCGCACCGCTGACACGCAGCGACGCACCACAGGGACGACCGAAGGCGCGAACGCCTGAGGAGATCACCTCCGTCGTCGGTCCTCGGTAGTGGCACCCGGGCACGCCGCCCCCCGCGCAGGAGCGTGGTCGCGGCCCGCCGCCCGGGCGCTTCGATCGAAGACCGGCCTCCTGCCGACTGGTGGGTACTCCCGCGCTCGCTCCTCGGCGTCCCCTCACTGAATGAGGAGGGCACCCGTGGAGGGTCCCGAGATCCACACGTCCGAAGCCGTCATCGACAACGGCAGCTTCGGCACCCGCACCATCCGTTTCGAGATGGGCCGTCTGGCCCAGCAGGCCGCCGGCTCCGCCGTGGCCTACCTCGACGACGACACCATGCTCCTGTCGGCCACCACGGCGGGCAAGCACCCCAAGGAGCAGTTCGACTTCTTCCCCCTGACGATCGACGTCGAGGAGCGGATGTACGCCGCGGGTCGCATCCCCGGTTCGTTCTTCCGCCGCGAGGGTCGCCCGTCCGAGGACGCGATCCTCACCTGCCGGCTCATCGACCGCCCGCTGCGCCCGTCCTTCGTCAAGGGCCTGCGCAACGAGATCCAGGTCGTCATCACGGTGATGTCGCTCAACCCCGACCATCTCTACGACGTCGTCGCGATCAACGCGGCGTCGATGTCGACGCAGATCGCCGGACTGCCGTTCAGCGGTCCCATCGGCGCGACCCGGGTGGCGCTCATCAAGGGCCAGTGGGTCGCGTTCCCGACCCACTCCCAGCTCGAGGAGGCCGTGTTCGACATGGTCGTCGCGGGCCGCATCGTCGGTGACGACGTCGCCATCATGATGGTCGAGGCCGAGGCCACGTCCAACACGATCGAGCTCGTCAAGGGCGGCGCCACCGCGCCGACCGAGGAGGTCGTGGCTCAGGGCCTCGACGCGTCGAAGAAGTTCATCCGGATCCTCTGCGACGCGCAGAGCGAGCTCGCGGCGAAGTCGACGAAGGAGACGCGCGAGTTCGCGCTGTTCCCGGACTACCAGCCCGACGCCTACGACGCCGTCGAGGGCGCCGTCTCGACCGAGCTCGCCGCGGCGCTCACGATCGCCGGCAAGCACGAGCGCGAGGAGGAGCTCGACCGCATCAAGGGTCTGGCCGCCGAGCGTCTCGCCGGCCAGTTCGAGGGCCGCGAGAAGGAGATCGGCGCCGCGCTGCGCTCGGTCACCAAGAAGCTCGTGCGCCAGCGCGTCCTCCGCGACAAGGTCCGGATCGACGGTCGCGGCCTGACCGACATCCGCACGCTGTCGGCCGAGGTCGACATCGTCCCGCGGGCGCACGGCTCGGCGCTGTTCGAGCGTGGCGAGACGCAGATCCTCGGCGTCTCGACGCTCAACATGCTGCGCATGGAGCAGCAGCTCGACACGCTCAGTCCCGAGACGCGCAAGCGCTACATGCACAACTACAACTTCCCGCCCTACAGCACCGGTGAGACCGGCCGCGTGGGCTCGCCCAAGCGTCGCGAGATCGGCCACGGTGCGCTCGCCGAGCGTGCCCTCGTGCCGGTGCTCCCGTCCAAGGACGAGTTCCCCTACGCGATCCGTCAGGTGTCCGAGGCGCTCGGGTCCAACGGCTCGACGTCGATGGGCTCGGTCTGCGCCTCGACCATGTCGCTGCTCAACGCCGGAGTGCCGCTCAAGGCGCCGGTCGCCGGCATCGCGATGGGTCTCATCTCCGACACGGTCGACGGCAGCACCGAGTACGTCACCCTCACCGACATCCTCGGTGCGGAGGACGCCTTCGGCGACATGGACTTCAAGGTCGCCGGCACGCGCGAGTTCGTCACGGCGCTGCAGCTCGACACCAAGCTCGACGGCATCCCCGCCTCGGTGCTCGGTGGCGCGCTCACCCAGGCGCGGGACGCCCGCATGGCGATCCTCGACGTGATGCTCGAGGCGATCGACGTCCCCGACGAGATGTCGCCGTTCGCGCCGCGGATCATCTCGATCCAGATCCCGGTCGACAAGATCGGCGAGGTCATCGGGCCGAAGGGCAAGATGATCAACCAGATCCAGGACGAGACCGGCGCCGAGATCACCATCCAGGACGACGGCACGATCTACATCGGTGCGACCGACGGCCCCAAGGCCGAGGCCGCGCGGGCGCAGATCAACGCCATCGCCAACCCGCACATGCCCGAGATCGGCGAGCGCTACCTCGGCACCGTGGTCAAGACGACCAACTTCGGCGCCTTCGTGTCACTCATGCCGGGCAAGGACGGCCTGCTGCACATCTCCAAGCTGCGGTCGCTGGCCGGTGGCAAGCGCGTCGAGAACGTCGACGACGTCGTGTCCATCGGGCAGAAGGTCCTCGTCGAGATCACCGAGATCGACGCGCGCGGCAAGCTGTCGCTCTCGCCGGTCGAGGACGGCGACGGCGCCGAGGCGCCGGTCGACGTCGACGTGACCGCGGGCGAGACCGCCGACGTCGAGGCCTGAGCGCCTCGATGACACGCACCACCACTCCGGGCACGCGGCGCAGCCGCGTGCCCGGAGCGCGTGACCAGAAGGTCGGCAGCACGCGCACCCTGCTCGACGAGGACGGCGCCCGGGTGCGCCGCACGGTCCTGCCGGGCGGCCTGCGCGTCGTCACGGAGAGCGTCCCCGGCGTGCGCTCCGCGGCGTTCGGCATCTGGGTGGGCGTCGGATCGCGCGACGAGACGCCTGCACAGGCAGGTGCGGCGCACTACCTCGAGCACCTGCTGTTCAAGGGCACGCCGACGCGCAGCGCGCTCGACATCTCGGCGTCGATCGACGGTGTCGGCGGCGAGATGAACGCGTTCACCAGCAAGGAGTACACCTGCTTCTACGCGAGGGTGCTCGACGTCGACCTGCCGCTCGCGGTCGACGTCATCAGCGACCTCGTCACGTCCGCGCTGCTGCGTCCTCGCGACGTCGAGTCCGAGCGCGACGTGATCCTCGAAGAGATCGCGATGCGTGACGACGACCCCGGCGACCTCGTCCACGAGGAGTTCGCCGACGCGATGTTCGGGCCGACCCCGCTCGGTCGCCCCATCCTCGGCACGGTCGGCACCATCGAGTCGATCACGCCGCGCGCCATCCGCAGCTTCTACCAGCGCCGCTACCGCCCCGAGAACCTCGTCGTCGCCGCTGCCGGCAACGTCGACCACGCCGCAGTGGTGCGGCTGGTACGCCGAGCGTTCTCGGCTGCCGGCATGCTCGACTCCGACGCCCTCCCGTCCCTTCCGCGCAGCGGCGAGTTCCGCACGCGCGGTGCCGGCGACGTACGTGTGCTCACCAAGTCCACCGAGCAGGCCAACGTCGTGCTCGGCGTACCGGGCGTGGCTCGCGACGACGAGCGTCGCTTCGCCCTCGGCGTGCTCAACGCCGCGCTCGGCGGGGGGATGAGCAGCCGGCTCTTCCAGGAGGTCCGCGAGAAGCGCGGCCTTGCCTACTCGGTCTTCTCCTTCGCTGCGCACTACGCCGACACGGGCATGTTCGGCATCTATGCCGGCTGCATGCCGAAGAAGGTCGACGAGGTGCTCGACATCGCGCGCGACGAGCTCGTCAAGGTCGCGGCCGGCGGTCTCACCGTCGACGAGCTCGCTCGCGGCAAGGGGCAGGTGCGCGGCGGGCTCGTCCTCGGCCTCGAGGACACCGGATCGCGCATGTCGCGCATCGGCAAGGCCGAGCTGCTCGCGGGTGAGCTGTGGTCCACGGCCGAGGTCCTCGCTGCGATCGACGCCGTGACGATCGACGACGTCCGCGACGTCGCCACGACCCTCCTCGACGTGACGCCCACGCTCGCGGTGATCGGTCCGTTCGACGGCGATCGCGACTTCTCGTCCGCCGTCGCCTGAGGGAGGCACCCATGGCCATCCGCGTAGGCGTCATCGGGGCGCTGGGGCGCGTCGGCCGCTCGGTCGTCCGGAGTGTCGAGTCGGCTCCCGACCTCGAGCTGGCGGCGGCCGTCGACAAGGGCGACTCGCTGCAGGCCCTGGTCGACGCCGGGTGCGAGGTCGTCGTCGACTTCACCCACCCCGACGTCGTGCTCGGTGACGTCGAGTTCCTCGTGGGGCACGGCATCCACGCGGTCGTGGGCACCACCGGCTGGACCGATGAGCGCTACGACCTGGTGCGCTCGTGGCTGGCGGCGTCGCCGTCCACCGGCGTCCTCGTCGCACCGAACTTCGCGATCGGCGCCGTGCTGATGATGCGCTTCGCGGCCGCGGCGGCTCCGTTCTTCGAGTCGGTCGAGATCGTCGAGCTGCACCACCCCGACAAGGTCGACGCCCCGAGCGGCACGGCCGCCGCCACCGCACGAGCGATCGCCGCCGCACGTCACGCGGCAGGTTCCGCGCCGATGCCCGACGCGACGACGCAGAGCCTCGAGGGAGCGCGCGGGGCCGTCGTCGACGGGATCGCCGTGCACTCGCTGCGCGTGCGCGGCCTCGTCTCGCACCAGGAGGTCATCCTCGGCACGGCGGGGGAGACGCTCACCCTGCGCCACGACAGCCTCGACGTCTCGTCGTTCTCGTCCGGCGTGCTGCTCGGCGTCCGCAACGTCGCCGCGCACCCCGGCCTCACCGTGGGGCTCGACGGCTTCCTCGGCCTCGACTGAGCCGACCGGCCGTCGGCACGTGCTGCACCGGTCGACACTGCAGAATCCGCCCGTACATCTGCTGTGTCGGGCGGTGCAGCGATCGTGCTGTCAGACCGCCCAGCCCATCGAGCGGAAGACCGCCGCCGTCGCCGCGGCCACGACCACCACGACGAGGAACGGCGCGCGCAGCAGCAGGGCGACGACCGCGGACGCGAGTCCTGCGGCCCTCGCATCCAGCACCAGGTGCTGGCCGACCGCGAAGGTCTGCACCGCGACCAGCGCCATGAGCAGCGCGACGGGCAGCGCGTCCGAGATCGCCTTCACGAGCGGTCGGTCGAGCACGCTCTCGGGCACCGACTGGCCGGCGAGCTTGGCGACGTAGCAGCCGATCGTCGCCCCGATCACGGCCCACCAGACCGGCGTCACCCCGCGCTCCCGTCCGCGCGCGCACGCTCGGCATCCGGCGTACGCCGTCGGACCTCGAGCACGCCGGCGACCACGGCCACGGACGCGGTCATGAGGACGGGGACGCCGGGACGCAGGAACGGCGTGAGCACCAGCGCCATCGCTGCGGCGCACAGCCCGATGGTCCAGGAGCGACGATCGCGCAGCCGCGGCCACACGAGGGCCATGAACCCGGCGGGGATCGCCGCGTCGAGGCCGAGGCGCTTGGGGTCGCCGAGCGCACCCGCTCCGACGGAGCCGAGCAGCGTCGCGAGGTTCCAGAAGACGAACACCGACATCCCGGTGGCCCAGAACGCGAACCGGGATGCGCGTCCGTCGTCGTGCTCGGTGGAACGGCTCACCGCCATCGCCGTGGACTCGTCGATGGTCAGCTGCGCAGCGACCGCGCGTCGCAGCCCGTGCACGCGCAGCACCGGGGCCATCGACAACCCGTAGAAGGCGTTGCGCACGCCGAGCAGGACGCTGGTGGCCACCGCCGCGGCGGCACCTCCGCCGGCGGCGAGCACACCGATCAGCGCGAACTGCGAACCGCCGGTGAACATGAGTGCGGAGAGCACCTGCGTCTGCAGCACGGTGAGCCCGCCGGTGACCGAGATCGCACCGAACGAGACGCCGTACGCCGCGACCGCGATGCCGACTCCGAGCGCGTTCGCGACGATGCCGCGTCGTTCGTCGGCCCACGGTGGGTGGTGATGCTCGTGGACGCTCACCGCGGCTCGGGCGGGACGCCGTCGTCGGCCGGACCGACGTGATCGGTGAGCCACTCGACCAGGGGCGTGATCGCCCGCCACGTGTCGCGCACCGCGGTGAAGGCCTTGCGCGAGTCGACCCAGGTGGGGACACCGAACTGCCGCTCGACCGTGAAGGTCCGGTGGCGCAGCAGGTCGAGCCTGGGGTGATCCTCCGCGACCCCCTTGGGTCGGGTCTTCATCACGTCGCCGCCGGTCTGCAGTCTCTTCTTCTCCGCAGCCGCGATGCTCGTCACCAGGGTTGCGCCGACGGGGGAGTCGACCGACTCGCGCCAGCGCGCGACCTGCTGGCTGGTCCCCGACCACCAGCCGCCGGCGACGAACAGTCCGGCAGCGGACACCTGGACGTAGTAGCCGATCGAGTCCTCGGTCGGGACGTACGCGCCCTGGTGGTCCTTGTACGGCGTCTTGTCCTTGGCGAAGCGGATGTCGCGGTAGGGGCGGAACATCGACCCCTCGCCGAACTCGGGTGCGAGCTCGTCGAGCAGCTGCTGCAAGGGCTCGCGCACCTGCGCCTCGTACGTCCCCTTGTGCTCGGTCCACCACGCCTTGGTGTTGTTGACGGTGAGCTCGTCGTAGAACTCGAAGGCGGCGAGCGGGAAGCCGGCGAAGCGCGTCACGGCCACAGACTAGGGCGTTCGTCGTGGCGGCGAACACGTCGTTGCGCCCTTGCCGGTCATGGCGCAGGTGCCGCCGTGGACGTCGTGCGCCGAACGGCGTCAGCGGGCTGCCGCGGGTAGCGTCGGAGGCATGAGGTGCGTGGTCGTCGGTGCCGGTGCGTGGGGTCTCCCCGCGGCCGCCGAGCTCGCTCGCCGCGGTCACGACGTCACCCTCGTCGACCGGTTCGGCCCCGCCAACCAGATGTCGTCGTCGTCGGGACCCACGCGGATGTGGCGGCTCACGCATCCCGACCGGCGGCGGGTGCGGATGGCGCTCCGGTCGGTCGAGGCGTGGCACCGTCTCGAGGCGGCCACCGGGATCCAGGCGATCCACACACGCGGGCTCATGTGGCGCGACGACGCGACCTGGGAGCGGGTCGTCGCCGCTCTCGGGGCGGAGGACGTGCCGTGCACCGTCGTCGAGCCCGACGACGTGGGGCGCTTCTTCCCCGGCCTCCGACCCGATGGTCGGGTCGGCGTGTGGCAGGAGTCGGCCGGCCCGACGTTGGCGCGGCACGCGCTCGACGCCCAGGCCGGACTGTTCGCGATGGCACGCGGCGAGCTCGTGGTCGGACCGTGCGTCCGCGACATCGACGTATCGGGTGACGACGTGGTGCTCAGCGGGGACGGGCGCACCTTCCGTGCCGACGTCGCCGTGATCGCCCCCGGCCCCGGCGCGGGTGCGCTGCTGCCGCAGCTGGGCATCGACCTGGAGTTCACCCCGGTCCTGGAGCAGGTCGCGCACGTCGGCCACGCCCCCGACACCGACTCGATGGCCTGCCTGTACGACGGCGCCCGCGGCGACGAGCCCGGGATGTACGCGATGCCCACGCCCGGGCGCGGCTACAAGCTCGGCATCGATCGCCCGCTGCGCGGGTGGACCGAGGACGACCACGACCGGGTGCCCGACTCCGCGATCTCGGCGGCCATCTCCGACCGCGTGCGGCGCAACTTCACCGATCTCGACCCGACCGTTCTCGACGCGCAGGTGTGCAGCTGGACCGACTCGCCCGACGGTCGTTTCGTCATCGACACCGTCGCCGACGGCCGCGTCGTCGTCGCGGCCGGCGACTCGGGCGAGGGCTTCAAGTACTCCGCCCTCATGGGCCCGGTCCTCGCGGACCTGGCCGAGGGCGTGCCGCCGGACGACGACGTCGCGTGGTTCGGACTCGCGCGGTTCCGCGACGGCACGGCGGACCTGCGTCCCCGCGTGCTCGGCCACTGATCTCGACCGCCGGCTGGCAGAGGCCGCGGACCGTGACCGTCGTCAGCGGCGCAGCAGCTCCGCGGCCCGCTCGGCCTCGACCTCGCGCACGTTCTGGTCGATGTCGACGTGGTCGATGTCCACTGCCGCACCAGGAACGGGCGGGTCGTCGAGCCCGCGCAGCGAGGGCATGAACGCCGCTGCCACCGACACCACGAGCAGCAGCACGGCGAAGCCGAGGAACACGTGCTGGACGCCGAAGCGGTCGATGAGCGGCCCGGCCACCAGATAGCCGACCGGCCCGGCGGCGTACGCCGCGGAGCCCATCACGCCGATGACGCGTCCGCGCAGCGCCTCGGGCGTGCGGATCTGCATGACGAGGTTGGAGATCGGGTTGACCGCCCCGAAGAACAGGCCGGTGAGCACACCGAGCACCAGCATCGTCGAGTACGCCGGCAGCATCGCGAGCGCGAGCACGGGCAGCGAGCAGCCGATGAGCGACACGACGAACGCCGTACGGCGCCGGACCCGCTTCCCGATGGCGGCGTAGAGGAGCGCACCGACCACTCCGCCGGCGCTCATCGCCGTGATGAGCAGGCCGAGCTGACGGGGGTCGTCGATCTCGGTGAAGTGCACCGGGAGGATGACGCCCTCGATCGGCAGCCACACGGCCACGAGCAGCGTGAAGAGCAGGGCCACGGCGCGCAGCACGCGGTCGCGCCACAGGAACGACAGACCCTCGCGCGTCGACGACAGCAGGCTGGGCCGGTCCTCGTGGACGACGGGACGGCCGCCGCCGGGGATGTGCGTGACGGCGAGCAGCAGCGCCGAGAGCCCGAACGCGGCAGCCGTCGCCCAGAACGTCGCGGTCGGACCGACCAGTCCGATGAGCAGGCCGCCGATCCCCGGTCCGAGCAGGAACGCGAAGCCGTAGGCGCTCTCATGGATCCCGTTCGCGCGCTCGAGCCCGAGCCCCGCGGCGAAGGCGGCCTCGGGCAGCATCGACTGGCGCGCCGTGAGGCCCGCCGGGTCGAAGGTGGCGCTCAGCGCCGCGACGGCGAGCAGGAAGCCGAAGTTGAGGCCGAGGTGGGCGCCGAGGGTCGGGACGAGCGCGACCGACAGCATCGAGAGCACGTCGCTCGCGACGGCCACCCGACGACGGCCGACGCGGTCGACCACAGCCCCGGCCACGAGCATCGACAGCAGCAGGGGGATGGCCGATGCGGCGGCGATGGTCGCGGCGGCCGTGGCGTCGCCGGTCGTCTGCAGGACGAGCCAGGGGAAGGCCACCATGGTGATGCCGGCGGCCGTGCCGGAGAGGACCGTTGCCGCCTCGAGGACGACGAACGGGCGGAAGTTCCTCACCGGGCGCCTCGCGGGGTGGCGATCGCCCCTAGGGCGAGGGTGACGACGTGCCGGCTGGCCGTCGCCCGTGCCACGCGGCCGTCGTGGACGCCCTGCCAGACGCTCCAGAGCATGCCGGTGAACGCCTCGACGATGACCTCGGCCGGGACGTCGGGGCGCACGCTGCCCTCGCGCTGCCCGCGCTCGACGAGCGCGTCGAGGGAGGTCGTCAGCGACCACCAGGCGTCCTGCAGCTGCGGGAGGTCCCACACCTCGGGCCCGGCGTCGAGGAAGTGCAGCTGGTCGGCGAGGGGGAGCACGGCGTCGATGACCCGCTCGAGGACGTCCGGGACGGCTCCGTCGTCGAGGCGCGCGGAGTCCAGCGCCTCGCGCAGGTGCGCGACGGCGTCGAGCGCGAGCGCGGTGAGCAGGTCGGCGCGGGTCGGGAAGGCCCGGTGCACGGTCGTACGGCCCACCCCGGCGGCCGACGCGATCTCGGCGAGCGAGGCGCCCGAGTCGGTCGCCAGCAGGGTCGCGGCCGCGCGCAGCACGGTCTCCCGGGTCGCGTCCGGGGTCCCGGACGAGCCCGAGGGCACCGCAGTGAGTCGACCAGACATGTCCCTATTGGAACATTGATGTTCCACTCCGCGCAAGTCGGCAGGTGCCGGCCGGACCCGGACCGGGCGTGCCGTCGCAGGGCTGGGCTAGGTTTCCCCGCGTGAGCGACTCCGCACCCGAGATCACCTTCCGCAGCGACGTCACGGTCGAGCTCGTCAAGCACTCGGCGTCCGACGCCGACGTCGTCTTCGCCGCGCGCGTGTCGACCAAGGGTGAGCAGTCCCTCGACGACGTCGACGGCGACACGTCCCGGTCCGGTGGCCTGATCAACTACCTCATGCGCGACCGGCACGGCAGCCCGTTCGAGCACAACTCCTTCACGTTCTTCGTGCGAGCGCCGATCTTCGTGTGGCGCGAGCACATGCGCCACCGCATCACCTCCTACAACGAGGAGAGCGGTCGCTACCGCGAGCTCGACCCCGTCTTCTACGTGCCGGACCGCGACCGCAACCTCGTCCAGGAGGGCAAGCCGGGCGCCTACGTCTTCGTCCCCGGTACGCCGGAGCAGTTCGCCGTCGTCGACGAGCAGGTCCGCGCCTCGTGCGCCCAGTCCTATGCCGCCTACCAGGCGATGCTCGACGCCGGTGTGGCCCGCGAGGTCGCCCGCATCGTGCTGCCCGTGACGATCTACTCCTCGGCGTACGTCACGATGAACGCGCGTGCTCTCATGAACTTCCTCTCGCTGCGCACCAAGCGCGAGGGCTCGCACTTCCCCTCGTTCCCGCAGCGCGAGATCGAGATGGTGGCCGAGAAGTACGAGGTGGAGTTCGAGCGCCTCATGCCCCTCACCTACGCCGCCTTCCAGTCCAACGGCCGAGTAGCCCCCTGACCCGCAGAGTCCGCCTCTGCACGACGCACCGCTAGGCTGAAGGCCATGGCTGCGGACTCCACCCCCCAGCGACCGTTCGGTCGGATGCTGACCGCGATGGTCACGCCGTTCACGCGCGACGGCGCCCTCGACCTCGGGGCGGCAGCAGCCCTCGCGACCGAGCTGGTCGACATGGGGTGCGACGGCCTGGTCGTCAACGGCACCACCGGCGAGTCGCCCACGACGTCCGACGACGAGAAGGAGCGGCTCGTACGCGCCGTCGTCGAGGCGGTCGGCCACCGCGCGCACGTGGTGGCCGGTGTCGGCAGCAACGACACGCGCCACACGGTCGAGAGCGCGAGGGTGGCCGAGAAGGCCGGCGCGGCCGGTCTGCTGGTCGTGACGCCCTACTACAACCGGCCTCCGCAGTCCGGCCTGCTCGCGCACTTCCGCGCGGTCGCCGACGCGACGGCCCTGCCGGTGATGCTCTACGACATCCCGGGCCGCACCGGTGTGGCGATCGCGACCGAGACGCTGCTGCGCCTGGCCGAGCACCCGCAGATCGTGGCCAACAAGGACGCCAAGGGCGACCTGTTCAAGGCCCAGCAGGTGATGTCGCGCTGCGAGCTCGTCTACTACTCCGGCGACGACGCCCTCAACCTGCCGCTGCTGGCCGTCGGTGCCGTCGGCGCCGTGAGCGTCACCGGCCACCTCGTCGCCGACCGCATCGCCGCCATGATCCGCGCCTACGAGGCCGGCGACGTCGAGCTCGCGCGCGAGCTCAACGACGAGCTCGTCCCCGTCACCGAGGCGATCATGACCAGGACCCAAGGAGTGATCGCCGTGAAGGCTGCCCTCGAGCTGCAGGGCCGACCGGGAGGCGGCGCACTGCGCCTCCCGCTGCTCGCGATGCCCGCCGCCGACCGTGAGGCGCTGGAGCAGTCCCTCGCCGACGGCGGCGTCGACGGATTCGACTTCCTCGCATGAGCCACGCGCACCCTGAGCTCGGGACGCCGCCGGCCCTGCCGGCCAACGGCCTGCGCATCGTGCCGCTCGGCGGTCTCGGTGACATCGGCCGCAACATGAC
The DNA here is from genome assembly GCA_963782665.1 of uncultured Actinomycetota bacterium. Lineage (GTDB taxonomy): Bacteria > Actinomycetota > Actinomycetes > S36-B12 > CAIYMF01 > Longivirga. The sequence continues at coordinate 1,598,578 of CAWAKP010000006.1, read as the reverse complement.
CGTGTTCGAGCACGCGGGCCGGCTGATGATCGTCGACGTCGGCGTGCTGTTCCCCGAGGACGCGCAGCCCGGCGTCGACCTGATCCTGCCGGACTTCGACTTCATCCGTGACCGGCTCGCGGCCGTCGACGCGATCGTGCTGACGCACGCGCACGAGGACCACATCGGCGCGGTGCCCTACCTGCTGCGCGAGCGCCAGGACATCCCGGTCTACGGCACGCGTCTCACCCTGGCGCTGCTGGAGTCCAAGCTGCGCGAGCACCGGATCAAGGCCACGACGATCGAGATCGCCGAAGGTCACGTCGTCCAGGCCGGCCCGTTCTCGCTCGAGTTCGTCGCCGTCAACCACTCGATCCCGGACGCCGTCGCGGTCTTCATCGCGACGCCGGCGGGCACGGTGCTGCACACCGGCGACTTCAAGATGGACCAGCTGCCCCTCGACGGCCGCATCACCGACCTGCGTGCGTTCGCGCGGCTCGGCGAGCGCGGCGTCGACATCTTCCTCGTCGACTCGACCAATGCCGAGGTCGCGGGCTTCGTCGCCAGCGAGCGCGAGCTGGTGCCCGCCCTCGACCGGGTCTTCAACAACGCCGACGGCCGCATCGTCGTCGCATCGTTCGCCTCGCACATCCACCGCATCCAGCAGATCATCGACGTCGCCCACCGCCACGGTCGCAAGATCGCGTTCTTCGGCCGCTCGATGGTCCGCAACATGGGGGTGGCGAGCGACCTCGGCTACCTCACCATCCCCGGCGGGATCCTCGTGTCGAGCGAGCAGCTGAGCGACCTGCCCGACGACCAGGTCGTCCTCATCTGCACCGGTTCGCAGGGGGAGCCGATGGCGGCGCTCTCGCGCATCGCCAACAACGACCACCAGATCAAGATCGGCCCCGGCGACACCGTCGTGCTCGCGTCCTCGCTGATCCCCGGCAACGAGAACGCCGTGAGCCGCGTGATCAACGGGCTCACCCGTCTCGGCGCGAAGGTCGTGCACAAGGGCAACGCCATGGTGCACGTGAGCGGTCACGCCGCGGCCGGGGAGCTGCTCTACTGCTACAACATCGTCAAGCCGCGCAACGTCATGCCGGTGCACGGCGAGCCGCGCCACCTCAAGGCCAACGCCGAGCTGGCGCTCGCCACCGGCGTCCCCGCCGAGCGCATCGTGCTCACCCTCGACGGCGGTGTCGTCGACCTCGTCGACGGCCGGGCCACCGTCACCGGTGCGGTGCCGTGCGGCTACGTCTACGTCGACGGCGCGAGCGTCGGCGACCTCACCGAGAGCTCGCTGAAGGACCGTCGGGTCCTCGGCACCGAGGGGTTCATCACCTGCTTCGTCGTCGTCGACTCCGTCGACGGCAAGGTGACCGCGGGGCCCGAGATCCAGGCGCGCGGCTTCGTCGAGGACGACGCCGCCTTCGACGCGGTGATCCCCAAGATCAAGGAAGCCGTCGAGGACGCCATGCGGCGCGGCAACACCGACCAGTACGCGCTGCAGCAGCTGGTCCGGCGCACCTTGGGTCGCTGGGTCAACGACCAGCACCGACGCCGCCCGATGATCGTCCCGGTGGTCGTCGAGGCCTGACCGGGCGTCGTCAGTCGCGCGTCTGACCGCCGCGCAGTCGCAGTCCGGCGCGTACGCCGATCGTCAGCGCGACGAGCCCGCCGAGGGCCAGCGCCGGGCTCCACAGCGGCAGCGCGTCGTTGCTCGGCTGGCCGACGCCGATCAGCGCGCACAGCACGGCCGACGCGAGGAGGAACCCGCCCCAGGCCAGGCCCCACGTGCGCATCCGGCGGTCGATCGCGCGGGGTGTGGGGAACGCATCGTCGCGTCGCGGCGTGGGGGGCGCCTCGTCGGCCCACGCCCACCCGGGATCCGTGGCCGCGCGCTGGGTCTGCACCGGGACGTCGGGCACCGCGAGCAGCGTGCGGCGGGCCTCGACCAGAGCCTGCATCCGGTGGGTCGCGTCCTCGGCCGCCTCGGACCCGGGCGGGAACCGGTCGGGGTGCGCGTCGTGGGCCAGGCGTCGGAAGGCGCGCTCGACGTCGGTGGGCGAGGCGTCCGGGGCGACGCCGAGCGTGCGCGCTGCCGAGGTGCGGTCCACCGCGCCAGTATCGGTCCCGCCGCGCCGCCCGGCACGACGCGGGGGTGCCCTGGCGGGCACCTGGGGCGCTCGTGAACGGTGTGGCGTGCGGGGCTGGTGAGGGCGGTGTGGGTAGCCTCGGGAGCATGGCGACCCGTTCGCCCGCGCCGCCTCGCCCCCGTTCGGGGTCGGGAAAGCCCGGGACTTCCCCCGCGAGCCGCTCGACGAGGACCGGATCCACCAAGGCCCGGTCGTCCTCGACGCGTCCCTCCTCCCGTCCTGCCCCTGCCGCGCGCCGGGCCGGCCCGTCGCCGATCACCCGGCTGGTGAGCGGGATCGGCATGGCGCTGGCCACCGTGTGGCTCGCGGTCGGTCACGTCGTGGGCGCCGTCGTACGCCGCCTCGGCAGCGGCGCGCGCGACCTCGACCCGGCGCACCGCCGCGACGGCCTGGGGCTCACGTTCGTGGGTCTGGCCGTCCTCGTCGCGTTCTCGGTGTGGTGGAACGTCACCTCAGGACTCGGTGGGATCGTCGGCAGCGTCGTCACCGGGGCCATGGGCAGCCTCGACGTCCTCCTCCCGATCCTGCTGCTCGGGCTGGCCTGGCGCATCCTTCGCCGGCCGGACGAGAGCGCGGCCACCGGACGCATCACCATCGGCGTCTCCGCCCTGGTGCTCGCGTCCTGCGGGCTCGTCCACGTCGCCAAGGGCACCCCGGTGCCCGCCGACGGCAGTGCGGCGATGCAGTCCGGTGGCGGCGTCATCGGCTGGCTCGCGTCCGCCCCGATCGTCGCGGCGACGCACCCGGTCGTGGCCGGCCTGCTGCTCGTGCTGCTCTTCGTGTTCGGCCTGCTCGTCGTCACCGCCACACCGCTCGCGGCCGTCCCCGAGCGGCTGCGCCACGTCCGTGATCGGCTTCTCGGCGTCCAGCTCGTCGAGGAGGAGGGTGCGACCGAGCCGACGACGCCGGCCACCACGACCCGGCGCGAGCGCCGCAGGGCCAAGGCCGACGCCGAGGCCGCCGCCGAGGCCGGGCTCGGCGTCCTCAACGGCGACCTCGCGTTCGAGACGCCGCTGGTAGCGGAGCAGACCGGCCGCAGGCGCGGCCGGACGGCCCCCGTCGACCTGACCGACGACCCCGCCGACGGTGGCCCTGCCGTCGACGCCGACCACACGTCGACCGTCGTGGTCGACCTCTCGAGCGGGGCGGTGCTGACGTCGCCGGCGCGAGCCGTGTCCGAGCCGCTGCCGCAGACGCCGGCCCGGATCGAGCAGCTCGCCCTGTCCGGCGACGTCACCTACCACCTGCCGCCGCACGAGTCGCTCAAGCCGGGCGCGGTGCACAAGTCCACGAGCAAGGCGTCCGACGCCGTGGTCGACTCGCTGTCGGCGGTGCTCGAGCAGTTCGAGATCGACGCGCAGGTCACCGGCTACTCGCGCGGCCCGACGGTGACCCGCTACGAGGTCGAGCTCGGTCCCGCGGTCAAGGTCGAGCGGGTGACCCAGCTGAGCAAGAACATCGCCTACGCCGTGGCCAGCGCCGACGTCCGCATCCTGTCGCCGATCCCCGGGAAGTCCGCGATCGGCATCGAGATCCCCAACAGCGACCGCGAGCTGGTGAGCCTGGGCGACGTCCTGCGCAGCAAGGCCGCCACGTCGGACCACCACCCGATGCTCGTGGGCCTCGGCAAGGACGTCGAGGGCGGCTTCGTCTGCGGCAACCTGGCCAAGATGCCGCACATCCTCGTCGCCGGAGCGACCGGCGCAGGCAAGTCCGGCTGCATGAACACGCTGATCACCAGCGTCCTCATGCGGTCGACGCCGGACGAGGTGCGCATGGTGCTCATCGACCCCAAGCGGGTCGAGCTCACCGCCTACGAGGGCGTGCCGCACCTCATCACGCCGATCATCACCAGTCCGAAGAAGGCCGCCGAGGCGCTGCAGTGGGTCGTGCGCGAGATGGACCTGCGCTACGACGACCTCGCCCACTTCGGCTTCCGCCACATCGACGACTTCAACAAGGCGGTGCGCGCCGGTCAGGTGCAGCCGCTGCCCGGCAGCGAGCGGGTGATCACGCCCTACCCGTACCTGCTGGTCATCGTCGACGAGCTCGCGGACCTCATGATGGTCGCGCCGCGCGACGTCGAGGACTCGATCGTCCGCATCACCCAGCTCGCGCGCGCCGCCGGCATCCACCTGGTGCTCGCGACCCAGCGGCCGAGCGTCGACGTCGTCACGGGGCTCATCAAGGCCAACGTGCCGAGCCGGCTCGCGTTCGCGACGTCGAGCCTGGCCGACAGCCGCGTCATCCTCGACCAGCCGGGCGCCGAGAAGCTCGTCGGTCAGGGCGATGCGCTCTTCCTGCCGATGGGGGCCAGCAAGCCGATCCGGCTGCAGGGCTCGTGGGTCACCGAGAACGAGATCCGCGCGGTGGTGGCCCACTGCAAGACGCAGCTGACGCCCGCCTACCGGTCCGACATCGGTGCACCGACGGGCGGCAAGAAGGACGTCGACGAGGAGATCGGCGACGACCTCGACCTGTTGCGCGCCGCGATCGAGCTGGTCGTGACGACGCAGTTCGGGTCGACCTCGATGCTGCAGCGCAAGCTGCGGGTCGGCTTCGCCAAGGCCGGACGGCTCATGGACCTCATGGAGAGCCGCGGCATCGTCGGGCCGAGCGAGGGGAGCAAGGCGCGCGACGTGCTGGTCACGGCTGACGAGCTCGAAGGGATCCTCGCGACCCTCGGCGGATGACCGGGCGGAGCGTCGTTCTCCCGTTCGGTCGGGAAACGTCCAGGGATCGGTGTGGCATGCGACGCAGCTCGTGCCCGGGGTAGGTCCACGCCAGCCTTTCTGACCTGCGGCGATGCACGTCGGCGGGCCGCCCGTCCGGGTGAGCGCGGGCCGGCGGTGGTTGGCTCCGGAGGGACCGTTCGGCCTACCATGGGGGTTCCGGCGGCTTCCCCGTGACTGTTCGGTCACGCTCCGTCGGCCTGGGGAGTGGGCTGCGTCGTGAGCGAGGCACCGATGACGGTCGGCCAGACCGTCGCGCGCGCCCGCACCGAGGCCGGGCTCTCGGTCGCGCAGGTGGCCGCCAGCACCCGCGTGCGGTCCACCCTCATCGAGAACATCGAGAAGGACGACTTCCGCCTCTGCGGGGGCGACGTCTACGCCAAGGGCCACCTCAAGAGCATCGCCACGGCCGTCGGCCTCGACCCCGTCGCCCTCGCGGCGGACTTCGACCTGCAGGAGGGCAAGGTCGCCCCGGTCCTGCACGACGAGCCCGACGAGGTTGCTCCGCCGGTCCGTCCGACCTCGAGCGGCCTCGCCGGCACGCTCGGCGCGCAGATGAGCACCCGCCGCATCGGACCGAACTGGTCGGCGGTGATGGCGCTCGCGCTCGCCGTCGTCGTCGGCGTCGGCGCGATCTCCTACCTCGCCAACCGCCCCAGCTCCTCGTCGACGGTCGCGGGGTCGCCCACACCGTCGCCGTCGGTCACGCAGTCGGCGACCCAGCCGAGCACCCCCGCGAGCACGCCGTCGAACACCCCGACCGTCGGGCCCACCGTGAGCCCGAGCCCCACCGACGTGCTGGCCCAGGCCGACGGCGTCGTCGTCAAGCTGACGGTCACCGGCGCCCGCTCCTGGGTGCGCGCCACCAACGGTCCCGGCGGCAAGACCCTGTACGAGGGCATCCTCGGCGGCGGCGAGACCAAGACGTTCCGCGACAAGAACCTCGTGTCGCTCGTGATCGGCAACGCCGGTGCCGTCTCGCTCGTCGTCAACGGCAAGGACCTCGGCAACCCGGGCTCCGGCGGTCAGGTCATCAAGCTCAAGTTCGGCCCTGGCGACCCCACCACCAGCGCCGGCTGACGCCCTCCCCGCGCGTGCGCGCCGCGCCTGCACCGCCCCGTAGGCTGCGGCCATGACCTCGAGCGACGCCCCCGCCGTACGCCGCGTCGCCCTCGTGACGCTCGGCTGCGCGCGCAACGAGGTCGACTCCGAGGAGCTTGCCGGGCGCCTCGCGGCCGACGGCTGGGAGCTCGTCGACGACGCGGCCGACGCGGATGCGGTCGTCGTCAACACCTGCGGGTTCGTCGAGCAGGCGAAGAAGGACTCGGTCGACACCCTGCTGGCAGCTGCCGACCTCAACGACGACGGCAGGGCGCGAGCGGTCGTGGCGGTGGGCTGCCTCGCCGAGCGCTACGGCGACCAGCTGGCGGAGTCGCTGCCGGAGGCCGACGCCGTGCTCGGGTTCGACGACTACGCCGACATCGGCGCCCGGCTGCGCGCGATCATCGGCGGCGAGCAGCACGTTCCGCACGCTCCCCGCGACCGCCGGCTGCTGCTGCCGGTCACCCCGGTCGAGCGTGGCGCCTCGACCGTGGCGCTGCCCGGTCACGCCCAGCACCACGACGAGCCGGACCTGCCCGAGGGGATCGCACCGGCGAGCGGCCCTCGTGTCGTCCGCCGGCGGCTCGACCACGGCCCGAGCGCGCCGCTCAAGCTCGCCTCCGGGTGCGACCGCCGCTGCGCGTTCTGCGCCATCCCCTCCTTCCGCGGCTCGTTCGTGTCCCGGCGTCCCTCCGAGGTGCTCGACGAGGCGCGCTGGCTGGCCGAGCAGGGCGTGCGCGAGCTCGTGCTGGTGAGCGAGAACTCGACGTCGTACGGCAAGGACCTCGGCGACCTGCGGCTGCTCGAGACCCTGCTCCCCGAGCTCGCGGCCGTCGACGGCATCGACTGGGTCCGCGTGAGCTACCTGCAGCCGGCCGAGACCCGGCCGACGCTGGTGTCCGTGATCGCCCGGACCCCCGGCGTCGTGCCGTACTTCGACCTGTCCTTCCAGCACGCGTCGCAGGACGTCCTGCGACGGATGCGGCGCTTCGGCGGCACCGAGTCCTTTCTCGAGCTGCTCGCCGGGGCGCGCGCGCTGGAGCCGCTTGCCGGCGCGCGCAGCAACGTGATCGTGGGCTTCCCGGGCGAGACCGAGGCCGACGTCGACGAGCTCGAGCGGTTCCTCGTGGCGGCGCGCCTCGACGCCGTCGGCGTCTTCGGCTACTCCGACGAGGACGGCACCGAGGCCGCCGGCTACGACGGCAAGCTCGCGCCGGAGGTCGTCCGCGAGCGGGTCGAGCGGGTGTCCTCGCTCGTCGAGGAGCTCACGTCACGGCGCGCCGAGGACCGCATCGGCGAGACCGTCCAGGTGCTGGTCGAGTACGCCGGCGAGTCCGTCGACGGGTTCGTGGGCGAGGGGCGCAGCGCGCACCAGGCGCCCGAGGTCGACGGTGCCACGCTGCTCGTCACGTCGGACGACGCGCTCGCCGAGCTCGCCCCGGGCGAGATGGTGCACGCCGTCGTCGTCGGCTCCGAGGGTGTCGACCTCGTCGCCGAGGTCACCGGGCGCGTGTCGAGGTCATGAGACCGGCCGTCCCCGACCACGCCGGCGACCCGGCGCAGGCACCGTCGCGTCTGAACGTGCCCAACGCGCTCACCGTGCTGAGGCTCCTGCTGGTGCCTGTGTTCGCCTGGCTCCTGCTGCGTGACGGCGGCGACGACACCGCGTCGCGCATCTGGTCCGCCGTCGTCTTCATGATCGCCTCGTTCACCGACCTGATCGACGGCGAGATCGCGCGCCGGCAGAACACCGTGACGACGTTCGGCAAGATCGCCGACCCGATCGCCGACAAGGCGCTCACCGGCACCGCGCTCATCGGGCTCTCCTATCTCGGCGAGCTGCCGTGGTGGGTGACGATCGTGATCCTCGCGCGCGAGATCGGCGTGACCGTTCTCCGCTTCTGGGTCATCCAGCACGGGGTCATCCCGGCCAGTCGCGGGGGCAAGTGGAAGACCGCCTTCCAGATGGCCGCGATCGTGGGGTACCTGCTGCCGGTTCCCGCCTGGCTCGTGCCGGTGCGGGTTGCGCTCATGGCGATCGCGGTGGTGCTCACCCTGGTGACAGGCGTCGACTACGTCGCCCGGGCGCTGCGCCTGCGTTCGGCCTCGCGGGCGGCCGCAGCATGAGCGAGGCCTACGACGACCTGGCCCGCGAGGTGGTCGCACGACTCACGGCGCTCGGTCGCACGGTGGCCGTCGCGGAGTCGCTCACCGGCGGCCTCGTGACCTCCGCGCTGGTGTCGGTGCCGGGCGCCTCGGCGGTGGTGCGCGGGGGCGTCGTGGCGTACATGACCGACGTCAAGGCGTCCGCGCTCGGCGTCGACCCGGACCTGCTCGCGCGCGTGGGCGCGGTCGACCCCGATGTCGCGGCCGCGATGGCGCAAGGCGTCGCGGAGCGGCTCGGTGCCGACTACGGCGTAGCCACCACCGGGGTGGCCGGCCCGGACCCCCAGGACGGTCACCCCGTCGGCGAGGTGTGGATCGCCGTCCACGAGTCCGGTGCCGGGACCGTCGCCGACGCGCTGCAGGTCGACCCCGCGGTCGGTCGTACCGGCATCCGCGAGGCGACGACGGCCGCCGCCCTGACCCTCCTGCTGCACGCGTTACCGCCCGAACTGCCGTAGACCGAACCGGTCTCCGTGCACTCGGGCGGTCACGACGCGGATAACGGGTGGCGGGGGCTGGAACAGCGGCGCAGGATCGGGTGTTGGAGTCGTCGTGGCGTCCTGTCATGAGACCCGTACGCGAGGAGACCGCGTGATCACCACCAGCACCGCCCCTGCACCGCGACGCGCCGACGTAGGCCGACCGGGTGCGATCGGTGCGCCCACGGGTCCCGCCAGGTACCGTGGACCCGTACCCCCGGTCGACGACCGGGTCCGAGTCACGCGAGGAGGTGCCCCCGTGGTCGTGCTGCGTCGCGTCATCGGTGACGAGCTGCGTCGCCGCCGTCAGGATCAGGGCCGCACCCTGCGTGAGGTCAGCTCGGCCGCCCGGGTGTCGCTCGGCTACCTCTCCGAGGTCGAGCGGGGCCAGAAGGAGGCCAGCAGCGAGCTGCTCGCCTCGATCTGCACCGCGCTCGACGTCCCGCTCGCGATCGTCCTGCGCTCGGTGAGCAACGAGGTCGCCGTGCTCGAGGGCGTCGCCCCCGTCACCGACCTTCCGGTCGTCTCCGCGTCCGTCGTCGCGGCCGCCTGACCCACGTGGTCGAGCGTTCCCCGCGATCTCGCGCGGGCAACGCGATGGGTCGCTCCCGTGCCGCGGCCCTCGACGGGGCCCGCAGGGCCATCGCCGAGAACGGCCTGCGCAAGGCCACGATGGGCGACATCGCCGGCCGCGGCGGGCTGGCCAAGGCCACCCTCTACAACCACTTCCGCACCAAGGACGAGGTGGTCGCCGCCCTGCTGGCCGACGACGTCGCCGAGCTGTCGGCCGACTGCGTCGACCTTGCTCGCGACGATCTCGTGACCGCCTTGACCCGCGCCGCAGACGGCGTCGCCGCGCATCCCGTTCTGGCTGGTCTGCGCGAGGTGGAGCCGACCGCGCTGGTCGGCGCCGCGGCCCCCGGCCCGGGGCCGGGATGGGACCTCGTCCGCGCCCACGTCGCCCTCGTCCTGGACGCCGCCGACCGCTCGTCGGCGTCCGACCACATCGACCTCGTCGTGCGGTGGCTGGCCGGCCACGTGCTCGCCACCGGGACGCAGGAGTCCCGGGCGGCCCAGGCGCGCGTGCTGTCGGCGGGGCTGCCGGCGGCCGTGCGCACGACCTCGTTCGCCGCCCCCGTGTCCTGACGGCGTACGCCGTCCGGTCGCCTGGTCAGTACCCGCGTGGTCGCGCCCCACGGATCGGCGGCGCGCTCGACGCCTGCGGCGCGGCGCCGGGCTGACAGGTCGGGCACCAGTAGGTGATCCGGTCGTAGGGCGCCTGTCCCTGCATCGCGGCTCGCACCGCGGTGCCGCAGCGGCGGCAGCGGCGACGGGTGCGCTCGAACACCCAGTGGTCATAGCCCGTACGGTCGTCGCCGGTGGTGATCTGGGCGGCGCGACCCTTGTTGAGGTCGAGGAGACGGCGCGCGGTCATCACCAGGGCGGGAAGGTCGTCGACGGCGCCGACCGGCGTCCACGGGGAGATGCCGGCGAGGAAGAGCGACTCGGCCTTGTAGAGGTTGCCGATGCCGGCGAGGTTGCGCTGGTCGAGGAGGGCCTGGCCGATCTCGCGGTCGGGGTCCGCGCACAGGCGACGGACCGCCTCGTCGAGGTCGAAGGCCGGGTCGAGCAGGTCGGGTCCCAGGTGCCCGACGGCGGCCTGCTCGAGCGCGGTCTCGACGAGCTCGACCACGGGGAGCCGGTAGCCGACGGCGTCCCACTCGCTGGTCGTGAGAAGAACCCGGATCTGGTGCTCGGGACCGCCGTGCCAGCGGACGCCCGGGCGGTAGAGGTGCCACATGCCGTCCATGCGCAGATGGGTGTGCAGGGTGAGCCCGCCGTCGATGCGGGTGAGCAGGTGCTTGCCGCGCGCGACCGTGGTCAGCACTCGACGTCCGGTGAGGTCGGTCGTCGCGAGGGAGGGCACCCGGAGGTCGGCCCGGGTGAGGGCGTGGCCGGACAGCGCCTCGTCGAGACGGCGCGCGACGAGCCACACCGTGTCGCCCTCGGGCATGTCGCCTCCGCTGCTCTGACCCCGGTCCGTGCGCCTCGACCCATCGTCGGGGAACATCGGCGTCGGTGCGCGGTGTTGGCCCGCTTGCGGCGTACGTCGTGCGGCGCAGGTGACCGTCGGGAGGCAGTGGCATGAGGATCGCGATACTCGGCACAGGTGTGGTCGGGACGACGCTGGGAACGGGCTTCGTGCGCGCCGGGCACGAGGTACGCCTCGGGTCGCGCTCCGCCGACAACGAGAACGCCCTGCAGTGGGCGACCGACGTGGGGGCGGGGGCGAGCACCGGCACGTTCGCCGAGGCGGCCGAGTTCGGCGAGGTGGTGGTCAACGCCACCGGTGGCCTCGTGTCGGTCGAGGCGCTCACGGCCGCGGGGCATCAGAACCTCGCCGGCAAGGTGCTGCTCGACGTCGCCAACCCGCTCGACTTCTCCGACGGGTTCCCGCCGCGCATCGCGCAGCCCGACGGACGATCGCTGGCCGAGCAGATCCAGGCGAGCTTCCCCGACGTCCGCGTGGTCAAGACGCTCAACACGATGACTGCCTCGGTGATGGTCGACCCGCGGTCGCTGCCGAGCCAGCACAGCGTCTTCGTCGCCGGGGACGACGCCGAGGCCAAGCAGGTGGCGTCGACGCTGCTCGGCTCGCTCGGCTGGGAGCCCGACGAGATCGTCGACGCCGGTGGGCTCGTCGCCGCGCGCGGTCTCGAGCTCTACCTGCCGCTGTGGCTCGCGCTCATGGGTTCGCTGGGCTCGCCGGCGTTCAACATCCACGTCGTCCGCGGCTGAGCCCGCACCCGCGCGTCGGCGAGGTTCTGCGGGAGTTCAGGAGGCGCCGGCCTCGACCTTCTGCTTGAGCAGCGCCATGCGGGCGGCGATGTCCTTCTTGCCGACGAGCGGGAACACGATCGGCACCAGCAGCGCGGCCATGCCGTGCATCTTCTCGAAGACGAGCTCGAACTCGACCTCGGTGCCGTCGGCGCGCGGGCTCAGCCGGTAGGTGCTGAGGTACTGGCCCTGGGGGTCGACGGCGCGCAGCACGAGCCGCTCGTTGGGGACGACCTCGAGGAGCTCGACCTCGTTCTCGTGGTGCTTGTCGTTCGGTATCTCGCCGACGGACCGGTACCTGCTCCCGACAGCGCCCGCCTCGCCATCGACCAGCTCGGCGCGATACGGCTTGGGCGACCAGTCCGAGTGTCGTTCGAGGTCGGCCACCCAGGGCCAGACGGCCTCCGGTGCTGCATCGATGTGGACGGTCTCCAGCCCTCGCGTCGCCATGGCACTGCCGCCTTCGTGAGCCCCCGCTCCCGGACGTCGTCGACGCTACGCCGTCGAAGCCCCTCCCGCTGCAGTCCCCGTCGTTACCGCCCGAACGGTGCGAGACCGGGGTGATCTCCGCACGTCGGGGCGGTGACGCCGTGGGGCTCCGATCAGGCTCGGATGCGGAGGCCCTGCGGCGTGGCGGTGAAGCCGGCCCGCTCGAGGGCCGTGCCGAGCGGGGAGCGTGGTGCGAGCACGGACTCGCCGTCCGCCTTGCGCACCGTGAGACGCCCGAGGACCCCGCTGCGGACCGCGGAGGCCAGGCTCGCGGTCGCGACGGCGAGCACACCCTCGTCGTCGGACCAGGTGAGCAGCGTGCGTCCGCCGCGCTCGACGTAGATCACGAGCTCGCCGTCGACGAGGACGACGAGCGCGCCCGCCTTGCGCCCCGGTCGGTGACCGGTCGCGACGTCGCCGGGCTGCGCCGGCCACCCGAGCGCCGCGCCGTAGGGGTTGGCCGGATCGGTGGCGGCGAGCACGAGCGCCTCGGCGGCGCTCGCGGGGTCGCGCTTGTCGGGTGCGGCCGCGCGCACCCGGTCGATCGCGCCGGGCAGCGCGAACTGCGCGGCACCGAGCCCCTCGACGACGTAGGCCCGGCGGCAGCGACCGGCGTCCTCGAACGCCGACAGCACGCGGTAGACACCCGCGAAGCCGCCGGTGACGTGCTCGGCGGCCACCGCGCCCCGGGTGACGACGCCGTAGCGGTCGAGCAACCCCTCCGCGAGCGCCGCCGCACGCAGCGTCGCGTCCGCCGACCGCGGCTCGACGAGCGACCACCGCCCGCTCACCGCGGCCGTCCCGCCCACGCCGGACGCCGACGCGGACGCCGCGCGGGCTCGCGCGTAGCGAGCCCGCGCACCCGGACGCGCGGGCATCGCGGCGGTACGAGGCCGGCGCGCGGACCCGGTGAGGCGCGCCCGCAGGGGTGCCCAGGTGTCGCCGGCCACCCGCCCGGACCACACGAGGTCCCAGAGCGACTCGCCCAGCTGCGCATCGGTGGGCGACCAGCCGGCGTCGTCGGGACGCGACGACGCAGCCCGGTCGGCCAGTGCGCGGAAGAACCATCCCCCACCTGCTTCCAGCGGCGAGAGCAGCGCGAGGTGGACGTCGGTGAGCTCGAGCTCGACGGGCTCGGGCAGCACGAGCGAGGCCGTGTCGGCCGGCGCGAGCGCGATCCAGCCGTCGCCGCCGGTGAGCGGACCCGCACCCGCCCAGACCACCTCGCCCGCGGCCGTGAGCTCGTCGAGCATGGCGGGCTGATACCCGTCGACGCGGGAGGGCAGCACGAGCGTCTCCCACGCCGACGCCGGCACGCTCACGCCGGCGAGCTGCTCGACCACCCGCAGCACGCCGTCGGCGCCGCGCAGGCGTCGGCGTCCGACGTTCTGCCACGACGGCAGGAAGACGCCGAGGGTCGACGGCGCGACCGGCTCCGCCTCGCGTCGCAACGCCGCCACGGACCGACGACGGATCGCCCGGAGGACCTCGGCGTCGCACCACTCGGTCCCCGACGCTCCGGGACGGAACTCGCCGGTGACCACGCGTCCGGCTGCAGCGAGACGGTTCAGCGCGCCGTGCACCACCGCGGTGCCCAGGCCGAAGGCGGCGGCGGCGTCGGCGACCTGGAACGGTCCGTGCGTGCGTGCGTAGCGAGAGACGAGGTCGCCGACCGGGTCGGGCACCGGCTCGAGGAAGGCGTCGGGCAGGCCCACGGGCAGCGCCGTGCCGAGGGCGTCGCGCAGGCGCGCGGAGTCCTCGATCGAGGCGACGTGGTCGACGCCGGCGATGCGGACGACGATCGCGCGTCGGGCTGCTACGAGCGCATCGAGCCACTCGGTCGCGGCGCCTCGTGCGGCCGCCGCCTCGTGGGTCAGGGGACCGAGGAGGCGCAGCAGGTCGGCCACGCCCTCCACGTCGCGCGCATGGCGCTCGGGCACGAGCCGCTGCAGCTCTGCCTCGACCTGCATCAGCGAGTCGGCGTCGAGCAGGTCGCGGAGCTCGGCCTGACCGAGCAGCTCGGCGAGCAGCGTCGAGTCGAGGGTGAGGGCGGCGGCACGGCGCTCGGCGAGCGGGGAGTCGCCCTCGTAGAGGTAGGCGGCGACGTAGCCGAAGAGCAGGGACCTGGCGAACGGGGACGGGGTCGGCGTCTCGACCTCGACCACGCGCACCTCGCGTGCCTGCACCGATCGCATCAGCGCGACGAGCCCGGGGACGTCGTAGACGTCCTGCAGCACCTCGCGCATCGTCTCGAGCACGATCGGGAACGAGCCGTACTGCGAGGCCACCGAGAGCAGCTGCGCCGAGCGCTGCCGCTGCTGCCACAGCGGTGAGCGCTTCCCCGGGTTGCGTCGCGGCAGCAGCAGCGCGCGTGCCGCCGACTCGCGGAAGCGCGCGGCGAACAGCGCCGAGCCGCCCGCCTCGGCGGTCACCAGGGCCTCGACGTCGTCGGGGTCGAGCACGATCGCCTCGGCCACGCCGGCGAGCACGACGTCGTCCTCGACATCGGGCAGCCGCAGCACGATTCCGTCGTCGGCGTGCATCACCTGCGCGTCGATGCCGTGCCGCTCGCGCAGGCGCGCGCCGATCGCGAGCGCCCACGGCGCGTGCACCTGCGCGCCGTACGGCGAGTGGATCACGATCCGCCAGTCGCCGAGCTCGTCGCGCACCCGCTCGATGAGCAGCGTGCGGTCGTCGGGCACGTGGCTCGTGGCGGTGCGCTGCTCGTCGAGGTAGGCGAGCAGGTTGCGCACCGCCCGTTCGTCGAGGCCGATGGTGTCGAGCCGCGCCTCGGCGCGCTCGCGGGGCAGGGCCACGATCTCGCGGACGAAACCACCCATCGCGCGGCCCAGCTCGTAGGGGCGGCCGAGCGCGTCGCCGTGCCAGAACGGCAGCCGACCCGCGAGGCCCGGCGCGGGGGAGACGAGGACGCGGTCGTGCGTGATGTCCTCGATGCGCCAGCTCGACGCGCCGAGCGAGAACACGTCGCCGATCCGCGACTCGTAGACCATCTCCTCGTCGAGCTCGCCGACGCGGCTGGCTTTCTCGCCGACGAGGAAGACGCCGAAGAGCCCGCGGTCGGGGATCGTGCCGCCGCTCGTGACGGCGAGGCGCTGCGCGCCCGGGCGTCCGGCGATGGTGCCTGCGGTGCGGTCCCAGACGATGCGCGGCCGGAGCTCGGCGAACTCGTCGCTCGGGTAGCGGCCGGCGAGCATGTCGAGGACGGCGTCGTAGGCCGACTGCGGCAGCGAGGCGAAGGGCGCGGCACGCCGCACGAGCGCGAGGGCGTCGTCGACGTCCCACGTGTCGAGCGCCGTCATCGCGACGATCTGCTGGGCCAGGACGTCGAGGGGGTTGCGCGGCATCCGCAGCGCCTCGATCTGACCGGATTTCATCCGCTCGGCGACGACTGCCGTCTGCACGAGGTCGCCGCGGTACTTGGGCAGCACGACGCCCTGGCTCACGGCACCCACCTGGTGCCCGGCGCGACCGACGCGCTGCAGGCCGCTCGCGACGCTCGGCGGCGACTCGACCTGGATGACGAGGTCGACGGCACCCATGTCGACGCCGAGCTCGAGGCTGCTCGTGGCGACGACGGCGGGGAGGCGCCCGGCCTTGAGGTCGTCCTCGATGAGCGCGCGCTGCTCCTTGCTCACCGAGCCGTGGTGCGCGCGGGCGAGCACGGTCGGCGCACCACCGGTCGATCCCGACTGCGCCATGACCGCCGCGGGCGCACCGTGCGTCTCGAGCGCCTCGCCCGTGGTGCGCTCGACCCAGATCTCGTTGAGCCGCGCGGTGAGTCGCTCGGCGAGGCGGCGCGAGTTGGCGAACACGATCGTCGAGCGGTGCGAGGCGATGAGGTCGACGACCTGCTCCTCGACGTGGGGCCAGATCGACGTGCGCCGCTCGTCGCCCGCCGCGCTGCCGCTCACCTCGCCGGTCGACGCGCCGAGCTCGGCCATGTCGTCGACGGGGACGATGACCTTGAGGTCGACGGTCTTGGTGCTCGGCGGCGCCACGACGGTGACCGGACGTGCGCCGCCGAGGTAGGACGCCACCTCCTCGACCGGTCGGACGGTCGCGGACAGGCCGATGCGCTGCGCGGGGGAGTCGAGCAGAGCGTCGAGGCGCTCGAGGGAGATCGCGAGGTGCGCGCCGCGCTTGGTGCCGGCGAGCGCGTGCACCTCGTCGATGATCACCGTCTCGACCCCGCGCAGCGAGTCGCGCGCGGCCGAGGTGAGGACGAGGAAGAGCGACTCCGGTGTGGTGATGAAGACGTCGGACGGCTTCGTCGCGAAGCGTCGCCGCTCGTCGGCGGGGGTGTCGCCCGAGCGGACCGAGACCGTGACGTCCGGCTCGGGCAGCCCGAGGCGCGCGGCCTCGCGGCGTATCCCGGTGAGCGGGCTGCGCAGGTTGCGCTCGACGTCGACGGCGAGCGCCTTGAGCGGCGAGACGTAGAGCACCCGGCAGCGACGCCGGGGCTCGTCCGGCAGGGGCGCGGCAGCCACCTGGTCGAGGGCCCAGAGGAACGCGGCGAGCGTCTTGCCGGAGCCGGTGGGCGCGACGACGAGTGCGTGCTGCCCGGTCGAGATCGCGTCCCACGCACCGAGCTGGGCCGGCGTCGCCGCCTCGAACGCCGACGTGAACCAGGCCCGGGTGGCCGGCGAGAACCGCGAGAGCACGGCGAGGGGAGTCACGGGGACATCCTGTCGCGCCGCGCCCACACCGTCCCCACCCCAGTGCTCGCACTGATCGAACGGCGGTATCTCGCGTCCGGAAGCCGCCGTTCGATCAGTGCGAGCTGGGGGTGTGGCACGCTGGGCGCCGCGGTGCGGAGGTGCGCGCCGCCGGACGTGGACTGAGGTGGACGGTGTCCGGTTCTTCGCTCGCGGCGTCCTCGGGCGTCGTCGCCGCGTGGGTGGTCACCGCCCTCGTCCTCCTCCTGCTGGCGGGGCTGCTCTGGTCGTTCCTCCGCCGGTCCGGGACGTCGCAGACGCTCGAGGTCGACCGCATCGACCGCGGCCGGCCGGACGAGCTGCCCGACGACGCCGGTGGGGCCGGCGACGCTCCGGCCGACGAACCTCGGGACTGACGTGCGGCTGACGGAGTTCTGGCGACGCCTCGAGGAGGCGCTCGGCGCCGGGTACGCGAGGTCCTGGGCGCACGACCACGTGCTGGCCGAGCTCGACGGACGCACCGTCGACGAGGCGATCGCCGGCGGCGTCGAGACCGTGATCATCTGGCGTGCCGTGCACGCCGAGCTCAGGCTGCACCCCAGCGACCGCTGAGCCTTCCCCGACGCGAGCCCTTGCGCGGCCGCACATCCGAGCCGGCCGACGCCTCCGCCGTGGTCGCCCGCTCGGCTGCTCCGGTTGCGTCGCTGGAGCCCGCGGGGGTTGGGTGGGGGACGAGAGGACGCGACGCCGGGTCGTACCGGCAACCTCGGTCGAGTCGGCTACGCCCTGCTCGGCGCCTCGTTCCCCGCCGGTCGGTTCGTCCACCCCGCGGCCCGTCGCCGGTCGAGTGGGGCTGGAGGACGTCATGGCACGCACGCACGTCATCACCGGCGCGGCAAGCGGTATCGGCCTCGCGACGCGGCAGCTGCTGGAACAGCGCGGCGACCGGGTCATCGGCGTCGACCTGCACGACGCCGACGTGATTGCTGACCTCACCACGGCCGAGGGCCGCGCCTCGATGGTCGCCGACGTCGCACGCCTCGCCGGTGGTCGGGTCGACGCGATCCACGCGGTCGCGGGGCTGGCCCTGCCGGTGCCTGCCACGGTCGCCGTCAACTACTTCGGCATGCGCGCGACGCTCGACGGGCTGCGCCCGCTGCTCGCGGGATCGTCCGCTCCGCGTGCCGTCGCGGTCACGTCGATGGCGAGCCTGCTTCCGCTCGACGACGAGCTCGTCGCGCTGCTGACCGCCGACGACGAGCACGGGGCCATCGCGCGTGCGGACGTCCTCGCGAAGGATCCCGCGACGACCGGTGCCCTCATCTACTCCTCGACCAAGAAGGCGTTGTCGCAGTGGATCCGCCGCACCGCGGCGACCCCGGAGTGGGCCGGCGCCGGCATCCCGCTCAACGCGGTGGCGCCGGGCATCATCGCCACACCGATGACCGCCGACTTCACGTCGACCCAGGAGGCCCGGGACGCCGTTCTCGCGATGGTCCCCATGCCGCTCAACGGCATCGCCGAGCCCGTCGTGGTCGCACGCCTGCTGGCGTGGCTGACCAGCGAGGAGAACACGCATCTGTGCGGTCAGGTCGTGTTCGTGGACGGCGGCAGTGACGTCGCCATCCGCGGCGACTCCACCTGGTGATCGCGCCGGCGGTCCACCGGTCGATCAGTCGAGCACCGGCATGGGCACGGCGGCGTCGTCGGCCAGGACGTGCGCGGTGTCCTGGTGGGTGCGCAGCCGCACCTCGGGCAGCACCAGCGCCAGCACGAACGCCACCGCCATGAAGGGGACAGCCACGAGGAACGTCGTGTCCATGGCGCGCGCGAACGCGCCGAGGACGGCGTCCTGGACGGCTGGCGGCAGCGAGTGGATGTTGCCGATCGACGACGTGATCTGGGACGTGTTGCCTGCTGCGCCGGGGAAGACGGCGGTGAGCTCGGCGGCGAGCCGGGCCGTCCACACCGCGCCGAAGAACGCCGTGCCGAACGAGCCACCGATCGAGCGGAAGAACGTCGACCCGCTCGTGGCCGCGCCCATCTGCTTCGGCGCGACGGTGTTCTGCACCGCGAGGACGAGCACCTGCATCACGTTGCCGAGACCGGCGCCGAGGATGAACATCGCGAGGCCGGAGTACCAGTACGGCGAGTCGACGCCCATCTTCGACATCATGAACAGGCCGATTGTCGCGAGCGCCGTCCCGATGATCGGGAAGACCTTGTAGCGACCCAGCTTGGTGATGAGCTGCCCGGACAGGATCGACGTCAGCAGGACGCCGGCCATGAGCGGCAGCAGCATGAGGCCGGCCTCGGTCGGCGTCGCCCCGCGCACCACCTGGAAGTAGATGGACAGGTAGACGATCGAGCCGAACATGGCGAACCCGACGATGAAGCCGATCATCGACGAGACGCGGAAGACCTTGTTGGAGAACAGGGTCATCGGGACGATCGGCTCCTCGACGCGCAGCTCGTGCAGGACGAACCACACGGTCGCCGCGACGCCGCCGAGTGCGAGCCCGATGATCTGCGGCGAGGCCCAGTCGTACTGGTGGCCGCCCCACACCGTCACGAGCAGCAGCATGGTGACGCCGGCGACGAGCAGCGCGGACCCGAGCCAGTCGATCGGCTTGCGCTCGTGCTTGACGGGGATGTGCAGCACCGCGCCGAGGACGAGGAACGCCGCGACGCCCAGCGGGACGTTGATGTAGAAGATCCAGCGCCACGACAGGTGCTGGGTGAACCAGCCGCCCAGAAGAGGTCCGACGACCGACGCGATGCCGAACGTCGCGCCGAACAGGCCGGCGTAGCGACCCCGCTCGCGCGGCGGGATGAGGTCGGCGATGACCGCCATGACCAGCACCATGAGGCCGCCGCCGCCGATGCCCTGGATCGCGCGGGTGCCGATCAGCTGCGCCATGTTCTGCGACGCGCCGGCGAGCATGGAGCCGATGACGAAGACGACGATCGACGTCTGCAGCATGAGCTTGCGGCCGTGCAGGTCGGAGATCTTGCCCCAGATCGGCGTGCTCGCCGTCGAGGCGAGCAGGTAGGCCGTGACGACCCACGACAGCTCGTTGAGCCCGCCGAGGTCGGAGGTGATGGTGGGCAGCGCCGTCGACACGATGGTCTGGTCGAGGGCCGCCAGCAGCATCGTGAGCATGAGGGCGCCGAGGATGAGCCGCAGGTGTCGGCGGCTGTCGGCGATCTGCGGGTCGACCGCAGCGGTGTCGGGCGTGGTCACGTGGTCTCCAGATCGGTGGCGAGGCGGTGCAGCAGTCGGGTGAGGGTGGTGACGTCGTCGGGGTCCCAGTCGGCGGTCGCGTCAGCGAGCATCGCGGTGCGCAGGGCGACCGCGCGATCGAGATACGCACGGCCGGACCCGGTGACCTCGAGGAGCGAGGCCCGTCGGTCGTCGGGGTCGGGGGAGCGGGTGAGCAGGCCGTCGTCCTCGAGGCTGCGCAGGTGGCGGCTGATGGTCGAGACGTCGTGCCCGGTCTGCTCGGCGAGGTCGGTGGCGCGCATCGCGGCGTGGCGGCCGACGTGGTGCAGCAGGAACATGCGCGCGCCGGTGTCCGCGTCGCCGACGCGGCGCTTGAGGTGCCCGACGAGCGCGGCGAGGGCCGTGAACAGGTCGGCGTCCGACGGGTCGGAGCCGTCCGCGGGGGAGGACGCCGTCACCTCCGGGCGATTGGTTGTTTGCACCATGCAAGTAAATCTACCACATCGGTGAGGGTGCCCTCACCCACGTCGTACGGCACTGGACAGGTGTTCGACAGATGTCGGCGTGTCGTGACACGATCGAACACCCGTTCGACCTAGTCTGACGGTGCACCACCCGCCGTCCCCAGGCCGCCGGCACCGCCGGTCCTCCCCAGGACCGGTCGACCACGCGCCCGGTGTCGGACCCCGTCCGTAACGTCCCTCGCGTCCGTCCACCCGCATCACACGAAGGCAGGTCCTCATGGCCCCCTCCGACCGCAAGTCCCCCGGCGGCTCCGGCGGCTCCGACCGCGAGAAGGCGCTCGACACCGCCCTCGCGCAGATCGAGCGCCAGTTCGGCAAGGGCTCGGTCATGCGCCTCGGCCAGGAGGGCCGCGCGCCCGTCGAGGTCATCCCCACCGGCTCGGTCGCGCTCGACGTCGCGCTCGGCATCGGCGGGTTCCCGCGCGGCCGCGTCGTCGAGATCTACGGCCCGGAGTCCAGCGGCAAGACCACGTTGGCGCTGCACGCGATCGCCAACGCGCAGCGCGGTGGCGGCATCGCCGCGATCATCGACGCCGAGCACGCCCTCGACCCCGAGTACGCCAAGAACCTCGGCGTCGACATCGACGCGCTGCTGGTGAGCCAGCCCGACAACGGCGAGCAGGCGCTCGAGATCACCGACATGCTCATCCGCTCCGGCGCCATCGACCTCATCGTCATCGACTCCGTCGCAGCCCTCGTGCCGCGGGCGGAGATCGAGGGCGAGATGGGCGACAGCCACGTCGGCCTGCAGGCCCGGCTCATGAGCCAGGCGCTGCGCAAGCTCGCGGGTGCGCTGTCCAACTCCAACACCACGGCCATCTTCATCAACCAGCTGCGCGAGAAGATCGGCGTGATGTTCGGCAGCCCCGAGACCACCACGGGCGGCAAGGCGCTCAAGTTCTACGCGTCCGTGCGTCTCGACGTCCGTCGCATCGAGACCCTCAAGGACGGCACCGAGGCCGTCGGCAACCGCACGCGCGTCAAGGTCGTCAAGAACAAGATGGCCCCGCCGTTCAAGCAGGCGGAGTTCGACGTGATCTACGGCGAGGGGATCTCGCGCGAGGGCAGCCTCATCGACATGGGCGTCGAGCACGGCTTCGTCCGCAAGTCCGGCGCCTGGTACACCTACGAGGGCGACCAGCTCGGCCAGGGCAAGGAGAACGCCCGGCAGTTCCTCAAGGACAACCCCGACCTCTCCGACGAGCTCGAGGCCAAGATCAAGTCCAAGCTCGGCATCGGGGTCGCCCTGGCCGACGAGATCGACACCATCGTCGTGCCCGACGTCGTGCCGATCGACCTGTAGGTCATGGCCCTCTCAGCACGCCCGTCGGCCGACGGCCCCACTCCGGGGTCGTCGGCCGACGACGTTCCCGACGCCGACCCCTACGAGGTCGCCCGCGCGATCTGCCTCCAGCAGCTGACCGCCTCGCCCAAGACCCGCGGTCAGCTGGCCACGGTGCTGCGACGCCGCGGCGTCGACGACAACGTCGCCACGGCGGTCCTGGCGCGGCTCGCGGACGTCGCGCTCGTCGACGACGCGGCGTACTCGGAGAACTACGTCCGCACCCGGCACGCGTCGTCGGGCAAGACCGGTCGAGCGCTGGGCCAGGAGCTGCGCGCCAAGGGCGTGGCCGACGACGTCGTGAGCGAGGCGCTGGCCGGGCTCGATCCCGAGTCCGAGCTCGCCACCGCGAGGGCGCTCGTCGCCAAGAAGCTGCCCTCGACCCGACGCCTCGACGTCGAGGCGCGCACCCGGCGCCTGGTCGGGATGCTCGCGCGCAAGGGCTACGCCGGCGGGCTCGCGCTGCGCGTCGTCCGCGAGGCGCTGGCCGCCGAGCGAGAGCTCGACGTCCTCGAGCGGGCGTTCCTGTCCGGCCTCGACGTCGACCTGTCCGACGCCGCCCGCCTCGGCGACTGACCCCGAAGCTCGCACTGATCAGATGGCGGTTTCCCGGGCCCGGAAACCGCCATCTGATCAGTGCGACGTGGGGGGTGCGGGAGGTGGGACCGCGTGTTCGCTCGCGAACTGCTGCAGGGCGAGCTCGGGGAGGAGGGCCAGGCGGTCGTGCACGGTGCCGGAGAGGCGGGTCATGAGTGTCGTCAGCTGCTCGACGTCGTCCCGGTCCCAGTCCGCGAGCAGGATCCGGGTGAAGAAGCGCGACATCGCCGTGGCGTCCGCGACGACCGCACGGCCGAGAAAGGTGAGCGAGATCGTCGTACGCCGCCGGTCGGCCGGATCGACGCCGCGCACGACGAGCCCGTCGTCCTCGACCTCGCCGAGCAGGCGGCTCACCGTCGAGTGCTCGAGGTCGAGCAGGGCGGCGACGTCCTTCACCGACACGCTGGCCTGGGTCTCGCTCAGCTCTGCGACCGCCTCGCAGGCGAAGATCTTGGCCAGGTCCAGCTGGCGGCCCAGGGCCGGCACCGGCACGGCGCCGGCGGGCGGGCGGATCATCGACTTGCGCAGCCCGCGGAAGGCCCGGTCGAGGGTGTCGACGAGCTCGTCGGAGAGGTGCGCACCCAGCACCGAGGCGACGACCGCGTCGACTGGCGTAGGTTCTTCTGCGGCGGGGCGAGTCGTGCGACCCTGAGGCTCGGGCGCGGACGTCGGTCTCACGATGGTCACCTCCTCGTCTCCGATAATCGAATTGCATGTGTCGGACACATAATCTACGGTACGAAGAGTCTTGTGTCGCGCAGAGAACGCGTGGTCGCCCGATCACGTGCCCCGGCCCCCGGCCGGGCGGAGCCAGGAGAGACCTCACATGGGTGGATTGTCACGGTGGGCTGTACGCAAGCCCTGGTGGGCGCTGGGCGCCTTCGTCCTGCTGGCGGTCGTGATCGGGTTCATGGGCACCGCGCTCAAGGGCACGCTCAACGACTCGTTCTCGCTGCCGGACACCGAGAGCAAGACGGCCACCGAGCTGCTCTCGAAGATGGGTGGAGCGACTGCGGCCGCGGCGACGACGCCGACCGCGGACATCATCTGGTCGCCGGACAAGGGCCGCGCCGTCGACGCGGCCACGGCGGCGACGATCTCGCCGCTGCTCACCAAGATCTCCGCCCTCCCGGGCGTGGGCTGCGTGACGAACCCGTTCAGCCAGGCCGGTCAGCCGCTCGGGACGAAGTGCCCCAAGCCCGAGGCCGCACCTGACTTCTCGCAAGCCCCACCGGCTCAGCAGGAGGCGCTCAAGGGAGCGCTCCTGGCGACGCAGAAGGCACTCTCGCCCGTGAGCCCCGACGGCACGGTCGCCAAGGCGACCGTCACGTTCGTCGGCAACGGTGACGGATCCGACGTCCCGGTCGACACCGCCAAGGTGATCATCGACGAGGTCAAGAAGGCCAACGCCCAGGACGGCCTTCAGGTCGGCGCCAGCGGGCAGGTGCTCGCGTTCGCGGGCCAGGAGCCGCCGAGCTCGGAGGTCTACGGCCTCGTCGTGGCGCTCATCATCCTGCTCATCGCGTTCGGGTCGTTGCTGGCGGCCGGGCTTCCGTTGCTCACGGCCGTGTTCGGTGTCAGCCTCGGTGGTTCCCTGCTGTTGTTCGTCGCGCGATTCCTCGACGTGGCGACCTTCGCGCCGACCTTGGCCTCGATGATCGGTCTCGGCGTCGGTATCGACTACTCGCTGTTCGTCATCAACCGCTACCGCCAGGCCGTCCACGCGGGTCACGACCCGAAGGACGCCGCCATGGAGTCGGTGAACACCTCAGGCCGTGCGGTGGTCTTCGCGGCCTCGACCGTGATCATCGCGCTCCTCGGCCTGTTCATCATGCGGATCAACTTCTTCAACGGTCTCGCCGTCGCAGCGTCAGGCACCGTCCTGCTGGTCATGCTCTCCGCGGTGTGGCTGTTGCCCGCGCTGCTCTCGCTCCTCGGTGACCGCGCGGTGACGCCGGTGTCGGGCCTCATCGCCCACGCCCGGACCCGTGGTGGTTGGCGCGCTGCCGTGTCCTACGTGGTCCTCGCACTGATCTGGCTCTGGGCGATCGGCGTCGCCTTCTCCGCCGCCGGCAGCGCGACCCTCAGCACGGTCTGGCGGGTCATCATCCCGTTGATCGCCGTGGTGGCAGCCCTCATGGCGACCGCGGGCTACCGGTTGACCCGACACTCCCGGTGGACGCAGGAGTTCCACCCCGAGGGTGGTCGTTGGGCGCACTACGCGCGGCTGCTCCAGAAGCGGCCGATCATCCCCGCGCTCCTTTCGCTGGGTGTCGTGCTGCTGCTGGCCGTCCCGGCGTTGTCGCTGCGCCTGGGGTTCCCCGACGACTCCGGCACGCCGCCGGGCAGCATCTCGCGCATCGCCTACGACCTGACCGCCAAGGGCTTCGGGCCTGGCGCGAACGGACCGTTCATCGTGGCTGTCGAGCTGCCCAAGACCGGCGACGTCGAAGGCCTTGCCGCCATCGTGACGGCGCTCGGCAAGACCGAGGGTGTGGCCAAGACCGTGCCGGACGTGGCGATGCTGCCGCTCGTCGGCGTCTCGCTCAAGGACGCGACCGTCACCGCCATCCAGGTGCAGCCGACGTCCGGTCCCCAGGAGGAGGCGACGACGCAGCTGCTCGACCGGTTGCGCACCGAGACGCTTCCTCCCGTCGATCAGAAGACCGGCGCGAACTCCTACGTCGGTGGCACGACAGCCATCACGGCGGACTTCAGCTCGGTCATGCAGAAGGCGATGCCGCTCTTCCTCGCGGTGGTCGTGGGTCTCGGCTTCCTCATGCTGCTGATCCTGTTCCGGGCGCCGGTGGTGTCCCTGACGGCGGTGGTGACCAGCCTGCTGTCGTTCGCTGCGTCGACCGGTATCACCGTCGCCGTGTTCCAGTGGGGCTGGCTCAACAGCCTGCTCGGCGTGACCGGGACGGGTCCGATCTTCCCGTTCCTCCCGGTCATGGTCTTCGCGATCCTGTTCGGCCTGTCGATGGACTACCAGGTCTTCCTGGTCAGCCGGATGCAGGAGGAGTGGGCTCGCAGGCACGACAACGAGGTCGCCGTGCGCCGTGGTCTCGCCGGTTCGGGGCGCGTCGTGCTCATGGCCGCCCTGATCATGGCGAGCGTGTTCGCGGCGTTCATCCCGACTCCCAACAACACCATCAAGCTGTTCGGTGTGGCGCTGGCCTCGGCGGTGCTGGTCGACGCGTTCCTGATCCGACTGGTGTTCGTCCCGTCGTTCATGTCGATCCTGCACAACGGCAACTGGTGGCTTCCGGGCTGGCTCGACCGCATCCTGCCGCACTTCGAGGTCGAGGGCGGTGCCGACGAGATCGCCGACGACGAGCCCGGCGCCCTCGAGCCCGAGGAGCTCATCTCCTCGTAGTCGCCAGCAGCACGACACGAGCCGGGCCCCGTCCAGGAGCCCGGCTCGTGCACGTCGACACCTGCTCGTTCTTCGTGAACCTCCGCCCTGGCTGCGGGTCGTGGCCCCGAGGGCTACCGTGGTCGGAGTCGGCCCGGAACGGGTCGGCCCGACGTACGACACTGACGACGACTGACGGCCCTCCTGGCCCTTGCTCCTGACCGGTCCGCGCCCGCGCGGCCCGGCTCGTCGTGCACGCGTCGGCGGAGCGAGGAGGCTGTCGTGGACGCGGTGACCGTGGTGGCGATCGTGGTGGCAGCGGTCCTGGGCGTGCTCGCGATCTCGCTCGCGCTGTCCGGTCGGGCGGCGCGGACCCGGGCGCAGGACGCGCAGCGCGGCCGCGACGCCGAGGTCGCCACGCTCGTCGACGCCGAGGTCGGACGCCGCCAGGCGGAGCTGTCCGCCCGCGCCGAGGCCGTGCGCGCCGACGCCGCGGTCGAGGCCGAGCGCACGAGGGGGCTCGCGGCTGCGGCTCTCGCGGCGGCCGAGCAGGCTCGTGTCGAGGCGGCCGACGACGTACGCCGTGCCGAGGAGCGTCGCGGCGCGGTCGAGGCCGACATCGCCTCCGCACGCGCCGAGCTCGCCGCGCTGCGCGAGGACCTCCAGCGTCGCGACGACCGGCTCGCCGAGCGCGAGGCACGGCTCGACAGCGAGCAGGCGACGCTCACCGACCGGCGAGCCGCGGCCGAGCGCGCCGAGGCGGACGTCGCGAGCCGCTCGGCCGAGCTGGCTGCCCAGCAGGCGTCCCTCGACGAGGAGCGTCGGGCCGCGCTCGAACGGGTCGCCGGACTCACGGCAGTCGACGCGCGGGCCGAGCTCGTCGCGACGATCGAGACGAGTGCCAAGCGCGAGGCCGCTCTCACCGTGCGCGAGATCGAGCGCGAGGCCCGCGACGAGGGCGAGGCGCGCGCCCGCCGCATCGTGACGCTCGCCGCGCAGCGCATCGCGTCCGAGCAGACCGCCGAGTCGACCGTGTCGGTGCTGCACCTGCCCGACGACTCGATGAAGGGCCGGATCATCGGCCGCGAGGGCCGCAACATCCGTACGTTCGAGGCGGTCACCGGCGTCAACCTGCTCATCGACGACACGCCGGAAGCCGTTCTGCTGTCGAGCTTCGACCCGGTACGCCGCGAGGTCGCGCGCATCACGCTGCAGGCCCTCGTCGACGACGGCAGGATCCAGCCCAGCCGGATCGAGGAGGTCTACGAGCGCAGCCGGCTCGAGGTCGACGCATTGTGCCTGCGTGCCGCCGAGGACGCGCTCGTCGAGCTCGGTCTCGGCGACATGCACCCGGACCTCGTCGCGCTGCTCGGTCGGCTGCGCTACCGCACGTCGTACGGGCAGAACGTCCTCGGCCACCTCGTCGAGTGCGCGCACCTCGCCGGGATCATGGCCGCCGAGCTGCGGCTGCCGATCGAGCACTCGAAGCGCTGCGCGCTGCTGCACGACGTCGGCAAGGCGCTCACCCACGAGGTCGAGGGCTCGCACGCGCTGATCGGCGCCGAGGTGGCGCGCCGCTACGGCGAGCACGAGGACGTCGTCCACGCCATCGAGGCGCACCACAACGAGGTCGAGGTGCGCACCCTCGAGGCGGTGCTGACCCAGACCGCCGATGCCATGAGCGGTGGACGTCCCGGTGCCCGCCGCGAGTCTCTCGAGCACTACGTCGAGCGGCTCGAGCGGCTCGAGAGCATCGCGCTCGGACACGAGGGCGTCGACAAGGTGTTCGCGATGCAGGCCGGCCGCGAGGTGCGCGTCGTCGTGCTGCCCGACGAGGTCGACGACATCGCCATGGCGGTGCTCGCCCGCGACATCGCCGCCGAGATCGAGCACGAGCTCACCTACCCCGGCCAGATCCGCGTCACCGTCGTCCGGGAGTCCCGAGCCACCGGCCTGGCGCGGTAGCTGCCCGATGAAGGTGCCCCAGGCTGCGCGAGAAGCAGCGAGAACGCCCCACATGTCGGGCGAACGCCCCGAGTCCGGTCGGATCGGGCGCCCTCCCGCGACCGTGGGGCAGCCGTGAACGGCAGCGACGAGCCTCGCGTGCCGCGGGGCGTGGCGCTGTGGACGGCGCTCGCTGCGTCCTGCGTCGTCGTGCTCCTCGGCGTCCTCGTCATGGCCGACTGGGACCCGCTGACCCGCCTCGACCGCCGCATCGACGTGCGTCTGCACGAGTGGGCGCTGGCGACTCCCTGGGTCGTGGACGTCGCCGGCTTCCTCGAGACGATCGGCCGTTTCCGCGTGTCGTTCTGGGTCGTCCTGACCGTGACGCTGCTCCTGCTGGTACGTCGACGATGGCGCACCGCGACCGCCCTGGTCGCGACCGCGATCCTCGCGCCGCTGGTCACCGACCACATCAAGCCGATCGTCGGCCGGGCGCGACCGGTGTGGGAGATCCCGCTGTCGTCGGAGCCGACGTTGGCCTACCCGAGCGGCCACGCCACGGCCGGCATCGCGGTCTACGTCGCGTGCGGGCTCGCCCTGGGCTCGCTCATCCGTGACAGGCGACTGCGCACGGCCGTGATCGCCGTCTTCAGCGTCGTCGGCATCGGGATCGGGCTCTCGCGTCCGGTGCTCGGCGTCCACTGGCCGAGCGACGTCGTCGGCGGCTGGGCGGTTGCGGTGGCCGTCGGCGCCCTGGCGGTGGCCGTGGTGCTGGCCAGCAGCGACCGACAGATCGACCCGGCCCGCGCCGCCCGCGTCGCCGCGCCCGGCTGACTCCGCGGCGCTCCGGCCGCCGCGACGGCCTACCGTGGGACAGGACAGAGGGAGTGCGTCATGGGTGCGTTCACCGAGGCCGAGATCGACTACCTGAACGGCCAGCTGCTGGCCCGGATCGCGACGGCCTCGGCGACCGGGGTGCCTGATGTCGCCGCGGTGGGGTTCGGCCTCGACGGCGACGAGGTGGTCACCGGCGGCTTCGACATCACCAAGACGGTGCGCTACTCCAACCTGCTCGCGAACCGGCGCGCGTCGATCGTCATCGACGACCTCGCCTCGGTCGACCCGTGGTCGCCTCGCGGGGTCAAGGTGCGGGGGAGGGTCATCCTCGAGGAGGAGGGTCGCGGCATGCGCATCCGGATCATCCCCGAGGTGATCTGGAGCTGGCACATCAACACCGACGCCGAGAAGCACTTCCTCGGCGTGGAGAAGCGCATCGTCCGCTGAGCGTGCCGTCGCCCGGTGCATCGCCGCGTTTCCTCGTGACCGCCGCACCCACGTACCCTGGGCGCACCATGCGCACGTACGAGGTCCGCACCTACGGGTGCCAGATGAACGTCCACGACTCCGAGCGGCTCTCCGGCCTGCTGGAGGACGCCGGCTACGCCCGCCCCGCCGACGGCGAGCAGGCCGACGTCGTCGTGTTCAACACGTGCGCGGTGCGCGAGAACGCCGACAACCGCCTCTACGGCAACCTCGGGCACCTCAAGTCGATCAAGGACGTCACCCCCGGCATGCAGATCGCGGTCGGCGGCTGCCTCGCCCAGAAGGACCGTGGCGAGGTGACGCGCCGCGCACCGTGGGTCGACGTGGTCTTCGGCACCCACAACATCGGCTCGCTCCCGGTGCTGCTCGAGCGCGCTCGCGTCAACGCCGAGGCGCAGATCGAGATCCTGGAGTCGCTCGAGACGTTCCCGTCGACGCTGCCGTCGCGTCGCGAGTCGGCGTACGCCGCGTGGGTCGCGATCAGTGTCGGGTGCAACAACACCTGCACGTTCTGCATCGTGCCGTCGCTGCGTGGTCGCGAGAAGGACCGCCGTCCCGGCGACGTCCTCGCGGAGATCGAGGCGCTCGTGGCCGAGGGCGTCATCGAGGTGACGCTGCTCGGGCAGAACGTCAACGCCTACGGCGTGGAGTTCGGCGACCGTTCGGCGTTCGCCGCGCTGCTGCGCGCGTGCGGCGACGTCGACGGCCTCGAGCGGGTGCGCTTCACCTCGCCGCACCCTGCCGACTTCACCGACGACGTCATCGCCGCGATGGCCGAGACTCCCAACGTCATGCCGCAGCTGCACATGCCGTTGCAGAGCGGGTCGGACCGGGTCCTGAAGGCGATGCGCCGTTCCTACCGCTCCGAGCGCTATCTCGGGATCATCGAGCGGGTGCGCGACGCGATGCCGGATGCGGCGATCACGACCGACATCATCGTCGGCTTCCCGGGCGAGACCGACGACGACTTCGAGGCGACCCTCGACGTGGCGCGCCGCGCGCGCTTCTCATCGGCCTTCACGTTCCAGTACTCGCCGCGTCCCGGCACTCCTGCGGCGACGTACGACGACCAGGTGCCGCCCGAGGTGGTCGCCGAGCGCTATGTGCGACTCGCCAAGGTCGTCGACGAGATCGCCTGGGACGAGAACACGCGACTCGTCGGGCGCACGGTCGAGCTGCTGGTGGCCGAGGGTGAGGGGCGCAAGGACGACGCGACGGCGCGACTCAGCGGCCGAGCGCCGGACAACCGGCTCGTCCACTTCACGCCGGGCGACCTCGCGCCGCGGCCCGGTGACGTCGTGACTGCCCAGATCACCCACGCGGCACCGCACCACCTCGTCTCCGACGTCGCTGCCGGGTCGGTGCGGCGCACGCGGGCCGGCGACGCGTGGGAGGCGCGGCAGGGGTCGGTGGCCGTGATGCCGTCGACGAACGCCGTCCTCCTCGGCCTGCCGACCTTGCGCGGCTGACCGGGCCGTCGTCCGCCGGTGGCCGGCTCCGGTTCTGCGCCTCGCTGAGCCGCTGCTTAGGGTGAGTCGATGATCTCCGGACTCGCGTTCGTGCCGAGCGCGCCGCTGCTGGTTCCTGCCGTTGCGGCGGGTGCGGCGTACGAGCTCGACGACCTGCGGGCGTCCTGCGTCACGGCCCTTCGCCGCGCGATCGGTGCCGGCGTCGAGCGGATCGTCATCGTCGGCGCCGGCCGTCAGGTGCGCGAGCATCACGCCGGCGTCGGTTCGTTCGCCGGCCTCGGCGTCGACCTGGACGTGCCCCTCGACCCGGCCCAGCCGGCCGCGGGTGAACGTCTGCCGCTGTCGCTCGGCATCGGGGCGTGGCTGCTCGCGCAGGTGGGCTGGCCGGGGGAGCGGGCGGCCCTCGAGGTCGACGCGTGCGCCGATCGCGCGACTCTCGCCGCTGTCGCGACCGCGCTCGCCGCAGAGCCGTCGCACACCGCGCTGCTCGTCGTGGCCGACGGGTCCGCTGCGCGCAGCGAGCGAGCGCCCGCGTCACTGCACCCGGACGCTGCGTCGTTCGACGCCGATGTCGCGGCTGCGCTGGCGTCCGGGCTCCCGAGTCGGTTGGCCGCGATCGACGAGGACCGCGCCGCGGCTGTGGCATCGGCGGGCTGGCCGGCCTGGCACGTCGCGAGCATCGCCGCGGCGGTCGCGCACGACGGTGCGTGGGACGCCGAGGTGCACGCCGATGTGGCGCCGTACGGCGTGGGCTACGTCGTGGCCAGCTGGTGCGACGACAGCCGAGCGATCGTCGGGTTGACCCTTCGGTTCGGCGTCCTATCGCGCGTCGGTCGTGCTGAGCCGTTCGGGTCAGCAGGACATGATCGGTTGAGCCGTTCGGTGGAGCAGTGGCCGGCCACGCTGCGCCACGTGAGGGAGCGTCACCGCGAGCCGTAGGGGAGCGCGTGCGCACCGTAGCGGCGATGCCCGAGGTGTGGCGCAGGCGTCTCACATTCGTGGCATGACCCCCGGGTGCCGGAACCCTCAGCCCCGCGACGTGACCGGCGCCCGCCCGGTCACGCGCCGCTTCGTCGCATCGCGGCGTCGAACCCGCGCGCGACCTCGGCTGCGATGGCCGCCGGTGGTCGGTCTGCCGTGTACACGATCTCGTTCGCCAGCTGACGGTTCGCCTCGTGCCCGACGAAGTAGGCGTTGAGCGCGAGCAGGTCCGGGCCGACCTCCTCGCCCTTGGCACGCAGGATCGCCCTCAGCCGAGCTTCCAGGACTCGTGCCGACGTCGCAGCGTCCTCGGACGGAAGCAGCAGGACGACGTGGGAACCGGACAGTGCGGCGGCGACCCTGGCGAGCAGCGCGGGGTCGTCGTACACGGAGTTGCTGGCCCCGAAGTCGACCACTCCGTGCGGTCCTCCCGCCATGACCTGCTCGATCGCGTAGACCTCGAACGGCTTGCCGTAGGCCATCTTCTCCGCCGGAGTCCGACCGCCGGCGAAGCAGCGGTCAGCCTCCACGGCGTCGTAGCCGATCTGGTCGAAGTAGGTCCATCTGACGTCGTCGATCGAGCAGATCGGCACGTCGAGCAGTCGGGCCAGCTCGGCGCCCACGGTCGACTTGCCCGCCGCGAGCGGACCGATGAGCACCACCGGTCGGGAGAGCCCCGGGACCGCCGTCGACATGGACCCATCGTGTCCCTGCGGCGGGTCGTGCACCACGTGGGGCGGATCGGAGGGGGCCTACTCGGTGGCGTCGTCGACGGCGTCCGCGACGTCGTCGCGAGCGGACGTCGCGGCGTCCGCCACATCGCTCGCGGCCGACGAGGCTGCGTCGGCGACGTCGCTCGCCGCGTCCTTCACGGTGTCCGAGACGGACGGCGACTTGAGCGCGTCGACGGCCATCGCCGTGAGGCCGGTGGCCGTGCCGGTCACGGGGTCGAGCTTGCCGCCGGTCTTGTCGCTCACGAACTCGTGCGCCGAGGTGACCGCGCCGGTGACCTTGTCGCCGTGCTGGTCGGCGATGCCGCTCACCGCGCCCTTGGCCTGGGCGGCGACGCCGGACGCCGTGCCCGCCGCCTTAGCGGCGAGGTCCTTGGCCGGGTCGGCGACGCTCGAGGGCACCGCGGAGGCGGCTGTCGAGGCAGCGTTCTTGGTTGCGGACGCGGCGCTCGACGCGGCCCCGGACGCGGTGCTCGCGGCCTTGGACGCCGCCCCGGCGGCCTTCCCCGCGGCCTGCGTCGCCGCCTCGGTGGCCTTGTCGGCCGAGCCGCCGAAGAGTCCCTTGATGCTGTCGAGCAGTCCCATGGTGGTCTCCCAGGTGCGCGAGGCGGTCAGATCATGATGCGTGCGGCGAGTACGTCGAATCCTGCTGCGAGCGGCATCGACGCACAAGGCCGGGGCACGGTCGCCCGCGTCCCGGCCCTGCAGGCGAACGTCAGTCCTTGGCGAGGGCGTCGATCTCGGAGCTCGCCGCGTTGTCGACCTGCTCGGTGATCGTGGAGGACGCGCCGCCGGTGACCTCGTCGATCTTGTCCGTCGCCTGGTCGACGACCTCCTTGGCCTTGTCGCCGCCGACGGCGTCGACGGCCTGGTCAGCGAGGTTCTTGGCGTCGTCGAGAAGTCCCATGGTCGCTCCAGGGTGGTCTGGGGAAGCGGGCCGGACGGCCGCGTCCTTCGACCCTGGCCGAGCCGGATGCCCCACGCAACCAGAACGTCGGAACCCGGCGGCGGGCGGCGGGCTCGCGGCGCGCGCTGGGCCGTCGACCGTCCGGTGCGCGCCGGTGAGGGCTCGAGCACGGGAGGATGCGGCGTATGACCGCACCGCCGCCTGCACGCCCACCGGTGGTGGTCGCGGTCGTGGGGCCGACGGCGTCGGGCAAGTCCGACCTTGGTGTCGCTCTGGCACGCGCGCTCGGCGCGGACGTCGTCAACGCCGACTCGATGCAGCTCTACCGCGGTATGGACGTCGGCACCGCCAAGCTCACGCAGAGCCGAGCGAGGCGGGGTGGCGCACCACCTGCTCGACGTGTGGGACGTGCGCGAGACGGCGTCGGTGGCCGACTACCAGCATCGCGCGCGGGCGGTCGTGGACGGGCTGCGCGAGTCCGGCCAGGTGCCGGTGCTCGTCGGCGGCTCGGGGCTCTACGTGCGCTCGGTGCTCGACGACATGGCGTTCCCGGGCACCGATCCGGCGGTGCGCGAGCGGCTCGAGGCCGAGCTGGCCGACGTCGGCTCGGACGCGCTGCACGCACGGCTGGCGTCGGTGGATCCGGCTGCCGCCGCAGCGATCCTGCCGACCAACGGGCGCCGGGTCGTGCGTGCGCTCGAGGTCGTCGAGATCACCGGTGGCCGTTTCACCGCGACGTTGCCCGAGCGTCGCGACGTCTACCCGTCGGTGCAGATCGGTCTGGACGTGCCGCGGCCGGAGCTGGATCGGCGTATCGACGAGCGGGTCGAGCGGATGTGGGCAGCCGGCCTCGTCGACGAGGTGCGTCGGCTGGTGGACGCCGGCCTGCGCGAGGGTCGCACGGCGTCGCGCGCGCTCGGCTACGCGCAGGTCCTGCGCATGCTCGACGGCGAGCTCACCGAGGCCGCGGCCCTCGAGGAGACGCAACGGGCCACCCGCCGCTTCGCCCGCCGCCAGGACACCTGGTTCCGCCGCGACCCGAGGGTGGTCTGGCTCGCCCACGACACCCCCGACCTCCTGGCCCAAGCCCTCACCCACGTGGCAGAAGTTGTCCCTTAGGGTCAATTCCTGGCACTTTTGTGCCATCTCGCGCCCCGAAAACGTGATCTGGCAGGTGGTCGCGCGGTACGTCGCGACGCGCTCGCGCCGCGCGTCCGCGTCACGGCCGCAGGCGGTAGTACTCCGTCCCGAACACGCGCCGGAAGAGCGGCCGCGGCATGCGCAGGAACGCGGCGAGCGTGCGGTCGCCGTCATCGGCCGTGGCCTGCGAGGCGTGCGCGCGCATCGAGTCGCGCTTGGCGTCGATGAACCGGCGTACGTCGATGCGGTGCGTGACGTCGGCGCTGGCGGTGAACGACCGCTCGAACGACGTCGGGTCGAACTCCGGCGGGAACTGGTAGACCTTCGAGGCCCAGCGAATCGCGCGCACGATGAGGTCTCGCGGCACGGTGGCCTCGAAAACGCTTGGGGTTCCGGCAATCTCGGCTGCGCGCACGCCGAGCTCGTGGACGCGGACATGGTCGGGGTGCCCGTACCCGCCGTGGGGGTCGTAGGTGACGAGGACGTCGGCGTCCTCCTCGCGCAGCACCTGCGCGAGCGCCGCGGCCGACTCCTCGAGCGGCGCCGCGCACAGCGGTACAGGACCGCCCTCGGTCTGACGCGCGTCGCCGTCAAGTCCTGAGTCGGCGTACCCGAGGGAGACCAGCCGGTGGACGCCGAGCACGCGGCACGACTCGTCGAGCTCGGCGGCACGGCGCGCGGCGAGGTCGACCGACATCTCCTGCGACGCGAGCCCGGCGGCGCCATCGGTCGCGACGACGAGGACGACGCGCTGCCCCTCGGCGGCCGCGCGCGCCATGGTCCCGGCCGTCAGCAGGGCCTCGTCGTCGGGGTGCGCGTGCACGAACACCAGGGTCTTCGCGTCGGTCGGCACGTCCCGATCCTGGCACGCCGCTCGCAGCGTCGGGGACGTCAGGTGGACGCCGGGGCGTGTGCGGCCAGACGATCGCGCTGGCCCGGAATCTGCGCAGGCGGCCTCTCCGGTATCCCGTTACGGTGCGGCGTGTCGCCTGGCGACAACGCCGTCGCGACGTCCGTCGCCCACCTGCACCCGAAGCTGGAGCTGTCATGGCCGCCCTCGAGCAACCTCTCGACCTCCCCGTCTCCACCACGTTCGAGATCGCGAACCGGACCATCTCCGAGCACATCGGGCCAGCCTTCGGCATCATCGCGTGGTCGGCCGGAACCGCAGCGGGCGTGAAGTCGTTCGGGCGGCAGTTCAAGCGCGGCGAGATGACCGAGTTCACCGACGTCCTCGCAGAGGCGCGCGAGATCACGCTGCAGCGACTGGTCGCCCACGCGCAGTCGCTCGGAGCCGACGCCATCGTCGGGCTTCGCTTCGACTCCAACACGATGGGCGAGTCCGCCGGTCTGGTCGAGATCTTGGCGCTCGGCACCGCGGTGAAGCTCGCCGGCTGAGCGACGTACGTCGCCGTCGGGCCAGGAGACGCGGAGCCGACCAAGATCGCGAGTCTGGGACGCGACGGTGCCACCGATCGACCTTGAGGGGCAGATGGTGGCACGTCGCGTAGGGTCGATCGGGTGCGGATCGTTCATGTGTCGGACTGCTATCCGCCGCGGCTGGGTGGGATCGAGACGCAGGTGCGCGCGCTGGCGATGCGGCAGGCGGCCCGGGGCGACGACGTCCACGTCATCACTGCGACGCCGGGACTCGAGGTGCGCAAGGGCATCGAGATGCTCGACGGCGTCACCGTGCACCGCACGACCGTCACGCTTCCCGCCGACCTGCCGGTCCATCCCGCGCGTCGGCTCGGTGCTGCGCGGCCTGCTCGGCGAGGGCGGCGCAGCGGCCGGCGCCGATGCCGTCCACGTCCACGGCGGCGTGGTCTCGCCCTTCGCCTACCCGGCCGCGAAGGTCGCGCGCACGCTCGCGCTGCCCACGGTCGCGACCATCCACGGCGTCTGGGGCGGCGTGTTCGGTCCGGCCGTGCGCTTCGCCGACGTCGTCACCGGGTGGACGAGGTGGGGAGTCGTGCTCACCGCGGTGAGCGACGCAGCGGCCGACCCGATCCGCCGCATCGCAGGGCCGGGCGTGCCGGTCACGCTGATCCCCAACGGCATCGACGTCGACGCCTGGCGCGTCGGTCATGTCCCTGGCGACCCCGACGAGGTGCGCTTCGTCGCGGTGATGCGGCTCGCGCCGCGCAAGCGCTCGCTGCCGCTCGTCGAGATGGTGCACACGGCGTCGACCTACCTGCCGCCGGGGCGGCGGTTGCGGCTCACGGTCGTGGGGGACGGGCCGCTCACCGAGCGGGTGCAGAAGTACGTCCGTCGGCACGACCTCAGCAGCGGTCGCTGCATCGTCGACCTCGCCGGACGACTCGCGCCGGACGACGTGAAGTCGACCCTCGCGGCGTCCGACGTCTTCGTCGCGCCGGCCCTGCTCGAGTCGTTCGGCATCGCCGCCCTCGAGGCGCGCACCGCCGGGCTGCCCGTTCTCGCCTACGCCGCGACCGGGATCCGGTCGTTCGTCCACCACGAGGTGGAGGGGCTCCTCGCGCGCGACGACCGGCAGATGATCGACAACATCGCGCGCCTGGCGAGCGACGACGCCCTGCGCGAGCGCATCACGACGCACAACCGCGAGACCGAGCCCGAGCAGTCCTGGCCGCACGTCCTGGCGACGGTCGACGCGGCGTACGCCGAGGCCGCCCTCCGCTGACCCGGCGCCGCCTGTTCCTTCGAGTAACTGATCAAGGGTCGCTTCCCGGCCCCGGAAGCGACCCTTTGATCAGTTACTCCAGTCGCGGGTGTGCGCTCGCGGGTCGCGTAGGCTCCGAGCGTGACCGAGCACCTCGACGACGTCCTGGCCGGTCTGGCTGGGCTCGAGGTCGTGAAGGGTCACGGCACCGGCAACGACTTCGTCGTCGTGCCCGACCCGTTCGCCACCCTCGATCTCTCGTCGGACCAGGTGCGCGCGCTCACCGACCGCCACCGTGGTGTCGGTGGCGACGGGGTGCTACGTGTCGTGCCGACGGTCGAGTCCCACGAGGTCGCGCACCAGGCAGGTGAGGCCGCCTGGTTCATGGACTACCGCAACGCTGACGGCTCGCTCGCCGAGATGTGCGGCAACGGCGCGCGCGTGTTCGCGCGCTACCTGCTGACGTCCGGCCTCGAGTCGCGCCACGAGTTCGCGATCGCGACGCGCGGCGGTCCGGTCGACGTCGTCATCGAGGACGACGGCGACATCAGCCTCGACATGGGCACCGCCACCACACCGCTCGCGCGCGCGATGCCGGTCGTGAGCGTCGGCGGGATGCAGTGGAACGGCTCGGGTGTCCTGGTGCCCAACCCGCACTGCGTGGTCTTCGTCGACGACGACGAGACGCTCGACTCGCTCGACCTCTCGACGGCGCCGCTCGTCGTGCCACCGTCGGTGTTCCCCGACGGCGTCAACGTCGAGTTCGCCCTCCCCGTCGGGCATCCCGGCGACCGGCACGTACGGATGCGCGTGTTCGAACGTGGCGTGGGCGAGACGATGTCGTGCGGCACGGGTGCCGTCGCCGTCATGGTCGCGGCGGCTGCGCGCGACGCCGCACCGGTCGAGACGGCGTACGACGTCGACGTCCCCGGCGGTCGCGTGCGGGTCACGCGACGCGCCGACCAGCACCTCGAGCTGCGCGGTCCCGCGGTGCTCGTCGCCACGATCCGCCTCGGAGGCTGACCGCGCCATGACCGACCTCGACCTCGACGACGGTCCCTCTTACGCGGCTGCCGTCGGCGCCTTCATCAGCGCTCCCGACGGCGGCTTCATGATCTCGTCGCAGGCCAAGGCTTTCAGCAAGGACAACGGGTTGCGTGGTCGCGAGGCCTATGTGCTCGGTCGCGGCAGCGTGCTCGGCGACGTCGACGCCGACGTCGTCACGGCGACGTTCGGCTTCTGGCCCTCCGACGTGGTCCGGGCTGCGTGGGACGGCGCCCGGCAGGTGATGTCTCCCGCGGCGGCGCTGCCGCTCTACGTCGAGGTCTGCCGCGAATGGGGACGGGCGCGCTACGCCGAGTTCGCCGACGCCGGACGCCTGGCCGACCTGCTCGCACCCGTGGTCGACGGACTCGACGTCGAAGGCCTACCGCTGCTCGCAGGGTGGCGGGCCGTCGAGCTGCCGCGAGGACGACTGCGGGCGGCTGGCCCAACAGCTGCACGTGCTCCGCGAGCACCGCGGTGGTGTCCACCTCATCGCCGTCATCGCGTCCGGCCTGCGCCCGCACCAGGCCGTGCTCGCCGGCCCGGGCGGACCCGACAACGCGACCTTCTTCGGCTACGAGGAGCCCTTCGAGGACATCTCGCACCTACGCGGCACCCGCCACGCAGCCGAGGACCTCACCAACAAGATCGCCGCCCCCGCCTACGACGCCCTCGGTCACGACGAGCGTGCCGAGACCCTGAAGCTGCTCCAGGCCGCAGCGCAGGCGGCCTTCCGCCGCTGATCAGCGGCGGCGACCTCAGGCGCCGCCGTCGCGGAACGGACGGCCTCGCGGCCGCTCGACGGACCGTCATGGAGCGAGCAGACGCCTGACGGCCGGGTCGACCGGGATCGCGAGCTCGTCCAGGACCGCGAGGAAGGCTGCCGACTCGTCGATGTCCCGACCGCCGTGCGCGAGCGCGAGCGGCGCGCACCTCTCGCCGCTGGACAGCACCAGTACGACGCCGTCTCCGCTCGACGTGCCGAGCGTCACGAGATCGCCGTCGGACGTACGTCGATCGATCTGGTTCAGGACGCCGGGCTCGACCGTGATCCGCTCGACGTCGTCGAGGAGCACCTCGCGGCTGGCGACGACGGCGGCGGACCAGTCGGTCGTGCTGCACGCCATCGGCCCGACGACACGCGACGTGCTGTAGACGAGCGGCGACGGGCGCTCGCCGCCGCCCAGCGTTGCCAGCGGCTGCGCTCGTCGTGCCCCGGCACGAACCGCCACGTCTCGTCGACCTGAGGCGCCTCCGGTGGCGTCGCACGCCACCGGCGGGACGGCGAGGTGCGGTTCCGTCACCGGGGGCTCGGCCAGGATCGGCGCCCAGATCCGCCCTTGCCCGTGGGTTCTGCGATTCACGCCTCGCCGTCCACGTCACCCGTCAGCGACCACAGCTGCTCTCCGTCGGACTCCGGCATCCACGTCGTCGTCGTGCCGCCGAGGGTCGACGCCGTGACATCCGCGGTCGTGGTCGGCGAGCTCGGAGTCATGGTCGCGGTCCTCGCGTCGAGCAGTGCCTCCACGTCGTCGTCGACCGGGATACCGGCGGTCAGAGCGTGTCGAGGAATATCCAGGACGCGGCGACATCGCGCCGGGCATCGACCAGGGCGAGCGGCGCGCAGGAGACGCCGTCGACGAGCTCGAGCACGATCGCGTCGCCCGTCTCGGGTCCGAAGTCCCACGGCGGCAGCACTTCGCGGGCGACGGACACCTGCACGACCTGGTCCAGCAGCACGCGCGTGTGCAGGACGTCGGCGTCGCCCCAGGTATCGACGCACACCGACATCGGGCCGAGGGCGAAGCGGTCGTTGTAGGTGAGCCGCGGGAAGTCGATGCGCCCCGCGACCACGGATCGGAGCACGCTGCCGGACCTCCGCGCGTCGACCGTCCGCCAGTCCAGGTCCTCGGGGTCGATGTCGCCGGACTCATCGGCAAGCCACGGTGGCAGTTCGGACGCAGCGGTCCCGGCGTCGTCGTCCGCGTCAGCCACGGCGACGTTCTCGCTCCGACGGCACTTCGTCCCACGATGTGCTGCGACGTGGGTCGACCAGCTCGAAGACGTCGGGATCGACGGGGATGTGCAGCCCGATCAGGGTGTCCAGGAAGGCGCGCGCCTGCGCGACGTCGCACCTGTCGTCGACAAGGGCGAGGGGGATCGCCTTCGTGCCGTTGGCCAGATGCAGGACGGCGCCGGCGTCGCCGGCGGTGTGCGCTCCTGTCCCGCTCAGGACGCCGCGCTCGACCGTGACCCGCTCGACGTGCTCGAGGACGATGTGCCGGTTGCCGATGACGGTGTCCGTCCAGGTCCGTGGCTGAAGGCCATGATGCCGACGACGCGAAGGGTGCTGTACATCAGCGCAGGGGAGTCGACGATGGGGCTGAGCAGCCGTGTCATGCGTCCGCGTTCGTCGCGCGCCGTGACGTGGTGCCACGTCTCGGTGGGGGCGTCGGGAGCGTCGGGGGAGT
The DNA here is from genome assembly GCA_963782665.1 of uncultured Actinomycetota bacterium. Lineage (GTDB taxonomy): Bacteria > Actinomycetota > Actinomycetes > S36-B12 > CAIYMF01 > Longivirga. The sequence goes on along the minus strand of CAWAKP010000006.1, from coordinate 1,558,264 downwards.
CGTCCATGCGGAACGTCCAGGGCAGTGCGGTCGACTCCGCCGGGCGCGCAGATGCGCGGTCACCAGCACCGTCACTAGTCGTGCGCTGGTCGACGACCGGCAGGGTCCGTCCTTCGAGGAAGTCCTCGACGGTGGGCTCGATGGGGATGTCACGTGCAGCAAGAGCCCGGACGAAGGCGCGCATCTGGTCGCGTCGTCCGTGCCGGTCCGCCAGGACGAGCGGAGCAACTCGGTCACCGTCGCGGAGGTGGAGGACCAGGAGGTCGCGGGTGCCGTTGCGACCCATCCAGCGCGCGGCGGACACGCCCATGATGAGGGTCCACGGGATGCGGGCGCTCTCCCGGGCCGTCGTCTCGCGCGGCCCGGTGCGGGCCACCGCGGCTCGCACGCTCTCGTCGTCCCACAAGAGCGATGGTGCGTCGGCGAAGTGCTTGATCGCTGCGAAGACCGCGACGAGGCGGCGATCACGACATGGCCGTGGCCAGAGCGACGAGAACGGCCACCAGGCTGAGCGCAGCGCCTACGAGGGGTCCGCTGTACCTGAAGTTCAACAAGTGGTCGAACGTCACGCGGCCCTGGCGCTCCTCGGGGGCCAGCTGAGTCCGGCCACGCGCGAGCTCGGCGCCGTCCCCGTCGCGCATTCAGCCCACCCCCGGTCGACGAGACGATGATCACGCGTCCACCCACTCTCGCCGGGCATCGTTCCGATTTCGTTACGCCGTCGCGGGGCAATTCCGTTCGCGGGGGTCGGTGAGGGCGTGCGACCATCGAGGCACGATGACTGAGGCCTACGACTCCGTGCTCGACGACGCGGAGACCCCTGACACCGCCGCCGCGACACGACCTCTCGGCGTGCGCGGATGGCTCGGACGGTGCGGGATCGACTCTGACGCCGTACGCCGACGACGGCGCCGGACGGCGACCCGACCACCGGCGCGCTCGACCTCGCCGACCGTGCGGCGCTGCGACGCGTCGCGGGTCTCGGCACCGAGCTCGAGGACGTCACCGAGGTCGAGTACCGCCAGATCCGCCTCGAGCGGGTCGTGCTGATCGGTGTCTGGACCGAGGGCACGCTGCGCGACGCCGAGCGCAGCCTCGAGGAGCTGGCGCGCCTCGCCGAGACCGCCGGCTCCTTCGTGGTCGAGGCGCTCGTCCAGCGTCGCGACCGGCCCGATCCCGCGACGTACGTCGGTTCAGGCAAGGCCAAGGAGCTGCGCGACGTCGTCGTCGAGACCGGCGCCGACACCGTGATCGCCGACGGCGAGCTGACTCCCGGTCAGCTGCGCCAGCTCGAGGACGTCGTCAAGGTCAAGGTCGTCGACCGCACCTGGCTGATCCTCGACATCTTCGCCCAGCACGCGCGCAGCCGAGAGGGCAAGGCGCAGGTCTCGCTCGCGCAGATGCAGTACCTCCTCCCGCGCCTGCGCGGTTGGGGCGAGTCGCTCTCGCGTCAGGGCGGCGGCGCCGGTGGTTCGGCCGGCGGCGTCGGCACGCGAGGTCCTGGTGAGACCAAGATCGAGACCGACCGTCGTCGCATCAACAAGATGGTCGCCAAGCTGCGGCGCGAGATCGCCGAGATGAAGACCGCGCGCGACACTCAGCGCCGCGACCGCAAGCGGCACGGGGTGCCGAGCGTCGTGATCGCCGGCTACACCAACGCCGGGAAGTCCAGTCTCCTCAACCGGATCACCGGTGCCGGCGCGCTGGTCGAGGACGCCCTGTTCGCCACTCTCGACCCGATCGTGCGCAGGACGCAGACGCCGTCGGGTCGCGACCTGACGGTGGCCGACACGGTCGGCTTCGTGCGGCACCTCCCGCACCAGCTCGTCGAGGCGTTCCGCTCGACGCTCGAGGAGGTCGCGGACGCCGACCTCATCCTGCACGTCGTCGACGGCAGCGACGACGTCCCCGAGGAGCAGCTCACCGCGGTGCGCGAGGTGCTCGCCGAGATCGGCGCATCGCACGTGCCCGAGATCGTCGTCGTCAACAAGGCCGACGCCGCGGACCCGGTCGTCGTCGCGCGGCTGCTGCGTCGTGAGCCGCACGCGGTCGTCGTGAGTGCGCGCACCGGTGTCGGGATCGACGACCTCCTGGCGCAGATCGAGGTCGACCTTCCGCACGCAGCGGTCGCGGTCGACCTCGTCGTCCCCTACTCGCGCGGCGACCTCGTCGCGCGAGCGCACCGCGAGGGCGAGCTCGAGAAGGTCGAGCACGTCGAGGCCGGCACGCGCCTCGTCGGTCGCGTGCACGAGGGGCTCGCCGCCGAGCTCGCGTCGGCGACGGCCGCCGTCTAGCTGTCTCGACCGCCGAGGCGTCAGTCCTCGGGTGCTTCTGCGCGCGGGACTGCCCGGCGCCGATGCTTGTCCGACGAGAGCTGCACGTCGGCGCGGGCGATGGCGGCGTAGAGATCTTCCGCGGGCAGCCAGGACGTCGTGCCGATGCTGAACGGGACGTCGATGCTGGCGCGCACGCGCGCCACGAGCTCCGCGACGTCGGACTCCGACGCGCCGGGCAGGATGACGATGAACTCGTCGCCGCCGTAGCGGGCGACGAGGTCGCCGCTGCGGACGTGCTCGGCCCACGCCGTGGCGAGAACGGTGAGCCGGACGTCACCCGCGACGTGCCCCATCTCGGCGTTGTAGCGGTGGAAGTCGTCGAGATCCACCAGCCCGATCGTCACGTGGGTGTCGGTGCGCGAGGCGTTGGCCGAGATGAGCCCGCCCATGACGTCGAGGCCGCGCCGGTTGAGGACGCCGGTCAGGCTGTCGTGCAGCGCCTGCTCGCGCAGCCGCTGCGCGAGCACGCTCACCATGAGGGAGACGCACGTGGTCACCGTGGCGACGAGGACGAAGTAGATGGGGCTCGGCATCAGCGAGGTGACGACGAGCGCGATCGCGTACAGCCCGAGCATGCCGGCGAGGTGCATCAGCAGGCGGCTGCGCGGACGGAACACCCCGGCGAAGACGCCGAACACCACGAAGCCGTAGCCCACGACGAGCTGGCTGACGTCGTCCAGCACCTTCGTCGCTCCGTAGCAGGCGAGCAGGTACGCGAACACGAGGGCCACGTCGATCGGCCACCCCGATGTGGCACGCGGTCCCCACAGCCCGAGCGCCACGGCGGCCGCCGCCAGCAGCGCGGCCGACATCAGGTCCAGGTTGCGGAGCATCGGGTCGCCGTCGGTCAGGAGGCCGAACGCGAGGGCGAACAGAGCGACGAGCCCGAGGATGACGGCGAGGACGTGGTAAGGGGTGCGCTCGCCGAAGACCGAGCGGGCCGGATCGTGGCGACGACGCAGCCGGAGACCGGCTGCGCTGGACTGCCCGATGCCCGGCTCTCGCACTCCGGAAGGCTAACGACGAGCGGCGCGGGTCGCATGCCGGGGTGCGTCCCGGTCTCGCATGGTCGACCGATCGACTGACCCCGTCCGGACGCTTCCGGGCGTGCTGCCCGATCCCGTTCGGCGGGGCCGGGGACGCGCGAGGCCGCCGGACGCCGACGGGCTGGTTGGATCGGGGGGTGAGCACCCCCGACGACGACGCCGCGGCCGACAAGGTCGTGGCGGCGGACGTCGCGACGGCGCTCGACGCCGCGGTGCAGGCGCTCGGTGGCGAGGACCGCCCCGGGCAGCTCCAGATGGCCGAGGCGGTGGCCTCGACGTTCGGCGGTGCGGGGCACCTCCTCGTGCAGGCCGGTACCGGCACCGGCAAGTCGCTGGCCTACCTCGTACCGGCCGTGCTGCACGCGACGTCGAACGAGCGGCGCGTCATCGTCGCCACGGCCACGCTCGCCCTGCAGCACCAGCTGGTCTCGCGCGACCTGCCGCGCCTGGCCGACGCGCTCGAGCCCGTGCTGGGACGGCGTCCGACCTACGCCGTGCTCAAGGGTCGGCACAACTACGTCTGCCTCGAGCGGCTCAACCGTGCGGCCGACGACCGCGAGGACTCCGACGACGACGCGCTCTTCGCGGCCCCGACCACCGCGCTCGGCAAGCAGGCCAAGGCTTTGCGAGCGTGGGTCGACGACACCGACACGGGTGATCGCGACGACCTGCCGGCGCCGGTCGACGGCCGGGTGTGGCGCGGGGTGTCGGTGTCAGGACGCGAGTGCGTCGGTGCGCAGAAGTGCGCGTACGGCGAGGTGTGCTTCGCCGAGGCTGCTCGTCGCAGGGCCGCCGACTCCCAGGTCGTCATCACCAACCACGCCATGCTCGCCATCCACGCGCTCGACAACGTGCCCGTGCTGCCCGACCACGACGCGGTGGTGGTCGACGAGGGGCACGAGCTCGTCGACCGCGCGACCGCGGCGGTCACCGACGAGATCTCGGCCGCGGCGGTGCTTCGTGCCGCGCAGCGCGCGAAGCGGCTCCTCGACGCCGACGTCGCCGATCGACTCGAGGCTGCGGCGGAGGCGCTCGAGATCGAGCTGGCCGCGCGCGCCGACGGCCTGTTCGGCCCGGTGCGCATCGAGTCGGTCGAGGGCGGGCTGCTGCTGGCGCTCGCGTCGGTGCGCGACACCACGCACGCGGCGATCACGGCGCTGGCCAAGGACGCGTCGAGCAAGGACGACCCCGAGGCCCTCGCAGCACTGTCGCGTGCGCGCGGCCTGCTCGGCGAGGTGCACGACGTCGCGGGGAAGCTCCTCGCGCTCGACGACGAGGGCGTGGCGTGGCTCGACCCGGGCGACCGGCGTACGCCGGCCGTGCGGATCGCGCCGCTGTCGGTCGCCGGGCTGCTGCGGTCCGAGCTCTTCGACGAGTCCCGCGTGGTGGTCACATCGGCGACGATGCAGCTCGGCGGGTCGTTCGACCCGGTGGCGCGATCGTTCGGCCTTCCGGTCGATGGCGCGTCGTCGGCTCGTCGGTGCGTGGACCGGGCTCGACGTCGGATCGCCGTTCGACCATGCGCGCCAAGGGATCCTCTACGTCGCGACGTCGGTGCCGCCGCCGGGACGCGACGGCACCGACAGCGCCGCGATGGACGAGCTCGCCGACCTCATCGCGGCGGCCGGCGGTCGCACGCTCGCGCTGTTCTCGTCGTGGCGCGGTGTCGAGCGGGCGGCCGACCACCTGGCCGAGTCGCTGCCCGACCGGCTGCTCGACCGCAAGATCGTGCCGCTCGACGTCCCCGTGCTGGTGCAGAAGCGGGGCGACTCGGTGGCCGATCTCGTGTCGCGGTTCGCGTCCGAGCCGCGCTCGGTGCTGCTCGGCACGCTCTCGCTGTGGCAGGGGGTCGACGTGCCCGGCGAGGCCTGCCACCTCGTGGTGATCGACCGCATCCCGTTCCCGCGTCCCGACGACCCGCTGATCGCGGCCCGCTCCCGGCACGCGGAGGAGACCGGCGGAAACGGCTTCACCCAGGTGTCGGTGCCGCGGGCCGCTCTCCTGCTCGCGCAGGGGGTCGGCCGGCTGATCCGCTCGTCGACGGACCGAGGCGTGGTAGCGGTGCTCGACCCGCGCCTGGCGACCGCCCGCTACGGCGACTACCTCCGCAGCTCGCTCCCGCCGTTCTGGTTCACCACCGACGCCGCCCTGGTCCGCCAGAGCCTCGTCCGCCTCGACGAGCTCGCCACGACCCCGTGAGGGATCTGTCCCTTAGGGTCAACCAGTGGCACTTTTGTGCCACTCCGTGACCCGAAGTCGTGATCTTGGTCGGTGTTGGGGGCCCGCGTCCTGCTCCGTTCGGGCCGCCGGACACGCGAGCGACCCGGTTCCCGCCCGCCGTCCGCCCGTCGCGCGCGGACGGCTGCGCGCCACGGCTGGCCGGACTGACGGGTCGGGAACCGGGTCGTCGGTGACGAGGCTCGAGGAGCGACGTCGGACGCGGGTGGGACCGGTATCTCAGGCCGCTCCGATCCCGCATCAACCACCGTCACAGTGCGGACGGCGGGGTCTAGATGACCGGACGGCGTCCTAACGCTCGCCGGCGCGGTAGTCCGATGCCGGAGTGGTGCTCGACGTGAGCGCGTGGCTGGTGACCCCGATCTCCCCGGCGCGGTAGCCGCTCCATCCGCTCGGCGTGAGCGGGTGCGTGCTGACGCCGCGCTCGCCCGCCCGGTAGACCGCCCATCCGAGGGGAGTCGAGACGTACGACGTGACGTCGCGCTCGCCGGCCCGAAGCTCCGCCCACCCGCTGGGGGTGGACACGTACGTCGTGACGTCGCGCTCGCCGGCCCGGAACTGCGTCCATTCCGACGTCGTCAGTCCGGCGTGCCCGCCGTTGCCCGGAGCCTCGGCCGGAGCCGTGAGCCGTACGACGGCCACCGCGACGACGGCCGCGGCTGCGCTCGCGCCCAGGAACGCGACGAGACCCAGGGCGACTGCCGAGCGGCGACCGTGGGTGACGACGACGGGCGCGCTGACTGCGGAATCTTGCGGGACCGTACCCGACGCCGTGTCGATGACAGGAGCGATGTCGGGGGTAGGTGTCTGCTGCTGGGTGGTCATGGTGTCCTCCGGGTGTCTGGCCGCCGTCCGTGGCGACGGGCCAGACATTCGCGCGCTGTGGTTGTGGACCTCATGCAGCCGTGTTGCAAGTTCGTTGCGGCGCCCCGATCGATGGCGTGACCTGCGTCGACACGCCGCCACTCGCTCGAGCGAAAGCCAGAATCGGATGACGGGAGATCACGGGCGCCCTAACCTCGTGACCGTGCTGGCTCGGGTGCTGGGGGCACTCCAGATCGACGGCGCAGGGGATCCGGTCAACGTAGGCGGGCCGGTGCCGCGCCGTATCCTCGCGGCCCTGCTCGTGCGCCCGGGTGAGGCCGCCTCGCTCGACGCTCTGGTGGATGCGGCGTGGGGTGAGGATCCGCCCTCCAGCGCGGAGCGCACCCTGCAGAGTCACGTCACCCGGCTCAGGGAATCGCTCGCCGTACTCGATCCGGCACCGTCGATCGAGCGCCAACCAGGTGGCTACTCGCTCCTTCTGCCGCCGGACGACATCGACGCTGTCCGGTTCGAGAGGTCCGTGGCCCAGGCGCGGGACACGGACCCGGCAGTCGCGGTGGAACTGCTGCGTGAGGCTCTCGCGTTGTGGCGGTCCCCCGTGCCCTACGCCGACCTGCAGGACACTGCGTATCCGCAGGCTGAGGCGGCGCGGCTCGTCGAGCTGCGTGGATCAGCCGCCGACTCGCTGGCTGCGTCGCTGCTTGCCAGCGGCGACTCGGGCGCGGCGGCGGCCGAGAGCGAGGCCCGGCTGCGGGACGACCCCTATCGGGAGGGGCTCTGGGAGACGCTCGTCGTCGCGCTCTACCGCCAGGGTCGGCAGGGCGACGCCCTCGCCGCCTACCAGCGGGCTCGCCGCGAGCTCGGCGACGGGCTGGGGATCGAACCGGGCCCTCGTCTGCGCGAGATCGAGGCGCAGGTGCTGGCGCAGGACCCCGTGCTGCTGAACGGGCACGTGCCGCGCACGAGGCAGCCTTGTCCGTACAAGGGTCTGGCTCGCTACGACGAGTCCGACGCCGACCTCTACGTGGGACGCGAGCGCCTGGTCGAGGAGCTGCTCGCGCGCCTCGTCGACACGCGGCTTCTCGTCGTCGTCGGCCCGTCCGGCGCCGGGAAGTCCTCGTTGGTGCGCGCCGGGCTCGCCGCCGCGCTCGCCGCTGGCGGCCTGCCCGGTGCGGACACCTGGACGACGCGCGTGATCGTGCCGGGACGCGACCCCGTCGGGGCGCTCGACGTCGCGCTCGCCGACCGTCCGGAGCTGATCGTGGTCGACCAGGCGGAGGAGGCGCTGCTGGCCGGCGACGGTGCGTACATCGAGGCCTTCGGCGACCGGATCCTCGCAGCGGCAGATGACGAGACGCGCGTGGTGCTGGCTCTGCGCGCGGACTTCTACGGTCGCCTGGCCGAGCATCCAGGGCTGGCGCGCCGAGTGGGTCCGGCGTCGGTCCTGGTCGCGCCCCCCGACGACGACGAGCTCCGTCGCATCGTCACCGAGCCCGCCTCTCGCGTGGGCTTGCACGTCGATCCAGCGCTGGCGGATCTCGTCGTGAGCGAGGTGCGCGGACGTCCCGGCGTGCTTCCGGTGCTGTCGACCGCCCTCGTGCGCACGTGGGAGCACCGGGACCGCGATCGTGCTCACGGTGGCGTCCTACCGTTCCGGCGGCGGTGTCGAGGCGGCTCTGCAGCGGGTGGGCGAGGAGGCGTGGAACGCACTCGAGACGGAGGAGCAGCGCACCGCCTGCCGTCGGATGATGCTGCGCCTGGCCGTCGACGAGAACGGTCAGTGGGTGCGACGTCGGGCTCGCCGGGTCGAGCTCACGCCTCCGGGTGACGCACCGGCCGCGGCGGCCCTGTCACTCCTTGCCGACCGACGGCTCGTCGTGGCGAGCGCGGACGACGTGGAGATCGCGCACGAGGCCCTGCTCACCGGGTGGCCGAGGCTGCTCGGCTGGCTCGACGACGGACGCGTGTACGCCGACATACGCGCGCGGCTCACCGTGGTCGCCACCGAGTGGGAGACCGACGGTCGCGATGAGGCCGAGCTGTACGCGGGCACCCGGCTGCAGGCTGCCCTCGACACGCAGGCAGCGAGCCCCGGCGACCTCTCACCGCTCGAGACGACGTTCCTCGCCGAGTCGACTGCCTACGCCGAGCGCGCCCTCATCGAGCAGCGCCACCGCGCCGACCGTGAGGCACGCGGGCGTCGTCGCACGCGAGCGGTCGCCGTGGGACTGGCTGCGGCGCTGGCCCTCGCCGCTGCTGCGGGCGGGTTCGCGGTGCACCAGCGCAGCGAGGCGGAGCAGGCGGCTCGCACGGCCCAAGCGGCGGCGGTCTCGGCCGACGCCGGTCGGCTGGGTGCCATCGCGCGGAAAGGAGGTGACTACGACCTCGCGCTGCTCTACGCCACGCAGGCGGTCAAGCTCGACCCGTCCCCCCAGTCGCTGAGCGACCTGTTCGCCACGCTCGAACGAGGTTCCGCGGTGACCTCGGTCGCTCAGACTCCCGGTGTGGAGACCTCGCTTGCCTTCAGTCCCGACGGCACCGTCGTGGCCGGACTGGCTGAGGCGGGCCAGCTCACTCTGTGGCCGGCGCAGGGCGGCCCCCAGCTGTCGACCGTCGACCTTGACGCTGACGTCGACGACACGCGAAACCTGCGCTGGCTGACCAACACTCAGATCGTGGCCGGCACCCCGGGCGGACCCGCCGTGGTCGACCCGCGGAGTGGAGCGCGCCTCGAGCAGGGGCCGGGCAGCCCGGGGTCGTGGTCGCTGTCGCGTGATGGCCGCAGCCTGGTCAGCCTCGTCGATGTCGGGCCGGGCGAGGCCTCGACACGCGTGCTCGTGTGGCAGCGCGGGACGCCGGCGTCGCAGGCGCGCTCGGTCGACATGGGCACGTGGGTGGCTTCGACCCACCCGTGCGGGGAGGCCGCCTGCGTCCTGACGTGGGACGGCACCGTGGTCAGGATCAGCTACCGCGATGGCCGACGTCTCTCCAGCCACCCCCTGCCGCGGGACTGCGATCCTGGGCACGCGGTGACGTCCGGCGACGGGTCGAGGTTGGCCATCTGGGCCGAGAACGGGCTGGTGCGGGTCATCGATCCGCGGACCGGAGCCGAGGTCGACACGCTGGCCGCCGGCACGTCGGACTGGTTGCCCCTAGCCTTCACCGACGACGGGTCATCGTTGGCCGTCCGTGACTTCGATTCCGTCGTGGTCTGGCACGTCGGGACGACCGCGTTGCCGGACCGGTTGCTCGGTCACTCGGGACGGGTCACGGCCGCGGCCTTCTCGCCGGACGGGACCTCGCTGGCGACCGCCGGCGACGACCGGTCGCTCATGATGTGGGACCTGTCGGGAGAGCGCGGGCTCGCCCACGTGGTCACCAGGGACCTGCCGACCGAGGCGATCACACTCTGGGCGACGGCCAGCCACGCGGTGCTCGGTGAGAACGACGGCGTGGTGCGTCTCGTCGACCTCAGCACCGGGCGGATCGAGTCGATGTCCGGCGGCACCCCGCACCACGAGGGTCGGATCATCACGGCACGCACCGGTCGGCTCGGAAGCCTGCTCGTCACCGCCGACACCTTGGGTGTCACCGCGGTCTGGGACCTCGCGACACGCGCCCTGCTGGGCACGGTGTCCCTTCCGCCACCGGACTCGGTGCACGGCTCCGACACCTGGGTCTCGCCGGACGGCCGATACGCCGCGACGATCAGGACGGATGCCGGCCCGATCGTCATCGATCTTGAGACGCGAACGGTCGCGAGGCGGCTGCCACCCCTCCCTGCAACGGATGAGCCAGCGACCCTGACCCTCGTGCAGGGGTGGTCTCCGGACGGGCGCGACCTCTACCTCACGAGGGTCGGGCCGGGCGGCAACGAGCTCCTGACGGTTGACGCCACCTCCGGTGCGGTGAGGATGCGCACGCTCGTCCCGGGCGACACCCCCAACGAGGTCGCCCCCGACCCTCGGGGGCGCTTCCTGGCGCTGGCGATGGACTCGGGATCCGTCGCGTTCGTCGATCCGGGCACGGGTGCGCTGCTCGCACCGCCGACCACCGCGATCACCGGGAAGGTGTTCAACGTGTCGGTCAGTACGGACAGTCGCTTCGTGTCCGCGACCGGGAGCACCGCACAGCTCACGCTCTGGGACACCTCGACCTTCCGGGAGGTGGGCACGCCCCTCTCGCTCCAGCTCGGAGAGACCGCGCGGGCGAGGTTTGCTTCGGGCGGGCCGGTGATCGTGTCCAACGGCACGACGTTGTGGAGCGTCGAGGTCGATCCCGCCGCGTGGGTCGCGCGAGCCTGTCGAGAGGCGGGTCGAACCCTGACTCGCGCTGAGTGGGCGGAGGTCCTGCCCAACCGCGCCTACGACCCCGCCTGCTCGTCATCGTGAGCGACGTCCTGCGCTCTGCCACCCGTCGCCGAGCCATCTCCGTTGGTGGGCGTCGGTCATCGGCTCTACCATCAGCGCCACACATCCGCCTCGGGGGAGGCCACCATGAGCTACGAGACGCCGCTCGATCGGGCGATCCGCGAGGCGACTGAGCGCGGCCTGTTCGACGACCTGCCCGGCGCCGGGAAACCGTTGGCGTTCAAGCGACCCGGCGACCCGGACTGGTGGCTCAAGGGGCTCGTCGAGCGCGAGGGCCTCGCCGGCGGCGAGATCGTCGACCCGACCGTGGCACTGCGCTGCGAGGCCGACGGCTTCCCCGGCTCGCTCGCCGACCTTGCCACCGAGGACGCCGTGCGCGCGGTGCTCGCCGACTTCAACCGCCGCGTCGCCGAGGACTGGCGACGTCCGCGGACCGGCAAGGGGTCTCCGATCATCGCCCGACCGGTCGACGTCGAGACGATGCTCGAGGCGTGGCGCGACCTGCGCGCCCCGTCGTCCTGACCGAACAGGCGCCGGACCAGGCTCAGGCCGCGGCGTACCAGGCTGCCAGTCGCGAACGGACGGCGGCGGCCGCCGCGACGAGAGCGGCGAGCTCGTCGTCGTCGAGGTGCAGCGCGACGGTGCGGTGCCAGCCGGTGATGTCGACGTCGACGGGCAGCCCGAGCACGGTCGCGACGCCGGGCCACTCGTCGTCGGTCACCGCGACCTGCAGCGGCAGGGTCATGCGCCGGCCGCCGCGCAGCAGCGCGATGAGGTCGACGGCCGCGTCGGCCGCCACGACGCTGGTGCCGCCCGACCAGTGCGCGAGCCACGGCTTGACGACGGCGCGCACGTCCGGCGGCAGCGACTGCACGAACACGAACGCCTCGGCGCCCTTGCCCGCCTCGACCAGCTCCTGCAGCCCGACCCGCGCGCTTCCCATCTCGGCGGCGAAGTCGGTGAGGGTACGCCGTCCCCGCACCTCGTCGAGGTGGTCGCGCCAGTCGTCGTCGTGGACGCCGTGCGCGGTCAGCGACGACCACACCGGCACGACGTTCGGTCCGTGCTCGCCGAGGACGTAGCCACCGATCGTGGCGCGGTGGCCGTTCTCGGCCAGGCCCGCGGCCACCTCGCGACGCAGGCGCAACGTGTCGCTGTAGGCGCCGGCACCCATGACGCGATGGCGTCCGAGATGCCGGGCGAACACGTCGACCGCGAGCTCGATCGGGTTGCTCGCGACGACGACGACCTCGTGCCCGCGAGTGGTCCGAGCGAGCGTCGCGGCGATCTCCTCGAACATCGCGACGTTGGCCACCGCGACGTCGTCACGCGTCGCGCGTCGCGTCGGGTCGTGCGACGGTGTCGCGCCGGCGACCATGAGGATGACGTCGGCCTCGACGTCGTCGACGTCGAGCTCGGGCTCGACATGAGGCGCGCGGCTCGGGTAGGCGTCGAGCAGGTCGATGCGCAGCCCGTAGACGCCGAGCTCGCCGGCAGTGCCGTGGCGTCCGACCAGCTGCAGCCTTTCGTCGGGGGCGAGCAGCCCGGTGGCGAGGATCTGCGCGCACGCCGCGCGCCCGACCGACCCGGCCGCACCGATGACCGCGATGTCCATGCCCGCGAGGTTAGGTGTCACGTGCGAACGCCGTCCCGAGGCCGGACCGGCGAGGGGCCGATCGGGTGGGACGTGCGCCGTACCTTCGCCGTCCCTTCACCGAAACTGCGCCGAACCCCGGACGACCGGGCGCGGGCGCACGACCGCAGCAATACAGCGACCCGGCGTCCGCGGTCGACGACGGACCGGCAGAATGCGCGCATGACCCACACCGAGGGCACGCTGACCAGTCGCGACGGCACCGAGCTCTACTTCCAGCACTGGGCCCCGGACGGCGACGCGAAGGCCGTGATCTGCCTCGTGCACGGGCTCGGCGAGCACTCCGGTCGCTACGCGCACGTCGCCGACACGTACAACGCCGCGGGCTACGCCGTGATCGCGTTCGACACCCGCGGCCACGGTCGTTCGCCCGGTGGTCGCGGCAACACGCCGTTCGAGCCGACGATGGACGACATCGCCGCGCTCATCGCCCGGGGCGGCGAGCTCTACCCCGGCAAGCCCGAGTTCCTCTACGGGCACAGCCTCGGCGGTCTGCTCGTGCTGACCTACTGCCTGCGCCGCACGCCGACGACCCTCGCCGGCGTCGTCGCGACGTCGTCGGGTCTCGCGAGCCCGCTGCTCGAGCAGAAGCTCAAGATCGGCGCGGCCAAGGTGCTGGGCTCGCTGCTGCCCTCGGTGTCCATCCCGACCGGGCTCGACGTCAACCTCATCTCGCGCGACCCCGAGGTCGTGAAGGCCTACGTCGCCGACCCGCTCACGCACGACAAGGCGACGCTCGCCCTCGGACGCGACGGCGCGCTCGGTGCCGAGCGCGCGCTCGCCGACGCCGGCCAGTTCACGTTGCCACTGCTGCTGGTGCACGGCACGGCCGACCAGATCGCGTACTCGAAGGGCTCGGAGCAGTTCGCGTCGAAGGTGACCAGCGAGCACGAGCTCAAGCTCTACGACGGCCTCTACCACGAGACCCACAACGAGCCGGAGAAGGCGACCGTCCTCGCCGACATCGTCGCGTGGCTCGACGCGCACGTGACATGAGCCGACCCGCTCCGGCGGTAAACCGGAGCGGCACCTGCATCGAGTGAGGGGTGTGACGAGCGCATCGGGTCGTTCACCGGTCGACCGGGAGCCACCAGCCCCGGCCGACGCTCCCGATCGACGCACGGCGCTGTCTCTGCCCGAGACGTTCGACGCGTTCTACCTCCGCGAGTACCGCGGCCTCGTGGCCCTCGCTCACGCTCTCACCGGTTCACGTTCGCACGCCGAGGACATCGCCCAGGAGGCGATGCTCGCGTGCTACCGCCGCTGGGACGAGGTCGGCACCCTCGACCTGCCCGCAGCCTGGGTACGCCGGGTCTGCGCCAACCTCGCGACCTCGCACATCCGGCGTCGGATCGTCGAGGCGCGCGCCATGCTGCGCGTCGGGTCGCGACCGGTCGCGGTCGCCGAGCTCGAGTACGACGACGGCGAGTTCTGGACGGCCGTCCGGCGACTGCCCCGGCGTCAGGCCCAGTGCATCGCGCTCACCTACGTGTACGGCTGCTCGGTGGCCGAGGTGGCTCACATCCTCGGCTGCGCGGACGGCACCGTGAAGTCGCACCTGGCCCGTGGACGCGCGCACCTCGCGCCGTCCCTGGGGGCCACGACGGAACCGACGACACAGTCCCGGGCAGGACGGCGCCGTGGATCGAGGAGGAGCACTCGCATGAACCTCGACACCCGTGCATCGCGCGCCGCGGACGGAGTGCGCGCCTCCACGATCGGACTGGATCCCATGACAGCACTGAGCGATCTCAAGCAGGAGAGCACGAACCGGCGACGTGCGCGTGCGGCCGGGCTGGCCGGCACCCTCGTGGTCGTCCTGGCACTGTGCGCCTGGTTCGTCCCCGCGGGCGGTATCGAGCCCGCACCGCCGCTGTCGTCGGCGTCGTCGGGCCCGTCGCAAACCCACTCCGCCCCCCGACGATGGAGGCACGCCGATCGGCGCACGTCTGCTACCGGCCGTCTCCGCGATCGTGCCCGCGGGCTGGTCGATCTCGAGCGACACGGACTTCCTCTGGTTCGCGACATCCGGCCACGGGGTCCCGTATCGAGGTGAGCAAGCCGATCATCTCGGCGATCGACCCGTCATCCGGCAAGCGCGTCGCGCCGCCGCACGACTACCGTGCCTGGCTGCGACGCCCACCCGTGGGTCGTCGTCACGCCGACCGCGTCGGTGATCGGTGGACGGGATCCGGACGCATGAGATGACCTTCACCTGGGCCTCGAACCGGTCGACTTCTGGCACCCGCCCCGTAGACCCGTGAGCGACCGGGCACGACCCTCGCGGCCTTCTCCGGGCTCGACCCGGGCACGCCTGTCACCGACGTCATCATCCCGCTGCGCCACGAGACGTCGGGCGACCCGTTCCCCTGCGGCTACGGTTGCTCCGGCGTAACGGCGTTCGGGTCGAACCGCGACGGCGGCCCAGAGCGGCCTTCACGGGGCTGGCGGAGTTCCTCGCCTCGTTGCGGCTGCCGTAGAACCGCCTGTGGACGCCTCGTCCCGCGAACGAGACGCCCTGTGCTCCGGTGCGGGGCGGGCGCCGTCGGCGACGCACTCGGATCCGCGAGGGTCAGGTGGAATCCGTTCGCAGGTCCGCGGTCAGAAGGATTCGGACATCAGCACGTCGAGGTTGCGGAACGTCGGGGGACCCTTGGCCAGCGCCATGAGGCGCTCCGCGAAGGCCGCGGTGCGCGGGTCGTTGGAGTTGCGCATCGCGTCGTCGTAGGACGGGAACTCGACGACCTGCAGGTAGGTCCCCGGGTGGTCGCGGTCGGCGGTCAGGGTGGCGCGGGTGGCCGTCCTGAAGTCGACCGACTCGACCTCCCATCGGTCGACCTCCGCGCGAAACGCGTCGATGTCGTCGGTCTGGAACTCGATGATCTGGAAGAACGGCATGTGCACCTCCGGGCGTACCGGCACCGGACCGGCACGAGTGGGGCCAGCATGCGCCGGAATCGGGCGGTGCGAGCAGGTTTTGAGGGTTCCCGTCACCTGGCGCGCTGGACCGGTCCCGGCGACGGCCTCGTCGTCAGCGGACCCGTGCCGTGAGGAGCAGGTACTCCCACTCCATGACGAACCCGGTGTCGCCGCCGAGATCGTGCCGGGCGGTGATTCTGTGTGCTCACTTCGACGGCGGAGGTGCCACGGCCGGCGCGAGCCGGTCGCCGCGCGCTCACCGCGATCCGCGGCCGCCATCCACGGGTGATCGGACCGCAGCGTGACGAGGCGCTCGCCCCCGTGCGGGTGCGAGCGCCTCGAACGTGCCGTGGCCTGCGGGTTCGGCGTCCAACGACAGCGGGTTACAGGCGGCGCAGCACCGCGACGACCTTGCCGACGATGCGGGCGTGGTCGCCGTCGATGGGGGAGAAGTCCTTGTTGGCCGGCAGCAGCTTCACGTGGCCGTTCTTGCGCTGGAAGGTCTTGACGGTGGCCTCGTCGTCGAGCATCGCCGCGACGATGTCGCCGTTGATCGCGGTGGGCTGGCTGCGGACGACGACCCAGTCGCCGTCGCAGATCGCGGCCTCGATCATCGACTCGCCGACGACCTTGAGCAGGAAGAGCTCGCCGTCGCCCACGAGCGACTTGGGCAGCGGGAAGACCTCCTCGATCGCCTGCTCGGCGAGGATCGGACCGCCCGCAGCGATGCGGCCGATGACCGGGACGTACGTCGCCTCGGGCATCGAGTCGCCGATCCCGGTGATGTCGGCGCCCGTGTCGGCAGGGTCGACGAGCTCCATCGCACGCGGCAGGCGCGGGTCGCGACGGATGTAGCCCTTCTTCTCCAGCGCGTGCAGCTGGTGGGCGACCGACGACGGCGACGTGAGGCCGACCGCCTCGCCGATCTCGCGCATCGACGGCGGATAGCCGCGCGTGTCGACCGCGGTGCGGATCATGTCCAGGACGATCCGCTGCCGCACCGACAGGCCGTCGATGTCGGGGAGCCCGTCGGGGATGGCGATCTCGACCACCTTGGGACGGCCGCGCTTGGGCTTGGGCTTGTCGGGTGTCACGGGCGTCTCGCCGCCGGACGTGCCGCTGGTGGCCATGGTGCTCCTCGAGGTCGATGCGGGTCGTACGTCGTGCCGGTCGTGCGGGCGAAGCGGTCGTGCAGGTCGTTCGGGCGGTGTCGTCGGGCAGGTCGTGCGAGCGGTGCGGTCGGGCGGGTGGTGCGTGTCGTGCGGGCGGTGCCGGTGGTGCCCTGCGGTGGTGCGGGTGGCGTCGTACGGCGCCGGGTCGTGGCCGGTCCGACTGTCGGACCCCCGGCGTTGACTGGGGGTCGTCCGGAGCTGCCGGCCCGTCAGGGACGACGCTAGCGACTTCGGACAGGTGTTTCAAACAACTGTCCGTAAATGCTTGCCCGGCGCGTCGCCAGGTGCTACAAATCAGATACGCGTTCGATCGTACACACGTTCGGTCGCCGCGACCAGCACGACCCGCAAAGCACGACCAGCACGAGCCAGGACGCAGGACCGGCAAGACCCGCAACGCACGACGAGCACGACGCACCGCCGGCTCCACCGCTCGACCTGCACCACCCGCACGACGACGAGCTCGCGAACAGCGCCCGCAGACCCAGGAGGCACCCATGGCCACGATCACGCTCACCGCACCGGCGGTCCGCCGCACCGTGCAGCGCCCGTCTCGTCCGGTCACCTCGAGGTCCGCGACGCCGCGTCCCGTCGTTCGCCCCACGGCGCCGATGCCCTACGCCGCAGGCGATCTCGCCGCTCCCACGCTGGTGCTGCCGCGCCCGGTGGCCGCGTCGACGACGGCGCCGCTGCGGCTGACCCGTCGCGGTCGCCGCCTGGCCCGCACCGTCGTCATCGTGCTGGCCGTCGTCGCCGCGCTGGCGCTCTCCGTCGCCGGACGCGGGGGAGTCGGGCAGGCCGGCGACGGATCGGCCGTACCGGCGACGAGCACCGTCGTCGTCCAGCCCGGCCAGACGCTCTGGCAGGTGGCGCGCAGCGTCGCCCGCGACGCCGACCCGCGCGAGACGATCGCGCGGATCCAGGAGCTCAACGGACTCTCGGGCGCAGACGCCGCCACGCTGCGCCCGGGACAGACCCTGATCGTCCCGGCCGCGGGCTGACCCGCCGCCAGGTACGGATCGACGAGCCGACCGCGGATGTCACCGCCAGCGGCGTCGGCACCTGAGGATGAACCGAGCGACGTGAGGAGCACCCAGATGCGTGTCACGAGTGACGAGCTCGGCGTCGTCGCGTTCGTCCTGCCGGGTCACCCCGACACCCGGTTCGACCTGCACGAGTGGCCGGACGGCTCGTTCTCCCTCGAGCCGGTCGACGAGGCCGCCGACGTCGTCGCCGAGCTCGAGTACGACCACCGCCACGACGCCGGCCTCCGCAGCGCCTGACCCGTCCCGCGCGCACCGGGACCCCGGGGGTGGTGCCAGCGTGTCCGCAGCCGCCACTGCACCGCCCGACACACCGAATGTGCCGTGGCATTTCCAGCGTGTCGGGCGGTGAAGCCCGCCCGACCCACCGATCTTGTTTGCCGTGACCGAGACCGCTACCTGGTCGTCTGTTGGTGAGATGTAGATCTACGTGCGGCTATAGCTCGTCCTGGTTCTACATCTCGACCCACGAGCGCCGGCCCGAGGCGAGATTCGCGAAGGGCCGCATGCCGTTCTACGCAACGACATACTCGGCGTGGCGGCTTCCCAGCGTCTCCCTGGTGCGTCTTGCGACTGCCGGTGAGGACGTGAGTTCAGGTGGGCGTCGCCCCTGGTCCAGGTATGTGCTCCCGGGGAGGGTGGGACGTTGGCGGCGACCGAGGACTACGACGTCGTCGTGGTCGGCGGCCGTGTCGCCGGCGCGCTCACCGCGGCGCATCTCGCGGCGGGCGGCGCGAGCGTCTGCGTCGTCGAGGCCGCGGAGTTCCCGTCCGACACGATGTCCACGCACTACTTCCGCGGCGCCGGGCTCGGCCGGTCGCTGGCCGAGTTCGGAGTCCTCGACGAGCTGCTGGACGCCGGCGCACCGCCGTACCGCTACGAGCTGTTCTACGACGGCGACGACCGCCCGGTCCGCGAGCCGCCGCAGGATCCTGGCGACGTCGGCTTCGGCCTGTCGGTACGCCGGATCACCCTGGACGCGATCCTCGCCGCGCGCGTCACCGCGCTGCCCGGCGTCGAGTTCCTGACCGGCGTACGCGTCGTCGACCTGCTGCGGGACGGCGAGCGGGTCTGCGGCGTGGTGACGGCCGACGGACGCGAGCTGCGCGCGCCGATCGTGGTGGGCGCCGACGGGCGCCGCAGCCCGGTGGCTCGCCGGGTCGGTGCGCAGGTGCAGCAGCACCACGAACCCAGCAGGGTCATGTACTTCCGCTACCTGACCGGCTGGCAGGGACGCGACGACGCCGTGCCCGACGCACCCGAGTTCTCCCTCGTCGGCGACGAGCTCGCCTACGTCTTCCCGAGCGACCACGCCGTCACGTGCATCGCCGTATCTCTGCCGGTGGCGGAGTGGTCGACGACCGCGCGAGCCCGCGCCGCGCAGCTCGACGAGCGGCTGAGCCACCATCCCGGCCTCGCCCCGCGGCTGGCAGCCACGACAGCCGCATCGGGCGTGGTGGCCGCACCTCCGACGCCGAGCGAGGTGCTGGCGGCGTCCGGCCCCGGGTGGGCGCTGGTCGGCGACGCCGGCACGCACCAGGACCCGTGGAGCGGCGAGGGCATGGACACGGCCGCGCGCCAGGCGCGGGCCCTCGCCGAGGCGGTGGCCGGAGGCGCCGGCTGGGAGGCGCGCTACCAGGCGGCTCGCGACGACGTCACCCTCGACGCCTTCCAGCAGACGGTGACGGCGATGCGCGACCTGCGCGTGCTGTCGCAGTCCGGGTCGGCCTAGTCCGGACCTCGGCACGCCCCCGCGTTACCGCTCGGAATGCTGCAGAACCGGCTGGTTTCCGCGCCATTCGACCGGTAACGCGGCGGGAGTCGGCGGATGGCTGGGACGTCAGGTGCGGTCGGCGGTCCAGAGCTGCACGCGGTCCGGGCCGAGCGTGCGACGGGTGACGTCGAGCAGCTCGCTGCGTGCGCGGTCGGCGTCCACGACCTCGGTGAGCAGGGTGCTGAAGCGGTCGACCTCGCGCTGGGCGTCGTACTTCTCGCGGTTGAAGCGGCGGTCGACCACTCGCTGAACCCGTGTGAGCAGCGGCCGGAACAGCGCTGCCACAGAGAGCGTCGCCGCCGCGATCACCCACGGCGGCTGCGATCCGACGACGCGCGTGACCGCGGTGACCAGCGCGACGTACGTGAGCAGCAGCAGGCCGGTGACGACGGCGTAGGACGCGGTGCGGCTGACGACCTGGTTGATGTCGTAGAGCCGGTAGCGGGTGACGGCGATCCCGATCGCCACCGGGATCGACCAGAAGGAGATCAGCAGGACGCGTCGACGCGAGCGAGCTGGCGCTGCCGCTGAACGCGTTCATCACCGGGAGGGCCACCACGGTGATCGCCACGCCCCAGAGCAGCCACTGGAACTGCACCCGACGGTCGCCCTCGCTCGAGCGCCAGCGCTGCGCCAGGCTGACGAGCGAGACGAGCAGGATCGCCGGGATGATGACGAACCCCGGGCCCATCACCCACGCCGACAACGGCGAGATCGCGTCGATGACGAGCGGGTTGTCGCGGCCGCTGGTCAAGGGCGCCGGGTTGGTCATCTGGGCGAGCAAGGCGACGGCTCCCACCACCGCGATGACGGGCAGCATCACGACCTGCAGTCGCGTCGTTGCTCGACCGTCGGGGAAGAGCAGCACGATCAGCATGAGCGCAAGCCACGGAATGGTGCCGAGCGGCAGGAACGCCAACTCGACGGCGACCGGTCCCGGGCCGTGCTGGCCGCGTACGTACCAGAGGTCGATCATGTCGGCGGCCGTGCTCGCGCCGACCACGAACATCAACCAGCCGAGCACCGCCGCCGGCCGGTGCCACAGGATGATGGCGCCTACCACCAGGTAGCCGAGGAACGCGAACGCCCAGGCCGATTGCTCGAAGTCGAGCAGCATGACCAGGGTCGCCGTCAGCGTCAGGACGCCGGCGACCACGGCGACGGCCACACGGATCGCGCGGTTCATCGCCGTCCGCGCCGTCCGACGTCCCGGGCACGCGCCATGCCCGCCCCCTCTCGGCGTACCTGTCCCACCGGTCCCACTGTCGCGCAGCCTGGCTGCGGAGCGCTCCGGAACCGTTACGGAACCGTCGACGCAGCTTCACCGCCCGACACGCCGAAGACGGGGCGTGGTTTCCGGCGTGTCGGGCGGTGCAGCGCGGGGACCGGCGCCGCTGCGGCAAGGGGCACGGCGGGGCTGAGCTCGTGCTCGAGATGTAGAACGAGGACGGGCTAAAGCCGCACGTGGGTCTACATCTCGGCGTCGGCGCCGCGGCGGGGCGCGACACGCCGGGCGACACGCCGCTCCGGCCACCACTAGATGTGGTGGTGGGACGTCGGATTCCCAACAACGGCAGGCGTGTCGCGCCACGTCCGGCCGCGACCAAGATCACTCCCGCGAAGATGCCGCCGGAGGGCCTTGCCACTGTCGGAGGTGGGGTCTACGGTTCCCCTACATCTAGTACTTACACGGATGTAAGTCATCCACAGATTGTGGTTCGAACCCCACAGGTTCTCCCCATGATCTCCCCAAGAAGTCCCCCGAGTTATCCACAGCCGGACGCCGCCGAGCGCCTGACCTGCGGGAACGCGGGAGCCGACGAGGACCATCCAGCACCGACGAAGGGAGACCGCCGTGCACTGCCCGTTCTGCCGCCACGACGACTCCCGGGTCATCGACTCGCGGTCCTCCGACGACGGCACCACGATCCGCCGCCGGCGCCAGTGCCCGGAGTGCGGCAAGCGCTTCACGACCGCCGAGACCGTCACCCTCACCGTGGTCAAGCGCAACGGCGTCACCGAGCCGTTCAGCCGCGCCAAGGTCGCGATCGGCGTCCGCAAGGCCTGCCAGGGCCGCCCGGTGAGCGACGACGACCTCGCGCTGCTCGCGCAGACCGTCGAGGAGTCGGTGCGCGCCACCGGGTGCGCCGAGATCGCCAGCCAGGACGTCGGCCTGTCGATCCTCGGCCCGCTGCGCGACCTCGACGAGATCGCCTACCTCCGGTTCGCGAGCGTCTACCGCGGCTTCACCGACCTCGAGGACTTCGAGCACGAGATCGCCCTGCTGCGCGCCGAGCGCCAGCTGGCCGCGACGCCTGCGGGAGCCGGCGCCGGAGCGGCACCAGGCGGCGACGCCCCGCCGGGCTGACCCGGCGTCCCACGACTTCCCGCCGTACTCATCCGGCACCGGCACGACCCTGCACGCATCCGCACGACGGCACGAGACGAGCACGACGACGCAGAAGGACCGCGAACGACCTGCACCACCGGGGCACGGAAGCACGAGCCCCGCCCAGACGTTGTACATATCGGCACCAACGCCGTACCCCACGGGGGACGGCATCGCTGGAGGAGCGCAATGACCCAGACCACAGGCGGAGCCAAGAGCACTGCTGCCCGTAAGGCTCGGCCCGACGTGGCTGGTCTCACGATCGACCGCATCTACACCACCCCCGGGGTGCACCCGTACGACGAGGTGACCTGGGAGTCGCGCGACGTCGTGCAGACCAACTGGAAGACCGGCGAGAACGTCTTCGAGCAGCGCGGGGTCGAGTTCCCCGACTTCTGGTCGGTCAACGCGTCGACCATCGTGACGACCAAGTACTTCCGCGGCGCGGTCGGCACCGACGTCCGCGAGCGCAGCCTCAAGCAGCTCATCGACCGCGTGGTGCTCACCTACACCAAGGCCGGTCGCGACCACGGCTACTTCCTCACCGACGACGACGCGATCGTCTTCGAGCACGAGCTCACCTGGATGCTGCTGCACCAGGTGTTCAGCTTCAACTCGCCGGTGTGGTTCAACGTGGGTACGACGAGCCCGCAGCAGGTCTCCGCGTGCTTCATCCTCGCGGTCGACGACACGATGGACTCGATCCTCAACTGGTACCGCGAGGAGGGCCTGATCTTCAAGGGCGGCTCCGGTGCCGGCCTCAACCTCAGCCGCATCCGCTCGAGCAAGGAGCTGCTGCACTCCGGCGGCACCGCGAGCGGTCCGGTCTCGTTCATGCGCGGCGCCGACGCGAGCGCGGGCACCATCAAGTCCGGCGGCGCCACGCGTCGCGCGGCGAAGATGGTCGTGCTCGACGTCGACCACCCCGACATCGAGGAGTTCATCGAGACCAAGGCCGCCGAGGAGCGCAAGATCCGCGTGCTCCGCGACGCCGGCTTCGACATGGACCTCGGCGGCAAGGACATCACGAGCGTCCAGTACCAGAACGCCAACAACTCGGTGCGCGTGAGCGACGAGTTCATGCGCGCGGTCGAGGAGGGTCGCGACTTCGGTCTGCGCGCCCGCTCCACCAACGAGATCATCGAGACCGTCGACGCCAAGGCGCTGTTCGAGAAGATCTGCAAGGCCGCGTGGGAGTGCGCCGACCCGGGCATCCAGTACGACGGCACCATCAACGACTGGCACACCAACCCCGAGACCGGTCGCATCACGGCGTCCAACC
Organism: uncultured Actinomycetota bacterium; assembly: GCA_963782665.1. Taxonomy (GTDB): domain Bacteria; phylum Actinomycetota; class Actinomycetes; order S36-B12; family CAIYMF01; genus Longivirga. The sequence continues at coordinate 1,535,216 of CAWAKP010000006.1, read as the reverse complement.
CGTGCAGCGAGTACATGAGCCTCGACAACTCCTCGTGCAACCTGGCGAGCCTCAACCTGCTCAAGTTCCTGCGCGACGACGACACCTTCGACGCGCCGACCTTCGCCAAGGCCGTCGAGCTGATCATCACCGCGATGGACATCTCGATCTGCTTCGCCGACTTCCCGACCGAGCCGATCGGTGACACCACGCGCAAGTACCGCCAGCTCGGCATCGGCTACGCCAACCTCGGCGCGCTGCTCATGGCGACCGGCCTGCCCTACGACAGCGACGGCGGCCGCGCCCTCGCCGGCGCGATCACGTCGCTCATGACGGGTACGGCGTACAAGCGCTCGGCGGAGATCGCCGGCGTCGTCGGCGCCTACGAGGGCTACGCCCGCAACGCCGACGCCCACCAGCGCGTGATGCGCAAGCACGCCGCGGCCACCGACGGGCTGCGCACGGTGACGAGCCTCGACAGCGACGTCGCCAAGCTGGCCCGCAAGGTGTGGGACGAGGGCAACAAGATCGGTGCGAAGAACGGCTGGCGCAACGCGCAGGCCTCGGTGCTCGCGCCCACCGGCACCATCGGCTTCATGATGGACTGCGACACCACCGGCATCGAGCCCGACTTCTCGCTGGTGAAGTTCAAGAAGCTCGTCGGCGGCGGCTCGATGCAGATCGTCAACCAGACGATCCCGCGCGCGCTGCGCAAGCTCGGCTACACCGAGGAGACGGTCGAGGCGATCGTCGAGTACATCGGCGACAAGGGTCACGTCGTCGACGCGCCCGGCCTCAAGACCGAGCACTACCCGGTGTTCGACTGCGCGATGGGCGAGCGCTCGATCACGCCCATGGGCCACGTGCGGATGATGTCCGCGGCGCAGCCGTTCCTCTCCGGCGCGATCTCCAAGACGGTCAACATGCCGGAGGACGCGACCATCGAAGAGGTCGAGGAGATCTACTTCCAGAGCTGGAAGATGGGCATCAAGGCGCTCGCGATCTACCGCGACAACTGCAAGGTCGGCCAGCCGCTCTCGGACGGCAAGTCGACCAAGGCCGACAACGGCGTGGCGGCTGCGGCCGACGTGCCCGCGACGATCGTCGAGTACCGCCCGGTCCGCAAGCGCCTCCCCAAGAAGCGCCCGTCGCAGACGGTGTCGTTCTCGGTCGGCGGCGCCGAGGGCTACATGACCGCCGGCTCCTACCCCGACGACGGTCTCGGCGAGGTGTTCCTCAAGCTCGGCAAGCAGGGCTCGACGCTCGCCGGCGTGATGGACGCCTTCTCCATCGCGATCTCGATCGCGCTGCAGTACGGCGTCCCGCTCGAGGCCTACGTCTCGAAGTTCGTCAACATGCGCTTCGAGCCCGCCGGTCTCACCGACGACCCCGACATCCGCATGGCGCAGTCGATGATGGACTACATCTTCCGTCGTCTCGCCCTCGACTACCTGCCCTACGAGAAGCGCTCGGCCCTCGGCATCTTCACCGCCGACGAGCGCGCCGAGCAGGTGTCGGCGTCGTACGGCGCGCCAGCAGCGCCGGCTGCTGCTTCGGCGTCGACCGCCGAGATCGCCGAGGCCGTGGCCGAGGAGCTCGAGAACCTCGCCCAGTCGGCCCCGGTCGAGACCGCGGTGCCTTCGGTGGAGGAGACGCCCGCGGGTGCCGCCCCGGCCCCGGCCACGGCGCACTCCTCGGCCGAGCTGCTCGAGGCCATCACCGGCAAGTCGTCCGACGCGCCGCTCTGCATGACCTGCGGCATCAAGATGCGCCCCGCCGGCAGCTGCTACGTCTGCGAGGGCTGCGGCTCCACCTCGGGCTGCAGCTGATGCGCTACCCGGTGGGACTCAAAGTGTGAGTCCCACCGGGTCTCGGCTCCTGGCGTCTGCAACAGCGGACGCTGGGCCAGACTCGGGGTGGGTTGTCGTGGGGAAGCGACAACCCACCCCGACTGATTTGCTCGACGGCATGGAACGGAACGCCTGGCTGCGACTTCCCTCGCATGGGGGTTGTGCGCCCTTGCTCCTTCCTGTGGCAACTGCGAAGCTGCACTCGGGGGTGCAGTGTGCGCTTCTGGTGGGTCAACCAGAACCAGACGTACCGGCATGAAGTGCCGGGCGGATATCTTTGGTCGCCGGTCAGGAAGTCGGACGGCGCGCGGAACTACTTCTACGACACGATGACCCAGGTGCAGCCAGGCGATCTTGTCTACTCGTTCTGCGACACGCACATCAAGGCTGTGGGCATCGCGACGGTCTCAGCAGAGCCCTCTGTCAAGCCTGACTTCGGCACTGCCGGTGGCAACTGGGCGGAGTACGGCTGGCTGGTCCAAGTTGAGTTCCAGGAGTTGGACCATCCGGTTCGGCCGAAGGACCACATGGCGCTACTGGCGCCGCTCCTCCCCACGAAGTACTCGCCGCTGCGGCCCAATGGAAATGGGCTGCAGAGTGTCTACCTCACGGAACTTCCCGGGGGAATGGCCGCCGCGCTCCAGGCTCTTATCGGCCAGCAGTTCACGTTGGCGGCCGACGAGGTGCTCAAGCTCGAAACGCCAGTATCGGTCGTTGAACGAGAGCTTGCCGCGTTGCAGGGGAGGGTTGATCTCACCGAGACGGAGAAGCGGCAGTTGGTCAACGCGCGGGTCGGGCAGGGGCTATTCAAGAACAACGTCAGGCTCAATGAGCACGCCTGTCGAATCACCGGCATCGAACAGCTGCATCACCTCAGGGCGAGCCATATCAAGCCGTGGAAGGACTCCACGAATGAAGAGAAGCTCCATGGTTGCAACGGGCTCCTGTTGGCACCGCATGTGGACCATCTCTTTGATCGCGGCTTCATCTCGTTCGAGGACGACGGAAAGCTCCTGGTCAGTGATCAGATGGAGCACGATGTTCTCAATGCTTGGTCGATCGTGGTCCCGCGTAACGTTGGAGTCTTCAACGTCGATCAACGCCACTTCCTCTCGCACCACCGCGGCCACACCTTGCTTGCCGGCTGAACGATCCCAGCCGTCTACCGGATGACGTCCTGACCGACCTGCCTGACTCACGACGTGTCCACTTCTCTCGACCCGGTCGACGACTTGCTGTCGCTGCGGCAATACCGGCACGAAGGCAAGCGAGCGCCGAACAAGCCGTTGCTCGTCCTGATGGCTCTCGGCCGTCTTGCCACGACGGGCTCAAGCACGCTCAGTTGGGCCGACGACTCCGTGACACTGGGTCGACTCGTTTCCGAATTTGGTCTGGCCACCCAGACGAGTCCGACGCAGAGCGCGGCGTATCCGTTCACACACCTGCGAACTGACGGTGTCTGGGAGTTGTCGAGCGATGTGCCGAATGGTCGTGTCGGACCGCTGACCGACCAGGCGGTAACTGGTCGTCTCACCTCCGCCATTGAGCGAGCTCTGCTCGCCCAGCCAGGGCGAATCGAGGCAGTCGCTCGCCGCATTGCGGATGCGCAATGGCAAACGACCGTTTCGACAGACGTCCTCGAGGCGGTGGGGTTCGACACCGATGCCGGGATGTCAGTCGTGTCGACGATCGCGCCAGACACACGTCGTCGGAGCGCTGCGTGGCGAACGGCGATCGTGCGTGCGTGGGATGGCGCGTGCGCCTTCTGCGGATATGACGGCCAGCTCGCGGGAGCGCCTGTGGGCATCGATGCGGCACGCGCGCGCTGGTTCAACTTCGACTGTCCGGACGAGCCCGACAACGGGCTCGCTCTCTGCTCGCTGCACCACAGACTCTTCGACCGCGGAGTTCTCGACCTCACACTTGAGCATCGCGTCCAGGTGTGCAGTTCGTTCCGCGCAGTCGGGCAAGGCCGGTCCGTCTACGACCTGCACGACCTCGAACTCTACCCGCGGCCGGGCACGGTCCTCCCGGCCGAGCGGCACCTGTACTGGCACAGGACCCAGGTGTTCCGTGGCGAGGCACTCACGGAACTGTCTAACAGACCTTAGAGTGGCTCCTCGCCGAGTCGATGATTTCCAGCCGGTCGGCGCAGAACTTCTCGACTGGGACGTCATGTGACCGGCGGTAGTGCGTGGACGCTGGTGATTCGGGCGACATGCTGGCCGGTTCCGGAGGCGCGTGGCGCAGTCCTCGAGCAGCGGTTCGCCTGGTCCCTCGGGGTCGGTGGAGAAGGCCGCCGGCTTGGAGCGCGTCGAGCCGCTACGTCCCTTACGACGTCGCAGGCCTTCGACCGCGGTCACGCGCAGGCGTCAGAGTGTCCCGAGGGCGAGCGTCGGTGGCGTCGGGCTCGACGATCTGGTCGTTCGATGTTGGTCGGAGCGTCTCGCGGGCGTGGCCCGGGGCATAGCGTCAGGCGGGCATGTGGGCGAGAGCCGCCTTTATGGCGGCCAGGCTCGTGCTTGGCTGGAACAGCTTGCCGATCCCGGCGTTGACGACCGCAACCGAGGCTGCACCTTTCGTTGCCATCGCGACATCGAGGGTCATCGTCAGGGAGAACCACTTCGTTCCCGTGGTGGCCACGAGACGGGTGGCGAACGTCTGGTCGCCGACATTGGGGAACTTCAAGGGAGACGCGACGAAGGTCGTCTTGGCTCCCTTCGCGTCAGTGGAAGTGAACTTCGGGCATTTTGAGATTGCGGCCGCCAGATCGTCGAAGACCCCGGTAGCGGGAACTTCCTTGTAGGACGTCAACGTCACGCCGACGAAGGGACCGTACTTGCTGGCTTGGTAGTCGCGCTGTGCGCTTGCCACCTTGTTGCCCGCCAACTCGGGCTGGAGCGAGTCGTAGACCAGGCGGCAGTGCTCGGGACTGACCTTCTCCTTCGTCTTCTTGCTCGAGGCGCTGCTGGTCTTGGCGATTCTCCAACCACCCTTGCCGAGCTCCTTTGCACTCGGCAGCGCGGATGTCAGCTGAGCCTGGGTCAACGGAGTGACCTGAGCCGGAACGGGATCAGACGTGGCCGTGCCGCCGTTCGGTCCGGTGCTGTCGCTGATCGTCGCGGCTGGAGGGCCGGACGAGATGGTCACAGCGTCGGGAGCCTTGTTGGCGCAGGCGCTGATCACCATGGTGAGCGTGAGCGCGCTCAGGACTACCAGACGTTGGTGCGGCATGGTGCAAACCCTTCACCGAGCGGTTGGATCAACTCGCGAAGATCACCGAGTCGTAGTCGAAGCTCGGGGTGACCTCCATGACGATGTCCTTGGCGTCGGCTACGCCGTACGCGACCTTCCAGATGACGGTTCGGCCGTTCAGCAACTTCGTGTTCGGGCTTCCGCCGATGTCCTTGCCCGAGTCGAAGCAGGAGCCGGCCTCCGCGGATCCCGACTGCACCGTCTGGTGGAACACGGCGGGGTCGAATGCCTTCCCGGTTCCGTTCTTGAGCGTCATCGTGAACATCACGTACGCGCTTGCCTTGTCGCAAGCGGCGTACTGGCTGGGCTTGTAGGGCGCCGGCTTCGACACCGTGACGGCCAGCCCATCGGTGTAGGTGTAGGTCTGGCCGAACGTCGCCTGCGCGCCCATGGGCGTCGACTCGGTGCTTGGCTCACTGCTCGGTGTGCTCTCATCGCTAGGCGACTGCCCGCCGGCGGTGACGGTCTGCGTCACGGTGACCGTGGGGTTGACGGATCCGCTCGTGCCCCCACAGGCCGCAAGAGCGACGGCGGCGGTGGTGATGGCCACGATCGGCAGGATCCGCATGACTGTTCTCCTCGAGGCGGTTGAGCGTCTGGATATCGACGGTAGCCAGGGGGTCCGACATGACGCGCGCTGGCGGAGTCAGTCGAGTAGTGAGACGTCGCACTCGTCAAACACGATTTCGACGCCGCCGGGCGTAGTTGTCGTCAGACGGGCAGGTAGTCAAAGCGCCGGACCAGTGGGCCTCCTTGGTGTTGTCGGTGCCCTTGGTAGCCCGAACGAGAGCGCATGGTCTGCGTTCACCTTGGGGGTCTGCGTCTCTACTGCTCAGAGTTCGAGCCCCTTCACGGGGGCCGTGATCATCGTCCTCGTGAACGTCCCATGGACACTGATTGACCGACGACACCAGGCGGGCAGTTGACCTGGGTGTTGGCTATGCCTTCTCAGGAGCACGGCCGAGGAAGTCCTCCGGGTGGAATCGACGCCGGGACGACGCGAGCTTGAGACTGGCCGCGGCTGCGAGATCCACCTCGAGGACGTCGGCCAAGCGCACGAGGTAGAGAAGGACGTCCGACAGTTCCTCCGCCACGCGTGTCGCAAGCGGCTCAGCCCTCAGTTGGCTGCGCGCTTCGTCGGCGGGGAGCCACTGGAGCAGCTCAGCCAGTTCGCCGACCTCCCCGACCAGCGCGAGGGTGAGCGACTTGGGGTCGTGGAACCGGCCCCAGTCGCGTTCCTCGGTGAAGCGGCGCATGCCGTCGCGGAGGTCTGTCAGATCGCTCATGGTCTGACCCTGCCAGATGCAACGGTTCGTCGTACCTCCGCCCTAGAGTGCTGACTGCAAGAGCGGCCCGACGGGCTTCCTGCGCAGAGCGCCCGGACATGCCCCCACCCGCACGGTTCCTTCGTGCTGCCTGGGGGCAAGGTCAATGGCGCTGGTGCGTCAGTCCGCGAGTGCGCTCGCGGTCGACGACGGGGAGAGCGTCGCGGAGCGTCTCTTGGAGCAGATGTTGCACCGGCATGCGCGTCGGCCCTCCCCATCGGAAATCCGCTCGTGGCACCGCAGCGTCCCGATCCTCGCGTCCGAGCTGGTGGAGGCCGGCTTGGGCTCGGTCGAGGTCATGCTCGAGCACCAACTGCCGCTGACGAGCAAGCGCGTTGATGCTGTACTGGCCGGCTATCACCCCCGGACGGGCGAGCCGTCCTACGTGGTGGTGGAACTCAAGCAGTGGAGCGACGCCCATCTGTACGAGGACCAGAGGGAGCTGGTCGAGGTCCCGGCGTACGGACACCGGCCTGTGCTCCACCCGGTCTCGCAAGTGCAGGGCTATTGCGAGTACATGCTCGACTTCATCCCCGGTCTCGCCGACCAGTCCGATCCCATCCGTGGTGTCGCCTTCCTCCACAACGCGACGGCGCATGGCGTCGGTCCGTTGTGGGAGCTGGAGGAGTCTCCTCTCGGTCGCATGATCACGGGGGACCGTCGCACCGAGCTGCACGAGTTCCTGCTCAGTCGCCTCGACCCGACTCGGTCCGGAACGCAGGCCGCTGACGAGCTCCAGGCCATGCGCATGGGGCCGAGTCGGCAACTGCTCGCCGTCGCTGCCGAGGAGATCAAGAACCGCGAGCAGTTCACCCTCATCGCCGAGCAACGCGAGGCGTACCTGTCGGTGCTCCACGCCGTCGAGCGCGCAAGGCGCGGAGATCGCAAGCGCGTGATCGTCGTCAGCGGCGGACCGGGGTCGGGCAAGAGCGTGATCGCACTCTCGCTGCTCGGCGAGCTGGCTCGCCAAGGACGCTCCGTCATCCACGCCACGGGCTCGAGGTCCTTCACCCAGACCATGCGCAACGTGGCCGGTCACGGATCCAGCCCGCGTGAAGGGTCTGTTCAAGTACTTCAACCAGTTCATGGAGGCCGAGAAGAACGGGCTGGACGTCCTCATCTGCGACGAGGCCCATCGCATCCGCGAGACTTCCGTCGACCGGTACACCAAGTCCTACCTGCGTACCGGACGTCCCCAGGTCGACGAGCTCATCGACGCGGCACGAGTTCCAGTCTTCCTGCTCGATGAGCACCAGGTCGTGCGGCCGGGTGAGATGGGATCGGTCGACGAGATCACGGCGTACGCCGACAAACTGGGCCACGAGGTGCTGCACATCAGCCTCGACGAGCAGTTCCGCTGTGGAGGGTCCGAGGCTTACCTCGCGTGGGTGCAGCGGCTGTTGGGTCTGGTGGACGGTGGAGCGGTCCCGTGGGAGGGCGACCCGCAGTTCGAGGTGCGAGTCATCGAGTCGCCGGATGAGATGACCGCGGTCCTCGAGGCCAAGCGGGACGCCGGTTACGGCGCCCGGATGACCGCCGGCTACTGCTGGCCATGGAGCGATCCGCGCAAGGACGACTCACTCGTGGACGACGTGGTGATCGGCTCGTGGGCACGGCCCTGGAACCTCAAGAGCGACCGCGCGATCGGGGGAGCCCCGCCGGCGCCGCTTTGGGCCAGCGACCCCGCTGGATTTGGCCAGGTCGGTTGCGTCTATACCGCCCAGGGTTTCGAGTACGACTGGAACGGGGTCATCCTCGGTCCGGATCTGGTGAGGCGCGGCGACCGCTGGGAAAGTCGTCGCTCGGAGAACCGCGATCCCGACTTCCGTAACACAAAGCGGGTTCCCGATGAGGAGTTCGACGCCCTCGTCCGCAACGTCTACAAGGTGCTGCTCACCCGCGGGATGGTAGGCACGTTGCTCTACTCCACCGACGCCGAGACGCGCAGCTTCCTGAGATCCCTCATCGGCTGACCGGCTCGGTGCTGGGTCAGGAGCCGCCCAGAGCCGGTCGGTGCAGCACCGCCCAGGTCGGCGTGATCGCGATCCGGTCGCCGTGGACGCGACCGTCGCCGTCGACTATCAGGCTGAAGTCCTCGCCAGCTGGCTCCCGGGAAGACCATCGTCACGTTCGGTCGGGCGGTCACGTTGGCAGCGGTTCCGTGACCGATCGTCGCGACCAGTGAGCCGTCGATCAGCTGCGTCGGTACGGCGAGACTCTGGGCCCGACCGTCATCCCGCACCGTCACCAGGTAGCCCCACGGGAACGCAGCGAGGCGAGAGGCGAGTTCGTCGAGGGGGACGGCGATGCTCATGTCCAGCAGCCTAGGCGCCCGTGAGCACGTGTTGCACTGCGCCCGGGGCATCAGAGCCATGCATCCGGTCAAGTTGCCGGGTGCGTCTCGGCACGGAGCGTCCAGGCTCTCAGCGGAGCTTGTGTCAGAGCGGATCGGATAGCGTTCTCCGTGAACGAGGGAGAGGCGTGTTCCTGCTCGAGGACAGCACGATCGTCTACAGCGCGACCGATCTGGCGATGGCGGCCGACTGCGAGTTCGGCCTGCTCCGCCGGCTCGACGCGAAGCTCGGACGCCTCGCGCTCGAGCTCGTCGACGACCCGATGATGGCCCGAGCTGCGAGGCTCGGCGACAAGCATGAGGACAAGGTCCTCGCCCGGTACGCCGACACCTACGGCGCCTGGACCCGCGGCACCAGCGGCGGCGTGGCCGACATCCCGCTGCCCGAGAAGTACGACGTCGCCGGGCTCCAGGGCGCGCTCGACGAGACCCTCACAGCGTTGCGTGACGGCGCCGACGTCGTCGTCCAGGGATCGTTCTTCGACGGCCGCTTCCATGGCCGGTCCGACTTCCTCGTGAAGGACGGCGACCGCTACGTCGTCTACGACACGAAGCTCGCACGGCACGCCAAGATCACCGCGCTGCTGCAGCTCGCGGCGTACGCCGACCAGCTCGACCGTCTCGGCGTCCCGTTCGGCGACGAGGTCGGGCTGATGCTCGGCGACTTCGACCCGGATGCCGAGCCCGTGCGCGGGCTCTCGATGCACGGCGTCGCGGACCTGCTCCCCGTCTACCTCGCGCGTCGCGCACGCCTCGAGCGCATCCTCGACGAGCATCAGGACGACGACGGTCCCGTGACCTGGGGCGACCCGCGCTACGCCGCATGCGGTCGCTGCGACTCCTGCACGCAGGAGGTCGAGGAGCACCACGACCTCCTGCTCGTCGCGGGGATGCGCCTCACCCAGCGCGCGAAGCTGCGCGACGCCGGTGTCACGACGATCGGCGAGCTGGCGGCGTCCAGCGGTCCGGTGAAGGGCATCGCCGGCGCCACGCTGGTCAGGCTGCGCGAGCAGGCGGGGTTGCAGGTCGGTCAGGTGGCTCGTCCGACGCTTGCCAACGGCGAGCCCGACGTCGAGGCCCTCGTGTTCGACACCACCGCGCTCGCCGCGCTGCCCGCGCCGGATCCCGGCGACATCTACTTCGACTTCGAGGGCGACCCCCTGTGGAGCGACGATGACCGCAGCCAGTGGGGACTCGAGTACCTCTTCGGCGTCGTCGAGGCCGACACCGGTGCGTTCCGTCCGTTCTGGGCGCACGACCGCCGGGAGGAGAAGGAGGCGCTGGTCGAGTTCCTCGCCTACCTCGCCGAACGCCGTGCGGCTCACCCCGGCATGCACGTCTACCACTACGCCGCCTACGAGAAGTCGGCGCTGCTGCGCCTCGCCGGCCGCCACGGCGTCGGGGAGGACGAGATCGACGACCTGCTCCGTCACGGCGTGCTCGTCGACCTCTACGCGACCGTGCGCCAGAGCATCCGCGTGTCGCAGCCGTCGTACTCCATCAAGAAGCTCGAGCCGCTCTACATGGGCGACGAGCTGCGCACCGGCGTCACCAACGCCGCCGACTCCGTCGTCGAGTACGCCGCTGCCTGCGACCTGCGCGACGCCGGCGACGACGCCGGATGGCAGCGCAAGCTCGACGAGATCGCCGACTACAACCGCTATGACTGCGTCTCCACGTTGCGGCTGTGCGGGTGGCTGCGCGATCGCGCGGCGGAGCACGGCATCACGTGGGATCCCGACGTCGTGGTCGAGCTCGCCGAGGGCGTCAGCGCACCGGCGCCTGACCCGCTGGTGCCTGCGTTGCTCTCCGCCGTGGGGGACGCCGCTCGCGTCGACCGGAGCGCCGACCAGCAGGCCTTCGCGATGCTGGCCGCGGCGCTCGACTACCACCGGCGCGAGGACAAGCCGTTCTGGTGGGCGCACTTCGACCGCCTCGCGTCGCCGGTCGACGCCTGGGCCGACACCCGCGACGTGTTCGTGGCCGAGTCGGGCACCGTCGTGGTGCCGTGGCACCGCCCGCCGAGGGCGCAGCTCGACCAGCGCGAGGTCGAGCTCGTCGGGGAGTGGGGCGCCGGCACCACGGCCTCACCAGGGAAGACACACGTGGTCCTCGATCCGCCGGTGCCCGACGGCATCGACGTTCCAGGCGGCTGCATCCGTGGCGTGCGACCGGCCGACCTCGTCGAGCGTCTTGTCGATGCGTCGGGGCGCGAGGTCGTGCGGGTGCGCGAGCGGCTGCCCAAGGGCGCTCCGGCGTACGACGCGCTGCCTCTCGCGCTCACGCCGTCGGCCGGTCCTCCCGCCGGACCGCTGCAGCGAGCCATCCACGAGGTCGCGGAGCGCGTCGTCCGTGCCGGCTTCGAGCCCCAGCCCGGGCTCGACGTGCTGCGACGTTGCGTGCCGAGGCTCGCGGCTGGCGAGCTGCCGCAGGTCGGCGACGGCCCCGACGGGGTCATCGACGCCATCACCGACGCGGTGCGCGGACTCGACCGCTCCTACGTCGCGGTGCAGGGGCCTCCTGGCACGGGCAAGACCTACGTCGGTGCCCGCGTCGTACGCCGCCTGGTCGAGTCGGGCTGGCGCGTCGGCGTCGTCGCCCAGTCGCACGCGGTGGTGGAGAACTTCCTCGACGCCGTCGTGGTCGCCGGGCTGCGACCCGGCACTCGTCGCCAAGTACCGCAAGCGCGGCGGCCCGGCCGCCGTGGACCGTGCTCGAGGAGAAGGACGACCTCGGTGGCTACCTCGCGGACCACACGGACGGCTGCGTCGTCGGTGGGACGGCGTGGGACATGACCAACACCGGCCGGGTTCGCCGCGGGCGCCCTCGACCTGCTGGTGGTCGACGAGGCCGGGCAGTTCTCGCTGGCGAACACGGTCGCGGTGTCGGTGGCGGCGCGGCGTCTGCTGCTGCTCGGTGACCCGCAGCAGCTGCCCCAGGTGAGCCAGGGCACGCACCCCGAGCCGGTCGACGGCTCTGCGCTCGGCTGGCTCAACGAGGGGCACGCGATCCTGCCCGCGGAGCGCGGCTACTTCCTCGAGAAGTCCTGGCGGATGCACTCCGCGCTCTGCTCGCGGGTGTCGGTGCTGTCGTACGACGGCCGGCTCACGAGTCGCACGGACGCCACCGACGTCCGCTCGCTCGACGGGATCGCGCCGGGGCTCACCGTCGTCGAGGTGGAGCACGACGACTGCGCGACGTCCTGCCCAGCCGAGGTGGCCGTGGTCGTCGAGCGGGTGGCGAGCATCCTGGGCCGCTCGTGGACCGATCCGGCTGACGGTGGTGCGCGTCCGCTCGGCGAGGGCGACGTCCTGGTCGTCGCGCCGTACAACGCGCAGGTGTCGCTGCTGCGAGCCGAGCTCGACCGAGCCGGGTACGCCGACGTCCGCGTCGGCACGGTCGACAAGTTCCAGGGGCAGGAGGCGCCCGTCGTGATCGTGTCGATGACGGCGTCGTCGCCGGCCGATGTGCCGCGCGGCATGGACTTCCTGCTCTCCCGCAACCGCGTCAACGTCGCGGTGTCCCGGGCACAGTGGGCAGCCGTCGTGGTGATGTCACCGCGTCTGACCGACTACCTGCCGAACAGCCCGTTCGCGTTGGCCGAGCTGGGTGCCTTCCTGCGGTTGACGGACACCTGAGGGCAGAAGCTTCTTGCTCCTGGGTTCCCTCTCCCGCGTCGACAGTCGGTCCGCCGGAAGGCAGGCGGAAGCCGCAGGTCACGAGCCTCGGGAGCGTGACCTGATCTCGGCCGTCCGGCAGTCAGGTCATCGACATGAAGACTCGTTCATGTATACAGTTCATCGCGTGCATGGATGGACTCTCTGATGGCGACGCCGCTGTACCAGGCCAAGGCCGACTTCTTCCGGACGCTGGGCCACCCCGCCCGGATCCGGATCCTCGAGCTGCTCTCCGAACGTGACCACGCCGTGCACGAGCTGCTCGAGCAGATCGAGATCGAGCCGAGCAACCTCTCGCAGCAGCTCGCGGTGCTGCGTCGGGCCGGTCTCGTGGTCCAGCACCGGGAGAGCGGCGCGGTCGTCTACTCGGTCGCCGTCCCCGAGGTTCGTGACCTGCTCCTGGCCGCGCGGGTGATCCTGCGTGCCCTGCTCGCCGAGCAGGACGAGCTCAAGGCCGCGCTCGTCACCGAGCCCGCGGAAGCGCCGGTGAGCCTGCGCGGGCTGGTGCGGCTGATGCGCGTCACCGGCCGCGTCGCCGAGCCGCCCCGCCGCGCCCCGAGGGGCTCGAGGGCGCCAACGTCGCGCTCGGCGGCAGCGTGGGGGTCCGCCACGTCGACGCGGGCTCGTGCAACGGCTGCGAGATCGAGGTCGCGGCGACCTTCGGACCGGTCTACGACGCCGAGCGCTACGGCGCCAAGCTCGTGGCCTCGGCCCGGCACGCCGACGTCGTGCTGGTCACCGGGGTCGTGACCCGGAACATGCTCGAGCCGTTGCGCCGCACGGTCGAGGCGACGCCGAACCCCCGGGTCGTGCTGGCCGTCGGCGACTGCGCTCGCAACTGCGGTGTCTTCGCCGGCGGCATCGGTGTCGTCGGCGCGGCGCACGACGTGGTCGACGTCGACCTCGCCGTGCCCGGCTGCCCGCCGGAGCCCGACGCCATCGTCGAGGCGCTGCGTCGGGTGACGCTGCGGTGACCCTGGTCGAGGTCGGACTCTGGGCGCAGCTCGTCCTGGCCCTGCGCTACGGTCGTGCGTCGCCGTGCTCGCCCGGCCTGCACTGCGCGCCAGGCTCGCGGGGATCGCGTGCGGCTGGCGCTCGGCGTGGCCGGTGCTGTCACCGGGGTCGCTGGCCCTGTCCGGCGGGCCAGGGCCGCATTGTGATCCCGCTGGCCCTCCCCGTCGATCCGGTGGTGCTGAGCCCCACCCCGCTGGGTGGCTTCTTCATGGTCGTCGCCGGCACCGTCGGCGCGGTCGCCGCCGTCTACGCGATCGGCTACGTCCACGGCCCGTCGGCGTCAACCACGTCCTGGGCCGCTCTCGCGACCTTCCTGCTCGGCATGCAGCTGGTCCCCGCTGCCGCGGACGCCGTGTCGTTCCTGCTGGCCTGGGAGCTGATGGCGGCGGCGTCGACCGTGCTCGTCCTCACCGAGCACCGCGAGCGGCTCGAGGTGCGGTCGGCGGCGCTGTGGTACGCCGTGATGACGCACCTCAGCTTCCTGCTGATCCTGCTCGGGTTCGCGCGTGCTGTCCGCCGCGGGCCACGGCACGAGCTTCGCGGCGATGTCGCACGTCGACCCCGGACAGTGCCGGAGCGTCGGTCGCCTTCGTGCTCCTGGTCCTGGGCTTCGCGACCAAGGCCGGCATCGTGCCGATGCACGTGTGGCTGCCACGGGCGCATCCCGCGGCGCCGAGCCACGTCTCGGCCGTGATGAGCGCCGCGATGGTGAAGATGGGTGTCTACGGCGTGCTCCTGGTCGTGCTCCAGACTGCTGCCCGCAGGCCGTCCGTGGTGGGGTCTCCTCCTGCTCGCGCTCGGGACGGTGTCCGCGCGTGTACGGGATCCTGCAGGCCTCGGTCGCCACCGACCTCAAGCGCCTGCTCGCCTACTCCACCACCGAGAACGTCGGCCTCATGTTCCTGGCGATCGGTGCCGGCGTGCTGCTGCGCTCCTACGGTGTCGTGGGACCGGCCGAGGTCGCCGCCGGCACCGCCCTGCTCCTGGTCGCGAGCCACGCCGCGTTCAAGACGACGCTGTTCCTCGGCGCCGGATCGGTCCTGCACGCGACCGGCGTGCGCGACCTCGACCGGCTCGGCGGGCTCGGCAAGCGGATGCCCACGACCGCGGCCGCGTTCGGCGTCGGTGCCCTCGGCGCCGCGGCGCTGCCGATCACGTGCGGCTTCGTGGCGGAGTGGGCGCTCCTGCAGTCGCTGATCCACGGCGCACGACCCGAGGACCGCCTCGTCGCCGTCGTGATGCCGCTCGCGGTCGCCGTCGTCGCGCTGACCGCCGGGCTCGCGCTGATGACCTTCGTGAAGGCCTACGGCATCGCCTTCCTGGCCCGCCCCCGGGGACCAGAGGCGGGCGTGGCGCACGAGGGCCCGGCCAGCATGCGCGTCGCCCTGGTCGTGTCGGCCGTGGCCGTCGTCGGCCTCGGTCTGCTCCCCGGTGTGATGGCCACGGCCGTCGTACGGGCCGTCGGGCTGGGCGGCATCGACGTGTTCGGGGTGGACGGCCTCGGTCTCCCGGGCGTGGGCGCCGTCCTCGACCCGGTCGCGCTGACCGGTCTGACCCTGCTGGTGGCCGTCCCGGTCATGGTCGTGACCTGGCGGATGGCCCGTCGTCGGCCGCCACGTCCGGTGGACCTCGCGTGGGGCGGCGGCGGCGTCCGGGTGAGCCCGCGGATGCAGTACACCGCCACGTCGTACGCCGAGCCGCTGTCCCGCGTCTTCGACGACGCGTTGCGCCCCGAGCGCGACCTGGAGATCACGCACGCGGGGGAGTCGCGCTATCTCGTCGAGCGCGTGCAGTTCCGTCAGCAGCTCCAGGACGTCATCGAGGTGCGCGTCTACGACCCCGGCGTGCGTCTCGTGGACCGGATCGGCCTCGCGGCCCGACGGCTGCAGAACGGCAGCATCCACCGCTATCTCGGCTACTCCTTCGTCGCGCTGATCGCCGTCCTCATCGTGGTGTCGCTGTGAACGCCGGTGCCGCGGCGCTCGCCGTCGTCCAGGTCGTGGTGATGGTGGTCGTCTCGCCGCTGCTCGTCGGGCTGATGCGCCAGACCCGCGCGCGGCTGGAGGGCAGGGTCGGCGCCGGCGTGCTCCAGCCCTGGCGCGACCTGCGCAAGCTCGCGGTCAAGGAGACGCTGCGTGCGGCAGGCACGGGCTGGGTCTCCGCGGCGGGTCCCCTCGTGCTGGTGGCCTCGGGCCTGCTGGTCTGCGCGCTCATCCCGCTCGTCGGGGCCGTCCCGTTCGTCTCCGTGCCCGACGACCTGTTCGTCGTCGTGTCCGTCCTGCTCGTGGGGACGGTGGCGCTCGCGCTCGTCGGCCTCGACGCCGGCACGGCGTTCGGCGGGATGGGATCGAGCCGGCACATGACGATCGCGGCGCTGGTCGAGCCGACCGTGCTCGTCGCCGTCTACGCCCTGTCGATCCCGGTGGGGTCCTCGGCCCTGTCGCGGATCGTGCGTGGCCCGCATCGACGACCCGGCCAGCGTCGCGTCACCGGTGAGCCTGCTCGCCCTGGTGGCGCTCGCGATCGCCGTGGTCGCCGAGACCGGGCGGCTGCCGGTGGACAACCCCTCCACCCACCTCGAGCTCACGATGATCCACGAGGCGATGGTCATCGAGAGCTCGGGCCGCGACCTCGGCTGGCTCGAGCTGGGCTCCTGGCTCCGGCTGGGTGCGCTGCTCGGTCTGCTCGGGAGCCTGCTCGTGCCCTGGGGCGTGGCGCAGGACGCCAGTGTCGCCGCCGTGCTGATCGGCGTGGTGACGCTGATCGTCAAGCTCGCGGTCGCTGGGCTGCGTGCTGGCGGCGGCCGAGGTCTTCGTCGCCAAGCTCCGGCTCTTCCGCGTGCCCGAGCTGCTCGCCGGATCCTTCGTGCTCGCCTTCCTGGCCGTCACCGCCTCCTACCTCGTCGTCCAGGCGGGCTAGCCATGAGCCCCGTCCTGTTCGCCGAGCTCGTCGCCTTCTGCGCGGGCGTCCTCCTGCTCACCGGCGTCCTCATCGTCTGGCGGCGCGACCTGCGCGCCATCGTGCGACTCCTCGCCGTGCAGGGAGTCGCGCTCTCGGTCCTCGTCGCCGTGATCGGGATCGACGCGCGCCTGCCGGAGCTGGTGGCGGTCGCGCTGCTCGTGCTCGCGCTGAAGGGCTTCGTGCTGCCCGTCGTCCTCGTCCGGGTGGCCGGGCCCGGCGGGTCCGGGACGGGTGGAGACGCCGACGATCAACACGACCGCGTCGTTGATCCTGCTCGCGCTGCTCACGACGCTCGCCTACCTCGTGAGCCAGCCGCTGAAGGCCGCCGGGTCCGGACCGGCCGTGGCGGCCGTGCCCATCGGCATCGCCCTGGTGCTCTTCGGGTTCCTCGTGCTGGCCTCGCGCCGGCACGCCATCTCGCAGCTGGTCGGGTTCCTCATGCTCGACAACGGGATCGCCGCTGTGGCGTTCCTCATCGCCGGCGGGCTGCCCCTGGTGGTCGAGCTCGGGGCGTCGCTCGACATCCTGCTCGTGGTGCTCGTGCTGCAGGTCCTCACCGGGCGCATCCGGGCCGAGTTCGGGGACCTCGACCTCGACGACCTGAGCGAGCTGAGGGACTGATGGCCGCGCTCGTCCTCCTTCCCGTCGTGGCCTGCCTCGCCCTCGCGGCGCTGACGGCCCTGACCGGGCACCCCGTCGCGCTCCGCTACGCCGGCATCCTCAGCGCCGCCGTCGTCCTGGTCAGCGGGCTGGGCCTGGTGGCGGTCGTCCTGGGCGGCACCGACCCCGACCGCGGCGGGCGGTCTGCTGCGGGTCGACGCGCTCTCCGCGTTCATGCTCACCGTGGTCGGCTTCGTCGGCCTGACGGCCACCTGGGGCGGTCTCTCGGCGAGGACGACGGGATCCACCGGTCGGGTCTACCCGACCCTCGTGTGCCTGTTCCTCGGAGCCATGTCGCTCGCGGTGCTGGCCGACAACCTGGGCGTGCTCTGGGTCGCCGTCGAGGCGACCACGATCACCACCGCGTTCCTCGTCGGCCACCACCGCACCCGCCGCGCGCTCGAGGCGGCCTGGAAGTACGTGGTCCTCGGGTCGGTCGGAGTGGCGATCGCGTTCCTCGGGATCGTGCTGCTCTACGCCGCGACCCTGGCGTCGGGAACACCGACCCTGTCGTGGGTCGTCCTCGACCAGGCGAACCTGCCGATGGACCCGTCGCTGGTGCGGGTCGCCGCCGGTCTCGCCGTGCTCGGCTTCGCCACCAAGGCGGGCCTCGCGCCGATGCACAGCTGGCTGCCGGACGCGCACAGCCAGGCGCCCGCCCCCGTGTCGGGACTGATGTCCGGCGTCCTGCTCTCCGTGGCGTTCTACGCGATCCTGCGCGTCCAGGCGGTCGTCGACCCCGTCATCGGACCCGAGCTCATGCGCGGGCTGCTCGTCACGGCCGGGTTGCTGTCCTTGACGGTGTCGGCCGCGCTGATCGTGCGCCAGCGCGACCTCAAGCGCATGCTCGCCTACTCCAGCATCGAGCACATGGGGCTGCTCGCCCTCGCCGCTGCGGTCGGCGGGCCGCTCGCGCTCACCGCCGCGCTGCTCCACGTGCTGGGCCACGGGCTGGCCAAGTCGAGCACGTTCGTCGTCTCCGGTCGCATCCTCGCGACGGAGGGCACGACGACCATCGCCGGGATCCGGTCGCTGTTCGCCCGCAGGCCCGGCGTCGCGATCCCGTTCGTCGTCGGGATGGCCGCCCTCCTCGGGTTCCCGCCGTTCAGCCTGTTCTTCTCCGAGGTCGCCATCGTGGTGGCCGGCTTCCAGGGCGGGCTCGGCGCGGTGATGGTCGTGGCGGTCGTGCTGATCCTGGTCCTGTTCGCCGGTCTCGCACGGCACACCGCGTCGATGCTGTTCGCACCCGCGCGAGCCGGCGATGTCCTCGCCTCCGCGCCGCCCGCGGGCCCCGACGCACCGACGTCCCAGCCCGACCGGGCGTCCCACGGCCCTCGGCTCCCGCTCGTGATCGCCCTCGGTGCCACCGCCGTCGTCGCCTTCGCGAGCGGGCCCCTGTCCACCCTGCTGGCCCAGGCCGCCGCGCTGCTGGGCGGGACGCGATGACCCCGCGGGCGCGCACCGACGTCGTCGAGGCGACGGCGTCCGACCTGCGCGGTCATGTGGCGGCACGGCTGTCCGACGGCTTCCGGACGGCCATGGTCGCCGGGCACGAGGACACCGACGGCTTCCGCATCGTCTACGTCCTCGTGCGCGCGGCGGACGACCGACGGTGCGAGATCGTCCTGCGCACCCCGCACGACCGTCCGGAGATCCCGAGCCTGGCCGCCGTCGACTACCCCGTCGGACGGTTCGAACGGGAGATCCGGGACCTCTACGGCGTCGTGCCGGTCGGTCACCCGTTGCCCTACCGCCTCGTCCGGCACGGTCACTGGCCGCAGGGGTGGTATCCGATGCGCCGCGACGCCGACCCCGATCCCGTCTTCGACCCCGACGTCGGCTCCTTCCCCTTCCTCGAGGTCGAGGGGGACGGCGTCTACGAGATCCCGGTCGGTCCCGTCCACGCCGGGCTGATCGAGCCCGGTCACTTCCGGTTCTCCGTGGTGGGGGAGACCATCCTGCGGATGAAGGCTCGTCTCTGGTTCGTCTATCGAGGCGTCGAGAAGCTCTTCGAGGGCAGGCGACCCGACGAGGGGATCGAGCTCACCGAACGGATCAGCGGGGACACCGCCGTCGGTCACACCCTCGCCTTCTGCCTCGCGGTGGAGGAGGCGGGCGGCATCCTGGTCGACGGAGGAGGACCGACTCGTGCGGGCCCTGCTGCTCGAGCTCGAGCGCATGCACAACCACGTGGCCGACCTCGGTGCCCTGGCCAACGACGTGGGCTTCGGCGTCGTGAACATCCACGCCCAGCGTCTGCGCGAGACGCTGCTGCGCCTGAACAAGGCGACGACAGGACACCGCCTGCTGCGCGGCGGGATCACCGTCGGCGGGGCGCGCCTGAGGGCGCTGCCCGATCTCGATGTCGTCTCCTCGGTGGCTCGGGAGGTCGCCGAGCTGAGCGCCATCACGCTGGGGAACCCCACGGTCCAGGACAGGTTCGCCGGCACAGCGGTGCTCAGCAGCGACTCGGCACGCAGCATCGGGACCCTGGGCTACGTCGCCCGTGCATCGGGCCTCGACCTCGACGCCCGGCGCGACCACCCGTTCGTCGACCTCGGCGACTCCTTCGAGGTGGTCGTCGAGGAGGGCGGCGACGTTCGGGGCCGCTACCTCGTCCGCGCCCGGGAGCTGGCCGTCTCGGCGGCGGTGATCGCCGACCTCGTCCGACGGCTGGACTGGCGCCTGGGCACCGGCCGGACGCAGGTACCTCGCGGCACCGATGGCAGCGGACTGGGACTCGTCGAGGGCTGGCGAGGCACGATCGCCCACCGGGTCGAGCTCGACGACGCCGGTCGCCTGAGCCGGGTGAAGGTGGTCGACCCGTCCTTCTTCAACTGGCCGGCGCTCCCGGTCGCCCTGACCGACGTGATCGTCCCCGACTTCCCCTTGGCCAACAAGAGCTTCAACCAGTCCTACGCCGGAAACGACCTGTAGCCGGAGGCGACGGGTCTGATCCGCGCGGCGTCACCGTCTCTGGGCACACGAGTAGTCATCGACCTACAGGCTGGCGGGACCACGCCGGCGACGAACAGACGTTGATCTTGACGATCACAATGTCGACGTGACCGTCGGATGGACATTGACTGATTCGGCGAACCGCTCGCCGTCCGAACCTGGGTGCCAGATCCGTCGTAGAGCGGTCGAAACCCCACCCAGGTTGGTGGCCGTTCGTGGGTGGTTCGGCGTCAGCCCGACCACGTCGTCGAGATCCGTGCGGCGGCGTAGATCGTGTCGATCTGCGGCGCGGAGAGCCGGGCCGGCGCTCGCTTGAAGGCACCTGGAACGTCCGTGCGATCAAGGATGATCACGCGCTGGGGTGGGGTCTTGACAGTGACATCGGGGATCAGCGTGCCCGTCAGGAACACGATGACGGGTCGAACAGCCACGGGGAACCCCACCGCCTTGGTCAGGAGGCGCTCGGCCCGTTCGGCTTCGAACTCGGAGTTGCGCACGTACGGGACTCGTTGTCCGCTGATCATGATCGTGTCGCCGCCGACCCACACCTTCTTGCCAGGGTGCTTCTTGGTGTTCACGGTGTAGACGCCGCCGGGGCCGATCAGTACGTGGTCGATGTCGCTGCCGCGCGTCCCCACGGGCACCGCGTGCAGGACGTGCCATCCGTGCGTCGTGAGCCGTCCAGGCGTGTGCCGACGGCTTCCTCACCGTCTGCGCCGACTCGCCATGCGCGTTCGTCGGTCTTCACGTCGAGCGTGCGAGCCACCCACGTGCCGACTCGGGACCGCTCCCGCATGGCGGCTCGTTCCTCGTCCGCGCGCTCACGTGCCGCCTGACCGGGGCGGTTGAGGGCGAGGTCGGTCCACTCCGGCTCGGCCGCGGGAGCCGGAGGCTGCTGATCGGGCCGCGAGACCTCGATGGCTGGCGACGGCCTCTGCCACCACCGATTCGAGCTCCGCGCTCGCGGTCACCAGACCGGTGACGCCGTCGACCCAGCCAAGGTCGACGCCGGCAGCGTCCCTCACGTAGAAGCGCTCCTTGCCGTAGCGCGCCCATCGCACGACCGTCAGATCCCCCATGAGTGGTGCATCGGGTGCGACACAGCATGAGTTGAGCCTCCGGCGGCGCACGAGGGACGTGGCTGACCGGTCGACCGCCATCGCATCTGAGCCTCTTCGAGTAAGCGGACGCGCCGGAGAGCGTCTTTCGACAACTCGTCCCGCAACGAATCCGAACGACCCGCGTGGTGGGCTACCCACCTGTGTTGTACGTCCGGCTCAGGTTCTACAGCGGTCGCGTGTTCGTGCCTTTGCCGAGCCACATCGTGAAGTTCGCGGTGACCTGACGCGCGCCTCCTCCCGAGGCTTGTGGCGACTCCCGCTACGCCATGTGCGCGCTGTGGCACGTGACGGCGCGGCGACGGCTACTCCACGCGGTGGGCTCAGGACCCTGCTGCCCACGCGAGAGTGAACCCCGAGACGCTCGCCATGGGGACCAAGCGGGTGGTGCCGTTGAGCTTCATGACGTACAGGGCCCACCCCGACCTCTTGACGTTCTTGCCGAGAAACGCGATCGACGTGCTGTCGGGAGACCACGCGATCCCCGTCCCGACGTACTTGTCCTCGACCGAGTCCCCGACCGGGCCGACGACTCTGCGACCCGTTCCGTCGGGGTTGATGACGACGAGGGAGTTGCGCGAGACATAGGCGATTCGGGTTCCGTCGGGTGACCACGCCACTTCGGCGACGCTGTAGGTTGCCGGCCCCGGATCGAGCATCCGCAGGTTGGACCCGTCGGCGTTCATCACGTAGAGGCTCCCGGTGCTCCGGGGGCCCCCGGCGCTGAACGCGAGCTGACTGCCGTCCGCGCTCCAGGACACCAGGATGTTCGCACCTGGTCGGCAGCCAGCGCGACGGGCTGAGTGTGCTCGGCAGTCAGATGCGCGTTCTGGATCGTGGACGTCGCAAGCTCGCTCTTCCCCCGAACGCGAAGCGCGCCACGATGATCCCATTGGGTGACCACCGGGGCCGTCGCCTGCCGCCCCGGCGACACGGCGATGACGACCGGCACCCTAGGCGCGGGGCGCCACAGGTCGGCGATCACCACACCAGAGAACCCTGCGCCCAACTCGTACGCCACCTGTGTTCCGTCAGCAGACGTTCCAAGGGCGTCTCCGCTGTACTCGTACGGAGACGGATCACGTCGGAGCAGCTTCAGCCGTGCACCCGTCTCCGGGTCTACGGCGACCAGACCCTGTGCGCCGCGGACGATGATCGCCGCCGGATGAGGGATGACCGGTGTGGGGGTTGGGACGACCGGGATCGGGGTGGGGTGGACGGCATTCGGTGTGGGGGTCGGATCCACCGGATAAGGCAGCACTGTGCGCGTGCCGAGCCGCGTGCCAAGCGTGCCGGCCAGAGCCACCAACAGCACTGCGACGGCCGCGATGCGGGTCCGCCGGCGCCGGTGGACGGTACGCCGCAGCGCAGTTCGGCCAACGCCGGTGTTGGTGCGGTTCGTGGTGGCCTCGGTCAGGGCGGTGGAGGCGGAGCGCGCAAGCTCGTCGAGGCTCATGTCGACTCCTCGTCTGTCGTCGCGAGCCGCGTGGCGAGAGTCGTGCGCGCCCGGTTGAGGTGTGCCTTGACCGAACCTGCGGAACACCCCATGGTCTGGGCGATGTCGTCGATCGGTAGGTCGTAGATGTAGCGCAGGGCGGTCGCGTGAGCCTGTCGGCGCGGGAGGTGTCGGACTCGTCCGAGAACGTCTCTGCCGCGGCGTCCAGCGCGGGTGTTTCACGTCGGGAAGCTCGGCTTCAGCAGCGCGCGTGCCTCCGCGGCCCGGCGTCGACGAGAGAGACCGCGGTATTCGCGCACACTCGACGCACCGAGGCTTCGGGGTTGTCGTACGTCGAGACCTGCTCCCACTTGCGGAACGCCACGATCATGGCCTCCTGCGCGAGGTCGTCGGCGACCGCGGCGCCGGCGAGGGCCTGGGCAAGTGCGACCAGTCGCGGCATCTCCCGGTCGTAGAACAACTCGAACGATGTAGCCGATGCCCCCACCGTGACCGGTGCAGCGGGCCGACTCCGCGGCCAGACCTCGCTGCGACCCAGACCGGGCAACTCTCGGCCGAGGCCGCTGGCTCCGCCGCGTCCAGCCGACGCGCCGGTCATCGCCGCGCCGCCCGCTTCGCGTGAGTCATGACCGCACCTCCCGGTTCGGACATCGTCGTCCTTCTCAATCGAACGAGAAGGTCCACAACGTTTACAGGGAAGTGCCACCTCCTCGAGGACACGCCCCCTCGGCGGCACCGCGAGGGAGGATCAGTGAGGTCATCGGGGAGGGGGCAACCTCAACCCGCCACCCGGACCTCTGCCCGTCTGGCGTGAGGCAGCCAACGACACCACGCTTGAGGAGGTGTGGGGGCCGGGCGCTATCTACGCTGCAGGCATAGCGTGATCGTGGCGACGTCGGTGACCACGCTGCCGACCGAGCTCGACGGGCAGCTGGTCTCCTCGGACCCGGTGCTCACCTGCTGGACGGCGACGTACTGCGCGCGGCTGTCCGAGCAGGCCACCAGGACGACCTGGGAGCCGTCCTCGGCCCAGCAGGAGCCGACGGTCTCGGTCAGCTGCGACTGGCTGCCCTGGTCGCCGGCCCAGGCCACCCCGAGGAACGCCGCAGGTACCACCGCGATGAGCCCACCGGCTGCCAGGAGCAGGCGCGCGTTGGTGCTCAGCCCTTGCCCCGTGGCGTATGACGTCGCCTGGTACTTCGCCCAGGCGCGGCGCCACAGGGCGAAGGTGATCACGTAGCCGCCGAACCAGAAGATGCCGCCGCTCAACGAGTGGAGCGCGATGAAGCCTGCGACCGTGACGCCGACGGCGACCAGTACGCCGAGCCAGAACAGGGTGGCGGCCGCGCGGGCCGGCGTGGGACCGCCGAGGTCGGCGGCGTACCCGCGTGGCGGGGCAGCCTGACCGCCCGCCGGGTACTGCTGTGTCGTCGCCATGCCGGGTGGCAGCGCGAACCCGGGACCCTGGTAGGTCGTGTCGACCGGTGCGGCTTCGGTCGCGACCGGATCCCAGCCGACGCCGTTCCAGCTGTAGCCGTTGACGACCTGCCCGACCTCGTACTGCGGTGGCTGCTCGCTCATCGTTCCCCCGTTTCGTGAGGGGACGTTAGCGCCTCGCCAGGACGTCGACGCGTGATTTCACCCGCGTGTCGGAGCGGCGAGGCGTTGCCCGCGGGGGAGGCAGTGCGGGCGGGCCCGACGTCCTACGTCACGTGGGCGGCACGCAGCTCGTGGAGAGCCTGACCAGGGTGAGCGCGCTACGGCCGACGTCCCGCTGATGTCGCGCGACGTGAGTCGCGATTCCGTCGCGGAGTGGTCGGATCGCACCCACGTCGAGCTGGCCCGCCCCGAGTGGTGACGCTGTCCGGGATCGTGGGTGGTGATTCCGCCGCTGAGTGGTCGGATCGGTACCCACGTCGGCCTGCGGCGCCGCGGGTGGGCACGGCCTCCGACATTGCGTTGCCGCGATTTCGATCGGCCCGACCGCATCGGAAGTCGTGGGCCGAGCATCCGACCCGTAACGAATCCGTACCCCTCGTGTGGTCCGCTGCGCGCGGCGGTGCCATGGCCGGCACCGCGGGGATCGGCGCGTGGCTGCGTCTCGCGTTCGTAGCGGACGTCGTACCACCGGGGCTGGGGGGACGCATGAAGGTCGATGGACGCCGCTGGTCGCTCGCTGTGGGGGCGACGGTCACCGCATTGATCGGGTCGTTGCTCGTCTCGGGCACCGCGCACGCGGTCGTCAGCTCGCCGTACGCCGTGATCACCTCGCCGACGGACGGCTCTGCCGTGACGGGCGTGGTCTACGCCACGGCCTACGCGGGGGTGTTGCCCGGCGCGGGCGACGCCGTCCGGTCGATCCGCTGGTACGTGAACGGCGCCCTGCGGGCCGAGCACCTGTGCGGGCCTGGACCGAGCGACGTCACGTGCACGGACGTCCTCACGGTCGACACCACGCAACTGCCGAGTGGCTGTGGGTGCTGGCTTCAAGCGGAGCTCGTGACGGCGAACGGCGTGACGTTCACGAGCTTCGTCTCCAACTTCAACGTTCCCGTCGACCCGCTGCGTGTCTCGATCCTCTCGCCGGCACCGGAGGACTCGGTGTCCGGCACCGTCTCCGTCTCGGCAGAGGGGGCGATCGGAGCGTCGGTCGCTGACACCGCCGGGTCGCTGACGCTGCTCGTGGACGACGTCGCGACGGACACGGCGGCTTGCCCGACCTTGCCGGACCCCAAGCAGTGCACGCTGTCGCTGTCCTGGAACGCCGTTGGCGCGACGGGTGCGCACACCCTGCGAGTGAGGATGCGCACGGGAATCGGGAAGTACGCGACGAGCCCGGCCGTGCCGGTGCTGTTGCCGAGTCCTACGCGCTCCGCGCGGATCAGCTCGCCGGCTCCCGGAGCCGTCGTGACTGGAGTCGTGCCCGTGACTGTCGTCGCAGTCGACCCGACGGCCGGCGACGCGCCCGAGAGCATGGCGCTCTACGTCGACGGTCATGAGGTGGACTCGGCGTACTGCACGGCGGGGACCAACGTGTCGCTCTGCGCGACGACGCTGTCGTGGGACTCCCGGCACGTCACCGGATTCCACGTCCTGTCGACCTCGCTCACGACGCGCAACAAGATCGTCGTCACCAGTGCGCCGGTGCGGGTCGGCGTGCTGAGCCGGACCGTCACTGTGCTGACCCGACCACGCGCAGTCGTCAGCGGCGCACTCGTCACAGTGCGGGGCAAGGTCACCAGGGCCAATGACGGAGGCCCCGCGGCCGGGGTACGCGTCGTCGTGAGGCGTACGTCGGCGGTGGGACGCGACACGAGCGTCACCACGACGACCAGCGCCACGGGAACCTTCGCCGCGGTGTTCCGGGTCATGACCAACTCGACGTTCCGTTCACAGACGGTGGCCACTGCGATGCTCGGATCCAGCGTCCGGTCGATGAGCCTGCCTGTGATGGCGGCTTCCCGGTGCCGTGCCATTTCGGCGAGGGTGCGCCGTGGGCAGCTCGCTCGGGGCTACTGCATAGTTCCCTACCTGCCGGCGCACACGCTCGCGGATCTGCTGGTCCGGTACCAGGGACGCTGGGTAACGCTGGCGCAGGGCTTTACCGGGTCTGGGCGCGTGTTCTTCGGTGTCCGGTTCCGGCCGCGTGGCGTGTTCTACGTCCGGCTCCGGTTCTACGGGAGTCGCGTGTTCGTGCCCTCGTCCAGCCAGATGGTGAAGTTCACCGTGACCTGACGCGCCGGGCATGCACATGACGTCGGACACCTTCTGACGCGACCTGGGTCGTGATTCCGCCGTAGAGCGGTCGAATCACGCCCCAGCTTCGGGGCGGACGCGGAGGGAGTCCGGTGCGTGTGATGCCGCGGTGCAGGGGAGGATGGCGACATGAGCTTCGTAGCGATCAACGTCCTGTCGGTTCCCGAGGGGCGCGGCGACGTCCTCGAGCAGCGCTTCGCGGCTCGCGCGGGCTCGGTCGAGAAGGCGGCCGGCTTCGAGCACTTCGAGCTACTGCGTCCCGTCGAGGGCACCGGCGACTACCTCGTCTACACGCGCTGGGCCACCCGCACCGACTTCGACGCGTGGACGACGTCGCAGGCGTTCGACCGCGGTCACGCTCAGGCGTCGGCACGTCCCGAGGGCGAGCGTCCGGCCGCGAGCGGATCGACCGTGTGGTGGTTCGAGGTCGTCGAGAGCGCCTCGCCGGCCTAGAGCACGCGAACGTGGGTGCCGATTCCGTCGCAGAGTGGTCGGATCGCCACCCAGGTCGTGGTCCACCGCGCCTTGCCGGCCTAGAGCACGCGAACCTGGGTGCCGATTCCGTCGCGGAGTGGTCGAACCGGCACCCAGGTCCGTCCGCCGTCCCGTCTCGGCGGGCGCGGCGTGGTGGCGACCCTCCTTCACAGGAGGCCCATGGATCCGCGACGATCGTCGGGCACGCTCAGGCAGCACCACGCGGGAGTCGACATGCGCGAGACGGACGACGAGATCGCCGCGCTCCAGATGCTGCTCGACGTCAGCGTGGCGGGTGGCAACGAGCACCTTCGCGACATCATGACGCCCGACCGCCTGCTCTCGGCCGGGCAGCTGGTGCAGGTCCTCGACAGGGATGCAGGTGCTCGTGGTCGCCACGGTGACGGCGGACGGACGTCCGCTCACGTCGTGCGTCGATGGCCACTTCGTCCACGGGCGATGGGTGTTCACGACGTCCGCGCTCGCCACCAAGGCGCGGCACCTCGCGGCCCGTCCCGCGGTCAGCGCGACGCACGCGCGCGGCGACACGTTCGGTGTGTTCACCCACGGGAGCGCCGAACGACTCACGCCCGCGCACCCGGACTTCGGTGAGGTCGACGACCATCTCACCGGCGTTCTACGGCGTCTCGCCCTCGACGTTCGCCCCGGACATCGCCTACCTGCGGATCCAGCCGACCTGGATGCTCGCCTACGCCGCGGACCCGGCGTCCCTGCTGGCCTGACGCTCACCCGGCCGGGCTCACGACCCAACGTGGGTGGCGATTCCGTCGCAGAGTGGTCGGATCGCCACCCAGGTTGCTGGACGCCGGGCGACCCGCGTGCGGCGCGACCAACCTGGGTGGCGATTCCGTCGCAGAGTGGTCGGATCCCCACCCAGGTCGGCCGTGGGGGCGGGGGCGGTCGGGCGTCGGCGACGTCCGACAGAATGGCAGGCAGCGGTCGGACCTTCCGGGCGCGCGGGCCGGGGAGCGCACACGTGACGGACGACGCGACGAGCGCGGCACGCGACGTCGCACCCGCCGCCGACCTCACCGAGCCGACGGGGGACGGCGCGACCGCGGCGTCCGGTACAGACGCGGCGAGCACCACGTTGCGCGAGGTGTTCGGGTTCACGTCGTTCCGCGGGGCGCAGGCCGAGATCGTCGAGCGGACGATCGCCGGCGACGACAGCGTCGTCCTCATGCCGACGGGTGGCGGCAAGTCACTGTGCTACCAGCTGCCCGCCCTCGTCCGGCCGGGCGTCGGCATCGTGATCTCGCCGCTCATCGCGCTCATGCACGACCAGGTCGAGGCGCTGCGCCTGCTCGGCGTGCGCGCGTCGTACTGGAACTCGACGTCGACCGACGAGGAGGTCTACCGCACCCGCCAGGCGCTGAGGACCGGCGAGCTCGACCTGCTCTACGTCGCCCCCGAGCGCCTCCTCACACCCAGCTTCCTCACCACGCTCGACGACGTCGCGGGAGCCAACGGCATCGCGCTGTTCGCGATCGACGAGGCGCACTGCGTGAGCGCGTGGGGACACGACTTCCGCCCGGAATACCTTCGCATCGCCGAGATCACGAGCCGCTACCCGTCAGTGCCGCGCATCGCGCTCACCGCCACGGCCGACGCGCTGACGAGGCGCGAGATCCACCAGCGGCTCGGGCTCACCGAGGCGCGCGAGTTCGTCACGAGCTTCGACCGTCCCAACATCCGCTACGTCGTCGAGGAGAAGAACGACGTACGCGCGCAGCTGCTGCGCTTCCTCGCCAGCGGCGACGACGGCGAGGGCTTCCGCGACCAGACGGGAATCGTCTACTGCCAGTCGCGCAAGCGCACCGAGGAGTTCGCGGCGCTGCTCGTCGACAACGGCTACGACGCGCTCGCCTACCACGCCGGCATGCACGGCGACGAGCGGCAGCGCGTGCAGCAGCGGTTCCGTCGCGAGGACGGCGTCATCGTCGTCGCCACGATCGCGTTCGGCATGGGCATCGACAAGCCCGACGTCCGCTTCGTCGCGCACGTCGACCTGCCCAAGAGCCTCGAGGGCTACTACCAGGAGACCGGACGAGCGGGCCGCGACGGCGATCCCGCGGTCGCGTGGATGGCGTACGGCCTCGCCGACGTCGTGCAGCAGGCGTCGTTCATCACCGGTGGGGGAGCGTCGGCCGAGCACCAGCGGGTCGAGCAGATGAAGCTCGACGCGATGCTCGGCTACGCCGAGGCTTCGACGTGCCGGCGTCGCGTGCTGCTGGCGTACTTCGGCGAGGACTCCAGCGACTGCGGCAACTGCGACACCTGCCTCACGCCGCCCGAGCTCTACGACGCGACGGTCGAGACGCAGAAGGTGCTGTCGGCCGTGATCCGCACCGGGCAGCGGTTCGGCGCCGGCCACGTGATCGACGTGCTGCGCGGCAAGCGGACGCCGAAGGTCGAGAGCTGGTCGCACGACGAGCTGCCGACGTTCGGGGTGGGCGTCGAGGTGAGCGACCAGGAGTGGCGCAGCGTCATCCGTCAGCTCGTCGCCCGCGGCCTGCTCTCGCCCGACCCGTCGCGCATGGGTGCCCTGACCGTCACCGAGCGGGCGCGCCCGGTGCTCGAGGGCGGCGAGAAGGTCGAGCTGCGGCGTATGTCGGTGGCACCGGCGCGCGCGAAGAAGGCGCGCGCCGTGCGCGGTTCGGGCGGTACGCCGACCGACGTCACCGACGCCGACCGCGAGCTGTTCGAGGTGCTGCGCACCGAGCGCCGTGTGCTCGCCGACGCCGAGGGCGTCCCGGCGTACGTCGTCCTGCCCGACCGCACACTGTGGGAGCTGGTGGCCGCGCGTCCCTCGACGCCGGAGCAGCTGCTCGCGGTCAACGGGATAGGCCCGGTCAAGGCCGAGAAGTACGGCGAACGCTTCCTGGAACTGCTCGCCGAGGCCTGACGCAGGTCGCGGTGGCGAACCTGGGTGTCGATTCCGTCGCAGAGCGGTAGAAACTCCACCCAGGTTCGGCCCGTCGAGCCCGCCCCGCGCCTGAGCCGGGTGCCCGCGCGGCGAACCTGGGTGTCGGTTCCGTCGCAGAGTGGTCGAATCACCACCCAGGTTGCGTCGGTACGTCGTCCCCAGCCGGGCGGCGTCGCCCGCTCGCACCCCTCGCGCTCGGGCGCACGCTCGCGCACATGACTGGACGCTCGCACGCGCTCGACGCCGTTCCCGGGCTCCGCGAGCTCGCGCAGGCGCAGCTGGGCGTCGTACGCCGTGACCAGCTCGCCGCGCTGGGCGTCACGCACCGCCACGTGCGACGCCAGGTCGACGCCGAGCGCTGGACGACCTACGGTCCGCACGTCGTCGTGCTCAAGACCGGGACGCTGACCCGTGCGCAGCGGCGCGCGGTCGCCGTCGCCCACTCCGGCGCGCGGTCGGCGCTCGGCGGGCGCACGGCGCTCGAGCACGTTGGTCTCCAGGCCTGGGAACGCGACGAGGTGCACGTCCTGCTGCCGCGCGGACTGCGGCCCACGCCGCTCCGGGGCGTCGTCCTGCACCAGGTGACCGTCCTCGACGAGGTCGATCTCGTGTCCAGCGCCTGGCCGGCCTGTACGACGGCCGCGCGGGCCGCGATCGATGCTGCGTCGTGGGAGGTCAACCCGCGCACGGCGTCCGGACTGGTGCTCGCCGTGGTGCAGCAGCGGCTGGCCACCCCCGACGAGCTGCTCGATGTGCTCGGGCGGCTCGAACGGGTGCGGCACAGCGCCCTGCTGCGCTCGATGGTCGCCGAGGCGGTCGAGGGCGCGGACGCCCGTTCCGAGGTCGACGTCGCACGCCTGGTGCGGCTCGTCGGCCTGGGACCGGCGCGACGCCAGCAGGTGATCGAGACGCCCGACGGGCCGAGGCGCGTCGACCTCGTCGTCGACCTGCCCGACGGTCGCACGCTCGTGATCGAGATCGACGGCCCGCACCACGCCGACGCACGGGTGCGCGAGGCGGACGCCGTGAAGGACGCGGCCCTCGTGGCTGCCGGGTACGTCGTCCTCCGGATCCCGGTCTCGCTGCTGCGACGGAGCCCCGGCACGGTGCGCGCCCAGCTCCAGGCGATCGCCGACCGAGCCCGCCGGAGCGCCTGACTCGCGAACCTGGGTGGCGATTCGACCACTCTGCGACGGGATCGGCACCCACGTCGCGGCGAACCCGGCGCTAGGACGTGACGTCGCGCGTCGTGAACCGCGCCCACGCGAGCGCGCTGAACACCAGGACGTACGCGACGCTCACCAGCAGCCCGCGGGTCATCTGGTCGAGTGCCACCGGGTCGCGGAGCAGGTCGCCGAAGGAGAGCCACCAGTCCGTGAACAGCCACGGGTGGATCGAGTCGATCTGCGGCACCGCATCGAGGATCTCCACCGTCACGACGACGATCGCCGTGGTCGCCATGGCCGCGAGGGGAACCTCGGTGAGTGTCGAGACGAACAGACCCATGGCCGCGACGACGGCGAGCATCGCTGCGACGTACAACGCGACGAGGACGACTCGGAGCAGCGCGTTGCCCAGCGGGATCACGCTTCCGGACAGCAGGGTGACCGGACCTGTGGGGAACAGCACGAATCCGACCACCACCCCGGACACCGCCACCACTCCGGCCGCTGCAACGGCGTAGGCGGTGATCGCCGCGAGCTTGATCGCCAGCAGCCGGGTGCGGTTCACGGGTACGACGAGCAGCGAACGCAGCGTGCCGGACGACGCCTCGCCCGCGATCGACTCGCCCGCCACGACGGCGACGGCCAACGGCAGGAACAGCGGCAGCGTCACGACGAGAGCGGTGAAGGCGAGGAAGAGCCCGTTCTGGGTGATCTGGCCGATGAACGCGGGGCCGCCGCCACGACCGCCGCGCGAGCCCAGCTTGATCGCGACGCCGATCAGGATCGGTGCGCAGGCGAGAACGGCGAGGATGGCGATGTTGCGGCGTCGCGTGAACACCAGGCGCAGCTCGGACCGCAGCAGCCGAGAGCTCACCCTGGCCGGACGCTCGAGCAGGACGTCACTGGTCGACATCGAAGCCCTCCCCGGTGAGAGCGACGAAGACGTCCTCCAGATCGGGTCGTTCCACGACGAGCTCGCGCACGCCCACCCCGGCCAGCACGAGCGCCGCGGTCACCCGCTCGGACTCGAGGTCGCCGAGGGTCGCCGACACGTGGTCGGACGCCATCAGCGACGACGTCGAGGCCGAGCCCGGTCAGGACGGCTCGCGCCTCGTCCGGCTGACCTGTCACGACCCGGACGCTGGTCGCGGCCGCGCCACGTAGGTCGTTGAGCGTGCCCTGCGTGACCAGACGGCCACGGCTCATGACCCCCACATGGGAGCAGACCTGCTCGACCTCGGAGAGCAGGTGCGAGGACAGGAAGACGGTCGCGCCCTCGGCGGCCAGCTCACGGATCAGCGCCCGCACCTCGCGGGTGCCCTGCGGGTCCAGTCCGTTGGTGGGCTCGTCCAGCACGAGCAGGTCGCGGGATCGCAGCAGTGCCGCCGCGAGCCCGAGCCGTTGCCGCATGCCCAGGGAGTAGTTGCGATATCGCTTCCCGGCCGCCGCCGAGAGCCCGACGCGTTCGAGTGCGTGGTCGATGCGTGCGCCGCGGGAGCGCGGGTTGACGGTGCGGTCGGCGGCGTCGAGCCTGGCCAGGTTCGCCCGACCCGACAGGTAGGGATAGAACGCCGGGCCCTCGACGAGGGCGCCGACCCGGGGGAGCACCGTGGCGGCGCCGCCCGGGATGGGAGCCCCGAGGAGGTCGACCACACCTTCGGTCGGTGCGATCAGCCCGAGCAGCATCCGGATCGTCGTCGTCTTGCCGGACCCGTTGGGCCCGAGGAAGCCGAAGACGGATCCGAGCGGCACCTGCAGGTCGATGTGGTCGACGGCGACCTGTCCGCCCGGGAAGCGCTTGGTGAGGCCGCGGGTCGTGATCGCCGCGGCGCCCACGTCGGCGTCGACCGGCCCGGCAGGGCTCGGTGTGGCTACAGGGAGGTGCGTCACCGCGCTGTGCGGGCCGCGACCTGCATCAGCAGGTCGGGGGTGACGGCGCCGACGAACATGCGCCCGTCGGAGAGCAGCAGGACCGACATCAGCGACGTCTGCAGCAGCTGGCCGCGGCCGAAGCTTCCGGTGACGGTCGTGGTGGCGCGCATCAGCGCTGCCGTGGTGGCGGAGCCGTTGCCACCCTTCGACCCGGAGCCGCTGATGAGCCCAGCTGCGTCAGGGATCTCGACGACGGCGGTCCACCCGGTGCCGATGACGGTCGGCCGGGGCCCCGACGACACGGAGGTCGTGCCCGAACCACTGCGCGCCTTCGGACCGACGGGCAGCGTCGACTCCGACACCTTCGCGCCGGACGGCGGGCTGAACGCGAACACGGAGTCAGCCGGTCGGTCGAACGAGACCGACGTGAAGGCGGTCTCGAAGGCGGGCGTGGAATCGCCCCTCGCGAACACCTGCACACGCAGCGGCACGGAGGTCTCGCTGTCGATGGCGAGCCGCACCTGCCCGACGAGCGACGCAGTCGCCCGAGGCGAGAGGACGAGCTCGTAGACGGGACGGCCCGCGACGCGACTCGTGCCGTCGACGGTGACCGAGGTCGACGGGTCGATCGCGGCGAGCGCTCGAGCGGCGGCTGTGAGCGGGTCGATGGGCGGCGTCGTGTGGGACGTCGTGCCGGCACCGGCAGGCAGGACCGTGTGGTCGACCGTGTTGTCGCGGCTCGACCACACCCACAGGTCGCGCCCGTTGCGGACGACGTCGCTCTCGGCCAGATCGCCCACGAGCGACACGCGGACCTGGCTCGGCGAGGAGTACCACACGCGAGCCGTGTGGGATCCGGTGATGAGGGACTGCCACGACAGCGATGTCGAGGCGGTGCCAGGCAGGGCAGGGATCCCCAGGTCGGCGTTCTCCGTCACCGTGCCGGAGAGGGGCTGGCTTGGGCGCGTGGGCGAGCGATGCGAGCAGCTCGGCGGCGGTGCGTGCCGGGAGCGCGGGATCGGCGCTGGCCACGGCCGAGCTGATGCCGACACCCGCCGCGATGACGGCGACGACAGCGAGAGGAACCAGCCAGCGCGCCTGGCGGGACCTCAGGGCGTCGCTCGTGGCCATGCCACCAGTATGCGCCCCCCTCGTTATGCGGACGCTGAGAGAGTTGCGGCGCCCGGAGTGCCGAGTCCACCCTCGCGTGACGCGACAGGTGCCAGGATCAGCGAACGACGTGACCGTCGGACGGACATCGACTCCCGACGACACCGGCGACCCATGGATCGGGGGATGCGTCATGTGCCGGCAGCCGGCCGACCGCGTGCCGCTCCTGGGGGCACGCGCATGAGCGACACGGCGACCCGGGTCACGACCGCACAGCGGCGTACCACCTGGGCCGGATGGGGCTTCGCGGTCGGCTCCGCGCTGTTCATGGCCGGCGTACCGCTGAGCCTCAACACGTCGCTGTCACCGGCGGTCGCCGGCTGGACCTACTTCGCCGGCTCGGTGTTCTTCACCGCCGCGGCCACGCTGCAGTCGCTGGCGTCATGGCGTCCGGACGACGAGGGCACCGCGCCGTGGCGTCAGTGGAACGGCGCGGACCGCGCGAACCTGGTCGCCGCGCTGGTCCAGTGGGTCGGCACGCTCGAGTTCAACGTCACGACGCTGCGAGCGGCTCTCGAGGCCGCCTCGCGCCATGACTACACCGCGCAGGCGGTCTGGGCGCCGGACGCGATCGGCTCGATCCTGTTCCTCGTCTCGAGCGCGATCGCTCTCGCGCCGGAGGTGCGCCGTCGTCGGCATCGCCGGGTGCGCGACCGTGCCTGGGTGATCGCCGCGGTGAACATGCTCGGCTCGATCCTGTTCGGCGTCTCGGCCGTCGGGGCGTGGACCAACCCCTCGACCGGTCAGATCGTGAGCCTCACGTGGGCCAACGCGGGCACCTTCGCGGGTGCGGCGTGCTTCCTGGTCGGAGCGATCCTGATGCTGCCGTTCGCGAGCTCGACGCAGCCCCAGGTCACGTGACCTCGTACGCCGAACCTGGGTGCCGAATCGACCGCCCCACGACGGGATCGACACCCAGGTCGGCGCGATGACGAGGTGCGCCCGGCGTCTGACGACCTCCGGGCGCACCCCGCGTGCATCAGCTGCCCTCGACCACCGGGTAGATCGCATCGGCGACCAGGCCGTGGGCCTCGCGATGCACGGTGTTGGCGGACTCGGCGTCGGGCGCGTCGACGAGGCAGAAGATCTTGCCCTCCTTCTCGTCGACCCAGTAGCGCAGGTAGTTCACGCCGTGCTGGTCCTGCGTGCGGAGGTCTGCGGCGTGGGCGTTGGCCACGTCCTCGGCAGTGACGGGGCCGTCGAGCTGGTGGACGTCCATGAAGAGCGGCATGAGGTTCTCCTGTTCACCCGACCGTCGCGACCCGGTGCCGCGTCGTCCTCGTCGGGCTCGCAGCAAGGTTCCCCGAGCACGCCGGGCCCCCGCATCGGGAGCCGCTCCCCATATTGGCGATGCGGCACACCTAGGTTTCGCGGCCCTCGCGGCCGTCGCGGGCTCGCGGGTCCCGTGCGTGTCAACTGGCGGCGTGGGAGCCGCCCGCGGAGTCGCCCTGGATGGCCGACATCACTGCGGTGCGGGCGGTGACGACGTCGGCCATCGAGGCGTCGAGCGCCGAGGACTCCGCCGTACCGGCGTCGACGCCCGAGCGGAGCGCGACGTCGCTCTGCAGCGACTCCTGGAGCGCGGCGAGCGACCCGGTGAGCGCGCCGAGCTTCGTCGCCCGGTCGGTCGTCGGGATGTCGGTGCCGAGGCGGTAGAGGTCGGCCTGCAGGTCGTCGAGGCGGCGCTTGCCGTCGACCCACTGCGTGGTCACCTGGTCGGTCGGCAGCGCTCGGTCGGTCGTGGCGGGGACGAGCGAGTCGACCACCCAGCGCGCGTCGGCGACGTCCTTGGCGTACGCCGCATCCCAACGACGACGCTTGCCCGCGACCACGAACCACCACGCGGCGAGCGCGGCCAGGACGGCGGCCAGCAGCACCCAGGGCCACCACGGCGTCGTCGACCCGGTCGGCTCGGGGACCGGGCTGGGCGACGTCGACGTGGGGGTGGGAGACGCCGAGGTCGGCGTGGGCGTCGGAGTCTCGGTGGTGGGGGTGGGCGTCGGGCTCGACGTCGTCGGGGTGGGCGTCGGAGTCGGCGTCGTCGTCGTGGGTGTCGGTGTCGGAGTCGGAGTCGGGGTGGGTGTCGGCGTGGGAGTCGGCGTGGGAGTCGGGGTGGGCGTCGAGGTCGCCTCTGCCGTCTCGCTGCGCGTGGGTGCGGGTGTCGTCGGGGTCTGGCTCGCGGTGGTGTCGGTCGGGGTCGCCGTGTCGGTCGGCGTCGTGGTGTCCGAGGGGCGTGTCGGGAGCGAGATCGACGGCGAGGGTCGCGACACCGAACCGCTCGGCGGCGTGATCCCGCCGCCCGAGCCGCATGCGCTCACCGACAGCCCGAGCACCACCACCGCAGCGGCGCCGCACATCCCGCGTCGCACTCGCGATCCCATGCTGGGTCCCCTCGTAGATCCGCCTGCGTCGATGCCGAGCCTAGACCGCGAGGGCGTGGATCACGCTCATGCGGTCGCCAGCCGCGTGGTGCGTCGGTCTGTCCAGAGTCACCTTCGGCTACGTGGCGGCACGACGCGCTCAGGTCGTTGCCACGCTGGCGTCGGAGAGCCGGAAGCTGGAGCGCAACGAGAGACAGGAACGGTGGGTCGCGGGTCGAGCGTGAAGGAGGGTCAACGCGTGGGGGTGTAGATCGCGCCGATGAACTCCGAGAGGATCCGCTCGCGCAGTCGAGGCGGCATCGCCTCGAGCAGGTGGTTCACGCCCGCCATCCGGGTCGGCAGTCCCGCCCCCGTGACGGCAGCCGGATCCATCCCGGCGAAGGCCAACAGGCCGGCAAACTCCTGCGGTGTCAGCGCATCCGGGTCGAGGTTGCGGGCCATCTCGACCAGCTCCGCGGCGGGCTCGGCTGACGGCACGGCACGGGCCGCAGCCACCGAGGCCGCGAGATCGGAGATCAGCCCGTCGACGTTGGGCGGCGAGGCCGCCGTCACGGTGAGGTGCAGGTTGCGGGGCAGGTCGAGATAGGCGAACTGCGGTTGCAGGTACCACCCTCGGACGCGGGCCTCGTCCGCCACGACGAAGACGTCGACCTCAGGGTCGTCGGACGCGACAGCGACGAGCGAGGCATCAGGAGTCCCGAGGATCCGGAGCCCAGCGATCTCCGGGATGCGCGCGACGAGGGACTGGGTGGCCTCGTGGGTGGCTCGTGCGAGCTCGGCGTACCCGTCGGCGCCGACATGCTGGAACGCGGCCCACGCGGCGGCGAGCGGCCCGGCAGACTTCGTCGACTGCATCGTGGTGTTGATCATGGCGTAGCCGGGCCAGTCGGCCGAGGCGAAGTAGGAGGCGCGGCGCAACCGGGGCTCACGGAACAGCAGCGTCGAGGCGCCCTTGGCTGCATAGGCGTACTTGTGCAGGTCGACGGAGACCGACGTGACCCCCTCGACGGCGAAGTCCCACGCAGGCACCGTGAGACCGAGCCGGCGGTACCACGCCAGCACCCAGCCGCCGATGCACCCGTCGACGTGGCAGGGAACGCCGCGAGCGGCCGCGGCAGACGCGATCTCGGGCACGGGGTCGACCACTCCGTGGGCATAGGAGACGGCCGACGCGACCACCAGCACCGTGCTGTCATCGATCGCTGCGGCCATCGCGCCCGGGTCGGCACGGAACGTCGTGGGATCGACCTGCACGAAGCGCATCTCGACGCCGAAGTACTCACAACCCTTCACGAAGGCGGCGTGCACGGTGGTCGGTGCGACGAGGTTGGGGCGTGCCACGTCGCGTCGGGCGTCGCGCGCCGCCTTGACCGCGAGCATGCATGACTCGGTGCCGCCGGAGGTGAACGTGCCCACCGCGCCGTGCGGTGCCTGCAGGAGGTCGAGCACGGTCCCGATGACGTCGTTCTCGAGCGCGACGATCGAGGTGAACACCGTGGGGTCGAGCATGTTGACCGCCCCGTACATGGAACGAGCGGCGTCCATGGTGCGGTCGAGGTCGGGCATCCCGGAGTCGTAGACGTACGCCCAGGTGCGACCCCCGTGGGTCGGCAGGTCGACCGAGTGCCGCTGTGCCAGGTCGTCGATCACGACGTCACGTGGGCGTCCCCGCTCGGGCAGGCTCATGATGTCCCCTCTCCCTGGAGTTCCGTGACGGAGGCGATTCCGGTTCCCGTGCCGGCCTCCTCGACGACGACCGCCAACCGCTCGGCCGACAGGTCGTAGCGACGAAGCACCACCAGCGAGAGGAGCATCGCTGCCGCGGGGAGCACGCTGAACGCCACCAGGATCCCGGCGATCGCCGTCGACGACTGTGCCACCGCCTCACCCGACTCGCGCGACACGAAGCCGGTCACCGCCAGTACCAGGCCGACGAGGGCGGGACCGAGAGCGAACGCCCCCGTCTCGCCCGCAGTCCAGAGACCGGTGAGGAGCCCGGACCGACGTATGCCAGAACGGGCCTCGTCGGCCTCGACGGTGTCCGGCAGCATCGCCAGCGGGAACAGCTGCATCCCGGAGTAGCCGACGCCGGCGCAGACGACCAGGACGAGCACGCCGGCGGTGGGCAGGACCTGACCCGCGACCATGCCGAGCGACGCGGCGGCGTAGATCAGCGACGCGGCGACGAATGCTCGCTTCTTTCCCACCCGGTGGCCGTAGCGCGTCCAGAACGGCATCACCAGGATCGCGGGCGCAACCAACCCGGCGAACAGCAGGGTGGTCGACTTCTCGTTGCCGAGGACGTACGTCGCAAAGTACGGGATCGCTGCGAGCGTCGCCGCGGTCGCCAGCGCCTGCACCACGAACGTGCCCCACAGCCTCAGGAACCAGGGGTTGCCGCGTGCGACACGGATCGCCGTGAGCAGGGACCCAGCGCCCGACGGTCGGGTCGTACGCGGTGCCTTGCGGGTGCCTACGACAGCGCCGAGCATCGACGCGAGCATGAACGCGGCGATGATCACGGCCATCACGAGGTATCCGGCCCGACCGCCGCCAGCGGCGTCGACGATCACCGGCGCCAGGGCACCGGCGGCCAGGATCCCGATCGTGAGGGCGACGATTCGGAACGACACGACTGTGGTGCGCTCCTGATAGTCGTCGGTCATCTCGGCGGGCATCGAGACGTACGGCACCTGGAACAGGGCGTACGCCGCCGCAGCCACCAGGAACGCCGCTCCTGTCCACGCGGCCGCACCCCCGCTCGAGAGCGACTCGGGTGCGGCGAACATCGCCACGAAGAACACCGGGAGGATCAACGCCCCGGCGAACATCCACGGACGTCGCGCACCCCATCGGGTGTGCGTGCGGTCCGACCAGCCGCCGACGAGCGGGTTCCAGACGACGTCCCACAGCTTGGGAAGCAGGACGGTGAAGCCGGCAACCCCGGCGGCGACCCCGAGCGTGTCGGTCAGGAAGTAGAGGAGAAGGAGACCGGGAACGGTGCCGAAGGTGCCGGTAGCCAGCGAGCCCAAGGAGTAGCCGACGTAGGTGCCCCGGCTCAGCCTGCGTGTGCCCGTCGCCACACGCGCATCCTGTCACGCAGCGGCGCGCGCTCTGCCCGGAAGTCGGAGGCTCGGGTTGTCGGTCCATGCGTCCAGGGCTGGGCAACGTCGGTGGCGAGGGGGACAGTGGTCGGAGTGGGATCGGAGGGAGCTCGACGTGGCCGACGTGCTGTTCGTGCGCGAGCTCGTCGCCGACCGCGACGTCGTGTTCGCGTTCGACGCCGACGGCAGCCCCGCGTGGGCGATGGACCTCGACTCGCACGTGCAGTGGTGGTACGCCGCAGACGACCGGCCGCGCATCCGGGCGGCCGTCGCCGAGCAGTGGGACACGTTCGCCTCGATGCCGCTCACGGCCGCGACGGTCCGCGGATCGCACCCCGCCATCGAGCTCGGACGTCGCGTCGATGCCGCGGCGTACGACGACGAGCCGGTGCCGGCACCGGGCTGGACGCCGCGCGGCTGGTGGGCTCTCGGGCGGCGATTGCCGCGGCTCGCGCAGGCCGGCGTGCTGGTCGGGCTCGCGCTCACCGCTGCGGTGGTCGTGCCCTGGGTGTTCGGGTTCCTGACGTCGTCACCCGTGACGCACCACCCGGTCGACCCGTCGCCCGTCGACGCACCCGCGATCGCGGTCGCCGGCGACCCGTGCCCGGCGCGCGGTCTCATCTCCCACGACGCCGCCGGCCACGTGCTCGTCTGCATCCCGCCGACCGAGGCGCAGTCCTACCTCCTCGAGTGGCGCGCGACCGGCTAGCCACGCCATCACCGGTAGCAGGAACGCGTCGCAGAGAGCGCGTTTCCACTACCGATGACGGGATCCCGTGGCGAGGTCAGGCCGGCATCGGTGCCAGCTCGCCCCAGAGGTAGGCGACGTCGAGCTCGCGCCGCTCGGGCTCGTTCTCCGGCGCGATGCCGGCCGCGGCAAGCAGGCGCCCGATCACCGGGTGCAGACGGTCGTCGGTGAAGCGGTCGCAGTCGGCGCGGGTGCGCCAGAGGTCGACGTAGCGCAGGGTCCCGTCGTCGGTGACCAACGCGATGTGCGCGATGAGCCCCTCGGGCACCTCGGGGCCCAGGGCCTCCATGATGCGGGCGTGGATCTCGGCGTTGATGGGCACGTGCTGCTCGAACGCGTACATGACACTCGCCTCCCCATTCATCCGAATACGTTTCGGATGAATGTAACCTAGGTGCCATGGCTGCCCGGGTCAAGGCCTCGTACGACGCCTCCGCACGTCGCGCGGCGTCCGTCGAGCGCAGGGCGCGGATCCTCGCCGCCGCTCGCGCCCTGTTCCTCGCGCACGGCTACGCGGCGACGACCATGTCGGCCATCGCGCGCGAGTCCGACGTCAACATCGACACCGTCTACACGCTGGTGGGTCGCAAGCCCGCGCTGTTCCGGCTGCTCGTCGAGACGGCGATCTCCGGCGTCGGCGTACCCGTGCCGGCCGAGGAGCGCGACTACGTCCGTGCCATCCAGGCGGAGGCGTCCGCCGAGGGCAAGCTCACGCTCTACGCCGAGTCGCTGCCCGCGATCCACGCGCGGCTGGCACCGCTCGTCGACACGCTCAAAGCGGCGGGCGCGGCCGAGCCGGAGCTGGCGGCGCTCTGGGAGGAGATCGCCGAGCGTCGCCGCGGCAACATGAGCCGGCTGGCCGCCGAGCTCGAGGCGACCGGCGACCTCGCGGTCGACCCCGAGGTCGCCGCCGACATCATCTGGGCCACCAACGCGCCCGAGCTCTACCTCCTGCTCGTCGAGAAGCGGGGATGGTCGGCCACGCAGTACAGCGACTGGCTGCGCGACACGTGGGTGCAGGGACTGCTGCGACCGAGCGACGTCCGTCATCGGTAGTAGGAACGCGTCGTAGAGAGCGCGTTCCTACTACCGATGATCGCGGGCCGGCGCAGGTCAGAGCGAGACGGCCTTGCCGATCGTGAAGAGGGCGACCGCGACCATGAGGACGCCGAACGTCGTCGACAGCGCCCACCCCGGGACGCGACGCGAGACGAGGGCACCGACGACCGCGAGCACCGCGGTCATCCCGGCGAGGACGAGGGTGGCGTGCAGGTCGCAGAGGTGCGTCGCATGCCGGCGAGGCGACGTGCGGACGAGCTATGTCAGCGGGTGCTGGACTTGGCCGCGGCCAACGGGGACAGCGCGAGCTCGTACTCGTCGTCGGTCATCGCGGCGTACGACGCGCGCAGGTTGGTGCCGCCTGCGCTCTCGGCCAGCCGGGCGACGAGCCCCTCCAACCGGTGCACGACCGGGTTGTCGCCGATCCGTGCCGACAGCGCCTGGTAGGTCTCGTCGTAGTACCACGCGATCGCCTGCCGCGGAGCGTTGAAGCGACGCCACACGAGTCCCGGCGCCATCGCGTCGTCGTCGAGGATCGCGCGCGCGTTGGAGACCTTGTCCGCCGCGGTCACGAGCAGCGCTCGTGGGGTCGTGTCGTCGTAGAGGTGGGCGACGTACTGCACCTTGCGCTCGAGCCACGTGCCCTCGTCGCGCGGTGCACCCGGCGCACCGTCGGTGCACGCCTCGACGATCGCCCGCACGTCCGCGCCGAACCTCTTCTCGATCTGGCGCGGCGTGACCTGGTGGCCCTGGTCCTCGAGCGCGTCGTGCAGCAGTCCCGCGATCGCCTGGTCCTCGTCGCCTCCGCCGTACCAGACCAACGACGACACCTCGAGCAGGTGCGCGACGTAGGGGATCGTCGGCTCGACGCCCTCGTCGGTCTTGCGGAACTGCGTCCGGTGCAGCTTCGCGGCGTAGTCGAGCGCCTCGCGGTATGCCTTGCCGTACGCCGCTGTGCCGTCGGACCCCATCGCCGCCTCCTCGCTGACCCGTCGTCGTGAGCGTACGGCGCCGGTCCTCCGCCGACGACCTCGGTCGCGCCGCAACCGCGCCGCTCATGCCACCGGAGGAGCCGACCGATCACCGGATCGTGACCCTGCTCCGCGCGCATCCTTCGCTGTGACGGAGAACACTCGAAACCATGGGTAGGACGCCGTTCGACTCTGACCCTGCTGGCTGGTACCTCGACCCGACGGGGCGGGCACGACTGCGGTTCTGGGACGGCAGGACGCTCACCGCCTGGGTGTCCGACGGTGTCGAGGTCCAACCCGACCCGGTGCCGGACGAGCTGCCCGAGATCGACCGTCAGGACGCCGATCACCTCGCTTTCGTCCGAGAGGTGTTCATTCCCCAGGCGCGACGCCGTGGGCTCGTGGGACACGCCACCGCCGACACCCTCACCGAGCTGGCCTGGTCGTCGGACGTCACTGCGCGGGTTCCGGCAGCCGCCGCGACGGCGAGCGCGACGCTCACCGCGACACCGCTGGCGAGCCCGCCGGCGTCGGCTCCCGAGCGTCCCTACGTCGTCGACAAGGACGGACTGCCGTACGTCGCTCGGTCGCGGCAGTCCGACGGGCGCACGACGTCGCCCGAACGTCCGCACGGTGAGTCGCCCGACGCTCGTCCGGCCACGACGCACGAACCAGCGGCAGCGTACGAGCGG
The DNA here is from genome assembly GCA_963782665.1 of uncultured Actinomycetota bacterium. GTDB lineage: Bacteria > Actinomycetota > Actinomycetes > S36-B12 > CAIYMF01 > Longivirga. Next base: position 1,492,270 of record CAWAKP010000006.1, on the reverse strand, counting down.
CCGCCGAGCCGTCTCGACGTGTGGTGGTCGCAGACCCGCGAGTCCATCGGATCCGACGTCGCGACGCACGGCCTGGCCTACCTCGGCGTGCTGCTGCTGTTCGTCGGTGTGTTCGGGCTCGTCGCGTTCGCGTTCGGCGACGTCGCGCAGGGCATGCGCCCGGTCGCCGAGCTCGGGATCGCGTTCGCGCCGTTCCTCGCCTCATGGATGCTGCTCCGTCGAGGTGCGACCGTCGCCGGGCGCGCTCTCGAGCTGGCCGGTGGACTGCTGCTGCCCGTGATGGTCGTGACGTCGTTCCTCGACGGCGTGCCGATCCCGCCCGACCTCACCGGTCCAGGGCTCGTCGTCACGCTGACCCTCGTCACCGCCCTCGTCGGAGCGGGCTACGCGCTCTGGAGCCTGCGTCACCACCACTCGGCACTGCGCTACCTCGTGGCACCCGTGGCGTGGGTCAGCGTCGCGCTGGCGACGATGGGCATCGGCCGCGCCATCCCTGAGGGCAAGGACGTCGCCACGTTCACGGCGTGGCAGGTCGCGGCGGTCACCGTCGCGATGGCGTTGTCGCTGGCGTGGGCGCGGTGGCGGCCGGCCGCGACACTCAGCGCCCCGACCATCACGGCGGGCGTCCCCGGTGCCTGCATCGTGGCGGCGTTGGCCCTGCTCACGTGGGTCACCGGCGGATATCCCCGATGGCCCGTGCTCCTCACGGGTGTCGCCGGGCTCCTCGTGCTCGAGCTGCTCGACGTCCGCGTCCCGGCCCGTGTCGTCGGCGTCGCGCAAGTCGCGTGGTGGGGCGTCGTGTTCCTCGCACTGCTGCCCGGTGCGGGGTCGAGCGGCGCCGAGCTGGCGACGGGAGCGCTGGTGGCGGGGGCGGGCTTCCTCGCCCTGGTCGAGCTGCACGGGCGCAGCACGGACCCGCTCCCCGTGTCGTTGTCGGCACTCGGGCTCGTCGCTGCGTTCGCCGTCACGTGGGCCGATCCCTGGTACGCGTTCGCGGCGTCCGTCGTCCTGGCGCTGTGGGCCGGCGCGCGACGCCTGCACCCCTACGTCGTGGCCTACGCGACCCAGGTCCTGGACGTGGCTGCAGCGCTGCTGCCGGTGGCCGCGGTCGTCGCCGTGGGTCTGGCCACCCGACATGCGCCGCTCGCCGTGCTCGTCGGCAGCCTGCTCGTGCTGGCGGCCGTGATCCCCATCCGCGTGCCCGTCGTGCGCGCCGCACTGCACCGGGACGAGAGCGACCACTTCTGGACGCTCTGGTGGGATCCGGCCATGGTCGCCGCGTCCGCGGCGGTCCTGATCCTCACCACCCAGTTCTGGCCGGACGTCGCCTCTGCGCGGTGGATGTCGGTCGCGGCGCCCTTGGCGCTCGCGATCTCGGCGGCCCTCGGCCCGCTGCCGCGCAGCTGGCGCGCGTGGCCCACCGTGGCCCTCGCCACCTGGTCGTGGTGGCTGGGCGCGACCCTCGTCGGTACGTCGACGGCCGTTCTCGGCGGCGTGCCCGCGGCCGTAGCCCTCGGCATCCTCGTCGTCGTCCACGTTCGCCCGACGCTCGTGGATCGCTGGAGCGACCCGGGCGGGCTCGGTCTGGCTGCCCACGTGCTGGCGCTGACCGCTGTGTCCTTCGCCGACGTCGGCACCCGGTGGACCGTCGCAGTCCTCGTCACGGCTGCCACCGCCGGGTTCGTGCTGACAGCGGTCTACCAGGAGCTCGGCCGTTCGCCGGTGAGCGATCGGCTGGTCGACTGGTTCGGCTCCACGGCCCGCGAGGCCACGGTCGTGCTCTGCGGACTGATGCTTCCGCTCTCGCTGGCCCTGGTTCTCGACGCCGCGGACCTGGTCCCGATCCGCTCGAGCTGGTTCGGCGTGGTGGCGAGCGGGGTCGCAGTCTTCTACGCCGCAGCCACCCACGTCGCCGCGCCCGCGCGTGTGCGCGCAACGCTCGTCTGGCTCGCGATCTCCTTCTCGGTGCTCGCCTTCGCAGCGATCGACACGAGGGGTCCGGCGCTCGCGGCGCTGGCCGCCGTCATCGTGGTCGCTGTGATCCTGAGGCCGAGTCCACAGGTCGCGCAGTGGCTGGGCTGGTCGGCCGTGGCTCCGGCCGTCGCGCTGGCAGCGACGTATGTCGTCGCGTCCTACGAGGCAGCGTCGGTCGTCGTGCAGGTGGCGCTCGCGCTTGCCGTGGTCGGCGGGCCGATGCTCCTCGCGGCGCTCGCCTACGACTCGTCGAGCAACGACGTCGTGCGACGCCTGCTGCCCACGACGGGGTGGCTGCGTCCGCCCGCCGTGGTCGGGGCCGTCGAGATCGCGGTCGCGGCGGCACTGACCCCGGAGCTGGACGTGTGGTGGGCCGGCTGGATCACCGTCACGACGGCACTCGTGGTTGCGGCGTCGGCCTGGTTGCTACGGATCTGGTCGTTGCTCGGTGCGGCGGCTCTCGTGGCGTGGGTCGGCGCGTGGCAGCTGTGGCCGGACGCACTCACCCACAGTGCGTGGGTGGGAGTGGTCGTCGCCGCGCTGCTGCTCGCGGCCTACGAAGCCGCGTGGCGCCTGGACCGGTCCAGCCCGGCCTGGGCGCGCGCCGACTACCCGCTGCTCGCGGTCGCGCACATCACTGCGATCACGGCTGTCATCACGGCCCGCGAGGGAACCTCGTTGGCCCTGACGCTGCTGGCGGTCGGTGCGCTCGCGGGAGTTCTCGCGGTGTCGTTCCTGCGACGTCCTGCGGTCGACGTCGTCGTGCCGAGCGGCTACGCGGTGCTCAGCGGCTCGCTGATAGTCGCAGCCGGTGCGGTGGAGGGGTACGGGTGGCTTGCACTCGCGCTCGCACTCGTGTCCGTCGCGTGCAGCGTCGTTGCCCTGCGGGTCGGGCGCTCGAGCCGATGGGTCCTGGTGACGGCGGGGTCGATGGCCGCGCTCGGTGCCTGGCTCGCGTTCGCGTCGTGGCTCGAGCTGGGCGACGTCGCGAAGGTGAGCTGGACGTCGGCCATCGCGGCCGTCGTCGTGCTGGTATCGGCAGGCCTGCTGCGTTGGACCAATGCCGACCGTGACGTCCTTCTCGTGCGCGCGACCGTCGGCCTCGCGACGTTGACGATGGCCGCCCCGCTCGCCGCGGCTCTGGCATCCGCGTCGACCATCGTCCCCTACCTCAGCTGGGTGACCGTCGCTGCTCTGGTCGTGGCGGCGGTCGCGCTCGGCCTCGTAGCCACGAGGTTGACGTGGGCATGGCTTCGTTACGCCGCGGCGGCGTACCTGCTGCTGAGCGTTGTCGTGGGGCTCGTCGTGGCGCACGCGACGGCGAGCGCGCAGGTCGGTGTGCTCGGTGCCCTCAGCATGGTGGTCGCCGGCGCGTTGCTCGTGCACGACCGGCTCGGATCGGGCGAGTGGCTGATGCCGGCCGCCGCGTTCGGCGCGTGGACGACGCTGGCCACCCTCGGCGCTGCCGCGCTGGAGCTGCCGGACGCGTGGCTCGTTCCCGTGGCGCTCGTGGTCGCCGCGGTCTACTCGGCGGCACTCGGCCGGGTGCTCGCGTCGATCGGGCTGACGCTGTTGGCTCCCGCGCTGGCGTGCGCCGCGTGGATCACGTGGGCTGCGCAGAGCCTCGACGGCAACCCGCAGTGGTACACGGTCGCGGTCGGCCTGACGCTGCTCGTGATGATCGCGATGCTGCGTGGATGGCGGCGGCGGAATGCGCAGCCGGTCGACACTCCGGACGTCGTCTGGCTCGAAGTGGTGGGCGTGGCCTTCCTGGTGTGCTCGTCGTTCGTGCAGATCTTCACCGTGTCGCTCGGCTACGCGGCACTGGCCGCAGCGATCGGCATCGGTGTTGCAGCGTGGGGTGTGGTCACCAGGGTGCGTCGACGCCTTGCTCTCGGTGCGGCGGTGACGGTCGCCGCGCTCGCGTTGCTGGTGCTGGTGCCCGTGGCCCAGATGCTGCCGGCGTGGTCGGGCGCGACGTTGTGGGTGTCCATCGCCACTCTCGGACTGGTGGCGATCGTGGTCGCGACCATGCTCGAGCAAGGCAAGGCCGTCGTCCGACGTGAGATCGGGCATCTGCGTGCGCTCACCGAGGGCTGGGAGTAGCCAGGGCGTCTGCGCGGTGGTTCGTCGCGATGCCTCGTCATCAGTGTGGACGCGACAGAGGGGCCGTCCGGCGAACCGGAAGGCCCCTCGTGTCGAGCCCGAGGAAGCTCGAGCCTGGGAGATCAGCTGACGACGCGCGTGCCCCTGCTCTGCGGCAGTCCGTCAGAGGTGCCGGCCTGCACCGTCTGCTGCGAGCCGCGCGCGGACCAGCTGGTGCCGGTCGAACCCTGCGCCGGGGGCTGACCGTCGTCGAGGGTGCGCGACGCGGCACCGGTGCCGGCGAGGGCGGCGTCCGGCAGGGGCTGGATACGACCGTGGGTCGTGCCGGCGGCGTCGTCGGCCTTGACGGCCACGGTGTACGCCGACGACGACGCCACGCCGTGGCGCGAGCGCGGTCCGGCGTCCGCGCCGTCGAGCTCGGCCTGGGTCTGCGTCGCGACCGTCGCGACGCGTCGGGGCCGCCGGTCGCCTGGTCCGCGACGTAGGCGCGGTAGCCCGCGGCGGAGAGGGCCGACACGACGGCGACGACGGCCAGGCCGCCGGCGATCGTGGCCAGCGTCCGGGCCGAGGTGGAGGTCCTCGTGACGGTCGGACGCTCGATGAGGACGGGCGTGGTGTCGGTGGTCATCGCAGTGCGCTCGTCGGTGTCGTGCTGGTCGCGGATCGTCGTGGTGGTCATCGTGAGCTCCTCGGGCTGTTCGGTGCGCCGCCGGTCGGTGGCACACCAGGACCGTCGCAAGGGGTGCTGGCACGGCGCTGGCAGCGCTGCGGGAGTTGCCCCCATCCCGCTGCAAGCCCGCTTCAACCGCCGAATCTGGGGATTTCTCCCCTCACGCGCGTGCCCAGGCACTGCCTACCGTCGTGAGCATGGAGATCTGGGTGCTCGGGACGCTCGAAGTCAGCCACGACGAACGTGCGATCGACGTGCGCGGCCCGCTGCCGCGTCGCCTGCTCGCGCTGCTCGCCCTGACGCCGGGTCGGGAGGTCAGCACCGAGGCCCTCATCGACGGGCTGTGGGGCGAGGACCCGCCGGCGGCGGCGCAGGCGACCCTGCAGTCGCACGTCGCCCGGCTGCGTCGCGACCTGAACGCCGACGACGTGGTGCGGACCGGTCGGCACGGCTACCTGCTCGACGTCGAGCCGGACGACGTCGACGCGCTCCGGTTCGCGTCGCTCGTCGCACGTGGCAGCGCGGCGCTCGCGCGCGGGCAGCTCGACGAGGCCAGTGACCTGCTCGTCGAGGCGCTCCGACTGTGGCGGGGGACGCCGTACGCCGAGTTCGACGGCGCCGCGTCGCTCGAGGCGGACGCGACCCGGCTCGGGGCGCTGCGGCTCGACGCGCTCGAGCGCCGCATCTCGGCCGACCTCGGCCGACCCGGCACGCCCGCGCCGGTGGCCGAGCTCGAGGCGCTCGTGCGGTGGCACCCGACCCGCGAGTCGTTCTGGGCGCTCCTCATGGCCGCGCTGTACCGGGCCGGGCGGCAGGCGGACGCGCTCGCGGCCTACCAGCGCGCCCGGACCGTGCTCGCCGACGAGCTCGGCATCGACCCCGGACCTGCACTGCAGGAGCTCGAGCGTCTCGTCCTCGCGCAGGACCCGAGCCTCGAGCTGGCCGGCGTCTCGACGTTCCTGCCTGCGCAGTCGGGCTCCGGTGCCTACTCTGACCAGGTGGCACTCGTGGAGCGGTCGCACCTCGTCGACGCCCTCAACGGCCTGCACGACGACGCGCTCGCCGGCTCGGGGCGTCTCGCGCTCGTGCACGGCGAGGCGGGGGCGGGCAAGTCGGCGCTCGTGCGCGCCTGGGGCGCCGCGCTCCCGTCGACGACGACGCTGCTCGTCGGCGCCTGCGACCCGCTGTCGTCGCCGCGACCGCTCGGGCCGCTCGTCGACGTGGCGCCGCATCTCGACCCGCGGGTCGGCGAGCTCCTGCGGACGGGGGAGCGCGACGGTCTCTTCGAGACCACGGCCGAGGCCCTGCGCGCGACCGGCCCGGTCGTGCTCGTGATCGAGGACCTGCACTGGGCCGACATGTCCACGCTCGACCTGGTCCGCTTCCTGGCACGACGCGTGGACGCGCTGCCGGTGCTGGTCGTGCTCACCTATCGCGACGACCACCTGCAGCCCTCGGACCCGCTGCGCGTGATGGTGGGCGACATCGCGTCCATGGCAGCCGTGCAGCGGATACCGGTGCCGTCGCTGTCGGTGGCCGCCGTCGCGGAGCTGGTGGGCACCGAGTCGGGCATCGACGTCGACGCGCTGTACGCCGAGACCGGCGGCAACGCGTTCTTCGTCACCGAGGTGATCGCCTCCGGCGGCGAGCACCTGCCGGCGACCGTGCAGGACGCCGTCCTGTCGCGCACGCACCGGCTCGGTCCGCAGGCGCGGCTCGCGCTCGAGTCGGCGGCGGTGATCGGCTCGCGCATCGAGCCGTCGCTCATCCACGGCATGCCCGACGTCACGGCCGACTCCGTCGACGAGTGCGTGAGCGCGGGCATGCTGCGCTTCGAGGCGCCGGCGTACGCGTTCCGCCATGAGCTGGTGCGCCAGTCGGTGCTGTCGGGCATCACGCCGGGACGTCTCGGTGCGCTGCACTGGCAGGTGCTCGACCGGCTCCGCGACATGCCGATGTCGCCGCGACCGCTGGCGCGCCTCGCCGAGCACGCCGAGATGGCCGGCGACCCCGCGGCGATCCTCGAGTTCGCCGTCGCCGCAGGCGATTCCGCGGCTTTGCTCGGCTCGCACCGCGAGGCGGCCTACCAGTACGGCCGCGCGATGCCCTACGTCGACCTGCTCGACGTCGACGCCCGGATCCTGCTGCTCGGCAAGCGCGGGCGCGAGTGCTCGATCTGCGACCAGCACGACGAGTCGATCGACGCGTACCTGGCGCAGATCGAGCTGCTGCGGGGCAGGGGGCGCGACCTGGACATCGTCGACGCGCTGCTCGCGGTCGACTACTCCTACTACACGATCGGCGACAACTCGCACGGCGCGTCGTTCGTCGACCAGGCGTTCGACGCTGCTCGACGAGTCCGAGCCGACCCCCAGCTGGCCCGCGCGCTGGCGACGCGTGCGGCGCACCTCGCTCGCGCGTCGCGGTTCGAGGAGTCGCTGCCGTGGTACGACGCGGGCCATCGAGGTCGCGCAGGTCGCCGACGAGCGATCCGTCATCGCGCGGGCGACGGGCAGCCGCGGCTCGATGCTCTTCATGCTGGGCGAGCACGAGCAGGGCGCGAAGGACGCCGAGGAGGCGCTGCGCTTCGCGCTCAACAACGATCTCACCGAGATGGCGTCGCGCCTCTACCAGACCGTCGGCTGGATCCACTGGGCGCAAAGGCATTTCGACGAGTCGATCGACGCCTACACGGAGGGCGTCCGATTCTCCGACGAGCACGACCTCAACGGTGACCTGCTCTGCGCTCTCGCCTCCACCGTCACGGTCAAGCTCGACATGGGGCGCTGGGACGAGGCGGTCGCCGAGTCCGAGGAGCTGCTCTACGTCCGCAACACCGGCCGCGCCAGCCGGATCGAGCCGTTGTCGGTGCTCGCCCTGGTGGGCGCCCGTCGCGGCGATCGCGACGACGTGTGGACCCTGCTCGACGAGATGCGCGACTGGATCGCGAAATCGCAGACCCTCGACTACCAGGGATCCGTGGCGATCGCGCGCGGCGAGGCGCACCTGCTCGAAGGTGACGTCGACGCCGTGCTCGACGTCGTCGGGCCCTGGCACGCCGAGGCCGTGCGGCTGCAGGAGCCGGACTGGATGGCGATCATGTCGCTGCTGCTCATGCGCGCCGGCAAGCTCGACGCTCCGCCGGCGGGTCTTCGTGAGCCCGAGGTGTGGTCGATGACCGGCGAGCACCGGCGTGCCGCGGACTACTGGACGTCCGTCGGCGCGCCCTACCACGCGGCGTGGGCGCTGCTCGACAGCGACGAGGAGATCGACCTGCGCGAGGCGCGGGCCATGTTCGAGCAGCTGCGCGCGACGGTCCTCGTGGCCCGTTGCGACGACAAGCTTCGCTCGATCGGCGCCAAGGTGCCGCGCGGTGCGCGTGCGTCGACGCGGAGCAACGTCGGCGGTCTCACCGATCGCGAGGTCGACGTGCTCGACCTGCTCGAGGAGGGCCTGCGCAACGCCGAGATCGCGGCCCGCCTGCACCTGTCGGAGAAGACGGTCGGGCACCACGTGTCGGCGATCCTCGCCAAGCTCGGCGCGGCGTCGCGCACCGAGGCCGTCCGCAAGGCACGTGATCTCGCCGCTGCGGTGTGAGTGGCGCGCCTGGGAGTGAGCGGACGTCGCGTGTCTGACGGACATCGAGGGGTCGCGTGGCCCACGATGGCGCCATGACCTCGAGCCTCCGTTCCCGTGCCGCGCGCGTCGCGACGGTCGTCGTCGTGCTCGGCGCCACGCTCGCGGCGTCGTCGTCCGCGACGTCGTCCGCCGTGCTGGCGCCGCGCGTGACGTCGGAGTCGGCGCGGTCGGTGGCGTCGTCGATCGCGTCGTCCCGTGCCGCCACGGTCGTCGTGCCGACCTCCGTAGGCGGGGTGCCGTCGCCGTCGCCGTCGGGGTTCCTGTGCCACATCGTGCACTCGAGCACGATCTCGGTGGCGTGCACGATCGGTCGGTCGGTCGACGGACGCGCGATCGTCGCCGAGCGTCAGGGCGCCGCGGCGTCCAAGCGGGTGCTCGTCGTGATCGGCCAGATGCACGGCGAGGAGTGGCCGGGTCCGTTGACGGTCGACGTCCTGCGCAAGCTCAGGACGCCGACGACGGCGACGTACTCGATCTGGACCGTGCGCAGCATGAACCCCGACGGCGGCGCGATCGGTCGTCGCTGGAACTCCCACGGCGTCAACCTCAATGCGAACTTCCCCAACAAGTTCGTGCCGGGGACCCGCTCCGGACGACGTGCCCTCAGCGAGCCGGAGTCCCGCGCGATCGCCCGCTTCCTGGTGTGGATCCAGCCCGACCTCGTGATCTCGCTGCACGGCTTCTCGACGGCTGTCGACACGACGGGCGGTGGACGCCGAGCCGCCTGGGCGCGAGCGTTCTCCCGGCTCTCGCGCATCGTGCCGGCGCACGTGGTGCCCTGCGGCGGACCGTGCCACGGCAACATGACCGACTGGTACACCGCGACGTCGAAGGTGCACGGCGTCGCCTTCACCGTCGAGATGCCGCGCACGTCTCGCGTGGTGCGCGCGTGCGGCGTACCCGGACGTCCGCGCGGCACGACGATCCAGTGCGCCGCGTGGGCGGCCGCCTACCTCGCCGCGCGCCTGCCGGCCTGACGCGGGTCCGCGGCCGACTGCGAGTCCGTGCGGCGGAAGAACTTTCCCGTTCCAGGGAACCGTCGCGCCGCGTGACGCGTGTCCTGTGCAGACGTCGACGTGACGTCGGACCGGACGAGCGGGGGAGGCCGTCATGACGACGAACACGATCGAGCACGCACCGGACACGACGGGTGCGGCGTTCCGCGCGATCGCGGTGGCCGCACTGGTGATCGCGCTGCTCGCACTCGGCACGTCGGTGCTGTCGCGGACGAACGCGGCCGGCGCGACGTCGCCGTCGGCCGGGCAGCCGGCGGTGCAGCCGGCGTACGTCGACGCGACCACGTTGAACCCGCAGGACCTCGCCGCCGCCCGCTGGCACGACGTGGTCAACGAGCCCGTTGCGGTGCTGGACGCGCACTACGGCACCGGTCGCTGACGGGGGACCGCGGGCGTGCGACGAGACGGAAACGTCGCACGCCCGCACCCCCCGAGCACGAACGAAATGACCCTTAGGGTCAACTCGTGGCACAAAAGTGCCACATCGTGACCCTAAGGGTCGATCTCAGGGGCGGAGCTCGTCGACCAGGAACGCGAGGATCCGGTCGGCGCCGCCCGGCAGGTCCTCGTGCTCGAAGTCGGGATAGATCACGACGTCCTTCGGCGACCCGATCTTGTTGTACGCCGCGAACTGCGTCGACGGCGGGCAGACCGTGTCCATCAGCCCCAGCTGCAGCAGCACCCTCGCCTCGATGCGCGGCGCGAGGTGCTGGACGTCGATGTAGCCGAGCCGCCGCCACATGTCGTCGATCGCGGCGTGCGTGGGGTCGAAGCGACGCAGCCACGAGCGCAGCTCGGCGTACGCCTCGGTGGCGAGGTCGAGGTCCCACACCCGCTGGTAGTCCGACAGGAACGGGAACACCGGCGCGGCTGCCCTCACCCGCGGCTCCAGCGCCGCGCAGGCGAGCGTGAGCGCGCCGCCCTGCGACCCGCCCGTCGCCCCGATCCGGGCCGCGTCGACCTCCGGGCGGTCCATGAGGATGCGGGTGACCTGCACGGTGTCGAGGAAGATCTGCCGGAACGCGAAGTTGCGCGGGTCGTCGCCGAGGCCGCGCACGATGTGCCCTTCGAGGGTTCCGCCGTGCACTCCGCCGGGGTCCTGCGAGCGGCCGCCCTGGCCGCGGCAGTCGAGCGCGGCGACGGCGAAGCCCTGCGCGACGTACGGCAGGAGCTCGAACCAGTCCGGGCTCGACCCGCTGTAGCCGTGGAACACGACGAGACCGGGCACCGGGGCGCGTCGACGCGGCGGGTCGGAGGTACTTCGCGTAGACGCGCGCGCCGCGCACTCCGGTGAACGTGAGGTCGAAGCACTCGGCGTACGTCGCGGGGTGCGCGACCGGCTCGAGCCGGACGTCGGCGTCCTCGATCGCGTCGAGCTCGGCCAGCGCCTCGGTCCAGTAGTCGTCGAAGTCGTCCGGTCGCGGGTTGGTGCCGGCGTACTCACGCAGCTCGTCGAGCGGCAGGTCGAACGCCGGCACGGCAACCTCACAGACTCGGGGGACGGGACGCCGAGGTCATCGCGGCGCCGTAGGAGCCACCATGATCGCGAATCGTGGACACGACGTGGCACATATGTGCCACTGGTTGACCCTAAGGGACAGATTCAGCGGATGACTCGGGCGGCGGGGGCTCTTCGCAGCCACCAGGTGAGGGGGCCGGTGGGGACGTCGACGGGGAGGCGGTGCGCGAAGCCGCGGCGCTCGTAGAAGAGCAGGTTGTCCTCGGCCGCGGTCTCGAGCCAGCAGTCGAAGTGGTCGTGGTCGGCCATCTCGAGCACCGGCTCCATCACCGCGGTCGCGAGCCCGCGCCCCTGCGAGTCCGGCCGGGTGCCCAGCACCCCGAGGTACCAGTACGGCGGGGTCGGGCGCGACGCGTCGAGCGCGTCCTCCCACGCGTCGAGGCGCGCCCACAGGTGCTCGCCGACCGTCGCGCGGTAGTCGTCCCACACCGCCTCGGTCTTGCCGTGCACCGGCGCGCCGCGCTCGCGGAACTCCCACATCGCCACTGCCGAGACGTCGTCGGTCACCCACACGGTGCCGTCGTCGACACGCGACCGGAACAGCGCCCGCGCGAAGTGCTCGGAGCTCTCGGGGTGCTGCCCGTCGATGATGAACTGCCAGGCGGGATCCTTCTCGAACGCCTGCGTGATCGTGGCGACGACGGCTTCGGTGTCGGCTGCGGTGGCACGGCGTACGGCGGTCACGCGCGACACGGTAGCGCCCGTCGCGGGTCGAAGCCCGGGAGACGGCCGACCCTGTCGACCGACCCGCTCGGTCGAGTCCCTGACCTGCGGCGTCGCCGTCGGCTAGCCTCCGACCACAGGGGACGTCGGGAGGCCACGGGTGGACTGCACGCAGTGCGGGGCGGCCAACGAGCCGCAGCGCAAGTTCTGCCGCGAGTGCGGGCAGCGGCTCGCGCTCACCTGCGCGGCCTGCGGCGCGGCCAACCTGGCCGACGACAAGTTCTGCGGCGAGTGCGGCACGCCGCTGTCGTCAGCATCCGCACCCCCGCCGCAGGCGTCGGCCTCCGCCGCGGCGCGCGGTTCCCGGGCCGGCGACGCACCCGACTCGACCGAACGGCGGCTCGTGTCGGTGCTCTTCGTCGACCTCGTCGGCTTCACCACCTTCAGCGAGGGTCGCGACGCCGAGGACGTGCGCGCCATGCTCTCGCGCTACTTCGACATCGCCACCGAGGCCGTGGTGCGGCACGGCGGCGCGGTCGAGAAGTTCATCGGCGACGCCGTCATGGCCGTCTGGGGCACCCCCGTCGCGCACGAGGACGACGCCGAGCGCGCGGTGCGCTCCGCGCTCGAGATCGTCGACCGGGTCGAGGTGCTCGGCGCCGAGATCGGCGTCGGGCTCAAGGCGCGGGGTGGCGTTCTGACGGGCGAGGCGGTGGCTCTTCTCGACGCGACGGACCAGGGCTTCGTGACCGGCGACCTGGTCAACACCGCCTCGCGTCTGCAGTCCGCCGCCGAGCCCGGACAGGTGCTGGTCGGCGAACGCACGTATCGCTCGACGTCCGACGCGATCGCCTACGACGCCGTCGATCCGTTGACGCTCAAGGGGAAGGCGGACGTCGTCGCTGCGTGGCGGGCGATGCGCGTTCTCGGCGAGCGCCGCGGCACCGGGCGTGGGGACGCGCCCGAACCTCCGTTCGTCGGTCGCGACGAGCAGATTCGGCTGGTGAAGGAGCTGCTGCACGCGACCGGCCGGGAGGGCCGTCCGCGGCTCGTGCACGTGAGCGGTGTCGCGGGCATCGGGAAGTCGCGGCTCGTGTGGGAGCTGCTCAAGTACGTCGACGGTCTCAGCGACGACGTCTTCTGGCACCAGGGCCGCTGCCCGTCCTACGGCGACGGCGTCTCGTTCTGGGCGCTCGCCGAGATGGTCCGCAGCCGGGCGCGCATCCTCGAGACCGACGACGAGAACGTCGCACGCGAGAAGCTGCGGTCCTGCCTCGGCGGCCTCGCCGACGACGACGAGGAGCGGCAGTGGCTCGAGCCGCGGCTGGCGCACCTGCTCGGTCTCGACCCCGCACCACCGGGAGGACGCGACGACCTGTTCGGCGCCTGGCGGCGCTTCTTCGAGTGCGTGGCGCAGCGCGGAACGGTCGTGCTCGTCGTCGAGGAGCTGCACTGGGCCGACCCGGGACTCATGGACTTCCTCGAGTCGCTCCTCGAGTGGTCGCGCACCGCGCCGATCCTCGTCCTCACCCTCGCCCGGCCCGAGCTGAGCGACAAGCGGCCGTCGTGGGGAGTCGGGGTGCGCAACGCGTCCGCCGTCCACCTCGACGCCCTCACCGACGACGAGATGATCCGCATGCTCACCGGCCTCGTCGAGGGGCTGCCGTCGTCCGCCGTCGACGAGCTCGTCCGTCGCGCCGAGGGTGTCCCGCTCTACGGGGTCGAGACGGTGCGCATGCTCGTCGATCGCGGCGTTCTCGAGCAGGAGGGCGACCACTACCAGGTCGTCGGTGACGCCGGCGACGCGTTGCGCGACCTCGACGTCCCCGAGACGCTGCACGCGCTGGTGGCGGCGCGGCTCGACGCGCTTCCCGAGGCCGAGCGCTGGCTCGTGCAGGACGCCTCGGTGACCGGCTTCAGCTTCACCCTGCAGACCGTGAGCGCCGTCGCTGGTCGCGAGCCGGAGGACGTCGAGCCGAGCCTGCGCTCGCTCGTCCGCAAGGAGGTGCTCGACCAGGACATCGACCCGCGCTCGCCGGAGCGCGGCCAGTACCGCTTCGTGCAGTCGGTGATCCGCGAGGTCGCCTACTCGACGCTGTCGAAGAGCGCACGACGCACCAAGCACCTCGCGTGCGCGCGACGGTTCGCGTCCTTCGACGAGGACGAGCTCGCGGGCGTCGTCGCGAGCCACTACCTCGACGCCTATCGGGCCGATCCGTCGGCCGCCGACGCCGAGGAGGTCGCGGCACTGGCTCGCGAGTGGGTGAGCCGCGCCGCCGAGCGCGCCCTGACGCTGGGGTCGCCGCAGCAGGCGCTGGGGTTCTCCACGCAGGCGCTCGAGCTGACCGACGACCCGCGCGAACGGGCGGAGGTCTACCTGGCTCCGCCAGGGCGGCGCGGGCCGTCTCCTCCGACGAGGCGGCATGGCACCACGCACGCGAGTCGGCACGGCTCTTCCGCTCCGTCGGCGACCTCGGCCGCGCGGCCGACGCCCTCATCGAGGGAGGTCGTGCCGACGGGGGTGCGAAGGGCAACGACGAGATCGACGAGATGCTCACCGCCATCATCGAGGAGCTGGGTGACACCGAGCCGGCGCGTCGCGCCCGGCTGTACGCCTGCTTCGCCGACCGCTGCAACACCACGGGGCGTCGGGAGCAGGCGATCGCCCTGTCCGAGCGCGCGATCGTCATCGCCCAGACGCTCGACGACGCCGAGGTGCTCCGCGAGGCTGCAGGTTCGCACGCGTGGGCCATGTCGAACGTCGGACGCGAGTTCGAGTCACGGCTGCTGTTCGACGGTGTGGTCGAGCTGGCTCGACGCGACGGATCCTCGTCCGTGCTGGGCAGAATCCTGCTTCAGGCCTCGACGGTCGCCTTCTACGACGACCCGTCCGCCGCGATCACGCTGGCCAGGGAGGCGAGCGAGCACCTGGAGAAGACCGGTGTGCGGTGGTCGCTCGTGACCAACCTGTCCAACCTGGTCGAGGCGTGCGTCGACAGCGGCCGCTGGGAGGAGGCCGACGACGCGCTGGCCCGGCTGCACTCCCTGCGGGGTGCTCGAGGGCGAGAACCTCGCCGCGGTGACGCTCGGCGAGGCGGAGCTGGCCGCCCACCGAGGCGACGTCGACGCGGCTCTGCGGCAGCTGGAGTCCATGAGCCTGCTCGTCGACGAGTCGGTCGTCCTGCCGATGCGCACCTGGTTCCTGCGCATCCGCGGTCTCGTCCATCAGGTGGGCGGCGACTCGATCGCCGCCCTGGCCGACGCGCGCGACTCGTTGCAGCGAGATCCGATGGGCACCAACTCAGGCGCGTCGGTCTGGCTCGGCATCCAGGCGGCGGCGTCGCTCCGGGACCCGGTCGCGCTGCGCGAGATGATCCAGGCGGCAGCGACGTTCCGCGGCCGTTGGTCCCGCGTCGGTGTCCGGACGGCTGCGGCCGCGCTGGCCGTCCTCGGAGGCGACGCCGGCAACGGTCTCGGCGGCCCGAGCGCGACGTGCGGTCCGCGAGGCGCTCGACGCGTGGGACGACCTCGACCTTCCGCTCGACCACGCGACGGCGGTGCTGGCCGTCGCCTGCGTCGGCGGTCCGGGAAGCGTGCCGAAGGACCACGCGCAGCGCGGCCGGGCCTACGTCGATGCGCGTGGGGCGGTGTCGCTGCAGGCCAGGTTCGCCGACGTCGGCCTGTGATGAGCACGCGAACCCTGCATGGCTGAGCTGCGCCTGACGGCGGCCCGTCCGACGGCGACGCTCGTACTGCTGCCGGGGTTCATGTCGTCGGCCGTGTCCTACCGGGCGCTCGTGTCGCCGGTCGTCGACGACGGCATCTCGGTCCTCGTCGCCCAGCTCTATCCGCGCGGGATCAGCGCGCTCACCGGTCGGCACACCGTGGAGGACGAGTCGCGCGACGCCGCGGAGCTGGTACGCCGTGAGGCGCGGGACGGGACGCGCGTCGTGCTCGCCGGGCACTCGCGCGGCGGCCAGGCTGCATGGCGCGCGGCGAACCTGCTCGCGACCGAGGGCGTCCCCGCGGCGCTCGTGCTCGTCGACCCGGTCGACGGCGCCGGTCGAGAGCCGTCGACGCCGACGGCGACCCGCGAGGCCGCGCGCTTCGCCTGCCCCACGCTGGTGATCGGCGCGGGTGTCGGCGGGCGGTGCGCCCCCGAGCCGGTCAACCACCGCATGTTCGCGGCGGCGACGCCCCACGCCCGCCACGTCGTGGTCCGCGAGCTGGGCCACGCCGACATGCTCGATGGTCGCGCTCGCAGCTTCGGACGCCGCATCTGCGGGGGAGCGGCGCACCCGGACGAGGGGCGCGCGTTCGTGACGGCACTCCTGCGCGCCGCGGCCCACGACGACATCGACGCGACGATCGCTGCGTCGAGCGGGCTCGACGTCCTGCGTTGACCGATCAGGCCACGCCGGACGACACCTCGTCGAGGTGGGCTCGGATCTGCAGCGCGACGGCCGCGCCCTCACCGACCGCGGCGGCGAGCTGCTTGGTCGACCCCGCACGGACGTCGCCAGCCGCGAACACGCCGTGCACGGAGGTCTCCATCATTCGGTCGGTGACGATGAAGCCGCGCTCGTCGAGCGTCGACGAGCCGTCGAGGAACGAGGTGTTGGGGTCGAGGCCGACGAACACGAAAGCCGCCGCGGCCGCATGCACGGTCTCGACGCCGTCCTTCGACACCGAGCGTCACCGACGCGAGCTTGCCGTCGTCGCCCTTGGTGAACGCCGCGACGGCGGTCTCGGTGAGCACCGTCATGCGCGGGTGCGCCGTCGACCTTGTCCTGCAGGAGACGCGACGCGCGCGGCGTGTCGGCTCGCCTCGACGATCGTCACGTGCTGCGCGAACTGGGTGAGGAAGAGTCCCTCCTCGAAGCCGGAGTTGCCGCCGCCGATGACGACGAGCTCGGCCGCGTCGCGGTAGAACGGTCCGTCGCAGGTGGCGCAGAAGTGCACGCCCGCTCCGATGAGGTCGGCCTCGCCGGGCGCGCCGGTGCGTCGGTACGTCGTCCCCGTCGCGATGAGCACCGCCCCGGCGTGCAGCTGCTGCCCTGTCGACGTCGTCACCACGGAGGTGCCGCCGTTGCTCTCGATCGCGCTCACCGCGACGGCAGGCAGCGTCTCGACGCCGTAGCGCTCGGCCTGCGCGGCGAACCGCTCGGCGAGCTCGGCGCCGCCGATGCCCTCGGGGAAGCCAGGGTAGTTGTCGAGGCGCTCCGTGACGCCGGCCTGACCACCGAGGGCCGACTTGTCGAGCACGAGGGTGCGAAGGTTCTCGCGCGCCGCGTAGATCGCCGTCGTGAGGCCGGCCGGCCCGCCGCCGACGATCACGACGTCGTAGGACATCATCGCGGCGTCGCGCGCGAGCCCGAGCTTGCTCGCGAGCTCCTCGTTGCTCGGCTCGGCCAGGTGGCTGCCGTCCGGGAACACGATGGTGGGGATGATCCGCTTGCCGTCGTTGTAGCGCTCGACCGTCGCGTCCTCCTCGGGGTTCTTCTCGAGGTCGACGTAGTGGAAGGCGATGCGGTTCTCGCCGAGGAACGCCTTGCTACGACGGCAGTCCGGGCACCAGGCCGCGCCGTAGAGGACGAGCATCGGCTCGTCGGCGACGGTTGCGGGCTCGCTCGTGGTCATCCGTGCTCCTCGACGTACCGCCCGACCGCGTGCCGGTGGGCGCTGGTGACAAGAACACCGCACCGCATCGAGCGCATCCCCGCACCCCGATTGCCGAAGTCTTACGAGCGCCGCCTGCTGCGTCGTCGTCGACGGCTGGGCTACGACGAGGGCTGCTCGCGGGGGAACGCCGGGCCGAAGAACTGGGCCTGGCCGTCCTTGATGAGGTAGACCGACCAGCCGGGCAGGTGCGCGAACCACTCGGCGCACCCCGGACCCTCGAGCAGCGCAGCCGTCGCGAGCGCGTCGGCGATGCCGGCGTCCGGCCCGACGATGGTGGCGGAGTCGTACCAGACCTCGGTGCTGCCGGTGCGCGGGTTCTTGATGTGGTTGCCGCGCTCGTAGAGACCGCTCGTCGCGATGGCGCCGTCGCCGAGGTGCACGACCTCGACGACCTCCTGGGTGTTGTACGGGTTGAGGATGCCGATCGCCCAGGGCTCGTCGGGTGCCTGCAGGCCGCGGCAGGCGATGTCGCCGGCGGCGTTGACGCACACGTTGGGGATCCCCGCCAGCACGAGCTGGTCGGCCACCTTGCCGGCGGCCCAGCCCTTGACGTAGCCGGACGGATCGACGCCGCCCTTGACCGCCCACGGGTCGAACGCGCCGTGCGTCAGCGTCTTGACGTACTGGCAGGCGGCGAGCACATCGCGGACCACCTGCGGCACGCGGAACTCGTCGATGAGGCCGTTGCGCAGCATGGTGATCGGCGTGTCGGCGCGGTACGTCGAGAACCACGCGTCGACCTGGTGCAGGTAGGCGACGGCGTCGGCGACGATCCGGTCGAGGTCGTCGGGCAGCTCGGGTGCGCGCAGGTCGAACGTGACGACAGTGCCCCACACCTTCTCGACATGGGTGCTCGACTGCCACGGCCCCGCGCCGGCATAGGTGATGCCCGGCGCGACCTCGACGGGATCGGTCGTGCCCGTGCTGTTCTCGTCCACCCGCTCATCATGTCCGAGCGGCCGCGCCGCAGCACGCACCGACGTCACAGACCTGCCTTCGACATGGCCGACTGCAGCGAGGTCTTCCAGCTCTGCCAGGTCAGGGTCGCGCCGCTGACGTTGGCGATGCTGGTCGACTGCTTGGCGACGGTCTCCGAGACGAGGACCGGGATCGAGAAGTCGGAGTACGGCTGGGACGGACCGTTCGGGTAGACCGCGGCCCAGGCCTTGGTGATCTTGCCGTTCTGGACCCGGATCCCGACCTGCACCTGGCCGTACTTGTGCGTCTGCAGCGAGCCGATGTAGTCCTTCGGCCCGGTGTTGGTGGGCTTCGGCGTGGGTGTCGGCGTCGGCTTCACGACCGGGGTCGGTGCGACAGCCGGCTTGGTCGCGGCCGGGGTCGGTGCGACGGCCGGCTTGGTCGCGGCCGGGGTCGCTGCGGCCTTGGTCGGCGCGGCAGCCGTGGTCGGCGCCGCGGCAGCAGACGTCGCCGGCGCGGCGGTGGGGGACGCCGCGGTGGAGGCTGCCGGGCTGCCGGCGTCCGGCGACGCCGACGTCGTCGGGTCGGCGGGCGGAGCGCCCAGACCCGAGGACGCACCGAGGCCGGCTCCGCCGGCACCCGCGTTGGAGGCGAGTGCGGGTACGTCGGCGCCCGAGTAGGTGAGCACAGCCGCGAGGCCCGCCAGGGTGCCGGTCGACACCAGGATCGCGCGCTTCATGACGGACTCCTCAGGGACTGTCGGGTGGATCGGGTTGTGACTGCTGCAGTGATGACGGGCGCCGGGGTCGCGGCGCCCGTCACGTCAGAAGGCGAACGCTTCATGGTGGATCCGCTTCTCGGGGACGCCGGCGTCGCGCGCGGCCTCGACGATGGCGTCGGTGAACGGGTCGGGACCGCAGACGTAGACGTCCGACCCGGCGAGCTCGGGTACGAGCGCGGTGAGGTAGTCGGCCGTGAGCGGGTGCTGCTTGCGTGGGCCCTGCAGGTAGTGCATCCGCCAGCCGCGCTCGGTCACCAGCTGCTCGAGCTCCTGGTACAGCGGTGCGGCGGTGCGCTCGGTCACGCGATAGACCAGCGTCACGTCGGTGCCCACCGGCAGGTCGTCGAGCACGGCCCGGATCGGCGTGATGCCGACACCGGCGGCGAACGCGGTGACCGCGTCACCGTGACGTGCGGCCGCGGTGAACACGCCGTACGGACCCTCGGCGAGCACCCGCGTGCCCACCCGGAGGTTGCGCACGTCCGCGGACTGGTCGCCGAGGTCCTTGACGGTGACGCGCAGCCACGACGGGTTGGGGGACGCCGACAGCGAGTACGGGTGCGCCTGCCACCACCACTCGCGCGTCACGAAGCGCCACTGGAAGAACTGGCCGCCGCGCGCCTTGACCAGGTCGAGGTCGACGCCGGAGATGTAGATCGAGAAGACGCCGTCCGCCTCCGGCACGACCGCTGCGACGCGCAGGTCGTGCTTGCGGGAGAACGAGATCGGGATGAGGAAGCGGGTGACCAGGATGGTGCCGAACACGAACAGGTAGAGGCCGGTCCAGAACATCTTCTGGTAAGGGTGCGCGATGAACATCGGCCCGAGCTCGACCTGGTGACCCCACGACAGTGCGACGGCGATGTAGAAGTACAGGTGCGCGACCCACCAGGTCTCGTACCGCATCCTGCTGCGGATGCGCCGGTAGGACATGACGCCGAGACTCATCATCAGGACGAAGGCCGCGGTGGCGGGCATCATCCACGCGGACTTCGTGATGAGCGACCAGAGCTGCCCGACGAGGGTGTGCTCCTCGGCCTGCGCGTAGCTGATGGTCGTGAAGATGACGTGGGCCAGGATCAGGAACAGCGAGTACGGCGCCAGCGTGCGGTGCAGCTTGATCATGCGGTCGTGCCCGACCTCGCGCTCCAGCCACGGCACGCGCGCCACGACGAGGATCAGCATCAGCGCGAGGTAGGTGCCCACGAGCGCGGTGATCGTGCCGAGCGCCAGCATCTTTCCGCCGGGCAGGTCCAGGCCGCCCTTGACCTGGTAGACGCCGATGCCGATCGAGATGCCCAGCCCGATTCCGCCGATGGTGACCGCGATGTCGCCGCGGCGGGTGGACCGGCCGCGTGCCGCGACGCCGTGCTTGACCTCGGGCCGGACGTGGCGCCGGCCGTGCGGCAGGTGCGGGTGCGGCACGTGCAGCGCGTGGTGGTCCGGCGCTGCGTGCGCCGGAACCGACTGCATCGGCGCGGCGGCGGGTGGTGCGGCGGGTGCGTCGAGGTCGGGGTAGAACGCGGCCCCGACCGGCGCGCCAGCGGGCGGCGCCGCGAGCAGCAGGGCGGTGTCGGACATGTGCGGCGCGGGCAGGCTGGCGCCGGTGAAGGTCGCGCCGTCGGTGAAGGCGTGGCGTCCGGCGTCGGTCCCGATGTAGGGATCGCGCCCGATGTCGGTGCTCACAGCCCCGCCTGGGTCAGTGCCGACTGGAGCGATGTCTTGTACGCCGTCCACGTCAGCGAGGCACCCGAGACCTTGGTGATGTTCGCCGAGTTGGCCGCCACCGCCTTGGTGTCGTACTGCGGCAACGCGGTCTTGTTGATGTTCACGGTCTCGGTCCCATCGTTGGTCAGGAGGGTTCCCTTGGACGAGGTGATGACGCTGTTCGTGAGGACGATGACCACCTGGATCGTGCCGTGGCCCGAGGCGATCGACGTGATGGCACCGGTGAACGTGCCGTTGACGGGAGGCTTGGCCGGGGTCGACACGACGGACGTCGACGCCGGTCCCTCGGTCGTCGCCGCCACCGCGGTGACGTAGAACGTGTACGGGGTGCCGTTGGTCAGGCCGGTGTTGACGTAGGAGGTCGTGGTGACCGTCGTGACGAGCACGCCACCGCGGTAGACCTTGTACGACGTCGCAGTGGGTACGGCGGTCCACGTCAGCGAGACCTGCGCGTTTCCGGCCGTCGCTGTCAGCCCGGTCGGTGCGGCGGGCGCCGGTGCCATCGGCGTGGCCGACACCGCCGTCGAGGCGGCCGACGACGCGGAGCCGTTGGTGGCGACCACGGTGTAGGAGTACGCCGTGCCGTTGGTGAGACCGGTGTCGAGGAAGCTCGTGCCGGTCTGCGTCGAGACCAGGACGCCGGCGCGGTAGACCTTGTAGCCGGTCGCGTTCGCCGTCGCCGTCCACGACAGCGACACCTGCGCGTTTCCCGGTGTCGCGACGACGCCGGTGGGTGCAGCCGGTGTGATGACCGTGGGGGTCACGTTGACGGTCGACGAGGCGGTCGACTCGATCCCGCCCTTCACCGCCGTGACGTAGTAGGCGTAGCTCGTGCCGTTGACCAGACCGGTGTCCGTGTACGAGGTGGTCGTCGGCGAGCCGACCTTCACCCCGCCCCGGTACACGTTGTACGAGGTCGCACCGCTGACGGCGGTCCAGGACAGCGACACCTTCAGGTCGCCGCCGGTGCCCGACAGCCCCGTGGGCGCTGCCGGGGGTGCGGCCTGCGGTGTCGCGGTCGCCGTCGCGGACGCCGCCGAGGTCTGCGTCGCGTTCTTCGCGATGACGTAGTAGCTGTAGGCCGTCCCGTTCGTGAGGCCGGAGTCGGCGTACGTCGTGGTCGCGACCGTCGTGAGCTTCACGCCGCCGCGGTAGACGTCGTACGACGTCGCGCCGGAGACCGCCGTCCACGACAGCGCCATGGTGGTGTCGCCCGGTGTCGCCGACAGGCCCGTGGGCGTCGACAGCGGCGGGGGAGTCGGGGTGGCGCTCACCGACGTCGACTGCGCCGAGGTTGCCGAGCCGTTCACGGCGGCGACCGTGTACGTGTACGTGGTCCCGTTGACGACGCCGAGGTCGGTGATCGTCGTGCCGGCCGGCGTCGCGATCTGCACGCCGTCGCGGAAGACCTTGTAGCTCTGCGCGTTGGCGGAGGGCGACCACGACAGTGACACCTGCGCGTTGCCCGCGGTGGCGACCAGACCGGTGGGCACGCCCGGCGTGATGACCGACGGCGTGACGTTGATCGTGGTCGAGGCGGCCGACTCGATGCCGCTCTTCATCGCCGTGACGTAGTAGGAGTACGACGTGCCGTTCGTGAGCCCGGTGTCGACGTAGCTCGACGCGCTCGGTGACCCGACGAGGGCGCCACCGCGGTAGACGTTGTAGGACGACGCGCCGGAGACCGGCGTCCACGTCAACGACACCTGCAGGTCGCCCGCCGTCCCGGAGAGCCCGGTGGGCGCGCCGGGCGCGCTCGCGGCCGGGGTCGCCGTGACGGTCGCGGAGGCCGTCGAGGTCTGCGTCGCGTTCTTGGCGATGACGTAGTAGCTGTAGGTCGTGCCGTTGGCGAGACCGCTGTCGTTGTAGGACGTGGTGGCGACCGTCGTGAGCTTCGTGCCACCCCGGTACACGTCGTACGACGTCGCCCCGGCCACCGCGGTCCACGCGAGGGACACCGTCGTGTCGCCCGGCGTCGCGGCGAGCCCCGTCGGGGTCGACAGCGGCGGCGGTGTCGGGGTCGCGCTCACCGACGTCGACTGCGCTGACGTGGCAGAGCCGTTCACCGCTGCGACCGTGTAGGTGTACGTGGTGCCGTTGGTCACCGTGGTGTCGGTGTAGGTCGTCAGCGTCGGGGCGCCGACCTGCACGCCGTTGCGGAAGACCTTGTAGCTCTGGGCGTTGACGGCCGCGCCCCACGAGAGCGTGACCTGGGCGTTGCCCGCGGTCGCGACGAGCCCGGTCGGCACAGCCGGCGTGACGACGGACGGCGTGGCGTTGACCGTCGCCGAGGCGGCGCCCTCGATCCCGCTCTTCACGGCGGTGACGCGGTAGGCGTAGCTCGTGCCGTTGACGAGCCCGGTGTCGACGTAGGACGCCGTTGCCGACGAACCGACCTTCGTGCCGTTGCGGTAGACGTTGTACGACGTCGCGCCCGACACGGCCGTCCAGGTGAGCGACACCTGGAGGTCGCCGCCCGTGCCGGACAGCCCCGTGGGAGCGGCGGGCGGCGCCGGCTGCGGTGTCGCCGAGACCGTTGCCGACGGCGAGGAGGTCTGCGTCGGGTTGGTGGCGACGACGTAGTAGGCGTAGCTCGTGCCGTTCGTGAGTCCGGTGTCGGTGTAGGACGCCGTCGCCGACGACGCGACCTTCACGGCGTTGCGGTAGACGTCGTAGGACGTCGCGCCGGACACGGCACCCCACGAGAGCGCCACGGTGGTGTCGCCCGCCGTCGAGGTGAGCCCGACGGGCGTCGAGAGCGGCGGTGCGACGGGCTTGGCCGTCACGGTCGCCGACGTGGCGGACGCCGCGGAGTTCTGCTTGTAGGCGACGACGTAGTAGGAGTACGTCGTGCCGTTCGTGACGGAGTTGTCGCTGTAGAGCGTGCTCGTCGTCGTGGCGATCTGGCTGCCGTTGCGGAACACGGCGTAGCCGGTGGCGCCTGCCGGTGCCGTCCAGGTGAGCTGCACGGTGGCGTTGCCGGGGGTCGCCACGACGTTGGTCGGCGCCGCCGGCGCGGTGGCGACGGGGATCGCGGGCGTCGCCGTCGACGCGGGCGACGCGGCGGTGCCGTTGAGGGCCTTGACGGTGTAGGTGTACGTCGTCGCGTTGGACAGGCCGACGTCGACGAAGCTCGGCAGCGTCGGCGACCCGACGAGCGAGCCGTCGCGGTAGACCTCGTAGCTCGTCGCCGTGGGCACCGCGGTCCACACGAGCGAGATCGACGCGTCCTGGGGCGTGGCCACCACATCGAACGGCGCCGCGGGTGCGGCGGCCGACGGCATGCCGTCGAGCGGCGCGGACATCGGCGACCAGCCGCCGGCGTTCGTGGCGAGCACGGTGTACTGGTAGGGGATGCCGTTGTCGAGACCGGTGTCGAGGTAGGACGCGAACACGGTCGTCGCGATCATGCGGCCGTCGCGGTAGACGTGGTAGCCCGTCGCTCCCGGCACCGAGCCCCACGTCAGCGACACCTGGCCCGACGACCCGATGGTGGCGAGCCCGGTCGGGGCGGTCGGCAGGGCGACGACGGGGGCCTGGACGTAGTGGTGCGCTCGCACCGCACCGTCGACGGCGCGTCACGATCTTGACCATCGCGAGCTGCGAGGCCGCCACCTCCTTGGCAGCGGCGAAGACCCGGTTGTTGACGGTCTGCAGTCGGGCCCGCATGAGCGCGTCGTCGGCCTTCGAGGACGTCTTGAGCGCGTTGGCGTAGGACGTGCGGGCCGCGACCTGGACCTTCTTGATCGAGGCGTACGTCGACAGGGCGTTGATGTAGCGGGTCCGGGCGGCGATGACGCGGGTGTCCGCGTCGACGATGACGTTGACCTCCTGGTCGACCTCGGCCGTGGTCTGGCCCCAGTCGTTGAGGAGGTCCTGGTTGGGCGCCGGGGTCGCCTGCGCGGGCTGCGGCAGCCCGGCGACGCCGGCGACGGTCGAGGCGAGCGCGCTCGCTCCGGCCACGGCGGCCACCAGGCGCTGGCGGGGGGTGCGCGACATCGAGGTAGGGCTGCTCATGGGTGTCCCGTCCTAGGCCTTGAAACCGGCGCTGACGAGCGCGGACTGAAGTGACTGGGTGAACGCCTCGGACGACAGCGAGGCGCCGCTGACGGCGGTGATGTTGGCGGAGTCGTGGGCGTTCATCGCCTCGAGCGCCAGGGTCGACAGCGACATGTCGTTGTAGGCGTGCGAGTCGCTGGTGGCGTCGGCCTGCGCCGTGACGACCACGTCGCTGACGTGCCCGCCGTAGACCGTGATCTGGACCTGCATCGGCTCGAACGAGAACGGCACGGTCGGGACGAGGTACTTCCGGAGGTCACCGAGGTAGGTGCCGTCGACGGGCAGGTAGTGCGTCGCCCGCACCGCGGCGGTGACCCGGGCGATCGTCGCGTTCTGGGCCTTGACCGCCGCGGCGAGCGCCGTCCGGGCGCGCGTGGTGGATGCGTGCGCTGCCACGTAGACGCGGTAGGTCGACGTGATCCGGGACTTGACCCGGGACCGGACCGCCGCGAGGTAGGTGGCGCGAGCCTTGGTCTCGACGGCGGCGCGCGCCCGCACGACCTTGGTCAGCGAGGCGACGGAGGCCTTGGCCTTGATCACCGACGCGTTGGCGTTGACCGCCGCGCTGATCTCGGCGTTGATCTCGAGCAGGGTCTGTCCGTAGTCGTCGATGACCGGCTGCCCCGGGGCGGCCGTCGCGGCCACGGGCGAGCTCGGCGACATGGTGCCGAGGGCCGTCGTGGCGCCGAGGGCGGCCACCAGCGCGGCACGCCCCCAGGGGGCTCGGGCTTCGTGCTGCTGTCGGCGGGTCACGTCAGGTCTTTCGAATCCTCATGGGAAACCCTTCTGCTCCACCTGGGTGACGGTTGTCCAAGATCCGGCTAAACGGACGTCCAAGAAACGGCCCGAGCCGTCGTAGAGGGGCGTTCCGTCGGCGTGTCGCGGCTCCGGGGCAGGTCACGGGTCGCGCGAGGTGCCCTGGGGACCTCGGGCCGGCGATGTCCGATATCGGAGCAATGCCCTGGTTACGGCGTCGCGCGCGAAACCCCTACCGGCGCCCGCCCAGAGCGCCGTGGGCACGGCCGGTCGTGCGGCTGTCCGGCGTCAGAGGCTGCCGAGGTTGCGCCAGGCCGTGTAGAGCAGGAAGGCCATGGCGAGCCCGAGGAGGAGACCCACGACCACTCGTCCGACACGGCCGAGGCCCAGGCCCGCGCTGACCGGCCGCCGGCCGCCCGGAGGGGTCACCGCGGCGAACTCGACGAGCCGCTCGTTCGGGGTCGGCCGACCCACGTCGGCGGGGACGGCGGGTGTGACCGGAGAGGTCGTGCCGGTGGGGAGCACGCGGGACAGGTCGCTCGCAGCGCCCCACGTCGCTCGACCCGTCGGGTCGGGTGCCGCCGGGTCGGTCATCCGCTCAGGGTGCCAGGCCGCGGCCGGGGAGGCAGCGGCTCGGCTCTCAGGCCACGACGCGCGTGGTCGAGCCGCCGCCCTCGACGGCGCGGACCTCGAGGCGCTCGGGGATGCGGTCCTTGAGGTCGGTGACGTGACTGACGATGCCGACCGCCCGCCCGTTGTCGCGGAGGTCGTCGATGACCGCCATCACCTGGTCGAGGGTCTCGGCGTCGAGCGTGCCGAAGCCCTCGTCGATGAACAGCGTGTCGAGGTCGACCCCGCCGGCCTCGGCGCGAACCACGTCGGCAAGCCCGAGCGCGAGGGCCAGCGAGGTGTAGAAGGTCTCGCCACCTGACAGTGACGACGGGCTGCGTGCCTCGCCGCTGTGGTTGTCGAGCACGGCGAGGGACAGGCCGGTGCGGTCGCCGCGTCGCTCGGCGTCCTCGGTGCGCAGCAGCTCGAACCGGCCGTGCGACATCGTGGCGAGACGGAGGTTGGCGGCCGCGACCACCTGGTCGAACCACCGCCGCAGCACATAGGTCGTGAGCGGCATCCGCAGGTGGCCGCTCACTCCCTTGGCCAGGCCGGCGAGCCGGATGACCGACGCCGTCGAGGCGTGGGTCGAGGCGCGCGCGGCGAGCGCCCGTGTGACGTCGGCGCGCCGTGCCGCGAACCGTTCGGCGCGCAGGGCGGCGTGCGTCCGCTGCTGAGTCGCCGTGGTGTGCGCGACATCGGCCCGCGTGTGCGTGGCCACGGCCTCGGCGAGCCACTGCTCGAGCACCTCGGTCTCGTCGGGATGGAGCCCGGCGAACCTGGGGTCGCTGGTCGCCGCGTCGAGCGCGGCACGGGCGGCCTCCCACGCGGAGATCTCGCGGTCGAGGTCGGCGAGCTCGTCGCTCGTACGCGCAGCTCCGCGCACGGTGCCGACGTCGCCGAGACCCAGGACGGCGACCGTGGCGATGGCGGAGTCGAGCCGAGCACCCGCTGCGTCGACCGCCACCTGCGCGCGTACGACGTCGCGTGCGGCCGAGGCCAGCCGGCGCAGCCGACGGGCGTCGGCCTGCAGCGCCACCTGACGCTCGGCCACGCCGGGGTGCGCGCCTCGCTCGGTGACGAGCGCCTTGTCGTCTGCCTCGACCTGGACCCGTGCCGACTGCGCCGCGGCCTTCGCGTCGGCCGCGATGCCGGTGGCTTCGCGCAGCGCGGCCGCGAGCTGGTCGGACTCGGCGGCGAGCGCGCCGACCGTGGCGGTGAGCTCAGGGAGAGCCGCCGCCGCCGTCTCGCACTCGGCCAGCCGTGCGAGGGCGTCGTCGCGCTGCAGGGCGAGGGTGTCGACCGTCGCACCGTCGCTACGGGCGGCGAGGTCGGTGCGGAGGTTCACGAGGACGGCGTGCTGCGCCGTGCACCGCTCGGCGTCCTGCTCGGCCGCCTGACGTCGGGCGAGGGCTGCCGCGACAGCCGCCTCGTCGACGGCGTCGACCGCGGGTCGCGCGAGACGCGGATGATCCAGCGCACCGCAGACGTCGCACGGCTCACCGTCGCGCAGTCGTCCGGCGAGCTCGGCCGCCATGCCGTCGAGGCGACGCTGCTGCAACGTCTGGTGCTCGTCGACGAGGGTGCGTCGATGGTCGTGCGCAGCATCGAGAAGCGCTGCGGCAGAGGCGATATCGGGCTCGAGCGCCGTCAGGCGCACCGATGCGTCGTAGGACGCCGTGAGGGACGCCAGCGTTGCGCGTGCCGGCTCGACCCGGCCGGCGCGGGTCGTGGCCTCGGTGAGCGCCGTCCGTGCTGCGGCGAGGCGGACGGGGAGGCTGCGCTCGAGCTCGCGGAGCGACGCCACGGTGGCCTCGGCGGTCGCGGACACCGCGAGCAGCGACTCGGCCTCGTCGCGCCGCAGTGCCAGCGCGGACTCGAGTGCGACGAGGTGCTCGAGCTCGGCCGCGGTGCGCTCGACCTGGAGAGCACGCGCGTCGAACGCGTCGGCGGTGGCCGAGTCCGGCGTCACGGTGTCGGTCGGCAGCAGCTCGGGGTCGGTGTCGACGAGTAGCGCGACGAACGTGCGCTCGGCGGCGTCGGCAGTGCCGAGCGCGTCGTCGAGCGGGCCGAGCAACGCCGCGACCGGGGCCGCGGCCAGCGCGCGGCGCCGCTGCTCGACCCGGCTGTCGTGCTCGCTGCGGCTCGCCGCGTGCGCCGCCTGCGCGGCGAGGGCGGCGGAGTAGGACGCCGTGAGCTCGGCACGTGCGTGCATCTCGGTGCGCGCCTCGACTGCCGTGCGCAGGTCGGCGTCCGACAGCGTCACTGCGGCGTCGGCGTCGGCCAGCCCCGCGGCAAGAGCCGCCGAGAGGTCGTCGAGCACCGCGGGGAGATCCTGCGGCTCGACGCCGAGCAGGACCTCGGCGCTCTCGCCCGCGAGCCCGGCCGCCTCGGCGGCAGCCGCGACCGCGGCCGTCACGGCATCGTCGGCCGCGGCCCGCGCACGGGACGCCTCGGTGCGGCGCCGGTCGAGCTCGGCCGTGACGTGGTCGTAGAGCTGGGTGCCGAAGATGCGGGTGAGCAGCGAGCGGCGCTCGTCGTCCTTGGCGCGCAGGAACGTCGCGAACTCGCCCTGCGGCAGGAGCACCACCTGGGTGAACTGGTCGGCCGACAGGCCGATGCGGTCGTGGATGAGCTCGGCGACCTCGGCCTTGTTGGACGAGAGGCTCTGCCACGCGTCATCGGAGTGCCGCTCGAGGTGCACGCGCATCGCCTCGGTCGTGAACCCCTCGCCGCGCTTCTTGGCCCGCCGGTGCTCCGGGGAACGGGTGAGCCGCAGCCGCTCGCCCGCGATGCTCAGCTCGAGCACGACCTCCGGGCGGAGCCCGGACGGCGCGAAGTGGGAGTGCAGCCGATCCGCCGAGCTCGCGCCGGCCGCGGTGCGGCCGTACAGCGCGAACGTGATCGCGTCGAGCACCGTCGACTTGCCGGCCCCGGTGGGTCCTTCGAGGAGGAAGAGCCCGCTGCCGGTGAGCCGGTCGAGGTCGATCTGCTCGACGCCGGCGTAGGGCCCGAACGCGGTCATGGTGAGCGAGTGCAGCCTCATGACGCCGCCTGGACCACGGCGATCTCGACGACGTCGCGCAGCAGTGCGCGCTCGTCGTCGGTGGGGATGGCGTTGTCGACGTACTCGACGAACAGCTCGCACACCTGCACGGGGTCGGTGGCCGCCGCGAGCCGGGCGAGGTCGGAGCCGGGGTCGCGCTGCTCGACGTCGGGCTCGAAGGCGAGGGTGAGCGTGAAAGGCCACCGCTGGCGCAGCTGCTCCATCGGCGACGCCGGACGGCTCGGGTCGGTGAGGACGACGCGGACGTAGCAGTCGGCGACGTCCGCGAGGTCTGAGTCAGCCCGCGTCGAGCAGGTCGGCGAGGCGGCCGCGCACCTCGCGCAGCGGACGGTCGACGGGCGTCTCGACCAGGCGTACGTCGCTCACCCCCGACGCGTCGAGCTCGACCAGCGTGACGGACTTGCGGTCGTCTCCCTCGGAGAAGCTGAACGCCATCGGCGAGCCGCTGTAGCGCAGTCGCGTGGTGCTGCCGCGCAGCGCGATCTCCTGCGGCCGGTGCAGGTGCCCGAGGGCCACGTAGCTCACGCCGTCGAAGACGTGGGCCGGGGCGTCGCCGATACCGCCCACGCGGACGTCGCGCTCGGAGTCGCTCTCGAGGCTGGCCGCCGATCCCGTGACGAACGCGTGCGAGAGGACGACCGTGCGCCGGAGGTCGCGCGCGCTCGCGTCGTCGAGGATCCGGCGGGTGACGGTGGTGAGCACCGACTCGTGGGTGCGGGCGCAGCCCAGCGCCTCGGTCACGGCGTCGGGCAGCAGGTACGGGACGCCGTAGACGCCGACGTCGCCGTGCTCGTCGCGCAGGACGACCGGGTCGGCGACGCTGTCGAGACTCGTGCGCAGGTGGACGCCGGACGCCTCGACGAGCGTGCCGCCGAAGCCGAGCCGCACGGCCGAGTCGTGGTTGCCGCTCACGAGCACGACCGGGATCCGCGCGGCGGCGAGGTCGGCGAGGACGGTGTCGAGCAGGCGGACGGCGTCGGGGGTCGGGACGGCGCGGTCGTAGACGTCGCCGGAGACGAGCACGGCGTCGACACGCTCGCTCACCGCGAGGTCGACGAGCCAGGACAGGAACGTCGCCTGGGCCGGCAGGAGGCTGGTCTGCACCAGCGTGCGCCCGAGGTGCCAGTCGGAGGTGTGCAGGAGTCGCACGGACCTTCGACCTCCTCCCGGACCCGGTCGGACGGAGCTTCCGACCGCTGCCTCCGAGACTAGGCGGGAGGTCCGACAACGACCGTGCGGCGCACCCGACGGCGGCGGGCGAATCCGGGTGCGCCGAGCCCGTCAGGTCACGGGCGCAGGAGCCGGCGCGGCGACTGCGAGCCCTGCGAGCCGAGCCCGACGCGGCCGGTCAGCCGCCGGCGACGGAGGGGAGGACGTGCACCTCGCTGCCGGGTCGCAGCGGGGTCGCGAGCCCGTCGAGGTGCCGGATGTCGTCGCCGTCGACGTAGACGTTGACGAACCGGCGCAGCGCGCCCGTCTCGTCGCGGATGCGTCGGGCCAGTGCCGGCTGCTGCGCGCCGATCGCGTCGAGCAGCGCGCCGACGTCGGCGGGCGCCGGCGTGAACGTCAGGGACCGACCGCCGGCGAGATCGACGAGAGCGGACGGGATCCGGACGACGACCGCAGCGTCGTCGGTCACGGCAGGACGGCGGCGCGGAGCGACAGCACGTCGGGCAGGTGCGCCGCGACGACCGAGTAGGTCTCGCCCTCGTCGGCGCTCGCGTAGACGACACCGTCGCGGGTGCCGACGTAGACGCCGGTCGGGTCCCCGGCGTCGACGCACGCCGCGTCGCGCAGAGCCACCGTGTAGGTCTCGTCGGGCAGGCCCGCGCCCAGCTCGGTCCAGGTCGCGCCGGCGTCGCGCGTGCGGTGGACGCGCATCCGGCCGCCCACCGGGATGCGTCGCGCGTCGGCCTCCAGCGGCATCACCCAGGCGGTGCCCGGCGTGCGGGGCGAGGCGAGGACGAAGAAGCCGAAGTCGCTGGGCAGCCCGTCGGCGATCGACGTCCACGAGCCGCCGGCGTCGTCGCTGCGGTAGACGCCGTGATGGTTCTGCGCGTAGAGCCGGTCCGGACCGCTCGCGTCCATCGCCACCTTGTGCACGCACTGGCCGAACTCGGGGAAGCGGTCGGGCCCGAAGGTCACCTGGATGCCCTGGTTGCGCGGCGTCCAGCCAGTGGCGCCGTCGTCGCTCACGTAGACGCCGCCGGTGCTCATCGCGACGGTGACGCCGTCGTCGGTCGGGTGCGGGACGACGGTGTGGACCGCCGCGCCGCCGAACCCGGGCACCCAGTCCGCGCGGTGCGGGTGGTCCCAGAGACCGCGCACCAGCTCGAAGGTCTCGCCGCCGTCGCCGCTGCGCCACAGGGACGTCGGCTCGCAGCCCGCCCACACGACCTCGGGACGCTCGGCGGTGTCGGGCTGGAGCTGCCAGACCCGGCCCAGTGCGGCTCCGGTGTCCTCGGGGAACGCGATCGCGGCGTTGCCGGTCTCGTGCCAGGTCGCGCCGAGGTCGTCGGACCACATCAGCGGTGGGGCCCCAGTGCCAGGACATCGTGCCGACGAGCAGCCGGGCGGGGGAGCGGCGGGTGTCGATCGCGACGGACGCCACCTCCTGCATGAGCAGGTGCGGACCGTCGAGCGACCAGGTGGAGCGGTCGTCGCTGGTCGCGATCCACAGTCCCTTGCGCGTGCCGATGGCCAGGACGTACGTCATGAGCTCTCCCACCCCACGAAGTGCGGACGTGCGGCGCCGGTGACGCCAGGGACGCACCGTAGTGCCAGCCGCCGACAGTCGACAGGGGTGTGCCGTCTGACCTGCGACGATGCTCGATCCGGGGCGTGTCGCCCTCGCGGTCGGTCACGCAGAGTTCACCGGTGATTAGGGGAATCACCCGGCTGTCGGATAGCGTTGGACATGCTGTCGGTGTCAAGTTCGCCGAGTAGGCCGTCGATCAGACGGCGTACGACGACCGCGAACCGCCGACCCCCGTGCTGGTGATTGTGCCCCCACGGGACCCCACGGTCCTCGAGATGGTCCTTCGGGACGTGCTCGGACCGGTAACGAAAGAAGGTACGGCCATGGACGACTTCGGTCCTTGGGACGACTGATCCCACGAGTGCCGCCGCGCGAGACGCGGCGGCACCCCATCAGCCTCGCGGGAGGGCTCGGCGCATCGCCGGGCCCTCCTTGCTGTGTCCGGCCTCGACGTCCGGCCGGTCACGAGAGCGCGTCACCCCGGCGTACCGGCCGGTCCGCGTGCTAGAAACGGGGCACCCTGACTGAACAGTCAGGCAGGTCGAGGAGACGCGCGATGGACCCGAGGCACGCGATCCTGTTCGAGCCGGTCCGGGTCGGCCCCAAGACGCTGCCCAACCGCTTCTACCAGGTGCCGCACGCCACGGGGTTCGGCGCGATCAAGCCGCGCACGCACGCGGCGTTCCGTGGCATCAAGGCCGAGGGCGGCTGGGGCGGCGTCTGCACCGACTACGCACCCGTCTCGCCGGACGCCGACGAGACGTTCGCGATCGCGTCGGACATGTGGGACCACGAGGACACGCTGCGTCTCAAGCTGGTCGCGGACGCGGTGCACGAGCACGGCGCGCTCGCCGGCATCGAGCTCTACCACGGTGGCGCGGAGTCGCTGAACGGCGAGAGCCGCTACGCCCGGGTCGCGCCCAGCCAGGTCGGGTCGGAGTGGCGCTACTCCAGCCTGGCGCGCGAGATGACTCGCGAGGACATCCGGCGTATCCAGCGGGACTTCGTCGACGCGGCCCAGCGGGCTCGCGACGTCGGCTTCGACATCGTCTACGTCTACGGCGCGCACGGCTACCTGCTCACCCAGTTCCTCTCGACGGTCACCAACCGGCGCACGGACGACTACGGCGGCTCCCTCGAGAACCGCGCGCGCTTCCAGCTCGAGACGGTCACGGCGGTGCGCGAGGCGGTCGGCGACGACTGCGCGATCGCCGTCCGCAACGCCATCGCGCCAGGTGACGAGCTGCTCGGCATCGACGCCGACGAGATGCTCGAGTTCGTCCGGCTGCTCGATCCGGTCGTCGACCTGTTCGACGTCAACGTCGGCGGCTGGCCCGAGGACTCCGGCACGTCGCGCTACTACGCCGAGGGACACCAGCTGCCGTGGGTGTCGCGGGTGCGCGAGGCGACGAGCAAGGTGATCGTCGGCGTCGGTCGCTTCACCAACCCCGACACGATGGCCGCGGTGATCCGCAGCGGCGCCCTCGACCTCATCGGTGCCGCACGACCTGCGATCGCCGACCCGTTCCTGCCCACGAAGATCCGCGAGGGACGGCTCGACGACATCCGTGAGTGCACCGGCGCCAACCTGTGCATCCTGCGCTCGGAGACGTTCCGGCACGTGAGCTGCATCCAGAACGCCACCGCGGGGGAGGAGTACCGCCGCGGCTGGCACCCCGAGCGGTTCGACCCGCCGGCCGACCCGTCGCGCGCCATCCTCGTCGTCGGCGGCGGTCCCGCGGGGATGGAGTGCGCGATGGTGCTCGGCCGTCGCGGCTACGACGCCGTCCACCTCGTGGAGGCGGAGCCCGAGCTCGGCGGCAAGCTGCGCTGGACCCGACGCCTGCCCACCCTCGGCGACTGGGGCCGCGTCGTCGACCACCGCGTGATCGGACTCGGCAAGCTGCCCAACGTCGAGGTCATCCTCGGTCGCCGGCTGTCTGCGGCCGACGTCCTCGACTACGGCGCCGACACCGTCATCGTCGCGACCGGCTCGTCGTGGACGGGCGACGGCACGCAGCCCTACCAGGCGCGAGCGGATCGCCGGCGCGGAGCTGGCACTCACTCCCGAGCGCGTGATGTCCGGCGAGCGCCCGCGGCGGTCCGGCGCTGTGGGGTCCGGAGATGCGGACGGTCGGGGCCGAGTCGTCGTCTACGACACCGACGGCTACTACGTCGGCGCCGGCATGGCCGAGCTGCTCGTCCTCGAGGGCTACGAGACGCACCTCGTGACGAGCATGCCGAAGATCTCGCCGACGAGCGACGAGACACTCGAGGGCGACATGCTGCGCCGCCACCTGCACGGTCTCGGCGTCGTCTTCCACACCGAAGTGGTCGTCCACGCCGTCGACTCCGTAGCCGTCATCGCGCAGCCGTCGCGGGTCGGTGCGACGCTGTGCTGTCCTCGCCGCCGACACTGACGCGGGCTCCGTCGCCGTGGACGACTCGACGGTCGTCGGCCGGGTGCGCGGCGAGACCGTGTACGGCGACGCCGTGGTCGCTGGAGGCGGACGGCGTCGTCCTCGTGACCCAGCAGCACAGCGACAACGCGCTCTACGCCGAGCTCGTCGCCGACCCGGCCGCGCTCGAGGCGGCCGGTATCCGTCAGGTGCTGCTGATCGGCGACGCCGCCGCGCCGCGGCTGCCCTCGGAGGCGGTCTTCGACGGCCACCGGGTGGCCCGCGAGCTCGAGCACGCCGACCCCACCGCGCCCCGCGCGTGGCTGCGGGAACGCCCACCGGCCTGACTGGCCAGTGCCTGTGGACGACACGCCGATGCGCCGCACCTGTGGACGAGGAAACCTAGAAACTCGTTGGTATCAATGCGATATCGGGGTTGACAAGCCGGGCTCAACCACTAGAGTTAGCACATGTGTTCGATCGTCGATCAGGCCCGCGGTTCCACGCGCGGACCACGCCTGCACACGCTGATCGAGCACACCCGCGAGCTCACGGAGGCGATCACCGCCGACCTGACCGACCCCGACGCCCCCGCCGACCTCGCCGCCCTGCACCTCGACGCCGTCACCGCGCAGCTGCGCGACCTGCTCACCGTGGCCGACCAGGCCCGCGCCGCGGCCGCCCTGTTGACCGGGGTGGTCGATCGTGCGGTGTCGCGGCGGGAGCTGATCGACGGGACCTACGCGTCGACGAAGCGGTTCCTCGAGGTCGAGGCGGGGCTCTCGTCGCGGTCGGCGACCGCGTTGGCGGCGCGGGCGCGGGATCTGCGTGACGCCGCGGACCGCGGGGATCCTCGGCTGCGCTACGGGTGGCTCTCGGGTGCGCTCAGCGACGACAAGGTCCGCGAGCTCACCCTCGGCATCCGCGCCGCCGTCAAGCACCACCCCGCCGCCGAACGCGACCGGCTCACCTCCGAAGCCCTCGACCTGCTCCTGCCGCTGGCACGGACCCACACCGTCGCGCAGCTCAAGCAGGCGATCGCCCGGCTGCGGTTCGTGCTCGACCCCGACGGGGTCCGCCAGGCCGAGCTCGACGCCTACACCGAGCAGTCCCTGACCTGCATCCCGGTCGGACACCTGCGTGCACCTCAGCGCCTTCCTCGACCCGGAAGCCGCCGCCGCGGTGATGACGGTGCTGACCCAGCAGGTCGACGGGTGGCGCGCCGCCGGCGACCTCGCCGCCGAGGACCGCCTCCCCGACGGGGTCGATCCCGACTCCGCCGAAGGCCGACGCCACCAGCGCGCCCGCAACGGTCACCTCCTCGCGCTCGCCCTCGGCGAGGTGATGACCGGGCTGATGGGCCGCTCCGAGGTCGGCATGCACCACGGCATCCGCCCCCACACCGTGCTGCACGTCGACGTCCGCGACCTGCTCACTGGCCTGGGTGGCGAGCTGACCCTGCCGGGCCACGACGAACCGGTTCTGGTCTCGAGCGACACCGTGCGCCGGATCCTGTGCGACACCGGCCTCACCCACGTGATCACCCAGCCGGCCGGCCGCGGACAACGACGGGGCCCGGTGCTCTGCCGGAGCTGCTCCGCTCGAAGGCCGTCGACGTCCTCTACGTGGGTCGTGAGGAGCGCACCGCTCCACCGCGGCTGCGCCGTGCACTCGAGGCTCGCGACCGGCACTGCCAGGCACCGGGCTGCGGGCGACACTCCGAGACGGTGCAACGCCCACCACGTCCAGCACTGGGAACACGGCGGCGACACGACGATCGCCAACTGCCTGCTGCTGTGCGAGAGACACCACCGCGCACTCCACGCCGGACAGCTCACGATCACCCGCGACGACAGCAACGTCCGACCGAGACCGGCTACCTGCGGGTCCACCCACCCGACCGACTCGCCACGCCGTGACGTCCCGAGATCCGCACAGCGCCACGGCGACATCCCCGAACGCCGGGACCCGTGGCTGCTGCGCGCGCAGGCGCCATTGACCCGACGTGAACCGTCGTGTCATGTTGCCGAGGTGCTCAGCATCTTCGAGGCAGCGGGCGGACAACCCGGCTTGGTGCGCCTGGCCGAGGCATGGCATCGGCGGGTGCTCGTGGACCCGGTGGTCGGCCATGCCTTCGAGCACGGCTTCCACCCCGATCACACGCAGCGGTTGGCGGCGTACTGGGCCGAGGCACTCGGGGGTCCCGCGGCCTACTCGGGCACTCTCGGGGACGAGTCCACCGTCGTCCGGCTGCACAGCGGGAACGGCGAGCACGCTGACATGGACGAGCGCGGGATCGCGTGCTTCGACGAAGCGCTCACCGACGCCGGGTTCACCGCCGAACCGCTACGCACGGCGTTGCACGACTACTTCCGGTGGGCGACGGGTGCCGTGGCGCGATACCCCGACTCGCCGGACGACGTTCCCGAGGGTCTCGTGGTTCCGCTGTGGTCGTGGAACGGCCTCACCCCCT
Source organism: uncultured Actinomycetota bacterium (assembly GCA_963782665.1). Classification (GTDB taxonomy): domain Bacteria; phylum Actinomycetota; class Actinomycetes; order S36-B12; family CAIYMF01; genus Longivirga. Next base: position 1,455,453 of record CAWAKP010000006.1, on the reverse strand, counting down.
GAAGCGAGCTCGCCTGGAACATGACGACCCGCCGCTCGCACGGACTCCTCGGGAGGGCGGAATCAGCCGGCGAGGAGGATGCCGACGTAGACGGCGGCGATCGCGGCGAGCCCGGAGAGGGCGCCCCATACCGCGAGGCCGCGAGTCGTGGCGGCCCGGGTGTGCAGGAACGCGGCGACACCCGAGAGCGCCACCAGCGCGACCTTGATCGCCAGCACCGTGTCCCACCCGGCGGGTGCTTCGGACCGCTCCGCAGCGACGTTCCAGATGCCGGTCGCCACCAGCACCCAGTACGCCGGCCAGGCGATCCGGTTGAACGCGACAGCCGCGGCCCTGGGCAGGGCCGGGTCCTTCGCACGCAGCACGGGCACGAGGGCGGCGAGCACGAGCTGCCCGCCGACCCACACGGTCGCAGAGATCACGTGGAGGAAGAGGCGGACCGAGCCGACCCAGTCGATGTCCATGGTCGGCATCCTGCCGCCATGACGGTCACGTGGCAGCGGGTCGGGCGACGGCCGCGCCGTCCGCCGAGGTCCGCTGGGGCAGGCGACAACCGTGGCGCACGCCACGGCGTCACGCACCTATCCTGGGCGGGCCATGTCCGAATCCGCTGAGCCGTCGACCCCGGTCGACGCCGCGGACCTGCAGGCGAGACTCGACCACGTCATGCTGCGCGACGCGCGCCGCCTGCGACGACGGCTCGACGGCCTGCGCCGCACCAAGGACCGCGGCCGCGCGGCTCGCGATCTGGCCGCCATCGCCGACGACGTCGCCCGCGCCGAGTCGCGTATCGTCGCGCGTCGCGCGTCGGTCCCGACCATCACCTACCCGGACCTCCCGGTCAGCGAGCGGCGCGACGACATCGCGGCGGCCATCCGCGACCACCAGGTGGTCGTGGTCGCGGGCGAGACCGGCAGCGGCAAGACGACGCAGCTGCCCAAGATCCTGCTCGAGCTCGGCCGTGGCATCACCGGGCAGATCGGCCACACCCAACCGCGGCGCATCGCGGCACGTGCCGTCGCCGATCGCGTCGCCGAGGAGCTGAACGTCGAGGTCGGTGGCGCTGTCGGCTACCAGGTGCGCTTCACCGACCACTCCAGCGAACGCACCCTCGTCAAGGTCATGACCGACGGGATCCTGCTCGCGGAGATCCAGCGCGACCGCCTCCTCGAGCGCTACGACACGATCGTCATCGACGAGGCGCACGAGCGCAGTCTGACCATCGACTTCCTCCTCGGCTACCTCCGGGAGATCCTGCCGCGACGCCCGGACCTCAAGGTCGTCGTGACGTCGGCCACGATCGACACCGCACGGTTCAGCGAGCACTTCGCCGCCGCCGACGGCACACCCGCGCCCGTCGTCGAGGTGTCGGGGCGCACCTATCCGGTCGAGGTGCGCTACGAGCCGTACGGCGTCGAGGACGGCGACGACCGTGACCAGGTGCAGGCGGTGTGCGACGCCGTCGCGACGCTCACCCGCGAGGCGCCCGGCGACGTCCTCGTCTTCCTCTCCGGCGAGCGGGAGATCCGCGACACCGCTGATGCACTACGCGGGCTCAAGCTCCGCGACACCGAGATCCTGCCGCTCTACGGTCGGCTCTCCGCCGCGGAGCAGCATCGCGTCTTCGAGTCGCACTCCGGTCGTCGCGTGGTGCTTGCGACGAATGTCGCGGAGACGTCGCTCACCGTCCCGGGCATCCGCTACGTCGTCGACCCCGGCACCGCGCGCATCTCGCGGTACTCGTCGCGGCTCAAGGTGCAGCGGCTCCCGATCGAGGCGATCTCGCAGGCGTCGGCCAACCAGCGCGCCGGCCGGTGCGGCCGCGTCGCCGACGGCATCGCCGTACGCCTGTACAGCGAGGACGAGTACCTCGCGCGGCCCGAGTACACCGAGCCGGAGATCCTGCGCACCAACCTCGCGTCCGTCGTCCTGCAGATGACGGCCCTCGGGCTCGGCGACGTCGAGCAGTTCCCGTTCGTCGAACCGCCTGATGCACGGCAGGTGAAGGACGGCGTCGACCTGCTGCGCGAGCTCGGCGCGCTCAAGCCGGGGTCCGACCTCGCGCTCACCGAGATCGGACGACGCCTGGCACGGCTCCCGCTCGACCCGCGCCTGGGGCGCATGGTGCTCGAGGCCGAGAAGCAGGGTGCGGTCGCGGAGGTGCTCGTGATCGCGAGCGCGCTGTCGATCCAGGACCCGCGCGAGCGCCCGGTCGACAAGCAGGCGCAGGCCGACCAGATGCACGCACGGTTCCGCGACCCCACGAGCGACTTCCTGTCCTACGTCGGCGCTCTGGAACCACCTGCGCGAGCAGCAGAAGGCGCTGTCGGGCAACGCGTTCCGGAGGATGTGCCGGGACGAGTTCCTCCACTACCTGCGGGTGCGCGAGTGGCAGGACGTCCACTCCCAGCTGCGGCAGACCTGCAAGGACCTCGGCATCGCAGTGCCCGCGCCCAGCGCGGAGCCCGATCGCCGTCCACCGCTCGCTCGTCGCGGGGCTCCTGTCGCACATCGGGGCGTACGACCAGACGCGGCGCGACTACCTCGGCGCTCGTGGTGCGCGCTGGGCGATCCATCCGGCGTCGGCGCTGTCGCGCAAGCCGCCGGCCTTCGCGATGGCCGCCGAGCTGGTCGAGACGTCGCGGCTGTTCGGACGGGTGGCCGCACGCATCGACCCGCTCGACGTCGAGCGCGTCGCCGGCGACATCGTGACGCGGTCCTACGCCGAGCCGCGCTGGTCGAAGAAGCGCGGCTCGGTGATCGCCGACGAGCGGGTGACGCTCTACGGCGTACCGCTCGTGGTGGGACGACGCGTGCAGTACTCGCGCATCGACCCCGTCGTCGCGCGCGACCTCTTCATCCGGCACGCGCTCGTCGCCGGCGAGTGGGACAGCCACCACAGGTTCGTGCGCGACAACGCGCGGCTGGTCGACGAGGTCAGCGAGCTCGAGGATCGCGTTCGACGCCGTGGCATCGTGGCCGACGACGAGGAGCTCGTCGCCTTCTTCGACGGTCGCGTACCCGCCGACGTGACCGACGCGCGGTCGTTCGACGCGTGGTGGAAGACGACTCGACGCGACGCACCGGACCTGCTCACCTATCCACGGGAGCTGCTCGTCGGTGCGACCGACACGGACCTCGACGACGAGTTCCCACGACGCTGGACCTTCGGGTCGTTCGACGCCGAGCTGCCGCTGCACTATGCCTTCGAGCCGGGGACCGAGCGCGACGGCATCACGGTCGACCTCCCCGTCGCGCTGCTGCCGCAGGCGCACCCGGACGACTTCCTCTGGCAGGTTCCCGGGCGACGCGAGGAGGTCGTGACCGCGTTGATCCGCGGGCTGCCCAAGGGAGTCCGGACATCGTTCGTCCCCGTTCCCGACACGGCGAGAGCCGTCCTCCCGCGGCTGCAACCGGGGGAGCGTGGTCTTCTCGACGCCCTCGGCCGTGAGCTCACGCGCATGACCGGCGTGGTCGTGCCCTACGACTCCTGGGCGCCCCTGGCGCTGCCCGAGCACCTGCGCGTCACGGTGCGCGTCGTCGACGACGAGGGCGCCGTCCTCGCCGAGGGGAAGGACGTCGCGGCCCTGCAGTCCGCGTTGGCGCCCCAGGTGCAGGAGGCCGTCGCCCAGGTCGCCCAGGTGTCGCACGACGTCGAGCGCAGCGGGCTCACCGCCTTCCCCGCTGAGGGCGTGCCGACCGTGCTCGAGGAGGAGTACGCCGACTCCGTCGTCCGCGCCTGGCCCGCCCTCGTCGACACGGGCGAGTCGGTCGACCTTCGCGTGCTGCTCACGCGCGACGAGCAGGTCGTCGCGATGCGCGGCGGCGTACGTCGGCTGCTGCGGCTCGGCGTCACGCCGCCGGTGCGCTACGTCGTCGGCGTCCTGGACACGCGCGAGAAGCTCGCCCTCGGTCGGACGCCGCACGGCTCGGTGCCCGCGCTGCTCGACGACGCGCTCGTGGCGGTGCTCGACGCCGGCATCGACCACGCCGCCGCCCAGGACGCCGCATCGCGTTCCGCGCTCGGCTTCCACGACGGCCTGCCCTACACCGCCGCCGCCTACGAGTCGTGCCGCGAGTTCGCCACGGCGTCGCTCGGTGACGACCTGCTCGCCGCCGTGCGTCGCTGTGCGACGGTCCTCGACCTCGCCACGCAAGCTCGGCTCGGCGTCGCCGCCCAGACGTCGCCCACGCTCGCCGCGATGCGCACCGACGTCACCGCGCAGCTCGACGCCCTCCTGCCGGACGGGTTCGTGACCGAGACCGGGGTCGCGCGTCTGCCCGACCTCACCCGCTACCTGCGCGCGGTCCTGCGCCGGCTCGAGATGGCACCGCAGGACACCGGCCGCGACAAGATCCGTCAGCACGAGGTCGAGGTCATGACCCAGGAGTACGCCGCGGCGCTCGAGGCCCTGCACCCCGCGCAGCGCGGCACCCCGCGCGCGAAGGCGGTGCGCTGGATGATCGAGGAGCTGCGCGTCAACCTCTTCGCCCAGAACCTCGGCACCCCCTACCCCGTCAGCCCCACCAGGATCCGCAAAGCCCTCAGCGCGCTCCACGATTCCGGATGAAGGTGCCCTGAGCACGCCTAGAGCGTGCCGAAGCTCCCCACTGAGCCGGCAAGACCGGCCTGTCCACGGGGTGGAACGCCGCACGACGGACGTGCACCTGCCTGACAGAGTGGCGCGCATGAGCGACGCACAGCCCAGGACCGCTCGACGCGTCCTCGCCTTCCTCCGCGGCTCGCGCACGGTGCCCCGCACCCGGTGGACGGCGCGACAGGTGTGGCGGCCCACACCGGCGTCGCTCGCCGCGCTCCTCGTCGGCCTCTGGCTGTTCGGCACGGGCGAGGCGTTGCTGCTGCTCGCCGACCTCGGCGCGTCCCCGTGGACGGTCCTGGCCCAAGGCTTGTACGTCCGCACCGGTCTCGACATCGGCCTGATGACGTTCGCCGTGTCACTCGTGGTGCTGCTGCTGTGGATCCCGCTCCGGCAGAAGCCCGGTCCGGGCACGATCCTCAACATCGTCGTCATCCCGATCGCGCTGCAGCTGACGTACGACCTCGTGCCGCACCCTGCGAACATCGTGGCGAGGTTCGCCCTCGTCGTCGCCGGGATCCTCACGATCGGCCTCGGCAGCGGCTTCTACCTCACCGCCGGCCACGGACCCGGACCGCGCGACGGCTGGATGACCGGGCTGCACCACCGCACCGGTCGCCCGGTCGCGCAGATCCGCCTCGTCATCGAGGTGACCGTGCTCGTCGTCGGTGTCGCGCTCGGCGGCACCTTCGGCGTCGGCACGATCCTGTTCGCGCTGTTCATCGGTCAGGCGGTCGCCCTCGGCCTCTCCGTCGTACGACATCTCGCGCCCCCGGACCAAGGTCACCACCCGTCGCCGCGGGCGAAGGCCTAGAGACGCCTCAGTCCTTCGCGAGGACGTGGTCGCGCAGCGCGGGGATCACGGTCTGCGCGTAGGCACGCAGCGTCTCCTCGTTCGCGTCGTGCTGCAGGTAGACGGCGAACTGGTCCACGCCGAGCTCGCGCAGGGCGATGAGCTTGTCGATGTGGGCCTGCGCGGGGCCAAGGACGCAGAACCGGTCGACGATCTCGTCGGGCACGAAGTCGGTGTGGGTGTTCCCTGCGCGACCGTGCTCGTTGTAGTCGTAGCCGGAGCGGTTCTTGATGTAGTCGGTCAGCTCCGCCGGGACCGCGGCACCGTCGGCGCCGTAGCGCTCCACGATGTCGGCGACGTGGTTGCCGACCATGCCGCCGAACCACCGCACCTGGTCGCGCTGGTGGGCGAGGTCGTCGCCGACGTAGGCGGGTGCGGCAACGCAGATCCGCACCGACGCCGGGTCGCGTCCCGCCGCCTCGGCAGCGCGCCGGACGGCCGCGATGGACCACTCGGCGATGGAGAGGTCGGCCAGCTGCAGGATGAACCCGTCACCGACCTCGCCGGCGAGCGCCAGTGCCTTCGGTCCGTACGCCGCGACGTAGACGTCGAGCTGCGTGTCCGTCGCCCACGGGAACGTCACATGGGTGTCCTTGTACGTCGCGCGCTCCCCGTTCGCGAGGGCGCGGATGACACCGATCGACTCCCGCAGCTCGGCGAGGGTGACCGGCTTCCCGTTCGTCACGCGCACGGCCGAGTCGCCGCGTCCGATGCCGCAGACCGTGCGGTTCCCGAACATCTCGTTGAGCGTCGCGAACGTCGACGCCGTCACGGTCCAGTCGCGGGTCGCCGGGTTGGTCACCATCGGCCCGACCTTGACCCGGTGCGTGCGGGCGAGGATCTGGCTGTAGATGACGTAGGGCTCCTGCCACAGCAGGTGCGAGTCGAACGTCCAGACGTACTGGAACCCGGCGAGCTCCGCCTTCTGCGCGAGGTCGACGACCTGCCAGGCCGGCGGGTTGCACTGCAGGACGACTCCGAACTCCATGACGCGCTCCTCGAGGCAGGGCCGGACGTGCGGGTCGGACGGGCTCAGGTCAGGTAGCTCGACAGCCCGCGGCGGACGAACTCACCGTGCCCCTTCGAGCCGAGGTACTCCCCGTTCCGGACGATGACCCGCCCGCGGGACAGGACAGTGTCGACCCCGCCCGAGATCTCGTAGCCCTCCCACGCGGAGTGGTCCATGTTCATGTGGTGCGTCTCGACCGAGATCCGGGTGCGGGCCGAGGGGTCGTAGACGACGACGTCGGCGTCCGCCCCGGGCATGACCTCGCCCTTGCGCGGGTGCAGCCCGAACATGCGGGCCGGGGTGGTGCAGCAGATCTCCACCCAGCGGGACAGCGAGATCCGCCCGTCGACGACGCCCTGGTAGAGCAGGTCCATCCGGTGCTCCACGGAGCCGATCCCGTTGGGGATCTTCGAGAAGTCGTTGAGCCCCAGCTCCTTCTGCTCCTTGAAGCAGAACGGGCAGTGGTCCGTGCTGACGACGGACAGGTCACCGGTCCGGAGGTAGCGCCACAGCTCCTCCTGGTGGCCCTCCTCGCGCGACCGGAGCGGCGTCGAGCACACCCACTTCGCGCCCTCGAAGCCCGGCGCGGACAGCTGCTCCTCGAGCGACAGGTAGAGGTACTGCGGGCAGGTCTCGCCGAACACGTTCCAGCCCTCGCCGCGCGCCGCCGCGAGCGTCGACACCGCCTGCTTCGCCGACATGTGGACGACGTAGAGCGGGGCGCCGGTGAGGCGCGCCAGCATGATCGCGCGGTGAGTCGCCTCCTCCTCGGTCTCCCACGGCCGGGTGAGCCCGTGGTAGCGCGGCGCCGTCTCGCCCCGCGCGAGCGCCTGCGCCACCAGGACGTCGATCGCCGTCCCGTTCTCCGCGTGCATCATCACCAGCGAGCCGTTGTTGGCGGCGGTCTGCATCGCGCGCAGGATCTGGCCGTCGTCGCTGTAGAACACGCCGGGATAGGCCATGAACAGCTTGAAGCTGGTGATCCCCTCGGACGACCAGCTCGTCCATCGCCTTGAGCGACTCGTCGTCGACCCCGCCGATGATCTGGTGGAACGCGTAGTCGATCGCGCACTCGCCGCGCGCCTTGTCGTGCCATGCGGCGAGTCCGTCCTGCACCCGCTCGCCGGTGCGCTGGACGGCGAAGTCGACGATCGTGGTCGTGCCTCCGAACGCCGCCGCGCGCGTCCCCGTCTCGAACGTGTCCGACGCGAACGTGCCGCCGAAGGGCAGCTCCATGTGCGTGTGGCAGTCGACCCCTCCCGGGACGACGTACTTGCCGGTCGCGTCGATGACGGTGTCGGCCGAGCCGCGGAGGTCCGCGCCCAGCGTCTGCTCGCCCGGGGCGAGCAGTGCGACGACGCGCTCGCCGTCGATCAGCACGTCGAGCGGCGTCGCGCCGACCGGCGACACGACGGTGCCGCCGTGGATGAACGTGCTCATGGCTGCACCAGGTCGCCGTACGCCTCGGGTCGACGGTCGCGGTAGAACGCCCACGTGTTGCGCACCTCGGTGAGCAGGCTCAGGTCGAGGTCGCGGACGACGAGCTCGGCGCTGTGCCCGTCGGCGACGTCCCCGACGAACTGCCCGCGGGGGTCGACGAAGTACGACGTCCCGTAGAAGTCGTCGGCGCCGAGGTCCTCGATCCCCACCCGGTTGATCGCGCCGATGAAGTACTCGTTGGCCACCGCGGCGGCCGGCTGCTCGAGCTTCCAGAGGTAGGACGACAGCCCCCGCGACGTCGCCGACGGGTTGAAGACGATCTGTGCGCCGTTGAGCCCCAGCGCGCGCCATCCCTCGGGGAAGTGGCGGTCGTAGCAGATGTAGACGCCGACCTTGCCGACCGCGGTGTCGAAGACCGGGAACCCCAGGTTGCCGGGCCGGAAGTAGAACTTCTCCCAGAAGCCCTCGACGTGCGGGAGGTGGTGCTTGCGGTACTTGCCGAGGTAGCTGCCGTCGGCGTCGATGACCGCAGCCGTGTTGTAGAGGAACCCCGGCTGCTCCTGCTCGTACACGGGGAGCACGATCACGAGCCCGAGCTCGGCGGCGAGGGCCTGGAAGCGCTCGGTCGTCGGCCCCGGAACGCTCTCGGCGTAGTCGTAGTAGGTCTTGTCCTGCACCTGGCAGAAGTACGGACCGTAGAAGAGCTCCTGGAAGCAGATCACCTGCGCACCCGCAGCGGCTGCCTCCCGCGCGTAGTTCTCGTGGGCGACGATCATCGACTCCTTGTCGCCCGTCCACGCTGTCTGGACGAGTGCTGCACGCACGATGCTCACGAGGACCTCCGGGTCAGGCACGACCGGCCGGGACACCGGCCGGACCTCCATCGAAGCCGCTGCCGGCACGAGCGGCAACGGGTTCGGGAGTCTTCACATCGGGGATGGAGGCGTCGCCCCCTCGGCCGTGCGGTACTCATCGCGGGTGATGACGTAGACCACGGCGTCGAACTCCTGGCCGTCGTCGACCATCGTGGTGCGTCGGTCGAAGGTCATCCCGATCCGACGCATGACGCCCTGGCTGCGCTCGTTGTCGTGGTCGGTGGTCGAGATGACCGCCGGCAGCCCCACGACGTCGAAGCCGAAGGCGAGCCACGCTCGCGCGGCCTCGGTCGCGTAGCCGTGCCCCCAGTGCTCGAACGCGAAGCGCCACGCGATCTCGACGTCGTCGGGGAAGGACTCCTGGTGGTGCAGCCCGCACATGCCGAGGAACACTCCGTCGGACGCCCGCTCGACCGCCACCAGCCCGTACCCCTGGACCTCGACGCACTCGTTGGCCCACTCCGCGATCTCGTCGGAGTGCTCGCGCGTGAGCGGCGTTCCGCCGAGCCAGCGGAAGACCTCGGGCTGGGCATTGAGCGCGGCGTACGCCGGCAGGTCGTCACGACGGAACGTCCGCAGCACAAGGCGGTCGGTCGTGAGCAGCGTGACGCCGTCCCACGCGACCACGCGGCGCGCCGTCAGTCGACGCGGACGACGTCGCCGGACGCCGTGCGGAAGTGGACGGCGACCAGGCCGGGCTCGTCGGCGTCGACCCACTCGATGTCGGTGCTGTCGATCGGGGAGGCGATCTCGCCGCCGAGCCAGTCGCGGATGCGGTCGCGGTCACCTGCCAGCTCGCACGCGACGGCCGACACGTGGACCGGGGCGGACAGCGACGGATGGTGAGAGGGATCGCTCGTCCACTGGATGAAGAAGGGCAGCGACGCGTCCTGCAGCAGGTCGGCGACGCCGATCTGCTTCCAGGTGAGATCGAAGCCGTCCGGGCGGACGCGGTGGCCGTCGACGGAGGGCCGGCCGAGCCGCTGCTCGATGGGCGCGATGTCGTCGACGGACACGACCCAGCCGAGCCAGCCGCCGCCGTCATCGGCCCGCGCCTTCACCGCCTGACCGAACGGCGCCTTGTCGGACGCGGGGTGGTCGAGCGCGGCCACGACCTCGACGTAGGTGCCGCCGTCGAGAGGGAGGATGAAGTTGCGGGTGCCGAAGCGCGGGTGCCGCCCACCGTCGACGAACGAGCCGCCGAGCTGCTGTCCGAGCCGCTGCACCGTGTCGACCAGCTCGTTGCTGCTCACGGCGTAGGAGACGTGGTCCAAGCGCATGACCGTATGGTGCTCCACCGTCGTGGAGGGTCGATCACGGGGGTCCCCCTCGGGACCGCGACCGATGTGACGCAGTCCGAGGTCGGTGCGGTAACTCCTTGCGGCTCAGCCGGTCTGACGCTTGGCGCGTTCCAACAGCTCGAGCCGGTCCATCCGCGTCGCCTCGGCGAGGCTGGGTGCGCTGCCGCCGTGCCGGACGGGGAGCCACCACGTGTCGTCCGGCCCGCTCGGCCGCTGCGGATATCGCGCGATCGCGTCGTCGAGCATCACCGACATGGTCGCGTGCAGGTCGACGTTGACCTGCTCGACGTCGGAACCCACGGGCACCGCGATCGGAGTGCCCACCGTCACCGACACGGCCTTGCCGCGCGAGAAGTCGCGAGGTCGACCCTTCGTCATCATCCGCTGCGTGCCCCACACGACGACAGGGACGAGAGGCACGCCGGCATCCATCGCGAGCCGCGGTGCGCCGCTCTTGAACTCCTTCAGCTCGAACGACCGCGAGATCGTCGCCTCCGGGAAGATCCCGACGACCTCGCCGTGGCGCAGCGAGTCCAACGCGACCCGGAACGACTCCGCGCCGGCGTCGCGATCGACGGGGATGTGCTTCATCCCGCGCATCAGCGGGCCGGCGACCGCGTTCTTCCAGACCGAGTCCTTCGCCATGAAGCGCACGTAGCGGCCGCGACTCGTGCGCGCCGAGCCCGGCGAAGATGAAGTCGAGGTAGCTGACGTGGTTGATGGCGAGAACGGCGCCGCCGACGCGCGGGAGGTTGGCCCCGCCGCGTACGTCGAGGTCGAGACCGAGGCCGGCGAAGGCACCCCGCGCAGCGAGGATCACGGGTGCGTAGACGAGTTCGGCCATGGGTCGCACCGTATGGGGTGGCGCGCGGATCCGGCCAGTGGCCGCGGCCCCGGCGGTCGCGCGGACCCGACGGCGACCGCGTAGCCTCCGCGCATGAGCGACGACCACGTGACGATGTTCGCGGACGACGCCCGGATCGAGGCGTTGTCGGTCTACACCGACTCCCTCGACGAGCTGGCCGAGATCTTCACCGAGGCGAGCGTGGGCGACGGCGCCCTGCTCGACCGGCGTCCCGCCGACGACGCGTGGTCGGTGGCGGAGGTGCTGCACCACGTCGCCGACTCCGAGCTCGCCATGTCGGTCGACCTGCGCCGCATCCTCGGCGAGCAGACGCCGACGCTCCTGGACTGGGACGAGAAGTCCTACGCCGCGGCCATGCTCTACGACGTGCGACCCGCGGCCGACGCGCTCGCGGTGATCCTGGCGACCCGCAACCTCAACGTGCGGCTGCTGGCCTCGCTCTCGCCGGAGCAGTGGGTCCGGACCGCGGTCGACCCGAACGAGGGCGAGATCGACGTGTCCGCCTGGGTGTTCTCGGCGGCCGCCCATCTCAAGGCGCACACGCTGCAGGCCCGGCGAGCGATCATCGGGATGATCTGAGCGGGTCGCTCCTCGAACCGGGATCGTCCGCCGTCATACTGCTGCCCATGCAGCAGGAAGAGGCCGAGAAGGTCGTCGCCGCTCTCCAGGAGCGCCGGGTGTTCGCCCACCTCTACCGCGGCGGGGTCAACCGCCACGGTGTGCGCGTCGTGATCCCCGACGGGCGCGAGGCGCTGTGGGACGTCGACGGGGCAGCCGGGCTCGAGGCGCAGATCATGCGCGACGGCATGCTCGTCGGCTTCGTCCCCAAGATCCCCGGCTCGGAGACGTGGACGGTCGAGCAGACCGTCGACGCGATCGCGAACGCGACGTACGAGTAGGTCCGTCCCCACCCCCGGCCCGGCGGCGCGTCGCGCACCGGCCGTCGTCGCGCGCTGCCGTGCTCGTGGGCACCCGACCGCGAACGTGGGCCCATGCAGCCCGCCTCCACGTCCGCTCCCGAACCGATCGTCATCCCGGGTCCCGACGGCCTGCCGGCCGCGGTCCCGCACCTGCTGGGGTTCCACCCCAGTCGCTCGCTCGTCCTCGTCGGGGTCGAGCCGGACACCCTTCGCGTCCGGGTGACGCTCCGGTTCGACCTTCCGGATCCGGTCGTCGACCCGATCCACGCCGCCGACGCCTGGGCGTCGACCTTCGGTGCCCTGCACCAGGCCGGCGCGGTCCGCACGATCGTCCTGGTCTATCCCGGTCCGGACGAGGACCCGTGGATCGCGCCATGGCCGCACGCGCTCCCTCGCGGTGCGCTGGTGTCGGCGTTCGCCGACGAGCTCACCGACGCCGGCCTGCGTCCGATCGACGCGGTGTGCGTCGTCGGCGACCGGCTGCGGTCCTACTGGTGCGACTCGGACACCTGCTGCCCGCCGGGCGGCCGTACGGTGCCGTTGTCGGCGTCGTTGGCGGTCGAGGCCGAGATGGTCGGTCTCGGGAGCGCGCCGCTCGAGTCGCGCGAGGCGCTCGGGGCCACGCTGGACCCGCTGCCCCTCGACGACCCCCTGGTGGAGCTGCTGGCGCTGACGCTGCGCGCCCGTCGCGACCGGGTGCACGAGTCCGACCTCGACGCGGCGCGCACGAGCCTCGCCTGGCTGGCGGGGCAGGCGCGTGGCGACGTGCTCCACGACGTCGACTCCTTCGTCGACCTGGTGCTCGTGTGCTCGCGAGTCCGCAGCCGTGACCTGCTCCTGCGTGCCCTCACCGTGGACGCCGGTGCCGAGGTGCGCCTCGCGGCGCGCGAGTGGCTGCTCGAGGCGGTCCGCTCGGTGCCCGACGAGTACGTCGCCCCGGTCGCGTCCGTCCTCGCCGTGTGCGCGTGGATGCGCGGCGAGGGCGCGGCGGCGCGGGTGGCGGTCGAGCGGGCGCTCGAGGTGGACCCGGCGTACTCCCTCGCAGGCCTGCTCAGCGCCGCCCTCGACGCGGGCACGCCGCCCTGGACCTGGCAGGCGATGATGGCCGACCTCAGCGAGGCCGAGATCCTCGCGGGCGGCCGCGACCGGCCGGCGGGCCTCGTCGCGGACTACCTCGACGTGCCGGACGAGATCGACGACCCCGACAACGACCTGAGCGACTGCGAACGGCTCGAGCGCTACCCATCAGCGTTCGACGACGACGACGATGACGTTCTCGATGACGGCCTGGGGTGAGCCTCGCCGTCCGGAGATCGGTCAGATGGCCAAGGGGCGGAGCACGTCCTCAGCGTCGGCTGACGGCTTCCTCCACAGCCGATCAACGGGGGTGGCGGGGGCTGTCGTCCCCTTCGTACCGTCGCTGGGTGCCTGTGTCGATCCGCGCCCGCCGCCCCGGCTCCCGTCTCGTCGTCCGCCTCGCCGTGGCCCTGACCATCGTGCTCGGCACGGTCGTGGCGGACGCGGGGTCGTCGTCGGCGGCTCCCTCGTCCTCGACCGCGGCCGTCGCCCGCGGGGTCGTGGTCTCCCCGGACCCCGCGCACGACCTCTACGTCGGGACGGGCGGGCTCGTCGTCCCGGCGAAGGACTGGCGCAGCGACCCCGGCGGCCGCTCGGACGCGGCCGGGTGCCTCGACTGCCAGTGGCGGGTGTCGACGTTGTGCACCAAGGCCGAGTTCGCGGCCGGGCTCTGCCAGCGGATCGTCATCGGGTGCCCGGTCGGCACCGAGCCGGTGCGGATCTGGCTGCTGCGTCCCGGCCAGGACTGGGCGGTCGTCGGGATGGCCTGCCAGGGTCCGACCCCGCCGCGCACCCTCGCCGACGTCGGGTCTGCGGTGCACGACCGTGCGGTCACCGCGCTGCCGCCGCTGCGCGCCGCGGTGCAGCCGGCCGACGGCGCCCTGGTGTCGCTCCCGGCGCTGTTCCGCACCGGGCAGCCAGCCGGAGGGATCCAGGGCGCCGACCTGTCGGTGCTCGGGCTCGACGTCCGGCTCGACGCCCGGGTCCGGTGGCAGTGGTCCTACGGCGACGGCACGACGCAGTGGACCGCGCTGCCGGGCGGACCGTGGCCGGACACGTCGGTGAGCCACACCTACCGGAGAGCGCAGCGGCTCACCGCCGTGGTCAGGGCCGTGTGGCGCGGCGAGTACGTCGTCGAGGGACTCGGGCCGTTCGCGGTGCCGGGCCCACCACTAGCCCAGCAGCAGTCCGTGGCGGTCGTCGTCCGGGCTGCGCACGCCCACCTCGTGGGCTGAGCGGCGTCAGCGCGGGGTGGAGACCGGGCGACCCAGGATCGACCCGCGGCCGTACGTCGCGCCGAGGGCGACCGCGGTGTCGAGAGTGGGGGAGTTGTCGACCCCGAGGGTCATGACCTGCGCACCGACCTCGCCGGCCATCGCGACCCAGGGCGCCGCCGCGGGATCGCCGGCCCGACCGGGCACCGACAGGTCCAGCTGCACGTACGCCGGTCGCAGCGTGGCGGCGAGCCGCACGGCGGCCGCGTGGGCCGGCGTGCCGAGCAGGTCGGCGTAGACGAGCTGCCAGCCCCAGGACTGCATCTCCTCCGCCGCCGAGAGCAGCCGGCGCTCGTCACCGAACGAGTCGGCGTGCAGCTCGGCACAGACCGAGAGCGCCCGGCGGCCCCGCAGGATCGACACGGCGAGTCGTGGCGGGCACGGCGACCCGAACGTCTCGGGCTCGGGCGTCAGGTGCAGCTCGCTGCTGAGGCCGGCGTCGACGGCGATGTCGAACGTGTGGGCGCGGAAGGCCCAGTCGAGGCGCTCGACGAGCCCCAGCGCGGCGGCCTGCTCCAGCAGGGTCAGCGTGTCGGCGATGTCGCTGCCCGGTGCTCCGCGGCCGGTGGCCTTCCAGCCCAGCAGCGGTGCGAGGCCGGGGGCCGCGGCGTCCAGCCGGCGGATCGGGGTGAAGTCGGGGCCGAGCAGGGCAGGCTCGGCGATGAGGCCCTCGACCTGCGCTCGGGTGCGTCGGGTCCGGTCCAGGTCGGCGGACAGGGCGTCGGACGGGCGCGACGGGGCAAGGCTCACGCCTCAGGGCATCGGCACCTGCGTGAGCGTCTTGAGGCCTCGGCAGGTCCGGAGGCGCTAGGTTCGCGCTGCGGGACGGCCGCCGGCCGCCCGGCACGAGTCTCGAGGAGGAGCGATGGGTGCCATCGGCAGCCCGATCGTCGTCGGATACGTCGACACGCCCGAGGGGCAGGCAGCGCTCGACCGAGCCGTCCTCGAAGCCGCCCAGCGCGGGGCCCGACTCGTCGTGATCAGCTCGAGCAAGGGCGGTGCGGCACTCGACCGCGACGCGGCCATGGAGATGGACGAGGCGCTGTCCGCCGTCTCGGCCCGGCTCGCCGAGGCGGGGATCGAGCACGAGGTGCGCTCCCTGGTCCGTGGCGCCGACCCGGCCGACGACCTGGTCGCGGTGGCCGACGAGGTCGACGCCGACCTCATCGTCATCGGGCTGCGCCGGCGTACACCGGTCGGCAAGCTCATCATGGGCAGCAACGCGCAGCAGATCCTGCTCGACGCGTCGTGCCCGGTCCTCGCGGTGAAGGCCTGACCTCTGGACTTGTTCAGGAGCTGGCCGCCGACGGGCGCGGCCCACGAACGCGGCGTTAGGTTGCTGCTGTGACGACTTCAGCCTCGGTGTCGGCGAGCCCGACCCTCTCGCTGTGCTTCGACGCCCGCGGCGACGCACTCCTCGCGCGCGACCCCTTCGCGCTGCTGGTCGGGATGCTCCTCGACCAGCAGATGCCGATGGAACGTGCCTTCCTCGGGCCGTGGAAGCTGGCCGAGCGGATGGGCACGACCGAGCGGCTCGACGTCGCGGCCATCGCCCGCTACGACCCGGAGACCTTCGCCCAGCTCGCGTCGACCCCGCCGGCCATCCACCGCTTCCCGGGATCGATGGCGACGCGGGTGCAGGCGCTCGCCGGGCACGTGGTCGGTGAGTACGCCGGCGACGCCTCGGCCATCTGGCGCGCCGTACCCACGGGCCAGGCGCTGCACCAGCGGCTCGTGGCGCTGCCCGGCTACGGCGACCAGAAGGCGCGCATCCTCGTCGCGCTGCTGGGCAAGCAGTTCGGCGTGCGACCGCGCGGCTGGCGGGAGGCGGCGACGCCGTACGGCGCAGGAGGGGTCGCGCCGCTCGGTCGCCGACGTCGTGGACGCCCCGAGCCTCGCGGCCGTCCGCCAGTTCAAGCAGGCCGCCAAGGCCGCCGCCCGCTGACGAGGGCCGTACTGCCCGCTCGGGTGCGCCCGAGGCACGTCGTCGATCCACGCCCGTCGTCGGTCCGGAACGGCCGCTGCCGTCCGCTCGTCGGACCGGGTGCGGGGGAATGCGCCGGGCGTGTGAGAATGTTGCACCGGTCCGCCCCTTGCGCACCGCCTCACCTTGCACGCCCCGGTGACCCCAGGTGCGCGCCCGTCCGACCAGCGAGAGGTTCCTTCGTGCCGTCGAAGTCGACCAAGGCCACCACCACCTCGAAGACCGCCTCCTCGGCGAAGGCGCCCAGCACGACGAAGACCAAGGCCGCGGCCACGCCGGCTGCGAAGCCCGCCGCGAAGTCCACCGCGAAGTCCACCCCGAAGCCGGCGGCGAAGCCCGCCCCCAAGGTGGTGGCGAAGCCCGCGACCAAGACTGCGGCAGCGGTGAAGAAGGCGGCCCCCGCCAAGCCCGCTGCGTCCAAGACCGCCGCGCCGGCCAAGAAGCCGGCGCCGGCCAAGTCCGCGGCACCCGCGAAGAAGGCCGTGCCGACCAAGGCTGCGGCGCCGGCCAAGTCCGCCGCGTCGACGGCTGCCGCGAAGGCACCGACCAAGAAGGCGGCGCCGGCCAAGGCCGTGCCGGCCAAGGCTGCAGCAGGCAAGGCCGCGCCCGGCAAGACCGCCGCGGGTGACGTCGTCGAGATCGTCGAGGTCGTCGCGGTCCTCGACGGTGACCTCGAGGTCGTCGACGTCGACATCGAGGTCGAGGCGGTCGAGCCGGACCTCACCGAGGCCGCCGTCCTCGAGCACGAGCTCGAGGTCGAGATCTCCCAGGAGCTCGCCGAGGTCGCCGGTGAGGGCGAGGCCGCGAAGCCGGCCGCTGCCGAGGAGGACGACTCCGAGGCGTTCGTCATCTCCGACGTCGACGACACCGACGAGCCCGTGCAGACGGTCACCGTCGCCGGTGCCACTGCCGACCCGGTGAAGGACTACCTCAAGCAGATCGGCAAGGTCCCGCTGCTCAACGCCGAGCAGGAGGTCGAGCTCGCCAAGCGCATCGAGGCCGGCCTGTTCGCCGAGGAGAAGCTCAACGCCGGGATCAAGCTGAGCAAGGAGGCCCGCGGCGACCTCGAGTGGATCGCCGAGGACGGCCGCCGCGCCAAGAACCACCTGCTCGAGGCCAACCTGCGCCTCGTCGTCTCGCTGGCCAAGCGCTACACCGGCCGCGGCATGCTCTTCCTCGACCTCATCCAGGAGGGCAACCTCGGCCTGATCCGTGCGGTCGAGAAGTTCGACTACACCAAGGGCTACAAGTTCTCGACGTACGCCACCTGGTGGATCCGCCAGGCGATCACCCGCGCGATGGCCGACCAGGCCCGCACCATCCGCATCCCGGTGCACATGGTCGAGGTCATCAACAAGCTCGCCCGCGTGCAGCGCCAGATGCTCCAGGACCTCGGGCGCGAGCCCACTCCGGAGGAGCTGGCCAAGGAGCTCGACATGACGCCCGAGAAGGTCGTCGAGGTCCAGAAGTACGGCCGCGAGCCCATCTCGCTGCACACCCCGCTCGGCGAGGACGGCGACAGCGAGTTCGGCGACCTCATCGAGGACTCCGAGGCGATCGTCCCCGCCGACGCCGTGTCGTTCACGCTGCTGCAGGAGCAGCTCGACTCGGTGCTCGACACGCTGTCCGAGCGCGAGGCCGGCGTCGTCAAGATGCGCTTCGGCCTCACCGACGGCCAGCCCAAGACCCTCGACGAGATCGGCAAGGTCTACGGCGTCACGCGCGAGCGCATCCGCCAGATCGAGTCCAAGACGATGTCCAAGCTGCGCCACCCCAGCCGCTCCCAGGTCCTGCGCGACTACCTGGACTAGCCGACACGCCGAGGACAGCCCCGAACCCGTTGCACAGCAACGGGTTCGGGCCTTCTGGCGTTCCAGGCTGGCTCGCACACAGCGCTCGTAGTCAAGATAACTGACGTGCCTCGGACGTCGCGCGGACCCGCACCTGAGCCCGATCTGGTCGCCCTCCTGCCCTCCTGGGAGCTGCACCTGCGGGCCGAGCGCAAGAGTCCGTCCACGATCAAGTCCTACGGCGACGGGGTGCGGCGCTACCTGGAGTTCTGCACCGCGGCACGCGGCCGAGCCGCTGGCCCGCACGACGCTCAACACCTTCGTCGTCGACCTGCTCGAGTCCGGGGCGGAGCCCGCCACGGCCCGGTCCCGCCAGCTGGCCGTCCGCCGCTACACCGCCTGGCTCACCGACGAGGACGAGATCCCCACCGACTCCTTTCTCGGGGTGAAGGCGCCCAAGCTCGACGTCCGGGTCGTCGAGCCTTGGCCGCCGCTGCCTGACATGAGGTGGCCAGACCGGCGCCCAGGCCGATGCCGCCTCGACCTGGGCGGTTCGCTGCCATCTGGGTCTGGTGGGTCACGTGCTCGCGCGTCATTCTGGTGTCGCTGTCCGGCGACCGCCGGGTGGTTGGCCGCCTAGGGAAGGGGTCGCCATGTTTATGCAGGTGATCCAGGGTCGCGTGCGAGATGTCGACGGGTTGCGCAAGTGCGTGGAGGACTGGCGTAGGGACGTCCAGCCCGGTGCGACGGGCTTCTTGGGGTCGACGATGGGGGTGTCCCCCGACGGCACGGGTGTGCTGATCGCGCGGTTCTCGGACGCCGCAGCAGCTCGGTCCAACAGCGACCGTCCCGAGCAGGGCGCCTGGTGGGAGAACACCAAGGCCATGTTCGACGGGGAACCGAGCTTCATCGACTGTGATGACTGCGAGCTGATGTTGGGCGGCGGCTCGGACGAGGCCGGCTTCGTGCAGGTCATCTCGGGCCGGGCACGGAACCGCGAGACGATGCTGGCGGCTGGGCATGAGTTCGAGGTGGATCTGCGCGAGAGCAGGCCAGAGATCCTCGGCGGGATCATCGGCTGGGCAGGGGATCGTGACTTCGTGCAGGTCATGTACTTCATTGACGAGCAACAGGCACGCGCCGGTGAGCAGTCGATGGCCAGCAACCCGCGAATGGCGGAGTGGGGGCAGATGATCGAGGAGCAACCGACGTTCCTGGACCTGCGCGATCCGACCTACGCCTGACTTCATCAGCCACGCGGCAAGTGAGCTTGCATAACGCGTGCCCGTGCGCGGCCGTGCCCGGTGAACCACCGACCCGGGTCACGACGGTGCGTGTCTACGCCGTTGTTGGTGACTGCTGCGCGCCGTGAGGCAGGAGCCGATGCCCTGGTAGACGGATCAGACCGGTTGGCGGCGGCCGTGGAGCACGACGTAGTTCGCGGCGTCGCGGCTCAGGTACCAGCGGGTCCCCGTAGTGGTGTGGGAGGCGACCACGATCTCGACGTCGGTGGCTGAGGCCAGCATCCGGGCCGCGAGCGAAGGGGGCAGCGCGGAGTAGGCGTGCCGGGTGATGGCGTCTCGGTCCGCGCGAGTCAGACGGTCCCACCAAGCCCGCAGTGCCGCGTCACCGTCGTTCAGGCTGCCCACGGGGTGAAGATAAAGCGTGCTGTCCGTGCACGACAGGTGAATCTGCGAGTTCACCGGCCCGGTTCACCGTCGTGGTAGTGCCCTATGCCTGCTGTGTGGTCGGCTGGTGACAGAACGTCGCGAGTGTTGCCGTCTGTGCTCACGCCGACCGAACTGACATGATCGAGACCGCCACGGGCGTCACGACCTCGGACGGTGATCATTCGCATCGTCCCGGAGTAGACGTCTGTGGCGCAGCCCTGCGACCACGGGGGATGCGCGACAGGGTGCTAGTGACGAGCCTGGGTCCGCTCGCCGTCACAGTCAGTCGTACACCCGGCGTTCACCGTGTGGTGGGAAGGTCGTCCACATGGCGAAGCCGGCGAGTCCGAGGCCCTGACCGAGTGGCGCAAGGCCGAGGCGAAGTACCGCGAAGTCATCGACCCCTATCTGGCCAGGGACAGCAAGAAGGTGATCGACGAGGCTCGGCAGTCGGAGATCAGCAAGGCCCGCGCCAAGGCGGGTCGGCGGCTGGACGCGTGCCTCACCGACTCCTGGACTGACCTGCGAGCTCACCGCCGCGTCGGCGCGAGTGCGCGCAGTTGTTGCCCGTCAAGGCATGGACGTCCCAAATCGTACGGGCGTAACGTCGGCTGGTCGTGATCCGCGGCAAAAGGTTCGTCGTCCGGCGTCGGCGGTCGTCCACGCCGCTCGCCAGGCGGGTCGCTGCCGCCGTCCGGGGCTCATGACGAAGAGTTCCGACTCAGCGCAGCCGTCGACGGCCCTAGCCGACCGTCGGCCAGTCGGCGGCCGCGGTGGACGCAGGTCCAGGTTCGGTCTGGGTGTAGATGCGGTCTTGGGCTTCGGTGTCCTGGGATTGCTTTGAGGACTTCTTCAGTTTCGCGGAGCTGTAGTAGCCCCCGGTCGCGGTCGCGAGCTCCGGGTCGGCCATCAGGCGTACGCATCCGCGTGACCCCTTCTCGGGAGACCCGACGAAGGGATTGGTCAGTGCCTCGATCAGTTTGAAAGGGCCGCCGGCCTTGCTGCCGAGAGTGGTTTTGACCGCGCCCGGGCTGACTGCGTTGAACGTCAGACCCTTGCCGTCATGGTGGCGGGCTAGGGCGTAGGTGTACATCAGAGCGAGCAGTTTGGCATCGGCGTAGGCCTGGATCTGCTTGTACTTGCCCGGGTAGCTCCAGTCGGTGATGGGCTTGCCCCGCGATTCGATCAGGGCGGTCATGGTGACGACCCGCGAGGGCGCGGCGACACCCTCGGCGCCGTTCCGGAGCAGGTCGAGCAGCCCGTCGGTCAGCGCCGCCAGCGCGACGTGGTTGATGGCGATGGTCCGCTCGTACCCGTCGGGTGACAGCGCCCTGCTGGAGAACGCGGCGCCCGCGTTGTTGACCAGTCCGTGGAGTCCCTTCGGCGCGGCGTCGTGCACCACGTCGATCAGCCCCCGAACACCGGCGAGAGATCCGAGGTCTCCAGCCACGGCCACGTACTGGCCCGCGCCGTTGCCGCTGGTGACCAGCAGGTCGACAGCGCGTCGGGCGTGGTCGCCACCGCGGGCGTGCACCAGCACGGTCGCCCCACAGTTGCCGATGCCTTGGGCTGTCTCATGGCCGATAGCGCCGTTGGCGCCGGTGACCAGCACCGTCTGACCGTTCAGCCGACCAGCGAACTGAGCATCAAACCTGCTCATGTCTCTCCTCGAAAGATGCGGTAAAGTGGGTTGTGTAACCCACTCTGCCAGCGAGAAAATGGGCTGTCAAACTCAGAAACTGGTATCGTCGCGTCATGGTCAGCCACGCCGTGGAGCGTCCGAAGCTCACCGCCAAGGGAGAACGCACCCGGGCACGCATCGTGAACGAGGCCGCCGCCCTGATCCATGAACGCGGGGTCGCAGCGACCACCTTGGAAGACGTCAAGGCAGCAGCGTCAGTGAGTGGCTCGCAGCTCTACCACTACTTCCCCGACAAGAACGACCTCGTGCAGGCGGTCATCGACCACCAAGCCGACACCATCGTCACGCAGAACCGGCGCGCGCTCGGCAGTGCGGACGGGCTCGCAGCCTGGCGGAACATGATCATCACCGGCGCCACGCTCACCCAAGCAAGAGGCGGCTGCGCACTTGGTTCGCTCGGTGGTCAACTGGCCGAGAGCGACCCCGAAGCCCGAGCCCTCATCGCGGCCGGGTTCGAACAGTGGGTAGCAGCCCTCAGCGATGGGCTGCGCTCCCTGCACGCCGACGGGAAGCTCGCGCCCGACATCGACCCGGACGACCTCGCCACCACTCTGCTCGCCACCCTCCAAGGAGGGCTCCTCCTCTCCCAGGTGCAACGCAGTACCCGCCCGCTCGAAATCGCGGTCGACACCCTCCTCGCCCTCACCATCGGCAGATGAGCCCACGCAGGAGTCATCCACGGCCATCGCGGAGGCCGACCCACGGCCTCTGGATAAGGCAAGGCGTAGTGGCATGATCCGCTTCCTGACCCGCTGCCGGAAGCGCCCCAGGTGCGCACTCCTCCGGTGAGCGATCGTGCCGGTTCGCCCTGTCAGGGAAATCAGATCCCGGCACATCTCGTTTGTGCCAGCTCGCCGCTTATATGCTCGAGTTGTACACGATCAGGATTGGCCCGATCTTCGGGTCGGCGTCCTCACCCGCCCGGATCGTCTCGTATCGCACCGGAACCTCGTCGGGCGCGACAAGTGGGCCCTCAAAGGGCTCCGCCGGTGGGTCGTCGCCCGAGGTCACGTCGCCATCGCGGACCAGGCGCGTGGCCCTCCCACCCGAGATCCAACGCAACTTGTGAAGGCGGTACGGATCCTTGTACCAGCCCGTTTCCGAGCCCAGCTCCGGGTCTACCTCGGTCCCGTCTCGCTCGTTCACGACACCCCCAAGCCCCACGACGCCACGGTACAGAGTGCCGGGCTCATGTGGTGCACGCCGGGCACCTTCCGTGGCGTAACCAGAGGGACAGGCAGTTTTGGCCGAGGCCCGCGCCGACGTGCGCGACGCCGCGCGGGACGTGACCGCCGCACCGTCGAGTCGTGGCAGTGGGGGCAGGGCTGGAGAAGGTCACCCGCCGGAAGGGGTGACGGTCGTGTCTGTCACGGCGAGGGTGCGAACTCCGCGTGGCGATAGCCGGCCGCGTCCAGGATCGCGAGCGTCGACTCCGGCACCTCGTGGAACGCGCCCGGCAGGTCGTTGATCGGCTCGGACACGATGACCCGGGCGTCGTCGGAGAACAGCGAGAGCCGTGCCTCGTCCGGGTACATCGCGCGCAGGTCGGTGATCGAGGTCGAGTGGAACAGCGATCGCGACCGGCCCATCGAGGAGTAGCGGACCGCCCAGATGGAGTCGCCGTCGGTGACCGCGACGCTGCCCTGGAACGGGAACGCGACGTCGTGCTCATGACCGACCCGCTCGACGAGGCCGATCGCGCGGGACAGCGCCGCGACCGGGTCGTCGCGCAGGCCGAAGGTGATCGCGAGGTGGAAGAGCACCTCGGAGTCGGTCGTGCCGAGCATGAGCGGATAGAGATCGGGGTCGACGGCGAGCACGAGATCGCGCTTCACCCGGGCGAAGTCGGCGATCCCGCCGTTGTGCATGAACAGCCATCCGTCGTAGCGGAAGGGATGGCAGTTGGTCTGCTGGATCGGCGGTCCTGCGGCGGCGCGGACGTGGCAGAAGAACAGCGGCGACTCGACCGCCTCGCTGATCGACCGCAGGTTCCGGTCGTGCCAGGCGGGCTCGATGCTGCGGAAGACCCCGGGCGGTCCGTCGCCGCTCGCGGGGTACCAGCCGAAGCCGAAGCCGTCGCCATTGACCGGCTCGGCGCCCAAGGGCGAGTTGAGCGACTGCGCCACGATCGAGTGCACCGGGTGGAGCAGCAGCTCGCTGGTGCGCAGCGGCGCGCCGCGGTAGGCGAACCATCGACACATGTGCCTGTGTCCTCTCAGCCTGCGACGAGCTCGCGCGGCGACGTCGTCGGGGCCGGGAGGTCGCGCTGACCGAGCTCGACGAGGTGCCGCGTCACGGCGCCAGCATCGTCCGTCCGCCGCATCGTGTCGCGCAGATCCGTGGCGACCCCGCCGCGGGCGGCGAGGTCGTGCACGTGACCGAGCGCCGACATGGCACCGATCGCCGCTGCGTCGTCGGAGACGCGCACCAGCAGCTCGTCGACCGCCTGCAGCGCCGGGACCGCCTTGCCACGCGGCCCGACGAACGCGGCGGTCATGCCGTGACGCACCGCCTGCCACCGGTTCTCCTCGACCAGCATGCGGTGGGTCCGCGGGCGTACGCCGGCGTCCCAGGCGACTCCGTGATGGCGCACCAGCGCCTGCACGACGCCCGCGAGCGCGACCGTGTCGTGCACCGACGGCTGGGCGTCGAGGATGCGGATCTCCAGGGTGCCCAGGCGTGCCTGCAGCCGCACGTCCCACCACAGGTAGGACGGGTCGGGAACGAGGCCGCTGCGACGCAGCGAGTCGAGCGTCGCCTGGTAGTCCGCCAACGAGTCGAACCGCGGCGGCAGCCCGGTGCGCGGCAGCTCGGCCCGCACGGCCAGCCGCGACGACGCGAAGCCGGTGTCCCGGCCCTCCCACAGGGGACTCGTCGCCGACACCGCGACGAGGGTCGGCAGGTCGGGGAGCAGTGCCTCCATCACGCCGAGCGCCTTCTCCGTGCTGGCGACGGAGACGTGGACGTGGGTGCCGAACACGGCGGTGGCGCGCCGGCCCACCCAGCCGCTGAGGTCGGCGACGTAGCGGTAGCGCGCGGTCTCGGTGACCTCCTGCTCCTCGGCCGAGGAGAACGGATGGGCGCCGGCAGCGGCGATCAGGCAGCCGCGCTCGGCGGCGTGGGTGCTGATGCTGCGACGCAGCGCCAGCAGGTCGCTGCGCAGGTCCTCGATGGTGAGAGCGGGACGCGAGGACGTCTCCACCATGCTGCGGCGGATCTCCTGCTTGACGTTCTCGGGGTCGTCCGCGGCGACGACGATCTCCGACGCCCGTGGGACCAGCCCGAGCGTGCCGGCGTCGAGGACCATGAACTCCTCCTCGACACCGACGAGGTACTCCGCCGACGAGCCGAAGGCATCGCCCCTCCTGCGAGCCGACGCCGGGACGGCGACGCCGGCCGCCGGAACGGTCGCGCCGCGGAGTCGGCCTCGTCGTCGCATGCTCACGCGCCGAGTGTGCATCCCCGAGCCGTGCGACGAAAGCGGGAAAGTCACGCCGCGGGTGAACCTTAGGTATACGCGACATGTACGGCCAGCCCCACGCGGTACGCCCGCGGCCAACCCGTCGGCGACCGGTCGCTGTGCGACCCAGAGGGTATCGCGCGCGTAATCGGTCCGCCGACCGTTGTATCGCCGAAGTAGGGCCCGTCGACAGCTCACCGCACATCAGCGCGTGGTCACGCCACCGGCGGACAGCACTGCGGCCTTTCGCGCACCCAACACGGCGCGATACCGACACGACGAGAAGGTCCATTACCTTCACGCCGGACTCGTCGAGCAGTTCGGCGGCGACTGCAGCCGGTCGCGATGTGTCTCGATGTCGACGGTGTTGGCGACGAGGTAGGGGGTGTCGGCGGCTGCGCGGTGCGCGACACCCACCAGCCGCACGGCACCGTCGTGGGTGACGTCCCGAAGGTCGACGCGCATGCGCAGCGCAGAGCACGGTCCGTCACGCGGACCGCGACCAGGCTGTTGTGGGGCCAGAAGCCGAGCATGCCCGGCAGTTCCCGGATCATGTCCTCGGGAGAACGCAGGGCCAGGGCGGTGCGGTCGTCGTTGAGCATCGGGACTCCTTGTGGTGTGGACATGACGAAGCCCCAGCCGGATGGCCGGGGCTTCGGGCGTGATGAGGGCGTTGTCTAGGCCGGCGTCACCCGCAGTTCGCGGGGCGAACGACAAAGCCCCCGACCGGATGGTCGAGGGCCGGGGTCTGAAGAAGGCCCTGCTCGTCGCGTCAGGTCAGAGGCAGGGCATAGATGGTCGACTCCACAGGGTTGTCCGCGCTCAGGGCGGTGATCCCGGAGGGAGCCTGGAACGGGTGCCGGGCATGCGCCTGTCATCCGCTCGTGGTTCCAGTATATCGCGAAAAACCATGTGGCACAGGCGATCTCGGGGCTACAGGCGGTTCCGATTCGTGTTACGGCATCGGCGACGGCTCTCGGCTGGTGTCCCAGGCGTTGAGCCGGGCCAGCCAGCCGGTGGCTCCGATGTCGGTGTAGGTGGCGCGGGCGGCGTCGATGAAGGGCTGCGCTTCGTCGGGTCGGTGCTGGTCGACGAGCCAGCGGGCGAGCTCTTCCTGGGCTTGGGCGCGGTACCCGTGCGCGCCGAAGTCGTCGAGGGCGGCGATGCCGGCGCGCATCTCGGTCTCGGCGAACACTGAGTCGTGACCGCGGGCGGCGGAGACCAGGCCGCGCAGGCGGTGCCACTGTGCGGCCACCGCAGGTGACCGGCGCCCTGGGCGAACCTCCTCGACGGGTTCGAGGAAGCGCTGGGCGAGGTTGAGGTCGTCGGCGGTGAGCGCGGCGTGGACAAGAGGGGGCCAGAGGACGCAGAAGTCGTCGTCGATGCCTGTCGCGATCATGTGCGTCATGATGTCGTCGGCGATCTCCGCTGCTCGTGTGGCGTCGCCCAGGGCCAGGGAGCGGGCGAGGACTCCGGAACTCCGCCATGCTGTCCGGCCACTGAGGTCAACGCCTTCGTCCACGTCGGGGATTGGCAGTCCGGCAGCCTCGGCCAGCCAGACACGGACCGTCCATAGCGAGGCTCGAATGTCCGGGTCGACAGTGGTATCGGCGACGTCGTCGAGCAGGCGGGCGGTGGTCGTGAGGTCGCCGGACTGCCACGTCGCGATCAGGTAGTTGTCGATCGCAAAGTCGATGCCGCTGCGCCTGCCGACGCGGCGGGTGACCTCGATCGCCTCGCGGCCGTATTCCCGGGCAGCGGGCAGGTCGTGGCTCACTAGGAGAGCCGCCAGGTTGAGCAGGGCGCTGCCGAGGGGGTAGAGCAGGTCGTGTTTGCGCGCCAGGGCCACTGCGCCTTCCAGCAGGAGTCTGCTGGCCGCCGGTGCGCCAGCGGTGAGGTACGCGACGCCGACATTCGCGAACGCCGTCGCGATCGGTTCTCTGTCGTTGATCGCCTCTGCGAGCAGCAACTGCTGGTGAGCGTAGGTCTGTAGTGCTTCCCGGTCGCGGAGGAAGAAGCTGGCGTTCCTCAGCGCCTCGATCAGTTCGAGCAGGGCTTCATCTGCGTTTGTGCGCCCTTGGAGATCGTGCCAGCGGGGCTCAGCGATGAGCATCGCACCGGCCGGATCGCCCAGCCAGTTGACGGCCAACGAGTGCTGCGCTGCAGCACGGCCGGCGTTGACCTCGTCGTTGAGAGCGTCGAACGCGGCGGTGGCTGTTCTGGCGTGGTCCCGTGCGCTTTCGCGGTCGCCGGCCCACCTTGCGGCTTGGGCCGGCGGCGGCGAGGTGCAGGCGGGCCTGGGCCGGGGGGTCGGGGGTGTGGGTGAGGGCGAGTTCGAGGAGGCGTTCGAGCTTCGCGGGGGCTCCGATCGCGACGGTGCGGGTCGCGGCGCGTTCGAGGTAGTGCACGGCGCGGGTGGCGAGGTCGGAGGTGTCGGGGTCGTTCTCGGGTGCGGCCTGGATCGCGTCGAGCAGGTGCTGGGCGACTACGGCGGCGAGGTCGTCGGCGGGGTCCGGCTCGGCCGCGAGGTGGTCCGCGGCGGAGAGGTGGCGGGTCTTGCGGTCGCGGCGGGACAGGGTCGCGTAGGCGACCTGGCGAACCACGGACTGCACGAACCGGTACTTGCCGCGTTCGGCGCTGAACCGGTCCGTCTGCACGGTGACGATCTCCCGGCGGCGCAACGAGTCCAGCGCGGGGTCCAGGGTCTGGGGGTGGAGCCGAGGGCGAGCAGGCCGTCGCGGGTGAACGTCAGGCCCAGGACTGAGGCGTCGGCCACCACTCGCTTCTCGTCGGGGCTGAGGGCGTCGAGGCGGGCGGCGACCAGGGCGTGCAGGGTCGCGGGAGCGCCGATCGCGTCCAGGTCCAGGACGGCGTGCTCGGCGGTGACGTAGCGGCCGTCGCGCGAGATCACCAGGTCCCGGTCTATCAGCGCACGGACGGTCTCGACCGCGAACAGGGGGACCCCGTCCGCCCGTTCGACCAGCGCGTCCCGCGTCGCGCGAGGCAGGTCGGCGACCGAGGCCGTCGACCAGGGTCGCCATCGCGTTGTCGTCGAGGGGTTGCAGGCGCACCACCGTGACGCGACGGCCACCGAGGTCGGGGCGTCGACGCAGAAGGTCCGGGCGGGCTAGGGCGAGGACGAAGATCGGTGCACGGGCGGTGGAGAGGAGGTAGTCGAGGAAGTCCAGCAGGGCGTCGTCGGCGTGCTGGGCGTCGTCCAGGACCAGCACCACCGTGCTGTCGGTGTCGGTGAGCTGTTCGAGGAACGCGGTCCAGGCGGCGAACAGGTCCTCTCGCGGGAACTGCCCGGCACCGTCCTCACCCAGCAGCACCGCCAGACGGGGCCGGAGCCACTCCTGGTCCCCGGCGTCGTGGATGTACTGCTCCAGACCGGCGTCGAGGTGCTCGGTCACGACCGAGCCGGTGTCGGCTCCCGCCAGCCCGACCCGCGCGCGGATGGCCTCGGCGAGTGCCCAGAACGCGACCCCGTCGCCGTAGGACAGGCACCGGCCCCGATGCCAGCGCGTCGAGGCCGCCAGGCCGTCGACGTACTTGAAGAACTCCCACGCCAACCGGGACTTCCCGACCCCCGCCTCACCATCCAGGACCACCAGCCGGGGGCGTCCCGACTCCTGGGTGGCGTGGAACAGCTCCTTGACCAAGCGCAAGTCAGCGTCCCGCCCGGTGAACGGGGCCTCAAGGCCGTCGACCCGCTGCCCGCCGCCGACCTCGGCGACCACGACCCCGGCCTCGAACAGGCGCACCGGCTCGGCCTTGCCCTTGAGCGCATGCTCACCGGTGTCGGTGAACGTGATCGCCGCCGACGCCAAACCCCGCGTCGCCTCGTCCACCCAGACCTGACCCGGCGATGCGGCGGACTGCACTCGCGCCGCGGTGTTCACCGCGTCCCCGGTGACCATGCCCTCCGCCGTCGCACCGACCGTGACCGCGACCTCACCGGTCACGATCCCGACCCGTTGCGCCAACCCCGGAGCCCTCACCTCCTCGCCCAGGGCGGTGACCATCGCGCAACGAGCTCCAAGCCTGCGCGGACGGCGCGCTCGGCGTCGTCCTCGTGCGCCACCGGCACGCCCCAGACCGCCATGACGGCGTCGCCGATGAACTTCTCGATCACGCCGCCGTAGCGGGCGACGATGACCCGGCACTGCTGGAAGTACGCCGAGAGCAGCTCCGGACCTCCTCGGAGTCCTTGGACTCCGACAATGGCGTGAACCCCACCAGATCGCCGAACAACACCGACGTCACTCGACGTTCAGCCAACGGCCCATTCGCCCCGGCCGCGGATGGCGTGATCCTGAGCGCGACCTCGAGCGGAGTGCCGCACTCGGCACAGAACTTGCCTCCCTGCGCCGGTGTCCCGCAAGCCGGGCAAACCCGGGACGCCACAAGGGCCCCACACTCGGGGCAGAACTTCACACCCTCGACCAGGTCCGCAGCGCAGGTAGCACACGCAGCCACGCGCACCCCTTCCCTCGGTAGGTGTCACCAGCCGACCTCACCCACAGTCGGGGCCCACCTTGGGACCGAAGGTAGCGACGGCGCGCGGCCCCGGTACGTACTTCGCCGATGCCTGACGATCCACTTGCGGGGCCAGCACTGGGTGGACCACCACACCGCGAGCCGAGGACAGTCGCAGGCATGCTCCAACCGGTCGAGGTGTTCCACGAAGGCCACTGGGGGTTTGAGCTTGGACTGCTGCCCGGCGCGGTACCACCGATCGACGTTGCCAGGCGTCAGTGCCCAGTGGGACCCTCGTGACCGACGGCTCCTGAGCGGAGGGTCAGATGCGTGGTAGCGAGGATGCTTGTGCTTTGGTCGGGTTCGACGTGTTCTATGCCGGGACCGCGTCCATAGGGGTGCGTCAGCCCACGCTGCCTGCCGGGGACCCGGCCAAGGCTGACCGGGTATCCCAGAGGGCCGTCTGCTTGCCCTCAGCGTTCAGGACATCGCCGCCCTCACCATGACCGACAACGCCGATCGAGCGGCGAACGGCGACGACGGTGGCCGCGGCCGGCTCGATGACGAGGAACTCGGGGACTTGCTCGACGGCGGTGACGCGGGAGATGTCGAGCTTCTCTCCCAGGGCAGAGCTGAACCCACAACGCCGCGACACGGCTTGGACCTGCTCCGGCAGGGCCAGGCGGTCGCCGTGATCCGCCGCCATCCTGTCCGCGCGGTTCTGACTGGGTGCCTCGTGATCGCCGCTCTGGCATCAACCGGTTACCTGGTGATGCGGCCGAGCCCCGCTGACCCAGTGGTCCGAGTCCATCTGACCGGCTCCGCGGAGCTTGTCGAGCCAGGCCCGGGCGACGCGCCGCCTCCGCGAGGGCAGACGGTCACTGGTCACTACGACGTCAGCACCGACGTCGTGGGTGACCAGGTCC
Source organism: uncultured Actinomycetota bacterium (assembly GCA_963782665.1). Lineage (GTDB taxonomy): Bacteria > Actinomycetota > Actinomycetes > S36-B12 > CAIYMF01 > Longivirga. The sequence continues at coordinate 1,425,230 of CAWAKP010000006.1, read as the reverse complement.
AGGTTCTGGGCGTCCACGGCCCGGGTCTGAGCTTCCCCAGCTCGGACCACACGACCATCAGCGCGGCCCACGCGGCCCGAGACCTGGGTGTCTACTCCACGCTCGACTGCTCCCAGACCGGCTGGTGGACCACCGACGCCGACTACCGGCTACGGGTTCGTCGGTCAGACCCGACCGGTCAGGTCACCGAGTACGACGCACCACTCGGTCCCAGCGCGGAGTCGTGGCACCACGCCGTACAGCTGGCATGCGTGCGACTCGCCGTCTCCCAGCTGACCATCGAGACCACGACGGTCGCGGCCACCCCAGGGGACCCCACGGTCCACGTCAAGCTTCGCGTGCACAACCCTCACCCGTTCCCCTTGTGGCTGCAGCCCACCACCTCAATTCGAGACCCCTCCCCGCCGACTCCCGTCGTCGCCGTCGCAAGCAGGTCCACCGCCACGATCGACCTGACGTTGCAGCTGGGCAACTGCACCGCCACCGAGCCCTCGACGAGCCCCGGATACCTCTGGCGGTACAACGCGCGCCACCAGTTGTCGCTGCGAGCGGGCCTGTCTCCGCTCGCACCAGCACCCACCGGTGCAGACGACCCGCACCGGGCCGCCCTTTTCGTCGCCTCGACACTGGTCGCCTCCATCGACGACCGCACCGCACGCGCGTGCATCGGCACACCCCGCGTCACAACCGACGTCACGTCCGTCCGACCGATCGCGCGACCAGGTGGGAGCCACGGCTGGCGCGTCGACCTCCGCATCAGGGTCGCCGCGGATCAGATAGCGTTCGGCGATTCTCCCGGACTCGCGTTGCCTCGTCGCGTCACCGTGACTGACGGAGTGGCCCAGACCTACCTGACCTGGACTGTCCCCGATTGCAACGATCTGTGGCTTACCGACGGGAGTGCGAGCCCCCCCGGAATGGAGGCGACGATCCTGGTCAGCGATCGCCGCTACTCCGCCTATATCGGCCTATCAGACCGCCGTCTGCTGGGCGCGGTTCGGACCACCTGCCCTGGTGTCCTATCCGACGACGCCGCACGAGAAGCAGGCTGGTGAACCACTATGAAGGCCGCGCCGTGAGGGTGATCCGGCTCTGACTCGATGGCCGTGTCGTCGCCGGTGGACTCATCACTGCCGCCACCACCACCCGCCGACATCAGCTCGCGCATCAGAGGACGAGCTTCGGCCCACTTCCAGGCGGATGGTCTACGGCTCCACCGGGATGGAGATCCCCCTGTACACCGACGCCCGGCTGACCCCCAGGACTCGCGCGATCGCGGCGACGTCGTGTTCCCCGCTCGCGCATCGCTCCTGGCGCAGTCCAGCTTCTCCGGCGTCCAGACCGTCGGTCGGCCACCGACCCGACCGCGAGCTCGAGCAGCTGGCAGCCCGCCTGCGTCCGCTCGCGGATCAGGTCCCGCTCGAACTCCGCCAGGGCGGCGAAGACGTGGAAGATCAGCTTCCCGCCCGGCGTCGACGTGTCGATGCTCTCGGTCAGGCTCCGCAGGCCCACGCCTCGCTGCTCGAGCTCGGCGACCAGGTCGATGAGGTGGCGAAGGGACCGACCTAGGCGGTCCAGCCGCCAGATGACGACGGTGTCGCCGGTCGCAGCTGGCCGAGCATCTCGTCGAGCGCAGGCCGGGACTCGGTCGCGCCGGAGGCGTGGTCGACGTAGACGCGGTCGACGCCGGCGGCCTCGAGGGCGTCGCGCTGGAGGGCTTCGTCCTGCTGGGTGGTGCTGACGCGGGCGTAGCCGAAGGCCATGCCCTGACGGTGTCGCAGTAGTCATCGGTGCTCCTGTTCTGAGACGTTGTTTGTGGACACGGGTCGTTAGTGCAAGCGGGCCTTGGGTCAGCGGGCGTCGGTAGGCTCGGCGTTGAACATGAGGGGGGTCGAGATGGCACTGGGTTCCGGCAAGAAGGTGGAGGAGCTCGAGGCCGAGGTCGCGCGCCTGAATCAGTGGATCGCACATCTCAACGGAACCGACGCGGTGGCCTTGGCCTCAGAGGTCGAGGTGTGGCGTGGCCAGGTGGCTGAACTCCAGCGTCAGGCGGCTGTTGCGCAGCAAGCAGCATCTGACGCGCGTGCGGAGGAGCAGGCGGCTCACGCTGAGCTGGCGGACGACCTCGACACGGCCACCATGCACGAAGCTGGCCTCTACACGTTCAACCATCGGCTGGATTCCGCTGGCGCGTACAAGGAGACGCCGGCACGTTTCGCGCCGACCTGCTCAGTCCCGGATATGTGCGCCGCACAGCGATCGCAGATCCCGTGCGGCACAGGGGCTTTCGTACAGCGCTCAGGCGTCCATGGTGCGCGACTACCTGGACTAGGTCCACGCCGAACATGCGACGAAACCCCTGGGATACCAAGGGGTTTCGTCGTGGTGGCCAGGACCGTGTGCCTCGCTGCGATGCGGGCCACGATCGTTCTCGTGACCCTCATCGTGCGAGAAGTGCACGCACCTCGGCCAGAGCGGGGGCCATGCCGGCCGGCGCGAAGATCTCCTCGGCCCGTTGCAGCGCGGGCGCCGCGTCCTGCTGTCGCCCGATGGCGTGCAGGCATCGCGCTCGGCCGAGCTGCGCGAAGCCCTCCTCGACGGCTGCGCCGAAGCGACGGGCGCCGTCGACCACAGCGCTGTAGGCATCCAGTGCTGCCTCCGGTCCGAGCGTGGCCTCGGTCAGGACTGCTCGTGCCGCCTGCGCGTTGAAGAGATCCAGCGGGCTCTTCGGGTCTGTGGCGTCCAGGATGCGTTCTGCGAGCTCCAGGTCGCCGAGGCGCGTGGCAGACCGCAGCCAGCTCGGCAGCCAGGGCAGGGCCGCCAGGGCGGTGACCACCCCGGGGGTCGCGGCGATCTCTTCGAGATCGTGGACTGCCTGCTCGTGGAGACCGAGTGCCGCGTGGACCTCGGCGCTCGGTCCGAGGCCGACGACGAGGTCCTCGGGGCTGCGAAGGGAACGCGCGGTTCGCATGAGCTCGGGCAGCCGGTCGAGCGCCTCGCTCGCCCGACCGCGCAGCACGGCGACCCGGATCTTCGCGCTGCGCAGGTAGTTCGCATTCAGCGCCACGCCGCCGGCGATGAAGTGAGACTCGAGAGCATCGGCGAGCGAGTCGGCAGCGTCGAGCTCGCCGGACTCGATGAGGAACCAGACCCGCTCCGAGTCGATCTCTCGCCCCGCATGTGACAGGCCTCGCCCTCGGGCGAATGCGGCCCATTCGATGCACGCGGACAGCGCGTTGCCGTAGCCCTCGAAGAGCTGGGTCGTCGACGCCAGATTGCGCAGCGCCCCCGGGATGCCGGGGTCGCCTTCGAGCTGGACCAGCTCGACGCACGTGCGAAGGTCGTCGAGACCACCGGCGTCGCCGAGGCTGCTCCTCGCCATGCCGCGGTAGCCAAACGCCCACGCGGGCACGGGTAAGCCGGCCTCGGCCGCTACCTGCTCCAGTACCTTCCCGGCCGCGAGGGTCTCGTCGAGGCGTCCGTAGTTCAGCTCCTTGTACATCCGAGTGCTGAGCGCCAGCAACAGATCCCGCCCGGGCGGCAGACGCTCCAGGACCGTGACGGACTCCTCGTGCAGGTCCTCCCACCGGCCGTCGCCACGGCCCTGGAGCACCCAGCCGAGCTCGTACAGCGCCCGGCCCAGCCCCGCGTCGTCGCCCTGCGCCCGGTACAGCTCGACGGCCTCGGTGTAGGCGGCTTCGGCCTCGGGCTCGCGTCCGGCGCCCCAGTGGGCGGCCTCGCCGAGCAGGCGCAGTACCTCGGGCCGCCGAGGGTCGCGCTCGTCGTCAGACGCCAGCGCGAGCGCGTTCTGGAAGTGGGTCAGCGCGGCCGCCGGATCGAGTCGCAGCGCACGCCGCCCCGCGCTGACCAGGTACTGCTGGGCGAGCCCTTCCTCCTGCGCGGCGAGCACGTCGTCCCCCGTGGCCCTGGCGAGCTCGAGCGCGCGGAGGTGGTGGTAGGCGAGCACGTCCGCCACGTCATCGGGGCGGCCCGACGAGGTCCACTCGATCCACGTCGCGGCGGCGACATGCTTCTCGGCCCGGATGCTCCGGGGCAGGTGCGAGTAGGCGACATCACGGGTAAGTGCGTGCCAGAACGAGTACTCCGCTACGTCGGCCACGGACGAGTGGCGAGCCGGCCGGACGAGCTGCTTGACCGTCAGCTCGTGCAACACCGTCGCGACGCGTGAGCGGTCGAGGCCGGACATCGACACGAGCGCGCCGTCCCAGAACACCTTGCCGATGACAGCCGCATCTCCGATGACGGCCTTCGCCTCGGACGTCAACCCGTCGATGCGAGCCGAGATCAGAGCCTCGATGGTGGCCGGGAGCGGGAGCGCGTCATCCGACGTGAGCGACCATGACGCCCCCGTCTCGACCAGCAAGCCACGGTCCTGCAGCAGGCGCAGCAACTCCTCGGCGTAGAGCGGATTGCCGGCGGCCCGTTGGGTGACCTCCGCCTGCAGCGCGGCAGGCGCTGCCGTCGTGCCGAGGAGCGCCGCCACGAGACGCGAGGTCTCGTCAGGTGTCAAGGGCGAGAGCGTGACCGTGGTGGCATTGCGGACGCCCGTGCCGTACGACTCGTGCTGCTGGAACAAGTCCGGACGGGCCGTACCCACGACGAGGAGCGGGACGGCCTGGGCGTGAGCGGCGAGGTGCTGCACGAAGGCGAGCATGGGTTCGTCGGCCCAGTGCAGGTCCTCGAGGACGACGACGGTCGGTGCGGAGTCGGCGACGTGCTCCAGGAATCCGGTGCACGCAGCGAACAGCTCGTCGCGCTCCGGCGTCGACGTCGTGGCGACTCCGATCAGGGGGAGCAGCCGCTGCCGGTACCAGTCGCGCTGGTCGTCGGGCAGGACGACGTCGAGCTTCTCGGTGGCCGTGTCGGGGGAGTCCGAATCGAGGATCCCGGCGTGCGCCTTCACCACCTCGGACAGCGCCCAGTACGTGATGCCGTCGCCGTAAGGCAGGCACCGACCCTGTCGCCAGGTGACGAGCTCCGGCCGGCTGTCCGCGTAGCGGCTGAGCTCGGCCACGAGACGCGACTTGCCCATCCCCGGCTCGCCCACGATCGTCACCAGCTGCACGGAGGAGGAGGCGAGCGTCTTGTCGAAGACGCTCTTGACCAGCGCCAGGTCGATCTCACGCCCGACGAAGGGCCCGTCGTGCACCCTCGTGACGTCGGTACCGAGACGCGCACGAGGTGCGACGGCGTGGAAGACCGCGACCGGTTCCGTCTTCCCCTTCAGGACCGCCGGCGGCAGATCCGCGTAGACGAAGACCAGCCGTGTCGCGTCGTAGGTGGAGCGACCCACTGCCACACCCATGAGCGGGGCGACGGACTGGATGCGCGAGGCCGTGTTGATGGCGTCGCCTGCGAGGAACCGTTCCCCTGATCCGGGGGCGACGTCGAGGCGGACGAGGGTCTCACCCGTGTTGATCCCGACCCGCAGGCGCAGTGACCCGCCGTCGAGAGCTGTCAGGTGCTCGGCCTCCTCCGCGATGCGCAGGCCTGCACGGATCGCGCGCTCGGGGTCGTCCTCGTGCGCAGCAGGTACGCCGAACACACCAACCACGGCGTCGCCGATGAACTTCTCCACCACCCCGCCGTACGCCTCGATCGCCGACCGCGCCACCTCGAAGTAGCTGGTCAGCATCCGATCCACGTCCTCGGGATCGGCCGACTCCGACAATGCTGTGAAGCCCACGAGGTCGCAGAACAGGGCGGTGACGACCTTGCGCTCCTCCGAATGCGTCCGCGTCGAGGGCACCGATACCTCGACGACCACCGCCGTACCGCAGTGGGAGCAGAATCGTGCTTCAGTGTCCAGGCCGGCGCCGCAGCCCGCACACCTCGCCGGTTGGCGGGTGCCGCACTGGGAGCAGAACACCGCATCGGGGGGCAGCCCAGCGCCGCAGGCGACGCACGCCTGCGATGGGGCCCCCTCCATGCCCGCACCCTAGCCAGCGGGCCTCCTGGCGGGGGCGGTTTGCAGGGCTTGGGACCGTCCTTGTCGGTCTCACGGAGGAGCGCGACCGGACCCCAGGACGTGGCCGCTCTCGGTCCAGGATGCTGCCCCGCACTGCGCTCGCGGATTCCGTGCGCGAGAGGGTGTTCCGCACAGCGCTCGGGTTCGACAAGTGCCCCTAGTCGGACTCCAGCGAGCGCCTCAACGACTCGAGGGTTCGTGCCCGCTCGCTCTTCGCCAACAAGGCGGCGATCGGCTTCATCAACCTCATGATTCCGAAGAGCTCACCCTCCGCCACATGATGAACGGTCGTCCTGTTCCCGTCCGCCTCGAGGAAGAACTCCGGCCGGGCCTCCATCAGGTCGGAGCTGAACAGGTGGAGAGTCTCGCGGAAGCCGATCCGCGCCGGCGGCTCGTAGTCGGTCACCACACCGCGGAAGGTGCCCATCCTCGTGGCGTCGAAGTACGCCGTTCCCAGCCTGACGGGGCCGCCGGAGGTTTGCCCGGTTCGGCGGAACAGACCTGTGCGGCGCATCCACGTCCTGTAGCCGTCCAGGTCGGCCAGACGGGCGAACACGTCGTTGATGGGTCGGTCGATCGTCGTGCGCGTCTCGTACCGAACGGTGGTACTGGCTCTCTGCATCATCTGCTCATCGCCTCACATGTCCTCGGTGATGGCTGGTCCTGCTCATCGCATTCCCGGCCTGATAGGGGCGTGGCCAAACCCTGGTCCATCACGGGCTTCTGAACCCGGAGCAGATGATCGCGAGCGAGGTGATGCGGCCCTCGGCGACGTCGAAGAACGCGACCTGCTCGACCTCGGAGACCCCGTCGGGCTCGGTCACCTCGAACCGGTACGACAGTCGGGGTGCGGGAGCGTCCGCATCCACGTGAGCCGCCAGAAGGCGCGTGAACGTGCGCTGCTCGTGGAACCAGGTGCCGAGGACGACGTCGCGGACGCCTTCGGGCGTGCTCTCCTCCCACGAGCGCGACGGCGTGAGGGCGCGGAAGCGCACGGCGTCGTCCAGCAGGCCGACCAGCGCCGCGCCGTCCTTGCGCGCGACGGCGTCGACGAACGCAAGCCCCGTGTCAGTAGCTGAAGGTCGTGGCGCCATCGTCGATCCACTCCCAGAGCTGGACGGTCCCGCCGAGACGGGCGTTGGGGATCAGGGTTGCCGCATCGAGTCGCTTGGCGTTGAAGCAGATCGGGCACACGAGCATCTCGCCGCCGGCGGCTGCGAACCTCGCCATGAGGTCGGGCAGGGACGGACATCCCTCGCACGCGACGCCCACGGCCGTCCCCTCGGTCGCGAGGCGTGCCGCCTCCTGCGTCAGGAACATCAGGGTCTGCCTCCCGCTCTCGGCCGCACCGACCGCGACCAGCATCGCGACGGTCACGCGCTCGGCGTCCTCGAGGCCTGTCGTGAGCGTGATGGCTGCCCGCGTCATGAGGCACGCTCCGCGGTCGTCGGGTCGATGACGGCGCGCACGACGTCGATGGTGTCGACGGGGAAGCCGCCGCACCGTCCGTGCTCACGGATGCCCTCGGTGCCCGCGGCCCGGTACACGCACACGATGGCGTCGTCGACCACGTAGCTGTGCACCCACTGCACGTCGGGCGCGAGGGGGGCGAGCGCTTCGTTTGAGGCGGCCGAGATGCTGGCCAGCGCGACGTCGTCCATCTGGCCGGCGCCGGGGATGGTGCGATGGATCAGGTAGGTGTGCATGGTGTCTCCTCGCGTCGATCTTGTGCAGTTCCACGGACGCTAAGAGACGTGACGCGCGCGCACATGAGGCATTCACCCCATGTCGTCGTCCTGGTTGGGAGGGCTGGAGATGGCTAGCATCGTCGCGGTGACGTCCTCTGGCGTGCGGGTCTCGGACCTGATCACCGCGCTGTCGCTCGCGACCGACCTCGGGCTCGGTCAGCCGCCCGAGCACATGATGCGCGCCGCCACGCTGAGCATGCGGATCGGCCGCCGCCTCGGGCTGGACGACTCCGACCTGGCCACGCTCTACGACGTCAGCGTTCTCACGTACGTCGGGTGCCCCGTGTTCGGCGACGAGGGAGCTCGGTTGTTCGGCGACGACATCGACTTCCGCGCGCGGGCGCTCGAGGTGGACCTCGCGGGCTTCCCCGCGATGATCTTCATGCTGCGCCGGGCCGGCGCGGGGACCGGCGCAGCGAACCGGGTCCGACAGTCGGCGGCGCTGATGGGCAACGGTGGCCGTCAGGTCATGCAGCAGATGGCGAACCACTGCGCCGCCGCGGGGGTCCTCGCGGACGGGTTGGGGCTGCACCCAGACGTGCGCGCCGGGATCGAGCAGTCGTACGCGCGATGGGACGGCCGCGGCGTGCCGCGCGAGCTGTCGGGGGAGGGAGTGAGCCTCGCAGCGCGCATCTCGCAGATCGCCGAGGCGGCGGAGGTGCTGCAGCGCGCCGTCGGAACCGACGGGGCCGTCGACCTCATTCGCGCACGGAGCGGCACGCAGTTCGACCCCCGTCTCGTCGACGTCGTGGATCGGCATCCCGAGGATCTGATGGGGGAGCTCGACTCGGTCGCGCAGGCCGACGTCGTGGACCTGGAGCCGGTCGTGCGCCCACCGCTGGACGACGACGAGCTCGACGACGCGCTCGCCGCGATCGGCGACTTCTGCGACCTTCGCTGCTCGTTCTTCGCAGGTCACGCCGTCGGGACCGCGCGCATCGCAGAAGGCGCCGCCATCGCCCTGGGACTTGATGCGGATGACGTACGCCTCGTGCGACGTGCTGCTCTCGTGCACGACGTCGGACGGTTCGGGGTACCGGGACAGGTGTGGGGGACCCCCGGGCCACTCGGTACACGTGACCGCGAGCGCATGCAGCTGCACTCCTATTACGTGGAACGCATCTTCTCCCGGCCGGAGCCGCTCCGGCGCGTGGGTCTGCTCGCAGCGACGCACCACGAACGGCTGGACGGAACCGGCTACCACCGCCATCTCCCGGCACCACTGCTCGCGCGGACCGCGCGCCTGCTCGCGGCCGCGGACGCCTTCCACGCGATGACTCAGCACCGACCGCACCGTCCGGCGCGCGACGAGGACGCCGCGGCACGCGAGCTGCGGCGTGACGCGGCATCCGGACGGCTCGACGCGGAGTCGGTGGAGGCGGTGATCGCGACGGCCACTCACCGACGCGTCAGCGCTGCGTCGCGTCCGGGCGGCCTCACCACGCGCGAGATCGAGGTGTTGCGTGAGCTGTGCGGGGGGCGCGCCAACAAGGCGATCGCCGCGCGCCTCGGGATCAGCACGAAGACGGTCGGCAACCACGTCGAGCACATCTACACCAAGCTCGGCGTCACGAACCGGGCGTCCGCCACGCTTGCGGCGTCGCGGCTCGGGCTGCTCGCGCAGCCGTGACCGGGAGATTGGTGCGGCGACGTGTCGACCTGGAACCCGGGCTGAAGCGAGTAAGAGACATGGGAGAGTCGCGCACGGGCGAGGCGACCGCGTGGGAGGAGCTCCCTGAGCACGTGGGTCCGCCACACCTCAGGGCTGCCCAGCCGTTCGACGACTTCTACTCGCGCGAGTTCGCGTCGTTGGTCGCCCTCGCCCGTGCGCTCACCGGATCCGCGACGGCCGAGGACATCGCCCAGGAGGCGATGATCGCCGCCTACCGTCGGTGGCGAGAGATCGAACAGCTGGACGTGCCGGCCGCATGGGTACGACGGGTCTGCGCGAACATGTCGACGTCGCTCGTGCGTCGCCGCGCCGCGGAGGCGCGAGCCCTCCTGCGCGTCGGGGGGTTGCGTCACGAGCACACCGAGCTCGCACCGCTCGACGAGGACTTCTGGGAGCAGGTGCGGCGCCTCCCACGCCGGCAGGCGCAGGCGATCTCGCTGCACTACATCTACGACCTGCAGGTCTCGGACATCGCGGACACCCTCGGCTGCTCCGTGAGCTCGGTCAAGTCGCACCTGGTCCGCGGTCGCGCGGCTCTGTCCCGGCACCTCAGCATCGACGACGAGGCGAGCTCATGAATCTCGACGACCGCGCACGGATGGCCACCGACGGGCTTCTGGCGGCGACGCAGGAGGACGTGAGCGTCCCTGTCGCGCTGGACCGTCTGCACCGCGGACAGACGTCGCTCGCTCGCGCAGGCCTCGCAGCGGTCGCAGTCGTCGCCCTGGTCGTCGCCGGCCTCGGGGGCGTGCGGTGGTCGGCGGAGCATCTGCGCGGGTCGGCGCCCGCGGTGGTCGCCCCGTCGCCCACCACGCGGGTCGCACTGGCCGTGCCGTTCTCCGTCGTCCTCCCGGCAGGGTGGTCGCGACAGGTCTTCGGAAATGTCAGGGCGGTCCTGTACGGCCCGGACGGGTCCAACCTCGAGGTCGTCATGGATCCGTCTCCTGCCACGGTTGCGTCCGCGACGACGCAGAAGGTCACCGCCGAGTCGTTCGCCCGGTGGATGGCCGCCCGGCCGGACTTGTCGGGAGCCGCTCCCGTGAAGACGAGCCTGGCCGGCCAGCCCGCGTGGCAGGTCGATCTCCTGTTCGGCCCCGATGCGCGACCGAGCGCACTCTGTGTCGGTCCGAACGTCGACTGCCTCCCGCTGATCCGGGTCCCCGGTGTCGCCCTGCCGCTCGGCCTCGCGAACGGCACCGCAGGTCGCGCCACCGTCCTCCAGCTCGGCAACGGGCGATTGATCGCCATCACGGCGTCCGGCGACTCCCAGCACCACCTGGAGGAGGTCGTCGCCACCGTTCAACCCGTCATCGACAGCATCACCTTCGACCACCCCTGAGACCCGGAGCCAGACATGCGTCGACTTCTGCTCGTCCCGCTCACCGTCCTGCTCGTCGCCGCGCAGACGGGCGTGGCCAGCGCGTCCGGGGGCGCGTCGGTGCACTGCGGACAGACTCTGACCGCTGACGCCCGGCTCACGAGCGATCTCCTCAACTGCCCTGGAAGCGGCCTCGTCATCGGCGCCGACAACGTGACGGTCGACCTGGCCGGCCACGTCATCGACGGCGTGAACTCGCCCGGCAGCGAGGGTGTCGCCGTCGACGGACACTCGGGGGTCCGGATCACCAACGGCACCATCCGAGAGTTCTTCCTCAACGGCGTCGGCCTGCGCAACGCACCGGGCAGCTCGGTGACGAACCTCCGCATCGCAGCGATCGGCGCGGGCGGTGGAGACGGTCAGGCGTCGGCCGGCGTCCTGGTGAAGGACTCGGCGGGAACCGTCGTCAAGGGCAACACCGTGACCAACGACGTCGAGGCGTTCCAGTCCGACGGCATCGACGTGCTCTTCTCGCCCCGCGTGCGCATGATCGACAACCGGGTCCTGCGCAACGCCTGGAACGGAGCGTTCGTCCTGGCGTCCCCGGGGAGCACGATCGTCGGCAACCAGTTCGACGCGAACAAGAACCAGGGCATCGAGGTCAACTTCGGGTCGGACGCCGCCGAGATCAGGAACAACCACGCACGCGGCAACGTCGCCGACGGGATCGTCGTCGGGGCCGTGTCCGGCGCACGGGTCGTCGAGAACGACACGCACGGCAACGCCGACACGGGCATCTTCTTCTTCGACCTGATCGACAGCACGGTCTCGAGCAACGACGCGAGCGGGAACGGCGCGGGCATCGTGCTGGCGGGCGGACAGAACGGGTCCCACGGCAACCGACTCGTCGGCAACAACACCAGCCGCAACACGGAGATCGGGCTGGTCCTCGACACGCAGGCCGATGACAACACCGTCATCGGGAACGTGTCGAACAAGAACCTCGGCGCCCCGGGAGAGGGCGGCGGCATCATCGTCTTCGACTCCACCGGCAACGCGCTGGTCGGCAACGTCGCCAACGGCAACCTGGACGTGGGTCTCGGCGTCTTCGAGAGCGCGCCGGGCAACTCGGCCGGGAACTCGCTGCGGCGCAACGTGGCCAATCACAACGCGGGCCACGGCATCGACGCGGTGCCCGGCACGATCGACCTCGGCGGCAACGTTGCCCACGGCAACACACCGGCACCCGACTGCGTCGGGGTGCTCTGCTCCTAGCCTCGATGCTCGTCTGACCGGTGGCTGCCCGTGCGACCCCGTACCAGCACGGCGCTTGTCGACACGATTCCGTCACCTGCGGCTCAGTGCTGGGCGATCCGGGCGAGGAACGTCGACACTGCGGTCTCGTACCTGGCCCGGTCCGTGTTCCACGACTCCAGGTGAGCCGTGGCCGGGAACTCGTCGTACGTGACCTGGCCCGGTTGGGCGGCGGCGAACCGCTGGCTCACTGTCACCGGGACGGTCGGGTCGGACGCGCCATGAACGACGAGCACGGGGGCTTTCACCCAGCTCGTGTCGCTGACGTAGTCGAGCGCGTGCCAGTCGATCCCGTAGCGCGTCGCGGCGATCCGCTCCGCGGTCCAGACGAGCGACGATGGCACCGGGAGCCCCACGACGGGAAGCGTCGTCTGCGATGCTCCGAGCTCGACGGTGGCAGAGAAGTCGAGCATCGCGGAGTCAAGGACCACGCCGTTGACCAGGCCCGCCCGCTCCGATCGTTGCAGGAACGCGGCGCAGACCGCGCCGCCCATGGAGTTGCCGAACAGGAGCACGTGCTCCGCGCCGTGGGCAGCCGCCCACTCGACCGCAGCCTGGAGGTCGGTCCACTCTGTCGCGCCGAATCCATAGTGGCCGCTGGGATCTGGGATCGTGCCGATGTCACCGCGGTAGGTGATGACCAGTGCGGGCATGCCCGCCTTGTGCACCAGAGGCAGGGCGCGCAGCATCTCTCGGCGCAGCCCACCCTTGCCGTGCACCATGATTGCCATCGTCGTGCCCTGCGCTGGCACGTACCAAGCCGGCAGCGGCCCGAGCGGCCCGTCCACGGTCTCCTCGGTGAAGGACAGACCCAGCGAGGTCTTCGGGTCACCGAGGTACCAGTCGCGCTCGAGGGCAGCCTGCGTGCCGACTGTGGGGGCGGTGCCGACGACGTCGGTCATCGGTCGGGTGACCGTGGTGCCTGAGGCCGTCGGCGGCCCCACGTGGCCCGAGCCGCCAGGCCACATCAGGGCGTAGGACGCCGGCTGGGTGAAGGCGATGGACTCGTCGCCGGACCGCGTGAGGCTGATCGCACCCGACGGCAGCGCTGTGATGGTCAGGTTGTACGCCGGGGTTTCGGTCGAGGGGGAGTAGGCCAGACCGTTCGCCTCGATCCGCCCGGCGAAGTACCAGCCGCCTCCGAGGTAGAACAGACCGAGCAGGACGGCGAGGACGGCCCCGAGGGCGATGGTGATCCGGCGACCTCGGTGCCCTGGAGCGGGCACCGCGGGGGAAACGGCGCTGCGTGGTGCCGAAGGGGTGTCGGATGGCGTGCGCGACTCGGCCGACATGCCTCTCATCTCCCGATGAGCCTGAGCCGTCAGGGCTCTGCTGCCCAGAGGACCGTATTCAGGCTAGCGCCGCGAACCTTGCGAAGGGCGGCTGAGCGTCGGCTCCTCGCGCGGCATTGCCCCGACGGCGAACGCACCTCCGACGGCCTGGGTCAGCTCCCTGCACTTCGCAATCCGGCTGACGGGCGTCGGTGGCGTCCGTACCGTTCGCAAGGTGGAGCTGCGGGTGCTCGGCCCCCTCGAGGTGCTGGGCGACGACGGGCCAGTCTCGGTCGGGGGACCGGTTCCCCGACGGGTGCTGTGCGCCCTCGTCTCGCGGCCTGGCGTCGTGGTTCCCATGGATGCGCTGGTGGACGCCGCGTGGGGTGATGAGCCGCCAGCGTCGGCCGAGCGCACGTTGCAGAGCCACCTCACGCGCATCCGGGAGTCGCTCGCGGCCGCGAACGGTCATGCGCCGCTGTCCCTGGAGCGCGGTGAGGGCGGCTATCGCCTGACCGCCTCGGGTGACGCCATCGACGCTGCCCGCTTCGAGGCGGCCGTTGACGCGGCTCGTGACGTGCCGCCGGCCGAGGCCGTGGCCGGGTTGCGCGAGGCGCTCGCGCTCTGGCGCACGTCGACGCCGTACGCCGACCTGCAGGACACGGCGTACCCGGCGGCTCAGGCAGCGCGTCTGGTGGAGATGCGGGGCGCGGCCGCAGACGCCCTGGCCGGAGCTCTTCTCGATGCCGGTGACGCGGAGAGCGCCGCGGCGGAGGCAGAGGCTCGGCTGCAGGACGACCCGTACCGCGAGCGGCTGTGGGAGGTGCTGGTCGTCGCGCTCTATCGCCAGGGTCGGCAGGCCGACGCGCTGGCGGCGTACCGCCGAGCCTCGCACGAGCTGGACGAGGGCCTGGGGGTCGAGCCGGGGCCGCGTCTGCGCGAGCTCGAGTCGCAGGTGCTGGCGCAGGACCCGTCGCTGCTGCGGCGGTCGGCGCAGGCGCGTCGGCCATGCCCCTACAAGGGCCTCGCGCGTTACGACGTGGACGACTCCGATCTCTACGTCGGCCGTGAGCAGCTGGTGGAGGAGGTGCTCGGCCGGCTGGTGGACGCACGGTTCCTCGTGGTGGTGGGCCCGTCGGGTGCTGGGAAGTCGTCGTTCGTGCGTGCTGGTCTCGTGCCCGCGTTGCGCGACGGGGCGCTGCCGGGTTCCGCGGACTGGAGCGTGACCGTGGTGACCCCGGGCAGCGATCCCGTCGGCGCGCTCGCCGCCGGGGGCGAGGCGGACGTCCTCGTCGTCGACCAGGCCGAGGAGGCGCTGCTGGCCGACGACGGCGCGCACGTCGAGGCGTTCGGGGATGCGGTGCTGACCGCTGTCGACGCCGGCCGACGCGTGGTGCTGGCGCTGCGCGCGGACTTCTACGGCCGCCTCGCCGAGCATCCCGGTCTCGCGCGTCGGGCCGGTCCGGCCACGGTGCTCGTCGCACCCCCCGACGACGACGAGCTGCGCCGCATCGTCGTCGAGCCGGCCGCGCGCGTGGGCCTCACCGTCGAGCCCGCGCTTGCCGACCTGGTCGTGGCCGAGGTACGAGGGCGTCCCGGTGTGCTGCCCGTGCTCTCGACGGCGCTCGTGCGCACGTGGGAGCACCGCGACGGCGACCGACTCACCGTCGTGTCCTATCGCGCGGGCGGCGGCGTGGAGGCGGCACTGCAGCGTGTGGGGGAGGAGGCTTGGGCGGCGCTGGAGTCCGAGGCGCAGCGTGCCGCGTGCCGTCGCATGCTGCTGCGTCTGGCCGTCGACGAGGACGGGTCGTGGGTACGTCGACGCACGCGCCGCAGTGAGGTGGCTCCTGCGGATGACGTCGATGCGGTTGCGGCACTGGCAGTACTGACCGACCGGCGTCTGGTGGTGGCTCGGGCCGACGACCTCGACATCGCGCACGAGTCGCTGCTCACCGGGTGGCCGCGGCTCTACGGCTGGCTGGAGGACGGCCGCGCGCACGCCGAGGTCCGCGAGCGGCTGGCCGCCGCTGCGACTTCCTGGGCCGCCGACGACCACGACCCCGCTGAGCTCTACGCGGGCACCCGGCTGCAGGCGGCGCTCGACACCGCCGCTGCCTCACCCGACGACCTCACACCCGGCGAGCGCGAGTTCCTCACCGCCTCGTCCGCGCAGGCCGACAGGGAGCTGCGGGAGCAGCGGTCTCGGGCCGACCGAGAGGCGCAGGGACGCCGTCGGATCCGAGCGGTCGCGGCGGGGCTGGCGGCCGCGCTCCTGCTCGCCGGTGTGGCCGGTGGGTTCGCCGTGTCCAAGGAGCGTGCTGCCCAGGCCGCCGCTGACGACTCCCGGCAGACGGCGCTGGCGGCCGACGCCAACAGGCTCGGGACGCTGGCGCGCACCGGCGGCGAGTACGACCTCTCCCTCCTGCTCGCGGCGCAGGCGGTGACGATGGCGCCGTCGTCGTCCTCGGAGAGCGACTTGTTCGCCACCCTGATCCGTGGCGACACCGCGACCGCCGTGCAGCGTGCACCCGACGAGCTGCAGGACTTCACCTTCAGCGGGGACGGAAAGACCCTGATCGGGATCTCCGTACACCGGTGACCTGGTGACCTGGCCGGTAGGCGGGGGACCGCCGACCTCCGAGCGTGCACCTCGACGTCTCGCGTCGCCGTCGCGCCACCTCCAGGCCAGATGCCCGACGGCACCGTCGCCGTGACCGCGACGATCGCCTCGTCATCGCCGATCCGCGCACCGCCAAGTCCTCCGCGTGTTCGGTTTCGGCGTCGGCGAGTGGGTGAGCGACCCCGCTCGAGGCACGTTCGTCGCGAGCTGTGCTGCGCCAACAACGGGGACTCCGACACGACGCCTGGTGTGGGGAACTGACCGCACCACTATCGGATCATCCACACCGGGGCGGACGATCGTCGGCGGTCGCTCGGTGCGGGGTGAACGCCGCCTGTGTCACCACCTAGACGATCACAGCGCCGGACGGACGAGCTGTTCCGCATCCGATTGAGCGACGGTGAGGATGGAGAAGAGCTACCTCGATCGACGGCGGCGAGGATCAACACCCTCGTCGGCCAGGCCGAGCCTCGGACCTTGGTGCCATCGTGTTGGCGGCGACGGAACGATCCACGTGTTCGACACCCGCACGGGTGTCGACCTGCCGGTGGTGTCCGGAGGAACCCGTCACGCCCGTTCCATTGGCATTCTCGCCCGACGGCGACGTCGACTGGTCACCAGCGACTTCGACGTTGCGCTGCTCTGGCACTTGGCGTACCACGACGCGCCACAGCGATTCGTCGGGCACAACGGCGCGGTGGAGGCCGCCCGGTTCTCGCCGACGGGAACACGCTGGTCACCGTCGGGTTCGGACAAGACACTCATCACCTGGGACCTGTCTGGCGCCGGCAGCGTCTGGGACGCTGTCGTGACGCGTGAGCTCGGACTCACCCGCCATCGACGCTGTGGCCGGTCGGGTCGCAGGTCGCGGTCGGCCAGTTCGGGATGGGTTCCCTGCAGCTTCGTCGACCTCGAGAGCGGCGCGCTCACCGGGCCGGCGGCACGAATCCGTTCGCCGGCGCCCACGACATTCCCACGGCACGCACGGGCCGCAGCGTGGGACCCTGATGGTCGTCACGAGACAACCTGGCCGAACGGCAGTCGGGACACGGTCGCCCGCCGGTGGACCGGCACGGTCGACCTCGCCACAGAGGACCACCGGCTTCCCCGGGTACGCCTGGGTCTCGCCGGACGGTCGGCTCGGGGCGTCGATCCGCAACGCCGACGGGCCGGTGGTCTTCGACCTCGCCACCCGTGCTCGTCGTGCGTCAGCTGCGACCGCTCCCGCCGACCTCGACGAGGAGACGCGAGGTCGTGGTCCAGGGCTGGTCGGCGGACGGGAGCGCCCTGCTGGTGACGCGGACGATGGGGGAGCAGGCCGACCTCGTCGTCGTGGACGCCACGACCGGTGCAGACTCGGTTCGTCGTCGATCTGCAGAACCGAGCGGCCGACGAGGCCGTGGCCGATCCCACCGGCCGGTTCATCGCTGCTAGCACTTGCCACCGGTGAGGTCGAGATCCTCGACGCCCACGACGGGCACGAGCTGGTGGCGCCGCTGGCCTGCGATTCCCGGTTCCGTCGTCCAACGTGTCGGTCTCTCCCGATGGTCGCTACCTGTCGGTGAGCGGCAACCCGGCCGAGGTGACGGTGTGGGACACGCGCGACTTCCGCCAGGTCGGCACCGCGCTGCCGCTCGACGTGGGAGTCCAGGGCGTGCGGGCGAGGTTCGCAGCTGACGGCAGCCTGGTCGTGACGAGCGGCAGCACGATGCGCGACTTCGTCATCGACCCGAAGGCGTGGCTCGCGCGGGCGTGCGCCACCGCCGGACGCATCCTCACCCGCGACGAGTGGGCGCGCTACCTGCCCGGTCGCCCCTACGCCCCCGCCTGCACCGCGCGACGGTAGCCCCGGCCCGCGGGGGTCGGGACCACCGTCGGCGTCGATCAGCTGAAGGTGACCACGGGCGGTGCGTGGAACCACGAGAAGTGCAGTGTCAGGTCGAACGACGGCGTGACGATGGCGCCGCTCACGAGCTTGCTCGTGCAGACCGCCGTGACCGTGAGGCCCGGGCGGCCGGGCACGAGCACGTCCTGAGAGATCACCATCGGCGGGTTCGCCCCGTAGTTGAGCGGAGCCTGGTTGAGCACCTGCGACCCGGGCTTGAGCTGGAAGAACGCCAGATGGTCGGTGGGAGTGGATCGACCGGTCAGCGTCACGGTGACAGCAACGACGTCCGTGCACGTGCTGAAGTCTCCAGTGATCGTCGCGTCGATCGCCTGCACGCTGTCGCCGACCGGAATGGCGTCGACGGAGTCGACGTCGTTCGCCGTGCTGACGCCGTCGCTGACGTACGACACGTGCCAGGTCGCGGTCTCGGTCGGGCTACGACCGTCCGCCCCCGCCGGCCCGGTGAGCCCGGTCGAGCCCTGGTTCCCCGGGATGCCCTGCGGCCCTGGCGGTCCCTGAGGTCCGACCTGGCTCCAGTGCACCTCCGTCTCCTTCTTCTTGCACGGATCCTCGGGTGTCCCACCGGTGGCGACGCTGCGCAAGGTGCCGTCGTGCAAGCACGCACTGAAGTCGGTGGTCGGCGGGTTCGCCGCCGCGAGGCCGCCTGCGAGAAGGAGAGCCGGAAGCGCGACGGCTGTACCGGCTGCCAGCCTTCGCAGTGCGGTGCGGCCCCGGTCGTGGTGTGCGGTCGGCCCGATGTCTGTCGCGCGCGTCGTGTTCATGGTTCGAGTCGTGTCCCTTCGGCTTCCGCCACGACGGCCGCCCGGACGGGCGTTCCCTCGCGGTCGAGGAACTGCCACTGCAGGCGCAGATGGCAGGCGTTTCCGTCGTCCGACAGCTCGGCCGCCGCTCGGACCGAGAGCCGCTCGCGGGCGTGGCGTGGCCTGACATCCATCAGCCACTCCGCCACGACAAGTACCCGACCTCGGCCGGCCGAGCGCCAGGCACCGATCCCGGGCTGCGATGCGCGCCCGTCGACGAAGACGGTCACGGAGCCGCCGTCCTCCAGACGGGCCAGCACCCCGATCCCGCCGGACATCCTCGGCTCCGCGCCGAGGCGATGGACGGTGGCTCGCCAGGTTCCACACGGAGAGCAGGGATCAGGCACGTCTGCAGGGTGGCGCGCGACGTCCGCGGTCGGCATCCGGGCAAACCCTGGCAGCGGGTCCGGTGACGTCACTGGTCGCACATACTGCTGAGGTGCTCGTTGGCCGGGAGGAAGCACTGGAGCGGGTCGCCTGGGTCGTCTCGGGCGCCCGTGCCGGACGCGGCGGCGGCCTGGTGCTGCGCGGGGACCCCGGCAGCGGGAAGACCGCGCTGTTGCGCGCGGCTGCGGACAGCGCGGACGGTATGAGAGTTCTGCGCTGCACCGGCACCCAGGGTGAATGGCAGCTGCCCTTCGCGGCGCTGCATGCCCTCGTCCGGCCGTTGCGCGCACTGGTGTCCGAGCTCGTCCCCGCCCAGCGCGCGGCCCTCGATGTCGCGCTCGGCGAGACCGCCGGAGCCCAACCGGCTCCTCTGCTCGTCGGCGCAGCGACGCTGTCGCTGCTGGGCCTTGCGTCGAGCTCCGCACCGGTTCTGCTCATCGTCGACGACCTGCACTGGATCGACGTGGAGTCGCGCGACGCGATCGCCTTCAGCGCCCGCCGCGCGCAGGACGACGCGGTCGGGGTGCTCGTCGGACTCCGACCCGACACCGCCGCCCTGGCAGGGATCGATGTCTACGACGTCCCGGCGCTGTCCGACGAGGACGCGGTACGAATGCTCGTCGAGCTGGGGCTGGTGCGGTCGGTGGCAGTGCGGCTGCTGGACGGCGCGGGCGGCAACCCGCTTGCGCTGGAGGAGCTCGCACGCTCCCTCGACCCGCAGCAGCGGCGCGGCGCGGCGCCGCTGCCCGACCCGATGCCCTCCACGAGCCCGACCGCGGCGTACGCCGCGACGATCGAGGCTCTGCCATCGCCGACCCGCCTGGCCGGGGCGACTCTCGCCCTCGCCGGCGACGTTCCGCAGACGCTGCTGGGAGATGCACTGGGGCGAATGGGGTGCAGCCATCACGACCTCGAGCCGCTGGAATCGAGCGGGCTCGTGCACCTGACGCCCACTGGCATCACCTGGCGGCATCCGCTCGCCACCGTGGCAGCCGTCGATTGTGTCTCAGCCGGGGAGCGACGCCGGATCCATGCAGCGATCGCCGACGCATGGGAGGGGACCGTCCACGACGCGTCCTCCGTCGTGTGGCACCGCGTGGGCGCCTCGACGGGACCCGACGTGCAGCTCGCCGACGCACTGGACGGGGTGGCTTCCACCTCTGCCGCGCGAGGCGCCCACCAGGCGGCCGCTCGGGCCTGGGAGACGGCTGCACGGCTGGCTCCCGCGCCCGCGCCTCGGCTCGCGCGCGCCGCCCTCGAGGCGTGGGCCGCAGACGACTCGGAGTCCGCGTCCCGCCTCATCGACGAGGCGATGCCTGACCTGCACGACCCGGAGCTGCGCTGGTCGCTGACCTACACGGCGGGCCAGATCGCCCACGCAGCCGCATCGCCGTCGGCCGCGTGGGACTGGTTCATGCGAGCGGTGGACGAGGCCCGTGACGCCGGAGATGACGCCCACGTGGTCACCGCGCTCGCCAGCGCGTTCAACCCGGGGCTCCACCTCGACGACCCCGAGCGGCTGTCGTGGCTGGCACAGGAGATCCGCGCGGCCGCCTCGCCGGACGACCCGGCCCAGGTCGCCCGCTCGCACGCAGTCCAGGGCTTCGTCCTGCTGAACGCGGACGAGACCGAGACAGGACGAGAGCATCTCGATCTCGCGCTGACCGCGATCGAGACCCACGATCTGCTCGCGAGCGAACCCGAGATGCTGCCGATGACGGTGCAGGCGGCGATGTGGTCGGGGCAGCCGAAGCGGGCACGGACGTCGATCGACGCCGCGGTGGCGCGGCTTCGAGCTGCTGGCGACACGCGACTGCTGGCCGCCACGGTGCGAGGGCTGGCCTGGTGCGACTTCTCGGTCGCCGAGTGGGACTCCGCGTCCGTGATGTCTGCCGACGCGCTGGATCTGGCCCGCATCACCGGGCGCGTGGCAGACATCGTCGACGCCCTCGTGCAGGTCGCCACCCTCGAGGCGGCGCGGGGCCATACCGCTGACGCCCTCGCCCACGGCGACGAGGCGATGCGGCTAGCGGTCGAGATAGACAGTCCTTGGCGTGTCGCGGAGGCACTGTGGTGCAAGGTGTTCGCGCTCGTGACCTCACACGATCTCGAGGCGCTTGCGGCAGCAGCGACCGAGCTCTCCGAGCTGCTCCGCGGCGGCCGCTTCGCGGCGGCCCAGCCGGAGTACTTCGACGCCCCTCTCGCGCTGGCACTCACCGGCCGTCGCCAGGAGGCCGATTCCCTGTTGGCACTGCTGCTCGCGAGAGCCGGGGGCGACGCCCGGCCCGAGTCGCGCGCAGGTGCGCTCATGGCGCGCTGCGCGATCGGGCCGGACTCCCTCGAGCTGGCCCAGGAGGCTGCCGACCTCGCCGCCGAGCTCGAGGGAGTCGAGTACCTGTTCCAACGGGCACGGCTCCGACTGGCTGGTGGTGCGATGGGCCGACGCCTGGGACGGCGGGTCGAGGCGCGCGTCCAGCTGCGGGGAGCAGAGACCGACTTCTCCGCCCTGGGGGCGACGCCCTGGTTGGCCAAGGCCCAGGACGAGCTGCGCGCGTCCGGGGCGACACTGCGCACCCGGGCCGAACCCGCTGACGCTCTCACCGCGAGCGAGACCCGGGTCGCGCGCGCCGTCGCGGAAGGCCTGTCCAACAAGGAGATCGCAGCAGCGCTCTTCCTCTCGGGGAAGACCGTCGAGTTCCACCTCAGCCGCATCTACCGAAAGCTCGGCGTACGGGGTCGCTCGGACCTGGTGCGTGTGCTGCTGACCGTGGAGGCGGACGCCGGGGTGGACAACGGTCAGGTACCGGCGCCGCGGCTCCCCTCGTCGAGCCCCGCGACCGTCTCGCTCTCGAGCGAGGACTGAGCGGGCTGCCCTGCCAGGGTTTCGCCCGGTGCCCAGGGGCACCCACCTCTGGTGTGCTGCGAGGACGGACGTCTCATCGCCTCGGAGGACCTCATGTCACCTCGAACCCTCGTACTGCTCACCGGCGCCGTCGCCCTGGGCGCGGCAATGTCCGGCTGCTCCTCGCCGGCGTCGAGCACCAGCGGCCAGACGGCGGGAGCTGCCGTTGCCGCGGGGGAGACGACTCCGGCTGCCGCCGCCGCATCGTCGCCGTCGGCCGCGGCTACCCCGTCGGCGTCAGCGACGAGCCCCACCGGCGTCACGTCGGCCAAGGGCGGCTGCAGAACCATCGACCAGGCGGCTGCCGCCGCACTCCTGGGCTTCACCACCAAGCCGGGGCTGTCGTCCGCGGGTGGAACCACGAACCCGAGCTTCCTGAAGCTCGACGGCTGCGTCTACCAGAACGTCACTGCCGGGTCGCTGGGCTACACGGTCATTCGCGTCGACGCACAGACGGGCAAGGCCATGGTGGGAGCGGCAACGGCGCGCATGGCCGGGGCCGGATCAGGGGTCGCGCCGTTCACCTCCGGCATCCCTGACTCCGTGGCCTTCACGATGCACCTGCCGAAGGGGGTCGACAGCCAGATCACCGCCATGGCCGGCGACACGCTGCTCTCGGTCGCCTCGACCCGCCTCGACGGCGACACGGCGAAGTCGCAGGCCTCCGCCATCGCGGCCATGCAGGCGCTCATCGCGGCCGGCTGAGGGTTCTGAGGTCCCTGACGATCACCTTCCTCGGTGGGATCCGGTCGTGATGGCGACGAGGTCGTCGAGCTCGGCGTCGAACGCGTCGACCAGCCGGTCGGCGTGCGGGACGACGGTCGCGTCGACCTTGAAGCCGACGCGCACCGACTGGTTGTAGCTGAAGATGCACACGCCGACGGTCTGGCGACCGGACCCCGGCACCCAGCCGAGCACGCCGGCGATGCGGCTGCCCGCGAGGTAGCGGTCCTGCAGCGGTCCCATGACGTTCGTAGTGACACCGATCGCCTTGCTGGAGAAGAAGTCGACGAGGAGGTCCTCGATCCTCGGATGCGTCAGACCGATCGCGTTGATGAGCCCGAACGTGATGAGTGCCTCGGGCGATGCCTTGATCCGGTCCATCCGCTGCTTGGCGGCGGTGAGACGGTCACGGGGCGAGCGCTCGCCGATCGGCATCGCCAGCAGCGCGAGGGCGAACTTGTTGCCGAGCTCGCGTGGCAGCGGCTGGTCGACCGGCCGCAGGTTCACCGGCACCATCGTCGTGAGGTCCTGCGGGCGCCCACCCTGCTCGACGACGTAGGACGACAGCGCACCCGCAACCGCAGCGACGAGGACGTCATTGACGGTGGCATCGGACGCACGGCCGATCGCCCTGATCTGCGCGACGGGGTGCGGCCGGGACCACACCGCACGCTTGGCCTGGCCCGGCTCACCGAGCAGCGGCCCGGGCGGGTTGGAGCCGAGCAGCAGCTTGTCGACGACGTGCGCGGTCTGGGTCGCGAGCGTGACGGTGTCGCGCACCACCGAGGGCCGAGCCACCCTCGTCGCCTGCGACAGCAGGTTCCGCGTGGCACCCAGCACCTGGCACGGAGAGCGTCCACCCGGAGCGGGTCGCGGTCTCGTCCGTGCTGGCCTCGAGGTCGCCGTCGGGTTGCTCGTCGGTGAGCGAGAGCAGGACCTG
Source organism: uncultured Actinomycetota bacterium (assembly GCA_963782665.1). GTDB lineage: Bacteria > Actinomycetota > Actinomycetes > S36-B12 > CAIYMF01 > Longivirga. The sequence continues at coordinate 1,401,637 of CAWAKP010000006.1, read as the reverse complement.
CGCGAGCGCGATGCCGTCCGCGATCGCGTGGTGGAAGCGGCACACGACCGCGGAGCCGCCGCCGTCGTACGACGCCACCACGTGCATCTCCCACAGCGCGTGGTCGCGGTCGAGCGGCACCTGCATGAGCGACTCGACGTACGCCTTCAGCTCGGCCTCGCCTGCCGGCTCGGGCAGCACCGCGAGCGACACGTGGTCGTCGAGGTCGAACTCCGGGTCGTCCTCCCACCGCGGCGCGAGGAGTGGCACCGAATCCGGGGCGATGCGCTGGTGGAACACGGGGAAGCGGTCGACGATCCGGCTGCGCACGACAGCCCGGAACCGCGGGAGGTCGAGCGGCTCGTCGAGCCAGAGCACCGAGTCGATGACCATGAGGTTGGCAGGGCGGTCGAGCCGGAGCCAGATGTTGTCGACTGCGCCCACCGCCCGTCGACCTGACACGCTCTCACCTTCTCCGCTCGGCACGGCGAACACCGCTCGTGGCGCCGCCGCGCCACCTGTCCATCCTGCCGCGAGCGAGCGGCTGAGGCTCAGTGGCGATCGCGCCGACCTCGGGAGCGCTGCGAAGGCGGAGGCGACAGCCTGCGAGCGAGGGGACAGGATGGGCGCCATGGAGTACACGCATCTGGGTCGGTCCGGACTGTCCGTGAGCCGGTTGTGCCTGGGCACGATGAACTTCGGGCCGCAGACGCCCGAGCCGGACGCTCACCTGGTGATGGACCGTGCCCACGAGGTCGGTCTCAACTTCTTCGACACCGCGAACGTCTACGGCTGGGTCAAGGGCGAGGGCATCACCGAGCAGATCATCGGCCGATGGTTCGCCCAAGGCGGCGGGCGACGCGAGCGCACGGTGATCGCGACCAAGCTCTACGGCTCGATGAGCGACTGGCCCAACGACACGTTCCTCTCGGCGCTCAACATCCGTAAGGCGTGCGACGCCTCGCTGAAGAGGCTGAAGACGGACTACATCGACCTCTACCAGATGCACCACGTCGACCGGGCCACGCCGTGGGAGGAGATCTGGGAGGCGTTCGAGGTGCTGCGCCAGCAGGGAAAGATCCTCTACGCCGGTTCGTCGAACTTCGCCGGCTGGCACATCGCCAGGGCGCAGGAGGCGGCGCGGCGTCGCCACTACTCGGGACTCGTCTCCGAGCAGTCCATCTACAACCTGCTGACCCGCGACATCGAGCGCGAGGTCATTCCTGCTGCGCAGGAGTACGGGCTCGGCGTCATCCCGTGGTCGCCGCTGCACGGCGGACTCCTCGGGGGAGTGCTGCGCAAGGAGCAGGAGGGCAAGCGCCGTACGGAGGGGCGCGCCAAGGAGGGCCTGGAGAAGCACCGGCCCCAGATCGAGCAGTGGGAAGCGCTCTGCGACGACCTCGGTGCGGACCCGTCCGTCGTCGGGCTGGCCTGGCTGCTCCAGCGCCCCGGTGTCACCGCCCCGATCGTGGGTCCGCGCACGGTCGAGCAGCTCGACCAGAACCTGCTGGCGCTCGACCTGACCCTGGACGCCGCCACCCTCGAGCGGCTCGACGAGATCTTCCCGCCGTTCCGGACCGCGCCCGAGGACTACGCCTGGTAGGGACGTCACGTCCGATGTACCGCTTGACGACTCGCATCCCATGCGTCGAGCCGGGCCAGCCATCCCGTGGCACCGATCTGGTCATAGGCCGTACGGGCGGCGTCGATGAGTGCCTCCGCGTCCTCGGGTCGGCCCTGGGCGGTGAGCCACCGAGCAAGCTCCTCCTGCGCCCGGGCGTGGTAGCCGACCGCGCCGAAGGATTCCAGCTCAGCGATGCCCGTGCGCATCTCGGCCTCGGCGAAGTCGGGATCGTCGCCGCGGGCGGCGGACACGAGTCCGCGCAGTCGGTGCCACTGGGCGCCGACGGCGGGTGAGACCTGGCCCGGTGGCGCCTGGTCCACGGGTGTCAGCAGTCGCTGTGCGAGGTCGACGTCGTCGGCAGCGAGGGCCGCCAGGACGAGTGGCGGCCACAGGACGCAGAAGTCGTCGTCGATCCGGAACGCGCTGTGCAGTCGGGTGATCGACTCCGCGGCGATGCTCGCCGCGCGCGTCGGGTCCCCGGCGGCGAGGGCGCGCGTGATGTCGGCGCTGTCCTGCCAGGCGAGCAGACCCTGGTCGTCCGTGCTGGTGCTGTAGTCCTCGCCGAACTCGAGCACAGGCTCACCAGTGGCCTCCGCAAGCCAGACCTGGAGGGTTCGCAAGCGTCGCACGCATGCTGGGGTCCGTAGCCGGACTCGAGTGCTTCGCCGAGCACCGCGTCGTGCGACACCAGCTCCCCGGTCTGCCATTGCGCGAGCACGTGGTTCCCGATCGCGTAGTCGATGTTGGGCTGGTCACCCGTTCGGCGTGCGACCTCCGTCGCCTCGCGGGCGTGGCGCAGCGCAGCCGCGAGGTCGCGGCTGTTGTACTGCGAGGCGAGGTTCAGAAGCGCCACCGCGAGCGGGTCGAGCAGGTCGTGCTCGCGAGCCAGGTCGGCCGCGGCCTCGTAGTTCACCCGGGCTGCAGCAGGGGCGCCGATGCTCATGTACCGGGTGCCCATCCTGAGCAGGGCCGTGGCCAGCGCCTTGGTGTCGTTCGTCCCTTCCGCGAGCAGCAGCATCCGCTCGGTGTCGATCGCCATGGCGTCGAAGTCACCGAGGCGCATGTGGGCGCGAGCGAGCACCGCGGCGAGGTCGAGCAGAGCAGGGTCGGCATCCGCGCGGTCCTCGAGCGCGTCCCAACGGCGTTCGGCGACGGCGACGGCTGCGGCGTTCTCGCCCAGCTGGTTCAAGGCGGACGCGTGGACGGCGGCGGCCTGGCCTGCCAGAACCTCGTCGCCCAGGTCGTCGAGGACGGTGGTCGCGGTGCTGGCGTGGTCCAGCGCCGTCGTGTAGTCGCCGGCGGTCGCGGCAGCGCGAGCCGCAGCCAGATGCAGCGGTCCCTGGACCGCCGGGTCGTGGCTGTGGGCGAGCGCGAGCTCGAGGAGACGCTGGGCCTCGGCGGGCGCGCCGATCGCGGCGGCCCGTGTCGCGGCCCGTTCCAGGTAGCGCACCATCCGGCCGCTGAGGTCAGGGACGTCGGGGTCGGTCTCGAGCGACGCATCGATCGCGTCGAGGAGGTGCTGGGCGATGACGACGGCGAGGTCGTCGGCCGGGTCGGGATCGTCGGCGAAGTGGTCGGCCGCCGCGAGGTGCCGGGTCTTCCGGTCGCGCTTGGACATCGTGGCGTACGCGACCTGTCGGACGACGGACTGGACGAACCGGTACTGACCGAGCTCGGCGCTGAACCGGTCGGTCTGCACCGTCACGATCTCCCGGCGTCGCAGCGACTCGAGGTCGGCCTCGAGCGTCTGCGGGCTCGAGCCGAGGGCGAGCAGCCCGTCGCGGGTGAAGGTGAGACCCAGGACGGCGGCGTCAGCCACCACTCGCTTCTCCTCGAGGCTCAACGAGTCGAGCCGAGCGGCGACCAGCGCCTGCAGGGACGCCGGCGCGCCGATGGCGTCCAGGTCCAGCACGGTGTGGTCGGCGGTGACGTATCGGCCGTCGCGCGGGATCACCAGGTCGCGGTCGATGAGTGCCCGCACCGTCTCGACCGCGAACAGCGGGATCCCCTCGGCCCGTTCCACGAGAGCTGCCCTGGCAGCGGGAGGCAGGTCGGCGACCAGGCCGTCGACCAGGCTCGCCATCGCGTCGTCCTCGAGGGGTTCGAGCCGGACGATGGTGGCCCGCCGACCGCCCAGGGCGGGACGCCGGGCGAGCAGCTCCGGCCGCGCCAGCGCGAGCACGAAGACGGGTGCACGGGCCGTGGCCAGGAGATGGTCGAGGAAGTCGAGCAGCCCGTCATCGGCGTGCTGGGCGTCGTCGAGCACCAGGACGACGGCGCTCTCCCCGTCGGCCAACCGTTCCAGGAACGCCGTCCACGCGGCGAACAGGTCCTCCCGCGCGAACGAGGCGCCCGGCGCGGCGCCCAGCAGGACCGCCAGCCGGGGTCGGAGCCAGTCCCGTTCGCCGGCATCCGCGACGAACTCCGTGAGCCCCGCCTCGAGGCGCTCGGTCACCGTCGCACCAGTGTCGGCCTCGACGAGGCCGAACCGCGCGCGCATCGCCTCGGCCAGGGCCCAGAACGCGACTCCGTCGCCATAGGACAGGCAGCGGCCGCGGAGCCACCGCATGGATGCGGCGAGGCCGTCGGTGTACTTGGAGAACTCCCAGCCCAGCCGGGACTTCCCGACGCCGGCCTCGCCGTCGAGGATGACCAGCCTCGGGCGGCCGGACTCCTGGGTGGCGTGGAACAGCTCCTTGACCAGGCGCAGGTCCGCGTCCCGTCCGGTGAACGGAGCCTCGAGCCCATCGACGCGCTGACCACCCCCGACCTCCGCGACCACGACCCCGGCCCGCCACAGCCGCATCGGCTCGGCCTTGCCCTTGAGCTCGTGCTCCCCGGTGTCGTCGAACGTGATCGCCGCCGACGCCAACGACCGGGTCGCCTCGTCCACCCAGACCTGACCCGGTGACGCCGCGGACTGGACGCGGGCCGCGGTGTTCACCGCGTCGCCGGCGACCATGCCCTCGGCCGTCGCGCCGACGGTGACGGCGACCTCGCCGGTCACGATCCCGACCCGCTGCGCCAGACCCGGTGCGCCGACCTCGTCACCGAGCGCGGTCACCATGGCGACGAGCTCGAGGCCGGCGCGCACCGCGCGCTCGGCGTCGTCCTCGTGGGCGACCGGCACTCCCCACACCGCCATCACCGCGTCGCCGATGAACTTCTCGATGACCCCGCCGTAGCGGGCCACCACGACCCGGCACTGCTGGAAGTACGCCGAGAGCAGCTCGCGCACCTCCTCGGAGTCCTTGCTCTCCGACAACGGCGTGAACCCCACGAGGTCCCCGAACAGCACCGACGTCACGCGACGCTCGGACACGGGGGCCGCGGCGGTCGATGCCGAGGTCGGTGACGACGTCGCGGCGTGGGCCGGCGTGCCGCACGCCGGACAGAAGCGAGCGCCCGCCGGTAGCGCCTCGCCACATCCGGTGCAGGCCTCGGGGAGGATCGGCACCGGGGTGCCGCACAGCATGCAGAAGCGCGCACCGTCGGGGAGGTCCCCCGCGCAGTGGGAACACGACGCCACCGGCACCCCCTCGCACGCCCGACCGTGGTCGGGCAGCGAGACCCGGCCATCGAGGCGACCGTAGCGAGGCCGGGTCGCCTTGGCAGCCACTTGCGCCGATGCCCGGGAGACCCGCCGGATACCGGCTTAGGCCGCCCGGGTGGCGCTCACGGCACCGGCGTACAGGCCGGGCCGGCGGACGTCGACGTTGCCGGTGAGGACATGCCTGCCGAACGGGGGGTGGATCGATGCGAGGCGCGCTGCACCGTGCGGCCGTGTGGACGAGCGGGGCTGCGGTCACGCTCGCCACCGTCGCGGTGGCCGGCGCGGGCGCCCCGGCGGCGGACGCCGCGTCGTGCAAGGCCGACCTCACGCTGCTGTCGCGCGCACCGATCTCGACGTACACCCTCAACGGAGGAGCGGCCGGCACCGCCACCGTGCGCATCTGGGACACCGGCCGTCCCTCGACCGCGTCGCGGGGCGTCCGGATCGCCGTCGTGCGGATCCCGAAGGGGTCGCTGACGCCGGGGATCATCACGTCGCCGACCTTGTCGCGCGCGGCGACGCCCGCCTACATGGCCGCCCACGATCCCTCGGCGCTCGTCGTCATCAACGCTGACCACTTCAATCCGACGGTGGGCGGCATCCCGTACGTCGACGAGATGGCTCGCGGCGTCATCCGCAAGATGGCCTCGGCCACCGGCAACGACCCCTGGCAGTTCGGCCTGGCCGTCTACCCGGGGACGAAGCAGATCATCAACGCGTCGGCACGTCTCTACGGCGTCGTCTCGAGCACCGCCGGCCGTGTCGCGATCACCGGGCTCAACTGGCAGACGGTGCGTCCCTCCGGGATCACGGTCTACAACGCGACCTGGGGCGGCTACCCGCACCCCTACGGCGCCCGCACCGTCATCGTGACCGGCGGCAAGGTGGTCGCGATCCGCACCGGGACGTCATCGAGGCTTCGGCCCGCGACCGGTCAGAGCTGGCTCACCGCACCGGCAGGAACAGCGGCCGCGACCTACCTCGCCAGGCTGCGCGTCGGCAACGCGGTCTCCGTGACCTATCGGCTGACCGGCAACTACGTGAACGACGGCGTCTTCCCGCACACGCCGATCGGCAGCCCCACGGGTTTCGTCGGCACCGGTGGCTTCCTGCTCTACCGCGGCACGAACCGGTCGACCTGCACGGCGCGCAACGAGATCGCGCGACCGCGGTCGGCGATCGCGTGGACGGCCAACGGCGACGTGCTCGTCGCCTCGGTGTCGAACCCCTACGACGGCGGCGCTCGCATGGGAGGCGCGACCGTTCGGCAATGGGCGGACGCTCTCCGCAAGCTCGGTGCCGTGACGGCAGTGAACCTCGACGGCGGCACCTCGACGACCTTGCTGGTGCGGCGCACGTCCGGCGGTGCGCTGGTCCGGCTCGACGAGCCGATGTCGGCGTACATGCGCCCCGTCGTCAACGCCTTCGCGTTCCACGCCTCCTGATCCCGGCTTCATCGACAGGCGCGGGACCTACTACGACGAGACGGGTCGGCACGGTCCGCGAGCGAGGTGGTGCGTCAGCGCGAGCCGGGCGTGCCGCTGCTGTGCCGCTCCGGCGCGATTCCGGTGGGCGGCAGGACCGCGATGCTCGTGGCGGCGAGCAACCGGCTCGTCCGCTCGTCGACGCGCACGGCCCGGATCTCACCGCAGCGCGGACAGGTGAAGACGACCTCGTCGCGGACGTCGTCGTCTGCTGTCGCGCCGAGCCGCGCGTCGGACGCCGGGACATCGATCGTCCCGCACCGCTCGCACGTCGCCCGGATGCTGGCGATCACGTTGTCGGCCACAGCCCGAGTCTGACACGGGCGTCGGGCAGTTGCACGGACCGGACGCAGCTCGTCCGAGCATGTCCTGAGTGACCGATGACCGGACGGCGATGTCGCTCGAACGGCCTAACCTCACCGGTTGTCGTTGTCACCTCACTGAGCGAAATCGTCCACACGAAAATCCACCCGTTCGGGCTACGACATGACTGCTCGTCGTCCTCGCCGACGCGCACCGTCGCCAACGCCGAACGATGGAGCGCGATATCTGACTCCTCGTAACGGGCCCGGCACCACCCGCGGTCGTTCGGGACCGTCCGAACTCACGGTGCGTGCGGAGGGCGTCACCGAACGAAAGGGCCAGGTCAGACCGGGTGACGGCCTTCTTCGTTCGGCTGCTGGACCCCTCGGCGTCGTCTAACTTTCGGACTTAGTTCAGCCAAGGTTCGGGCAAGGGGGAGGGCATGGCGCGGTCGCCGTCCACGTTGACCGTGCTCGTGATGTCCCGCTCCGGATCCGATGCCCTCGCACCGGTCGTGGAGCAGCTGCGCCACGCGCTGCGCGACGCGGACGCCCAGATCGTCGTGGTCGACCAGTCCCAGATCGCGCCCAGGCCGCGGGCATCGGACCCGTCCCGCACGACCCGAGCGGCTGTGTCCCGTCGGATGGTCGACCCGCCGCGACGCACGACGTCGAACGGTCGCGCCGCGCAACGAGGGACGCGGGCGCGAGTGTCGCGCGCGGCCGGACGGGCCCGACCTGCGTTCGCGCGCGTCGCGGGCTTCGCGCTGGCGGGTGTCACGGGGCTCGCCGTCAACAGCGCCGCCCTGTGGGCGTTCGTCGACCTGCTGCACGTCCCTCTGCTGGTCGCGGCCATGCTCGCGACCCAGGTCTCGACGACCTGGAACTTCCTGCTCATCGACCGGTTCGTCTACTCGGGGCCGCGTCAGCGCTCCGCGTGGAGCCGGTTCCTCGGTTTCGCAGCGGTCAACAACGTCGTTCTCCTTCTGCGTCTGCCCCTGCTCGCGTGGTTCGTGCACACGCTCGGCATGGGCTACCTGTGGGCCAACGTGGTCACCCTGCTGATCGCCTTCACCGTCCGCTACCTGATCTCCGACCGGTACCTGTTCCGAACGAGGAGTCCCCATGACGCTCACGCCCGAGAAGCGACTGCCGCCGGAGTCGCAGACGGACGCCACCGTCGCACGCGTGCCGCAGCAAGCCGTGCAGCCGCCGACCAACGGTCGTCCGGTGGAGCTCGTGATCGACCTGAGAGACCTCCGGTCCCGGTCCCCGCGTAGGGCCACGACGTCGCGGCTGCCGTTCCAGTACGACATCCACGGCATCGTGACCATCGGGTCGACCGTCGCGCTGCGCGAGCTCGAGTCCTTCCGCGCGCACGAGATCAGCGGCCCGCTCGACATCGAGGTGCGCGCGGGCGAGGTCGGGGCGGGCCGGGCGCGTCGTCGCACCCGCGTGACGCAGTACTCGCAGCCCGCGGCGGTGGCCTACCAGGAGCACCTCGGCCGGTTCGGCTCGGACTTCTCCGTCGAGATGGGCGACACCATCTCGGTGGTCGTCGGGCCGATGCTCGTGCGCTCCCCGCACGTGCTCTACACGAACATCATCGAGGCGCTGCTGCGCTTCGTCATGGTGTCGCGGGGCTACATGCTGCTCCATTCGGCCTGCCTCGAGATCGAGGGCCGCGGCGTCATGCTCTCGGCGCTCACCGACACCGGGAAGACCGGGACCATCCTGCGGCTGCTGCGCGAGAACGACGCGCGGTTCCTCTCCGACGACATGACGATCATCGACCCGAACGGCGTCGCCCTCACCTACCCGAAGCCCCTCACCATCAGCGAGCACACGCTGCGCGCGGTCAACGCGGGCGACCTGTCGAAGAAGGAGTGGCGCCGGCTGCGGGTCCAGAGCCGGCTGCACTCGAGGGAGGGTCGCGGTATCGGTACGCGCCTCGGCGAGATGAACGTGCCGATCATGAGCCTCAACGCCTTCACGCAGTACGTCGTCCCACCGCCGAAGTTCGTCGTCGACCGGCTCGTGCCGTGCGAGAAGGCAGAGACGGTGAAGGTTCAGGAGCTGTTCATCATCGAGCGCAAGGACTACGCGCTCACCGAGCTCGAGCCGCTGAGCCTGCTCGACGAGCTCATCGCCAACACCGACGACGCCTACGGCTTCCCGCCCTTCCGGTACTTCGCGCCGGCGCTGGTCGTCGACGGGATGGGGTACGAGGAGCTGCGAGCCAAGGAGCGCTCGATCCTCGAGAGCGCCCTCGCGGGCGTTCGGACCCGACGTCTTGCGACGCCGGACTTCACCTGGGCCGACCACATCCCGGAGCTCGTGCGCGACGACACGATCGTCCTTCCGACCCAGCGCAGCCGGGAGTCGGCGTGGGACGACGAGGTCAACGAGTCCGTGCCTACGCGCATCGACACGAGCGAGTGACGAGGTCCGGATCATGAGCACCAGCGGGACACGAGGTCGGCGGACGTTCGCCGTCGCGGTCGTGGCGCTCGCGATGGCCGCGGCGGTCGCCCTGCCCGCGCAGGCCGCGACGGCGCCCGACACCATCATCGACTCGGCGCCGGCGGCCCTCACGACCAGCGCCAGCGCGACGGTGACCTTCCACGCGACGGTCACCGGCGCGACGTTCACCTGCCGACGTGACGGCGGTGCGGCGTCCGGCTGCAAGAGCCCCTTCTCGATGACGAAGCTCTCGGCAGGACCGCACACCCTGATCGTCACCGCGACCGCGTCCGGGCTCGCAGACCCCAGCCCCGCCACCGTCGCGTGGGTCGTCGACCTCGTCGCGCCGACAGTGCCCTCCGGGGTCGCCGTCACGACCGACGGCGCCAGCAACACCGTCACCTGGACCGCATCGACGGACGATGTCGCCGTCGCCGGCTACGACGTGTTCCGCGGCGGAGTCCTCGTCGGCTCGGTCGGTGCAGTCACCTCCTACACCGACTCGGCCGTGACCAACGGCGCGATCTACGGCTACACGGTCCGTGCGCGCGACACCGCTGGCCACGCGTCGGCCCAGAGCACCTCGTCGTCGGTCAAGGTGCTGGCGCCGTACGACCAGCACCTCACCCGTGCGCCGTATCTCACCGATCTCGTCGGCAACCACGTCGCCATCAACTTCGCCACCGACCAGTCCGCAAGCGCCGCGAGCATCGTCTACGGCGCGGTCGACGGATCCGGGGCGTGCACGCCGGCGACCGCGGTGGCCAGCACCCGGACCACGATCGTGGTGGGTCCGGTCACCGAGTACCAGTGGACGTCGCAGGTCGACGTCCCGTCGTCGGGGACCTACTGCTACCGAGTCCGGCTCGGCGCGACCGACCTGCTCGGCGCCAACAGCTCGCCGCGGTTCGTGACCCAGGTGGCCCTCGGCGCGTCCACGCCGTTCGCCTTCGACGTGTTCGGCGACTGGGGGCAGGTGCCCGCCACGCCGGGCGAGGCGACCGACCTCTCCAACCTCATGACGCAGATGGCGGCCAGCGGGGCACGGTTCGCGGTGTCCGTCGGCGACAACGGCTACCCGAACGGCAACCAGGTCGACTACGGCGACCTCCAGCAGGCGAGCACCAGCGCGATCTTCTCGCCGCGGTCGTGGACCGTCCCGGGATCGACGCTGCCGCTCTTCACCGCGCCCGGCAACCACGGGCTCGCCGGAGTCACGCACGCCGACATCACGACGTGGACGCAGTCGCGCGTTGTCTCGACGTCGGCCGGCCGCTACCGCAACGACGTCTACTGCTGCCTGAACGGCAGCGCATCCGTCAACTACGGCAGCGAGTGGTACGCGTTCGACGTCGGCAACGCCCGGTTCTACGTCCTCGACTCGGCCTGGGGCGACACCAACGGTGGCACCGCGTCCCCGTACGCCAACGACGCGCTCGCGCACTTCGCCCCGGGCACCCCCGAGTACCAGTGGCTGCTCAACGACCTGCAGACGCACACGCCCCAGCTGAAGTTCGCCTTCTCGCACTACCCGCTCTACTCCGACAACCCGTCCCAGCCCTCCGACACCTACCTTCAGGGTGCGGCCAACCTCGAGGGGATGCTCGGGAGCAACGGCGTCCAGCTGCTGTTCAACGGACACGCCCACATCTACCAGCGCAACACCGCCAGCGCTGCCGGCATGCCGATCACCTACGTCACGGGTGGCGGCGGAGGCACTCCCGAGCCGGTGGGGCCGTGCGTGGTCACCAACGACGCCTACGCGATCGGCTGGTCGCCGACCACGCTGACCGGATCCGCGTGCGGCCGGGGGCGCGCCCCGACCTCCGCGTCGGCGCTCTACCACTTCCTCAAGGTGTCGGTGAGCGGCACGTCCGTGACCGTGTCGCCGACCGACTCGGCCGGTCGCACGTTCGACGTCCAGACCTACACCTTCCGGGTGCCCCCGGACACCTACCTCGACAGCACCCCGACGGTGGGCACCACGAGTCGCGTCGGCGACGTTCGCGTTCCACGCGAGCGGCAGCCCGGCGACCTTCGCCTGCTCGCTCGACGGCGCGACGGCGACGGCCTGCACGAGCCCGATCACCTACAACGGTCTCGCCCAGAAGGCGCACACGTTCTCGGTCACGGCGACGGTGTCGAAGTCCAAGGACGTCACGCCTGCGAAGTTCGCGTGGACCGTCGACTCGACGCCGCCATCCGCTCCCGCGAGCCTGTCCGCGACCACGTCGTCGCCGTTCCAGGTCGACCTCGCCTGGCCCGCCTCCACCGACAACACGGGAGTGACGGGCTACGACGTGTTCCGCGACGGCAGCCTCTACGCGTCGGTCGGTCCGGTGACCGCCTACTCCGACACGAACGTGCTCGGATCCAGCACCCACGACTACTCCGTGCGCGCACGGGACGTGGCCGGCAACGTGTCCGGTCTGGTCTCAGCGCCGACCGTGACGACGGCTCCGCCGCCCGTGCCGATCGTGGCCGACGGGTTCGAGAACGGCCTGGGCCGGTGGAGCCCGTCCGTCGGACTCACGGTCGAGACCGCCACGGTCCACGGCGGGTCGCAGGCGGTCGAGGGCAGCACCCAGAACGGCGGCACCTACGCCAAGCTCGCCCTCCCGGGCGGCCCGTACGCGGACTCGTACTCCCGTCGTGTGGTTCGACGTCCTCAGCGGCCCGAGCCAGGTGAACCTGCTCCGCCTGCGCGACGCCGGGGGAGCGAGCCTGGGCTACGTCTACGTCGAGACCACCGGTCAGCTCGGGTTCCACGACGATGCGACCGGCACCAACACGCTGAGCAGCGTCGTGCCCGCCCCGGGTGGCACGCGCTCGAGCTGCACCTGCAGACCGGCGCGGTGCCGGCTGCGCTCGGCGTCGTCCAGGTCTGGCTCGACAACGCCCTCGTGCCCGACCTCTCGAGCACCTCGATCGACGTCGGATCCAGCCCGGTCGCCGGGCTGCAGATCGGCGAGGTCCAGTCGGGGCTGACCTACGACGTCGCCTTCGACGACGTGGCGTTCGGCGACCAGCCGGCTGGGCCCGGTCGCCGACTCGACGGCGCCCGCCGCACCGGCATCGGTGACGGCGGACCCGACGTCGGCGTTCGCGACGCACGTGTCCTGGACGGCCTCGACCGACGACGTCGGCGTCACGTCCTACACGCTGCTTCGCGACGGCGCTCCTCTCGCGACGCTCGACGGGACCACCACGTCCTACGACGACACGTCCGTCCTCGCGTCGTCGACGTACTCGTACACGGTCGTGGCGAGCGACCTCGCCGGCAACCGGTCCGTGCCGTCCGCGGCGCGACCGCCACGACTCCGGCCGCCGCACTGCCGTTGTTCGCCGACGGCTTCGAGAGCGGCGGGCTGGGATCGTGGACCACCACGACGGGGCTCGTCGTCGAGTCCGCACAGGTCAACAGCGGCTCCTTCGCCGCCGAGGCCACCAGCCCGAGCGGCGTGACGTTCGCCAAGAAGACGCTGCCCGGCGGCCCCTACCCGGACGCGTACGCCCGCGTCGCGTTCCAGGTGCTGTCGCAGGGCGGACAGACCACGCTGCTGCGCCTGCGCGACTCGGCCACCGGCTCGGTCGGCTACGTCTACCTCACCCCGTCGGGTCGGCTGGCGTTCACCGGCGGCCCGGCCGTCTCGACCGTCAGTCTCACGAGCGGCGTGACGCCGGGGCCGGGCTGGCACGCGCTCGAGCTGCACCTCGTGTCGGCCGGACCGTCGAGCCTGGTCGAGGTCTGGCTCGACGGCGTCGCCGTCCCCGAGCTCACGGCCCCGGTCGACCTGGGCACCGCCGGCCCCGTGTCGGTGCTGCAGATCGGCGACACGGCGAGCTCGGCCGGCGGGTGGGACGTCGTCTACGACGACGTGGCGTTCTCCACGTCGCGGCTCGGGCCCAGCGGCGACGTCGTCGCGCCGACCGCACCGCTCGTGACGGCCGTCGCCGCCGTCGCCGTTCCAGGTCGACCTGACCTGGACGGCATCGGCCGACTCCTCCGGCGTCGTCGGGTACGACGTCTACCGCGACGGGCTGCTGCTCGCGTCGGTCGGTCCGACGGTCACGTCGTGGAGCGACACCGGCGTCCAGGGCGCGACCACGCACACCTACGCCGTCGTCGCCTGGGACGCCTCCGCCAACGTGTCGGCGCCGGGGTCCAGCACGGTCACCACGCCGGCCGCCGCCGCGCCCGTCTGGTCCGACGGCTTCGAGGGCGGCATCGTCCCGCCGTGGACGACGTCGTCGGGCCTGCTCGTGCAGTCGACGACGGTGCACTCGGGCAGCTTCGCGGCCGAGAGCGGCGCGGCCGGGGCGTCCTACGCCAAGGAGACGCTCCCCGGCGGCAGCTACCCGGACGCCTACGCCAAGGTCTCGTTCCTGGTGAAGAGCCAGACGGTGCAGACGACCCTGCTCCGGCTGCGCGACGCTCCTGGCGGCGTGGGCGGATTCGTCTACCTCACGACCGGCGGAAAGCTCGCGTTCCGCAATGACGTGTTGCTGACCGGCACGGCGAGCACCGTGGCCCCCGGGCCGGGCTGGCACACCGTCGAACTGCACATACGCGTCGGCGCGGCGGTCGGACAGAACGGTGTGGTCGAGGTGTGGCTCGACGGCGTTCCGGTGCCGGCCCTCACCAACTCGTCGATCAACATCGGTGCCTCTCCCATCACCTCGATGCAGGTGGGCGACACCGCCTCTTCACTGACGGGCTGGGACCTCGTCTACGACGACGCCGTCTTCTCCACGAGTCGGATGGGAGTCTGAGTGGTCGACCCGAACGGCTCCGACGGAGCGACGCTCGAGGACCTCGCGTCCTCGTCCGTCGCTCTCGTCGGCGTTCGTGGGGAACTCTCCGGCGACGACGCACCGCCTGCGATGTCCGACTCGGGCACCACCCCGTCGGAGCAGCGCGGCAGCCTTCGCCACCGGGATCTCGGGCGCATCGCCGACCTCGGGGTCCTCGCGCTGGCGCTCGTGCTCGGTGCCGGGCTCCGGCTCGCCGACCTGGCGGCGGTCGGGCTCAACAGCGACGAGGCCGTCTACTCCGGGCAGGCCGCCTCGCTCGCCGGCAACCCGCACTTCGTCGACCTCTTCCCCATCGTGCGGGCGCACCCGCTGCTGTTCCAGGTGCTCGTCTCGCCGTTCTACGCGAGCGGCGTGCCGGACCTCCCCGGTCGCTACGCCAACGCCGTGTTCGGCATCGGCACGATCGCGCTGGTGTTCGTGCTGGGTCGCATCCTCTACGGGCGTCGGGCCGGAGCGATCGCGGCACTGCTCCTCGCGCTGATGCCCTACCACGTCATCGTGACGCGGCAGGTGCTGCTCGACGGCCCGATGACGTTCTTCGCGACCGCGGCGCTGGTGTGCCTCGCACTCCTCGCGACGACGTCCAACGGCCGCTGGCTGGTCGCGACCGGGGCCTGTCTGGGTGTGGCCGCCCTGACGAAGGAGACCGCGCTCATCCTCGTCATGTCGGTGTTCCTGTTCCTCGCCCTCGTGCCGCGCTTCTGGCGACCTGTGCGCTACGTCGCGGGCGGACTCGCCGCAGCGGTGGGGCTCGCGCTCGTGTACCCGCTCGTGACGGCGCTCTCCGGCGGCGGCAGCAAGGGGCAGTCCTACCTCGCGTGGCAGCTCAGCCGTCGGCCCAACCATGACTTCGCGTTCTACCTCACCGACGTCCCGGCGACGATGGGCGTCCTCGTGATCGTGACCTCGGTCGTGGGCCTGGTGCTCCTCCGGCGCCGCTCGTCGTGGCGCGAGACGCTGCTGATCGCCTGGATCGTCGTGCCGTTCGTGTTCTTCGAGGTGTGGCCGGTCAAGGGCTTCCCCTACCTGCTCGTGGTGACGCCTGCTCTGGTGGCGCTCGCGGCGCGTGCCCTCGCTGCCCTCATCGACCTCGAGCCGCGCACGCTGCTGAGCGTCGTCGGGGGAGTCGTCGCCACCGTGGTGGTCGCGGGGTCGCTGCTGCTCCCCTCCTACCGCGCCGTCGCCGAGCCGTCGTCGTCCGGCCTGGCCGGTGCCGGCGGGGCGCCGGGAGGACGCGAGGCAGGAATGTGGGTCGCCCAGAACGTCCCGGCCGGCGCCCGGCTGATGTCCCTGGGGCCGTCGATGGGCAACGTCGTGCAGTACTACAGCGGACGACGCGTCGACGGGCTCTCGGTGAGCCCCGACCCGCTGCACCGCAACCCCTCCTACCAGCCGATCACGAACCCGGATTCCGCGCTGCGCAAGGGGATCTACCGGTACGTGATCTGGGACGCCTACTCCGCCCGTCGCTCGCCGTCGTTCGCCGCGCGCGAGCTGGCGATGGTCCGCAAGTACGCCGGGCGCATCGTGCACACGGAGTACGCGGCGTTCGACGGGCAGCCCCGGCAGCCGGTCGTCGTCATCTACCAGGTGTCGCGATGACGCGCGTCGCATCCCGGGTGCTCCTCGGACTCGCACTGTGGGTCGCGGTGCTCGCCTTCGTGCTGCCGGGTGTCAACGGCGCCCGATCCGCGGCCAACGACGCCGCCGGGTCGGGGTGGGCCTCCTCGGCGTCGCCGTTCGCGGGCGTCGACGCTTCGGCCAGGCCGTCCGGCGCCGGCTCGAGCCCCACGACGTCGGTCACCACGCCCGGTGCTGTCGCCAATGCCGTCGTCACCCCGGTCGTGACCAACCAGCCGCGGCGCGACGTCATCTACGCCGCCTACCTGCTGGTGCTCGTCGGGGCGTGCGCCGTGATCCTGTGGGCCGCCTGGGGCGGACGGCGTCGACCGGTCGTCGACCTGTCGGGGGCGACGGCATGACACGACGACGTCTCGCCTCCCTCGTGGCCGCCCTCGCCCTCGTGGTGGTGTCCGCCGGGCCGTCGATGTGGGCGCCCGCATCCGCGGGAGGGTCCTCCGGCACCGTCTTCCTGCGCACGGTCCCTGCGCTCGGCGGCGTCCAGGTCGACGTCGGCGGGCAGCGCGTGACGACCGGCTCGGACGGATCCGCGACGGTAGCGGTCGCCGACCTCAACGGGGTCGCGAGCACCGTGTCGCTCGCGAGCTCGACGTGGGGGACCCGTCATGTCGTGTCGCTGGCGATGGTGACGCCAGCCGGGCACTCCGCGCCGCACGAGAGCCACCTGACGCTCGGCATCGACGTCTCGTCGGTCGTGGCGATCCACCTGGGCCGGGGCACGGCGACTGTCGACCCGCGCAGCGTGCGCCGCGTTCGGCTGCACTCGGTCACCGGGCGGACCGTGGTGCTCGACCCGCAGCGCACGTCGCGCGCCACCCTGCAGTCACGCGTCGTGCGGCTGGTGGGCGGCGTCCCGACCGCGCAGACGGTCACCTGGTCGGTCGACAGCCTGCGTGCCGCGCCCGGCACCACGGTCACGACCGACCGGGCCAGGTTCGACCCGTTCAGCAACGCGACATGGGCGCTCAAGCTGCGTCCCGTGCAAGGGACGGTCGTCCTCGACACGGTCCCGGCGACTCCCGGCGTCACCTTCCTCGTCGACGGCGCCAGCGTGACGACCGACCGGCACGGTCGCGCGACAGCGGTGGTCGGCGACCTCAACGACGTCGCGTCGCGGGTGACGCTCGACTCGCCGGCCGGGGCGAGCTCGACCGTCGAGCTGCTGCGGATCGCCAGGCTCAAGCCGGGCGCACCGTTCCAGCGCCACCTGCTCGCCGCGCTGGCCGTCAGCCGACCGGTGTCGCTGCGCTTCACCGACTCGTCGGGCGGCTCCGTCCCGGCCGGACGCGTGGGCGCCGTACGGCTCGTCGGTGGCGGAGACACGATCGAGGTCGCTGCGGACGAGGTCGGACAGCCGGTCTCGTTGCTGGCTGTGAAGGCACGCCTGGTCAACGGGTCGTGGACCCCGCAGCCGGTGACCTACTCGGTGTCCAGCGTCAAGGTCGAGGGCGCCGACGCGGTGTTCTCGGGGCAGCAGCGGTTCAACCCCAACGAGGCCGAGTGGCCGATCGCGCTGTCGGTGTTCGACGTGCAGGTCACCGTCCGCGACGTCCTCTTCGGCTCGCTCGTCAGCTCGATGGCCGACGTCACGCACCCCGACGGCGTGGTCGTGCCGACGCAGCTGTCGGCCGAGGGACCGACGACCCTGTCGTCGCTGGTTCGCGGAGAGTACGTCGTCAGCACGCAGGCTGCCGTCGTCGGCGGTCAGGCGCGGGTGCGCGTGAGCAAGGACTCGTCGGTCGAGCTGCGCGTCGTGACGTGGCTGGACGCTCTCGTGCTCGTGGGTCTGCTGGGCGTCGTCGGGCTGTCCGTCGTCTGGCTCGGTCGTGCGTGGTCACGGCGTGGTCTCGACCGGCACCGGAGGTGGCACGTGACCGGTCCTCGGCACCTCGCCCGACGCGGCTCCGCACGGCTGGCGACCGTCCTGACGCTGGCCGCCCTCGTCGCGGCGCTCGCGGCGGTGGGCACGCTGCTCCTGACGGCGACCTCGATGACGAACGCGACCACCGTCACGTCGCTCGCACCCGACGCGCTGCCACGTGCGGCGTCCACCAAGCCCGTCCCGGTCTACGCCTACTTCTACCAGTGGTTCACGCCCTCCTCGTGGAACCGTGCCAAGCAGGACTTCCCGTTGATAGGCCGCTATTCCAGCGACGACCCTGCGGTGCTCCTGACCCAGGTGAAGCAGGCCAGGTCGGCCGGCATCGACGGGTTCCTCACGTCGTGGAAGAGCACCGAGCCGCTCAACCGTCGGCTCGACATGCTGATCTCGACGGCCAAGCAGGAAGGTCTCGACCTCGGCGTGGTCTACGAGGCGCTCGACTTCAACCGCAACCCGTTGCCGGTGGCGACCGTCGAGAAGGACATGACCTACCTCGTCGACCGGTGGGGCCGTGCACTGACGTCGACCTACTACGGCCGGCCGGTCGTCATCTGGACCGGCACCGACCAGTACACGCGCGCCGACGTCGAGCAGGTGCGCGCCGCCCTCGGCACGCGCGCCTACCTCCTCGCGGCCTCGCGCACCGTTGCGGGCTATGAGCGCGTCGCGGACCTCGTCGACGGCGAGGCCTACTACTGGTCGTCGGCCGACCCGCAGGCCCCGTCGACGATGTCCAAGCTGGCGGCGATGGCCGACGCCGTCCACGCACGTCATGGGCTCTGGTTCGCCCCGGCGGCGAGCGGCTACGACGGACGTGCACTGGGCGGCACGCGCGTCATCGACCGCGCCGACGGCCGCACCCTGTCGGCGAGCCTCGACAACGCGTACGCGTCGCAGCCTGACGCGGTTGCAGTGATCAGCTGGAACGAGTGGTCGGAGAACACCTACATCGAGCCGGGCGAGACCTACGGCGACCGCGAGCTCACGGTCCTCCGCGACTACCTCGCCGCACGTGGGCGCGCGGTCCCGGCGTCCCTCGCGGAGGCGGACTCGAGCGAGGGGACGACGGCATCGGGCTGGACGGGTTCGAAGGCGGCGCTCACGCTGGGCGCACTGATGCTGCTGACGTTCGCGGGGCTCGCGTGGCGCGCCGGGCACCGTCGTGAGGACAGCGCACCTGTGGACGACACGGGCGGACCGGATGCGAGGGACGCCGGTTCCGAGCACAGCCCGGACCCCGACTCCGCGGAGTCGATGCACGTCGGCTGACCGGTCGTTCCCCGCGGCACTCCGTGGCGGTGGTGCCGTGGTTGGGTAGGCGCGTGCGGGGCTTCGGGTCGCGGGACACGTGGGGTGCGGACCTGCGTGCCGGGCTGACGCTGGGCGTGCAGAGCGTGCCCGACGGGCTCGCCAGCGGCCTGCTTGCCGGCGTCAACCCGGCGAACGGTCTGTACGCGTATCTCGTCGGCACCGCGGCGGGCGCGATGGCGACGTCCTCGGTCTTCATGTCCGTCCAGGCGACGGGTGCGATGTCGGTGCTCGTCGCCGACGTCCCCGAGCTGCACGGTGGATCGAACGCCGACTCCGCGCTCTTCACCCTCTCCGTGCTCACCGGCGTCGTGATGCTCACTCTCGGGCTGCTGCGGCTCGGGACGCTGGTCCGCTTCGTGCCCCACGCCGTGCTCACGGGCTTCATCAACGCCGTGGCCGTCAACATCGTGCTCGGCCAGCTGTCGAACTTCACCGGCTACAAGTCCGGCGCCGACAACCGGGTGACGCGAGCGTTGGACACCCTGCTGCACCTGCCGTCGTGGAGCTGGGCGAGCGTGGCGATCGGGGTGCTCACGATCGTGCTCATCCTCGTCCTCGAGCGCACCCCTGCGGGTGGGCTCGGTCTCGTCATCGCTGTCATCGCGAC
Organism: uncultured Actinomycetota bacterium; assembly: GCA_963782665.1. Classification (GTDB taxonomy): domain Bacteria; phylum Actinomycetota; class Actinomycetes; order S36-B12; family CAIYMF01; genus Longivirga. The sequence continues at coordinate 1,381,976 of CAWAKP010000006.1, read as the reverse complement.
GTCGGCGCTCGCCGCCGTCGCGAACATGAACGGCGTCGCGACCCTCGACGATGTCGCGCAGGTGCCGGGCACGCTGCCACGCCTGTCGATCCCAGACCTCTCCCTGCTCGGTGGGCTGCTCGTACCGGCACTGTCGCTGGCGCTGGTCGGGCTGGTGCAGGGAGCGGCCATCAGCAACTCGATCCCCAACCCGGACGGTCGGTATCCCGACGCGTCCGGGGACTTCCGCGGGCAGGGCGTCGCGAACATCGCGTCCGGGCTGCTGCAGGGCATGCCGGTCGGCGGGTCGATGTCGGCCACCGCGCTCGTCCGGACCGCGGGTGCCCGCAGCCGGCTCGCGAACCTCGTGGCGACCGTGGTGATGGCGGTTCTCATCGTGGTGTTCGGCGGGGTGCTCGGCTACATCGCGATGCCGGCGCTCGCCGCGCTCCTGATGCTCATCGGCGTCCGCTCGTTCAAGCTCGAGAACGTCCTCACGGTGTGGCGCACCGGCCCGACCCAGGCCGTCACCATGGCGGTCACGTTCGTCCTGACCCTCCTCGTGCCGCTGCAGTACGCCGTCCTCGCCGGGGTCGGGCTCTCCGTGGTGCTCCACGTGTTCCAGCAGTCCAACAAGGTCACCATCCGACGCTGGACCTTCACCAGTGCCGGGCTCGCCGTCGAGGGCGAGGTGCCCGCGCGGCTGCCGGCCGGCGAGGTGGTCGTGCTGCAGCCCTACGGCAGCCTGTTCTTCGCGGCCGCCCCGGTGTTCGAGGGTCAGCTGCCCATGGTCGACGAGGAGTCCTCCGGCTCGGTCGTCATCCTGCGGCTGCGCGGCGAGCAGGAGCTCGGCAGCACGTTCATCGGCGTGACGCGGCGCTACGCCGAGCAGCTCGACGCGGTCGGCAGCCGGCTGATGCTGGCCGGCGTGAGCGACGGTGTGCTGGCTCAGCTGCGCGCCACCGGGACGCTGCGCCTGCTGGGAGCCGACGCCGTCTTCGTCGCGACCCCGGTCGTCACGGAGTCGCTGCGCGAGGCGGTCGCTGCCGCAGAGGCGTGGCGGTCCTCGCGCGCCGGCTGACGATCGCCTCAGGCCGGAGGGTCGTGCCGCGCGGCGGCCAGCCCGAGCACGAACCAGTCGACGACCGCCCCGACGTCCGGCAGCTCTGCCAGCGGACGAGCGGCACCGAACGGCTGGTTCCAGAACGCGCCCCGACGCGGGCTCGGTGGGCCGACGTAGGCGTAGGGCTCGGCGATGTGTCCGTCGCCCGCGCTGACGCCGAGGTTGACCGCGTCGATCGTGACACCGACGTCGAAGTGCTCGGGCCACAGCACAGGCGCAGGTGCGGACGCGCCCACCTCGACCGCAGCGAGCCTGCGCAGAGCCGCGTCACCACGTGCGAGGGCGCCCAGCACCGTCACGAGGTCGTCGGGGTCGACCGAGATGCCGGTCGTCGGGGACTGGTCGTTGACGACGGTGTAGACACCCTGCGGTGCTCCGAGGTCGAGACCGACCTGCTCCGCGAGACTGCCGAGCGTGCCCTTGAGAGGCGAACGCCGCTGTCCGGCCGTCGTGTCGACGACGAGGTCGGCACCGTCGACCGCGATACGCCGCACGTCGCCGTCGATGGGCAGTGTCGAGAAGCCGTCGTCCGTGACGGCGAGGCGGATCGTGCCGCTGCGCCGGTGCTGCGGACCGGCGAGCAGCGACTCGGCCACCGCGTGCAGCGCTGACCGGGTGGCGTCGTACGACGCGGTGCTCATGCCGGATCGGGTCCTCTCGTCCTCCGTGGCCTGTCCTGGCACTGTGGCACACGTACGGGCGCGGCACGGGTCGTCACGCTGACGCCGGCGGAACGCCCGGTCAGCCCGCGAGCGGGCGCAGCAGCTCGCCGCGGGTGGCGAGCAGCTCGGTGGCAGCGGCGATGTCGCGCTGCACGAGGTCGCCGCTCTCGATCTCGTCCCAGGTCAGCGGAGTGGCGACCGTCGGCCGTGCCCGGCCGCGCAGCGACCAGGGGGCGATGGTCGTCTTGGCGGGGTTGTTCTGGCTCCAGTCGACGAAGATCCGTCCCGGGCGCAGGTCCTTGGACATCTTGCTGACGACGAGCCCCGGCAGCTCCTGCTCGAGCGCCCGGGCCAGGACGAGCGCGTAGTCCGACGTCGAGCCGGCACGCTCGAGCAGGTCCCGTCCGCGTTCGGTCGTGGGCGGCAGCGGCGCGTAGAGCTGCATCCCCTTCGAACCGCTCGTGACGGCGTAGACCTCGAGCCCGTGGCCCGCCAGCATGTCGCGCGTGAGCAGCGCGACCTGGGCGCACTCGGCGAGACCTGCCGGTGGACCGGGATCGAGGTCGACGACCAGGTGGTCCGGTGCCAGCGCCTCGTCGGTGGCGCGGTCGATGCGCCACTGCGGCACGTGCAGCTCCAGGGCGCCGCTCTGCGCGAGCCACGCGAGTGTCGCGACGTCGTCGACGAGCGGGTAGTCGATGTCGCGCGCTCCGCGACCGGACCTCTCGCCGCTGTGGTGCAGCGTCACGCGGGGCACCCACTCCGGAGCGCCGCGCGGCATGTTCTTCTCGAAGAACGGATCGTGCGCCACGCCATCGGGCCAGCGCTTGCGGGTGACGGGTCGGTCGCGCAGCAGCGGCAGGATGGCCGGCGCTGCGGTGACGTAGTAGTGCAGGACCTCGGCCTTGGTCGTGCCGGTCTCGGGATAGAGAACCTTGTCGAGGTTCGTGATCCGGATCTGCCGGCCGTCGATCTCGAGCAGCTGCGCGTCGGCGGGGCTCATGACCCGTCCACCCCCACCAGAACGCTGTCGTAGGACAGGTCGGGACGCAGCCGCACGAGCGTCGACTGGCGGAGGAGTCCGTGACCCGAGCGCCCGAGGTGCTCGACGTCGGCCACCAGCACCGGCTCGACCCAGCGCAGGACGCCGTCGATCTCGTCCGGCGCGGTCGTGAACGGTGACGCCGTCGTCTCGATCTCGCGCAGCACCTCGGTGAGCGCGTGCGACTCCCGTGCCGTCAGTCCGGAGCCGACCGCGCCGTCGTAGGTCAGAGCCCCGTCGACCGTGGGAGACCCGACGAGCACCGAGGCGAGGCGACTGGGGGAGTCCGGCCGCGCCTTCCAGCCCCCGATGACGTAGGACCGGGTACGCCGGTGCGGCACCTTGATCCAGTCCGCGCTGCGAACCCCGGGCTGGTAGCGCGACGATCGTCGCTTGGCGACGACGCCTTCGAGTCCCGCTGCTTCGGTGCCGGCCAGCAGAGCCGCCCCGTCGTCGAAGGTCTCGGCGACGACGATGCGCGGGTCGTCGGGTCCCACGAGGTCGGCGAGCAGGCGGCGCCGCTCGTCGTAGGACCGGTCGAGTACGTCGCTGCCTGCGACACGCAGGACGTCGAACACGACATACGTGACCGGCCGGGTCACGGTTGCGGGGGACGCCGAGCGCTGGATGCGCGGGGACAGGAGTGCGAACGAGGGCCGACCCACGTCGTCGAGGGCCACGACTTCGCCGTCGAGGACGCAGTCCGCCGGAATGGCCTCTGACCTGCGGCGGGACACCTCCGGGAACCGGTCCGTCGCGTCGGCCCCGGACCGCGTGGTGAGACGCAGTCCCGGCCCTTCGGAACGCCCCAACGTGCGCATGCCGTCCCACTTCACTTCGAACGCCCATACGGATCCACCCTCGTTCGGTAGGGGTCCGGGGCTAGCGAGCATGGGCTGCACAGGGTCATCATGGTGGACCCGGCACCTGCCGATACGACATCTGCAGGTGACTTCCCCCGGGCGAGGAGATCTGTCATGCGCGCGATGTGGAAAGGCGCTGTCGCCTTCGGCCTGGTCAACGTGCCGATCAAGCTGTACGCCGCCACCGAGGACCACGACGTCCGCTTCCACCAGGTGCACGCCGCCGACGGTGGTCGGATCAAGATGGCGCGCACCTGCTCCATCGACGGCGCGGTGGTCGACTTCAAGGACCTCGGCAAGGCGTACGAGAGCGACTCGGGTCAGACCGTCCTGATGAGCGACGCCGACTTCGACGGCCTCCCCGTTCCGGGCGTGCGCGAGATCGAGGTGCTCGAGTTCGTGCCGTCGGACCAGGTCGACCCGGTCCTCTTCGACCGCAGCTACTACCTCGAGCCCGAGGCGAAGGCGATCAAGCCCTACGTGCTGCTTCGTCAGGCGCTGTCGGAGACCGAGCGCACCGCGATCGTCCGTGTGGTGCTGCGCAACAAGACCCAGCTCGCGGCGTTGCGCGTGCGCGGCGACGTCCTGGTGATGCAGACGATGCTGTGGCCGGACGAGGTCCGCGCTGCAGACTTCGACGTGCTCGAGACCGACGTCGACATCAAGCCGGCCGAGCTCGCCATGGCGGCGTCCCTCATCGACTCGCTCGCGTCGAACTTCGACCCCACCGAGTACACCGACGAGTACCGCGCCGCGCTGCTCGAGGTCATCGACCGCAAGCTGGCCGGGGGCGAAGGCGTCATCGCACCGGCCGCCGTGGCAGACGCCGGCGACGGTGGTGACGGCATCGTGGTCGACCTGATGGCCGCCCTGCGCGAGTCGGTGAAGCGTCACCAGGAGTCGCGCGAGACGGTGACGGACACGGAGGTGTCCGAGGCGCCGCGGCGTACCGCTGCCGCCAAGGCCGCGAAGCCGGCGACGGCGACCAAGTCGACCTCGAAGGCGGCCAAGACAGGCGCTGCAACGCCGAAGAAGACGGCGGCCAAGACGACGAAGACGGCGGCCAAGGCGACGGAGGCCAAGACCTCACGCCGAGCCACCGCCTGACACCGCACGAGCGCCCCCGTCAGGGACCAGCGGCGAGCAGCTCGTCGATGAGCGGCTCCATGTCGATCGTTGCGAAGCGGGTGCGGGAGTCGCTGCATCCGTACGGGAGGACGAGCATCCGGTCGTGCACCATGCCGCCGCAGGAGTACACGACGTTGGGCACGTACCCCGAGCGCTCCTCGTCGATGGGCTCGAGCAAGGGCGTGCGCAGTCGACCGATCACCTGCGTGGGGTTCGTGAGGTTCAGCAGGATCGCGCCGATGCAGTAGCGGCGCATCGGGCCGACGCCGTGCGTGAGCACGAGCCAGCCGTGCGCCGTCTCGATCGGCGAGCCGCAGTTGCCCAGCTGCACGGACTCCCATGGTTCCTGCGGTCTCTGGATGACCGTGGGCTTGCTCCACCGACGCATGTCCGACGACGTGGTCAGCGCATTGTTCTCGCGGTCGGCGCGGGACAGGGCGACGTGGCGACCGCCCACCTGCCGCGGGAACAGGGCCATGCCCTTGTTCTTCGCGCCGGGCCCGCTGAACGGCTCGCTCTCGAAGCTTCGGAAGTCGCTCGTGCGCAGCAGGTGCGACTCGATCTGATGGCCGTCGTAGGCGGTGTACGTGGCCAGGTACTGGCCGTCGAGCTCGTCATCGGTGACGCGCACCCACCGCACGTCCTCGATGCCCTTGCTCTCCGCGGGACCGCGGGGCAGCAGCACGCGCTCCTGAAGGCACGACGACTCGGGGAACTCCACCCGGTAGTTGCTGCCGGCGATGCGCTCGAAGCGACTCACGGTTCGGGCGCTCACGCCACGCGTCAGCCGCTGCTCGCTCAGCTGTGCCACCGCCTCGAAGAGCTCCACCCGGGTGAACCTCTCGGGGAGCGACTGCATGACGAAGTCGGAGTTGGCCCGGTCACCGCCCATCTCCTGGAGCTGGTCGAGGAAGAGGTCGCGCGAGAAGTCGTGCGCGACCGTCGTCGCACGGACGGCCACGGCTGGTGCGTCGTCCAGAGCCACTGAGCCGGATGCGTCGACGACCCCGGTGCGCAGCTCCATGCTCGAGATGTGTCCCTCGCCGATGGCGCGCAGGCTGGTGACGAAGCGGCGTTGGCCGTCGGCGAGGCCGGACTGATCAGGATGCTCGACCATCGACGGGTTGCACAGGGCGGCGCCCTCGAGCGAGAACTCCTGGGTGAACGCGGCCCCGATGAGCAGGCGGCGCGCGTCGGTGAGGTCTGCCACCCCGTCGAGCCGGTGCTCGAGCAGTCGGGCGTGGTCGGCCCAGGAGTCGGGCAGCGCGCGGTGGCGTCCCGAGAAGTCGTCGCGCAGCCGCTGCACGTACTCGCTGACCTCGGCCTCGGACATGGCGAGGATCCGGTCGAGCACCAGGCTCGAGCGCGACTCGCCGACCTCGAGCTCTTGACCGGGCAGGAAGAGGAGGTCGACCACGCGGTGCGGGTCGGGGCTGATCTCGAGCGGGACGCGACGCACCCAGGACCGGTCCGGCGCGGACGTCACAGGATGCTGTCCGCTCCGCGCATCGCCGCGATCTGTGCCGTCGCGAGCCAGGCCAGCGTCGACTCAGCACCCTGGTTCTCGTTGACGCCGTGCGCCTCGAGACCGTCGTAGCCACCGCCGGTGCTGGTGTCGTGCATGACGACCCCGCCGTCGTTGGCGCCCTCGAACCACGCCAGGCAGCGCTCGATGACCTCGAGCCACGACCCGTCGTCGGTGGCGTCGTACGCCGTCAGGCACGCCTCCGCGAGGGTCGCGACCTCGATCGGCTGCTGCGCGTACGCCGGTCCGCGGTCGTTGGCGGCGCGTCCGACCGACGGGACGAGCGACAAGCGACCCTCGACCGTCTGCTGGTCGACGAGCCAGGAGAGCAGGGTCAGCCCGCGTCCGCGCAGCTCGTCGTCGGGACCCGTCCCGAGGCAGATCATCGCCTCGGGCAGGACCGCGTTCGCGTAGGTCAGCCGGTTCTCCGGCCACGGCCAGAACGGCGACTGGCCCCGACGCGAGAGGACGTCGCGCGCGTCGGCCAGCAGACGTCGGGCCGGCGCGTCGTCGGGATCGGTGACCAGGATCCGCGAGGCACCGATGGCGGCGTACGCCATCGATCGAGGCCAGGTGGAGCGCGCGACCATCGCGCGGTCGGCACCCTCACGCGCGCGGGTCTGGAGCACGGCGTCGGCGTTCGGGCTCGTCGCGGCGATGCCGAGCGCCCACACGGCGCGGCCCCAGTGGTCGTTGCTCGTGGCCTCGTCGCTCCACGAGCCGTCGGGGGCGCGCCGGTTGTGGGAGAGCCCGTCGTCGTGCAGGGCCGCGAGGGTCATGTCGAGGTAGACGTCGCGCATCCTGCGCAGCTCCGGCGGCGGGTCGACCTGCCGGACGGTCACGACGAGCGCGCGTGCGGCGTCGTCGATGCAGTAGCCGTGCTCCGTGCGCGGGATGGCTCCGAGCGCGTGCTCGTACACGCCGTACGGGGTCGTGAGCGCAGCGAGGTGCGAGAACGACGCATCCGTCGCCATCAGGCGACCGAGCTGGTGCGCGTCCGCACGAGGCTGCGGGTGAGGGCGAGGTAGCGCTGCGCCACGGTGGGCCACGCCAGCGATGCGGCCAGGCCGCGCGACGTCGCGGCCATGCGCTCGGCGCGCCCCGGCTCGGTGAGCAGCTGTCGCACAGCCGCAGCGAGTGCGTGCGGGTCGCGCTGCGGGACGAGCAGGCCCGCTCCTCCGGACAGCAGCTCGACGGCGTGCGGGAAGGACGTGGACACTACGGGCTTGCCGGCCGCGACCGCCTCGGTCAGCACGCCAGAGGTGACCTGCTCCCGCGAGTCGTAGGGCAGCAGGATGATGTCGGCGTCGCGGACGATCCGGCGCAGGGCGTCGCCGGGCAGGTAGGCCCCGTCGAACCGGACCTGGTGCTCGAGTCCGAGCTCGGTCGTCATGGTGCGCAGGTGGTTGCGGTAGGCCTCGCCGTCACGCTCGAGCACCCGCGGGTGGGTCTGGCCGACCACGCGGTAGGTCGGGCTCGGTGTGAGATCGCGCAGCTGTGCGAGTGCGAGCAACGCCCACTCGATCCCCTTGCCCTCACCGAGCAGTCCCCAGGTGAGGATGCGCGGCGGTGACGAGAGCGCCAGTCGATGTGCGCTGACGGGGTCGAGGTTGGCGACCGCGCCGTGCGTGATCACCGTGACGAGCGACGGGTGCACGCCCCACCCGGAGACCAGCCGGTCCTTGGCGGTCTGGGTCATCGTCACCAGGGCCGACGCCGCTGAGCACAGCTCCGCCAGCACCGCGCGCTGGTGCGCGGTCGGCTCCGTGAGGACGGTGTGCAGCACCACGACGATCGGGACGTCGACGAGCGCGACGACGTCCAGCACGTCGCGGCCGTCACGGCCGCCGAAGATCCCGAACTCGTGCTGCACGACGACGACGTCGTAGTCGTCCAGCACACGTGCGACCTCGACCGCGCCGGCGGGCGACCCGGTGACCCACTGGTGGACGACGGGAAGGACCTGGTTCTGCGGTTCGTCCACGATCCGTACGACGCCGACGTACGCACCGGCACGCTCCATCGAGAGCACCCACGACTCCGTGAACGTCGCGATGCCGCACTGGGTGGACGGATAGGTCGAGAGAACACCGATTCGGACGCCCACAGGGGCCTGCTTCCTACGCCGTGCTGCAGCAGAGCGCTGCCGTGCGCTGACGGGGAGCGTCGTCATCCCCTCGAGGTGGACCCTCCAGGGGGGTCGCACCGGATTCCGGACCGAGGTCGGAACCCGTCTTCAGGTCGCACTCTACCAGCGGAAGGACACCCTTCATTTCCGTGTAGTTTCGGGGAGGAACCGACCTCGGGAGGCACGTCGTCCGTATCGCCGTGCTCGCATCCATCGCCCACCGCACTCCGCCTCGGTCCTACGGACCGTGGGAGCAGGTCGCGTCGACCCTGGCCGAAGGGCTCGTCGCACGCGGCCACGACGTGACGCTCTTCGCCACGTCCGACTCGCTGACCAGCGCTCACCTGCACTCAGAAGCAGCCGCGGGCTACGAGGAGGACGACTCGATCGACGCCAAGGTCTACGAGGCGCTGCACATCGCCGCGGTCTTCGAGCGGGCCGGCCAGTTCGACGTCATCAGCAACCAGTTCGACTTCCTGCCGCTCGCCTTCAGCCGGCTCGTGTCGACACCGATGGTCACGACCATCCACGGCTTCTCGTCGCCACGCATCGTGCCGGTGTTCCAGGCCTACGACGACATCGCCCACTACGTGTCGATCAGCGACGCCGACCGGCATCCAGATCTCACCTACGCCGCGACGATCCACCACGGGATCGACGTCGGGTCGTTCTCGTTCGGAGCCGGCGACGGGGGCTACCTGCTGTTCCTCGGTCGCATCCATCCGGACAAGGGCACCCGCGAGGCGATCGAGGTGGCGCGCAGCGCCGGGCTGCCCCTCGTGATCGCCGGCGTGGTGCACGACGTCGACTACCACCGTCGCTACGTCGAGCCGTTCGTCGACGGGGAGTCGGTGAGGTTCGTGGGTGCGGTCGGACCGGCGGAGCGCGACACGCTGCTCGGTGGCGCGGTGGCCCTGCTGCACCTCATCGGCTTCGACGAGCCCTTCGGGCTGTCGGTCGTGGAGTCCCTCGCTGCGGGCACCCCGGTCATCGCCTATCCGCGTGGCTCGCTGCCCGAGCTCGTCGCGGACGGCCGCACCGGCTTCCTCGTCCACGACCCGCTCGAGGCCGTGGAGGCGGTGTCGCGGATCGGTCGGATCGAGCGCGCGGAGTGCCGCCGCGAGGCGGAGACCCGCTTCACGTCGGAGCGGATGGTCGTCGACTACGAACGACTGTTCTCGGCGGTCGTCGCGAACACCCGGTGATCGACTCTCCGCCCGTGTCCTGCGCGGCCCGGGCTCAGCGCACGCCCGACGCGGGGGAGTCGGACGCGGCGAGGAAGCCGTCGCCTGCCGTGTCGATCTCGCCACCTCCGTGGCGGGGCCAGCGCGCCGTAGGGGATGTCGGCCTCGCGCCGTGCCGGACCGCGTGAGGCAATCGCGAGAGCGGTGTCAGCTGCTGCCGCGCTCCGCCCAGAGAGCGTCCTCGGCGTGCCGCAGGCGCGTGGCGAGTCCGCGCAGCAGCGGCCGCGCGACATGCGGGTGGGCGTCCACGATCTCCCAGAAGGCGAGCTGAGGGATGAGCAGCGTGGTGCAGCCCTGGTCGCCCGCGACGATGGTCGCTGAACGAGGGCGCGTTGTCGAGGAGCGACACCTCGCCGAAGTAGTCGCCCACCGCGAGGGCCCGCACGAGACGGTCGTGGACGAACACGTCGGCGGATCCGTCGATGATGAGCTGCAGGTTGGGGTCCGACACACCCTGGACGGTGAAGGTGTGACCTCCCTCGACCTGCCGTGACCCCGACCGTTCGACGATGCGCTGGCAGTCCTCCAGCGAGAGCTCCGAGAACAGGTCGGTGCTCTTCAGCACCTCGGGAGTGGCTCGCATGCGCGCACGGTAGCAACGCGATGACACCACCGTGGTCGGTTTGCCAGCACCGATGTCGTGCCGTGATCGGCCGCCGCCCGTCGGGTCACCGCGTCGTCCTGGATCGCCCGCGACGAAGCCCCGGCGGTCAGCCGTGCACGACCTGGCCCGCGACGACGGTGGCCACGGCAGTGGTCTCGAGGATCGCGGCCGGCTCGGCGTGCAGGACGTCGTCGGACAGCACGACGAGATCGGCGAGGGCGCCCGCGCGCAGGACCCCGCGGTCGCCGTCGACGAAGTTCGCCCACGCACTCCCGTGCGTGTAGGCGCGCAGGGCGGTCTCGACGTCGATCGTCTCCTCGGGAACCCAGGCGGCGCCCCCGTCGAGGTCGGCCCGTGTCACGGCGCTGTAGAGACCGATCATCGGGTCCATCTCGGCGACGTTCCAGTCGCTCGAGAACGCCAGCACCGCTCCGGACTCGTGCAGCGAGCGCATCGGCCACGCGTACCGCCAACGCTGCGGACCGACGTTGGCCCGCCACTCCTCCACGATCGACGGAGCGCAGTGCCGCGGCTGCATGCACGCGACGACGCCGAGCTCGCCGAAGCGACGTACGTCGGACTGCTCCATGCACTCGACGTGGACGACCTGGTGGCGGCTGTCTCGCGCGCCGTTGACCGTTCGCGCGTGCTCGAAAGCGTCGAGGACGGTACGGATGCCACGATCGCCGGTGGCGTGCACGAAGCACTGCAGACCACGGGCGTCCAGCGTGGCGATCAGCCGGTCGAAGTCGGTGGGCTCGTAGTAGGTCCGGCCTCGCGTGTCGGGACGGTTGTCATAGGGCTCGAGCATCGCGGCGGTGTGCGGTTCGACGATGTCGTCGATGTAGAGCTTGATCGGACCGAGGCGGAACATGTCGTCCTGCTGCGCGGCGATGGCCCGCTCGAACTCGTCGACCTCGTCGTCGGTGGTGCCGACCGGGTGGAACAGCGCCGCGATGACGCGCGACCGCACGGTCGTCTCGTCGAGCGCCCGCGCGAACAGCGCCAGGTCGTCGAGGGAGTTCTGCGGCTCCACGATCGTCGTGATGCCGAACGCCGCAGCCATGTCGAGGCCGGCGCGCACACGGGCGTACTGCGCATCGTCGCTGAACACCGGCACGACCTCCTTCAGCGCGGCGAGTCCTGCGCGCGAGAGGCCGTACGTCGCGTAGTCGTGCAGGTATCCGGTCAGGTCACCCGTGCCGGCGTCGTGCTCGAAGTGGCCGTAGGGCACGTGCGTCGTGGACGACGTCACGCCCAGCGCGCGGAGCGCCTCGTGGTTGAACCACGCGGCGTGGACGCTGTAGTCGAGCAGCATCGCCGGGCGTCCGCCGCAGGCACCGTCGAGATCGTCGGCGTGCGGGTGGCGACCCTCGGGGATCGCCGCGTAGTCGAAGCCCTCGCCGTACACCCACTCCGCGTCGGGGTTGTCGTCGAGCCACGTGGCGATGCGCGACCGGATCTCGCCGAGGCTCTTGGCGCCGGCGAGCTGGACGGCGCCGTCGCCGGAGCCCAGCCGGATGTGGTTGTGCGCGTCGATGATCCCGGGGATGACCAGACGTCCACCCGCGTCGAGCTCGGTGGCGGAGGGCGGTGTCACGTCGTCGACGGAATAGCGGTCGCCCACGAGCGCGATGCGCCCGTCGCGTGCCACCAGCGACTCGGCCCACGGCCGGATCGGGTCGCCGGTCCAGATCCTCGCGTTGCGCACGACAAGATCCACCGCAAGCCTCCTCGGGCCGTCCTCCGGAGGACCGAGAGTAGCGACAGCGGACGTCGGGCGCCGAGGCGCGTGATCGCGCGTCGGTGGGGCGCGACGGAGCCTGGCGCGGCAGGATCGCACCACGACGACTCGGCGGAGGTGCCAGGTGGTGCAGCGGCAACGACCGACCTGGGAGGGGCTCCGGCCCGTCCTGGGATTCCGGTCGCCGTTCGGCGGACCGGACGCCGTGCAGCGCGCGGCCACGATCGGCGAGCTGCGCGCCCTCGCGAGACGGCGCACGCCACGGTCGGTCTTCGACTACACCGACGGTGCCGCCTGGGACGAGATCAGCATGCGCAGATCGCGCGAGGCGTACCGCCGCGTGGAGTTCCGCCCGCGCGTCCTGCGCGACGTGAGCGAGGTCGACCCGTCGATCACGGTGCTCGGACGGCGTTCGGCGCTGCCGTTCGCGTTCAGCCCCACCGGCTTCACGCGGATGATGCACCACGAGGGCGAGCCCGCCGTGGCGCGCGCCGCCGCCGAGCTCGGCATCCCCTACACGCTGTCGACGATCGGGACGACGTCCCTCGAGGATCTCGCGGCGTCCGTGTCCGGCTCGCGGCTGTGGTTCCAGCTCTACCTGTGGCGCGACACCGCGTCGCGCTTCGACCTCGTGGAGCGTGCCGCAGCCGCCGGCTACGAGGCGATCATGCTCACCGTCGACACCGTGGTGGCGGGCACGCGCGTCCGTGACGTCCGCAACGGGCTGACGATCCCACCGCAGCTCACCGTGAAGACCGTCGCGGACATGGCGCTCCACCCGCGCTGGTGGATCAACCTCCTCACGACCGAGCCGCTGGAGTTCGCCACGCTCCGCACCACCGGTGGCTCCGTGGCCGATCTCATCAACTCCGTCTTCGACCCGTCGATCACGATGGACGACGTGGCCTGGATCAGGCGCAACTGGCCGGGCAAGCTGCTCGTCAAGGGCGTGCAGCACCCCGAGGACGCCGTCCTGCTCGCCGACGCCGGAGTCGACGCGATCGTGCTGAGCAACCATGGCGGTCGTCAGCTCGACCGGTCCGTGGTGCCGCTGGAGCTGCTGCCCGACGTGCGCGCGGCGGTGGGCGACCGGGTCGAGGTGCTCATCGACGGAGGCATGCTGACCGGTGCGGACGCCGTGGCGGCGATCGCGCTCGGTGCCGACGCGGTCCTGTGCGGGCGGGCCTACCTCTACGGGCTGATGGCCGGGGGAGAGGCCGGTGTGCGCCGCGCCGGGCAGATCCTCGCCGGGCAGGTCGAGCAGACCATGCGGCTGCTCGGCGTCCGGACGCTCGGTGAGATCACGCCGGACATGGTGCGACTGCGCGACCGTCCCTGACATGCGGCCGACTGACGACAAGGACCATGCTGTGACCACGACCCTGCCCGTTCTCGACCTCTCCCTCTTCCGCGGCACGGATGCCCAGCGAGCCGAGCTGCTCGAGGACCTGCGCCACGCCGCTCACGACGTCGGCTTCTTCTACGTGACCGGCCACGGCGTCGCCGACCAGGTGGTGACCGACGTCTTCGACGCCGCACGCGAGTTCTTCGCACTGCCGCTCGAGGAGCGGCAGGCGATCGACAACCTGAGGTCGCCGCAGTTCCGCGGCTACACCCGGGTGGGCTACGAGCACACCGGCGGTCGCCCCGACCGGCGTGAGCAGCTCGACGTGGGAGTCGAGCGACCCGCGCTCGACCTCGGTCCGGACGACCCGGCCTACCTCCGGCTGATCGGGCCCAACCAGTGGCCCGCCGGTCACCCCGAGGTGAAGGATGCGGTTCTCGCGTGGCAGGACGAGGCGGCGCGAGTGAGTCGCGAGGTGCTGCGCGCGCTCGCGGCCGCCCTCGGCCAGGACGACGCGTACTTCGACACGTGGTTCGACGCGGAGTCGCACAACCACCTCAAGGTGATCCGCTACCCGGGCCGCGGCGACGAGCCGTCCGACCAGGGAGTGGGGGCGCACAAGGACTACGGGTTCCTCGCCCTGCTGCTCCAGGACGACCTGGGCGGTCTGCAGGTCGAGGCCCTCGACGGCACGTGGCTGGACGCGGTGCCCGTCCCCGGGGCGTTCGTCGTGAACATCGGCGAGATGCTGGAGATCGCGACGCACGGCTACCTGCGCGCGACCGTGCACCGGGTGGTGAGCCCGCCCGGTCAGGTCGAGCGGTTCTCCATCCCCTTCTTCCTCGGTCCACGACTCGACGTCGTCATGCCCGAGATCCCGCTTCCGCCCGAGCTCGTGGCGCAGGCGCGCGGCATCGACGACGACCCGGACAACCCGCTGCTCGCCCACTTCGGCGAGAACACGCTCAAGGGGTGGCTGCGTGCCCATCCCGCGGTGGCCGAGCGCTGGTGGGCCGACGTCCTGGCCGACCGCTGAGCCCCCGCCCACCGCAGCAGGTCAGACGTCCCACCAGATCGTGGCGGTTCGACGCTGTGGCGGGTCGCCGGCGGCCACCAGGGCGGCGGTGACGTCGGCCTCGCGAGACTCGGGCAGGCAGAGGCGGATCCGCAGGTAGTGGGCCTGCTTCTCCAGCGGGAGCCGGCCGCGAGCGCTCCAGACCTCGTCGACCCACGTCTCCATCGTCGCGTCGATGCCCGCCTCTCGCGCGACGTCGAGGCAGTCCTGCGCCGTCGGTCCGTCGGGACGGTCGAGGTCCCAGAACTGCCTCCAGTACGGCGCCATGTGCGTGAGCGGATGCGTCGTCGGGAGCTCGAGCACCACACGTCGGCGCGCATGCTCCGACAGCGCGAGCAGGAACGGCGCGAGGTCGCTGACGTTGTAGGCCACGTGATGGCACACGACGACGTCGACGACGGGTGCGTCCCCGGCGACGTCCGGCCACACGCCGAGGAGCTCGTGGTGCTCGACCCCGCGGTCATCGGCGGCTGCGGCGTAGCGGTCGAGCATCGCCCGTTGCTCGTCGACCCCGAGGACCACCCCGGCGGGAGGGACGAGCGCCATCGATGCGCGACCGCCGCCCGAGCCGACGTCCAGCACAGCACCGCCCGCCGGCAGGGCCGCACGTGCGCGCTGGTGCGAGACCGTGTCGGGCACCTCGGCGTCGACTGTGAACATCTCGACGGGATGGATCCAGGGCGACTCGGGCGCCTGCGCGAGGATCTCGGGCGGGATGGCCCACGTGGCCAGGTCCGCGGCCCAGCGCCGCGCGGCAGAGGTCATGGCAGTCACGCTAGTGACGTGCCGGCCGGGTTGCGCCCCGGTCGCGAGTCGCCGCGGGCAGGGCTGCGGTCGGCCGGCTCGCGTGGGAAGCACGGCAGCGAGGCGACGTCTCCGCCCGCCGAGCCGGGAAGCCATCGGCGGCCGCCGCTGTTGGGTCGGATACGGTCGTAGCGTCGAGCGCCGCACTGGTCGGCGCGAGGGGAGCAGGATCCGTCGTGAAGCGCGTCCGCCGTACGTACGCCGAGCCCGCGACGGCCGGTCGATGACGTCGAACGGGATGCGCCGCGCGCTCGCCCGAGCCCGCGACGGCAAGGCGCTCGACCTGGCTGAGATCGAGACGCTGCTCAGCGCCCGCGGCGACGACCTCCATGAGCTGACACAGGTCGCCGCTCGGCTGAGGGACGCCGGACTCGAAACGGCAGGGCGTCCCGGCGTCATCACTTACTCGCGCAAGGTGTTCATCCCGCTGACCCGGCTGTGCCGGGACCGTTGCCACTACTGCACGTTCGCGACCGTGCCGGGTCGGCTGCCGGCGCCGTACCTCACGCCCGACGAGGTGCTCGACATCGCGCGCCAGGGTGCCGCCCTGGGCTGCAAGGAGGCGCTGTTCACCCTCGGCGACCGCCCGGAGGACCGCTGGCCGCAGGCCGCGGAATGGCTGGCGGAGCAGGGCTACGCCGACACGCTCTCCTACGTGCGCGCGATGGCGATCCGCGTGCTCGAGGAGACCGGGCTGCTGCCGCACCTCAACCCCGGCGTCATGTCGTGGTCGGAGCTGCAGCGGCTCAAGCCGGTCGCGCCGTCGATGGGCATGATGCTCGAGACCACGTCCGACGCAGTCTGGTCGCAGCCCGGGGGAGCCCACTACGGCTCCCCCGACAAGGCGCCGGCAGTGCGGCTGCGTGTCCTGGAGGACGCCGGCCGTCACGCGATCCCGTTCACGAGCGGTGTCCTCGTCGGCATCGGCGAGACGGTGCGCGACCGGGCGGAGTCGCTGCTCGCGCTGCGTCGCATCGGACGTGACCACGGTCACCTGCAGGAGACCATCGTCCAGAACTTCCGCGCGAAGCCGGACACCGCGATGCGCGACGCCGACGATCTCGCGCTCGACGAGTACGTCGCCGTCGTCGCGACCGCGCGCGTCGTCCTCGGGCCGCGCGCACGGATCCAGGCGCCGCCCAACCTGACCGAGCCCGACGAGCTCGAGCGACTGGTCGCCGCGGGCGTCGACGACTGGGGCGGCGTCTCGCCGCTGACTCCGGACCACGTCAACCCCGAGCGTCCCTGGCCGCACGTCGACGACCTCGCCGCGCGCACGGCCGCCGCCGGCTTCGTGCTCCGCGAACGGCTCACGGTCCATCCCGAGTACGTCCGCCGCGGCGAGCCCTGGATCGACCCGCGCGTGCTGCCGCACGTGCGCGCGCTCGCCGGCGAGGACGGGCTCGCGGTCGAGGGGCGGATCCCGGTCGGGCTGCCGTGGCAGGAGCCCGACGCCGCGCTCGAGTCGACCGGTCGCACCGACCTGCACACGAGCATCGACATCGACGGCCGCGCCACCGACCGGCGCGAGGACTTCGACGAGGTCTACGGCGACTGGGCCGCACTCGGGGAGCGCGTCGCGGCGATGCCGGTCGTCGAGAGGCTCGACGGCGATGTCCGTGCCGCGCTGCGCAGTGCCGAGCGCGAGCCGTCGGCGCTGAGCGAGTCGGAGGCGCTGACGCTGATGACCGCCGACGGCGCCGCCCTCGAGACGCTGTGCGCCCTCGCCGACGACGTACGCCGCGACCGCGTCGGCGACGTCGTGACCTACGTCGTCAACCGCAACATCAACTTCACCAACGTCTGCTACACCGGCTGCCGGTTCTGCGCGTTCGCGCAACGACGTACCGACGCCGACGCGTTCAGCCTCAGCTATGACGAGATCTCCGCGCGCGCCCGTGAGGCGTGGGACGTCGGCGCGACCGAGGTCTGCATGCAGGGCGGCATCGATCCACAGCTGCCGGGCACGGCGTACGTCGACCTCGCGCGTGCGGTGAAGGCCGGCGCGCCGGACCTGCACCTGCACGCGTTCAGCCCGATGGAGGTCGTCAACGGCGCCTCGCGCACAGGACTGTCGGTCGAGGAGTTCCTCCGCGCCGTGCACGAGGCGGGTGTCGACTCGCTGCCCGGCACCGCGGCCGAGATCCTCGACGACGACGTCCGCTGGGTGCTCACCAAGGGCAAGCTGCCGACAGCCCAGTGGATCGAGGTCGTGCAGACCGCCCACCGCCTCGGGATCCCCACGACGAGCACGATGATGTACGGCCACGTCGACGCGCCGCACCACTGGGTGGCGCACCTCATGCTGCTGGCGCGACTCCAGGACGAGTCGGGCGGCTTCACCGAGTTCGTCCCGCTGCCCTTCGTGCATACGAACGCACCGATCTACCTCGCCGGCATCGCGCGGCCCGGACCGACCGCGCGCGACAACCGCGCGGTGCACGCGATGGCCCGGCTGCTGCTCGACCGGCGGATCCCGAACATCCAGTGCTCGTGGGTCAAGCTCGGCGACGAGGGTTGTCGCACGGTGCTCGCGGGTGGCGTCAACGACCTCGGCGGCACGCTGATGGAGGAGACGATCTCGCGCATGGCCGGCTCGGAGTTCGGCTCGGCCAAGACCCCGCACGAGATCGCCGCCGTGGCGGCCGGGATCGGCCGCCCGGTGCGTCAGCGCACGACCACCTACGGCGAGGTGCCCGAGGAGCGCCGGACCGCAGCGGTCGGCGCCGGGTCGCTGCTGCGCACGCCGCTGCCCGTCGTCTCCGGCTGACGACTCCTGCGGGTGCGACTCAGCGTGTCGTGAGGGACACGGCTGGTGACGGACTCCGGGCGTTTCGGACGCCGTGGGACGTCCGGGGAGGGTGGGACGTGTCCGGAGCGCACAGGTCGGTCTCGATCTCCGAACAGGTATCGGCCCGGCTAGGCCGTTCGGGTTACGGTGTCCTCCGCACCTGTGGGCAGCCCGGCGTCGCCGGTCTGCATGAACCAACCGTGAACCGACCGTGAAGGCTCTGCCGTGACCCGAACGCTGCGCCGCACCGCCCTCGTCGCGGCGGTCGTCGTCGCCGGCGGGCTCCTCGCCCCCGTCGCAGCCCACGCCGACGCCCTGCCGACGATCACGATCACCCAGATCGACGGCAGCGCGCCGCCCACCGTCGGGCAGGCGGTCTCGGGCACGACCACCGTGCACACGTCAGCATCGACCGACCTGACCGGCAACGACACGATCAGCACGGTGGAGCTCTTCGCTGACCCGGGTGGCGTGCCGAGCGTGGCGCCGGTCGCGACCGACCCGTCGTGCAACGGCGTCGCGACGTGCGCGTCGAGCCTGACGTGGGACGCGACGGGGCTCAGCGGCTCCTACACGCTTCGAGTGGTCGTGACCGCGGCCACGACCGGGGCCGGGAGCGACTCGGTCGCGGTATCCGTGAGCAGCCCGGCGCCGACCGCGAGCATCCTGAGCCCCGGCTCCGGGGCGAACGTCAACCGGCAGGTGTCCGTCCAGGTGCAGGGTCACGTCGACACCTCGCAGAGCGACTACCCGACATCCGTCGGCCTCACCGTCGACGGCACGACCGTCGGCACCTTCGTCTGTCCCGGGACGTCACGCACGTGCAGCGGCCCGGTCAGTTGGGACAGCACGGCCGCCAGTGCGTCGGTCACCTTCGCAGCGGTGGTGCACACCAACAACGGGCTCACGGCCGTCAGCACGGGTGTCACGGTCAACGTGGTCAACCCGGGGCCCTCCGTCTCGATCACGACCCCCGCGCCGGCAGCCACGGTGTCGGGGACCGTCGTCGTCGACGTCGCGGCCAGCACCGACGGCGGTCTGTCCGACTTCCCGGTCGGTCTCAGCCTGCTCGTCGACGGCACGGTCGTCGACACGCGCTCGTGCACCCTCAACGTGCACGACTGCACCCAGCCGCTGTCGTGGGACGCCACCGGCGTCACCGGCTCGCACACCCTGGTGGCGCGTCTCCAGACCTCGAAGACGCCCGGCACGACCGACAGCGCCGGAGTGACGGTCAACGTCACGACGCCGGCCGCCGTCGTGCTCGTCGTCGGACCGGCCGGAGGCACCGTGCCGCTGGGGACCGGGGCGACCTCGACGTCGTCGGGGATCGTCCGTGTCCCGATCACGGTGAGCACGGACAGCGGCCAGAACGACTTCCCGGGCAAGGTCGAGCTGCTCGTCAACGCACACGTAGTCGGATCGGCCACCTGTCCCGTCTCGGTGCACGCGTGCTCGCTCACGATCCTGTGGGACGCCCGCAAGGCTGCCGGCGCGTCCGATCTCGCCGCCCGCATGACGTCGACCAGGTCCGTGAAGTCCACGTCGCGCACGGTCACGGTCTACGCCAGGAGCGGGTCGAGGACCGTCGTCCTCGGCATGACGACGGCCAACTACCTCGGCGTCGCGACCGTGCGCGGCCGCGTGATCGCGACGAACACGTCCGCGGGTGCCGCAGGCGTCCTCGTCCGACTGGTACGTGTGCCGGCCATCGGGAAGGCGGCCGTCGTCTACGTGCGCACCGGTTTCGGCGGCGTGTTCGCCTACCGCTTCCGGGCGGTGACCAACACGATCGTCACCGCTGCCGTCGGCGGCGGCTGGATCGGACGCTCGAAGGGCATCCAGACCCAGCTCGTCCGAGCACCTCTCGCCTGCAGCGCCGTGTCACCTCGTTGCGCATCGCGGCGACGGGCACGGGTCACTGCACGGCCGCTACGTGCCGCGTGGGCCCGGTCGTAGCCTCCGCTACTACTTCCGCCGGTCGATGGTCGACACTGGCGTTCGGTCGCACCAAGTCCGCGCTCATCAAGCTTCAGCTTCCGCTTCCCGCGTCGTGGCACGTACCTCCTTCGCGTCACCGTGGAAAGAACCGGGTCTACACCGTGACGGCGGGACGGCTGCTCAAGGTCGTCGTGCGATGACGCGTCCACGGGGGACGCTGATCGTCGTCGGGCTCCTGGCGGGTGCGGGTCTCGCCGGGTGCGGCAGCGCGTCGGCGCCGTCGCCGACCGGCATCGTCACGCCCCAGCCGAGCGACCCGGTCCAGCTGGCCGCGGACAAGTTCGCCTGCGTCGTGGTCGCGCAGATGAGCACCTGCCAGGTGCAGGTGACCTACACCAACAGCTCCACGACGACCGTCGGTCTCGACGCGTCCGAGACGCGGCTCGTCGACGCGACGGGGACGCCGTGGCGTGCGACCACCCTGGGCGCCACGCCCGCGCGTACCGACCTGGTGCCTGGAGGGACGACGGCCTACCTCTGGACGCTCACGCTGCCCAGCAGCGTGCGAGCTGACGTCCGTGCGCTGGACCGGCGACCTCGGCGACACCGCGACGGCGCCCCTCGCCGCGGGCTCGTCCGCATCTCCCACCCCGACCGCGACGCCGACTGCGACACCGACCCCGACCGCCACGCCGTCGAAGTCGCCCACGCCGACGAAGACCCCCTCCTCGGGCGGGGGACAGACCTCACGACCCTCGCCGAGCTTGACCAGGGCCACTGGCTTCGTTCCCCTGACGTCGCGCTGCTCCGTCCGTGGGCCGACCGGTCCACCATGTGGAACATTCGAGGTCGCACGACTCGGGATCGTTGCCTGGGCCAGGGCCGTGCCTACACTCGACGTGCAAGCCGTTCTTGGCATCTCGTGCGAAGGAGCACGCCCGTGGCGTCGCGTCACCCCGCCTGGTCCGCGGACGCCGGCCAGCAGGTCATCGACGCGCTGCCCGCGCACGACCGGGTGATGCTCCCCGTCCTGCAGGCCCTGCAGCACGAGTTCGGCTACGTCGACGAGCAGGCGGTCCCGCTGGTGGCGAACGCGCTCAACGTCTCGGTCGCCGAGACCTATGGCGTGCTGACCTTCTACCACGAGCTGCGCACGACCCCTCCGGCCGCCGTCACCGTCTCCCTCTGCACCGCCGAGGCCTGCCAGGCCAACGGCTCACGCGCACTCGTGGCCGAGGTCGAGCAGTCGCTCGCGGCGCTCGGCAAGCGCACGGCCGACGGCCTGGTCGAGATCCAGGAGATCTTCTGTCTCGGCAACTGCGCACTCGGCCCGGCCGCGCTCGTCGAGGGACGCCCGATCGGGCGCGTCGACCTCGCGCGACTCACGTCGGCGATCGAGCGCGCCAAGGACGAGGTCGGCGCATGACGACGACGGTCTACGTCCCAGGCGACAGCGCCGCGCGCTCGGTCGGTGCCGACGAGGTCGCTGCAGAGGTCGTGCGGGCTGCCGCCGAGCGCGGTCTCGACGTCCGCGTGGTGCGCAACGGATCGCGCGGGATGCTCTGGCTCGAGCCGCTCCTCGAGGTCGTCACCGCGCGGGGGCGCGTGGGCTACGGCCCGGTCACCGCCTCGGACGTCGCCGGTCTCCTCGACGGCGGTGCGCTGCAGGGCGCCGACCTGCCGGCGTCGATCGGCGTCGTCGACGAGCACGAGTGGCTCGCGCGCCAGCAGCGGGTCACGTTCGCCCGCGTGGGTCGCATCGACCCGCTCGACCTTCCCGGGCACTCGGGGCGCGGCGGCCTCGCCGGCCTGCGACGAGCCCTCGAGATCGGTCCCGAAGCGATCGTGGCCGAGGTGCTCGACTCGGGACTGCGCGGGCGTGGGGGAGCAGGCTTCCCGGCTGGTATCAAGTGGCGCACCGTCGCCGCGGCGGAGGCGGACCAGAAGTACGTCGCCTGCAACGCCGACGAGGGCGACAGCGGAACGTTCGTCGACCGCATGCTCATGGAGGGCGACCCGTTCACCCTCATCGAGGGGATGCTCATCGCCGGCATCGCGACGGGCGCGACCCAGGGCTTCGTCTACTCGCGCTCGGAGTACCCCGACGCCAACCGGGTGCTCGGTGCCGCCATCGAGATGGCGTACGCGGCGGGCATGCTCGGACGCGACGTGCTCGGCAGCGGCCACTCGTTCGACCTCACGCTGCGGGTGGGCGCCGGCGCCTACATCTGCGGCGAGGAGACCGCGATGCTCGAGAGCCTCGAGGGCCGTCGGGGGATGGTGCGCCCCAAGCCGCCGATCCCCGCGCTCGAGGGACTGTTCGGCAAGCCGACGCTCGTCAACAACCTGCTCACCCTCGCCACGGTGCCCGGAATCCTCGCCGAGGGCAGCGAGGCGTACATGGCGCTCGGGTCCGAGCGCTCGCGCGGCACCCAGGTCTTCCAGCTCGCCGGCAACGTCGCACGGGGCGGCATCGTCGAGGTCCCCTTCGGGATCTCGCTGCGCGACCTCGTCGAGGGATTCGGCGGCGGCACTCGCACCGGTCGCCCGATCCGTGCCGTGCAGGTGGGCGGTCCGCTCGGCGCCTACATCCCCGCGAGCGGGTTCGACGTACCGCTCGAGTACGAGGCCATGGCTGCCGTCGGTGGCATGGTCGGACACGGCGGGGTCGTCGTCTTCGACGACACGGTCGACATGGCCGAGCAGGCGCGCTTCGCGATGGAGTTCTGCGCCAAGGAGTCCTGCGGCAAGTGCACGCCGTGCCGGGTCGGTGCCGTCCGCGGCGTCGAGGTGATCGACAAGATCCGCACCGGCGTCGACCGTGCCGACAACCTCGTGCTCCTCGAGGACCTCTGCGATCTCATGACCGACGGTTCGCTGTGCGCGATGGGCGGGCTCACGCCGATGCCCGTACGCAGCGCGCTGCGCCACTTCGGGGAGGACTTCCAGCGATGACGATCATGCGCGACACCGACTACGGCACACCTGCCGTCGAGTCGACCGAGACGGTCACCGTGCAGGTCGACGGTCACGACGTCACCGTCCCAGCCGGGACCTCGGTGCTGCGTGCCGCGACCGAGGCCGGGTTGCCGATCCCCAAGCTGTGCGCCACGGACTCGCTCGACCCGTTCGGGTCGTGCCGGCTGTGCCTGGTCGAGATCGACGGCCGCAAGGGCACACCCGCGTCCTGCACCACGCCGTGCGAGCCGGGCATGGTCGTCCACACCCAGTCGCCCAAGCTCGAGAAGCTGCGTCGCGGGGTCATGGAGCTCTACATCTCCGACCACCCGCTCGACTGCCTCACCTGCCCGGCCAACGGCGACTGCGAGCTGCAGGACATGGCGGGCGTCGTGGGCCTCCGTGACGTCCGCTACGGCTACGACGGCGCCAACCACATCGACTCGTTCACCGACGACAGCAACCCGTACTTCTCGTTCGACGACAGCAAGTGCATCGCGTGCAGCCGCTGCGTGCGAGCGTGCGAGGAGGTGCAGGGCACGTTCGCCCTCACCATCTCCGGCCGCGGCTTCGACTCGCGCGTGAGCCCCGGCGGCACCGACTTCATGTCCAGCGAGTGCGTCTCGTGCGGTGCCTGCGTCCAGGCCTGCCCGACCTCCACGCTGCAGGAGAAGACCGTCATCGACCTGGGTACGCCGACCCGCAAGGTCGAGACCACCTGCGCCTACTGCGGAGTCGGCTGCTCGTTCACGCGCCGAGCTGCGCGGCGACCAGCTCGTGCGCATGACCCCCACCAAGAACGGCGGGGCCAACGAGGGGCACTCGTGCGTCAAGGGCCGCTTCGCCTGGGGCTACGCCTCGCACAGCGACCGGGTGACGACGCCGATGGTCCGCGAGTCGATCACCGATCCCTGGCGCGAGGTCTCCTGGGACGAGGCGATCGCCTTCGCGTCGGTCCGGCTCAAGGCGATCCAGGCCGAGCACGGCATTCACGCCATCGGTGGCATCACGTCGTCGCGCTGCACCAACGAAGAGGTCTTCGTCGTGCAGAAGATGATCCGCGCCGCCTTCGGCAACAACAACGTCGACACCTGCGCGCGGGTCTGCCACTCGCCCACGGGCTACGGCCTCAAGCAGACGTTCGGCACGTCGGCCGGCACGCAGGACTTCAAGTCCGTGGCCAAGTCCGACGTGATCATGGTCATCGGCGCCAACCCGACCGAGGCGCACCCGGTGTTCGGCTCGCGGATGAAGCAGCGGCTGCGCGAGGGCGCCCGGCTCATCGTCGTCGACCCGCGCCGCATCGACCTGGTGCGGTCGCCGCACGTCCAGGCCGACTACCACCTCCAGCTCCAGCCGGGCACCAACGTCGCGGTGGTCAACGCGCTCGCGCACGTCATCGCCACCGAGGGCCTCTACGACGAGGCATTCGTGGCCGAGCGCTGCGACACCGAGTCGTTCGGCGAGTGGCTCGCGTTCATCCGGCGTCCGGAGAACGGGCCCGACGCGATGTCCCTCGTCAGCGGCGTGCCTGCCGACGACATCCGCGCGGCAGCCCGCCTCTTCGCGACCGGCGGCAACGGCGCGATCTACTACGGCCTCGGTGTCACCGAGCACAGCCAGGGCTCGACGATGGTCATGGGCATGGCCAACCTGGCGATGCTCACCGGGAACATCGGTCGCGAGGGCGTCGGCGTCAACCCGCTGCGCGGCCAGAACAACGTGCAGGGCTCGTGCGACATGGGCTCGTTCCCGCACGAGTTCTCCGGCTACCGCCACGTGTCCGACGACACCGTCCGTGCCCAGTTCGAGCAGCTGTGGGGTCGCACGCTCGAGTCCGAGCCCGGGCTCCGCATCCCCAACATGTTCGACGCCGCGCTCACCGGTGAGTTCCGCGGCCTCTACATCCAGGGCGAGGACATCGCCCAGAGCGACCCGAACACCGCCCACGTGAAGGCCGCGCTCGGCGCCCTGGACTGCGTCATCGTCCAGGACCTCTTCCTCAACGAGACCTCGATGTTCGCCCACGTGTTCCTGCCCGGGACGTCGTTCCTCGAGAAGGACGGCACGTTCACCAACGCGGAGCGCCGGATCAACCGCGTCCGTCCGGTGATGGCCACCCGTACGGGCATGTCCGAGTGGGAGGTGACCTGCGCGCTCGCCACGGCCATGGGCTACCCGATGTCGTACGCCGACGCGTCGCAGATCATGGACGAGATCGCGGCGAGCACCCCGACCTTCGCCGGCGTCTCGTTCGAGCGGCTCGACGCCGCAGGCAGCCTGCAGTGGCCGGTCAACGACGCGGCCCCCGACGGCACGCCGATCATGCACAAGGACGCCTTCGTCCGCGGCAAGGGCCGGTTCATGGAGACGCCCTACGTCGCGACCGAGGAGCGCTCGACCCGCAAGTTCCCGCTGCTCCTGACCACTGGCCGCGTGCTGTCGCAGTACAACGTCGGTGCGCAGACCCGGCGTACGGCCAACGTCGAGTGGCACGGCGAGGACATGCTCGAGATCCACGAGGCCGACGCCGAGATGCGCGGGATCGACGACGGCTCGTGGGTCGAGCTGGCCAGCCGCGTCGGTCGCACGTCGATGCGGGCGCGGATCTCCGACCGGGTGCCGGCCGGCGTCGTCTACACGACCTTCCACTTCCCGCTCTCCGGCGCCAACGTCGTGACGACCGACTACTCGGACTGGGCCACCAACTGCCCCGAGTACAAGGTCACCGCGGTCGAGGTGCGCCCGACCCTGCTCGCCGCGGGCCCGGCGTCGGCCGACGACCTCGGTCTCGTCGCCGCGTCGGAGTCGCCCCGGGCGCACGCCGTGGCGGCGCTCGTGCGCATGGCCAACCAGGTGGCCGCCAACAACGAGTCCGAAGGGCTCGACTCCGCGGCCGCCGCGGTCGCGACGCACCTGGACCAGTTCTGGACGCCCACGATGAAGGCCGACCTCGTCGAGCACGCGTCGACGGGCCCCGGCGACCTGGCGCCGGCAGTGCTCGGCGCGCTCGAGCGCATCTCCGTCGTCGCGTGACGCCTCGCCCGCGCAGACAGCGCGGGTCTCACGCTGCGTGCTGCCGACTCGCCGACGGTCGGAGGACAGATCCTCTGAACGGTTGATATCCGTCTTCCCGGGGCACCCGTTCGGCTCAGCAGGGCGTGGCGCAGCGTGTTCTCCCGCCTCGTGAGGAGGCAGTCTCGTGACGCAGCCCCTCCTCCGGGGGCAGTGATCGAGGAAGGCACCGACCCGCGACCGGACGTATCGGTCACCAGGTCTCCCGACGGGGAGAACGGTCGCGGCGAGCCGAATGGTGAGACCGGCCTCGGTCGTGCGGTCGTACGACCCCTGACCACACGATCCGTAGACAGGACTCCTCATGAAGCGCAGCTCGTCCACCCGTTCCCGCCGCGGCATCGTCGCTGCCTCCGCAGTCGGTGTCGTCGGTCTTGCCCTCCTCGGCGGTCCGCTGTTCGTGACGTCGGCCTCGGCGCTCGAACCGAGTTCGGTCGCGACCACGTCGTCGGACCCGTCTCCCGTGGACTCGAGCGCGGCACCGAGCGACTCGGCGTCCCCGGTCGACTCCTCCCCGGCCGGCACGGACTCGGCCGCACCGAGCACCAGCGAGTCGGCGTCCCCGGTGGACTCGATGACTCCGACGGACTCGTCGTCGCCGGTCGACTCCTCGCCGGCCCCGTCCGACCCGGGCAGCACCGGGAGCCCCGAGGGCAGCGGTGACCCGACGACGCCCTCCGGCGACCCCACGACGTCGATCCCCACGTCGGGCGACCCGGGAGACCCGGGCTCCCCGACGGACCCCGGCCTGCCCAGCACGGGCGGCAACGGCGCCACCCTGCCCAAGACCGGCACGGAGACAGCCGCCCTGGCGGCTCTCGCGGGCGGGCTGATCGCCGTGGGCACCCTGAGCATCGTCGCGGGCCGTCGTCGGACCGAGGTCGACGCCGACTGAGGCTGCCGGAGCGGGCGCTCAGGTGGTGAGGGCGGCCGTGGCCCAGATCGCCGTCGCGAGGACGGTGGCGGCGAGGCCGATGAGGACGGCGAGCCCGGTGCCCTTCATCGCGATCACCGTCGAGTCCCACGCGCCGCCGTGGCTGCCGACCCGGATCCGCTCCGCGACGTAGACCCCGAGCACGAAGCCGAGGGGGAGGCCCACGACCGGCACGAGGAAGAACCCGACGACGCCCAGGACGCCACCCAGCACGAGCACGGACGTCGGGATGCCGGCGGCGCTCATCCGGCGCCCCGGGACCAGGAACGTGAGCACGTGCCCGAGCACGAGCACGACGACCGCTGCCGCCGCGACGACCCACGACAGCGTCGAGTGCTCCACGAGGGCCCAGACGAGGATGGCACCGCCGACGAGGAGGTCGCCGGGGAGCACGGGGACGACGGTGCCCACGATGCCGACGAGGCACGCCACCGCGACGAGCGCTTCACCCCAGGCAGGCACCCGGCGAGGTTAACCCGGGACAACGCGACGCGCCCACGGCCGGAGACCGTGGGCGCGTCGGGCGTGTGAGAGGGGTCAGTCGTCGGACGTGGCCGGCGTGGGCTCGAGCTTGGCCGTCTCGTCCTGGACGTCGAGCGAGAGCGGACGCAGGCGCGCCTCGTGCTCGCGGAAGTGGTGGCCGCAGAAGAGCAGCTCGCCGCCGGCCGCCAGGAGGACGCGCACGTACGCCTGGGCGCCACAGCGGTCACAGCGATCGAGCGCTGTGAGCTGCGTGGTCGGGCTCAGGGTGGGTGTCATCCGCTCTCCTCCTGGTCGGTCTTCATCCTTGCACGGTCCAACGTCGAGCACCGTCCAGTGCGTCCCCAGTTCGCCTCCGGCGTAAGCCGATCGTGACCTGGATCACTCGCCGGAGCCAGCACCCTTGCGCCGCGTGTCGCGACGACCACGGTGCGGTGTCCCACGTCGTGGAACAGCACTCGTCCCGCCGCCGTGGGCGGCGTGCCCCCGCGGCGGCGTCCCCCGCTCCGACTACCCTGGCACCAGCCTCGGACAACCGCCGCCGACCAGCCACCGGAGCGCCCGCCACCATGACCGCCCAGCCCGTCGCACGTCGATCGTCGAGCGCCGCGGGCGGCTACTCGGCCAAGCACCTCTCCGTCCTCGAGGGACTCGACGCGGTCCGCAAGCGCCCCGGCATGTACGTCGGCTCGACCGACGGCCGGGGTCTCATGCACTGCCTGTGGGAGATCATCGACAACGCCGTCGACGAGGCGCTGGGTGGTCACTGCCACCACATCGACGTGGTCCTGCACGCCGACGGCTCGGTCGAGGTGCGCGACGACGGTCGCGGCATCCCGGTCGACGTCGAGCCCAAGACCAAGCTCACCGGCGTCGAGGTCGTGATGACCAGGCTGCACGCCGGAGGCAAGTTCGGCGGCGGGTCCTACACCGCGTCCGGCGGCCTGCACGGCGTCGGGGCGTCCGTCGTCAACGCGCTCTCGGAGCGGCTCGACATCGAGGTCGATCGCGACGGCAAGATCTACACGATGTCGTTCAAGCGCGGCGTACCCGGGCTCTTCGACGGGGAGGGGCCCGAGTCCGAGTTCACCAAGAAGTCCGGCCTCGTCGTCGGCGGTCGGGCCAAGAAGGGCGTCACAGGCACCCGGGTGCGCTACTGGGCCGACCGGCAGATCTTCATCAAGGACGCCGAGTTCGACGTCGACGCGCTGCGTTCCCGCGCCCGGCAGACCGCCTTCCTGGTCCCGGGGCTCTCGATCGTCATCCGCGACGAGCGCGCTCTCGAGGTCAGCGAGGAGGCGTTCCTCTTCAAGGGTGGCATCACCGAGTTCGTCGACCACCTCGCCTCGGACGAGCCCGTCTCGAGCGTGCTCCGCCTCAAGGGCACCGGCCACTTCAAGGAGACCGTGCCCGTTCTTGACGGCAAGGGGCACATGTCCAGCCAGGAGGTCGAGCGCGAGCTCGGCGTCGACATCGCCCTGCGGTGGGGCGTCGGCTACGACACCGACGTGCGCAGCTTCGTCAACATCATCGCGACACCCAAGGGCGGCACCCACGTCACCGGCTTCGAGCGTGCCCTCGTCAAGACGGTCAACGAGGCGCTGCGGGCGCAGAAGGCGCTCAAGGCGAGCGAGGACAACGTCGTCAAGGACGACATCACGGAGGGCATGACCGCGATCGTCACGGTGCGCCTGGCCGAGCCACAGTTCGAGGGGCAGACCAAGGAGGTGCTCGGCACCCCCGCGGCGAGCGCCATCGTCGCCAAGGTCGTGAGCAAGGAGCTCGGGTCGTGGTTCGCCACGCCGCCGCGCGGCGACAAGCAGGTCGCCAAGGCGGTGCTCGACAAGGTCGCCAGCGCTGCCCGGACCCGCATCGCCGCGCGCACTCATCGCGACGTCCAGCGCCGCAAGAACGCCCTCGAGTCCTCGGCCCTGCCGGCCAAGCTCGCGGACTGCCGGAGCGACGACGTCGCTCGTAGCGAGCTGTTCATCGTCGAGGGCGACAGCGCGCTCGGCACCGCCAAGCTCGCGCGCAACGCCGAGCACCAGGCGCTGCTGCCGATCCGCGGCAAGATCCTCAACACGCAGAAGGCGTCCGTCGCCGACATGCTCAAGAACACCGAGTGCGCCGCGATCATCCAGGTCATCGGTGCGGGCTCCGGCCGCACGTTCGACCTCGACCAGGCGCGCTACGGGAAGATCATCCTGATGTCGGACGCCGACGTCGACGGCGCGCACATCCGCTGCCTGCTGCTCACGCTGGTGCACCGCTACCTGAAGCCGCTGCTCGAGGACGGTCGGGTCTACGCCGCCGTGCCCCCGCTGCACCGCTTCGACATCACCAACCCGGGCGCGAAGAAGAACGAGGTGCTCTACACCTACAGCGAGGACGAGTACCGCCGCGTCCTCGCGGACCTGCAGTCCAAGGGTCGCTCGTTCAAGACCCCGCAGCGCTACAAGGGCCTCGGCGAGATGGACGCCGCGCAGCTGCGCGAGACCACGATGGACCCCGCGTCGCGGACGCTGCGTCGCATCACCATGGACGAGGTCGACGCCGCCACCGAGGTCTTCGACCTGCTGATGGGCAGCGACGTCGGACCCCGCAAGGAGTTCATCGTCGACGGTGCCGCCACCCTCGACCGCACCCGCATCGATGCCTGACTCTGTCCCTTAGGGTCGAAACAGGGCACTTTTGTGCCCTCCTGTGACCCGAACTCGAGATCCTGGACGAAGGTGGAGGAGCCGTGGCCGACCTCTCGCTGCTGCTTCCCGCCGTGCGCGCGGCGGTCGAGCGGCACGGGCTCGACGTCGAGGTGCTCGCCTGCGACCCCGACCTCGCCGACACCGCGGCCTTCTGCGCGCACTACGGCTACGCGATGCAGGACGCCGCCAACACGATCGTCGTCACGTCCAAGAAGGTCGACCCGCCGCTGCGCGCGGTCTGCGTGGTGCTCGCCACGACGCGCCTCGACGTCAACCGGACCGTCCGCGAACGGCTCGGCGTCAGGAGAGCGTCGTTCGCGGACGCCGCGGCCACCGCCGAGATCACCGGCATGCTCGTGGGCGGCGTCACCGCACCAGGCATCGAAGGTCTTCCCCTCTGGATCGACCGAGGTGTTCTGGACCGCACGCGCATCGTCATGGGCGGCGGCAACCGGTCGAGCAAGCTGGTGCTCGACCCGCGCGAGCTGCTCGGACTCCCGGGCGCCGAGGTGGTCGACGGGCTCGCCACCGACGCGGGGGCTGCCGAGGCTGCGACCGTCGACTGAGCGCTGCGCACCGATCGTCCGCGGGGCCGACTCACAGCCCGGCCGGTCGCCGGGGGCTGGTTCGACGGTGTCAGGACAGCATGTCTCGCACGAGCGGGATGACCTTCGTTCCGTACAGCTCGATGCTGCGCATCATCTGTGCGTGCGGCAGCTGCCCCATCGAGTACTTCATGTCGAAGCGCGACAGTCCGAGCAGGCGCGAGGTGTCGACGATCTTGCGAGCGACGGTCTCCGGTGATCCGACGTACAGCGAACCGTGCGGTCCGGCCTGCGCCTCGAACTGCACCCGGTTGGTCGGGCCCCAGCCGCGCTCGGCGCCGATACGGTCGTGCATCACGCGGTAGTGCGGCCAGCTCTGCTCCTTGGCCTCGTCGTCGGTGTCGGCGACATGACCGGGGGAGTGCACCGCGATCGGCAGCTCGTCGCGTCCCATGTCGCCGAGCGCGCGACGGTACAGGTCGGCGAACGGCGCGAAGCGCTCGGCCGGCCCGCCGATGATCGCGATCACCAGCGGGAACCCGTACTTGGCGGCGCGGACCACCGACTGGGGGCTGCCGCCGACGCCGATCCAGGCGCGAAGTCCCGACGCGGTGGTGGGGAACACCCGCTGGCCCTCGAGCGGCGCTCGCGTGCGCCCGTTCCAGACCACCGGCTCCTCGTCGAGCAACGTCGCGAAGAGGTCGAGCTTCTCGGTGAACAGCTCCTCGTAGTCACCGAGGTCGTAACCGAAGAGCGGGAACGACTCGACGAACGACCCGCGACCGAGGATCACCTCCGCGCGGCCGTGGGAGAGCGCGTCGAGGGTCGAGAAGCGCTGGAACACGCGGATCGGGTCGTCGCTCGAGAGCACCGTCACCGCGGAGCCCAGCCGGATCCTGTTCGTGCGCGTGGCGATGCCGGCGAGGACGACGTCGGGTGCGGACACGGCGAAGTCGGGGCGGTGATGCTCACCCACGCCGATGAAGTCGACGCCGACCTCGTCGGCGAGGACGCCCTCCTCGACGACGTCGCGGATCACCTGGGCCTGCGCGACGGGCGCGCCGTCGCTGCCTACCGTGACGTCGCCGAACGTGTCGAGCCCGAGCTCGAGGATGTCGCCCATCGTGCTGCCTTCCGGAGGGGAGTGTCGCGGATTCCAACGTACGCGGGTCCCTGCGTGGTCCCGTCGGCGCCTCACCGAGCGGAGGTGACGTCGAGCTGGGCAGTCAGGTGAGGTCGAGGAGCTCGCGGATCGCGGCCACGGATGCTGCCGGTTCGGTGGTGTCGAAGCGGAAGCCCGGCAGACCGGCCTTGCCGGCACCGTCGATGTTCACCTGGAGGTCGTCGATGAACAGGGTGCGCGCCGGATCAGCCCCGAGCATGTCGACCGCCGTCGCGTAGGCGCGGACGTCGGGTTTGCGGACGCCGATGTCGAGGGAGTCGACGACCCGCTCGAAGTGGTCGGCGTACTCCCAGGTGTCCTTCCACCCGACGCCGAGGAACTTCGTGGCGTCGTTGGTGAGAACCGCTTGGCGGTAGCGGGTCGGGATGTCGACCATGAGCTCGAGCACGACGGGTCGACCGCCGCCGTCCCACCCCAGCTCGCGGAGCGCGTCGTAGAGGTGGAGCCCGGGGACGTGCTCCTGGCAGGTGGTCTCGATGGCCCGCCAGTACTCCGGCTCGTCGAGCTCGCCAGAGTCGACGGCGTCCCACAGCGGGTCGCCGCCCGGTGCGAAGAAGCCGCGCGGCAGCGTC
This sequence comes from uncultured Actinomycetota bacterium, assembly GCA_963782665.1. Lineage (GTDB taxonomy): Bacteria > Actinomycetota > Actinomycetes > S36-B12 > CAIYMF01 > Longivirga. Next base: position 1,349,529 of record CAWAKP010000006.1, on the reverse strand, counting down.
CCCACGGGCATGCCGACGCTCTCCTCGAGCTCGGTGAAGCGCTCGAACGGACTCTGGTACAGCACCTGCCCGATGTCCCAGAGCACGACGTCAATCCCGGTCACGATCTCTCCTCCGAGGCGCAGGAATCGACCCTTAGGGTCAGAAAGTGAAGAAAAGTGCCACGTTCTGTCCCTAAGGGACAACGAGGGCCGGTCATGGGCGGGGCTCGTGGGCGTGGGCGAGGAGGATCTCGCGCAGGCTGGGTTGGCGGGTGAGGTCGGGGACGGTCACCTCGATGTCGTCACCCACGACCTCGACCGGGTAGGTCGCGAGCGGCTCGCCGTCGGTGTCGTGCCGTCGACCGGTGCGTACGTCGTACTGCCACAGGTGCGCGGGGCAGGTGACGACGCCGTCGCGGAGGAGGCCGCCGGACAGGGCCGTCCCGCGGTGGTGGCAGGTGTCGTCGACAGCGTGGATCTCCCCAGCAACCACGGCCAGGAGGACGGCGCAGCCCTCGACCTCCGCTCGCAGCTGGCCGGCGTCGAGCAGCGTCTGCAGCGGCGCGGTGATCGTGCGGCTCACGCGCTCGGGAACTGCAGGACGACTGCCTTGGACTCGGTGAAGAACTCCTCGGAGTAGGCCCCGCCCTCGCGTCCGATCCCCGAGTCCTTCATCCCTCCGAACGGGGCCCGGAGGTCACGTACGAAGAAGCAGTTGACCCACATCGTCCCCGTGCGCACCTCGCGGGCGACCTTGTGCGCGGTGTTGAGATTGGTCGTCCACACCATGCCGGCGAGGCCGTAGCGGTTGGCGTTGGCCAGTGCGATGGCCTCGTCGACGGTGTCGAACGGCACCACGACCTGCACCGGACCGAAGATCTCCTCCTGGGCGATGCGCCACGAGTTGTCGACGTCCGCGAACACCGTCGGGGCGACGAAGTTGCCGGCCGCGAGCGCGCCGTCGGTGACCCGCGTGCCTCCGGTCATGAGCTTGCCGCCCTCCTGCTGCCCGATCTCGATGTAGGAGAGCACCTTGTCGAGGTGCTCCGTCGACACGAGGGGGCCGATCTGCGTCGCCATGTCGCGCGGGTCGCCCACGACGAGCGACTCGGCAGCCTCGACGTACCGCGCGAGGAACTCGTCGTAGACCGAGCGCTGCACCAGCAGTCGCGACCCCGCCAGGCACACCTCGCCCTGGTTGCGGAAGATCCCGTCGATCGTGCCCTTGATCGCGAGATCCATGTCGGCGTCGTCCATGACGATGGACGCGCTCTTGCCGCCGAGCTCGAAGGACACCCGCTTGAGCGTCTGGGCGGCGTTGCCCATGATGATGCGGCCGGTCGCGCTCTCGCCGGTGAACGTCACGAGGTCGACGCCGGGATGCGTGGTGAGCCGCTCGCCCGCGGCGTCCGGACCGAAGCCCTGGACGACGTTGAGCACCCCCTCGGGAAGACCCGCCTCGGCGAAGCACTCGGCGAGGATCGACGCGGTCACCGGTGACTGCTCGGCGGGCTTGAGCACGACGGTGTTGCCGAACGCGAGCGCCGGCGCAACCTTCCAGGACTCGAGCATCATCGGGAAGTTCCACGGTGAGATGCACGCGCTCACGCCGACCGGGTCCCGCAAGGTGTACGTGAGCACGTTGTCCCACGGCTTCGGGAACGCCTCGGTGTGCGCCTGCTCGGCGTAGTCGGCGAAGAACCGGAAGTTCTGCGCGGTGCGCGGCACGTCCTTGCTGCGCGACTCCGCGATCGGCTTGCCCATGTCGCGCGTCTCCCACGCCGCGAGCTCGTCCAGACGCGACTCGATGACGTCGGCTGCGCGGTGGATGACCTTGCGCCGCGCGGCGGGGCTCATCCGCGGCCAGGGTCCGTCGTCGAACGCGCGTCGAGCCGCCTCGACGGCTCGATCGGCGTCGGCGGTCGACCCCTCTGCGACGTGTGCGACGACCGCGTTGTCGATGGGGGAGACCGAGTCGAAGGTCGCGCCGTCGAGCGAGTCGACGAAGGCGCCGTCGATGAAGTGCTGGATCTCGCGCGGCTCGTCGGTCATGAGTCGGACCCTCCGGTCGAGGTGGTCGAGGTGATCGGGGCGGGCGGTGTGGTCGCGGGAGCAGTGGCGCCTGGGCCGGCGCCGCGTACGACGGAGAACGGCTCGCCGCCGATGCCCCACTCGTCGGCCGAGATCTCGTAGATGGCGACCCGGATGCGGTCGCGCGGGGTGCCGGTGCTCTCGTGCATGGCGTCGGTCAGTGACCGGATGAGGGCGTGCTTCTGCGCCACGGTGCGACCCTGCACCATCGTCACCTGGATGAGCGGCACGATCCCTCCTAGCGGAACGCGAGCTCGACGGAGCCCAGCCGGTCGAAGGTCGCCACCACCGTGTCGCCCGGTGCGACGGGGATGGCCTCGGTCATCCCGCCGGCCATGACGACGTGGCCCGCCGCCAGGCCATGGCCGCGCTCGGCGAGCTTGCGCACGAGCCAGGCCACCGCGGCCGCCGGATGTCCCAGCACCGAGGCGCCCGCGGCGGTCGACACGAGCTCACCGTTCTTCTCCAGCAGGCAGCCGGTGAGGCGCAGGTCGATGCCGTACGGATCGAGCGCGGTGCCGCCGAGCACGAAACCGGCGGACGACGCGTTGTCGGCCGTGACGTCGTTGAACGTGAACTTGTAGCCGGCATACCGCGAGTCGAGGATGTCGATCGCCCCGAAGCAGGCCTCGGTCGCCGCCAGCACCTGTGCCGCGGTGACGGCCGTTCCCTCGAGGTCGCGTCCGAGCAGGAAGGCGATCTCGGGCTCGACCCGTGGCTGGATGTAGCGCTCGCAGCGGACCGTCTCGCCGGTGTCGACCTGCATGTCCGAGGTGAGCCAGCCGTAGAGCGGTCGGTCGACCTTCATCTGCTGCTGCTTGGCCACGCTCGTGAGGCCGAGCTTGGCGCCGACGACCGGATGCCCGGCTGCCACGCGGGCGGCGACGACGGCGTCCTGCACGTCGAGCGCGGTCGGCTCGTCGAGCTCCCTCTCGTCCGACAGCGGCGCGAGACCGCGCCGGTCGCGTACGGCGGCGAGCAGCTTGTCGGCGAAGACGTCGACATCCGTCATGACTGCACCTCGGCCGCGGCGTGCTTGCGCGCGAGCTCCACCGCGACGTCGATGATCATGTCCTCCTGGCCGCCGACGACCTTTCGCTCCCCGAGCTCGAGAAGGATCTCGGCCTGGGAGACTCCGTAGCGCTCCGCGGCACGCTGCGCGTGCAGCAGGAACGAGCCGTAGACACCCGCGTAGCCGAGCAGGAGGCCCGCGCGGTCGACCACCTGCTGGCGCGGCATCATCGGGCGCGTGACCTCCTCGGCGAGGTCCATGAGGGCGAGCGGATCGACACCGCTCACGATGCCGTTCTTCTCGCACACGGCGGCGAGGATCTCGGTCGGGCAGTTCCCGGCACCTGCGCCGAGACCGGCGCTCGTGCCGTCGAGGTTGCGCGCGCCCTCCTCATAGGCGGCGATCGAGTTCGCCACGGCGAGGGAGAGGTTCTGGTGCGCATGGACCCCGAGGGGGACGTCGAGCCCGCCGACCATCTCTGCCACGCGAGCGCGGACGTCGTTCGTGGTCATCGCGCCCGCGGAATCGGCGATGTAGACCGTGTCGGCGCCGAAGCCCTGCATGAGCCGAGCCTGCTCGAGCAGACCCTTCGGGGTGTTCATGTGGCTCATCATGAGAAAGCCGATGGCCTCCATCCCGAGCTCCTTGGCGATGGTGATGTGCTGCTCGGTGATGTCGGCCTCGGTGCAGTGCACGGCCACTCGGACGACGCTCACCCCGAGGTCGCGCGCGCGGCGCAGCTCGTCGAGCGTGCCGATGCCCGGCACCAGCAGCACCGCGATCTGCGCGTGCGTGGTCGCCGCCACCGCCGCCTCGATGAGCTGCATCTCGTCGACGGCGCTGAAGCCGTAGTTGAACGACGATCCCGCCAGGCCGTCGCCGTGCGTGACCTCGATGACCTGCACGCCCGCGGCGTCGAGCCCCTTCACGATCGGCACGACCTGCTCGACCGTGTACTGGTGGGAGACGGCGTGCGACCCGTCGCGCAGCGTCGAGTCGATGAGACGGAAGTCCCGAGGGGTCTCGCCCGCCCTGGTGGCGTCGTCAGCGACGGCGGTCATGCCGGGACCTCCTGGTGAGCGGCGATGGCCTCGCCGACGCGCACGGCGGCGGCGGTCATGATGTCGAGGTTGCCGGCGTACGTCGGCAGATAGTCGCCGGCGCCCTCGACCTCGAGCAGGACCACCACGCGGTGCGGGACGACGCCGCCGGGCGTGTGGAACGGTCCCTCTTCGATGAGCGGGGCGTTCTTGAGGCGGTAGCCGGGGACGTACTTCGCGACGTCCGCGACCATCTGCACGACCGATGCGACCACGGCGTCATGGTCGGCGCCCTCGGGGAGCGCGCAGAACACCGTGTTGCGCATGAGGATCGGCGGCTCCGCCGGGTTGAGCACGATGATCGCCTTCCCGATCTCCGCGCCGCCGATCTCCTCGAGCGCCTTGCGCGTGGTGCGGGTGAACTCGTCGATGTTCTGCCGGGTGCCCGGGCCCGCCGACTTCGACGACACGGCAGAGACCATCTCGGCGTAGGGCACGCGCGTCACGCGGCTCACGGCTGCGACCATCGGCGTCGTCGCCTGCCCGCCGCACGTGACCATGTTGACGTTGGGCGCGTCGAGGTGCTCCTCGAGGTTGACGGCCGCGATCACCTTGGGACCGCGCGCGGCCGGCGTCAGGTCGATCGCGCGGATGCCCAGCTCCTCGAGCACCTTGGCGTGGCGGACGTGCACATAGGCGCTGGTGGCGTCGAAGACCATCCGCACGGCGTCCGGGTTCTCCCTGACCCAGTCGATGCCGTTCGCCGGCGCCTCGTAGCCGCGGTCGCGCGCACGGGCGAGACCGTCGCTGGCCGGGTCGATCCCGATCAGGGCGACGAGGTCGAGGGAGGGGGAGCGCTCGATCTTGTACATGAGGTCGGTCCCGATGTTTCCGGATCCGATGATGGCGACGGGGAGTCCCACGGTGGTCCCTTCAGACGATCCGGACGGAGACGGCGCCGAGCCGGTCGAACTCGGCCCGGTAGGTCTCGCCTGCGGCGACGGGCACGGCGGCGTGCAGAGCCCCGGTCATGACGATGGAGCCCGCCGGCAGTGACGCACCGAGCGGGTGCAGCGTGCGTACGAGCCAGGCCACGGCGGCTGCGGGGTTGCCGAGCGCGGCGGCACCGGCACCGGTGGCGATCACCTCGCCGTTGCGCGTGAAGACCATGCCGAGCGTGCGGAGGTCGACGTCGGCAGCAGGCGTGGTGCGCCCGGCGATGATGATCGCGCCGCTGCTGGCCATGTCCGCCACCGTGTCGGGAAGCTTGATCCTCCAGTCCGCGACGCGGCTGTCGACGAGCTCGATGGATGCCACGACGCCCTCGACGGCGCGTACGACGTCGAGCGGGGTGCAGTCCGGCCCGGTGAGCTCGCTCCCGAGCACGAGGGCGATCTCCGCCTCGAGCTTGGGCGCGATGTAGTCGCTGAACGGGATCGACGCGCCGTCGACGTGGACGTGCGACGCCATGACGGGAGCGAAGTCAGGCGAGTCGACACCCAGCATCTGCTGCATGGGCTTGCTGGTGAGGCCCAGCTTGTAGCCGATGATCCGGTCGCCGTCGTCGAGGTAGCGGCGGACGACGCCCTGCTGCACGAGGTAGCCGTCGGTCATCGTGAGGTGGGGGTCGCCGTCGGTCAACGGCGCGATCGGGACGCGGGTTCGACGCGCCTCGTAGAGCTCTCCGGCGAGCTCGTCGGCACGCTCGGACGTGAGGGTCATCGTGTTCCTTCCTCGCGGGACGCGGGTTCGACGTAGCCCATCCGACGGCTGATGGCGGCGGCGGCCTCGGTGACGGGGCGCACGTAGCGACGCAACGTCGCGCCCTCCATGCGCTGCAGCGGGCCGGCGATCGACAGCGCTGCGATCACGACGCCGCGCGAGTCGCGGATCGGTGCCGCGATGGACGCGACGCCGACCTCGGACTCGTTGACGTTCTCGGCCCATCCCTGGGTGAGCACGCTGCGCAGCTGCGCGCGCAGGGTGGCCTGGTCGGAGATCGTGTACTGCGTCTTGCGCGCGAGCCGCCAGCCGCTGAGCAGGACGTCGAGCTCGGCCGACGGGAGGAATGCGAGCAGCACCTTGCCGGTCGACGTGCAGTGCGCGTCGTTGCGGTGGCCCACGCGACCGAAGAGGCGGATCGTCTGCGGGCTCTCGCGGCGTTCGACGTAGACCACGTGACGACCGTCGAGGACGGCGATCTGCACCGTCTCCTTGGTGATGTTGCGCAGCTGCTCGACCACGGGGTTGGCCGCGGTGTGCAGGTCGATCGCCGACTGCACGCTCGAGCCGAGCTCGTGCATGGTGAGCGCGAGGCGGTACGTGCCGGTGTCGGCGTCCTGCTCGAGCAGCCTCTCGACCGTGAGGGTGTGCAGCAGCCGGTGGGTGGTGCTCTTGCCGAGACCGAGGCGTCGCGCGAGCTCGCTCACGCCGATCTCGCGGTCGCCCTTGCCGAACTCCTTGAGCAGCCGCGCGGCGTTGCTCACGCTGGCCAGCACCTGGGTGTCGCCGACGGGCCGAAGATCGCGATCGGTCATCGGTCAGCCCACCTCCGCCGGCGAACGCAGCGCACCGAGGAGAGCGCGCCGGACGTCCTCGTCGGATGCGTCCGGGTCGGCGCAGGTCGTCGCGAGCGCGGCGTCGTGCGGTGCGAGCTGTCGCGCGAGCGCCCGCGCCGACTCGTGGAGTCCGAGTCGGTCGACGACGGCGTACTCGTCGGCCAGGGCAACCCGTTGGCCTGCGTGGGCCCGGATCGAGTCGTGATCGCGGAACTGCGCCGCGTGCTGGTTGGCGAGCCCGGTGCCGGCGTGCTGGGCGTGGTGCGGCGTGAGCCCGCCGCCGGGCGAGACCGACAGGTGGTAGACGACGTCGGGCACGCCGAGCACCCGGCGCACCTCGGCCGGTGCCGGCCCGTCGGACTCGTCGACGAGCCCGAGCGCGGGGACGACGACGGGGTCGAAGAAGCGCAAGGTCCACGCCAGGCCGGGAACCGAGTCGGCGACCTCGACCTCCGGCCCCTGCGGGGCCGGCAGGGGAGCGGTCGTCGCGAGCACGTGCAGGTGCCGGACCCCGACAGCCAGCACCGTGAGGCCGCCCGGACGCAGCAGGGGGAGCGCGCCGCGCTCGCCGACCGGCAGGAGCCGCGCCTGATCGAGGTAGGAGCCGTGCAACGCCGAGACGAACGCCGCCATGGCGTCCCGCAGCTGACCCGGATCTGCGCTCATGGCAGGGAAGGTACGCCGATCCTGTCCCGCATGGCGGCACATCGGTCCACTGTGCGGGACGCTGAGGCCTACCTTCCGGGCCATGGGCATTCTGCGCCTCAGCCACGTCGACGTCACGGTCACCGACCTCGACCTCGCCACCGCGTACTACACCGAAGTCCTCGGCCTGATCGTCGTCGAGCGCGATGCCGACTCGGTCTACCTCAAGTGCTGGGACGAGGTCGACCACCACTCGCTGCGGCTCGTCTACGCGCCCCGCGTCGGGTTCGAGCAGATGTCGTTCAAGGTCGAGCACGAGGACGACCTGTCCGAGCTCGAGAACGCCGTCTCCCGCTACGGCTTCCCCGTGTCGCGGGTGTCGAAGGGCGAGTCGGTCGGGCAGGGCGAGTCGATCCGGTTCCAGACCCCGTCGGGTCACACGATGGAGCTCGTGCACGACGTCGAGAAGGTCGGCGGGCTGCTGCCGAAGGTCAACCCCGCGCCGTTCGTCACCGGCGTCCCCGGCATCGCACCGCCGCGGATGGACCACCTGCTCGTCACGGCCGAGGAGGTCGGTGAGGCGACGACGTTCTACACGAACGTCCTCGGCTTCCGCGTCACCGAGCAGCTGCTCGACGGCAACGGCCACCAGATCGGCACCTGGATGGAGCGGTCGTTCTCGCCGCACGACCTCGCGGTGGTCTCGGGCCCCAACGGTGGCCTGCACCACTTCGCGTTCTGGCTCGACGACTGGGAGGCGGTCCGCAAGGCCGCCGACACCCTGGCCTACAACGGGATCCAGATCGACGTCGGACCCACGAGGCACGGTGTCACCCGCGGCTCGACGATCTACTTCTTCGACCCGCTGGGCACCCGCAACGAGGTCTTCACCGGCGGCTACCGGCCCGACCCCGACTTCCCGACGATCACGTGGACCGAGGACAACATCGGCCGCGCGGTCTTCTACTACGAGGGCGAGCTCAACGACCGCTTCATGAGAGTGCACACCTGATGAGCATCCTGCGCCTGAGCCACGTCGAGGTCCGCGTACCCGACCTCGAGCTCGCCACCGCCTACTACTGCGAGGTGGTCGGGCTCATCGAGACCGCGCGCGAGAACGAGCGCGTGTTCCTCAAGGGCTGGGACGAGCACCAGCACCACTCTGTCGTCTTGACGTGGGAGCCCACGCACGGGCTCAACCACTTCGGGTTCAAGGTCACCGACGTGGACGATCTGCACCGCTACGAGGCGCGGCTCAAGGAAGTCGGCATCGAGGTGCGTCGCTACGCGGCCGACGAGTGGGCTCCCGGGCACGGCGAGGCCATCCGCTTCATCCTCCCCAGCGGGCACTCGATGGAACTGGTGCACGGCATGCAGCAGGTCGGCAACCTCCTGCCGCTCACGAACCCGCCGCCCAAGCCGCTCAACCTGGTGGGCATCGCGCCGCCCCGCATCGACCACCTGTTCCTGACTGCGGAGGACGTCGGCGCGATGACGGACTTCCTCGTCGAGGTGCTGGACTTCCGCGTCACCGAGCAGGTCGTCGGCGACGACGGCTTCCGCATCGCGACGTGGCTCGAGGTGTCGCACGCCAGCCACGACATCGCGCTCGTCACCGGTCCTAACGGTGGGCTCCACCACTTCGCGTGGGCCGTCGAGGACTGGACGGCGATCCGCGACGCCGCCGACATCTGCGCCTACCACGGTGTGCGCATCGAGACGAACCCCACGCGGCACGGTGCCACGCGCGGGCACTGCCTCTACTTCTTCGACCCCGTCGGCAACCGCAACGAGGTCTTCACCGGCGGGTACTGGGTCGACCCCGACTCCGAGCCCACGATCTGGACCGAGGCCGAGATGGGCCGAGCCCTCTTCTGGTACGACGGCGTCGTCAACCAGCGGTTCCTGACGGTGCACACGTGACCGCCGTCCAGGAGCCGAGCGCGGCGCTGCCGCGGACGGAGCGTCCCGACGCGCCGGCGTACCTGAGCCGCTACCTCGAGCGGGCCGGCCGCACCGTCACGCCCGACGAGGTCGGCGACGACACGACCCCGCTCTACCTGCGCCGCTTCCGCGAGCGTCGCGAGTCCAGCGACCCGTTCGAGACGCCGGTCCCGACGTACGAGGGCCAGGAGCTCAACACGACGCGCGGCTGGGCCGAGGTCACGCGGACCAAGGAGATCGTGCCCGAGCGGCGCGAGCAGTCCGCGCAGGTCGCCACGGACATCTACTTCGTGCGCCACGGCGAGACGCAGGGCTACAGCTCGGAGTCCGGGCTCACGCCGCTCGGCTCGTGGCAGGCGCACCGTCGTGGCCAGGAGCTCGCCCGCCGCGTGATGAACGGTCACACCGTGCGCCTCGCCTGCGCCGAGACCAACCGGGCGCGTCAGACGGCCGAGCACCTCCGTCGCGGACTGCTCGACGGGATGGCGCTCTTCGGACGCGACGCCACGGTCGGCGAGATCACGGCCTACCGCGAGTTCCAGAACTTCGCCGTCGCGACGCCGGACGGCCTCCGCGACGTCACGTCCGCGTTCCGGCTCTACGCGAAGGAGCTCGAGGCCTACGAGCGGACCTCGATGGGGGAGCGACCCGGCTGGCTGGTCGACGTCGACAGGTTCTGGAAGATCCAGAACGCGGGCGGTGACCCGATCACGCACTGGCTGACCATGCCGATGCTGCACTTCGAGCCTCCGGTCTCGTGCGTGCGTCGCTTCTGGGCCGGACTCCTGCGGATCCACCGCGAGACGCCGGGCAACTCCATCGTCGTGGCCACGCACTCCGGGCCGATCCGCGCCTTCGCCACCGCGGCGATGGGCTACGACCCGGGCGAGCCGTTCAACACCGAGTTCGTGCGCGTACGCCTCATCGAGGGCGGCGTCACCGCACTCGTCCTCTACCGCAACCGAGTGCAGGAGGTGAACGTGCCCGACCTCGACGCGCTGCCGAACTGGTGGACCGGCACGGGCACCGGCACCGAGGACATCGAGGGGATCTGATGACGACGATCACGTGGTTCGAGAGCTACTGGGCCGGGATGAAGAGCGAGGTCGGCGGCAAGGCCGCGAGCCTCGGTGAGATGACCGGCGCCGGTCTCCCGGTGCCGCCCGGCTTCGCCATCTGCACATCGGCGTACCGACGCGCTCGTGACGAGTCCGACCTCGATGCCCAGATGGCGCGTCTGCTCCACGGGATGGACGTCAACGACACGGACTCCGTGACGGAGCGCTGCGCCAAGATCCGGCAGCTGATCTCGACGATGCCGATCCCCGAGGGCATCGAGCTGCAGATCCGCGGCGCCTACCTCGAGCTGTCGGCGCGCTGCGGCACCAAGGAGCTGCCCGTCGCAGTCCGCTCGTCGGCGACGTCGGAGGACTCGCCGGACGCATCGTTCGCGGGCGAGCACGACACCTATCTCTGGGTGCGCGGCGCCGAGGACGTCATCGACGCCGTACGCCGATGCTGGGCGAGCCTGTTCACCGACCGGGCCACCTGCTACCGCGTCGAGATGGGCTACGACCACCGTGCTGTCGAGATGTCCGTCGTCGTCCAGAAGATGGTCCACCCGAAGTCGGCAGGCGTGGCCTTCACGCTCGACCCGACCAACGGCGACCGGTCGCAGGTCGCCATCGACTCGGCCTGGGGCTTCGGCGAGAGCGTCGTCGCGGGCGAGGTGACCCCGGACAACTTCCGCGTCGACAAGGTCATGTTCGAGATCACCAAGCGGATCATCAGCGCGAAGTCCCACGAGTACGTGCTCACCGACCACGACAGCGTCGAGAAGGTCGAGACCGACGCCGAGCGCGCTGCTGCACCCTCCCTCACCGACGCCGAGATCAAGGCGATCGCCAGGCTCGCCAAGACCGCCGAGCGCCACTACGGCTGCCCGCAGGACATCGAGTGGGCCGTCGACGTCGACCTCCCGGAGGGCGACAACATCATCCTGCTCCAGTCCCGCCCTGAGACCTTCTGGAGCAAGAAGGGCCCGACGACGGTCGTCGAGCCAGGCACCAAGTCCGGTGACTTCATGGCGAGCATCGTCTCGACGTTGATGTCGCCGCTCCACACCAAGGGGGCGGACGGTCCCTGACCGGCTGTCCGTAGCTCGTCGCACCACAACCGCGACCGCGCGCTGCACGGTCGTCCACCCCAGTGAAGACCCGCAAGGGTTCTAGAAGGAGACCGCATGGCTGGGTTCCCGCTCCCGTCGGAGATCACCACTCCGCCCGGTGCCGAAGGCTGGCAGGAGCTGTACTCGTACTCGTCCACGTTCAGCCCCTCGCGCGCCGCGTACGAGGACTCGATGTTCTGGTTCCAGGACGGCGTGCACTGGCCCAAGGCCCTGCTGCCGTGGGACGCCTCGCTCATGGAGGTCGCGATCATGGCGCTCTCCCAGTACAACACCCGGCACCTGCAGGTCCCGCCGGCGAACGGCATCGACTTCCGCATCGTCAACGGCTATACGTACCTCTCGCCCGTCCCGGCGCCCGAGGCTGACATCCCCGCGCGCGCCGAGCAGTTCATGCAGCGCGCCGGCCACTACTTCGTCAACTGGAACGACCTGTACGACAACTGGCTCATCAAGATCCGCGACCTGGTCAAAGAGATGGAGATGCTCGATTTCTCCACGCTCCCGGACATCGAGCCGCTCGAGGTCGTGACCTCCGGCGCCGGCAGGGGCGCCGGCGGACAGATCCAGGAGAACTATCTCAAGCTGCTGACGGCCGCCAGCACGCTGTGGCAGTACCACTTCGAGTTCCTCAACCTGGGCTACGCCGCCTATCTCGACTTCTTCGGCTTCTGCAAGCAGGCGTTCCCCGGCATCTCCGACCTCGCCATCGCGAAGATGGTCGCCGGCGTCGAGGTGGACCTGTTCCGCCCGGACGAGGAGCTCAAGCGCCTGGCCAGGATGGCCGTCGACACCGGCATCACCGACGCGTTCAAGCTCGGCGACGTCGAGGGAACGTGCGAGGCGCTGCGCGCCCAGGGCGAGGCCGGCCAGGCGTGGATCTCGTCGTTCCAGCAGTCCGCGGAGCCGTGGTTCAACTTCTCCACCGGCTCGGGCTTCTCGAGCCAGGACAAGATCTGGATCGAGCACGTCGTGATCCCCTTCGACTTCGTCAAGGGCTACATCGACAACCTCCAGAAGGGCGACGACATCAACCGCCCGACCGAGGCGATCGCAGCCGAGCGTGACCGCATCGTGAGCGAGTACGCCGCGCTCCTGGCCTCGGACGAGGACCGCGAGGCCTTCAACGGCAAGCTGGGGCTGGCACGCGTCGTGTTCCCCTACGTCGAGAACCACAACTTCTACGTCGAGCACTGGAGCCACTCGGTCATCTGGCGCAAGATGAAGGACCTCGGCGCCGTGCTCGCCAAGGAGGGGTTCCTCGCGGACGCAGGTGACATCTTCTATCTCAAGCGCCACGAGGTGCCCGACGCGCTGTTCGACCTGTACCACTCGTGGGCTGCTCCGGCCCCGGCCGCAGGTCCGTCGTACTGGCCGCCGATCGTGGCCCGGCGCAAGGAGATCCTGGCCGCCCTGGACGCGTGGAAGGCGACCCCCGCGCTCGGCGTCCCGCCGGAGGTCGTGACGGAGCCGTTCACGATCATGCTCTGGGGCATCACCTCCGACTCGATCGAGAACTGGCTCGGCGGCGGTGCGAGCGAGGACGGCACGCTCAAGGGCATGGCGGCATCACCCGGCGTCGAGGAGGGGCCGGCGCGCGTCATCTTCGGTCCCGACCAGATCAACGAGGTGCAGGACGGCGAGATCCTCGTCGCCCCGCTCACCGCGCCGAGCTGGGCGCCGATCTTCGGCAAGATCAAGGCGACCGTCACCGACACCGGCGGCATGATGAGCCACGCGGCGATCGTCTGCCGTGAGTACGGGCTCCCGGCCGTCACAGGTACCGGCTTCGCCACGTCCACCATCCGGACCGGTCAGCGCATCCGCGTCGACGGGTCCAACGGCACGGTCACGCTGCTCGACTAAGGGCACCCTGTCCCGCCTGGGGGGTCGACATCGCTCCCCGGGCGGGACGTTCCGCCAGACTCGGCACCACGCCGGCACCACCTCGAAGGGAACCGCGATGCTGACCGTCGAGCAGAACAACGAGCTCACCCAGATCGGACCAGGGACGCCGATGGGCGAGCTGCTGCGCCGCTACTGGTACCCCATCGCGTTCGAGCAGGACTTCGACACCGTGCCGTCGAAGACCGTGCGCCTCCTCAGCGAGAACTGGACGCTGTACAAGACCCCGAGCGGCAAGTACGGGATCATCGGCGAGAAGTGCGCGCACCGCCGCGCGTCGCTGACGTACGGCGTCGTGCACGAGGACGGCATCCGGTGCGGCTACCACGGCTGGAAGTACGACTTCGACGGGCAGTGCGTCGAGCAGCCGGCCGAGGCCGACAACCAGAACTTCCGCGACCGGGTGACGATGAAGGCCGGCAAGGCGCAGACGATGGGCGGCATGGTCTGGGTCTATGTCGGACCCGACCCCGCACCGGAGCTCCCGCGCTTCGACGTGTTCGTCAAGGACGGCATCCGCGACGTGGGCTACACCACGATCCCGTGCAGCTGGCTGCAGGTCATGGAGAACTCCGTCGACCCGCACCACGTCGAGTGGCTGCACGGCTACTACTTCAACTTCGTCGGCGAGACGAACGGCTTCGAGGCGCCCAAGGCCTTCCAGAAGCGGCACATCAGGACCGGCTTCGAGGAGATGGAGTGGGGCATCCTCAAGCGACGCGTCCTCGAGGGCTCCACCGAGGAGGGCGACGACTGGAAGATCGGTCACCCGCTGGTCTTCCCGTTCTACATGCGCGTCGGTGGTGCCTACATCGACCAGATGCAGATCCGCGTCCCCATCGACGAGACCCACACCTGGAAGCTCTTCTACTCGACGCACAACCCCGGCGAGCAGCTGACCACGCAGGAGCGACCTGTCGCCTACGAGTACCTCTGGAAGGACGAGGACGGCCGCTTCATCACCGACTACATCGAGGGCCAGGACATCATGGCCTGGGTGTCGCAGGGTGAGATCACCGACCGCACCCAGGAGCACCTCGGGCGGTCCGACGCCGGCGTCGCCATGCTGCGCAAGATGTTCAAGGAGAACATGCGCAAGGTCGCGGACGGCGAGGACCCGCTCGGCACGATCCGCGAGAAGCACGACATCATCAACCTGCCCTGCGAGAAGGACAAGTTCGGCGCGGAGCGCACGTTCGCCGCGGCCTGGATCAACGGCGGCTCGATGCGCTACAGCCCGATGAAGCAGCAGCTGCTCGAGCTGCACCAGAGCTACTGGGCAGGCGTCGAGGCCGCTGAGAAGGCCGGAGCAGGTGCCTGACCCGACGACCCCGTCCGAGGCCACCCGGGTGCGGGTGGCCTCCGCGGCTCATACTGCTCTCGTGAGCGGACTGCTTCCCGACGACCCGCACGAGCTGCCACCGCCGAGCGAGTGGTTCGCACCGGACGCGGCACGGCACTACGTCGACCGGCCGAAGTTCTGCCCGATGTGCGCGGCGTCGATCGGCGAGCACGGTGGCATCACGACCGAGTACTGGACCGGCGACACCCGCAACTTCATGACCTGGTGCGGCTCGTGCGGATGGTTCGGCGAGGTCGTCCGCTTCGACCGGGTGACGATCATGGAGGAGGAGCACTGAGCGAGCCCGGGGTCGAGCACGCCGCTGAGGTGATCGACCGCTCCCGGAACGCCGGTGCGACCCTCGACGTCTCCGCGGTGCACGTCCCGGACCTGACCACCGGGTACGCCGTCCAGAGCGCTCTGACCGCGCGTCGCCTAGCGCGGGGGGCCGTCATCATCGGATGGAAGCTGGGCTACACCACCGCGACCATGCGCGCCCAGCTCGGCATCGCCGAGCCCAACTTCGGACCGTTGCTCGACAGCATGCGGCTCGACGACGACGCCACCGTTCCCGAGAGCGTGCTCCATCCGCGTGTGGAGCCGGAGATCGCCCTCGTGCTCGGGGACGACGTCGAC
This sequence comes from uncultured Actinomycetota bacterium, assembly GCA_963782665.1. Classification (GTDB taxonomy): domain Bacteria; phylum Actinomycetota; class Actinomycetes; order S36-B12; family CAIYMF01; genus Longivirga. The sequence goes on along the minus strand of CAWAKP010000006.1, from coordinate 1,334,190 downwards.
CGCCCCCTCGACGCCGACGAGGCACTGGCAGCGTGCGCCGAGGCGCTCGCCGCGCTCGAAGTGGTCGACTCGGTCTGGACCGACTATCGCTTCGACCTCGAGCACAACACCGCCGACGGGTCGTCCGCCGCGCACGTCGTGACCGGCGCCGCGCTGCCGCTCGACGCCCTGGCCGACACCGAGGTCACGCTCTATCGCAACGGCGCGCACGTCGGGACGGGTACGGGTGCGGCCGCGATGGGGCACCCGGCTCGAGCACTCGCGTGGCTCACCACGCAGCTGTCCGGCCAGGGTCTGATGCTGCGCGCCGGGGACGTCGTCATCACCGGTGGCCTCGTCGCCGCCGTACCACTGCAGCGCGGGGACGTCGTGCACGCCGACTTCGACCATCCGTCAGCGAGCCCCACCCGGGTGTCGGTGCGTCGATGAAGGCGCTGGTCCTCGACTTCGGCGGCCCGGTGCTCCGCACGCCGTTCGAGCTGCTGCGCGGCGGGGAGCGTCGGGTGGGTCTGGCCGAGGGGTCGCTCGACTGGTCGGGCCCGTTCGACCCGTCGCGGGACGACGCATGGCGTGCGATGCAGGCCGGCGAACTGACCGAGCGCGACTACTGGATGCGACGGTCGGAGCAGTTCGCTGCCCTGACCGGTCGGGAGTCGTCGTTCCGCGGCCTCATGGACGTCCTGTTCGCCGGCGACGAGAGCGAGCTCGTGCGGCCGGAGGCCGTGCACATCATCGAGGCGGCGCACACGGCAGATGTCGCCGTCGCCGTCCTCACCAACGACATGCGCGCCTTCCACGGCGACGAGTGGGTCGCGCGGATGCGGGTGCTCGACTCGATCGACGTCCTCGTCGACGGGTCGGTCGAGCACGTGCTCAAGCCCGACCCGCGCATCTACCGGCTGGCCACCGACCGGCTCGGCGTCGCGGCGCGTGACTGCCTGTTCGTCGACGACCAGCCGGGCAACATCGAGGGCGCACGACACGTGGGCATGCAGACCGTGTGGTTCGACGTCACGGACCCGTCCGCGTCCTACGACGCGGTGCGGCAGCTCCTGCCTGGTGTGGGCAGTGCCGGCTCCGACCGGCGGGCCAGCAGGTGACACCGCCGTGTCCTGTGATCGGATGACGCCGTGACCCCGCGCATCGCCGTCGTCGGCGCCGGACCCTCGGGCCTGTACGCCACGGACGTTCTCGCCTCCTCCGGAGCCCTGGTCGACGTCCTCGACCGGCTGCCGGTGCCGTTCGGGCTGGTCCGCTACGGAGTGGCGCCGGACCACTTCTCCATCCGCTCGGTGCGCGACACGCTGGCGCACGTGCTGGACCGACCCGAGGTCCGCCTGCTCGCCGGCGTCGAGGTGGGTGACGTCGACGAGGGCGCCGACGTGTCCGTGGCCGAGCTGCTCGCGGCGTACGACGGCGTGATCCTCACCTACGGTGCGGCGCGCGACCGGCAGCTCGAGATCGCCGGGGAGCAGCTCGCCGGCAGCATCGCGGCGACGGATCTCGTCGCGTGGTACTGCGGGCACCCGGACGCCGACCGAGAGGGCATCGAGTCCGCGCTGGCGGCCGCGCGATCGGTCGTGGTCGTCGGCGTCGGCAACGTCGCCGTCGACGTCACCCGCATCCTGAGCGCCCCGATCGAGCGCCTCGAGCGCACCGACATGCCCGAGCACGTCCTCGACGCGCTGCGTGCCACGACCATCAGCGACGTCCACGTGCTGGGACGTCGCGGCCCGGCGCAGGCGACCTGGACGACCAAGGAGCTCAAGGAGCTCGGCGAGCTCGACGGCGTCGACGTCCTCATCGACCCGACCGACCTCGAGCTCGAGCCGGTGAGCGCCGCCCTCGTCGACAGCGACCGCGTCGTCGCGCGCAACGTCGAGGTCATCCGCAGCTGGGGCGCCCACGTGGAGGACGCCACCCACCGTCGCATCCACCTGCACTTCCACGCCCGACCCGCCGAGCTGCGCGGTGCCGAGCGGGTGGAGCGGGTGGTGGTCGAACGGACGACCGTCGACGAGTCCGGCGCGCACGGAACGGGCGAGACCTACGAGATCGAGGCGCAGCTCGTCGTGCGCTCGGTCGGCTACCGCGGGGTCGGGCTCCCGGGGGTGCCCTTCGACGGGCGCCGCAACGTGATCCCCAACACCGACGGGCGGGTGACCGACGCCGACGGGGCCGTCGTCCCCGGCCTCTACGTCGCCGGATGGATCAAGCGCGGGCCGACGGGGATCATCGGCACCAACAAGAAGGACGCCGGAGCGACGGTCGCCGCCGTTCTCGCCGACCTCGAGGGTGCGGCGCCGCGTGGCGGCGACGGCGTGTCCGGGCTGCTCGCCGAACGCGGGGTCGTGCCGGTCGACGTCGAGGGCTGGCGTCGGATCGACGCCGCCGAGCGCGCCCTCGGTGAAGGGCGCGGCCGGGACCGCACCACCCTGCACGACCGCGATGCGCTCCACTCGGCCGCCCGCGCCTGACACCAACCTCCGCTCGCACGTGACCGCCCGAAATGACTGAGAACGCTCAGTTCTCCAGCGGTTGAGCCGGTTACGTGCGGCGGTCTGCCTCAGTAGTCGCGGGGGGAGATGCGGCCGGTGTGGACGTCGTAGATCGCGCCGGCGACGACGAGGTCGCTCGGCAGCAGGGGGTAGCTGCGGATGCGGCGCAGGTCGTAGCGCAGCGCCTCCTCCTGGTCGGGCACCGTGCGGAACTCGATCGAGTTCGTGTCGACCCCGTGGACGTCGAGGATCGTGCGGTGCAGCTCCTCCTCGGTCGCGCTGGCCATCTTGCAGTGCGTGTGCGGCATGACCAGCACCCGCGACACGTCGAGCAGGTAGGTCGCGAGCACGAGGGTGCGCAGGACGTCGTCGGTGACCCGCGCCCCGGCGTTGCGCAGGATCTTGACGTCGCCCTGCTCCATGCCGAGGAGCTGGAGGGGCTCGATCCGGCTGTCCATGCACGTCACCAGCGCGAGGCCCTTGCGCGCCCGGCCGGAGAGCCCGGTGCCGGGGAACGCCGCGGCGTAGCCCTCGTTCCCGGCGAGGACGTCGGCGAACGACGTCACCGGAAAACCAGAAGCAGAGTTCATGTATCCAGCCTAGTGGGGTCGGGGGTCACGCCCAGCCGGCGACAGTCACCGGGGGGTCGGCCCGCCACACGTGCGGCTCGACGGGCGCCTTGCCGCAGGACTCGGGTCGCGCCGGTTCCAGCGTGGTCCGGCGTACGACGACGTGCCACGAGCGACCGTCGCGATGCCGCACCTCGACCTCGGCCACCCCGTCGTCGTCGCCTTGCCAGCGCAGCCCCGCGGGCACGGCACGCTCGCCGACCCGACGCAGGGCATCGAGGTCGTCGAGCCCGTCGATGCCCTCGCGCAGCCGCACGGCGTGCGCTGCGACCTGGGCCGGTTGCGACGCGGACGCGCGTCCCCGGTGGTGGTGCAGCGGTGCCAGCCGGCCCTGGTCGGCCGCGTCCAGCACGGCGCGGGCGGCATCCGCGTCCAGCCGTCCGAAGCAGTGCCCCCACGGGAGGAGCAGCGCGGTGGGTGAGAACCGGTGCCCACCGAGGTGGCTGACCTCGAGCACGCGGTCGGCGTATCCCGGGTCGGCCGCGAGGGCCTCGGCGACCGGCCGACCGTTGAGCGCGCAGCAGATGTCGCGTCGGGAGTTCGTGCAGACCAGCAGGAGAGGCTCGCGCGAGGTGGTGCCCCAGGCCGGCAGCGGACCGTCCGCGGCGGCCGCCAGCGTGTCGGCCAGGTCGGGTCGCAGCAGGTCGGCGTCGTCGAGCCGACCGGTCCGCATGCGCACGCCGCCGGCGTAGGAGTGCGCGAACCAGAACCGCCGGGACCCTCCGCCGTCGTGGGTGTCGGCGTGTCGGCCGACCGGACGGGCGAGCAGGACGGTCGTCCCCGAGTCCTTGGGCAGGGCGCCCAGCGCCGTCCGCACCGGCTCCGGGAGGTGCGACTCGGTGAGCGCGTGGAACCCGTAGGGACCCGGCTGCTCGAGGACGAGCCAGGCGCGGGCTCGCGGGGCGGTGCCGATGAGGGGCTCGTCCTGCGACAGCGTCGAGCAGCGCTCGGTCACGTCGCCGGGTCCTCGACCGCGGACGCGCCCTCGGCCGGTGCTCCGCCGGCCCGGAGCGGACCGCTGACCGCGGCGACCGGCTTGGACGTCGGCAGACCGGACCCGTCCCGGCGTGGGTCGACGGGCGGCAGCGGCGCGGGAGCTCCTTGGGGGGTGGCCGCGCGCGCCGGTGCGGGGCCGACCCACGCGACGAGCAGCGTGTCCTCGCCCTTGAGGAAGCGCTGGGCGCGCACGCCCCCGGTGGCGCGGCCCTTGCCCGGGTACTCCGAGAACGGCGTGACCTTGACGCTCGCGCCCGAGGTCCCCGGCAGCGCGCCGGACGTGCCCGCGGCCGTCACCACGACGTTGTCGCGGTCGGGGTCGACGGCCCCGAAGTGCACCACGCGCTCGCCGTCGGCCAGCCGTACGCCGGCCATGCCCCCCGCGGGGCGTCCCTGCGGGCGTACGACCGACGCGGGGAAGTGCAGGAGCTGGGCGTCCGACGTGACGAACACGAGCTCGGCGTCGTCGTCGACGAGCTCGACGGCACCGACGACACGGTCGCCGTCGTCGAGCCTGATCACCGACCACGAGTCCGCGGACGACGGGACGTCCGGCGCCACCCGCTTCACGACGCCGGAGGCCGTGCCGAGGGCGAGGCCGGGACCCGCGTCCGACAGCGAGCACAGCCCCACGGGCTGCTCACCGCGCTCGAGCTCGACCAGCGCGCCGAGCGGCACCCCGCCGGCGAGCGACGGTGCCCCGTGGGTGGGCGGGAGCGTCGGCAGCTCGAGCACGGGGAGGCGGACGACGCGACCCGTGCTGGTCACGAGACCGACGTGACCGCGCGCGGTGCCGTGCACGGCCGCGACGACGACGTCGTGAGCGCCCCGCTCGCCGTCGGCAGGCAGGTCGCGGCCGTCGGCCGTGCGGGCGAGCAGGCCCGTGCTCGACAGCAGGACGACGCAGGGGTCGTCGGAGACCTCCAGCGGCACCGCCGTCCGCACGGGGGCCGCGATCCCTTCCAGCAGAACGGTTCTGCGCGGTGTGCCGTGATCCTTGGCGACGGCGGCGAGCTCGTCGCTCACCAGCCGGCGGAGCGCCTTGTCGTCGTCGAGGATCGCCGTCAGCTCGGTGATGCGCGTCCGCAGCTCGTCGCGCTCGCTCTCGAGCTCGAGACGGCTGAACTTCGTGAGCCGTCGTAGGGGCATGTCGAGGATGTACGTCGCCTGCGGGTCGGAGAGGTCGAACACCTGCATCAGGCGGGCCTTGGCGGCCGCGGCGTCGTCGCTCGAGCGGATCAGCGCGATGACCTCGTCGATGTCGAGGATGGCGACGAGGAGACCGTCGACGAGGTGCAACCGCTCCTCGGCGCGGCGACGGCGGTAGGACGACCGTCGGCGAACGACGTCGAGCCGGTGGTCGACGAACACCACGAGCATCTCGCGAAGCCCCAGCGTGCGCGGTTGACCGTCGACGAGGGCGACCGCGTTGATGTTGAACGAGTCCTCCATGGGCGTCAGCGCGTAGAGCTGCTCGAGGATCGCCTCGGGGTGGAAGCCGTTCTTGATCTCGATGACCAGCCGCAGGCCGGACTCCATGTCGCTGAAGTCGTCGACGGCGGCGATGCCCGCGAGCCTCTTGGCGTCGACCGCCTCCTTGATCTTGGCGATCACCTTCTCCGGCCCCACGTTGTAGGGCAGCTCGGTGACCACGACGCCCTTGCGCCGAGGCGTGACGTTCTCGATGTGCGCGGTGGCCCGGATCCGGAACGCGCCCCGTCCGGTCTCGTAGGCCTCGCGGACGCCGTCGAGCCCGATGATCCGACCGCCGCTGGGGAGGTCCGGGCCTGGGACGAACCGCATGAGCTCGTCGAGGTCGGCCCGGGGGTGGGTCAGCAGGTGCCGGGCCGCGGCGACGACCTCGACGAGGTTGTGCGGCGCGATCGACGTCGCCATCCCGACGGCGATCCCGGCCGCACCGTTGACGAGGAGGTTGGGGAACGCCGCGGGCAGCACGACGGGCTCGGACTCGCGTCCGTCGTAGTTGGCCTGGAAGTCGACGACGTCCTCGTCGAGGGACGCCGTGAGGAGCGTGGCGCTCTGCGCGAGGCGGCACTCGGTGTAGCGCATCGCGGCGGGTCCGTCGTCGAGCGACCCGAAGTTCCCGTGGCCGTCGACGAGCGGGAGGCGCAACGAGAACGGCTGCGCCATGCGCACGAGCGCGTCGTAGATGGCACCGTCGCCGTGCGGGTGCAGCTTGCCCATGACCTCGCCGACCACGCGGGCGCTCTTGACGTGGCCACGGTCGGGGCGCAGCCCCATCTCGCCCATCTGGAAGAGGATGCGACGGTGCACCGGCTTGAGCCCGTCGCGCGCGTCGGGCAGCGCGCGCGAGTAGATGACGGAGTAGGCGTACTCGAGGAACGACCCGCGCATCTCGTCGGAGACGTCGATGTCGACGATCCGCTCGGGGGTGCTCGGCGGGGGTGGAGGTGTGGAGCGGCGGGCCATGCGACGGGGATCTCTTCCGTAGGGCGGCGAACGGGTCAGCGGGTCGTGGGGACGCTCGTGTCCGTGGCGACGGCGGCGAGGATCAGGGCCATGAACCCGCCGACCGCGGCGCCGTAGGCCCCGATCTGGATCCGGGCGAGCGAGACAGCACCGGTTCCGTGGCTGACGGCGTTGCCGAAGATCCAGACCGCGGGGAGGGCGACCGCAAGGAGGCCGCCGATGATCACGAGCGAGCGAGCGTTGAAGAGGGCGCCGAGCAGCACGAGGAGCGCAGCGAGGCACACCGCCGCCCCGAGCGACGTCACGGGGACGACGCCGTCGTTGTCGCCGACGTTGAACAGCGAGCGCAGGTGAAGGGCCCAGGCGGTGCGCTCGTTGACCCACGGCAGGAAGGCGCACGCGGCGACGGCGAGCCCGATGAGGGCGGCGACGAGTCGTGCGAGTCCGGTCATGCGCCCACTCTGCCATCGACGCGGCGTGGGGGCAGGCACCCGCCCCCGTGTCGCCGGGAGAGGCGCGACCACCACGCCCAGCCCGGTGCCTACGGGCGGGCCCCGACCCGGGAGACGACGCGGGAGGCGCTGCGGTTGCCCCGCTCGAGGGCGACCTGCAGGCCGGACCGGTCGACCCAGGCAGGGAGGAACCCGGCAGTGAAGGCGTCGCCGGCACCGGTGCTGTCGATCACGTCCACCGGCACCGCCGGGGCGTACGCCGACCCGCCCGACGCGTCGCCCGCCACGGCGCCTCGGGGGCCGAGCTTGACCACCACGAACGACGCCGTCGAGCACAAGGTGCGGGCGGCCAGGTCGGCCCCGGCGAGGGACGTGGCCTCGTCGTCGTCGGGCAGCGGTGCGGGGAGGCCGGCGAGAAGCGCTGCCTCGGACGCGTTCGCCAGCAGGACATCGACGCCCGTGACCCAGGAGAGGAACCGCTCGGCTCCGGCGTCCACGAGCGGTCCGACCGACGCGACGTCGACGCTGGTGGTCATGCCGCGCAGCCGTGCCCGGTCGAGCGCCGAGAGGCCGGCCATCCTGCTGCCGCCGACGAGGAGGGTGTAGCCGGACAGGTGCAGGTGCGAGCCGGGGCGGAACAGGTCGTCGTCGAGGTCGCCGGGACGCAGCCCTTCGTTGGCACCGGCGTCGGGGACCATGGTGCGCTCGCCGTCGGGGCCGACGAGGACGATGCAGGTGCCGGACGGCCGGGAGGGGTCGACGGCGAGCTCGCAGTGCACGCCGACGTCCTCGAGCTCGGTGCGACCGGCACGGCCGAGCAGGTCGTCGCCGACCCTCGCGACCAGCGTCGTGGCGTGCCCGTCGTGGGCGAGCCAGGCGGCCGTGTTGGCGGCGGCGCCCCCGCCCAGCACCTGGACGTGCGCCGCGGTGTCGGTTCCCTCACGCAGGGGACCGGGGAGGGACGCGACGACGTCGGTCATCCACTGGCCGACGACGACGAAGCGGCTGCCTCCCGGCTCGTCGGTCATGACGCGAGGGCCGCCGCGATCTGGGCGGCCAGGACCGCGTTGCTTCGGACGAGCGCGACGTTGACCTCGAGGCTGCGGCCCTGCGTCGCACCGTGGAAGAAGTCGAGGAGGAACGGTGTGACGTCCTTGCCGTGGACGCCGGAGGCCCTCGCGGCAGTGAGCCCCGCGGCCAGGACGTCGTCGTGCAGAGCGCGGTCGAGCTCGTCGTCGGCGGTCACCGGGTTGGCGACCACGACGCCCCCACGACAGCGCAGGTCGTCGCGAGCGCGCAGGACGGCGGCGATCTCCGCCGGGCTGTCGACGCGCCAGTCGAGCCCGTGGCCGGAGTCGGCGAGGTAGAACCCGGGGAAACGGTCCGTTCGGTAGCCCAGCACCGGGATGTTGAGCGTCTCGAGCCGTTCGAGGGTCGCCGCGACGTCGAGGATGGACTTGACCCCGGCGCAGACGACGGTGATCGGCGTGGTGGACAGGGTCGTGAGGTCGGCCGACTCGTCCCACGTGTCGCGCGCGTCGCGGTGGACGCCGCCGAGACCGCCGGTCGCGAAGACGCGGATGCCGGCCAGCGACGCGAGGTGCGAGGTGGCGGCGACGGTGGTGGCGCCGGTGCCTCCGCGCGCCACCACGACACCGATGTCGCGGACGCTGACCTTGACGACGTCGTCGTCGTTGGCGACCGACGCGAGCGCGGCGTCGTCGAGCCCGACGCGAGGCACGCCGTCGACGACCGCGACGGTGGCGGGCACGGCACCGCCGGAGCGCACCGAGTCCTCGATCTCCCGGGCGACGCGAAGGTTGTCCGGTCGCGGCAGGCCGTGACTGATGATCGTCGACTCGAGAGCGACGACGGGTCGCCCGTCGGCGAGGGCCGCCGAGACCTCGGGATGGATCTGCACCAGCATGGCCGTCACGGTAGCGGCGTGACGCGGCGCGTCGCGCGGCCCGGTCCGCCCGAGCACGCGGCGCCGGGCCTGCACCCCGTGGACACGCGGCGCTACGGTGAGCACCGTGACGGACGAGACCTCGGCCGCGCCCCCCGCGCACTGGGAGGCCGACGTCGCGGTCCGGGACGGGCGCACCGTACGGATCCGCCCCATCACGCCGGACGACGGCGACCGACTGGCGGCGTTCCACCGGTCGCTGTCCGACGAGACGGTCTACATGCGGTTCTTCGCGCCGTACCCCGAGCTGACCGAGCGCGACCTGCATCGCTTCACGCACGTCGACCACGACGACCGGGTCGCCCTCGTGGCGACGGTGGGCGGTCAGCTCGTCGGTGTCGGCCGCTACGACCGCATCGACCCGCGCGACGCCGAGGTGGCGTTCGTGATCCGCGACGACCACCAGGGCCGCGGGCTGGGCTCGGTGCTCCTCGAGCACCTCGCCGCCGCCGCACGGGAACGCGGCGTCCGCCGCTTCGTCGCCGAGGTGCTGCCGACCAACCGACGCATGCTCGCGACGTTCGAGGAGGCGGGCTACCACCCCTCGCACCACGTCGAGGACGGCGTGGTCTCGCTCTCGTTCGACATCCGGCCGTCGGAGTCGTCGGAGGCCGTACGCCTGGCCCGCGAGCACCGCGCAGAGGCGCGGAGCGTGGCGACGCTCGTGACCCCCGAGTCCGTCGTCGTGATCGGTGCCGGTCGCGAGGAGTCCTCGCTGGGACACCGGCTGCTGCGCCACCTGCTGGAGGCCGACTTCACCGGACGCGTGAGCGCGGTCAACCGGACCGCCGCGCAGGAGGGCGTCGCGGTGCTCGGCGTACCGACGTACGCGTCCGTGGTCGACGTCCCGGACCCCGTGTCGCTGGCCGTGGTCGCCGTGCCCGCCGACGAGGTCATGGACGTCGTCGACGCGTGTGGCAGCGCGTCCGTCGCGGGGCTGCTCGTCGTGTCGAGCGGCTACGCCGAGTCCGGTCCTGACGGCGTCGACCGGCAGCGTGCGCTGGTACGTCGTGCCCGCGGGCACGGCATGCGCGTCATCGGACCCAACGCGCTCGGGATCATCAACACCTCGCCGGAGATCAGTCTCAACGCGTCACTCGCACCCGCGATGCCGGGCCGTGCGCCGCTCGGCTTCTTCTGCCAGAGCGGCTCGCTCGGCGGCACGATCCTCGCGCGCGCCGGGCGGCGGGGGCTCGGCGTCTCGACGTTCGTGAGCGCGGGCAACCGTGCCGACGTCTCCGGAAACGACCTGCTCCAGTACTGGCAGGACGACGAGCAGACCGAGGTCGTGCTGCTCTACCTCGAGAGCCTGGGCAACCCGCGCAAGTTCACCCGCATCGCGCGTCGGCTCTCACGCACCAAGCCGGTCGTGGCGATGCGCACCGGCCGGTCGACGCAGGCGTACCCGCTCGGTCACGCCGTACGGCGCACCTCGCTGCCGCCGGCTGCCGTCGACGCGGTGTTCGCGCAGGCCGGGGTGATCGAGACCGACTCGCTGGGGCAGCTCTTCGACGTCGCCGGCCTGCTCGCGTTCCAGCCGTTGCCGACCGGGCTCCACGTGGCCGTCGTCGGCAACTCCGACGCGCTCGCCGTGCTCGCCACGGACGCGTGCGAGACCGCAGGCCTGGCCGTCGTGGGCGACCCGGTGACCCTTCGCCACGACTGCACGCCGCACGACCTCGCGGGCGCCCTGGCCGCGGTGCTGGAGGACCCGGCGGTCGACTCGGTCGTCGTGACCCATGTCCCGCCTCTCGGGGCACCCGGGCGGCCGTGGGAGCGGGTGGTCGCCGAGACGGTGGTGCGGCGCAGCAAGCCCGTCGTCGCAGTTCTCGTCGCGGCCGACGACGACAGCGGCCTGCTCGCGACCGACGACGCGCTGCCCGAGCACGGGTCGGTCCCGTTCTACGGGACGGTCGAGGAGGCCGTGCTCGCGCTGCGCCGCGTGACGTCCTACGCGCAGTGGCGCCGACGTCCGGAAGGGGAGGTGCCCGAGCTCGAGGACGTGCACCCCGAGCGTGCTCGCGCTCTGGTGGCCGACCTCCTCGCGGCCGTCGATGACGACCGTCGCGACACCGACGTCCTCGAGCCGATCGACCCGGACGCACCGCCGCCGGCCCCGGTCGGTCGCGGCGACGGCGACGAGCCGGACGACCTCGCGATGCTCGCCGAGCACCCCGACGACCCGTTGACCCGACTGCTCGCCGAGTACGGCATCGCGGTGTGGCCGGTCGTGCGGGTGGCGAGCGAGGCCGACGCGGTGCGTGCGGCAGCCGAGCTCGGCTTCCCCGTCGTGCTCAAGACCCTCGACCCGCGGTTCGTGTCTCGTACCGACCTCGGCGCGGTGCGGCTCAACCTCGAGAACGAGCGCGCCGTGCAGACGGCGTACCTGTCCATGGTCGCGTCGTTCGACCCCGGCGCCGTCAGCCACCTGGTCGTGCAGCGGCTGACCACGCCCGGTGTCGCGTGCGTGGTCGGGTCGGCCGAGGACCCCCTCTTCGGCCCCGTCGTGTCGTTCGGCCTGGCGGGCCTCGTGCCCGAGCTCCTCGGCGACCGTGGCTACCGCATCCCTCCCCTCACCGACGTCGACGCACGTGACCTCGTGAGTGCGCCAGGTGCCTCGCCGATGCTGGACGGCGTCGGCGGCACGGAGCCGGTCGACCGCGCGGCGCTGGAGGACCTCCTGGTGCGCGTCGGGCTGCTGGCCGACGACCTCCCCGAGATGGCCGACCTGCGCCTCGAGCCCGTCGTCGTCGCGCCCACGGGCCTCGCCGTCCTGGGTGCCCGAGCGACCCTGCGTCGCGCCGGCGCCAGGGTTGACGCGGGGGTGCGCCGGCTCGGCATGTGAGGTCACCGCGCGGCCGGATCGCGTGTCGGTCCTCCGACCCCCATGGTCGAACGGGGCGCCTGAGGGACCGGCGTCATGATCGCGCTCGGCTTTCTCGGTTTTCGCGGTCGGCGAGATGATCCAGGCGCCGGTCGGCCCGTCGCTCGTCAACGCCTTCTCGCCGCCGCACCTGCGGGGCCGCTACAACGCCGTCGTCGGCCTCGTCTGGGGCGTGTCCGGGGCGCTCGGCCCAGCGCTCGCCGGCATCGGCATCGGCACCGGTCACGGCGTCGTGTGGGCGATCACCCTGAGCCTGGGCTGTCTCGTGGCCTCGGTGGTGTTCGCGTCGATGCGCTCGCTGCTGACGCCGGAGGAGGACGGCCGACCGGCTCTCGCGGTGCTCGAGCCGGCCGAGGTGCGAGGATGAGCGCATGACCGGTGACGCCACCCTCGCCCCGCGCCTGCGCGCCGACATCGAGCGCAGCGGCTACTACCCCGAGCTGGTGAGCGACACGCTCGACACCTCCCTCGCGGACGAGCCCGTCGTCGCCTACGTGGTGCACCACGAGGCGACGTTCGACCACGACGAGCTGCGCCGCCACGTCACCGTGCTGGCGCTCACACCCACCCGTCTCATCGTCGGCCACACCGACGAGCACCCCGCCGACGACACCTCGACGACGGCGTACGCCACGGCCTCGACCGAGGCGGTGCGCATCGAGCGCATCGACTCCGTCGTGGTGACGCGGGTCGCGGCCGACGCCGCCAAGCATCGTCGCGGTGCGCCGGTCCGCGAGGTCGTCCTCACCATCGGCTGGGGTGCCGTGAGCCGCATCGATCTCGAACCGGCGTCGTGCGGCGACCCGGAGTGCGAGGCCGACCACGGCTACACCGGCACGGCGTCCAACGACGACCTGGCGCTCCGGGTGTCCGAGGCCGCCGACGGTGCCGAGGTCGTGGCGCGCACGCTGGAGTTCGCCGCGGCCCTCTCGCAGGCCACCGCGCACCGCACCCGCTAGACGGGTGCGGGCTGACGCGCGCCCGAGCGGCAGGGATACTGGAGCCCTTCCCCTGCGTGGCCGACGTCCCGTCGAGCCCGTGACCGCCCGACCGCACGTCGCCGAGGAGCCCAGGGAATGGCCGAGCTGGTGTTCTTCTCCGGGACCATGGACTGCGGCAAGTCCACGCTGGCCCTGCAGACCGACCACAACCACGCCGCCCGCGGGCGGGCCGGGATCGTCTTCACCTCCCTCGACCGGGCCGGCGAGTACACGTTGTCGAGCCGGCTCGGCCTCAAGGTGCCGGCCGTCGAGGTGGGACCTGCGACCGACTTCTGGCACCACGTGGTCGAGGTGCTCGAGTCGGGCGGCCGCTGCGACTACCTGATCTGCGACGAGGCCCAGTTCTACAGCGCCGAGCAGGTCGACCAGCTCGCGCGGATCGTCGACGACCTCGGCGTCGACGTCTTCTGCTTCGGGATCCTCACCGACTTCCGCACGGCGCTGTTCCCGGGCAGCGCCCGGCTGGTCGAGCTGGCCGACCGCGTCCAGGTGCTGCAGGTCGAGGCGCTGTGCTGGTGCGGCGCACGCGCCACGCACAACGCCCGCACCATCAACGGCGAGATGGTCGTCGAGGGGGAGCAGGTCGTCGTGGGCGACACGTTCAGCTCGGACGTCGTCGCGTACGAGGTGCTCTGCCGGCGGCACCACACCAAGCAGATGACGGCGTCACGCGCGCAGGCCGCGCACATGAGCCCGACCCCGCTGCCCTTCGGTGAGCCCGACCTGCGCGAGGCAGCCCGCTGATCGCCGTGCCGTCGGGAGGGCCGCACCGACGACACCGGCAGTCACCGTCGCTCCGACGAGCATCAGGCTCAGGTCTCCGGCGGGCGCATCCCGAACAGGATCTCGTCCCAGCTGGGGACCGTGGCGCGCGGCTTGTCGCCGTGCTCGACGTCGCCGGCCGTCGGGGCTGTCCGGGCGGCCTTGCGCCGCCCGCGACGGGTGGCCGGCTGCTTCTCCGGCCGGGCGAGCCCGGGAAGCGTGTCGTAGAGGTCGTCGAGCGGTGAGGAGTCGTCGGGCTCGACCGGGGGACGGTCGTGCAGGTCGACGACCTCCGCCCCGGAGGTGCGCTCGACGATGGCGGTGAACGCGGCGTCGGGGTCGTCGGCGTCGTCGCCCCAGCTGAGCTCGGCGCCATCGTCCGCGGCCGGCAGCGCCACGAGGAACGGGCGGCCATCGGTCTCGACCGTCACGGTCGGGTGCTCACCGAAGAGCCACGCGCTGGCGGGGTCGTCGGCGACGACCGTCCGGCCGGCGGGGTCATAGATCCACAACGCCGCGGTCGCCCCGACAGCGACCGAGTCGACCGGCTCCCACGAGGCGAGCAGCGACCACCGGCCGTCCTCGCGACGCCACGCGTCCCACTCGACGAGGTCGACGTCGACCCCGCCTTCCGACAGGGTGCCGAGCACGGTGGCCTCGACGGTCCGGGCGGCAGCCGCCGTCGCGCAGCTCGACCTCGCGGGCCTGGGCGGCGACGTGCTCCCGCTCGGCGAGCACGGGGACGGCGAAGCGGAGGATCTTCTCGACGGGCAGGCCGGACTGGGCGGCGATGTCATCGGGGGACTGACCGTGGCGCACCCGGAGCTGGATGTCGCGCGGGCTCGTGCCGTCGACGGGGATCTCGAGCTGCCCGAGGCGGCTGCGATCACGACGGACGGCGGCGTCGAGCCGGTCATCGCAGGGGACGGTGTATCGCGTGCCGTCGCTGCTGCTGAGAACCAGCGACGTACCGTCGTCGGACAGTCCGACGAACGCCAGCTCGCGCATCGGTCCTCCTCGGGCCGGGGAGACGCCCGGAGCTCCCGGGTACCCACGTGCGTCGTCAGTCTCGCCCGGCGAGGCCCTCGCGTCGAGGACCGCCACGCCCAACGGCTCAGTCAGCCGCGGACGCAGCGCCGAGGTCGGTCGCCTTGTCGGCGTCGGCACGCGCGAGCGACCGGCCGACGTAGGGCGTGCCCAGCGCGGTGACCGTCGCGGCGAGGACCGCGCACACGGAGACGACGACGAACCCCGCCGACGACCCGTGCGCGTCGAGCAGGGGCCCCGAGACCGCCGTGCCCAGGGCGAACCCGACGGTGAGCCCGGCGATCACCACGGTGAGACCCTCGGTGAGCCGGCTCGAGGGCACGAGGCGCTCGGTGAGCGCGAGACCCGTGATCAGCGACGGCGCCACGCTGAACCCGGCGACGAAGGAGAGCATCGCCATGACGACGGGCGACGTCACGAAGGGGAACGGCAGCCCGATGACGGCCAGCGCGAGGAGGGCGAGGCGGAACTGCTGGGGCAGGCCGACCCGCGGGTGGGAGGCCCCGAGCATGAGGCCCGCGATCCCCGAGCCGAGCGCGTAGATCGCGAGCAGGACGCCGGTATAGCCCCGGATGCCGTGCTCGGCGGCGAACGCGACCGTGTCCACCTCGAACGATCCGAACACGCCGCCCACGAGCAGGAAGACGGCGAAGACGAGCGGTACGCCGGCGTACCGGATGGCCGCCCTGCCGTCGCGGTGCTCGGCGCCGGCGGCCGGCGGCTCCGTCGCCCGCTGCGGCACGAGGAGCACGGTGCCGAGGGTGAGCAGTGCGATCGCTGCGGCGATGGCGCCCCAGGACACCCACGTGACGGCGATGAGGGTCGCGATGGGCGGCCCGGTCACGAAGACCGCCTCGTCGAGGACTGACTCCAGCGCGAACGCGGTGCGCACCTCGTCGGCCTTGTCGAGCACGTAGGCCCACCGCGCGCGGATCAGCGACCCGCTGTTGGGCACGAACGCCTCGCCGAGCGCGAACGTGACGAACCACGTCCACACGGGGGCGTCGGCAAGGACGAGCAGCACGAAGACGACCTGGAAGGTCACGGCGATCGACACTGCGACCGGCAGCACCCGGTGCTGGGTGAGCCGGTCCACGTACCGCGAGACGAACGGCCCGACGGCCGCCGACGCGAGCGCTCCGACCGCCGAGATCGATCCGGCGAGGGCGTACGGCTCGCCGCGCAGCGTGAGGAAGAGCACGACACCGAGTCCGAGCATCGCCATCGGCAGCCGCTGGATGAACCCGGCGGCGCTGAACCGCAGGGTGCCCGGCCGACGCAGCAGGTCGGCGTACGGCGTCAGCACGTCAAGGACGCTACCCACCCCGCGTGCGCCGCGACGAATCGGTTGGGAGGATCGCCGCATGACCGTCACCGGACCGCGCGCGTCCTACGACGCGCTCCTCCTCGTCTCGTTCGGCGGTCCCGAGGGCCCCGACGACGTCGTCCCGTACCTGGAGAACGTGACGCGCGGCCGCGGCATCCCGCGCGAGCGGCTGGTCGAGGTCGGTGCGCACTACTCGTTCTTCGGCGGGGTGTCACCGATCAACGCTCAGGTCCGCGAGCTGCTCGACGAGCTGCGGGTCGACCTGGCGGAGGCAGGCCTGGACCTCCCGGTCTACTGGGGCAACCGCAACTGGCACCCGTACCTGGCCGACACGCTGCGCGAGATGCGCGACGACGGCGTCGGGCGAGCGATCTGCTTCGTGACCAGCGCCTACGCGTCGTACTCCGGCTGCCGGCAGTACCGCGAGAACCTGTACGACGCGGCCACCGAGGTCGGGGCGGACGGCGGCGGACCGGCGCCCGAGCTGGACAAGCTGCGGCACTACTTCGACCACCCCGGCTTCGTCGAGCCGACCGTCGATGCCGTCGTGGACGCCGTGGCGGCGGTCGAGGCCGTGTCCCCCCGGCTGGTGTTCACGACCCACTCGATCCCGCTCTCCTCCGTCGCCGCGAGCGGCCCCGACGGGGACGCGTACGTGGCTCAGCACCAGGCCGTCTGCCGCCTCGTGCACGCGGCCGTGTCGGCTCGGGTCCAGGTCGCGCCCGACTGGGACCTCGTCTACCAGTCACGGTCGGGCGCACCGCACATCCCCTGGCTCGAGCCGGACATCAGCGCCCACCTCGACGTCCTGCGCTCCGACGGCGTCCCTGGGGTCGTCATCGTCCCGATCGGGTTCGTGAGCGACCACATGGAGGTCATGTGGGACCTCGACACGGTCGCGCTCGGCCACGCGCGCGAGCTCGGGCTGCCCGCGACGCGGGCCGCGACCGTCGGGACCGACCCGCGGTTCGTCGCGATGATCCGCGAGCTCGTGGTCGAGCGGGTCGGACTCGCGGAGCCTCGAGCGCTGAGTGACCTCGGACCGTCGTACGACGTCTGTCCACCAGGCTGCTGCGCGAACCCGCGTGGCGAGCGGCCCGCCCTGTGCGGCTCGGACTGACCAGGAATGCCCTCGCCCGCCGGTGAGGCGCGGAGCGGATGTCGTCACCACCCGCTCCTCGTGGCCGTGCGTGGGGCAGGATCGAGGGCGTGAGACTCGCCCACGACCCTGACCTGCTCGACGAGCTGCACGACGTCGCGATCTCGGCCGCCCGCGAGGCCGCGTCCCTCGCGCTGGACGGCCGGCGCTCCGGGGTCGAGGTCGCGGCGACGAAGTCGAGCGCCACCGACGTCGTGACCGAGATGGACCGCCGCAGCGAGGCCCTGCTCGTCGACCGGATCCTGTCGCGACGTCCCGACGACGGGATCGTGGGCGAGGAGGGCGCCGACCACGTCGGCGAGACGGGCGTGCGGTGGATCATCGACCCGATCGACGGCACGGTGAACTACCTCTACGACCTCCCGGCGTGGGCGGTGTCGGTCGCGGCCGAGATCGACGGCGTCGTCGTCGTCGGCGTGGTGGACGCCCCGGTGATGGGGGAGACCTACGTCGCCTGCCTGGGGCGCGGTGCCCGGCTGCACGACGCGCACGGCGTCCGCACCCTGCACGTCAACGACCCGGTCGAGCTCGGGTCCGCCCTGGTGGCAACGGGTTTCGGCTACACCGTCGAGCGGCGGACGTCGCAGGCCCGCGTCGTCGCGGGGGTCGTCCCACGGGTGCGCGACATCCGGCGACTCGGCGCGTGCAGCATCGACCTGTGCCACGTCGCGGCGGGGCGGGTCGACGCCTACTACGAGCGCGGACCGCAGGCCTGGGACCTCGCGGCCGGGGGACTGGTGGCCCAGGAGGCCGGTGCCCGGGTCGAGGGACTGCACGGGGCCGTGGCCGGCGACGACCTCATCGTCGCCGCCGGGTCGCACCTGTTCCGGCCGCTGCACGACCTGCTCGACGAGCTCCGCGCCGACTCCGACTGACTCCCCGCGCACCGGTGCCGCGCGGTACGACGCTCGGGCGCGCGGGTCGACCGGACAGGGATCAGACGTCGAGACGTCGAAGGTCGCGCCGGTACCAGTGTCCGTTCTCGACGTAGCGCGCGACGGCGTGGTCGAAGGCGCCCTCGGACACCGCGTCCGCGCGGATCCGGCACGGCACGCCCAGGGCCATCGCGCGCGCGGGGACCTCCGTGTCGTTGGGTACGAGCGCACCCGCCCCGACGAGCGCCCCGGAACGCACGACCACCCGGTGCAGCACGACCGAGCCGGAGCCCACGAGGCAGTCGTCCTCGACGGTGCAGCCCTCGAGATGGGCGTTGTGACCCACGACGCACCGATCACCGATCACCGTGGGGAGGTCGGCGGTGCAGTGCACGACCGTGCCGTCCTGGATCGACGTGCGCGCTCCCACCGTGATCGTGCCGTGGTCGCCGCGCAGCACCGCGGTGGGCCAGACGGTGGATTCCGGGCCGATCCGGACATCCCCGATGACCACGGCGTCAGGGTGGACGAATGCGGACGGATCGATCGTCGGGACGCGGTCGCCGAGCGCGTAGACCGGCACGGATCCTCCAGGTGGGGCGACTCGCCACGGTGCGGGTGTGACCCATCCCACCATGAGAGATCCTCGAGAGTTCGGGGGGTCGTGATGCGGCCGTCACCAGCGTCAGGCACAATCCCCGGACGTCGACCAGAGCATCGGGATGAAAACCGGTGCCCGGGACGTTGACGGGCTGCACAACACGACGAGACCTCCGACGACGTAGGCCCCGAACGGACGAAAGACGAAGACGAGGACGAGATGGCCACCGATTACGACGCCCCCCGCAAGACCGACGACGAGCTCGCCGAGGACTCCCTCGAAGAGCTCAAGGCGCAGCGTGCCACGAAGGCCGCGTCTGCCGTCGACGTCGACGAGGTCGAGCTCGCCGAGAACCTCGAGCTGCCCGGCGCCGACCTGTCCGACGAGTCGCTGACGGTGCGCGTCATCCCTCGTCAGGCCGACGAGTTCACCTGTTCCAAGTGCTTCCTCGTCCACCACCGCAGCCAGCTGGCCCGTGAGGTCAAGGGCGAGCCGATCTGCCGCGACTGCGCCTGATCGGCGAGGATGGGTGGATGAGCCCGACGGACGACCGCTCCTCGGCGACTCCACCTGACGACGGCGTGCCCGCCGACCCCGCGCTCTCCGACCAGGAGGGGCGCGACGTCGCGGACATCGTGAGCAGGCTCGGCGACGAGTCGCTCTCCCAGGCCGACCGCGCCAGGCAGATGGTGCGGCTGTCGCAGGTGGTCGGCGTCCGGGCCCGGCGTACGGGGGCGCAGGCCATCGCGAGCGGCAGGATGCTCGCCGACCTGCTCCTCGAGGCCGCTCCGCACATCCCCATCCGTGATCTCGAGACGCTGTCGACGCATCACCACGGTCTGCGGGGCGAGCAGCTCGCCGACGCACTGGCGAAGACGGCCACGCGCACCACGGCAGGGATCGGGGCGGCCGGCGGCGCGGTCGCCGCAGCCGAGTGGGCGGCACTGCCGCTGCTCATCACGGTGCCGCTCGAAGTGGTCGTCGAGACCGTCGCGGTGGCTGCGGTCGAGGTCAAGCTCATCGCGGAGCTCCACGCCGTCTACGGCATCGACGTCCCTGGCACCGGCACCCAGCGGGCGACGGCTTTCGCCGGCTCGTGGGCCATGCGGCGCGGGATCGACCCGATGCGACCCTGGACCATCCCGAACGTCCTGGGGATCGCCGGGCGTCAGCAGCTGGGCAAGCGCATGATCGGGCGCTTCGCGCGCAACCTCGGGACGCTGATCCCGTTCCTCATCGGTGCGTTCATCGGCGCCCAGGTCAACCAGACCGAGACGCGCAAGCTCGCCGTCGAGATGCGTGCCGACCTGCGCCGCGTCGCGGCAGAGAAGCACGGCCCGCCGTCGCCCGCGTGACGGCCACCTCGGGCGTGCCTCAGTCCGTGTGCTCCTGCGGCGAGATGAAGCGGTCGATGGCCACGTTGACGACGGCGATGGTCGCCGCGGTGGCGGCCGCCCACAGGAAGACTCGCGCCAGTGACTGGTTGCGGTCGCTCGCGTGCGGCGGCTCCTTGCCGGTGAAGGCGCGATAGCCGCTCGACATCACCCGCTGGACCACCCAGGTGGCCGCGATGGCGGCGACCGGCGCGACGATCCGGGCGATCGTCGACGGATCCTCGAGGTCGAGCTCGCTCGGCTCTCCGGTGAGGTTGTCGTCTGCCACGGTTCCTGCTCCTTCGCCCGACGGGTGACGTGCTTCCCCAGCCTCCCACGCGGCACCAGGCGGTGCCCGCCGATCGCCCGCTCCGGCTCAGATCGGCCCGGCCGCCGAGTCGTGGGCCGCGTCGCGCGAGGCCGCGAGCGCCTGCGCCAGGTCGTGCCCGTGACGCGTGGAGATCAGCCAGTACGGATGCGGGTCGTCGGCGTCGTCGACCTCGACGAGCACCGACCGACCGATCCAGCCACGGGTGCACAGGTAGGCCGCCGGGTCGGCCAGCCGGCCGCGCGCGTCGCGTGTCTGCGCCTCGTCGAGCGGCGCGATCCGCCCGGCGTGACATACCGGGAGGCGCGCCCGTCCGGCTCGCAGCACCCGCTCGTCGACGTGCACGACCGGGGAGGTGACGAGCAGCCACCCGATGACCAGCGACTCCGCCACCACGAACGTGACGACACCGGCCCACCCGCCGAGGGTGTGCCCGTAGGCGACGGCGAGCGAGACGACGAGCAGCGTCACGACGAGCCACACGGCCCAGGGCGCGTGGAGTCGTTCGCGGTAGGCGATCTGCGTGCCGTCGACTCCCTCGTCGGGCCGCACGTCGTCGTCCATGGGTCCGAGCCTGCCACGCCGTCGCGCGGTCCACGCCGAGTAGGGTCGGTGACCGTGACGAGCTCCGCGGACCCCGGTGTCCCCTCGCGCGGCGGCCTGCTCCCGACGACCCCGCCACCGGATGCCGTCCTGCCCGAGCGCAACCCGAACGCACCCGCTCCCGGCGAGCCGATCCCGTCGCACTACTCACGCTGCTACGTCTGCGGAACCGAGCACGAGGCCGGGCTGCGGCTCACCGTGGTGGCCGGCGAGGGGCTCTCGCTCTCCGGGCAGTTCACCGTCACCGAGCAGCATCAGGGAGCACCCGGGCTCGCGCACGGCGGACTCCTGACCGCCGCGTTCGACGACGCGCTCGGGTCGCTCAACTGGCTCCTCACCGCACCGGCCGTGACCGGGCGCCTCGAGACCGACTTCCGCCGTCCCGTGCCCGTGGGCTCCACGTTGCACATCAAGGCCGAGGTGGTCGGGGTCAAGGGCCGCAAGGTGTTCACGCGGGCGGTCGGTCGCCTCGGCGCACCCGACGGCCCGGTGGCGCTCACTGCCTCGGCGCTGTTCATCCAGGTGCCTCTCGAGCACTTCACCACGTACGGCCGCAAGGAGGACGTCGACCGTGCGCGCGAGGACCGCGCGGTGCGCCGCAGCGTCGACAACCTCGAGGTCAACCCGTGAGCCGACCGCCGAACGCGGTCGACGTCCTGGTCCGCCGGCTCGACCCGGAGATCGACCTGCCGTCGTACGCGCACCCCGGCGACGCGGGGCTCGACCTGGTCACCACGGTCGACGCCGTCGTGCCACCGGGCGAGCGGGTCCTTCTCCCGACCGGCATCGCGGTGGCGCTGCCCGAGGGCTACGCCGCGTTCGTGCACCCACGCTCGGGTCTTGCCGTGAAGTACGGCGTGTCCCTGGTCAACTCGCCAGGCACGATCGACGCGGCGTACCGAGGCGAGATCGCCGTGTCGCTCGTCAACCTCGACCCGCGCGACGCCGTGACGTTGCGCCGTGGCGATCGCGTCGCGCAGCTGGTGATCCAGCGCGTCGAGCACGCGGTCCTGCACGAGGTCGACGTCCTGCCCGGGTCGGACCGGGGTGAGGGCGGCTTCGGCTCGTCCGGCCGCTAGCGTTCTCACGCGGCCGGGGTCACGTGCCGGCCGCGCAACTCAGAGGAGTCACCGTGTTCCGTCGCCGTCGTCCCCAGGACAGCGCAGATCCCTCCGTCGACCCGACGGCCGTCACTGACGACGCCGACGACGGGGCGACGCGGCGCACGACGACGCGGACGCCGCCTCCGTCGTCCCCGGTCCGCACGACGTGAGCGACGCGCCCGAGGACGACGTCGTCCGGCTCGACCTCGGTGGGCTGCTGGTCCCCGGTGTCGACGGGATGGAGCTGCGTCTCGACGTCGACGAGGCGAGCGGGTCGGTCGTCGCCGTCACGGTCGTCAACTCCGAGTCCGCGGTCCAGGTCATGGCGTTCGCGGCCCCGCGCACGACCGGCATCTGGGACGACGTCCGTGAGGAGATCCGCGTCAGCCTGGCCGCCCAGGGTCCGGTCGAGGAGGCCAGCGGCACGTTCGGCCGAGAGCTGCTCGCGACCCTCGTCGTCGCCGGCCCACAGGGCCAGAGCGCGATGCAGCCGGTGCGCTTCGTCGGGATCGATGGTCCGCGCTGGTTCGTCCGCGGCCTCTTCAGCGGTCCGGCCGCGCGCCAGGCCGTCGATGCGGCACCGCTCGAGGACGTGCTGCGGGCGATCGTCGTCGTGCGCGGCAACGACCCGATGGCGCCGGGTGACCCGCTGCCGCTCCATGTCCCCGGTGAGCTCCCGGACGGTCTGGCCCGCGCGGGTGAGGAGGGACGCGATCCGATGCTCCCACCCGAGCGTGGACCGGAGATCACCGAGATCCGTTGAGGCTCAGCTGATCGCTGCTTCGAGACCTCGACGTACTGCACGTCCGAGCGCGTCCGGGTCGGAGCTGACGGCGGCGCGCGCGACGACCACGAGAACGCCGCGAGGCAGCGCAGCCACCCAGTCGCGGGCGACCGACTCGGGGTGCAAAGGGTCGTCGGCGAGTGCCACGACCGCTGTCGGCGCGGTGATCCGCGCGAGGTCGTCGAGGGTCGGTCCCGGGGACGAGGCGGCCGCATCGAGCGCGCCGGCGAGCGCCTCGTCATCGTCGTAGGCCGCCCAGCCCCGGCCGAGCGCGTCGACCACCCAGTCGTCCGCGGTGCCTGGAACGACGCGAAGATCCGCCAGGACGCGGGCCCGTCCCCGGGCTCGGAGGAGGGCGGCGGAGGACGCGGTCGCGCGCGCGGCGTCGTCCGGCGCTCCGGTCCAGGCGGGCATGACGAGTCCGAGCGGGACGTCGCGGCCGGACCGCGCGGCCCAGAGCGCGGCCGCGTGCGCGCCCAGGGAGATCCCGGCCACGAGTCCGATCCGTCGGTCGCCGCGGTCGGGGATCGCGTCGGCAGCCAGCGCGTCGAGCAGCCGGACCGTCGACTCGGTGGTGCCGTGAAGGGCGGGTGCGACGATGCGGGCGCCTCGCGGGACGGCCTCGGCCAGCAGCTGGGCGACGACCTGGGGCGAGGAACCGGCGCCGTGCAGGAGCAGGGCGACGGTCACGGGGGGATGCTGCCAGGTCGTCGCGTCGGGGCCGTCGTGGGGCCGGTGCCGTACGCGGCGGTTAGCCTGGACCCATGAGCACTGCCGCTCCCAAGCGCCCCGGGCTGTTCTCGCGCCTCACCCGCACGCAGAACCAGGTCGACGCCGACGCCCTCGAGCACCGTGCTGCTGTGGTCGGTGCCACGCACGTGCGCGACTGCTGCGCCGGCACCAGCACCACGGTGTCCGGTCGGCTGCGCTCCGTCACGCTGCGCCCGGTCGGCAAGGCCCCCGCGGTGGAGGCCGAGCTCTGGGACGGCACGGGGCGCCTCCGCCTGCTCTTCCTGGGGCGTCGACGCATCCCGGGCATCACGCCGGGCCGCTCGATCGTCGTGGAGGGCCGACCGATCGTGCGAGACGACGAGTGGACCATGGTCAACCCGCGATACACCCTGCTCCCGAGCTCTCCGGACTCCGCGTGACGCAGGACGACTCGGCGGGTGAGGCGGGCCACGCTCACCATCACGACCTGTCCGAGACGCTGCTCGGCGTCGACGAGGGGACCGGTCAGCCGGGGGACGCCACGATCGACCAGCTCATGCAGGAGTCGATCGGCGGCTGGCGCGGGCTGTTCGACACCAGCCTGCCGTCGCTCGCGTTCCTCGTGGCCTACTGGGTCTCGGGCAAGCACGTCTCCACGGCCGTGTGGGCCGCCGTCATCGCTGGCGGCATCGTCGCCGTCCTGCGCGTCGCGCGCCGCCAGTCCGTGCGTCAGGTGCTCAGCGGGTTCCCGCTGCTGCTGCTGTCCGCATGGCTGGCGTCGCGGTCCGGGAGAGCCGAGGACTTCTTCCTCCCCGGCATGGTGATCAACGCGCTCGTCGGGGTCGGCCTCGCCGTGTCCGCACTCGTGGGCCATCCGCTCGCCGGCTACTTCGTGGGGGCGTTGACCGCCGATCTGACCGGGTGGCGCCGCGTCCCGGAGCAGCGCCGCGCTGCCGCCCTGGCCACCTGGTTCTTCGCGAGCTACAACCTGATCCGCGTGGTGGTCCGGGTGCCGCTGTACCTGTCGGGCAACGTCGCTGCGCTCGGCACGGTCGGGCTGGTGCTGGGGTATCCGCTGATGATCCTCGCGGCGTACTTCTCCTACCTGGTCATCACGCGAGCCCGGCGGGACGCACCGATCCCGCCCCTGGAGCCCGCGACGGCGTCCGAGGAATGAGCGGGTCAGCCGCCGAGGAGGGCCTCGAGGGCGGACTCCTGCTCGGGTGAAGCGACGAAGAGCAGCTCGTCGCCGGCCTCGAGGGAGTCGTCCGGAGTGGGGGCGATGACCCGGGTGTCGCGGATGATCGCGACCAGCGCGGTGTCGACCGGGAACAGGACGTCGCCGACACGTGATCCGACGACGGCCGACGACGGTGCCAGGGTGATCTCGACGAGGTTGGCATTGCCCTCGCGGAACGTGAACAGGCGCACCAGGTCGCCGACCGTGACCGCCTCCTCGACGAGCGCCGAGAGCATCCGCGGCGTCGACACGGCGACGTCGACGCCCCAGGACTCGTCGAACATCCACTCGTTCTTGGGGTGGTTCACGCGCGCCACGACGCGGGGGACGCCGTACTCGGTCTTCGCGAGCAGCGAGACGACCAGGTTGACCTTGTCGTCGCCGGTCGCCGCGATGAGCACCTGGCACGACGGCAGCTCGGCCTGGTCGAGCACGGCGATCTCGGCCGTGTCGCCGAGCAGCACCTTGGCGCCCTCGACCACTCCGGGGCGGGCCTTCTCCGGGTCGCGGTCGATCAGCATGACGTCGTGGCCGTTGCTCAACAGCTCACGGGCGATGGCCCGGCCGACCTTGCCGGCACCGGCGATGGCGATTCGCATCAGTGGGCCTCCGGTCCCTGTGCGAAGAGGCCCGCGTGGTCGTCCCTGCGGCTCGGGTCGATGAGCACGTGGACGACGTCGTCGGCCTGGACGACGGTGTCGGCGTCGGGCAGGATCCCCTCGCCGAAGCGGGTCACGAACGCCACGCGGGCACCGGTCTCCTTCTCCAGTCGGCTGTAGCGCTCGCCGACCCAGGACTCGGCCACGGCGAGGCGGGTGAGCGCGATCGTGCCGGTACCGTCGCGCCAGTCGTCACGGGAGGCCTCGGGCTGGATCCGCTGGAGGATCTGGTCGGTCTGCCAGGCGACGCTCGCCACGGTCGGGATCCCGAGCCGCTGGTAGACCTCGGCGCGGCGCGGGTCGTAGATGCGGGCGACGACGTTCTCGACGCCGAAGGTCTCGCGGGCCACCCGTGCGGCGAGGATGTTGGAGTTGTCGCCGCTGCTCACGGCCGCGAAGGCGTCGGCGTCCTCGATGCCCGCCTTGCGCAGGGTGTCGCGGTCGAAGCCGATCCCCTGCACGGTGGTGCCGCGGAACCCGGGAGGCAGCTTGGTGAAGCTCGCCGAGTCCTGGTCGACCACGGCGACGGAGTGGCCCGCCTCGTCCAGAGTGGTGGCGAGAGCGGACCCGACGCGGCCGCAGCCCATGATCACGACGTGCACGGTCGGTCACCCTACACGCGGGCCGCTGGGCCATTCGCCGCCCTGGGCCAGCCTTGACCTGCTCCTCGGCACACCGGCGCCCCGAGGCACCGTAGGCTGCGCGCTGTGTCGCAGATGACCGACTTCGGCAAGCGCATCCTCGTGGGGCGGGCCCTCTCGAGCGAGCAGCTGCACGAGACGCTGCTCCCCAAGCGCATCGCGCTGCCCGTGTTCGCCTCCGACGCGCTGTCGTCCAACGCCTACGCGACGCAGGAGATCCTGCTCACGCTCGCGGTCGGCGGCGCGGCGCTGTACAAGTACGCGCCCTGGGTCGCCGCCCTCGTCGTCCTCGTCTTCTTCGTCGTCGTGGCGTCCTACCGGCAGAACGTCCACGCCTACCCGTCCGGTGGCGGTGACTACGAGGTCGTGAGCACCAACCTGGGCCCGCGGGCCGGCGTGTTCGTCGCGTCCGCCCTCCTGGTCGACTACGTGCTCACGGTCGCTGTGTCCATCTCGTCCGCCGTCGCCAACGTCGCATCGGCCGTCCCGGCCGTCGGTCACCACACCGTGGCGTGGGCGGTCGGCACGATCTGCGTGATCGTGCTCATGAACCTGCGCGGCGTGCGCGAGAGCGGCTCGGCGTTCGCGATCCCGGTCTACGGCTTCGTGCTGAGCATCTACGGCATGGTCGCCTACGCGCTCTTCCGCATCGCGCGCGGCGACTCGCTGCACGCGGAGAGCGCCGGCTGGACCGTGGTCGCCGAGGGCACCTTCGCGGGTCTCGCGCTCGCCTACCTCATCGCGCGCGCGTTCTCCAGCGGCACCACGGCGCTCACCGGCATCGAGGCCATCAGCAACGGCGTCCCGGCATTCCGCAAGCCGAAGAGCAAGAACGCGGCGACGACTCTGCTCATGCTCGGCATCATCGCGACGTCGATGTTCAGCTTCATCACGTGGTTGGCGATCTACACCGGCGTGAAGGTGACCGAGAACAACTCCGACCTGCTCCTGCCCAACGGGCAGCAGGCGGTGACGGGCACGGCTCAGCAGAAGACCGTCATGGTGCAGATCGCCCAGGCCGTCTTCGGTGACTTCCACCTCGGCACGTTCCTCGTGACCACGACCACCGCACTGATCCTGGCCCTCGCCGCCAACACGGCCTTCAACGGATTCCCGGTGCTCGGCTCGATCCTCGCGCGCGACGGCTACCTGCCGCGGCAGCTGCACACGCGCGGCGACCGGCTCGCGTTCAGCAACGGCATCGTCGTGCTCGCCGGGCTCGCGATCTTCCTGGTGGTCGTCTACCAGGCCGAGGTCACCGCCCTCATCCAGCTCTACATCCTGGGTGTCTTCGTCTCGTTCACCCTGAGCCAGTTCGGCATGATCCGGCACTGGACGCGACTGCTGTCGGACACGACGGACTCCAAGGTGCGCGGCCGGATGATGCGCAGCCGCGTCATCAACGCCATCGGTTTCGTGATGACCGGATCGGTCCTCATCATCGTGCTGGGGACCAAGTTCACCCATGGCGCCTGGATCGTCTGCGTCGCCATGCCGCTGCTCTACCTGCTGATGCAGTCGATCCACAAGCACTACGAGCACGTCCGCATCGAGCTGGCCGCCGACCAGTCCGAGAGCGTGACGCTGCCGTCGCGAGTGCACGCGATCGTGCTCGTCTCGAAGGTGCACAAGCCGACGCTGCGCGCGCTCGCGTTCGCACGTGCCACGCGTCCCTCGACGCTCGAGGCACTCACGGTCGACGTCGACGAGGCCGACTCCGCTGCCCTGACCGAGGAGTGGGAGCGTCGGCGGATGCCGGTGCCGCTCAAGGTGCTCGACTCGCCCTACCGCGAGGTGACGCGCCCGATCCTCGACTACGTGAAGAGCCTGCGCAGGGCGAGCCCGCGCGACCTCGTCATCGTCTACATCCCCGAGTACGTCGTGGGCAGGTGGTGGGAGCAGGTGCTGCACAACCAGAGCGCGCTGCGTCTCAAGACCCGCCTGCTGTTCGTCCCGGGCGTGATGGTGTGCGCCGTGCCGTGGCAGCTCGCGTCCTCGGAGCTCGTGGCCGACCGACCCGAGCCCGTGGCCGTGGGCGCCGTACGCCGTGGCGAGCCGACGGCAGCGGTCCAGGACGCGGTCGTCGCCGCCGAGTTCGAGCCGGGCTCGTCGGGCGACGACGCATGACCGACGGCGCCGGACGGGCGCCGTCCGCCCTCGCCGAGGGCGCGCGCGTGGTGGTCACCCCGGAACGGGTCGCCCACGGCGGGCACGTCGTCGCTCGCCACGAGGGTCGGGTGCTGTTCGTCCGTCATGCCGTGCCGGGGGAGACGGTCGAGGTCGAGATCACCGGGCAGGGGCCCAAGGGGAGATTCCTCCGCGCTGACGTGGTGCGGGTCGTCGAGGCCTCGCCCGACCGGGTCGAGCCGCCGTGCCGGCACGCCGGCGTCTGCGGCGGCTGCGACTGGCAGCACGTGGCGCTCGACGCCCAGCGACGGCTCAAGGGCGAGGTGCTGCGCGAGCAGCTGGCACGCCTGGGCGGTGTGGACGAGATCGACGGCGTACCGCTGGAGCGCGCCGTCACGGTCGTCGGGGTGGCCGGGGACGAGGACGGCCTCGGGTGGCGCACCCGGGTCCGCTACGCCGTCGATGCCGAGGGGCGACCGGGATTCCGTCGGCACCGGTCGCACGTGGTCGAGCCCGTCGAGCGCTGCCCGCTGGTCACCGAGGCGGTCGACAGCGTCGGGGTCACCCGGCGTACCTGGAGCGAGAGCAGCGAGATCGAGGTGGTGGCCTCCTCGCACGGGGAGCGCGCGGTCGTGGTCGAGCCGTCCGGGCGCGCGTCGGGGCGCGAGCTCGCGTCACTTCCCGCCGACGTCTCCGTGCCCGGGCTGCGCGGGCGCACCTGGGTGCGCGAGGAGGCGGGCGGACGTGAGTGGCGGGTCGCGGCCCAGGGCTTCTGGCAGGTGCACCCCGGTGCCGCCGACGCGCTGGTCGACGCCGTCCGCGCCGCGCTCGCTGCCGCGCCCCGGCGAGCGTCTCGTCGATTTGTACGCCGGTGTCGGCCTGTTCGCCGGCTGCCTGGCCGAGGACGTCGGGGTCACCGGGTCGGTCGACGCCGTCGAGGCGTCGGTCGGGGCCTGCCGCGACGCGCGGCGCAACCTCCACGACCTGCCCCACGTCCGGATCCACCAGGCTCCGGTCGAGCGCTGGCTCGCGTCCGGTGCGGTGACGCGCGCCGACGTCGTCGTTCTCGACCCGCCCCGGAGCGGCGCGGGCACGGACGTCCTCGACCGGGTGCTCGCGCTGGCGCCGCGGGCCATCGCCTACGTCGCGTGCGACCCGGCGTCCCTCGGTCGCGACGTGGGCCATGCCCGGTCACGTGGGTGGCGGGTCGGCTCGGTCCGCGGCCTGGACCTGTTCCCGATGACGCAGCACCTCGAGGCCGTCGCCCTGCTGCTCCCGCCGTCCTGATCGATCCCCGCGGCGGGGTGTCGCGACGGGACGAGGACGGGTACGATAAAGTATCTTGACGTCAAGATAAATCCGTCAGGGTCCGTGCGACCCGGCCTGCGGAAGGACTCCCGGCATGGCGAGCAAGGACAGCTTCGGCGCCCGCAGCGACCTCGTGGTGGGCGACACGTCGTACGAGATCTTCCGGCTCGACGCCGTCGAGGGCTCGGCGCGACTGCCCTTCACGCACAAGGTCCTGCTCGAGAACCTGCTGCGCACCGAGGACGGCGCGAACGTGACCGCGGAGCAGATCCGCGCCCTCGGGTCGTGGGACCCGTCGAGCGAGCCGTCCGACGAGATCCAGTTCACGCCCGCGCGAGTGATCATGCAGGACTTCACCGGCGTGCCGTGCGTGGTCGACCTGGCCACGATGCGCGAGGCGATGAAGGACCTCGGCGGCGACCCGGCCAAGATCAACCCGCTGGCGCCGGCCGAGCTGGTGATCGACCACTCGGTGATCGCCGACCACTTCGCGACGCCGCAGGCCGCAGGCCTCAACGTCGCGCTGGAGTACGAGCGCAACTTCGAGCGCTACCAGTTCCTGCGCTGGGGCCAGTCCGCGTTCGACGAGTTCAAGGTCGTGCCTCCGGGCACGGGCATCGTCCACCAGGTCAACATCGAGGCGCTGGCGCGCGTCGTCATGGCTCGCGGCGGTCAGGCCTATCCCGACACGTGCGTCGGCACCGACTCGCACACGACGATGGTCAACGGGCTGGGCGTCCTCGGCTGGGGCGTCGGCGGGATCGAGGCCGAGGCGGCGATGCTCGGCCAGCCCGTGTCGATGCTCATCCCGCGCGTGGTCGGGTTCAAGCTGCGCGGCTCGCTGCCCGAGGGCACGACCGCCACCGACCTGGTCCTGACGATCACGGAGATGCTGCGCAAGCACGGCGTCGTCGGCAAGTTCGTCGAGTTCTACGGCGACGGCGTCTCGGCGGTGCCGCTGGCCAACCGGGCCACGATCGGCAACATGAGCCCGGAGTACGGCTCGACGGTCGCGATCTTCCCCCTCGACGACGAGACGCTGCGCTACCTGCGTCTCACCGGCCGCACCGACGAGCAGGTCGCGCTCGTCGAGGCGTACGCCAGGACCCAGGGTCTCTGGCACGACGCGTCGCACGAGCCCACCTACTCCGAGCTGCTCGAGCTCGACCTCGCCACGGTGGTGCCGTCGTTGGCGGGACCGAAACGCCCGCAGGACCGCGTCGTCCTCTCCGAGGCCAAGGCGCGGTTCCACGAGGCGCTCCCGGCCTACACGTCGGACCCGTCCCGCACGTCGACCTTCACGATCGACGGCGAGCAGGTCACCATCGGCCACGGCGCGGTCACCATCGCGGCCATCACGTCGTGCACGAACACGTCCAACCCGTCGGTCATGGTCGGCGCCGCGCTGTTGGCCAAGAAGGCCGTCGAGAAGGGCCTCACCCGCAAGCCGTGGGTCAAGACCACGCTCGCGCCCGGGTCGAAGGTCGTCACCGACTACTACGACAAGGCCGGACTGACGCCCTACCTGGAGAAGATGGGCTTCGACCTCGTGGGCTACGGCTGCACCACCTGCATCGGCAACTCCGGACCGCTGCCCGAGGAGGTCAGCGCCGCGGTGAACGCCGACGACCTCGCCGTCGTCTCGGTGCTGTCGGGCAACCGCAACTTCGAGGGCCGGATCAACCCCGACATCAAGATGAACTACCTCGCGTCGCCGCCGCTCGTCGTCGCCTACGCGATCGCCGGCAGGATGGACGTCGACATCACCACGGAACCCCTCGGTACCGACACCGACGGCAACCCGGTCTACCTCCGAGACATCTGGCCGTCGCCGGCCGAGGTGCAGCTCACGGTCGACGCCTGCATCGACGCCGACATGTTCACGTCGCGCTACGCCGACGTCTTCGCCGGCGACGAGAAGTGGCAGTCGCTGCCGACTCCCACCGGCGACACGTTCGCCTGGGACGCCGGGTCGACCTACGTGCGCAAGCCACCGTACTTCGACGGCATGGGTGCAGCGCCGTCGCCCGTCACCGACGTCGTCGGCGCGCGTGTGCTCGCCAAGCTCGGCGACTCCGTCACCACCGACCACATCAGCCCGGCCGGCTCGATCAAGGCAGACACCCCGGCAGGCCGCTACCTCGCCGAGAACGGTGTGGAGCGGAAGGACTTCAACTCCTACGGATCGCGTCGCGGCAACCACGAGGTGATGATCCGCGGCACGTTCGCCAACATCCGGCTGCGCAACCAGCTGCTCGACGGCGTCGAAGGTGGATACACGCGCGACTTCACCGATCCCGATGCGCCGCAGGCGTTCATCTACGACGCCGCGCAGTCCTACGCCGCTGCGGGCATCCCGCTCGTGATCCTCGCGGGCAAGGAGTACGGCTCCGGCTCCTCGCGTGACTGGGCGGCCAAGGGCACGGCGCTGCTCGGGGTCTCGGCCGTTGTCGCGGAGTCCTACGAGCGCATCCACCGGTCGAACCTCATCGGCATGGGCGTGCTGCCGCTGCAGTTCCCGGCGGGGGAGAACGCCGACTCGCTCGGACTCGACGGCACCGAGACGTTCTCGGTCACCGGTGTCACAGAGCTCAACGAGGGACGCACGCCGCGCACCGTGCGCGTCGAGGCCACCAAGGGCGACGGCGCGGTCGTCGGGTTCGACGCCGTGCTGCGCATCGACACCCCGGGCGAGGCCGACTACTACCGCAACGGCGGGATCCTCCAGTACGTGCTGCGATCGCTCGTCGGCTGAGCCGCGCCGCACCCTCGAACGACGGCGGTCCCCACCTCTCGCCAGGTGAGGGGCCGTCGTCCTTGTCGGTCGTCTCCGCGTCGGCGGCTAGGGTCCGGACATGACCGACGGGCAGGCTCCTCCGGGATGGCCGCGAGGGGTCGTCGCGCCCGGCGTACCGGACTGGGAGGCGTCGGCAGCGGCCTGGCTGCTCGACCAGTGCCCGGCGGACTATCGGGCGCACGACGTGCTGCGTCGACACCCCGTGGTGCTCGCGCGGTTCGCGGCGCACCACGTGGACGCGGCGCTGGCGGGCGCCCGTGCGGCGTACGCCGGAGCGCGCCGGGAGCTGCGCGACCAGGTCAGCCCCGAGGTGCTCGAGGCATCCTTGCGCGCCCTCGAGGCCGAGGGTGCCCGCCTGGCCCGTGCCTCGCGCGAGGTGGCCCTCGTCGAGGAGGCGCTGCAGGGCACGCGCTGGCGGGCCAAGCTCTGACGCGGTGGACCCGCCCGCCGAAAGCCGACGGACGAAGGCGCGCCGCAATCAGACGCACGCCGCCGGGCACGAACTCCGGACGCGTCAGCCGCACCCGGTGGCCGGGTCGAACGGCGTCCGCGCGAACACGTCGCGCAGCATCGGCTCGAAGTGGTCGAGAGGCGGCGTCGGGTAGTCGGGGTCGAAGGATGCCTGGTCCCAGCGCTCGCAGAAGCTGACGCAGCTGTCGAACCAGCGGTGGTCCCGGTAGGCGTCGCGCGCGTTCTGGTCGAGCCCGACGTGGTGGCCGTAGTACAGCATCTGGAAGACGCCGTGCATCTGCACCACCCAGGTCACCTCCGCGCGGACGTAGGGCCGCACGATGGCTGCGGCGAGCTGGGAGTGGTTGTCGGGTGCGAGCTCGTCGCCGAGGTCGTGCAGGAGCGACGCGACGATCCACTCGACGTCGGCACCGTCGGCCTCGGCGCGAGCGGCGCACTGCAACGAATGGTCGAGTCGCGTGACGCGATAACCGGCCAGGCCGTCGTCCATGCGCCGCAGCGCGGCCATCAGCCGGTCCGGGAGCGCCGATCGGAACACCTCCTCGTAGCCGTGCAGAAGGAGGTAGTCGTCGCGGGTGCCGTCCTTCATCGCGGTGAAGCTGACGGTGCCGGTCTCAGTCACGGGAACCCTCCAACGTCGCGTGGGCATTCAGCACGCGGTAGCGCGTACGCGGTCCGTCGTGGTCGATGTAGCAGCCCTGCAGGTGTCGCGCGCCCTCCTGAGGGTCGAAGGACGTCCGACCGTGCAGAACACGGTTGTTGTCGAACATCATCAGCTGGCCGGCGTCGAGCTTGAACCGCGTCTCGAACTCGCCGCTGGCCAGGAGGTGAGCCAGGTGCTGGCGCGCGGCCTGGTAGCGCCGCGCGTCCGCCTCGGGCATGAGCGGTGTCTCGTCGAGCCTGGGGGAGTAGCTCAGGCCGGTCACGGTGCCCTCGTGGTCCGTGTCGATCACAGGTCGCACGGTGACGATGTCGTCGTCGCGCATCGCGATAGCGGAATCGCACGGCAACGGTCGCGAGCAGCTCGACGGCCTCGGGGTCCTCCGCGCGCAGCTGGTCGACGGCGGCGAGCCCGTCGACCAGTGTCGAGAGGCCACCGGACGTCTCGTTCACCAGGCAGTGCAGCAGCTGGATGCCGGGTACCGGCGTGCGGTAGGGGTTGTCGGTGTGTGCGCTCAGCGGGACGGCGCGGTAGGCGAGGTCGGTGGAGTCCGGGATCGAGCGCACGTCGAACAGCCGCCCGAAGTTCGTCTCGCGCACGTAGCCGAACTGCTCGGCGACACCGAAGATCGAGCCCGGCGTCGTGGGTACGCCGTCGAGCACCACGGCGCCGTCGACGAGGAAGTCCCGGAGGGCCGCGAGCTCGGCGGCGGGGACGGCGGTGACCGACTCCCAGGAGTGGACGTGGGGGCGGTCGGTGCCGGCGCGCCAGGGCACCGGTGCCGGTACGCCGTCGTCGAGGTCACGGGCAGCGGCGAGGACATCGACGTCGTAGGTCGCCCGGTGCCCGTCGGTGAACGTGACGGTGAGCGCACCGTCGCCGACCGACGCGGACACCACGTCGAGGTCGACCGGGAGCAGGTGCGGGTCGAAGAGCCGTTGACCCGTGATGGCGTCGAGCTGGTCGGGTTCCGGGCTGCGCTCGCGCAGCCACAGCGCGGGCAACGCGGTGCGTCGGCCGTCCTCGACCAGCAGCACGCGGCACTTCTGGGCGGTCGTGTCGATCACGACGTTCGTCATGTGCTCCGTCCTCGTCGGGCGTGGGTGAACGGATGCTATCGGCGGGACTCCGTGGCGGTCTGAGCCTTTCGTCGTCCGGAACGATGGGTTGGGAGCGCTCCCACAAAGCGCGTGCGGCCCAAGGGAATCGCGCCACCGGTCACGCGACGGTCACGACGCGCACGGGGCGATCCGGCGCGAACTCGGACATACACCGCGCAGGTTCCGAGCGCGTGACGCAATTGTTACCGGACACAACGAACTCGTGACCCTGTGAGGTGGTGTCCGTCACGCGGACGCAATATGTTCGGGCTGGCAACATTCCCGGAACGTCTTCGACGGACCGGATGCTCCCACCCCGGGTCTCCCGCCCGGGACACTCACGCACGGCGGACCCGTGCAAGAGAGGACGAGAATGAGCAAGCGTTCCCTGGCCGCGGTTGGTGCCGTGGCCCTGTCCCTTCTGCTGGCTGCCTGTGGCAGCTCCAGCACCCCCTCCTCGTCGTCGGGCGGCTCCAGCAGCAGCTCCACGGCTCAGGTGGGCGTGATCCTCCCCGACACCGCCTCCTCGAAGCGGTGGGAGAACAACGACCGTCCGCTCCTGCAGTCTGCGTTCGACGCTGCCGGTGTGAAGGCTGACATCCAGAACGCGCAGGGTGACAAGCAGAAGTGGTCGACGCTGTGCGACCAGTTCATCAACGAGGGCGTCAAGGTCATGGTCGTCGTCAACCTCGACAGCGACACCGCGAAGGCCTGTGAGTCCAAGGCCGGCGCGCAGGGCATCAAGACCATCGACTACGACCGCTACACCATCGGTGGCAGCGCCTCGTACTACGTGTCGTTCGACAACATCGCGGTCGGCACGCTCGAGGGCCAGGGTCTGGTCAAGTGCATGCAGGCCAACGGCAAGTCCTCCGGCCCGGTCGCGCTGCTCAACGGCTCGCCGACCGACAACAACGCCACGCTGTTCAAGCAGGGCTACGAGGCCGCGATCAAGTCGGCCGGCTACACCATCGCTGCTGACCAGTCGGTGCCCGAGTGGAACAACACTCAGGGTGGCGTGATCTTCGAGCAGATGTACACCAAGGCCGGCGGCAACTTCGTCGGTGTCGACGCGGCCAACGACGGCCTCGGTGGCGCCGTGGTCGCCGTGCTCCAGAAGAACGGCCTCGCCGGCAAGGTTCCGGTGACCGGTCAGGACGCCACGAACGAGGGCCTGCAGCGCGTGCTGCTCGGCACCCAGTGCGTGACCGTCTACAAGGCCATCAAGAAGGAGGCCGACGCCGCCTCGGCGCTGGCCATCGCGCTGGCCACCGGCGCTGCGCCGGCAGGCGTCGCCGACAGCACTCCGTACCCGGGTCAGATCAAGCCGTCGGTGCTCCTGACGCCGCAGGCCATCTACCAGGACAACGTCAAGGACGTGGTGGCCGACGGCTTCACCACCGCCGCTGACGTGTGCACGACGCCCGACCTCGTCGCGGCGTGCGCCAAGTACGGCGTCAAGTGATCTGAGCTCGATAGGGGGTGGCCGCCGGGTTCCGGCGGCCACCCCTGCACTCACCGCCGTACCGCCTCCGGAAGCGCGACAACTCGCGAGAACTGGCCCGCGTCGCGCCCCGACGCGCCATCCTGTGCCCGTAGGCCCCTACCGCCACGAGGTGATCCATGTCCGACACTGCCCCTGCCGCCCCGAGCGGCACCACTTCCACGCCGCTCCTGTCGTTGCGCGGCATCGACAAGAGCTTCGGTGCCGTCCATGTGCTCAAGGGCGTCGACCTGGACGTCTACCCCGGTCAGGTGACGGCCCTCGTCGGGGACAACGGCGCGGGCAAGTCGACCCTCATCAAGGGCGTCGCGGGCATCTACAGCTTCGACTCGGGTGACTACATCTTCGAAGGTTCGAAGGTGGAGGTGCACGACCCCAAGGCGGCCAACGCCCTGGGCATCGAGGTCGTCTACCAGGACCTCGCGCTGTGCGACAACCTCGACGTGGTGCACAACATGTTCCTCGGACGCGAGGAGAAGAAGGGCGTCATCCTCGACGAGGACGAGATGGAGACGCGCGCGCGCAAGACGCTCGACACGCCTCTCGGTCCGGACCCTGAAGTCCGTGCGCCAGACCGTCTCGAGCCTGTCCGGCGGCCAGCGGCAGACGGTGGCGATCGCGCGCGCGGTGCTCTGGAACTCCAAGCTGGTGATCCTCGACGAGCCGACCGCCGCGCTCGGCGTCGCGCAGACCGAGCAGGTCCTCAACCTCGTACGACGCCTCGCCGACAACGGCCTCGGCGTCATCCTCATCTCGCACAACATGAACGACGTCCTGCAGGTGGCCGACCACATCGCGACGCTCTACCTCGGGCAGATGGCGGCGCAGGTCCCGGCCAAGGACGTCACGCACAGCCAGGTCGTCGAGCTCATCACGACCGGTCGCAGCGGCCACATCGGGCTCCAGCCCCAGTCGACGGGAGCGACGGCATGACCACGACGACAGAGGCGCCCGTGGCGGCACCCGAGGCGCCCGGGCTGGGCGAGGCCTTCCGCGAGTACGTGACGCGCATCCGTGGCGGCCAGCTCGGCTCGCTGCCGGCGGTCCTCGGCCTCATCGTGCTCGTGATCCTGTTCACCGTCCTGCAGGGCAGCACCTTCTTCTCGGCCTTCAACCTCGCGAACCTCATGTCGCAGGGCGCCATGATCATCGTCCTCGCGATGGGGCTCGTCTTCGTCCTGCTCCTCGGCGAGATCGACCTGTCGGCCGGCTTCGCCGCGGCCACCTGCGCTGCGGTCCTGGGCGTGTGCCTCACGCAGAAGGGCTGGCCGCTCCCCGCCGCGCTCGTCGCCTGCCTGCTGACCGGTGTCGCGATCGGCCTCGTCAACGGACTGCTGGTGGCGCGGCTCGGTGCCCCGTCGTTCGTCGTCACGCTGTCGATGTTCCTCGCCCTTCAGGGCGTGCTGCTCCTCGTCATCGGTGAGGGCGGCACCATCCCGATCGACGACAAGGTCATCCTCGCGATCCAGAACAACAACCTCACGCCGATCGGCGGCTGGATCCTCTACCTCATCGTCATGGTCGGGTACGGGCTCACGACCGGGCTGCGGCTACGTCGCCGCCGCGCCAACGGCCTCGTGACCAAGTCGCCCTCGGTGTGGCTGTTCCAGCTGATCTCGATCGGCGTCCTGTACGGCCTGGCGACCTTCTTCCTCAACCAGGAGCGGTCCCGACACCCCGAGCTCACGTCGATCAAGGGCGTGCCCTACATCGTCCCGATCATCCTCGTGCTCCTCGTGGTGCTCACGTTCGTGCTCGGCCGGACTGCGTTCGGCCGTCACGTGTACGCCGTGGGAGGCAACTCCGAGGCTGCTCGCCGTGCCGGCATCAGCGTGTCCGGCGTGAAGCTCGCCTGCTTCATCATCTGCTCCTTGCTGGCCGCGGTCGCGGGCATCCTGTTCGCGTCGCGCGACAACTCCGTCTCGCCGTCCACCGGTGGCTCGACCACGCTGCTGTACGCGGTGGCGGCCGCCGTCATCGGTGGCACCAGCCTCTTCGGCGGTGTCGGCAAGGTGTCCGACGCGGTCATCGGCGGACTGGTCGTCGCGGTCATCGCCAACGGCCTCCCGCTGGTCACCCAGCAGTCCGGCATCCAGTACATCGTCACTGGCCTGGTGCTGCTCGTGGCGGCCACCGTCGACGCGCTGTCCCGGCGTCGATCGTCCGCCACCTAGCAGCCACGAGGGGGATCGATCCGTGTCGCTGGCCGGAGCCACCCAGGACGAGGTGCGGCGGCACAACCTGGCCGCACTCGCCCGGTTCCTGCACGACCACGGGTCGACCTCGCGCTCGGAGCTGGTGAGCCACACCGGCCTCAACCGCAGCACGATCGGCGGCCTGATCGCCGACCTCGTCACGGCCGGCCTCGTGCGCGAGACCGAGCCGGTCGGCAAGGGCGTGGGCCGGCCGTCCTTCGGCGTCGAGCCGGTCAACGAGCGGGCCTACGTCCTGGCCATCGACCTGCGGGTCGACCGGACGATCGCGGCGCTGGTCGGCTTCGGCGGCAAGGTGCTGGACCGGCGCGAGCACCGCTACCGCAAGGGGCAGCAGCGCGAGGAGCGCGTCGTCGCTCAGCTCGTCGACGTCTGCCACGACCTGCTCGACAGCGCGCCTCGGGCGTCGGTGCAGGTCGGCGTCGGAGTCGGCGTGCCGGGTCTCGTGCGCCAGCCCGACGGACTCGTCAGGTTCGCGCCCAACCTCGGCTGGGTGGACGTCCCGCTCGGTGACCACCTGGCGTCGGCGCTCGGCGTGTCGACCCCGATCGTGGTCGGCAACGACTCCGACCTGGGCGCCATCGCGGAACGGCTGCGCGGCACGGCCATGGGCGCGGCCAACGTGATCTACCTGGCCGGCCAGGTGGGCGTCGGCGGCGGGATCGTGGTCGACGGCTCGCTGCTCATGGGTGCCCAGGGGTACGGCGGCGAGGTCGGGCACATGCGGGTCAATCCGCGGGGCCGCGACTGCCGCTGCGGCGCCGTCGGCTGCTGGGAGACCGAGATCGGCGAGCCCGCGATCCGGATCGCCACCGGGTCCGCGGAGTCGACGTCGATGGCCGAGATCGTGGCGCGCGCGCAGGCAGGTGACCGTGAGGCGATCAAGGGCCTCCGGCGGGTCGGGGACTGGCTGGGCGTCGGCGTGGCGAACCTGGTGAACATCTTCAACCCGGACGTCGTCGTGTTCGGTGGCACGCTGCGCGAGGTGTTCCCGTTCACCCGGGACCGCGTCGATGCGGTGCTCCACGGGGCGCTGACGGCGCCCAGCGAGCACGTGATCCTGTCTCTGCCCGCGCTCGGTGACGACTCGACCCTGCTCGGCGCCGCCGAGACGGCGTTCGCGCCCCTGCTCGACGACCCCCTGGGCGTCATCGCGGCGGCGCGCCGCGCGTCCCGGGCGACGGCCTCGCGGCTCTAGCCGACCCACGACGGAGTCGGCGCTCGCGAGGTGCGACCTCGCCGGGCGCACCTAGACTGTGGTCATGTCGCTGCTGCGAGGCGTCCGGTCGCCCGAGGACCTGCGCGCCCTCCACGAGGACCAGCTCCCGGCGCTCGCGGCCGAGATCCGTGCCGAGCTCATCGACAAGGTGACCCGCACCGGCGGCCACCTCGGGCCCAACCTCGGCGTCGTCGAGCTCACGATCGCGCTGCACCGCGTGTTCCGGTCGCCGAGCGACGTGCTGGTGTTCGACACCGGGCACCAGTCCTACGTGCACAAGATGCTCACGGGGCGGCTCGACGAGTTCACCACCCTGCGCACCGAGGGCGGGTTGTCGGGCTACCCGAGCCGGCACGAGTCGCCGCACGACGTCGTCGAGAACTCGCACGCGTCGACCGCCCTCTCGTGGGCGGACGGCATCGCCAAGGGGCTCGAGCGCACCGGTCAGCTCGGGTCGCGTCACGTCGTCGGCATCATCGGCGACGGTGCGCTGACCGGCGGGATGGCGTGGGAGGCCATCAACAACATCGCGGCCTCCGACCGGCCGGTCATCATGGTCGTCAACGACAACGAGCGCTCGTACTCGCCGACCATCGGCGGGCTGGCCTCGCACCTGCAGACGCTGCGCACCACCCGCGGCTACGAACGCGTCCTCGACTGGGGCAAGTCCGTGCTGGGACGCACCCCCGTCATCGGCGCCCCGCTCTACGAGACCCTGCACGGCGTGAAGAAGGGCCTCAAGGACGTCGTCGCGCCGCAGGGCATGTTCGAGGACCTCGGGCTCAAGTACATCGGTCCGGTCGACGGTCACGACATCGCTGCCGTCGAGCACGCGCTCACGCGCGCCAAGGCGTTCCCGGGACCGGTACTGGTCCACGTGATCACCGAGAAGGGCCGCGGCTACCTCCCCGCGGAGATGGACGACGCGGAGCGCTTCCACGCCGTCGGCGTCATCGACGCCGAGACGGGCCAGCCGATCTCGAAGTCCGGGCGCAGCTGGACCTCGGTCTTCTCCGACGAGCTCGTGTCGGTCGGACGCCGGCGAAGCGACGTCGTGGCGGTGACCGCGGCGATGATGGGACCGACCGGGCTCGAGCCGTTCCGTGCCGAGTTCCCCGATCGCACCTACGACGTCGGCATCGCGGAGCAGCACGCCGCCACGAGCGCGGCGGGCATGGCCTTCGCCGGGCTGCACCCGGTGGTGGCCGTCTACGCGACGTTCATCAACCGCGCGTTCGACCAGGTGCTCATGGACTGCGCCCTGCACCGGGCCGGTGTCACGTTCGTGCTCGACCGCGCCGGCGTCACCGGCGACGACGGGGCCAGCCACAACGGCATGTGGGACATGTCGGTGCTCCAGGTCGTTCCGGGCCTGCGGATCGCAGCCCCGCGCGACGCGGCACGACTGCGCGAGCTGCTGCACGAGGCGGTCGACGTCGACGACGCACCCACGGTGATCCGCTACCCGAAGGGCGTGGTCGGCGCAGACATCCCCGCGGTATCACGTCGCGACGGCGTCGACGTGCTGCGAGCCGATGACAACGCCGCCGTCCTCGTCGTGGCCATCGGCGCGTTCGCCGAGCTGTGCCTCGACGTCGCCGATCGCCTGGCTCAGCAGGGCATCGGCGTCACGGTCGTCGACCCGCGCTGGGCGGTCCCCGTCCCTGACGCCGTGGTCGACCTGGCGCGCACCCATCGTCTCGTCGTCACGGTCGAGGACAACGTGCGTACCGGGGGAGTGGGATCCGCGGTGGCTCGCGCGCTTCGCGACGCCGAGGTCGACGTGCCCTTGCGCGACTTCGGCATCGAGTCGCGCTTCCTCAGTCATGCCAGCCGTTCGTCGGTGCTGGCCCAGCTCGGGCTGACCGCGCAGGACATCTCGCGCGCGGTCGTCGAGACCGTCGCACGTCGCGACCAGGCATTGTCGGAGCGACCGGTCGACGCCCCCGCCGACTGATCGGT
This sequence comes from uncultured Actinomycetota bacterium, assembly GCA_963782665.1. GTDB lineage: Bacteria > Actinomycetota > Actinomycetes > S36-B12 > CAIYMF01 > Longivirga. The sequence goes on along the minus strand of CAWAKP010000006.1, from coordinate 1,292,738 downwards.
CAGGCGAAGCGCGAGATCGGCTGGGCCGGCTCGCGAGGGGCGGGATCCGAGAGCGACTGGCGCACCACGTCTCCCCCCGGACGCGCCATCGTGACCTCGTCGGCGGTCACCAGCACCGGTCGCGGGAAGCCGCGCTCGTCGGCCTCGGTGAGCAACGCGGCCGAGAGGGCGAAGGCGGGGTCGAGACGGCCCAGGTCGAGCCAGCCGCGGGTGCGCGAGGGGATCGCGGCCGAGCGCATGCCCATGCCGTCGAGCAGCGCGACGCGGAACTCGCGGGCGGCCAGCAGCGTGAGCACGTCGGCGTCACCCAGTGGTCGCAGCACGGCGGTGGGGTCGCGTCGCAGCCGGTCGGCGGCAAGTGTCGCCATGTCGCAGAGGTAGCGCTCCGCGCGGATTCCGGCCTCCGCGAGATCGACGCGCGCGGCGACCAGCACACCCGCGGGCAGCAGCCCGACGGCGTCGGGCTCAGGTCGACCGTCGTCGTCGACGCCGCGGAGCCCCAGTCCGGTCTCCAGCGCCCCGCCGAGCACGACGCCACGGGGCCAGGAGGCGCCGGGACTCAGCGCATGGTCGACCGGCAGCGCTCGCGGACGGACGCGGGCCAGGACCCAGGCGCGTCCGGCGTGCGGACCGTCGGACGCCTGGTCGGAGAGGCGCTCGTGGAGATGGATGCGCAGCCGCAGCCACCGGGCGACCCGACGGGCGACGCCGGGCTCCGCGGCCGTGGGGTCGCCGGAGGCGAGCAGCAGCTCGCCCCACGGCACGGTCAGGTCGTCGAGTCCGTCGGTGCCCGGGCGCACGACGCCGTCGTCACGAACCTGCAGGTCGCCGAGGACGCCGTCGTCCTGCAGCGTCACGCCGAGCACGGCTCGGCGCAGCGCCGTGGTGGCACGGTCGGCGGTCACACGTCGACCGTACGCGGTGCCGCGCGTCCCGTGGAGGCCTCGCGGGGTGACACGACGCACCGAGAGCGAGATCGTCGTGACTGGTTGTCACGGCGAGTCCCGGACGGCTCAGCCGACGCTGGCGACGCCCGGCGCGAGGAAGCGTCGGCCCGTCACGCGCTCCGACGTCCCGGTGCGATCGAGGTAGGGCGTCACGCCGCCGAGGTGGAACGGCCAGCCGGCACCGAGCAGCAGGCACAGGTCGAGGTCCTGCGGCTCCGCGACCACGCCCTCGTCGAGCATGAGCCGGGCCTCCTCGGCGACGGCGTCAAGTGCACGCCGGCGCACCTGCTCGGCCGTCGAGGGCGAGTCACCCACCACGAACAGCTCGGCGACGTCGTCCGCGATGCGCGGTGTCGACCCGTCCCACGCCAGCAGTGTCGTCTTGCCGGCCTCGACCAGCCGCCGCTGGTTCGCGGAGATGCCGAACCGGTCAGGGAACGCCTGGTGGAGCGTCTCGCCGGTGTGGAACGCGACCGCGGGTCCGACCATCTGGACGAGCACGAACGGCTGCATCGGGAGGCCGAGCGGATCGAGCGCGGAGTTCGCGACCTCGAAGGGCGTGCCCTCGTCGAACGCCGCCATGACCTCGCCGAGGAAGCGGGTGAGGAGGCGGTTGACCACGAACGCGGGCGCGTCCTTCACCAGCACGCACGACTTCTTCAGCTGCTTGCCGAGCGCGAACGCCGTCGCCAGCGAGGCATCGTCGGTCTTCTCTGCGCGCGCGATCTCGAGCAGCGGCATGAGCGCCACGGGGTTGAAGAAGTGGAACCCCACCACCCGCTCGGGGTGCGCGAGGTTCTCGGCCATCGCGGTGACCGACAGCGAGGACGTGTTGGTGAGCAGAACGCAGGTGTCCGAGACGACGGCCTCGACCTCCGCGAACACCTGCTGCTTGACCTTGAGGTCCTCGAACACGGCCTCGATGACGACGTCGGCGTCGGCGAAGTCGGCCTTCGACGTCGAGCCCGTGACGAGCGCGCGGAGCCGGTTCCCCTTGTCGCTGCTGAGCCGATTCTTCGCGACCAGCTTGTCGATCTCGGCGTGGACGTACCCGACTCCCTTGTCGACGCGTTCCCGGTCGAGGTCGGTGAGCACCAGCGGCACCTCGAGCCGCTGGACGAAGAGCAGCGCGAGCTGGCTGGCCATGAGGCCGGCGCCGACGACGCCGACCTTGGTGATCGGGCGGGCCAGCGACCGGTCGGGTGCACCGACGGGGCGCTTGGCCCGACGCTGCACGAGGTCGAACGAGTACAGCCCGGCCCGTAGCTCGTCGCTCATGACGAGGTCGGCCAGCGCGTCGTCCTCCGCGTCGAAGCCTTCGGACCGCGTCGCGGTGCGAGCAGCCGCGATCAGGTCGAGCGCGCGGTAGGGCGCCGGCGCGGACCCATGGACCTTGGCGTCGGCGAAGGCACGGCCCGCGGCGACCGCGGCGTCCCACGTCTGCTCGTCGGCGAGCGACGCTCGCTCCACCACGACGTCACCCGAGACCACTCGTGCCGCCCAGCGCAGCGACTGCACGAGGAAGTCGGCCGGCTCGAACGCGACGTCGGCGACGCCGAGGGCGAGCGCCTCGGCGGGCTTGAGCATGCGGTTCTGGTTCAGCGGGTTCTCGACGATGACCGTGACGGCCTTCTGCGGACCGATGAGACGCGGCAGCAGGAACGCACCGCCCCAGCCGGGGATGAGGCCGAGCGCGACCTCGGGGAACGAGAGGAGACCGGCTCCGGTCGAGAGCGTGCGGTAGCGGCAGTGCAGCGCGATCTCGAGCCCGCCGCCCATCGCCGCCCCGTTGACGAACGCGAAGGACGGGATGCCCAGCTCGTCGAGGCGGCGCAGGGTGTCGTGACCGGCCCGGCCCACCGAGTGGGCCTGGTCGCGCGACGTGATCTGCCCGACGCCGGTGAGATCGGCCCCCACCCCGAAGATGAACGGCTTGCCCGTGACGGCGACAGCGACGATCTCGCCGGCCTCGGCCGCGGCCTGCACCTGGTCCAGCGCCTGCGCGAGGGAGCGCAGGCCCCCGACGCCGAACGTGTTCGGCTTGGTGTGGTCCTTGCCGTTGTCGAGAGTGATGAGCGCCGCACGGCCGACGCCGTACGGCAGGTCGACGACGCGCAGCAGCGCGTGGGTGACGAGCTCGTCCGGCGCGCCGGCGGGGAGGGTGGTGGTGTCGCTCACGGTGCTCACGCCTTCGTCGCCTGATAGGCCGGGTTCTCCCAGATGACAGTTCCGCCCATGCCGAGACCGATGCACATGGTGGTGAGCCCGTAGCGCACCTCGGGGTGCAGCTCGAAGCTCTTCGCGAGGTAGGCCATGAGCCGGATGCCCGACGAGGCCAGCGGGTGACCGACGGCGATGGCACCGCCGAACGGGTTGACGCGCGGGTCGTCGTCGTCGAGGCCGAACGCGTCGAGGAACGCGAGGACCTGCACCGCGAACGCCTCGTTGACCTCGAACAGGCCGATGTCGTCGATCGTCAGACCCGCCCGGGCCAGAGCCTTGTGCGTCGACGGGACGGGACCGACGCCCATGACCTCGGGCTCGACGCCCGCGAACGCGAAGGACACCAGACGCGCCTTCTTCGTGAGCCCGAGCTCGTCGGCGACCTCCTCGGCCGCGAGGATCGCGCCGGTCGCGCCGTCGTTGAGGCCCGCGGCGTTGCCCGCGGTGACGCGACCGTGCGAGCGGAACGGGGTCTTGAGCGACGAGAGTCCCTCGATCGTGGTCTCGGGTCGCGGGGGCTCGTCGACGGTGGCCAGGCCCCAGCCGGTCGCCGCGGTGCGCGTGCCGACCGGCACCAGGTCGGGCTGGATGGCCCCGTCGGCGTAGGCCTTGGCCGTCTTCTCCTGGCTGCGCAGCGCGTACTCGTCGGCGCGCGCCTTGGTGAGGTGGGGGAACCTGTCGTGGAGGTTCTCGGCCGTCTTGCCCATGAGCAGGGCCTCGGGGTCGACGAGCTTCTCGCTGATGATGCGCGGGTTGGGGTCGATGCCCTCGCCCATCGGGTGGCGGCCCATGTGCTCGACACCGCCGGCGACGACGACGTCATAGGCCCCGACGCCGATACCGCTCGACAGGTTGGTCACGGCGGTCATGGCACCCGCGCACATCCGGTCGACCGACTGTCCGGGCACGCTGCGCGGGAAGCCGGCGAGGATCCCGGCCGTGCGCCCGAGCGTGAGCCCCTGGTCGCCGATCTGGGTCGTCGCGGCGACGGCGACGTCGTCGATGCGCTCGGGAGGGAGTCCCGGGTTGCGACGCAGCAGCTCGCGGAAGACGGCGACCACGAGGTCGTCGGCGCGCGTCTCGGCGTAGATGCCGGTGGCACCGGCCTTGCCGAACGGGGTGCGCGCGGCATCGACGAGGACGACGTCGCGCACGGCACGGGTGGGGGACACGGGCACTCCTCGCGCAGGGGGACCGGTGGTTACTGGCCGGTAATGTCTGATGCTACCCATGCCCTCGGGATCCGTCATCAGGGGCTCCTCGCGGACCAGGCGGCCCCGGCAGTGCACCGGGCAGGCGGCGCAGCGCCTCGTGGCGCGACAGCGTCGAGAGCTCGGGATGGGCAGCCACGAACGACGTCACCCAGACCGGATCGTGTGGCGAGAGGTCGCGCAGCGCCCAGCCGATCGCCTTGCGCAGCCAGAACTCCGGGCGCTCGGCGTTGGCCACGATCACGTCGCCCAGCAGGTCCCGGTCGGTGCTGCCCTTCGAGCCGAGCTGGCTGAGCACCGCTGCGCGGCGCAGCCAGATGTCGTCGTCGACGGCCCAGCGGCGCACGACGGTCGCGAGCTCGCGCGGGTGTGACCGGTGCACCGGCGCCACGTGGTGGCCGGCGACCTCGTCGACCAGGTCCCACCACGCCCCGGCGCGCACCAGGTGCTCCAGCAGCGGGACGAGGTCGGGGTCGTGCCAGGGGCGTCCGGCGCGTACGGCGAGCAGGTCGAGGGCGGCGTAGCGCTCCTCGCGGTGGGAGGCCTCGTCGTACAGAACCCGCACCGTGGCCTCCCAGCACGCCCGGTCGGTCGGCGGGTGGGCCGTGAGCACCGGGCGTAGGCGCCTGACCCGCGCGGGCTTCGCGACGCCGTAGAAAGGCAGCGCGGACTTCATGTACGCCTGCATCGCCGGTGCGCGGGTCGGATCGGCCGCCTCGCGCAGCGCGGCACGCACGGCGAGGACCAGTGAGCGGTCGGGGGCTGGCATGCGCTGCTCAGTGCAGGTGGCTGAGCAGGTCGTAGACGACGAACGCCGGCCAGAGCAGCGCCTCGACGAGGGCCCACACGTGCGGCCAGAACCCGTCGGCGTGCTGCCAGTAGTAGACGAGGGCGCCGAGGAGGCCCAGCCCGTAGACCGCACCGGCACCGCCGGCGCTGGCTGTCGTCGTTCGCGACGAACCGGTCATGACGGTCTCCCCAGGTCTCACGTCGAGTCTGTCATCGCGCGGTGCCCGTGGCCCGGTGGGCGGGGTGGGGCGTCAGGCGAGCGTCCGCGCCGGCGCGGAGGCGTCCGCGGCGACCTTCGGGCGCGCCGGTCGGAAGTAGATCGCGAGGGTCACCACCAGGTAGGTGATCCACACTCCGAGCTGCAGCCAGGTCGTGACCGGGTCGAAGTGGAAGAAGCCGCCGAGGACCGTGCCGACGGCACCGTCCTCGGGCACCTGGGTGCTGACGTCGAAGGCGTAGGACTCCCCGCCGGGGAGCCAGCCGGCCTCCTGAAGGTCGCGGACGCCGTACGCGAGCACGCCGGCTGCGACGACGATCAGGGCAGCCCCGGTCCAGGTGAAGAACGTCGCGAGGTTCATCCGCACGGCGCCGCGGTACACGGCCCAGCCGATGCCGATCGCCGTGGCGATGCCGAGCAGCGCACCACCGAGCGCCGCGGCCGTGCCCGACGAGGCGCTGGTGGCCGCCCAGAGGAAGAGCGCGGTCTCGAGTCCCTCGCGGACCACCGCGACGAACGCGACCATCCCGAGCGCGACGCCGCCGGACAGGAGCGCCCGGTCGAGGCGGCCGTGCAGCTCGCCGCGCATCTCGCGGGCGGTGCGTCGCATCCAGAAGACCATCCAGGTGACCAGGGCGACGGCGAGGATCGACATCGTTCCGGCGAAGGCGTGCTCGGCCTGCTCGGAGAGGGAGGAGGACGTGAGGGTCAGCGCTCCGCCGAAGGCGAGCGAGACGCCGATGGCGATGCCGACGCCGGCCCAGATCGCACCGAGGCGCTGGCGGTGACCGGCCTTCACGACGTAGGCGACGAGGATTCCCACGATGAGGCTGGCCTCGAGGCCCTCGCGCAGGCCGATCAGGTAGTTCGCGAACATCGTTCCTCCCGGGACGGCAACTTAGGGTTACCTAACCACGGCGTCGGCGGTCGTCTCAACCTGGGGAGGAGTGGCGTGCGCCACGCTCGTCGGGTCCAGCAGGGCGGCCAGCAGGTCGGGCGCGACCTGCTCCACCTGCCACGGCCGGGCACCGCCGTCGCGCAGGGCGCCCGTGAGTGCGGCGGCGTCCAGCGGGTCGGGCGGCGTCCAGCACACCCGCCGCAGCAGGTCAGGGGAGAGCAGGTTCTCGACGGGGAGCGACAGCGACTCGGCGCGTGCCGTGACGACGGAGCGCGCCGCCGCGAGTCGTTCTGCGGCCGCCGGGTCGCGGTCGGCCCAGCTGCGCGGTGGTGGCGGACCGTCGGGTGGCAGGGTGCTCGGTGGCAGGTGCGACTCCGGCAGGGCGAGCGCGGCGTCGACGGCGGCCTGCCAGTCGGTGAGGTGACGCTTGGCCCCTCGGCCGCCGAAGGCCGGCAGCGTGCGCAGGTCGGTACGTGGGACGCCGGAGGGAGCGGTGGCGGAGGCCGCGGCGACGATGGCGGAGTCGGGCAGCACCCGACCCGGTGACGTGTCCCGCCGCTGCGCGATCTCGTCGCGGCGCAGCCACATCTCGCGGATGACGGCGAGCTGGCGAGGACGGCGGACCTTGTGCATACCCGACGTCCGGCGCCACGGGTCGACCCGCGGTGCGGACGGGGGTGCGTCGCGCACCGCGTCGAACTCCTGCCACGCCCAGTCCAGCTTGCCCGCGTCGCGCAGCTGCGCCTCCAGGGCGTCGCGCAGCTCGAGCAGCAGCTCGACGTCGAGGGCGGCGTAGCGCAGCCAGGGCTCGGGCAGGGGCCGCGTCGACCAGTCGGCGGCGGAGTGCTCCTTGGCCAGCGAGTAGCCGAGCACGCCCTCGAGCAGGCTGGCGAGCCCGACGCGGGGGAAGCCGAGGAGGCGTCCCGCGAGCTCGGTGTCGAACACCGAGCTCGGTGCGAGGCCGATCTCCCGCAGGCACGGGAGGTCCTGCGAGGCCGCGTGCAGCACCCACTCGGTCCCCTCGAGCGCCGCGGAGAGCGGCGCCATGTCCGGGACGGCGATGGGGTCGACGAGGTGGGTCCCGCTGCCGACGCGTCGCAGCTGGACCAGATAGGCGCGCTGGCCGTATCGGTAGCCCGACGCCCGTTCGGCGTCGATCGCGACCGGCCCCGTCCCCGCTGCGAGCGCCTCGGCCGCCTCGCGCAGCCCGGCCGGGGACACGACGACCGGGGGCACACCCTCACGAGGGGAGGCCAGCGGGATCGCGGCGGGCCGGTCCGGTGTGCGGGCGGACTCGTCCGTGTCGTCGAGCGGCTCGGCGGGCGGGGGGAGCGCGTCGGAGCTCGCGGGATCGACGGAAGACGGCGCGTCGTCGCCGGGTTCCGTCACGGCGTCAGGATACGGACTCTGGCGCGCGGGGACGACGCACGGGACGTACGACGACGTCCGGCGCGGCTGAGACCGGGGGTCGGGGTCGCTGTCAGTTCGGCGACCGGTTCAGCGGACGAGGCCGGCCCGCATGGCGTGGGCGACCATCTCGGCTCGGTCGCCGGTGCCGACCTTGCGGGCGATCCGGGCCAGGTGGCTCTTGACCGTGAGCGCCGACAGGCCGAGGGCGTCGCCGATGTCCTTGTTGGATCGGCCCTCCGACACCAGCTGCAGCACCTCGACCTCGCGCGCCGACAGCTCGTCGGGCGAGCCCCCGCGCGGACGGATGCGCGAGACCGGCGTGGTGGCACCGGGACCGGCGTCCTCGGGGGTGACGACGTAGCAGCGCACGCCGGCGTTGATGGCCGCGCGGACGGCGTAGGGGTCGTCGCGCACGGTGAGCAGGACGACCCGGCGCCAGCCGAGCTGGCGCAGGTCCGCGAGCAGGGGGAGGGCGGGGCCGTCGGTGAGGCCGCCCTCGATGACCACGAGGTCGCGGGGGCCGTCGTAGTGGGCGCGCACGCGCGCCTCGGCGCCGCTGGCCGCCTCGACGACGTCGCGCGCTCCGAGCAGCCGCAGTCGGCCGCACAGCGTCTGGCGACGCACGGCGGACTCAGCGACGACCAACGCCGTGAAGCGAGCCCTCGGCAGCGGGACGACCGCTGACGTGCGCTCGACGAGTGCGACCACGGCTTGCCTCCTGGCATCACGTCGTTCCGACCACCGTCGGTGGACCGGCCTTACGCATGGGCTATCGACCCGAGATGGGCAGGTCTTGACCTCGCGAACGGCATGGAATGCCCGCCTGGCCCGACACGATCGGGTGAATCCGTACGACGCGGGGTGTGACCGCCCGGCGTCCACCGGGCAGCGGCGAGCCTCAGCGGCGCCGCGGGACGGGCAGGGTTGCCACGCCGGGCGGCAGCGGCGGCAGGCCGGCCACCTGGACGAGCACGTCACCCCAGGCCGCGAGGTGCGCTCCCACGTCGGGCGTGAGCGGCGTCCACGAGGCCCGGATCTCGACGTCACCGGACGGCGGCCGGTCCGAGATCGAGCCGAAGGACTGCGACGCGGTGCGGGTGACGGTGCCGGACTCGGCACGGAACCGTGCGCCGCGGGCGTCGAGCGCCTCGACGAGCCAGGCCCAGCCGACCTCGGTGAGCATGGGGTCCTCCGCGATGTCGAGCTCGACCGTGCCCTTCACGAACGAGACGATGCGGAACTGGCCCTCCCAGGGCTCCTGGCCGTCGGGGTCGTGCAGCACCACGAAGCGACCGGACGCCGCTTCCTCGTCGTCGAGCACGATCTCGGCCTGCAGCGCGACGGCGAACGGGGACAGCCGCTGCGGTGCGGGGGTCTCCTCGATGACGACCTCGGGGCGCAGCACAGCAGCACGGATGCTCGCCAGGGCGGCGGCGAAGTCCGCCGGCACCGGCGCGCTCGTCGACCCGGAGTCACGGCCACGGCTGGTCACGTCATCGAGAGTAGGTCGGGCGGCGCCGCCCGCCGCGACGCCGCGCCCGAGCCTGGTCACCCAACCGACGCTCGCGCCTGACGGCGACCGGGCGCGGCCGGTGGTCGTCGACCCTCGGGGCGTCGGGCGCCGGACGGACGCCCATGACACGATCACGAGCGTGACCGACACCGCCCTGCCCGCCACCCATCCGCTCGTCAGCGGCCGCACGGCCCAGGCTCCGCTCGTGCGCGCGGCACGTCGTCAGCCGGTCCCGCACACGCCCGTGTGGTTCATGCGCCAGGCCGGTCGCTCGCTGCCGGAGTACCGCAAGGTCCGCGAGGGTGTCCCGATGCTCGAGTCGTGCTTCCGCACCGACCTCGTCGTCGAGATCACGTTGCAGCCGGTACGTCGCTACGGGGTCGACGCGGCGATCTTCTTCAGCGACATCGTCGTCCCGCTCAAGGCCATCGGGATCGACCTCGACATCGTGCCCGGAGTGGGCCCGGTCGTGGCCGAGCCGTTCCGGACCGCGGCCGACGTCACGCGAATCCGCGAGCTCACACCCGACGACGTCGCCCCGGTGCTGGCCGCCGTCACGGCCCTCGGCCACGAGCTCGGCACCACGCCGCTGATCGGCTTCGCCGGTGCGCCGTTCACCCTCGCCTCCTACCTCGTCGAGGGCGGGCCGAGCCGCGACCACGCCCACACCAAGGCGCTCATGTACGGCGAACCCGACGTCTGGCATGCCCTGATGGAGAGGCTGTCGCTCGTGGCGGGGACGTTCCTGCGCCAGCAGGTGCTCGCGGGTGCCAGCGCGGTGCAGCTGTTCGACTCGTGGGTGGGTGCTCTCCCGGCGCGCGACTACCGCGAGTACGTGCTGCCGCACTCGCGTCGGGCGCTCGCCGCCGTCGAGGACCTCGGCGTACCTCGGATCCACTTCGGCGTCGTGTCCGGCGAGCTGCTGCCCGACATGCGCGACGCCGGCACCGATGTGGTGGGAGTCGACTTCCGGGTCCCGCTCCAGGAGGCGTCGCGCCGCGTCGGACCCGACCACGCCCTGCAGGGCAACCTCGACCCCGCGGTGCTGTTCGCCGGCCCCGAGGCGGTGAGCGCCCGGGTGCGGCAGGTGCTCTCGGACGCCGCCGGGCTCCCGGGCCACATCTTCAACCTCGGTCACGGGGTGCTGCCCGGCACCGATCCCGACGTCCTCAAGGCCGTCGTCGACCAGGTGCACGAGTCGACCGCGCACTGAGCGCGCGCGTTCAGCCCGTCTCGACGCTCGCCGGCTCCGTCGGGCGCGTGCGCCGGGCGAAGCGCCAGCCGACGTAGCCCAGCGGCACGAGGACCAGCGCGAAGGGGAGCAGCGCCCCCAGCACGGTGAGACCGCCGACGAGGGCCGCGGTGAACGCCGCCCAGCCCTTGCGCAGCCCCGCGACGAAGCCGGTCTGGTCCGACGTCGACTCCGCGGGCGCGGTGTCGGACAGCAGCGTGACGGTCACCGTCGCCTGCGCGGTCTGGTCGGCGAGGGCGCGCTGCTGAGCCTCGAGCGACTCGAGGTCGGCCTGCCGGGTGCTCAGCTCGCTCTCGATCTGCACGACCTGACCGATCGTCGTCGCCTTCGTCATGAGGACGCGGATGCGGTCGAGCGACGCCCGGGCGCTCGCGACCCGCGCTCCGACGTCGGCCACCTGGGCGGTGACGTCGTCGGCCGTGCGCGACGAGGCGCGAACCGTGCCCAGGGCCCGCAGGTCGCGCAACAGCCCGTCGACGCCGGCGTTGTCGACGCGCAGCGTCGTGACCGACGTCGCGTAGCCGCCGGGGCACGCGGTCTGCACGCAGTCGGGCTTGCCGTCGGACGAGGCAACGGGCACGGGCGCGGTGCCGTCGGTGGTCGACTGGCTGGCGATCTCGGCGCGATGCGCGGCAGCGATGGTCGCGATCCTCGTCGTCGAGGCCGCGACGTCGCCTACGGCGACCGACAGATCCGCATGCACGACGACCGACCGGGTGACGGGGATCCCGAGTGTCGTCGGTGCCGCCTTCCCACCGCTCGCGGGCACCCGGGCGCTGTCGCCGGCGACGACCTGACCGCCCGCGGCTCCGACCGCCATCGGCCCAGGCATCGAGGTCTCGCCGGCGGACGACGAGGCTGTGGAGGCGCACGCGGTCAGGGCGAGCAGGGCGACGGGCAGCGACGCGAGCGCGACGGCGCGCCTCAGGTGCGGGGAGCGGCTCATGGCGTCCTCCTGGTCGGTGGCGGTCGTCGGTGGGACGCGGTGCGCCTCGGGTGCGTTCCACGCCCAGGTCACGGATCGGCGCCGATCCCGACGGCGTCCGTCCCTGCCAGAGGTGGCAGGGTGTCCGCGTGAGCGAAGCGCAGCTGCTCGGTCGGCGTCCCCACGTCGTCATCGTGGGCGCCGGCATCTCCGGTCTTGCGGCTGCGATGCGGCTGTGCCGGCTGCGCCACGACGTCGACGTCACGCTGCTCGAGTCCTCGCCCGACGTCGGGGGCAAGCTCCGGCTCGGCGAGCTCGAGGGTCTGACGCTCGACCTGGGTGCGGAATCCGTCCTCGCCGTGCGCCCTGAGGCGGTCGCGCTCATCCGCGAGGCGGGGCTCGGCGCCAGCATCGTCCACCCGACCGGCGCCCGTCCGCGTCTGGTCATCGACGGCGACCTGGTCGAGCTGCCGACCGGTCTCGTGATGGGTGTCCCCACCGACCTCGTCGAGCTCGGCCGCACCCGCGTCCTCTCGTCGCAGACGATGGCGCGGCTGCCGCTCGACCACGTCCTGCCCGGCACCGACGTCGGCGACGACATCAGCATCGGCGAGTACGTCGGTCGCCGCCTCGGACCGGAGGTCGTCGACAAGCTGGTCGCACCGCTGATCATGGGCGTCTACGCCGACCGCGCCACGTCCGTGTCGATGCGCGCTGCTGCGCCACGGCTGTTCGAGGCGGTGCGCACGGACCGCTCGCTGCTCGCCGCGGCACGTCGGACGATGGGTCGCCAGCGGGAGGGCCACGAGGACGCGCCGGTGTTCGCGGGCCTGCGTGGTGGTGTGGGGCAGCTGCCGCTCGTGCTCGCGGATCGGCTGCGCTCCGCGGGGGTGACGATCGAGACGGGCGCCACGGTGCGCCGGCTCCGTCGTGCCTCGTCCGGCTGGGAGGTCGTCGTGGGGCCGACCACCGAGGCGCGGAGCGTCGCGGCCGACGCGGTGATCCTGGCAGTACCTGCCCCCACGGCCGCGAAGCTGATGCACGGACTGTCGGTGCAGGCCGAGACCGAGCTGTCCGAGATCGAGACCACGAGCGTCGCGGTCGTCACGCTGCTCTACCGTCGCGACGAGCTCCCCGGTGGCGACCTGCCTGACGGCAGCGGCTATCTCGTGCCGCCGTCGCAGGCACGTCCGGTGAAGGCCGCCACGTTCTCGTCGCACAAGTGGCAGTGGGTCGACGACGAGGCGTCGGCGCGTGGGCTCGTCGTCGTGAGGTGCTCGCTGGGCCACGCCGACGACGTCACCACTCTTCAGCACGACGACGACGAGCTCGTGCGCATCGCCGCGGACGAGCTTGCTTTCGTCTGCCGCCTGGGCCGCGCACGTCCGGTGGCGTCGACAGTGACCCGATGGGGCGGCGGGCTGCCGCGCTACGCGGTCGGTCACGTCGATCGCGTCGAGCTGATCACCTCAGCGCTCGAGGCGCTTCCAGGGATCGCGGCGTGCGGTGCGGCGTACGACGGTGTCGGTATCGCGGCCTGCGTCGCGCGGGCCGACCGCGCCGCGACGTGGATTTCCCAGGGGCTCGGCTCGGACGGAGAATGGCGCCATGGCTGAGAAGAAGGCGTCGTCGAAGAAGTCAGCTGCAGGGCGCGACGAGCCCGCGCAGCAAGCGACCGCAGCAGGGCAAGGTGGCCAAGGAGATCAACGACCGGATCCGCTACACCACGTGGTCGGTGTTCAAGGCGGTGCGCCCGCTCGGTGACGGCGACCGTTCGTCGGTGGTCGCAGAGGTCGAGGCGCTCGTCGAGCAGCTGGCGTCGAAGGACGTCGTCGTCCGCGGGTGGTACGACGTCTCAGCGCTGCGGGCCGACGCCGACGTGGTTCTCTGGATGCACGCCGAGTCGAGCGACGACCTGCAGGACGCCTACCACCGCGTGCGCCGCACCGCGTTCGGGTCGGCGCTCGAGCCGGTCTGGTCGCAGATGGCGCTGCACCGACCCGCGGAGTTCAACAAGTCGCACGTGCCGGCGTTCCTCGCGGACGAGCACGCACGCGACTACGTCTGCATCTACCCGTTCGTGCGCTCCTACGAGTGGTACCTGCTGCCTGACGACGAGCGGCGCGAGCTGCTCGTCGAGCACGGCCAGATGGGCCGTGACTACCCGGACGTGCGGGCCAACACCGTCGCATCCTTCGCGCTCGGTGACTACGAGTGGATCCTCGCGTTCGAGGCCGACGAGCTGCACCGCATCGTCGACCTCATGCGCCACCTGCGCGGCTCCCGCGCCCGACTCCACGTCCGCGAGGAGATCCCCTTCTACACCGGCCGCCGCCGCGCCCCCGCCGACCTCATCACGGCCCTGCCCTGATCTGTCCCTTTGGGTCGATCCGTGGCACTTTCGTGCCATCCCGTGACCCGGATTCAGCGATCGTCGCCAGGCTTCCGGGTCCGCGGGGTCAGTCCTGGGGTGTGAGCTTCAGGCTGACGGAGTTGATGCAGTAGCGCAGGTCTGTGGGGGTGCCGTAGCCCTCGCCGTCGAACACGTGGCCGAGGTGGCTGCCGCAGCTGGCGCACCGCACCTCGACGCGACGCATCCCGAGCGAGACGTCCTCGATCTCGACGACACGGTCGCCGGCGAGCGGGGAGAAGAACGACGGCCAGCCGCAGTGCGAGTCGAACTTGGTGTCGCTGGTGAACAGCTCGGCGCCGCACGCGCGACAGGAGTAGGTGCCGACCGCCTTGGTGTCCGTGTACTCGCCGGTGAAGGCGCGCTCGGTACCAGCCTCGCGGAGCACGTGGTACTCCGCCGGCGACAGCTCGGTCTTCCACTCGTCGTCGGACTTGATCGTGACGTACGGCGTCCCGTCGGGCTTGGTCGTGGGCATGGAACCGGATCGCAACATGCCCCGACCGTACGTCGTCGGCGGCCGGTCCACCACGGCCGAACCATGACGGCGCGCTTACGAGGGCTGCGCAGCAGGGCGGCCGCCTCAGGAGGTCCGGGTCGTCCCGCCCACGGTCCGCACTGCGAGCAGGCCGCCGAAGACCATGAGCCCGATGCCCGAGACGCCGTCGATCACCCGCAGGGAACGCTCTCCGAGGCGCGCGCCGATCGCCGACATCGTCCCTGCGAGACCGAGGTGCAGCACCAGCGAGCCGAGAGTGGTGCCGATGACGAAGGCCGCCGCGCGCCCGGAGTCACCGGCGATGTCGCTCACCGCGGCACCGCTGAAGACGGCGCCCCACGTGAGGATCGTGAGCGGGTTGCTGGCCGTGGCGATCAGACCGGTGCGGTACGCCGCTCGAGGCGAGATCACCTCCACGTCGTCCTCGGCACCGAGCCGGACCCGGAACGCGTCGTTGAGGGTGCGGATCCCGAGGTACACGAGGACCGCGGCGCCCACGAGGCCGAGACCGAGCCGCAGCACGCTCGCCTGCAGCAGGATCGACGCGCCGAGCGCACCGAGGACGGCGTAGACGCCGTCGACGGTCGCCGCACCCAACCCGATCGACGCACCGGGCGCGAACCCGTACCGCGCGGACGTCCGCGCGCAGAGCAGGAAGATGGGGCCGACCTGCAGGGCGACGAGGATCCCGATCCCGAACCCGACGACGAGCGAGCTGAGCACGTCGACCATCTCCCGTCCAGGTGCCGGTCCGAGGGCCCGCGCGACACGTGCGGACATCCTGCCGCCCGAGTGTCCTCCCGTGCACGCCCGTTACGCGTAGCGTCGTGGCGTGGCCAAGGAGTTCGGGAGTCCGGTGGAGCTCGCCGTCGGCGAGCACGTCGTCCGCGTCTCCAATCCCGACAAGCCGTACTTCCCCGAGGTAGGCATCCGCAAGATCGAGGTGGTGCAGCACTACGTCGACTGCGGGGTCGGCATCCTGCGCGCCCTCCGCGAGCGCCCGACGACCCTGGAGCGATGGCCAGGCGGCGTCGTCGAAGGGGCCCGGATCTCCACGCGCGAGGGGTTCAAGGGCGAGGCGTTCTACCAGAAGCGGGTGCCGCAGGGGGCTCCGCCCTACGTCGAGACCGCTCACATCACGTTCCCCTCCGGGCGCACGGCCGACGAGATCGCACCCACCGAGCTCGCGGTGATCGCGTGGGCCGCCCAGCTCGGCACCATCACCTTCCACCCGTGGCCGGTACGCCGCGCCGACGTCGACCATCCCGACGAGCTGCGGCTGGACCTCGATCCCGGTCCAGGCACGGACTTCCGTGATGCGGTCGATGTGGCGCACGTGCTGCACGAGCTGCTCGACGAGCAGCAGATCGTCGGATGGCCCAAGACGTCCGGCGGTCGAGGCGTGCACGTCTACGTGCGCATCGAGCCGCGGTGGGGCTTCATCGACGTGCGCCATGCGGCGATCGCCATCGGGCGCGAGCTCGAACGACGGATGCCCGGGCGCGTCACGACCAAGTGGTGGAAGGAGGAGCGGCCGCACGGAACGGTGTTCCTCGACTACAACCAGAACGCTCGCGACCGTACGATCGCGTCGGCGTACTCGATCCGCCCGAAGGCCCACGCCCCCGTGTCGATGCCGCTGCTGTGGTCCGAGCTCGACGACGTCACGCCGTTCGACTTCACGGTGCGGACGGCCGGCCCGCGCGTGGCCGAGGTGGGCGACCGGATGTCCGGCATCGACGACCGCGCCTACGACCTCACGCCGTTCCTCGAGTGGTACGAGCGGGACGAGCGCGACCTCGGCGACCTGCCCTACCCACCCGACTATCCGAAGATGGCCGGTGAGCCCAAGCGGGTGCAGCCCTCGCGCGCTCGCCCGGATCCCGCGGCCCCCGAGGATGCTGCCCCCGAGGATGCCTGACCCCGAGGACTCGTGGCCGGGGACGTCGGGTCAGAGCGGTCGGCGGTAGACGCCGAGCAGGCTGGTGCCGAACGGCAGGCGCAGGCGACGAGCCACTCGTGTCTCGGTCCGCAGGACTGCGCGCAGCGTGCGGTCGACGACCGGCGGTGGGTCGAGCTGCTTGTCGAGCGAGTCCAGCGCCTCGGTGCCCGAGCGACGGCGACCCAGGCGGTAGGGCACCGCACGCAGGGCGGCTGCGGGGGCGACCAGCGACGCGTAGAGGTAGGTGCACTGCAGCTCGGTGAAGCCGGCGTCGCGCATCTCGGCCGCGAGCGTGGGACGCCGGTACCGGACCTGGTGACCGGCCACGTCGTCCTCGTCGCTCCACAGCCATCCGAGCGCGGGCACGGTCACGACGAACAGCCCGCCGGGGGCGAGCACGCGTCGGACCTCGGCGAGCATCTCCTGCGGGTGGTCGAGATGCTCGACCACGTCGAAGGCCCCGACCGCGGGGAGCGAGGCGTCCGGCAGGCCGCAACGCTCGAGGAGCCCGCAGATCACCGGGTCGCTCGACGTCTCGGCGATGATGCGCGCACCCTCGATGAGCGGCTCGACGGAGACGGTCTCGATCCCGCGCTGCTGCAGCCGCAGCGACATCGCTCCCGACCCCGCACCGACCTCCCAGAGCACCGGCACCTGGTAGCGCTGGAGCAGGCTCGCGACCTCGTCGGCGCGATGGTCGAACCAGTACGAGCCGCCCGAGCCCGGCTCGATGGCGGCGAACCCTTCGCGCGGGTAGTTGACGGCCTCGTCGGCACCGAGGTGCCAGACGCCGTCGACCAGGTCGCCGTGGTCGGCGGGGTTCCACCCGAGGCTGCGCAGCCGGTCGAGCTCGTCGCTCATGAGATCGCTCCTGACAGTAGGCCGTGGCGCACCAGGTGCGCCGTGTCGAACGCGTCGATGGGGGTCCAGCCGGCACGCGCCCAGGCGCGCTGCACGCGCACGTTGTGGGTCTGGGTCGAGATCACGACGCGCCGCGCGCCGGCCGCGTGCGCCCAGGCGCGGGCGGCATCCAGCAGCGCGCCGTAGCTTCCTCGGCCCTGATGGGCCTGGCGCACGCCGGCAAGGAGGATCTCGACGTCGTCACCGTCGAGTGCCAGGGTGGCGATCCCTGCCGGCTCCTCGGCAACCCGGAGGACCAGCACGGAGCTGTGCTCGGCAGTGAGGCACGACCGCGCCCACTCCGACTGGCCCGCCAGCACGCCCTCAGGGTCGAACAGCGGATCGAAGCTGTAGTGGGTCGTGTAGTCGGCGAACGTGTCACGCACGAGGTCGTCGACGAGATCGTCAGCAGCGTCGGGCGCGACGGCCCTGGCATCGAGGACGTCGACCCCGGGACGGTCGACCGCCGCCGGTGCCCCGCCCGGAGCAGCCCAGTAGACCAGGCCACCGCCGGGGACGACGTCGCGAGCGGTGCGGGCGAGCGCCGCGGGCACCCAGGTCAGCTCTGCAGGATGCCGGGCGATCAGGACATCGGCCGGGTGGTCGCGCACCGCGGCGACGAGGTCGTCGTGCCCGCGGTCGCCCCGGCGAACGGTGAGCCGGGCGACCGGCCGCCCGAAACGCGCCGAGTCGAGCGGGGAGTCCTCGATCGTCCATCCGCCCGAGGACGACGCCAGCTGCGCGAGCCCCACATCAGCCGCCGAAGGACCGGACGGAGCTGATGACGTGGTCGACGTCGGCGGGGGACAGGCTCGTGTGCAGCGGAAGACGCACCAGGCTCTCCGCCACCACGTCGGTGACGGGGCACGGCGTACCGGCACGCGCATGCACGACGCCCGCCTCGGAGCTGTGCAACGGCAGGTAGTGGAACGGTGCGACGATGCCGCGCTCCTTGAGGTGCGCGATCAACCGGTACTGCTGATCGTGGTTCGGCAGCACGAGCCAGTACATGTGCGCAGGCTGCTCGCAGTCGTCCGGTACGAACGGCGTCCGAACGCCTAGCTTCGCCGCCCAGTCGCGCAGTGCTTCGTCGTACGCCGACCACACCGACTGCCGCGCCGCCTGGCTGACGTCGAAGTCCTCGATGCCGGCGAGGAGCGCGGACGCGAGCAGGTCGGAGGGGAGGTAGCTGGATCCGACATCGACCCACGTGTACTTGTCGACGGCTCCGCGGATGAAGCGCGAGCGGTTGGTGCCCTTCTCCCGCAGGATCTCGGCGCGCTCGGCCAGTTCTCCGTCGGCAAGGACGAGTGCACCGCCCTCGCCGCACTGGAGGTTCTTCGTCTCGTGAAAGCTCTGTGCGGCAAGGACTCCGAGCGTCCCGAGCGGACGGCCTCGGTAGCTGCCGCCGAGGCCGTGGGCGTTGTCCTCGACGACCGCGAGGTCGTGGTGGTCCGCGAGGGCGGAGATCTCGTCCATCGCGCAGGCGACCCCCGCGTAGTGCACCACGCAGATGGCGCGCGTGCGAGGGGTGATCGCCCGCTCGATCAGCCGCTCGTCGATGTTCAGCGTGTCCGGGCGGATGTCGACGAAGACCGGCACCGCGCCGCGCAGCGCGACGGCGTTGGCCGTGGACACGAACGTGAACGACGGCATGATCACCTCGTCGCCTGGCTGAAGCCGCAGCAGCAGCCACGCCAGCTCGAGCGCGTGCGTGCACGACGTGGTGAGCAGGGTCGGGCGGCCGCCGACGAGCTTCGAGAGCGCGGCGGTGGCGCGCGCGGTGAACGGGCCGTCGCCGCACAGTGAGCGGGACGCCAGCGACTCGAGGAGGTAGTCGCCGGTGGTGACCGGCACGTGCGGGACGTTGAACCGGATCAGGTCCGACGGCGCCGTCACGACCGCGCACCTTCGAGCAGCGGTCGCCACCACGTCTCGTGCGTGCGGTACCACTCGACCGTCTCCGCCAGACCGTCGTCGAACGTGTGCCGCGGCCGGTAGCCGAGGCTGCGCAGCAGCGAGTCGTCGAGGGAGTAGCGCAGGTCGTGCCCGAGGCGGTCGGGCACGTAGTCGATCCGGTCCGGGCCGGCACCGAACGCAGCCAGCAGGCGCGAGGTGAGCTCACGGTTGGTGAGCTCGGTACCGCCGCCGATGTTGTAGACGCCGCCGTCGGCTCCGCGCGTCAGCGCGACGGCGATGCCGAGCCCGTGGTCGTCGACGTGCAGCCAGTCGCGGACGTTGCGCCCGTCGCCGTAGAGCGGCACGTTGCCGCCGTCCATGAGGCGCGTGACGAACAGCGGGATGACCTTCTCGGGGTACTGGTACGGGCCGTAGTTGTTCGAGCACCTCGTGACGACGACGGGGAGCCCGTGCGTGCGGGCGTAGGCGCGGGCGAGC
This sequence comes from uncultured Actinomycetota bacterium, assembly GCA_963782665.1. Lineage (GTDB taxonomy): Bacteria > Actinomycetota > Actinomycetes > S36-B12 > CAIYMF01 > Longivirga. Next base: position 1,273,205 of record CAWAKP010000006.1, on the reverse strand, counting down.
AGGTCGGCCGAGGCCTTCGCCGCGGCGTACGGCGAGTTCGGCTCGAGCGGTGACGCCTCGGTCCAGGAGCCCTCGGGGATCGTCCCGTAGACCTCGTCGGTCGACACGTGCAGGACGCGGCGCACCCCGGCGCGGAGGCACTCGTCGAACAGCGTCTGAGCGCCGACGATGTTGGTGCCGATGAACTCCGCAGCGTCGTCGATGGACCGGTCGACGTGGGTCTCTGCGGCGAAGTTGACCACCACGTCGTGGTCGTCGAGCAGGCGGCGCACCGTGTCACGGTCGCGGATGTCACCGTGCACGAAGAGGTATCGGTCGTCCTGGGCGACCGACTCGAGGTTGGCCGGATTCCCGGCGTAGGTGAGCGCGTCGAGGACGGTGAGGCCGTCGACGTCGACGTCCTGATAGCCAGTGGTCAGGGCGGTGCGCACGAAGTGCGAGCCGATGAAGCCGGCGCCGCCGGTCACGAGGAGTCTCATGGTGCGTGCTTCCTCACAGGAGCTGGACCCGGGAGTGGTCGCCCACCATGAGGCGGTGCGCCCGCGGGGACTCCTCGGACCGGGTGACCTCGACGTTCTTGCCGATGAGCGAGTCCTCGATGCGCGTCACGTCGCGGATCGTGCACTGCTCGAGCACGATGGAGTGCTCGAGCTCGGTGCGGTCGATGACGCAGTCGGTGTAGATCGAGGTGAAAGGCCCGACGTAGCTGTCGACCACGCGCGTGCCCTGGCCGATGATCGCCGGCCCGCGCACCGTGGAGCGCTCGATCACCGCGCCCTTCTCGATGACCACGCGCCCGGTGATCCGGCTGGCCTCGTCGACCGTCCCGTCGTTGCGCGCGACGAGCGTCTCGAGCACCTTGCGGTTGCACTCGAGCATGTCCTCGAGACGGCCGGTGTCCTTCCAGTAGCCGGTCACCATGCGCGAGCGGACGTCGGCACCACGCGCGATCAGCCAGGCGATCGCGTCCGTGATCTCGAGCTCGCCACGGGCGCTCGGCTCGATCGCGGCGACGGCCTCGTGGATGAGCGGACGGAACAGGTAGACGCCGACGAGCGCGAGGTTGCTCGGCGGGTCGGCGGGCTTCTCGACGAGTCGTTGCACGCGGCCGTCGGCGTCGAGGACGGCGACCCCGTAGAACTGCGGCTCGGCCACCTCGGTGAGGAGAAGCTGCACCTCGGCGTCGCTGTTCACGAAGTCGTCGACGAACTCCGTCATGCCGCCGATGAGGAAGTTGTCGCCGAGGAGCATCACGAAGTCGTCGTCGCCGAGCCAGTCGCGGGCGATGAGCACCGCGTGGGCCAGCCCTAGGGGCGCGTCCTGCGGGAGATAGGTGACCTGCACCCCGAACTGCGACCCGTCACCGACGGCGGCACGTACCTCGGCCGCGGTGTCACCCACGACGATTCCGAGGTCGGTCACGCCGGCGTCGCGCAGCTGCTCGATCCCGTAGAACAGCACCGGCTTGTTGGCGACGGGGATGAGCTGCTTGGCCGAGGTGTGGGTGATCGGGCGCAGCCGTGTCCCGGAGCCTCCGGCAAGGATCAGCGCCTTCATCTCCGCTAGCGTAGCCCAGGGCCGGAGGTGACCGGGACACGCTTCGCCCCCGCCCGATCCCGACGACGACGACAGGGAGCCTGAGGTTCGTGGACGTCTCCGTCGTCATCCCGTGCTACCGGTCCCGCGACACCCTGCCCGCTCTGGTCCGTGGGTTGTCCGGAGTGCTCGGCGGGGTCACGGACTCGCACGAGATCGTCCTCGTCGTCGACGGCAGTCCCGACGACACGGGTGCCGTCGCGGTCGGCCTCGCGGAGGAGCTCGACCACGTGCGGGTGCTCCTGCTCAGCCGCAACTACGGGCAGCACAACGCACTCCTCGCCGGGATCCGCGCCGCTCGCTACGACGTGACCGTGACCATGGACGACGACCTTCAGCACCCGGCTGACCAGGTGCCCGTGCTGATCGCGGCGCTCGCCGATCACGACCTGGTCTACGGGGTCCCCGAGACCGAGGAGCACGGCGCGTTCCGGTCCCTCGGCTCACGATCGGTGAAGGCCGCACTCGCCCAGTCCGGCGTGCCCAACGCGCGCGACGTGAGCGCGTTCCGCGTGTTCCGGACCGCGCTGCGCGATGCGTTCGCGGAGGTCCACGATCCCTCCTGCAACATCGATGTCCTGCTCTCGTGGGCGACGACCTCGGTGGCGAGCCAGAAGGTCCGGATGGAGCGACGGCCGGCGGGTCGGTCGAGCTACTCGGTCGGACGGCTCGTGAGGCACGCCTTCGACATGATCACGGGTTACAGCGACGGTCCTCTACGTCTCGTCACGTACCTCGGATTCACCTGCGCGATCCTGGGCGTGGTCCTCCTCGGCGTCGTCATCGTGGGGTTCGTCGGAGGCAAGACCACGGTGGCCGGCTTCACGACCCTCGCATCGATGGTCGCCCTGTTCTCGGGCGCCCAGATGCTGTCGATCGGGATCCTCGGCGAATACCTCGGTCGGCTGCACTTCCGCAGCATGGGTCGTCCGTCCTACGTCGTGGCCCACGAGATCGACCCTTCGCACGACGAGCACGATCGTGACTGACGCGGCAGTCACCGTCCGACGCGAACCCCGGCAGCTCGCCACCACCGCCCTGACCGTCGTGGGCCTGGTGGCCGCCGTCGCGCTCCTGGTGACGGCGCTCGCGGCCCTCCGGCCCGGTTTCGGTCACGGCATCGACGTGAGCGACGAGGGGCTCTACCTGGTCGCGGCGGACGCGCCGTCCGCGCGGTACAACTACGTGGGTCTGTGGGGGGTCTACCTCCACCTGCTCTTCGCCCTCGTCGGCTACGACATCGCGCACTACCGCCTGGTCGGCGCGGTGCTGCTCGCCCTCGCTGCGTGGGCGGCGGCGCGCGGCATCGGTGCACTGCTGCGTGGCTGGTCCGTCGACGGCGTGGTCCTCGGGCGCGGGTCGCAGGCTGTGCTCGACGTCGTGGCGGTGACCGCCTCGCTCGCCTACTACGGGCTCTACCTCATCACCCCGTCCTACAACTGGCTGGCGCTCGTCGGCGCCCTTCTCGTCGCCGCGGGTCTCATGCCGCTGCTCGTCCCGCAGCTCTCGCGCCGTCGGACGTGGGTGTCCGGTGCGGTGCTCGCCTTCGGGTGCTTCGTCGCATTCATGGGACGTCCGACCGCCGGTGTCGGGCTCGCGCTCTGCTCACTGCTCATGCTGCTGCTCGTCTCCGTGCGGTCGTGGCGCGAGCGGCGTCTCGCGACCCTCGTCGTCGTCGCAGCGGGTCTCGCGCTCTTCACCGCGCACCTGCTGCTGGTCCTCGGTCCGGCCGACACGGCCGACGCGTTCCGCCGCACCGCATACTTCGCGACGCAGGACGTCACGCGGCACACCTTCGCCGACCTCGTCGCGCAGTCGCTCACCCAGCTGTCCGTCCTCCCGTCGCGGGTGCAGAAGGTGGCCGGGTGGTCTCCGCTGCTCGGGCTGCTCGTGGTGCTCGCGGCATTCGTGCCGCGTCGTCAGCGACCTTCGGCGGTCACCGCCATCACGGCGGCAGCGCTCGCGGTCGTGGGCGCCGTCATCTGGGCAGGGCACGGCTTCGGCGGTGGCGCCCAGTTCATCGTGACCCTGCCCTACGCCGGGTACGCGCTCCTGCTCACGGCGCTGGGTGCGGCGCTGGGCGCCCAGGCGGTCGTCCGCGTGCCCGACCTCGGTCCGGTCGATGCCGTCGACGCCGTCGGCGACGAGCGAGTCGCTCGGCCGCCATGGCGCTGGTTCGCGGTCGCGGCCTCGCTCGTCATCTCCGCCATGCTCTATGCCTTCTCGTCGAACAACGGGTTCGTGCAGCAGCAGGCCGGGGCGTTCGTGCTGCTCGTCCTCGCGACGCTCGCGCTCGCGTTCGCTGCGACGGGCACGCGGGGAGCACTGGTCGTGCTCGTCGTGACCGGAGTGGTCGCCGGCGTCGGCGTGACGAGCTCGCTGCGCGCGGGCGAGGCCCGGGGCTACCGGACGGCGCCGCCGGCCCAGAGCGTGGCCGAGGCCACCGTCAGCTACCGCGGCGCCACGCTGCTCGTAGGCCCCGAGTACGCCGCGTTCTACCGCGACCTCGACCGCGAGTCGACGGCGGCGGGCTTCGCGGTGGGCACCCCGCTCATGGACCTGACCCCGTTCAGCCCGGGGGTCGGCTACGCCATGGGCGCCGAGCCGCCGACGACGCTGATGCTCGGGTTCAGCCCGCCCGTCGCGCGCTGGGCGCTGGACCAGCAGGACCGGGCGGCCTGGCACGGCGCGTGGCTGCTGCTGGCTCCCGGGAGCAAGCGCGGCGTCGACCCGGCCCAGGTGGTCGGTGCCGTCGGACGATCCTTCCCGGCCGACTACGAGCGGGTCGCGTCTCTCGTGTGGCCGTGGGACAAGCAGACCTTCGAGCTCTGGCGACCCAGGTCACCCTGACCGGGTGGCCCGCCCGCAGCGTCGTCGGCCGCTAGGGTGCTGCCATGGTCTTCATCCTCTTCGTCATCTTCATCGTCCTCGTCATGACGATGGGCGTCGCCGCCTACCGCAAGATGAACGGCGAGGACATCTACGGCAACAAGAAGGGCCGTCGCTGACGGTCATCCCTCGAGGACGTCCTCGAGGTCGTACCGCACCGGCCGCTCGAGCTGGTCGTAGGTGCACGACCGGGGATCGCGGTCGGGGCGCCAGCGCTTGAACTGCGTCGTGTGCCGGAAGCGCGCTCCCTCCACCGTCGCGCCGCCGGCGATCACCCGAGTCCCCTCCATCGCGTCGTATCCCACCTCGACCACGAGCTCGGGGCGGAGCGGGTTCCAGTCCAGCGTCTTGCCGGCGCTCCACCGCGACACTGCGCCGGGCAGCCGCTGTCCCTGGTGAGCCATGGCATCGCGCCACTCCCGCCACGGATGGTCGTCGTCGGGACCGAGGGAGTACGCCGAGAGCTCCGCCACGAGCTCGGCCCGACGGGCCATCGTGAAGCTCGCAGCCACGCCGACCGACTGCAGGTGGCCGTCGTCGTCATAGAGGCCGAGCATGAGCGAACCGACGACATCCTCCCCGTTGGAACCCTTCTGCTTGTGGGGTCGCCAGCCGGCCACGACCACGTCCGCCGTCCGAGCGTGCTTCACCTTGAGCATCACGCGCTTGTCGGGCTGGTAGGTCGATGCCAGTGGCTTGCAGATGAGTCCGTCGAGCCCCGCGCCCTCGAAGACCGAGAACCAACGGCGGCCCTCCTCGACGTCGTCACTGATCCGGGTGAGGAACACCGGGTCGCTCGCCTCGCGCATCGCGTCCACGAGGCGGGCCCGACGCACGGAGAAGGGCTCGTCGCGCAGGTCGTCGTCGCCGAGCGCGAGGAGGTCGAACGCGACGAAGGATGCGGGAGTCGCCTCCGCGAGCATCTGCACCCTGCTGTCGGCGGGATGGATGCGCTGCTGCAGCGCACCGAAGTCCAGTCGCCCGCTGGTGCGGATCACGATCTCCCCGTCGACCACGCAACGCTCGGGCAGCGAGTCGCGCACCGCGGTGACGAGCTCGGGGAAGTATCGCGTGAGCGGTCGCTCGTTGCGGCTGCCGAGCACCACGTCGTCGCCGTCGCGGAAGACGATGCAGCGGAAGCCGTCCCACTTGGGCTCGTAGACGAGGCCACCGGGCACGGAGTCGGGTTCCGGCACCCCGCTCACGGGCTTCGCGAGCATCGGCGACACCGGGGGCATGACGGGCAGGTCCACCAGAACATCCTGCCGCGCCCATCCGTCGCGGTGGTGCGGAACGTCGCGACCGGCCCCTGCCGTCAGCCATAGTGGCACGGTGACGGCGGATGCGGTCTCGGTCGTGGCGGGGCTCGTTCCGCGCGTGGACGGCTTCGTCCGCGTCGCCGTCGACGGTGTCGATGGCGCGGGCAAGACGACGTTCGCCGATGCGCTGTCCGCGCGCCTTCTGTCGCTCGACCGTCCGACGGTGCGCGTCTCGATCGACGACTTCCACCAGGTCCGGAGACTGCGCCACGCACGCGGCGCGACGTCCCCGGAGGGCTTCTGGCTCGACAGCTTCGACTATCCGCGGTTTCGCACCGAGGTGCTCGACGGCTTCGCGACGACCGGCTCGGGGCGCTACAACCCGCGTGGGCACGACCTCGTGACCGACGTGGTGCTCCGTCCTCGGTGGCAGCAGGCGCAGCCGCGGAGCATCCTCATCGTCGACGGGATCTTCCTGCAGCGCGACGAGCTGCGTGATGCGTGGGACCTCGTCGTCTTCCTGGACGTGCCGTTCGCCGAGAGCTGTCGTCGCATGGCCGGACGAGACGGCGGCTCTCCGGACCCGGACGATCCCTCGCTCCGGCGCTACGTGGACGGGCAGCGGCTCTATGTCTCAGCGTGCGACCCTGCCGCGCGCGCCGACGTGCTGGTCGACGGCAGCGTGCCGTGGGCGCCGGCGGTCGTGCGTCAGCCGGCGCGGTAGCTGAGGAACAGCGTGCCGTCGTCCTCGAGGACGTGGTGCAGGCGCAGCGGGCGCGGCGAGTCCGGGAGTGCGGAGCCATCGAGGATCCGCGGAACCCGTGTGCCGTCGGCGTAGGACCCTCCGGCAAGCACCGGCGACACCGTCACGAGCAGTTCGTCGACGAGTCCGTGCGCCGCCAGGTCAGCGAGCAGCGACGGCCCTCCCTCGGCGTGCACGCGGTGCAGACCGCGCTCGTTGAGAGCGGCGACGGCGCGGTGCAGGTCGACGTGCTCGTCCCCGGCGACGACGAGGTCGGCCGTCCTCGACACCTGTGCGCGCCGGCCCTCGTCGCTCGACGCGGTCGTGATGACGATCGTCGGTGTCGACGGTCCGGCGAAGAGCGGGCTGTCGAGGTCGAAGTCGAGGGACCGGCTCACGACCGCGATGGCAGGGGCCGGCGTCTGCCCGGCCTGCTCGCGCAGTGCCACGAAGTCGGGCTTGACCCTTGCCGGTCGGTACCCCTCGGCGCGCACCGTGCCCGCACCTGCGAGCACGACGTCGGCGAGACCGCGCAGCCGACCGAACACGCGGCGGTCCGCGTCACTCGAGATGTCGGCGGAGAGCCCGCTCGGCGAGCGGGCCGCGCCGTCGACGGTCATGACCATGTTGGCGCGCAGCCACGCGGTGGGCACCGGCCAGTCCGGCCAGGCGTAGGCGCGGTCGATGTCCTCGTCCGTCAACGACGGACGCGCGACGGGCAGGATCATCCGCACCTCTCGATCCTCCCACCGGCTGCTGCGGGTCTCGCGCCGCGGCGAGGTGGGGGGAGTGATGTTGGACTCTCAGACCCGTGGCCGCGACGCCGCGGAGAAGATGGCGACGATGATCGCGCCGATCAGCACCTGCAGGCCGAAGATGAGCCAGAAGCTCCAGTGCTGGGCCGACCCGATGGCGGCACCGATCGCAGCGGCGACGATGCCGACGAGGACCGTGAGAAGGCAGCCGATGGGCTGGCTGTTCGGCACCACCAGGCGGGCGACAGCCCCGATGATGAGACCGACGAATATCGCTGAGAAGAAGCCGCTGATCTCCATGGTGGCATCCTGTCGCATCGGAGGTACGCCGTGGGCAAGAGATCCTCGAAGTCGCCGGAGGAGGTCGCGGACCGCTACACCTTCGCGCCGGGTGCCCTGCTGACGACGTGGTCCACGGACCGGACCGACACCGCACCGGGCGACCGAGCGGCCACCGAGGCGGCCACGGCCGTGCTGCTCGCTGAGCTCGCCGAGCTGCAGGAGCGGCTCTACGCCGAGGGGGTCGGTGGCGGTCAGCGCTCCCTGCTTCTCCTGCTGCAGGGGATGGACACCTCGGGCAAGGACGGCACCGTCCGTCGGGTCATGGGATCGATGAACCCGGCCGGTGTGGTGATCACGTCGTTCAAGAAGCCGACGGCCGAGGAGCTGGCCCACGACTTCCTGTGGCGCGTCGACAGGGCGCTGCCTCCCGCGGGCATGGTCGGAGTGTTCAACCGCTCGCAGTACGAGGACGTCCTCGTCGTGCGCGTGCACGAGCTGGTACCTGAGACGGAGTGGTCGACGCGCTACGACCGGATCAACGAGTTCGAGTTCCGCGTCGTCGACTCGGGCTGCCACATCATCAAGGTGATGCTGCACATCTCCAAGGACGAGCAGAAGGAGCGGCTGGGCCAGCGGCTCGAGGACCCGACGAAGTACTGGAAGTACAACCCCGGCGACCTCACCGAGCGCTCGTTCTGGGACGACTACCAGGCGGCGTACCAGGACGCGCTCACGCGGTGCTCGACGGACGCCGCGCCGTGGTACGTCGTACCCGGCGACCGCAAGTGGTACCGGGACTGGGTGATCGCCAACCTGCTCGTCGACGCGCTGCGTGACATGAGCCCGACGTATCCGCCGGCGGACTTCGACGTCAAGGAGCAGCGACGCCTGGTGAAGGCGCTCGACTGAGGCCAGGCTAGGACGGACGCTCGACGTGCACCTCGTCGCCGACCGAGACGGTGCCGTTGTTCACGACGCGCGTGTTGATGCCGCGCAGTCGCAGCGCGCGTCCGTCCGCGGTCGCGGTGAGCTTCAGTGCGTCGACCCCGAACCGCTCGGAGAACTGGGCGCAGCCCGTGTGCGGTGCGGCGGTGACCTCGAGGACGCTGCTGCCCAGACGCAGCAGCGTTCCGGTCGGGAGGTTGTCGACCCCGAGGTCGAGGTCGACGTAGATCTGGTCGCCGGCCAGGGGCCACCGCTCACGGTGGACCGCCACGAGGTCGACGGCGCGCGAGTTCATCACGGTGACCTGCGCGTCGGGGTTCGGCCCGCCGTCCGCGGTGCGGGTGCTGCCGCGCTCGGGCCAGCTGTCGCCGACGACGCCCACCTCGGTGTCGATGGCCGCCGTCTCGAGGACGTCACGCTCACCCTTGCTGGGTCGAACGACGATCATCTCCACCACGCCGGTGTCACGCGGCGAACGGCGCACGTGCTCCAAGCCGGCCGTCAGGTCGTCGGGGCCCCGATGGAACCGCTCGTGGTCGGTCATGGGGGCCTCCAGGGAGCGTTCGCCGGATCAGACTGCCACGGGGACGACGTCCCAGCCGCGCAGGACGAAGGTATCGCGCTGCACCGCGCCGTCGGCCAACGAGATTCCCGGCCACCGCTCGGCGAGCAGCGGTAGCGACTGCGCCATCTCGAGCCGAGCGAGCGGTCCGCCGAGGCAGAAGTGGATGCCTGCGCCGAAGGCGATGTGCGGGTTCGGGTCGCGTCCGACGTCCATCGTGTCCGCGTCGGGGAAGGCGTCGGGGTCGCGGTTGGCCGACCCGAGCAGCGCGGCGATCTTCTGGCCCGCCTGCACGGTGATCCCGCCGATCTCCACGTCCTGCGTGGCGGTGCGCTCGAAGAGCTGCGACGGTCCGTCGTAGCGCAGCATCTCGTCGACGGCGGTGGGCGCGAGTCCCCACGGGTCGGCCACCACTCGGTCCCACTGGTCGCGGTGGGTCATCAGCGACACGAACCCGTTCCCGAAGCCGTTGACCGTCGCCTCGTGGCCGGCGTTGAGCAGCAGCACCACGGTCGCGATGAGCTCGCGCTCGGTGAGGTGCTCGCCTTCGGCCTCGACCTCGGCGAGGTAGGTGATGAGGTCGTCGCCCGGGGCGGAACGGCGGGCCTTCGCCAGCTCGGCGACATAGGCCGAGAACTCGTCGCACGCCGCGCGGGCGCGCGCGTCGTCGTCCGCGGTGCGGTCGTACTCATACATCTTCACGATCGCCTGCGACCAGGGCCGGAGCAGCGTGACGTCGCTGTCGGGGAAGCCGAGGAGGTCGGCGATCACGAGCACCGGCAGCGGTTCCGCGTAGTCGGCCATGACGTCGAACGTGCCGGTGTCGCGGGCCTGCTCGTCTGCGACGTCGAGCAGGTCGCGGCACATCTGCTGGATGCCGTCGCGCCTGCTCTCGATGTTGCCGCGGGCGAACGCCTTGGCCACGAGCTGGCGCAACCGGGTGTGCTTGGGCGGCTCGTTCTCGAGCAGCGCGTCGTCGTGCAGCCAGTTGAACGTCTCCCAGACGTCGAGCGGCTCGCGCGCGGAGAAGATGCGACCGAGGCGACGCGACCGCAGCACCGCGTTGGCGTCGTCGTAGCGGAACGCGAGCCACATCCCGAGGTCGTCGTCCCACACCGGCCGACCCTCGGCGCGCATCTGCGCGAACGCCGGATACGGGTCGCGCACGACGTCCGGGTCGGTGATGTCGAACGTCGCCATGCGTGCGAGCCTAGTGCGCGCGCCGCGCTGGACCGGGGGAGTGGCGACGGGTCAGAAGGGCGGCGGGTCGTGGTCCGGCGGTACGGGCGGCGGTGCTGGTGGCTCGGGGTCGGTGCCGGTGAGGTAGCGCCGGGGTGGGATGTGGATGTGTTGTCCCCAGCGGGTGGTCCAGGTGGCGGAGCCGTCGGGGGCGGAGTTCTCGAGGGTGGCGTGGCGCTGGGTCTTGAGCTGGTGGCAGGTGGTGCACAGGGCGCCGGTGTTGGCCGGGTCGGAGGGCCCGTCGGGGAACGGGGTGGCGTGGTCGAGCTGGAGGCGGCGGGGGTCGCGGGTGGTGCAGCCCGGGGGAGCGGCAGCCGCCGTCGCGGGTGAGGACGAAGTCGCGTAGCCCGTCGGGGAGGTAGCGGGTGCGGCCCTTGTCGAGGAGGTGTCCGGTGCGGGGGTCGGTGACCAGGCGCCGCCAGGCGCGGGCGAGGCCGGCGAGCTCGCGGCCGACCTCGGCGGGTAGCGGGGTGCCGTCGAGCAGGCAGGGGTGGTCGACCTCGCCGCGCAAGGTGGGCAGGTCCAGGACGAGGTCGAGACGCAGCGTGGTGTGCTCGCGGGGGGTGTAGGTCAGCGTGCCGTCCGAGTCGGTCTGGCCGAGGAGGCGGGCGACCATCGCGTCGGCGCGCAGCGCGTCGAGGCGTTCGAACTCCCAGTCGCGGTCCAGGCGCAGCGGCCCGACGACGTCGACCTCGTCGGTGTCCCTGGGGAGGGTGGTGGCGGGTCCGTTGCCGGCAGGATCGGCGGTGCTGGCGCGGTGGGTGTGGCGGTGCTCGAGGGCGTCGGCGGTGAGGGCGTCGCGGACGGACTGGATGAGGGTGGTGTCGTGGACCAGGCCGAGGTAGCTCATCCCGTCGTCGAGCTCGCGGGTCCAGACCCGGCGTGACGCGTGCGCGCGGGTGTGCCGGGCCACCGAGTCGCGGTCGACGCGCACGACCAGGGCGCGGACCTCGCGACCGAACTCGCCGGGAGTGAGCCGGGTGGCCTTGGGCAGGGCCAGTCGCTCGATGCGGGTCAACGCGTCCGGGTCGGTCACGTCCTGGGTGCGCTCGACCAGGACCGAGCAGTGCGACGCGGTGATCTCCCCGGTGTGCAGTGCCGCGCGGAACGTCGCGAAGGTGGTGGCCAGGGCGCGGGCGATCTCGATCGACTTGCCCGCGGCGTAGCGCGAGGTGCGCCGGGCCAGGGCGATCTCGTGCTCGAGGTGGACCTCGTCGAGGTAGACCCCCGACGGGGTGTCACCGGCGAGGGCGGCGAGCACCTCGTACTGCAGTGCGGCGACCTGCGCGGCGAGCCGGTCCAGCGACGTGAGGTAGTCCAACCGCTGGCTCCTGCGAGGACAGCGACGCGACGTCGACGACGTCGACCAGCCGGGGCGTTGCACCCCGCGCGCCACCGCTGGAGTGCGGGTCGACGCTGCGGGGCATGGAGCCAGTCTCGTACACGCGTCGCAATGACGTCAAGACTTTGAAGGTAAGGAAACGTCAATGATGACAAGGGATTTCGACGTTCGTTGTCCACAGGCACAGAGTGCGCTGTGGACAGATCGCACATCCGACGCCGGCGGTGCACTCAGCAGAGCGGTCGTCGAACTGGTGGAGAGGTGGCGACGCTCAGACCATCGTCGGCTCGCCACGCAGCCAGGCGATGGCCTGGGTGGCGGTGTAGCCGTCGGGGTTCTCCGCCAGCAGCTTGCGGGCTCCGTCGATGTCGTCGCCGAGGGTCACGAGGGGGAGCTCCTCGGTGCCGTCCTTGCGCACCTGCGCGAGGCCGACGCTGGCCACGAGGGCGTTGCACAGGCAGGCGCGGCCGGGGATCTCGCCGTCGCCGCCGCCCTTGCGGGTGAACATGTGGTCGGGCTCGGAGGCGCAGCGGTAGTCGAGCTTGCCGTCCTCGCGGCGGAACGGCGTACGCAGGTGCCCGAGGTCGCACACCTTGGGACGAGCGGCGCGCAGCGTGAGGTCCGAGAGCGTGTCGGGCAGCTGGGCCACCTTGAACGGGAAGCCGGTCGGTGAGGCGAGGGCGTCGGTCCGCGTGGTGAGCGATCCGTCGAGCAGCGACGCCCGCACGCGCGTGCGCACGTCGCTGGAGAAGCCGGCGTCCTCGCTCATCGCGAAGAGGGTGCCGACCTGGATGCCGGCCGCGCCGATCTCGAGCGCCTCGCGCAGCCGGTCCGGCGAGCCCCACGAACCGGCCAGCCAGAACGGCAGCCCGAGGGTCGTGAACTTGCGCGGGTCGATCTCGTCGCGCGGGCCGTAGATCGGCTGACCGAGGTCGTCGAGCTCGACCTTTCCGCGCGGGGGAGCGTTGTGCCCACCGGCGGTCGGCGCCTCGACGACGAAGCCGTCGGGTCGCGTCACCTCGTCGCGCGCGAGGTACTGCGCGAGCACGTGGTTGGCCACGATGGCGAGGAACGTCGGTCGGGCCAGGGGTGCCAGCTCCTCGCCCATGACCTCGCGAGGATCGATGGTGACGAAGTACGGCTCGTCCGGCAGCGCGTCCACCACGTCGACGGGGTACTTCGAGACCGAGTGCACGGCGAGCTCGTTGAGCAGCTTCGGGACGTGCGCCGGGATGCCGGCGCCCATGAGGACGTAGTCGACGCCGGCGAGCATCGCGCCGTACGCCGTCCAGGGGGTGGTCATCTGGATCTTCTCGAGGAAGTTGATCCCGACGACCCCGTCGTGGCCCTCCTTGGCCAGCCAGACCTCGGCGAAGTTCGCCACCACCTGCAGCCTCTGGGCGCGGAGCGACTCGGTCAGTGACGGGCGCGAGATCGCGACGTACGGCTGCGACCGGTCGCGTCCACCTTCGATGAAGTAGTGCTCGAGCACCTCGTCGGCGATCGACTGCACCGGGAAGGCCGCCAGCGCACGTCGGATGTGACCGCCGGCGTCGCCGTCCTGCAGGCGTCGGGCGACGACGATGTCGAGGCCGGTCCCGGACACGACGCCCAGCTCGCCGGTGCGGCTCACCGTCCGGGCGAGGTGCCACGACGACACGGCAACGCCCATGCCCCCCTGGATGATGCGGGGCAGACGGGTGTCGGACATGAGCGCTCCTGAGCACGGGGAGGAAACCGACGCCTACGTTAGCGTAGGTTTCGCCCAATCACCGCATGCGAGGACGCGCGAAGGACCGCCACACGGCTTTCCCAAACGCGCCGAGGTACCGGGCTGAGGCGCCTAGTTTGGTCCCGATGAAACCGTCGCCCTGATTTGCCGAACCGGGGCGGCGGCTGGTCGCAGCCGCCCAGGGATCCTGGGGTCGGCCCGGGCGGTTCGCCATGATCAGCGTGGGCCGCACCGTGACCGAGCGGTCGTCCCGCACGATGACGCCTGGAGAGTCCCTCGGAGGGTCCATGAGTCCTCAATGGAGTGCCGGGCACCGGTTCGAAGGCCGCGTAGCGTTGGTGACGGGGGCTGGCGGGACGCTGGGTGGGGCGATCGCGCGAGGTCTGGGTCGGGAGCACGCCCAGGTCGTGGTCGGTTACCGGTCGTCGCGGGCGGCAGCCGAGATGACGACACGCGACATCATCGACGGCGGCGGCGAGGCGATCCTGTGTCATCTCGACGTCACCGTGCCTGACACGGTCGATGAATGCCTTCGGTCGGTCGTCGACCGATGGGGCCGGGTGGACGTGCTGGTGAACACGGCGGGCCGGCTGGAGTCCGTCGACACCGCGCCGCTGGACACCCTCGATCTCGCGGACGCTGTACAGCTGCTGGATGTCGACGTCATCGGGACCCTGCGGATGTGCCAGGCCGTGCTGCCGGCGATGCCCGAGCGGACTGGGGCGATCCTCAACCTGTCCAGCACGTATGGCAACGGAACGAACCCGGACAACCCGATCAATTTCGTGCCGGTTGCGTACTGCGCGGCGAAGGGCGCGATCCGCGGGCTGACGGTGGCCATGGCTCGCGAGCTGGCCCCGGGGATCCGGGTCAACGCGATCGCCCCTGGACCGATCTCAGGCCAGTGGGAGCAGGAGTGGGACGTCTCGGGCGGACAGATCGACGAGGCGATCCGGACCATCCCGCTCAAGCGGTTCGGGCATCCCGAAGAGATCGCCGAGACCGCACTCTTCTTGCTCTCCGACGGCGCCGGCTACATCACCGGCCAGGTCGTGCACGTAGACGCCGGCTGGCTGGCGCGGGATTGAGGTGCAGCTCTCGACCGGGCAGTACGAGGCGCATCACGGCGGCGACCGCTCCGAGCCGTCGTGAGGGTCGGCAGGGGAGCGCACGCAAGCGACTGGGGTCGCTGTCTATCCCCTAAGAAGCGACGGACCCCCCTGCGCTGCAGGGGGGTCCGTTCGTGGGCGATACAGGACTCGAACCTGTGACCTCATCCGTGTCAAGGATGCGCGCTAGCCACCTGCGCTAATCGCCCCCGTGATGTCGCACCGAGGTGGAGACGGGATTTGAACCCGTGTACACGGCTTTGCAGGCCGTTGCCTCGCCTCTCGGCCACTCCACCGAGCAGACCTCGGACGAGGTCTTCCGAGCGGACGACGGGACTCGAACCCGCGACCCTCACCTTGGCAAGGTGATGCGCTACCAACTGCGCTACGTCCGCGATGCGGCCCGGAAAACCTGCCCCGTGCTGCGGGACGAAACCATAACCCATCGGTCCAGGACACTCCAAAGCGGGACGGGCGCGACGACGTCGGCGATCATGGGCGCGTGACCGAGCCCTGCGCCCACCTCGGCGGGCTTCTCGCCACCGGGCTCGTCGACGTCACCGACGACGCGTCCGCGCTCGACGGCGCGGGCTGGTGGGCCGTCGTCGCGCCCTACGACGGACGGCGGGTCTTCGCGCGGTTCTCCGACGTCCGCGCCGCACCTGCTCCGTCCGGACGCTGGACCGGCCCCGGTCGCGACGACTGGAGCAGCTCGATGTCGCGCCAGCAGTACGTCGACGCGGTCGAGACGGTGCGGCAGCGCATCGCACAAGGAGACGTCTACCAGGCCAACGTCTGCCGCGTCCTCGAGGCCTCGCTCCCGGACCCGGACGCCAGCGACGTGGCGGGACTCGCGCACCTGCTCGAGAGCGGCAACCCGGCACCGTACGCCGGCTTCGTGCGCCTTCCCGGTGGCGCGCACCCGGGCCTGCCGGCCGAGGGGCTCCATGTGGCCACCGCCTCGCCCGAGCTGTTCCTGCGTCGTCGCGCGGACGTGCTCGAGTCCGGTCCGATCAAGGGCACCGGCCGCACGCCGGACGACCTCACGCCCAAGGACTCCGCCGAGAACGTCATGATCGTCGACCTCGTGCGCAACGACCTCGGGGCGGTGTGCCGGACCGGTTCGGTCACCGTGCCGAGCCTGCTCGGCGTCGAGCACCACCCGGGGCTCGTGCACCTGGTGTCGCTGGTGCGCGGCGTCCTGCGCGACGACGTGGGCTGGCCGCAGATCTTCGATGCCGCCTTCCCCCCGGGCTCGGTGACCGGTGCCCCGAAGTCGAGCGCGCTGCGCATCATCGGCGAGGTCGAGCCGGCGTCGCGCGGACCGTACTGCGGGGCGGTCGGGTGGGTCGACGCCGACCGGTCGACGGCGGAGCTCGCCGTCGCCATCCGGACGTTCTGGGTGTCCGACGGCCGGGTGCGCTTCGGCACCGGCGCCGGGATCACGTGGGGGAGCGACCCCGGACGTGAGTGGGACGAGACCGAGCTCAAGGCCGAGACGCTGCTGACCGTCGCCGCCCGCTCGACGAGCGTCGCCTCGTGGCAGGCTGACCGACCGTGACGAAGTACTGGGTCGACGAGGGCCTCGTCGATGCGGAGCGGGCCACCGTCTCGGTGCTCGACCACGGCCTCACGGTCGGGGACGGCGTGTTCGAGACGATCCTCGTGCGACACGGCGCTCCCTTCGCACTCACCCGCCACCTCGACCGGCTGCAGCGCTCGCTGTCCGGGCTGGGCATCGCGGGGCCCGACGACGCGACAGTGCGCCGCGCGGTGGACGCCGTCGTGAGCAGTTCCGGCGTCGCGACCGACTTCGCCCGGCTGCGCATCACGGTGACATCCGGCGTCGGCCCGTTCGGCAGCGAGCGCGGCGACGCCGGCGCGACCCTGGTCGTGATGCTCTCCGCCGCCACGCCGTGGCCGGCCACGACGTCGCTCGCCACCGTGCCGTGGGCCCGCAACGAGCGGTCGGCCATCGCCGGGCTCAAGACCACGTCCTACGCCGAGAACGCCATCGCCCTCGCCGACGCCAAGCGGCGCGGTGCGTCCGAGGCCGTGCTCGCCGACACGCAAGGCCGGCTCAGCGAGTGCACCGGTTCGAACGTGTTCGTCGTGGTCGATGGCGTGGCGCTCACACCGTCGCTCGACACCGGTTGCCTTGCCGGCGTCACCCGTGAGCTCGTCCTCGAGTGGGGAGGCGAGGTCGTGCAGGTGCGCGAGTCCCACCTGCCCTACGCCGTGCTCGAGACCGCCGACGAGGTGTTCATCACGTCGTCGACACGCGACGTGCACCCGGTGATCCGCATCGATGCACGAGAGCTCGCTGTCGGTCCGGTCACCCGTGCCCTCGCCGACCTGTTCGCCACCAGGTCGCGCGAACAGGTCGACCCGTGACCGGACTGGTCGTCTTCGCCGTCTCCACACTTCTGTGGATCGTCTTCTCGAAGCGGCTGAACGACTGGAGCGTCACGGCACCGATCGTGCTCACCGCGTGCGGCTTCACGTCCTCCACCCTCCTCGGCACGGGCGAGAGGATCGGGTCGGAGAGCATCCGCGCCCTGATCGAGGTGACCCTGGCCGTGGTGCTCTTCGTGGACGCCTCGGCGATCGGTGTGCGCTGGTTCCGCACCGAGTGGCAGTACCCCGTGCGGCTCCTGGGGTTCGGGCTCCCGCTCACGATGCTCATGGGCGTGCTGGCCGCGCTCGTGATCTTCCCAGGCACCGACGTCTGGCTGCTGGCAGTCATCGCCGTGGCACTCAGTCCGACCGACGCCGCCCTCGGCGTCTCGATCATCGAGAACGAGCGCATCCCGCTGTGGTTCCGACGTGTCATCAACGTCGAGAGCGGTCTCAACGACGGCCTGGCCACCCCCGTCGTCTCGTTCTGCATCGCCATCGCAGCGGCCAGTGTCGACGGCGTCGCCGACCGTCCGTTCGTGAGCGCCCTGCTCGAGATCGTGGGTGGTATCGGCGTCGGGCTGGTGGTCGGCCTCGTCACGGGCCGGCTGCTGCGAGTCGCGGTCGGGCGAGGGCTCGCCACCCGGTCGCTGGTCTCGGTCGCGCCGCTGGTGGTCGCTCTCGCCACCTACCTGCTCGTCGTCGAGCTCGGCGGCAACGGCTTCGTCGCGGCGTTCGTGTGCGGGGTGGGCTTCGGGACCGCCGCCCGGGGAGCGCGCATCCCCAGCAGCGACGGCACCGACCCGAGCGACGAGCAGGGCGTCGAGGACGAGACGCGTGTCGAGGACGAGCTGGAGTTCACCCACCTCGCTGCGCAGCTGCTCGGATTCGCGGTGTGGTTCGTCTTCGGTGAGAGCGTGCTGGGCTCGTTGAGCACCGCGCACCTCGGTCAGGCGGTCGTCTACGCGGTGCTGTCCCTCACCGTGCTGCGGATGCTCCCGGTGGCCGTCTCGCTCCTCGGGCTGCGGCTGCCCTGGGACACCGTGCTGCTCGCCGGCTGGCTCGGTCCGCGCGGGTTGGCGTCGCTCATCTTCGCGATCCTCGCGACCGACGCGATCGGCGGGTCGGACGGTGACTTCGTGCTCACCGTGATCGCGACGACGGTTGCGATCTCGGTGGTCGTGCACGGGCTCTCCGCCGGTCCGCTGGCGCGGTGGTACGCGGCTCGCCACCCGGTCGACGTCGACAGCGTCAGCTGAGACGTCAGGACGCGAGCGCCCGGTTGATCCGGCCCTCCAGGAGGGGCAGCGCACCGTCGACGGTCGTGCTGGCGTCGATGAGGAGGCCGTCGACCACCCAGGTGGGCGTGCCGCGGACTCCGAGCGCGAGCCCCTCGTCGTGGTCGGCCCGGACCGCTGTCGCGTGCCGACCGTCGAAGAGCGCCTCCGCGACCTCGTCGCTGTCGAGCCCGAGATGATCGGCGAGCTCGACGTAGTCGGCCGGCCCGTCGATCGTGTCGATCGTGGCCAGCGCCTGCGCGGCGTACGCCTCGCCGAGGCCTTGCGCGGCGGCCTCCGTCTGGCACTGCGCGGCGGCAACGGCCCACACGTGGCTCGAGAGCGGGAAGTGCCGCAGCCGGATCACGAGGCTGTCGCCGTACCGGTCGCGGAGCGACTCGTTGACCTCGAGGCTGTCCGCGCACTCGGAGCAGGCCAGGTCGCACCACCAGTCGACGACGACGGCTCCACCGTCGCGCCGGGGTTGCGGACCATCCACCTCGAGCTGAGGGACGTGAGTCATGGGCATCATCCTGGTGGGCTCGCCGTGCGCAGTCGCGGCACGGCCACCGAGGACGTCAGCGTGTCGTGTCGCCCAGGAGGTCGGCGATCTCCGCATCGATGTCGAGGTAGCGGGACTCGCTCCCCTGCGGAACGGCGATGAAGGACTGGTCGAGGAAGAGCCGCAGGGCTGCGGCGTCGACTTCGAGGAGGGCGTTGCCCGAAGGGCTCGCGAGCGAGAGGTAGACCACGTCGTCGACGCCGTCTGGTGACGGCCACACGACGACGTCGCCCTCGCCGACCGCCGCCTGCAGACCCTCGTGGAGCAGGTCGCGACCGAAGACCCAGGTGACGTCGCCGTCGCTGGTGCGGAAGACGGTGGTCACGGCGTACGGGTGCGACGCGGTGTACATCAGGGTCGCGGGCACAGCGACGGTGCGCTCGCCGCCGAGCACCAGGACGAGGTCGAGGTCGGCAGTGACGGACAGCATGGGGTTCCCCTCCGGGTGTTGTGGCAGGGGGGTTGTCCCCAACGGCCTCCGGCTCCACGCGCGGTATCTCCTGTGACTCCGCCCACAAGACGCTGAGAAGCTCCACATCTGAGCGGCCTCGCGCCGGACTCGGGCGGTGGGGCCGTCGCTCGTCGCTTTGGTAGAGTCGCCGCCGCACCGGGCGTTTGGCGCAGTGGTAGCGCGCTTCGTTCACACCGAAGAGGTCACTGGTTCGAACCCAGTAACGCCCACCGACGCGACGGCCCCTCGTACCCCGAGGGGCCGTCGCCGTTGTTGGCGGCGCGAGCGGTCCTGGACGCGACGGCTACGCCTAGTCTCCTGACATGCCGACCGCTCGCGCGCTCGTCCCGGCGGACCGCGCGTCGCTCACCGCCGTCGCTGTCGCCTGCGACCAGGCCGGGATCCTCTCCGTCTCCGACGACCGCTACCTCGAGCACGTGCGGTCGCGTGGGGAGGTGCAGGTCACGGGACCCGAGGGCGCCGTGGAGGCGTACGGCGGCGTACTCGACCTCGACGGTGCCGCGTACCTCACCGACCTGTTCGTGAACCCCAAGCTGCGAGACCGGGGACACGGCCGGACGCTTCTGGCGGCCCTGTGGGAGGGACGCAGCGGACGGGTCACCTCGTCGTCGCTGGACCCGAGGGCGCTGTCCGGGTACGCGCGGTACGGTGCGCTGCCCCGGTGGCCGTTGCTCTATCTGACGCTGCCCGGGGGCGTGGCGCCGGCCGACTCCGTCGGCGTGCGCGACTACGTCGCCGGAGACGCCGGCTGGTCCCTGGACCTCGATGAGCTGGTCACCCTCACGGTGGCCTCTGACTCCGGGGAACCCGCCGCCACCGCGGTCGTCCGGCGACAAGGCGATCGCTATCGGGTCCTTCGGGCTCGTACGCCGCACCCGAAAGGTCTTACGGACCTCGTGGCGGAGCTCCGGCGGCGCGCGGGTCGCGACGGCGCGGTGTCCCTCGTCATCCCGGGACCGCACCCGGCCCTGCCGGACCTGCTGACGCGCGGGGCTCGGGTCGATGACGTCGACCTCTGGTGCGCTGCTGACAGCGTCGCCGACCTCGTCGACCCGACACGCGAGCTGCCGTCACCCGCACTGGCCTGACCGGGACTCACGACCTCGGGGTAGCGTCGTCGTCGGGAGGTCCGCCGATGTACGAGCTCGCGAACGTCCGTCCTGGTGCTCTTCGTCGCGCCGCAGTCCTCGGTGCCGTCGCCGTCGCCGCGTCCGTCCTCGCGACGGCGTCGTCCGCTGCCGACGCCCGCCCGGCTCCCGTCAGAGCCGCACCCAGCGCGGTCGTGACGCCCGCCGTGACGCTCGTGCCGGTCGGGCACACCCGGCTCACGGCAGCCGTCGTCGTCCGAGGGCTCGTCAGCCCGCTGATGGTGACGTCGGCCAACGACGGCACGAGCCGGCTGTTCGTCGTCGAGCAGGCGGGCCGCGTGCGCACCGTTCTCGGTCGGCGCGTCACCGGCACGTTCCTCGACATCCGCAAGCTCGTGCTCTCCGGGGGTGAGCGCGGCATGCTCGGGCTGGCGTTCGCCCCGGACTTCGCCCGCTCGCACCTGCTGTGGGTCACCTACACCCGCGGCGACGGGGCACTCGTGCTGGCCCGGTTCCTGACCTCGTCCGCGACGGCGGCGTCCGTGCTTCCGGCGTCCCGCCGCACGATCCTCGTCGTGCCGCACCCGTCGTACAGCAACCACAACGGCGGCTACATCGGCTTCGGGCCCGACGGCTATCTCTACCTCGGCACGGGCGACGGCGGCAGTGCGGGCGACCCGCGCAACAACGCGCAGAACCTGCGCTCGCTCCTCGGCAAGATGCTGCGCCTCAACGTGCGCTGCACCGGTCACCTCTACTGCTCGCCGGCGACGAACCCCTACGTCCGGTCGACGTGGGCGCGGCACGAGATCTGGATGAGCGGCCTGCGCAACCCGTGGCGCTGGTCGTTCGACGTCAACGGCGTCCAGTGGATCGGCGACGTCGGCCAGAACAAGTACGAGGAGATCGACGTCGTGGCGCCGTCGACGGCCCGCGGGCGCAACCTCGGGTGGTCCTGCCGTGAGGGCAAGCACCTCTACAACCCGACGCGCTGTCGCACGACCGTCCGTTACACGTCGCCGGTCGTCGAGCTGTGCCACGCCGACGCCGTGAGCGTCTGCCCGTCGAGTCGAGCGGCCGAGGCCATCATCGGCGGCTTCGTCTATCGCGGGTCCGCGTTCCCGGCGTTCCGCGGCACGTACGTTCTCGGCGACTACGTCACCGGGCGGATGTGGCCGCTGCGCGGGGCCACGCTGGGAGCGCCGTCAGGCCTCGCCGGCGTCTCCGGCTTCGGGATCGACGACCGCCACGAGCTGTACGCCGTGAGCCTCGGCGGAGCGCTGTACCGCATCGGCTTCCGCAAGGTCTGACACCCGTCCGCCGAGCGCCGGACGGATTCCCGACGGCGCCCGGCCACCTCGAGCCGCTACGCTCGCGAGTGCCAGAACCCGGTGCCTCGTACCCATCGGGTCCCATGCGGACGGCCCTTCGTCACGGTCGGACGCCGAGCACGTGGAGCCTGACATGCCGCAGATCACCGTTCGCCAGCTCGACGGCAGCCTCGAGGAGCGGACGGTGCCGGACGGCACCACTGCTGCCGAGATCTACGCCGACCGGTCCGTCGTCGTGGCCCGCGTGGGCGGCGAGCTCCGTGACCTCACGTACGCCGTGTCCGACGGCGACGAGCTCGAGCCGGTCACCCTGGACTCCGACGACGGCCGCGCCGTCATGCGGCACTCGACCGCGCACGTTCTCGCGCAGGCGGTGCAGCACCAGTTCCCCGAGGCCAAGCTCGGCATCGGTCCGCCCATCCGCGACGGCTTCTACTACGACTTCGACGTCGCCCGCCCGTTCACCCCGGACGACCTGGCCGCGCTCGAGAAGGGCATGCAGGACATCGTCAAGTCCGGGCAGCGCTTCTCGCGTCGAGTGGTCAGCGAGGACGCAGCTCGCGCGGAGCTCGCCGACGAGCCGTACAAGATCGAGCTCGTCGGCATCAAGGGCGGCTCGGCCGACCTCGACGAGCTCATGGAGGTCGGCGGCACCGAGCTGACGATCTACGACAACCTCGACGCCAAGACCGGCGAGCGGGTCTGGGGTGACCTCTGCCGCGGCCCGCACGTGCCCACCACGCGCATGATCCCGGCGTTCAAGCTGATGCGCTCGGCGTCGGCCTACTGGCGCGGCAGCGAGAAGAACCCGATGCTGCAGCGGATCTACGGCACCGCGTGGGAGAGCCGCGACCGGCTCAAGGAGCACCTCGCGTTCCTCGCCGAGGCCGAGAAGCGCGACCACCGGCGCCTGGGAACCGAGCTCGACCTGTTCAGCTTCCCGGAGGAGATCGGCTCCGGGCTCGCGGTGTTCCACCCCAAGGGCGGCGTCGTCCGTCGGGTGATGGAGGACTACTCGCGCAAGCGGCACGACGAGGCGGGCTACGAGTTCGTCAACACCCCGCACCTCACCAAGGCGCACCTCTTCGAGACCTCCGGCCACCTCGACTGGTACGCCGAGGGCATGTACCCGCCCATGGAGCTCGACGCGGAGTACGACGAGGACGGCGTGCTGCGCAAGGCGCCGCAGAAGTACTACATGAAGCCGATGAACTGCCCCATGCACAACCTGATCTTCGACGCGCGTGGGCGTTCCTACCGCGAGCTGCCGCTGCGGCTGTTCGAGTTCGGCACCGTCTACCGGTACGAGAAGTCGGGTGTGATCCAGGGACTCACCCGGGCGCGCGGGTTCACGCAGGACGACGCGCACATCTACTGCACTCTCGAGCAGATGCCCGACGAGCTCGACTCGCTCCTCACCTTCGTGCTCAACCTGCTGCGCGACTACGGCCTGGACGACTTCTACCTCGAGCTGTCGACCAAGGACCCGGTGAAGTTCGTCGGCACCGACGAGGACTGGGAGCGCGCGACCGAGACCCTGCGCGCTGCTGCCGAGCGGCAGGACCTCGAGCTCGTCATGGACCCCGGTGGCGCGGCGTTCTACGGCCCCAAGATCTCGGTCCAGGCGCGGGACGCCATCGGCCGCACGTGGCAGATGTCGACGATCCAGGTCGACTTCAACCTGCCGAACCGGTTCGAGCTCGAGTACACGGCCGCCGACGGGTCGCGCCAGCGCCCGGTCATGATCCACCGCGCCCTGTTCGGCTCGATCGAGCGCTTCTTCGCGGTCCTCCTCGAGCACTACGCCGGCGCCTTCCCGGTGTGGCTGGCCCCCGTGCAGGTCGTCGGCATCCCGATCACCGACGCGCACGTCGACTACCTCCACGACGTCGCGGCCCAGCTGCGCGCGGTCGGCGTCCGGGTCGAGGTCGACACCAGCGACGACCGGATGCAGAAGAAGATCCGCAACGCGCAGAAGCAGAAGGTGCCCTACATGCTCATCGCGGGCGACGAGGACGTCGCTGCCGGCGCCGTGTCGTTCCGCTACCGCGACGGGACGCAGAACAACGGCGTGCCCATCGCCGCGGCCATCGCCGAGATCACTGACGCGATCGCTCGTCGGGTGCAGGTGTGACGCCGTGAGCGGCGCCGACGCGTGGGAGCGGCTCTGGACGCCGCACCGGATGGCCTACCTGCGAGGACAGGACAAGCCGCGTCATGACGAGGCCGGCAGCGAGTGCCCGTTCTGCGTGGCACCTGATCTCGACGCCGGCGACAGCCTCATCGTCGCGCGCGGGCAGGTCGTCTACGCGGTGCTCAACCTCTACCCGTACAACGCGGGTCACCTCATGGTGTGCCCGTACCGGCACGTCGCCGACTACACCGAGCTCGACGCCGACGAGGTCGCCGAGCTCGGCGCCTTCACGCAGCGCTCGATGACTGTGCTGCGCGCGGTGTCCGGGTCGCAGGGCTTCAACATCGGCATGAACCAGGGGTCGGTCGGCGGTGCCGGCGTCGCGGGCCACCTGCACCAGCACGTGGTGCCGCGGTGGGGCGGCGACACGAACTTCATGCCGGTGATCGGCGCCACCAAGACGATGCCCGCACTGCTCGAGCAGACGCGCGACCTCGTGGCCGACGCCTGGTAGCCGCGCACGCGGGACGGCGGACGGCCCCGACCCCCTTCCTCGAAGGGTCGGGGCCGTCCGGGTCCCGGTCGAGCCGGCGGTCCGGCACGAGCGCACTCAGTGCGCGGCCGTCTCCTCCTGGATCTTCTTGGCGATCTGGGCAGGCATCGGCTCGTGGGCGAGGTACGTGCGCGTGAACGTCGCCGTGCCGTGCGAGAGCGAGCGGAGCTCGACGGCGTACCGCGTGAGCTCGAGCTCGGGGACGTCGGCCACGATCTGCGTACGACCGCTGCCGGTGGGCTCGCTGCCGACGACGCGTCCGCGGCGGCCGGACAGGTCGCTCATGACGGCGCCGACGTACTCGTCGGACACGAGGACCTTGATCCGGTCGACCGGCTCGAGCAGCGAGATCGTCGCTGCGGCGGCAGCCTCCTTGAGCGCGAGGCTCCCTGCGGTCTGGAACGCCATGTCCGACGAGTCGACCGAGTGCGCCTTGCCGTCGACGAGGGTGACCCGGATGTCGAGCAGGGGATAGCCCGCGGCCACGCCCCTCTCCATCTGGGCACGCACGCCCTTCTCGACGCTGCCGATGAACTGTCGCGGCACCGAGCCGCCGACCACCTTGTCGACGAACTCGAAGCCGCCGCCCGACGGCAGCGGCTCGACCTCGATGTCGCAGACGGCGAACTGGCCGTGGCCGCCGGACTGCTTGACCAGCCGTCCGTGACCCTTGCTCGGCGTCGCGAAGGTCTCGCGCAGCGACACCCGCAGCGGCACGGAGTCGACCGCGACGCCGTAGCGGTTGCGCAACCGGTCGAGCAGGACGTCGACGTGCGCCTCGCCCATGCACCACAGCACGAGCTGGTTGGTCTCCGGGTTGCGCTCGAGGCGCATGGTCGGGTCCTCGGCGACGAGTCGCGCGAGGCCCTGCGCGAGCTTGTCGTCGTCGGCCTTGGAGTGAGCCACGATCGCGACGGGCAGCAGCGGGTCGGGCATCACCCACGGCTCGACGAGAAGCGGGCTGTCCTTGTCGGAGAGGGTGTCGCCGGTCTCGGCCCGCGACAGCTTGGCGACCGCGACGATGTCGCCGGCGATCGCGCTCGTCACCGTGCGCTGGGTCTTGCCCAGCGGAGACGACAGCGCGCCGACGCGCTCGTCGACGTCGTGGTCCTCGTGCCCGCGGTCGGGCGAGAAGTGGCCTGAGACGTGCACGGTCTGGTCGGGACGCAGGGTGCCGCTGAACACGCGCACCAGCGAGATGCGTCCGACGTACGGGTCGGTGGTCGTCTTGACGACCTCGGCGCACAGGACGCCACCGGGGTCGCAGGCGAGCGGCTCGCGCGGGTCGGCCTCGGGGGAGGTGACGGCCGGCAGGGGGTGCTCGAGAGGTGACGGGAAGCCGCGCACGATGACCTCGAGCAGCTCGGCCATGCCGAAGCCCGCGGGCGAGGACGCCGAGCCGACCACCGGGTAGAACGAGCCACGTGCCACGGCCGTCTCGAGGTCCGTGATGAGCGTGTCGACGTCGATGTCCTCGCCGCCGAGGTAGCGGTCCATGAGGGTCTCGTCCTCGCTCTCGGCGATGATCCCCTCGATGAGCGCGCCACGGCTGGACTCGATGAGCGGCAGGTGCTCGGAGTCGGGCGCGCGCTCGACGCGACTGCCCGACGTGTAGTCGTAGACCTGCTGCGACAGCAGTCCGATGAGGCCGCCGACGGTGCCGTTGTCGGCATGCATCGGGAGGTAGAGCGGGAGCACGCCCTCGCCCAGCACCCGCTGGCAGACGGCCACCGTCTCCTCGAAGTCCGCGCGCTCCTTGTCGAGCTTGGTGACGACGACCGCGCGCGGCATGCCGACCGCGGCGCACTCGTCCCACAGCAGCTGGGTGGCGCCGTCGACGCCGTCGGTCGCGCCGATCACGAACAGTGCGGCGTCCGCGGCGCGCAGCCCGGCGCGCAGGTCACCCACGAAGTCGGCGTAGCCAGGGGTGTCGACGAGGTTGACCTTGACGCCGTCGGCCTCGAGCGGTGCGAGCGAGAGCCCGACGGACCGCTGCTGGCGCACCTCGGCCTCGTCGAAGTCCGAGACGGTGCTGCCGTCCTCGACGCGTCCCGCGCGCTGCAGGGCGCCTGAGGCCACCAGCAGCTGCTCGACGAGCGTCGTCTTCCCCGAACCGGAGGGGCCGACCAGCACGACGTTGCGGATCTTGTCGGGTCGGTCGACCTCGGGTGCTCTGCCGGCGGCCCCGGGGGTGTTCTTGTCGGCCATGTCGATCGCCTCCACGTGACGGGAGCAGGTGCGTGGCTCACACCATTCTCCTGCGGCACGCTCGAGGCAACCGCTTCGGTGAAGCCGTTCGCCGTTACTCTCGTCACTGCCATGCTCAACAACACGAACGCCCGCCAGGTCGTGGCGCACGTCGTCGACCCGGTCGCCCGCGGCCTGCTTCGCGTCGGTGTGTCCCCGGACGCCATCACGGTCGTCGGTCTGCTCGGCACCTGCGTCGGCGCGCTCGTCTTCTTCCCGCAGGAGAAGTGGCTCATCGGCTTCGTCGTCATCGTGGCGTTCATCTTCAGCGACCTGCTCGACGGCACCATGGCCCGCATCAGCGGGGTCGCGGGGCCGTGGGGCGCCTTCCTCGACTCGACGCTCGACCGGATCGGCGACGTCGCGATCTTCTCCGGCGTCGCCCTCGGGTTCGTCCACGCCGGCGACACCCGTACCGCTGCCGTCGCTCTCGGCTGCCTCGGCGGTGCCGTCGTGACGTCGTACGCCAAGTCCCGCGCGGAGAGCCTGGGCGCTGACTGCAACGTCGGGTTCGCCGAGCGCACCGAGCGGCTGGTCATCGCCGGCCTCGGGGTCCTCCTCTACGGCCTCGGCGTGCCCTACGCGCTCCCGGTGGCGCTGTGGGTCCTGCTCGTGCTCGTCTGGATCACCGTGCTCCAGCGCATCCTCCACGTGCGTCGGCAGCTGCGCCCCGCGGAGGCGGGCGCGTGACGTCGTTCAACGACCAGGTCGTCGCCACGGCCTACGGCGTCGGCTGGTCGGCCGTACGCCGGATGCCCGAGCGCGCGGCGTACGCCTCGTTCGAGCGGATCGCCGACGCGCTCTGGGCACGGCGCGGGTCCGACGTCCAGCGGCTCGAGGGCAACCTGCGTCGCGTCCTCGGACCCGACGCGTCCGACGACGAGCTGCGGGTCGTGTCGCGGGCCGGCATGCGGACCTACTTCCGCTACTGGTGCGACGCGTTCCGGATGCCGGGCTGGAGCCGTGAACGGATCGTCGACTCGCTCGTGGCCATCGACGACCACTATCTGGCCGACGCACTGGCGACCGGGCGCGGGGTCGTGGTCGCCCTGCCGCACATGGGCAACTGGGACCACGCGGGGGCGTGGGCGACCCTCGCGCACAGCCCGGTCGTCTCGGTGGCCGAGCGGCTCAAGCCGGAGGACCTCTACGAGAAGTTCCTGGCGTTCCGGCGCAGTCTCGGGATGGACATAGTCCCGCTGACCGGGGGCGATCCGCCGTTCCCGCACCTCGCGGAGAAGCTGCGCGGCGGCTCGCTCGTCGCACTGCTCGGCGACCGCGATCTCGGGCGGGGCGGCGTCCCGGTCACGTTCTTCGGGGAGCGCGCCAAGATGCCCGCGGGGCCGGCCGCGCTCGCCGTCGACACTGGCGCCGTGCTCGTGACCGCGGGGCTCTACGTCGAGGACGGCCGCAACCACGTGCGCTTCCAGGCCCCGATCTCCGTGCCGACCGAGGGCGAGCGATCGCGTCGCATCTTCGCCACGACGCAGCTCGTCGCCGACCAGTTCGCCGAGTCGATCGCGGCGCACCCGGCGGACTGGCACATGCTGCAGCGGCTCTGGGTCGCCGACCTCGATCCCAGCAGAGCACCCTCGTGAAGGTCGGCATCGTCTGCCCCTACGACTGGTCGGTGCCAGGCGGGGTGCAGGTGCACGTGCGCGACCTCGCGGTCGCGCTGCAGCGACTCGGGCACGACGTCAGCGTCCTCGCGCCGTCCGAGGACGACACCGACCTGCCCGACTATGTGGTGTCGGCCGGACCCTCGATCTCGTTGTCCTACAACGGTTCCAAGGCGAAGGTCGCCTTCGGGCCGGTCACGACCCGCCGGGTGCGTCGGTGGCTGCGCAACGGCAACTTCGACGTCCTGCACATCCACGAGCCGCTCGCGCCGAGCGTCGCGATCCTGTCCTGCTGGGCCGCGAAGGGCCCGATCGTCGCGACGTGGCACTCGTCGATGCAGCGTTCGCGCGCCCTCGCCGCCATGTACCCGCTCGCGCAGACAGCGCTCGAGAAGGTGTCGGCGCGCATCGCGGTCAGCGAGGCCGCGCGCCAGACCCTGGTCGAGCACATGGGAGGGGACGCCGTCCTCATCCCGAACGGCGTCGACTGCTCGTTGTTCGGTGCAGCCGAGCCGCTGCCCGGGTGGCCGGGCGACGGGGGAGCCCTGTTCTTCATCGGGCGTCTCGACGAGCCGCGCAAGGGGCTGCCGGTGCTGCTCGAGGCGCTGCCGCGGATCATCGCGTCGCACCCGGGCGTCCGGCTGCTCGTGGCCGGCCCGGGCGACGAGGAGGAGATGCGCGAGGACCTCGACCCAGCAGTCTCGGATCGTGTCGTCTACCTCGGTCTCGTGAGCGAGGAGGAGAAGACGCGGGCCTTCGTCTCGGCCGACCTGTACGTCGCCCCCAACACCGGCGGCGAGAGCTTCGGCATCGTGCTGCTCGAGGCGATGGCCAGCGGCACGCCGGTGCTGGCCAGCGACATCGAGGCCTTCCGCCGCGTCGTCGACGAGGGCCGCGCCGGGCGCACCTTCGTCAACGAGGACCCGGACGACCTCGCGGACCAGGCCATCGCGCTGCTCTCCGACCGGGCCGAGCGCCAGCGGCTCACCCACGAGGGCCACGCGCGCGCACTCGAGTACGACTGGGCGACCGTCGCGAAGCGGGTGGTCGAGGTCTACGACGCCGTGACCGTCACGGGGGAGAAGGTCACCGAGGACATGCGCGGGCAGCTCGTCGGACGGCTCTCCCGTGGCGACCGGGGTGGTGACTGAGGTCGTGGACACGTTCACCGAGTTCCTGCTCGTCGCGTTCGTGATCGGCATCGTCGTCGTCTACCTCGCGTCGATGGCGGGCCGGCTCGACCGGCTGCACCACCGCATCGAGACCACGCACTCCGCCCTCGACGCGCAGCTGCTGCGTCGCGGCGCCGCCGCCCAGGAGCTCGCGTCGTCCGGGTTCCTCGACCCTGCCTCCTCGCTCGTGGTGTCCGGATCCGCGCAGGACGCGCTCGTCGTCGATCCGGACGACGACGACGCACGGTCCGCCGCCGAGAGCGAGCTCACCGGTGCCCTCGGGCAGGTGCTCGCCACGCGCGACGACGTCGACGACATCCGGGACGCCGCCGGCAGCGACGTCGCCATCGCCGAGCAGCTGCTCGAGGAGCTGGCGGTGGCCTGCCGGCGGGTGGGGCTCGCGCGGCGCTTCCACAACGACGTCGTCCGCTCGACCCTGCAGCTGCGCCGCAAGCGCGTCGTGCGCTGGTTCCGGCTGGCCGGCCACACCACGATGCCGACCCCGACGGACTTCGACGACACCGTCCCGGCGGGGCTGGACGGACTCTGACCGGTCTCCGGCTTAGGGTGGCCCGGCATCGTCACCACAGAACGGGGATCTGACATGACCGGCGCGACACGCGCAGGGTTCCGTATGGCTCTCGTCGGGGCCACCGCCCTCGCCCTGGCCGCATGCGCCTCGCAGTCCGGCGGACCGTCGGCTCCGAGCACCGCGTCGGCGCCGGCGTCCTCGCCGTCGACCTCGGTCTCGCCGTCGACGAGCCCGTCCGCGGACACCGGAATCCCCGCCGACGCC
Source organism: uncultured Actinomycetota bacterium (assembly GCA_963782665.1). Taxonomy (GTDB): domain Bacteria; phylum Actinomycetota; class Actinomycetes; order S36-B12; family CAIYMF01; genus Longivirga. Next base: position 1,243,105 of record CAWAKP010000006.1, on the reverse strand, counting down.
TCGCCGTTCTCCGGTCGTGCCGGTGGCGCGGGCAAGCCGGTGCTCGTCGTGAAGTTCGACAACACGACCAACGCCCAGCCGCACAGCGGCCTCCGCGACGCCGACATCGTCTACATCGAGGAGGTCGAGTGGGGTCTCACGCGCATCGCCGCCGTCTTCTCGACGAAGCTCCCGCACACGGTGGGTCCGGTGCGCAGCGCCCGCATCTCCGACATCGACCTGCTCGCGCAGTTCGGGAAGCCGGCCTTCGCCTACTCGGGCAGCCAGCACAAGCTGCAGCCGGTCCTCGCGAAGGCGTCGATCTACGACGTGTCGGGCGACAAGGGGCCGTCGGGCTACTACCGCGACCCCAGCCGTCGCGGGCCGTACAACTTCATGGGCCACCCGGCGGCCCTGCTCGCCCGGGCCCCGCACGCGTCGGCGGCGAAGGACATCGGGTTCGTGTTCTCCACCGCGGTGCCCTCGGGCGGCCGCACGGTCAAGGCCGCGGTGGCGCCGTACCCGGCGTCTCAGGCGAAGTTCGTGTGGGACCCCGCGGCGAAGTCCTTCGACGTCTGGCTCAACAAGAAGCCGGCCCGCGCCACCGAGGGCGGGATCCAGCACGCCTCGACCGTGGTGCTGCAGTACGTGCGGCAGACCGACTCCGGCTTCGGCGACCGCTACGGCGGCAAGACCCCGAAGCTCGGCACGGTCGGCACCGGCAAGGCCTGGGTCCTGCGTGACGGCCGGGCCTACTACGTGACCTGGTCGCGACCGGTCGCCACGGGCGGCACGACCTTCACCGGCCCCGACGGCCAGGTCGTGGCCTTCGCCCCCGGCCAGGTCTGGATCGCGCTGGTCAACAGCAGGGCCAAGGTCAGCATCGCCTGATCCCGGTTCGCCCGGCCGGCGGGTCGCGCGCTCGCCGGTGGCCGGACCGTCCTGACCGCAGGATCGCCCGTGCCGGGTATCCTGAGCGGCGTACGCCGTTCGGCGTCCCCAGCCCGATCAGACCCGAGGTCCGTGATGTCCGCCCAGACCGAGCCCACCACCCCCGAGCCCGGCCGTCCCGAGGTCGGCACCGCCCGCGTGAAGCGCGGCATGGCCGAGATGCTCAAGGGCGGCGTCATCATGGACGTCGTCACCGCCGAGCAGGCCCGGATCGCCGAGGACGCCGGCGCCGTCGCCGTGATGGCGCTCGAGCGGGTGCCCGCCGACATCCGCGCCCAGGGCGGCGTCTCGCGCATGAGCGACCCGGACATGATCGACGGCATCATCGAGGCCGTCTCGATCCCGGTGATGGCCAAGGCGCGCATCGGTCACTTCGTCGAGGCGCAGGTGCTCGAGTCCCTCGGTGTCGACTACATCGACGAGTCCGAGGTGCTCACGCCGGCCGACTACGCGCACCACATCGACAAGTGGGCGTTCACCGTGCCGTTCGTGTGCGGTGCGACCAACCTCGGTGAGGCGCTGCGCCGCATCAACGAGGGCGCGGCCATGATCCGCTCGAAGGGCGAGGCCGGCACCGGCGACGTCTCGAACGCCACCAAGCACATGCGCACCATCCGCGCCGAGATCAGCCGGCTGTCCTCGATGGCGCCCGACGAGCTCTACCTCGCGGCCAAGGAGCTTCAGGCGCCGTACGACCTCGTCGTCGAGACCGCGAAGCGCGGTGCGCTGCCCGTCGTCATGTTCACCGCCGGCGGCATCGCGACCCCGGCCGACGCGGCGATGATGATGCAGCTCGGTGCCGACGGCGTGTTCGTCGGCTCGGGCATCTTCAAGTCGGGCAACCCGGCCGAGCGCGCGAACGCGATCGTCCAGGCCACCACGCACTTCCGCGACGCCGACATCGTGGCGAAGGTCAGCCGCGGCCTCGGCGAGGCGATGGTCGGCATCAACGTCGCCGACCTCCCGGTGCACCACCGTCTCGAAGACCGCGGCTGGTGACCCGGACCCCGGTCGTCGGGGTCCTCGCACTGCAGGGTGACGTCCGCGAGCACGAGCGCGCCCTCGCGGCTGCCGGCGTCGGTACGCGCCAGGTCCGACTGCCTGCCGACCTCGAGGGCCTCGACGCCCTGGTCGTCCCCGGCGGCGAGTCGACGACGATGAGCAACCTGGCGCTGCGCTGGGGGCTGATGGAGCCGCTGCGCGACCTGGTGCGCGCGGGTCTGCCGGCGTACGGCTCGTGCGCCGGGATGATCATGCTGGCCGACCGGATCGAGGGCGGTCGCCCCGACCAGCAGACGATCGGCGGGATCGACGTCACCGTGCGCCGCAACGCCTTCGGACGTCAGGTCGCGTCCTTCGAGGCCGACCTCGACATGCCCGTGCTGGGCCACGACCCGGTGCACGCGGTGTTCATCCGCGCTCCGTGGGTCGAGTCCGTGGGCGCGTCCGTGGAGGTGCTCGGCCGCGTCAGCAGCGGTCCGGCCGAAGGTAGGATCGTCGCCGTACGCCAGGGGCATCTCCTGGCCACGAGCTTCCACCCGGAACTCACCGGGGACGTGCGGGTGCACGAGTACTTCGTCGAGATGGTGAGAGAGCAGGCATGAGCGGCCACTCCAAGTGGGCGACCACGAAGCACAAGAAGGCCGTGGTCGACGCCAAGCGCAGCAAGATGTTCGCGAAGCTGATCAAGAACATCGAGGTCGCGGCCCGGATGGGCGGTGGCGACCCGGCCGCGAACCCCACGCTGTACGACGCCATCTACAAGGCCAAGAAGAGCTCGGTACCCAACGACAACATCGACCGCGCGGTCAAGCGCGGCTCGGGCGCCGAGGCCGGCGGGGCCGACTACCAGACGATCATGTACGAGGGCTACGGCCCCAACGGTGTCGCCGTGCTGATCGAGTGCCTCACCGACAACCGCAACCGCGCGGCGTCCGACGTCCGCGTCGCCATGACGCGCAACGGCGGCTCGATGGCCGACCCGGGCTCGGTGTCCTACCTGTTCAGCCGCAAGGGCGTCGTCATCGTGCCCAAGGGCGAGCTCAGCGAGGACGACGTCCTCGCCGCCGTGCTCGACGCCGGTGCCGACGAGGTCAACGACCTCGGCGAGGCCTTCGAGGTCGTGTCGGCGGCCACCGACGTCGTGGCCGTGCGCACCGCCCTGCAGGCCGTCGGCATCGACTACGAGTCGGCCGACACGTCGTTCCTCCCGAGCATGCAGGTCGAGGTCGACGAGGACACCGCGCGCAAGGTGTTCCGGCTCATCGACGCCCTCGAGGACAACGACGACGTCCAGAACGTCTACGTCAACGCCGACGTCTCCGACGAAATTCTGGAAGCGATCGACGCGTAGCGCGGCCCCCACGTCGCACTGATCGAACGGCGGTATCCGGGGCCGGGTAGCCGCCATCTGATCAGTGCGAGCAGGGGGTTCCCGGCGTGTCCCCGCCGTGCTTCCCGACCCCATCCGTTAGCATCCGAACACCTGTTCGGTACGACGGAGGGATGAGCCGGCTCATGCGCGTGCTCGGGGTCGACCCCGGTCTGACCCGCTGCGGCGTCGGCGTCGTCGACGGTGCGCCGGGACGCCGGCTCACCATGGTCCACGTCGAGGTGGTGCGTACGCCGTCCGACCTCGACCTCGCGGAACGCCTGCTGCTCATCGAGCGCGGCATCGAGGCCGTGCTGGACGCGACCCGGCCCGACGCCGTCGCCGTCGAGCGGGTCTTCGCCCAGCACAACGTCCGCACGGTCATGGGCACCGCCCAGGCCGGTGCCCTCGCCATCGTCGCCGCGGCGCGGCGCGGGATCCCGGTCGCGCTGCACACACCGAGCGAGGTCAAGGCCTCCGTCACCGGTCACGGCCGCGCCGACAAGGACCAGGTCACCGCCATGGTCGTACGGCTGCTGGCGCTCACCGAGACGCCCAGGCCGGCCGACGCCGCCGACGCCCTGGCCCTCGCGATCTGCCACCTGTGGCGCGGCGACTCCAGCGCCCGCATCGCGGCGGCCGTGTCGGCCGCGCCGCCGTCGCGGATCCCGCGCAGCGTCGCGCGCCCGGCACCCGGACGCCGCGTCGCCGTCGGAGGAGGCACCCCGTGATCGCGTTCGTACGAGGCACCGTCGCGTCGGTGGGCGCCACCACCGCGGTCGTCGACATCGGCGGCGTCGGCCTCGAGCTGCAGTGCGCGCCCGGCACCATCGCCGAGCTGCGGGTGGGCCACGCCGCGACCCTGGCGGCGTCGCTGGTCGTCCGCGAGGACTCGCTCACCCTCTACGGGTTCGCCGACGACGACGAGCGGTCCATCTTCGAGATCCTCCAGACCGTCACCGGCGTCGGTCCGCGCCTGGCCCAGTCGCTGCTCGCCGTGCACTCACCCGACGCCCTGCGCCGCGCCGTCGCCACCGAGGACCTCACCGCGCTCACCCGGGTGCCCGGCGTCGGCCGCAAGGGCGCGCAGCGACTCGTGCTCGAGCTCAAGGACCGGCTCGGCGTCCCGCACGGCTCGATCGTCGACCTCGGTGGCAGCCGCTCGTCCGGACCCGACTGGGCGCCGCAGGTGCACGCCGCACTCGTCGGGCTGGGCTGGTCGGCCAAGGAGGCCGACGCCGCGGTGTCGACGCGTGGCCGACGACGTCGAGCCCGACGCAGACGTCGCCGTCGGTGCTGCGCGCCGCCCTGCGCGCGCTGGACCGCGCATGAGCGGCGAGCACCTCGATCTCTCCGTCGTCCACGACGACGGCTCCCGCATGGTCGCCGCCGACGCGATCGACGACGACACCGTGGTCGAGGGAGCCCTGCGACCGCGCTCCCTCGACGCGTTCATCGGGCAGCAGCGGGTCAAGGACCAGCTCGGTCTCGTGCTCGAGGCGGCGTCGGCCCGCGGTCGGGCCGCCGACCACGTGCTGCTGGCCGGCCCGCCGGGGCTGGGCAAGACCACCCTCGCCATGATCATCGCCGGTGAGCTCGGCATGCCGCTGCGGGTGACGTCCGGCCCTGCACTGCAGCACGCGGGCGACCTCGCGGCCGTCCTGTCGAGCCTGGTGCCCGGTGAGGTGCTCTTCCTCGACGAGATCCACCGGATGTCGCGCATGGCCGAGGAGATGCTCTACCTCGCGATGGAGGACTTCCGCGTCGACATCGTGGTGGGCAAGGGCCCCGGCGCCACGGCGATCCCGCTCGAGCTGCCGGCGTTCACCCTCGTCGGCGCGACCACCCGCGCCGGCCTGCTGCCCGGCCCGCTGCGCGACCGGTTCGGCTTCACCGCCCACATGGACTTCTACGACGTCGGCGACCTGCAGGCGATCGTCGAGCGCAGCGCCGCGCTGCTCGACGTCCGACTCGGGGCCGACTCCGCGAGCGAGATCGCCGGGCGCAGCCGGGGCACGCCGCGCGTGGCCAACCGGCTGCTGCGCCGGGTGCGTGACTTCGCCCAGGTACGCGCCGACGGACGGGTCGACCTCGAGGTCACGCGCGGCGCCCTGGCGCTCTACGAGGTCGACGAGATCGGCCTCGACCGCCTCGATCGTGCCGTGCTCGACGCGCTCCTCCGGCGGTTCGGTGGCGGTCCGGTGGGCCTCTCGACGCTCGCGGTCGCGGTCGGCGAGGAGTCCGAGACCGTCGAGACCGTCTGCGAGCCGTTCCTCGTGCGTGCCGGGCTCCTGGCCCGTACGCCGCGCGGGCGGGTGGCCACGGCCGCCGCCTGGGAGCACCTCGGCCTGCGCGTGCCCTCCGGCGCCACGCCCCCGCTGCCGTTCCTCGACGTCGACGACGACTGACGCCGCAGCCCACCGCGCACGGGCGAGACTCGCCACGCTGGGCGCGCCGTAGACTCGACCGCGCATGCCGGACCTAGCCGGCCACCCGTGGAGGAACGCACGTGAACCAGCTCGGCCCCCTGCTCCCGTTCGTCCTGCTGGCCGGCGTCTTCTACCTCATGCTCATCCGGCCCGCCCGGAACCGGCAGCGTGAGCAGCAGAAGGTGATCTCCCGGCTGGCCCCGGGCGCCCGGATCATGACGACGGCCGGGCTCTTCGGCACCGTGACCGCCGTCGAGGGCGACCAGATCGACCTCGAGATCGCTCCGGGCGTCACGGTCCGCTATGTCGGGGCCGCGGTGTCGAAGGTGATCGAGAGCCCGGCGGACGCGGGAACGACCGATGAGCCCCGGCCGTCCATCATCGAGGGCGACACGCCTGAGGCGTAGCCCTGGTACGGGGGAGTTCGCGACGTCCTCCATACTTCTCAGGCACGCCTTTCGGCACGCCCGGGAGGTCTGGTGCGTGCGCGCCCCCGCGAGCACGGACACATCGCGGTCCTCGGACCGCACCGACAGGTCCCGCCGTTGGGCGGGCACGAGGGTTCTCGGGCGGCTCGCGCCGACCGGGACGCACGGGAGACACGACGGTGGCAGCACCGACCAAGGCCACGCCCCGCCCCGGGCGCACTCTGGCCATCCTCGCGGCCATCGTCGTCGCGCTCGGTATCTGGACCTGGTGGCCGACCGCGGAGACGCACAGCCCCAAGCTCGGGCTCGACCTCCGTGGCGGGACGCAGGTGATCCTGACGCCCAAGGCGACGGCGGGTCAGACGATCAACGACGACCAGCTCAACCAGACGGTCGAGATCATCCGGCAGCGCGTCGACGGCTTCGGCGTCGCCGAGTCCGAGGTGACGACGCAGGGCAGCGGCGCGAACGCGAGCATCATCGTCTCGATCCCGGGCGTGACCAACCAGACGGTGCTCGACTCGCTGGCCACGACCGCGAAGCTCGACTTCCGTCCGGTCCTGGACGCCGCGGTCGGCAGCACCGCTCCCGTGGCCACCCCGTCGTCAACGACCTCCGGGTCGGCGACGCCCACCGCCACGCCGACGGCGTCCGCGGGCGCCGGCACCGGATCACCGAAGGCGACGCCCACGGCGACGTCGTCGGGCAACCCGGCGGCCATCACCGGTGGCCTCGCAGCCAAGGCGACGTCGCCGAGCCCCACACCGAGCCCGAGCGCGTCGAACACCGGCACCACCACCACGACCAACGCCGCGGGCATCACGTCGCAGAACGGCCTGCCGCCGATCCAGTCCAAGAACAACGACGCTGCGTTCCAGGCCGCGTTCGCCGCGCTCGACTGCTCGAAGCCGGGTGCGACCAAGGGCGGACCGGCGGATCCGCTGCAGTTCCTCATCACGTGCGACACGGCCGGCCAGTACAAGTACCTCCTCGACAAGGCCGCGGTGCAGGGCACCGAGATCTCCGGTGCCACCGCCGGCCTCTCGCAGTCCGGCGGTGCCGGCTGGGAGGTCAACCTGACCTTCACGCCCGAGGGGTCGACGCAGTTCGCGACCGTCACGGGTGAGCTCGCGGCCAAGCAGCCGCCGCAGAACCAGTTCGCGATCGTGCTCGACGGGCTCGTCGAGTCGGCGCCGCGCGTCGACAACGCGATCATCGGCGGCAACGCCGTGATCTACGGCCAGTTCACGCCGGACGAGGCCAAGGCGCTCGCCAACGTCCTCAAGTACGGGTCGCTGCCGGTGTCCCTCGAGGTGTCGTCGGTCGAGCAGATCTCGCCGACACTCGGTTCCGACCAGCTGAGGGCCGGCCTCATCGCCGGCGCGCTGGGCCTGCTGCTCGTCGGTCTCTACCTGGTCATCTACTACCGCGCACTGGGTCTTGTCGCTGTCGCATCGCTCGGCGTCGCCGCACTCATCACCTTCGAGGTCTTCGTCATCCTCGGACGCCAGCTCGGGTTCACCCTGTCGCTCGCCGGCGTCGCAGGTGCGATCGTGGCGATCGGTATCACCGCCGACTCGTTCGTCGTCTACTTCGAACGCATACGAGACGAGATCCGCGAGGGGCGCAGCCTGCGTGCTGCCGGTGACGCCGGCTGGATCCGGGCCCGGCGTACGATCCTCGCGGCCGACTTCGTGTCGTTCCTCGCGGCAGTCGTCCTGTACTTCCTGTCCGTCGGCAGCGTTCGCGGCTTCGCGTTCACGCTCGGCCTCACGACGCTGGTCGACGTCCTGGTCGCGTTCATGTTCACCCGCCCGCTCGTGTCGCTGCTCATGCGCACGGCGTGGTTCACGTCGGGCAAGCCGTGGACGGGCCTGTCGCCGGACCGCCTCGGCGTCAAGCCCGCCGTGGTGCACGTCTCGACCTCGCGGCCGGTCCGCGTGCCCGCCGGCGACCCGAAGGAGTCCTGATGTCGCGCCTCGGATCGCTCGCGCACCACCTCTACAGCGGTGAGGTCTCCTACGACTTCGTCGGCAAGCGCCGTCGCTGGTACGCCATCTCCGGCGTCATCCTGGTGCTCGCCCTCGTGGGGCTGTTCGGTCGCGGTCTCAACCTGGGCATCGAGTTCAAGGGTGGCTCGGAGTTCACCATCCCCAACACCACCGCCTCGGTGCAGGAGGTACGCACGTCGGTCGAGAAGGCCGGCGTCACCGACCCCATCGTCACCTCGGTCGGCAAGAACACGATCCGCGTGCAGACGCCGGCGCTCACGCCGGACCAGTCGGCGAAGGTCACCCAGCAGATCTCGTCCGACCTCGGCATCCCGCAGGGCGACATCGGCGTCCAGCTCGTCGGTCCCAGCTGGGGGTCGGAGATCACGAAGCGGGCACTTCAGGGCCTCATCGTGTTCCTCATCCTGGTCGTGATCTTCCTGTCGGCCTACTTCGAGTGGCGACTAGCCGTGGCGGCCCTCGTCGCCCTCGTGCACGACCTGCTCATCACCGTCGGCATCTATGCGCTCACGGGGTTCGAGGTCACACCCGCGACGGTCATCGGCGTGCTCACGATCCTCGGTTTCTCGCTCTACGACACCGTCGTCGTGTTCGACAAGGTGCGCGAGAACACCAAGGGCATCACGTCGAGCAACCGCATGACCTACAGCGAGGCCGCCAACCTGGCGCTCAACCAGACCCTGGTGAGATCGATCAACACCTCCGTCGTGGCCCTGCTCCCGGTCACCGCGATCCTCATCATCGGCGTGGGCCTGCTCGGCGCGGGCACGCTCAAGGACCTCGCCCTCGCGCTGTTCATCGGCACCGCCGCGGGCACCTACTCGTCGATCTTCATCGCCACGCCGGTCGCCTGCCAGCTGCAGGAGATGCGTCCGGAGATGAAGGCGCTCACTGCGCGCGTCGAGGCCCGTCGCTCGGGCACCGACGCCCGCGGCAAGTCGGCCACGCGCAAGGCTGCGGGAGGCACAGCCACGGCGACGGCCGTGCTCGACGACGTCGACGTCGACACGGAGCCCGGAGGCGACGCGCGCCCGACCGCTGCCGACCTCTCGTCGCCGGCGATCACCCAGACCGGACCGCGTCAGCAGCCCCGGAGCAACACGTCGCGCAGCAAGCGCAAGAAGCGCTGACGCCGGTGGGGGAGCTCGACGACCTGCTCGACACCCGGCTGCGCGAGATCCCCGACTGGCCGGTGCCCGGCGTCCTGTTCCGCGACATCACCCCGCTGCTCGCCGACCCGCGCGGGATCCCGGCCGTCGTGGCCGGCATGCGCGCGGCACTTCTCGCCTCCGGTGTCGTCGACGTCGATCTGGTCGCCGGCATCGAGGCGCGAGGCTTCGTTCTCGGTACGCCGCTCGCGGTCGACTACGGTGTCGGCTTCGTGCCGGTGCGCAAGCAGGGCAAGCTGCCCGGCGACGTCCTCATCGAGACCTACGACCTCGAGTACGGCACGGCGACGCTCGAGCTGCAGTCCGACGCCGTCGCGTCGGGGCAGCACGTGGTGATCGTCGACGACGTCCTCGCCACCGGGGGTACCGCACGCGCTGCCGTCGAGCTGGTCCGCTCCGCCGGTGCGCACGTCGACGCCGTCGTCTGCCTGCTCGAGCTCCGAGCGCTCGGCGGACGGGCCCGCCTCGACGACGTGCACGTCGTCACCCTCCGTTCGCTGTGAGCATCGCGGTGCCGGGATTCCGCGGGGGAGTCCGTAGACTCGTGGTCTGACCTCTCGAGGAGGACCGTGGCCGAGGACGTCGCAGCCGGGACGGGTGCACCCGTCGTCCCCAGCGCTGCCGTCTCACCGGCCATCGAGGCCACCAGCCGCCGCTCGCTCCTGCCACGCATCGCCCCGCGGCGTCCCGGCAGCCGGCAGAGCATGCACCCCGAGCTCGAGCCCCTGCTGCGCACCGTCAAGCAGTTCCACCCCAAGGCCGACACGAAGATCCTCGAGCGCGCCTACGAGCGGGCCGCCTACCTGCACCGCGACCAGCGTCGACGCTCGGGCGATCCGTACATCACCCATCCGCTCGCGGTCGCGACGATCCTGGCCGAGCTGGGCATGACGCCGCCCACCCTGGCCGCGGCACTGCTGCACGACACGGTCGAGGACACGTCGTACTCCCTCGACACGCTGCGCGAGGACTTCGGCGACGAGGTGGCCGCGCTCGTCGACGGCGTGACCAAGCTCGACAAGGTGAAGTACGGCCAGGCCACCGCCGCGGAGACGGTCCGCAAGATGGTCGTGGCCATGGCTCGGGACATCCGCGTGCTCGTCATCAAGCTGGCCGACCGGCTGCACAACATGCGGACGCTGCGCTGGATGCCGCCGGAGAAGCAGGAGCAGAAGGCGCGCGAGACCCTCGAGATCTACGCACCGCTCGCGCACCGTCTCGGCATGAACACCATGAAGTGGGAGCTCGAGGACCTCTCCTTCGCCACGCTCTACCCGAAGATGTACGACGAGATCGTGCGACTCGTCGGCCAGCGCGCGCCCGAGCGCGACTCCTACCTCACCGAGGTGCGCGACATCGTCGAGGCCGACCTGCGCGAGGCGAAGGTGAAGGCGACCGTCACCGGTCGACCCAAGCACTACTACTCCGTCTACCAGAAGATGATCGTCCGCGGCCGCGACTTCGCCGACATCTACGACCTCGTCGGCATCCGCATCCTCGTCGAGTCGGTGCGCGACTGCTACGCCGTGCTCGGCGTGATCCACGCGCGATGGAACCCGGTGCCCGGCCGGTTCAAGGACTTCATCGCCATGCCCAAGTTCAACATGTACCAGTCGCTGCACACCACGGTGATCGGACCGACGGGCAAGCCGGTCGAGCTGCAGATCCGCACCACCGACATGCACCGCGCGGCCGAGTACGGCGTCGCCGCCCACTGGCGCTACAAGCAGGGCAACGTCGGCGGCAAGTCCGGACCCGACGACATGGGCTGGTTGCGCCAGCTGCTGGAGTGGCAGCGCGAGACCGACGACCCCGACGACTTCCTCGATGCGCTGCGCTACGACCTCGGCTCGACCGAGGTGTTCGTGTTCACGCCGAAGGGCGACGTCGTGGCGCTGCCCGGCGGCGCGACACCGGTCGACTTCGCCTACGCCGTCCACACCGAGGTCGGCCACCGCTGCGTCGGCGCCCGGGTCAACGGCAAGCTCGTGCCGCTCGAGTCGGCGCTGACGTCGGGCGACGTGGTCGAGGTGTTCACGTCCAAGGCCGAGAACGCCGGGCCGTCGCGCGACTGGCTGACCTTCGTCCAGAGCCCGCGCGCCCGCTCGAAGATCAAGGCGTGGTTCTCCAAGGAGCGTCGCGAGGAGGCCGTCGAGAACGGCAAGGAGTCGCTGACCCGCGCGATGCGCAAGGCCGGGCTCCCGCTGCACCGCCTGCTCACCGGCGCCGCACTGCAGGCGCTGCTCGCCGACCTGCACTATGCCGACGTCACATCGCTCTACGTCGCGGTCGGTGAGGGTCGCGTGTCGGCCAACAGCGTCGTCGCGCGCATCATGGCGGCCCACGGCGGCGCGGACGGAGCGACCGAGGACCTCGCCGAGGTCGTCACGCCCGACCGGGTCACGCAGGGCCGCGCGAGGCCGTCCGGCGACCCCGGCATCGTCGTCGACGGCGACGACGACGTGTGGGTCAAGCTGGCGCGATGTTGCACGCCGGTTCCTGGTGACGACGTCCTCGGCTTCGTGACGCGCGGCCACGGCGTCTCCGTCCACCGCCTCGACTGCATCAACGTCGCCTCGCTGCGCAAGGAGCCCGACCGCATCGTTCCGGTCACCTGGTCGCCCAAGGCGACCAGCGTGTTCCTCGTCAACATCCAGGTCGAGGCGCTCGACCGGTCGCGTCTGCTCTCCGACGTCACCCGGGCGCTGTCCGACCAGCACGTCAACATCCTCTCGGCCTCGGTGTCGACCACCCGCGACCGCATCGCCATCTCGAAGTTCACCTTCGAGATGGCCGACGCCACGCATCTCGGCTCGGTGCTCAAGGCGGTGCGCACCGTCGAGGGCGTCTACGACGTCTACCGCATCTGAGCGACACGTCGTCGCATCGCCCGTTTCCGCGAACACCCGTCGAGCCGCCTCGCCCTCGGCCTAGCATCGGCGTCCAGCAGCCGGTGCCGTCGCGGTCGACCGACCGAGGGAGGGGCACCGTCGGGCGTCGCCGTTCGCGGTCGGCGCCCTGGACGTGGGAGCCCCCGTGGCCGTACCGATCGACGCCGTCATGGCGATCCACAACGCGTTCCGCGCCGACATGGCCAGCATCGACGCCGCCGCGCTCGGCTCGGCGCAGGGCCGACCAGGGCTCGAGGCCACGGTCGAGCGGTTCCGCTTCTTCAACGAGGTGCTGGAGTGGCACGCGCACGGCGAGGAGGAGGCGATCTTCACCGCGCTGGAGGAGGTGGCACCGGAGGTCGCGTGGGCCTACGACCAGGACCACCGCGGCCTCGACGCCGCGTTCGCGGAGCTCAACCGAGCCGTGTCGGTGCACGACCCGCTCGAGACGGCCCGCGCGACCGCCGCCTTCAAGTTCCACCTCGACATCCACCTGCGCAAGGAGGACGGCCACGTCTACCGGCTGATCCAGGAGCGGCTCTCGATGCCCGACCAGGGCAAGGCCGTCGGCGTGATGGCCGGCGCGGTGCCGCAGGACCGCTTCCCCGAAGTGGTCGCGTGGATGTACCCGCTGATCGGCGACGACGACCGGGAGAACATGACGCGGATCTGGCAGACGGTGATGCCGCCCGAGGTCTTCGTCGGTGCGACCGCGCTGATCCGTCAGGCGCTCGGCGACGACATGGCCGAGCTCGAGCGTCGGATGCCGGAGCTGGCCGGCTGATCCGCCCGCGCCGACGACGACCGCCGGCGGAGGGGCGGGCCGTCAGCCGGAGAACTCCTCCGCGGCCCGCTCCGCGGCCTCGAGCAGCGCCTTGGTGGTCGTGATGCGCGTCTCGATGTCCTCGGCCTTGCGGGCGTCGCCGGCCGCGGTCGCCTTGTCGCGCTCCTTCTCGAGCTTCTCGAGCGAGGTGCTGAACTGAGCCACCGTGGCGTCGGCGCGTGCCTTGGCCTCGGGATTGCTGCGGCGCCACTGCTCCTGCTCGCCGTGACGTACCTTCTCCTCGACCCTGCGCAGGCGGGCCTCGATGCGCTCCTTGTCGCCGCGCGGGACGTGGCCGATCTTCTCCCAGCGCTCCTGGATCCCTCGCAGCGCGGCCTTGGCACCCTTGAGGTCGCTCGTGTCGATGGCCTCCGCCTCGACCAGCAGTGCCTGCTTCGCAGCGAGGTTCTCGGCGAACCCCGCGTCGCGCTCGCCGAGCGCGGCGTTGCGACCGGAGAAGAACGCGTCCTGCGCCGCGCGGAATCGCGCCCAGAGGGCGTCCTCGTCGGCCTTGCTCGCGCGTCCGGACGCCTTCCACCGCGCCATGAGGTCGCGGTAGGCGCCTGCCGTCGCACCCCAGTCGGTGGAGCCCTGCAGACCCTCGGCCTCGGCGACGAGCGCCTCCTTGACCTGCTTGGCCTCCGAGCGCTCACCGTCGAGGCGGGCGAAGTACTGGCGACGGTGCTTGTCGAACTGCGAGCGCGCGTGGCTGAAGCGCTTCCACAGCGCCTGCTCGCTGGTGCGGTCGGCGCGTGGCGCGGCCTTCCAGTCGTCGAGCAGCGCCTTGAAGCGGTCGCCCGTGGCCTTCCACTGAGTGGACTCCGCCAGCTTCTCGGCCTCGAGCACGATGGCCTCGCGCGCGGCGAGAGCGGCGGCCTTCGCGGCGGCGCGGAGCTCGGCCGCTGCCGCCCGCTTCTCACCGACCAGGGTGTCGAGTGCGTCGACGCGCGCCGACAGCGACGCGAGGTCACCCACCATGGACGGCGCCTCGAGCGACTCGCGGGCCCGCTTCACGACGGCGGCGGCCTGCTCGGGAGCGGCCTTGCCCTGCGCGAGACGACGGGAGGCGAGGTCGACCTCGACCGAGAGGTCGTCGTACTTGCGGACGTAGAAGGCGAGGCCCTCGTCCGGGGTGCCTGCGGCGTACTGCCCGACCGCGTGCTCGGTGCCGTCGGCGAGGAGGACATGGACCGTGCCGTCGTCGTCGACGCGGCCGAAGCGGTGCGAGTCGCTGGGCGGCGCCGCCGGAGCCTCGGCCACCTCGGGCGCGGCGTCGGCGGGCGACCCCGTGGCGGCGACCGGACGCGGCGGTGCCGGACGCGACAGGCCGGCGAGCGCGGCGGGCGTGGGGCGCGGGCCGGGCTTGGGAGCGGTGGGCGGCGCGGACTGCGTCGACACCGCGGCGTCCCCGGCATCGGACTGCACGGCCGTGGCGTCCGACGTGGTGGCGTCCGACGTCGTCGAGTCGGTCCCGAGGGGTTCCGCCGGCGGCTCGGCCGCTGCCTCCGGGGCTGATTCGGCCACCACAGTCCCGGGCTCGACGACGACGGCAGCAGATTCGGGCGCAGCCTGTTGTGCAGCGGGCTCGGGTGCGGCGGCGACGGCCAGCCGCTCGGGCGCGGTCTCGAGGGCTGGGGCCTGCGGGGCAGCCTCGAGCACGGCCGTCTGGCTCTCCGCTGGGGCGTGAGCAGGCTCGAGGCCGGTCTCGACCGCCACGTCCGCGTCAGCCACCGAGGGCTCCGGCGAGTCGGCGGGAGCCGCGGTCTCGACGGCCGTCTCGTCGCGAGAATCAGTGTCGGTCGCGACCGCGGGACCGTCGGGGGCCGTCGTCTGCGCGGGGGCGTCCGACGGCACGGCCGTCTCGACGCCCTCGGCTGCGGCAGTCTCGACGGGAGCGTCACTCACGACGGGGACGTCGACCGCCGGCGGGACCGACGAGCCGACCTCGGCACTGTCGGTCGACTCGAGCTCGGCGTCCACCACAGGCTCGAGGGCGGTGGATGCCTCGGCTCGGAACTCGGCGTCGGCCGGGGACTCGTCGGTGGTCGGCGTCTCGACCGGGGATGCGATCTCCACAGGAGAGGGATCCTCGACGTCGTGTCCGCCTTCGGCGGTGAAGTCGGCCTCGGCCTGCTCGAGGGCCGCCTCCGCGTCGTCGACGGGCCGGTCGCTGGGCTCGGTGCCGGTGGGCGGCGTGTTCGGTGCGTCGTTCATCGTGGGTTCACTCCTCAGCCGACCGGCGTCAGCCGGTCGCGGCCTTCGTGATGACAAGCGGCTGCTGGGGAGCTCCGTCCTTCGCACCGCCCTGGACACCTGCGGACGCGACGTTCTTCAGGATGTCGAGTCCGCCGACCACTCTGCCCCAGATCGTGTAGTTGGGTCCGAGAGTTGAGCCGTCTTTGTACACGATGAAGAACTGGCTGCCGCCGGTGCCCGCGCCGGCGTTGGCCATCGCGACAGTGCCGGCCGGGTAGGCCTTCGCCCCCGAGGCCGTCGGCAGGTTCTCGTCGGGGAGCTTGTACCCGGGGCCGCCCTGACCGTTGTTGGTCGGGCTGCCGCACTGGAAGACGAAGATGCCGGACGTCGTGAGACGGAAGCAGTCGGAGTTCGTGTAGTAGCCCTGCGAGATGAGGAAGGACATCGACTCGACGGTCTTGGGCGCCTTGAGCGGCTCGGTGGCGATGACGATCTGACCGCAGTTGGTCGTGAGCGTGATCTTCGCCGCCGGCTTCGTGGCCGTCGGCGCCTTCCACGTCGCGGTCTTCACCGTCGGCTCGGGAGCCTCGGTGCAGCCCTGGACGACCGGGGTGCCGTTCCACGCCGACGTGCTCGGGCTCGGGGAGCCCGACGCCGCCGGCGTGGTGGGGGACGAGTTCCTCGTGGTGAGCAGGAAGACCGCCACCGCGGCGAGCGCGATCCCGAGACCGGCGAAGATCGGAGGGTGCGACGCCGCTTCTTGCGCGCGGCCTCGGTCTCGAGGCGGCGCTGCTGCTGGCGCTCGAACTTCTGTCGCGCGAGCTCGCGCTCCCGCTTGTTGCTGCTGGCCACACCGCTCCCGTCGACGTGCGGGAGTCTCCTCCCGCCCACGCGAGTGTAGGGAACAGATACGCCGGAGTCCGTCAGCGGGGCGGCGGGTAGGCTGCGCCGGTCGGGGATCAGCCCTCCGGCGTCCGCCGTCCGTCCCTGCCAGGAGGCGGTCCGCCCGTGCTCGTCGTCGGCTTCCCTGCCGGCCCGTGGGGCACCAACTGCTACGTCGTGGCCGCTGCGGCGCGGGCGAGCAGTGCCTCATCGTCGACCCGGGCAAGGACGCTGATCGACGGCATCGACGAGGCCGTCCGCGAGCACGGTCTGCAGCCCGTCGCGGTGCTCCTCACGCACGGCCACATCGACCACGTGTGGTCGGTCGTCCCGGTGTGCGGTGCCCGCGGGATCCCTGCCTACCTGCACCCCGACGACCGGGCCCTGCTCGCCGACCCGATGTCGGGCATCAGCGCGCGAGACACGCGAGGCGCTCGCGGCGATGACCGATGGCGCGTTCAGCGTGGGCGAGCCCGACGACCTGCGCCCGCTCGTCGACGGCGGCGAGCTCGAGCTCGCCGGCCTCCGGCTCGTCGTCGACCACGCGCCGGGTCACACGCGCGGATCGGTGATGTTCCGCCGCGCGGGCGAGGACGGCGTCCCGCCGATGCTGCTCTCCGGCGACGTCCTGTTCGAGGGCTCGATCGGGCGCACCGACCTGCCGGGCGGCGACCACTCCGCGATGCTGCGCAGCCTGCGCGAGAAGGTCCTGCCGCTCGACGACGAGACCGTGGTGCTGCCCGGTCACGGTGGCACGACCACGATCGAGCGCGAGCGCGCCGACCAACCCCTATCCTCGCGGCGCTGCTCGATTCCGCCGTGTCCCCGTCGTCCCCGTCCCGAGGGTTGTGACCGTGAGCAAGCCCGCCCCGCTGTCGGGTTTCCCCGAGTGGCTCCCCGCCGAGCGCATCGTCGAGCAGCACGTGCTCGACACCGTGCGCCGGGTGTTCGAGCTGCACGGGTTCGCGTCGATCGAGACCCGTGCGGTCGAGCCGCTCGAGCAGCTGCTGCGCAAGGGCGAGATCGACAAGGAGGTCTACGTCGTACGTCGCCTGCACGGCACGGACGACGACGACGCCGACAGTCTGGCGCTGCACTTCGACCTGACCGTCCCGTTCGCCCGCTACGTGCTGCAGAACGCCGGGCACCTCGAGTTCCCGTTCCGCCGCTACCAGATCCAGAAGGCCTGGCGCGGCGAGCGACCGCAGGAGGGCCGCTTCCGCGAGTTCACCCAGGCCGACGTCGACATCATCGGCCGCGACACCCTGTCGTTCCACCACGAGGTCGAGGTCGCGCTCGTGATGGCCGAGGTGTTCCGTGCGCTGCCGTGCCCGCCCGGCCGTGATCCTGGTCAACAACCGTCAAGCTGGCCGAGGGCTTCTTCCTCGGCCTCGGCTGCGACCGACGCCGGAGCCGCACTGCGCGCCATCGACAAGATCGACAAGATCGGGCCGGCCGCGGTGGCCGCGCTGCTGCAGTCGGAGGCCGGGCTGTCGGCCGAGCGACGCGCAGAAGTGCCTCGCGCTCGCCGCGATCCGCTCCGCCGACACGTCGTTCGTCGACCAGGTGCGCGCCCTCGGCGTCGCGCACCCGCTGCTCGACGAGGGCCTCGAGCAGCTCGCGGCCGTCGTCGGCGCGGCGCACGCGCGGATGCCCGGCGCCGTCGTGGCCGACCTCAAGATCGCCCGCGGTCTCGACTACTACACCGGCACCGTCTACGAGACCCAGCTCGTCGGCTACGAGTCGTTCGGCTCGGTGTGCAGCGGCGGTCGCTACGACGCGCTCGCGAGCGACGACCGCACGACCTACCCCGGTGTCGGCATCTCGCTCGGCGTCAGTCGGCTCATGGGTGTGCTCGTGGGCCGCGGGCTGGTCACCGCCAGCCGCTCGGTGCCGACCTGCGTCCTGGTCGCGGTCAGCGACGAGGAGTCGCGCGCCGCGTCCGACGACGTCGCCGCCGCGCCTGCGCGCGCGCGGGATCAGCACCGAGGTGGCGCCCAAGGCCGACAAGTTCGGCAAGCAGATCCGCTTCGCCGACCGACGCGGCATCCCCTTCGTGTGGTTCGTCGACGCCGACGGTGCGCACTCGGTCAAGGACATCCGCAGCGGCGACCAGGTGCGGCGGATCCCGCCGGCTGGCAGCCGCCCGACGTGGACCGCGCCCCGATGGTCCGGCTCACGCCGACGACCGAGGAGAACGACTCGTGATCCGCACGCACACCGCCGGCAGCCTCCGGGCCGAGCACGTCGGTCAGACCGTCACGCTCGCCGGCTGGGTCGCCCGTCGGCGCGATCACGGTGGCGTGGCCTTCCTCGACCTGCGCGACGCGAGCGGCGTCGTGCAGGTGGTGGTGCGCGACCCCGACGTCGCGCACCCGCTGCGCAACGAGTTCTGCGTCAAGGTCACCGGCGTCGTCTCCGCCCGCCCGAGGGCAACGCGAACGCCGACCTGCCCACCGGTGACGATCGAGGTCGTGACGGAGGACGCTCGACGTGCTCAGCGTCGCGGCCCCGCTGCCGTTCCCCATCGACGAGCACGTCGAGGTCGGCGAGGAGGCGCGACTGCGCCACCGCTACCTCGACCTGCGACGTCCGGCACCTGGCGCGGCGATCCGGCTGCGCAGCCAGGGTCAACCGCGTCGCGCGCGACGTGCTCTACGACCGCGACTTCGTCGAGATCGAGACACCCACGCTGACCCGCTCCACGCCCGAGGGTGCGCGCGACTTCCTCGTGCCGGCGCGGCTGCAGCCGGGCAGCTGGTACGCGCTGCCGCAGAGCCCGCAGCTGTTCAAGCAGCTGCTCATGGTCGCGGGCATGGAGCGCTACTTCCAGATCGCGCGCTGCTACCGCGACGAGGACTTCCGCGCCGACCGGCAGCCCGAGTTCACCCAGCTCGACATCGAGATGAGCTTCGTCGACCAGGACGACGTCATCGAGATCGGTGAGGCGGTCGTGACGCGCGCTCTGGAAGCTGATCGGCCACGAGATCACGACGCCGATCCCGCGGATGACGTACGCCGAGTCGATGGCGCGGTACGGCAACGACAAGCCCGACCTGCGCTTCGGCCACGAGCTCGTCGAGTGCACCGACTACTTCGTCGACACCCCGTTCCGCGTGTTCCAGGCGCCGTACGTCGGTGCCGTCGTGATGCCGGGCGGTGCCGTCGCAGCCGCGCAAGCAGCTCGACGCGTGGCAGGACTGGGCCAAGCAGCGCGGTGCGAAGGGGCTCGCCTACGTCCTCGTCCAGGACGACGGCGAGCTCGGCGGTCCGGTCGCGAAGAACCTGTCGCGAGACCGAGCGCGCGGGACTCGCCGACCGGGTCGGCGCGCCAAGACGGGTGACTGCGTGTTCTTCGCGGCCGGTGACGCCCCGTCGTCGCGTGCGCTGCTGGGAGCGGCCCGCCTCGAGATCGGACGTCGCTGCGGGCTCATCGACGAGTCGGCGTGGGAGTTCGTCTGGATCGTCGACGCGCCGTTGTTCGAGCCGTCGTCGAAGGCCACGGCGTCCGGTGACGTCGCTGTCGGTGCGGGCGCGTGGACCGCCGTGCACCACGCGTTCACCTCGCCCAAGCCCGAGTGGATCGACGGTTTCGAGTACGACCCGGGCGCGGCGCTCGCCTACGCCTACGACCTGGTCTGCAACGGCAACGAGATCGGCGGCGGATCCATCCGTATCCACCAGCGCGAGGTGCAGCAGCGCGTGTTCGAGCTGATGGGCCTCACCCGCGAGCAGCAGCAGGAGAAGTTCGGCTTCCTGCTCGACGCGTTCGCGTACGGTCCGCCGCCGCACGGCGGCATCGCCTTCGGCTGGGACCGCATCTGCGCCCTGCTCTCGGGCAGCGACTCGATCCGCGAGGTCATCGCCTTCCCGAAGACCGGCGGCGGCTACGACCCGCTCACCAGCGCGCCCGCGCCGATCACGCCCGAGCAGCGCAAGGAGGCCGGCGTCGATGCGGCACCGGCCGTCGCGGAGCCCGCCGTGGCGACGGACGCCGCGGCCGCGCAGGATCCGGCGTCCTGATCACGGTTCGTCCGAAATCGGGCTAATACCGGCACGGGGGGCGTGCCGGACGGGTCCGGCGACCGCATACTGGTCGGCATCGTTGGCGGGTCCACGGGAGGAGGTCGGGATGGCCCGGCGTGTGCTCGGCCTGTTGTGTGCTGCCGCCCTGACGGTCACGGTCCTGTCGGCGTGCGCCCGTCCGGACTTCCAGTACACCGCCGACAAGCCGGGGACCGCACCCGCGGGCACGGTCTACTTCAAGGTGCCGTCCGGGTGGTCGCAGTTCCCGGCCAAGCAGATCCAGTCGGCCGAGTCCGGCTGGGTCACCGACAACGCCGCCAAGACAGTCCTCGACGCGACGGCCTGGCAGGAGGCCTACGACGCCGCGCCGCAGCCCTCCCTCGACCACGTGCTCGGGACGTCGACGCCGTCCCACCCCGTGGTCTACGCGTCGCTGCGCTCGCTCTACCAGGAGGAGAGCGCCGTCACCGAGGACTCGCTGCGCGACATGGTCGTGCCGGTGTCGACGCTCGGCACCCAGGTCCACGTCCAGACCGACGAGAAGGTGACGCAGGGCTCGGTGTCCGGCCTGCACCTCGTGTTCTCGTTCGTGCCCAAGCCGGGACTGCCCGAAGAGACGATCGACCAGACCGCCTACCTGTCCGACGGTAAGGACGCGGTCTACCTGCTGGTCGTCCGTTGCACCACGGACTGCTACCGCTCGAACGCCGACGCGATCCGCTCGGTCACGTCGTCGTACACCATCCAGGAGGGACGCCGTGGCTGACGAGATGTCGCACGACGAGCAGCACCACGAGGTGACCGGGCTTCCGGAGCCCGAGGTCGGCCCGGTGGTGTCGCCCACCCACGGTCGGCGGGACAACCCCGACGAGCTGACCCGCAAGCCGCTGGCCTTCTGGGACCGGGTGAAGATCCTGGTCTTCCTGGTCGTGATGTTCTTCGCGCTCATCTGGGCCCAGCTGGCGCAGAACCCGCTCATGACGTTCGCCGAGGCCGAGCGCACGGTCGCGCAGACCGGGCTCGGCCAGATCCTGCTGGCGCTCGTCATCATCGAGGCGCTGCGTCAGATCCACTTCCTGCTCGCCGAGCACGTCGGGCCCTATCACCAGATGTGGCTGCGGCTCTTCGAGCGCACCGAGAAGCGGGCCAGCAGGTACAGCCCCTGGACCCGCTTCCGCGTCGCCCGAGTGATCAAGTGGCTCCTCGCGCTCACGATCGTGTCGATGGTGCTGGCCGCGATCTTCGACACGTCACCGATCCTCGCGCTGTTCCAGATCCCGGCGACGTTCATCGCGCAGCTGCCGATGATCCTGCAGATGATGCTCTACCTCTTCATCGCCGTGGCGCAGTTCGGCCTCATCTTCTGGTTCCTCTCGCGCGGCGGTGTCGACGTCTACTTCCCGGACGACGTCAAGACGCGCTTCGACGACGTCTGGGGCCAGGACAACGTCGTCGAGCGCGTGCGCGAGAACGTCGTCTTCCTCGAGAACCCCGAGGAGATCGAGGAGAAGGGCGGATACGTCCCCGGCGGCATCCTGCTCTGGGGTCCGCCCGGCACCGGCAAGACGCTGCTGGCCGAGGCGGTGGCCGGAGAGACCGGCAAGCCGTACGTCTTCGTCGACCCGGGCGCGTTCATCAACATGTTCTTCGGGGTCGGCGTCCTCAAGGTCAAGGGCCTCTACCGCAAGCTGCGCAAGCTGTCGCTGCGCTACGGCGGCGTGATCGTCTTCTTCGACGAGGCCGACACACTGGGCAGCCGCGGCGGTGCCGTGAGCCAGGCGCGTCGTGCCGAGATCGTGGGGGAGCGGACGTCGTTCGACGCGCTGCACGGCCCGTCGTGCAACGGCCGCGCCTATGCGAGCGCACCGACGCAGCGCTACCTCGCCGAGGTGGATCTCGCCCAGCAGCGTCAGCTGTTCGTCCCGACGGGGACGAACAACGGCGGTGGCATGGGCGGGATGGGCACGCTGCAGGCGCTGCTCACCGAGATGTCCGGCCTGAAGAAGCCGCGCGGGTTCGTCAACCGCGTCGTACGGCGCACCCTCGGCATGCGGCCGAAGCCACCGCCGAAGTACCGCATCCTGCACATGATGGCGACCAACATGCCGGACGCGCTCGATCCTGCGCTGCTGCGCCCAGGGCGCATCGACCGGATCTACCGCGTCGGCTACCCGTCCAAGGCCGGCCGGGTCGAGACCTATCGCAACTACCTCGACCGCATCAAGCACGAGGTCACCGACGCGCAGATCGACAACCTCGCGACCATCTCGCCGTACGCCACCGGCGCCTCGATCAAGGACTCCGTCAACGAGGCGCTGGTCATCGCGATCCGCGACGGCCGCGACACCGTGTCCTACCAGGACCTCATCAAGGCCAAGTCGCTCAAGGACCACGGCCTGCCGGACGGCTCGTCCTACGTCGACCGCGAGCGGCACTCGGTGGCGCTGCACGAGGCCTGCCACGCGGTCGTGATGTACCGCATGCAGCACTCGAGCATCATCGACACGGCGACGATCGAGCGTCGCGGCGACGTCGGCGGGTTCGTGTCGCCCATCCCGATCGAGGACCGCTTCGTCGAGTGGCGCACCGAGGTCGAGATCGACGTCATGACGTTCCTCGCCTCGCTCGCCGGTGAGCGGATGTTCTACGACGGCGACCACACGCAGGGCGTCGGCGGAGACATGGCGGCCGCCACCGGCATCGTCACGCGTTCGTTCCTGTCCCACGCGATGGGTCCCCACCTGCGCGCGTTCAACGGCGGCATGCTCGGGCAGTCCGGCCTGGTGGCCGGCGGCGTACCGCTCGTCGAGGGCGTGCCGTTCGAGGGCGAGACGGCGAACGCCGTGGAGTCCAAGCTGCAGGACCTCTACGCGCGCACCGTCGAGGTACTGAAGGTCAACCGTCGTGAGGTGCTGGCGGTGACGCACGCCCTCGAGACCCACCGGACGCTGTCCGGCGAGGACGTCGTCGCCGTCATCGAGGGCACGCAGGGGCCGCTCGTCGACGGCAGCGGCTACGTCACTCCCGAGTTCGTGTCCGAGCTCGAGGACTACCACCGCCGCGCGGTCGAGGCGCACAAGGTCGTGCACGAGCGGCCGCCGGCCCTGCCCACGCTGCCCGAGCCCCTCGCCGCGGCGAGGCAGTCCTAGCGCCATCGGTAGGAGTAACGCGCTCTCCACGACGCGCTTCTACTACCGATGAGGCTCGCGGTCAGAGGTGGTGGACCGGGCCGGACGTCTGACCGCGTAGGCAGGTGAAGCCGAGGGCGTCGTAGAGGGCGCGCGCGGCGTCGTTGTCGGCGTACATGCCGAGGGTGACGGCCGGTCGCCCCTCGCGCAGGGCGTCGCTGGTGACGGCGGCGCAGAGCCGGCGCGACAGGCGACGACCACGACGGTCGGGGTGGGTCGCGACGTCGTTGAGGTGCGCGGCGCCGGAGCGCTGGTGCGTGACGGCGACGACCGAGGCGAGACCGCCAGTGTCGGGCAGCCCGCCGTCCGGGTCCTCGATCACGGCCCAGCGCGCCACGCGCGGATCGCCGGGGCGCAGCGACGCGGTCGGTGAGGCGAGCGCCAGGAACGGCTCGAGGCGCGGGTCGTCCCCGGCGACGTCGGTCACGTCCGGCTCGACGGCGTACGTCGTGAGCCGCATCTCCTCGGGCGGCTCGGCGGCCGTGTGCCAGTAGTCCCACTCGTGGTACGTCGCCGGCCTGAGGTCCGGCGGCAGCAGGTCCAGTCCGCCCCGCGTGACGGTGATGCCCTCGACGTCGATGCCGTCGGCCCGTGTGGAGCCGGCGACGTCGGCGATCAGCCCGACCGCGGCCGCCAGGTGGGCGGGGTCGGCCGGGTCGACGGCCAGTCCTGTGACCCAGTGGACGTCGCGCCACGGGTGGTAGCTGCGGTACGCCGCGGCCCGTCCCTGGTCGACCGCGATCCGGTCGAGGGTGCCGGGGTCGAGGTCGAGCGTCACGAACGGGTCGTGGCAGGTGGCCGCCACGAGCTGCGCGTGGAGAGCGCGCTGACGGTCGTCAGGAGCCGGAGTCACCGCGCCACCTTAGGCGGGCGTTCGCCCCACGGGCGCAGCACCACGCGCTTCGTGACCGGCGCTGACGAACCTGTGCGGCTCCGGGGTGCGGGTGCGCCTAGGGTTGCCGGGTGAGCGCGAGCCTGTTCGACGAGGGAGTCGCGCCGACGCGCGCGTCGGCGCCGCTCGCCGTCCGCATGCGCCCGCGCACCCTCGACGAGCTCGTCGGCCAGCGGCACCTGCTGGCCCCCGGCAGCCCGCTGCGTCGGCTGATCACCGCGGCGCAGGACGGCGGCCCCGGCCCGACCAGCGTGATCCTCTGGGGGCCACCGGGCACGGGCAAGACCACGCTCGCGTCGCTCGTGAGCACCTCGACCGGACGCCGGTTCGTCCAGCTGTCCGCCGTCACCGCCGGCGTGAAGGACGTCCGCGAGGTGATCGACCGCGCCCGCGACGCTCTCGGCATGCACGGCACCGGCACCGTCCTGTTCGTCGACGAGGTGCACCGGTTCTCCAAGACGCAGCAGGACGCGCTGCTGCCCGCGGTGGAGAACGGCTGGGTCACCCTCGTCGCCGCAACCACGGAGAACCCCTCGTTCTCGGTGATCTCGCCGCTGCTGTCCCGCTCGCTCGTCCTCACCCTCGCGTCGCTCACCGACGACGACGTGCGCGACCTCCTCCACCGCGCCGTCAGCGACCCGCGCGGCCTCGACGGCACGGTCGAGCTCTCGGCCGAGGCCGAGGACCACCTGCTGCGCATCGCCGGCGGAGACGCGAGGCGTGCGCTCACCAGCCTCGAGGCGGCCGCCGGAGCCGCCCTCGACACCGGAACGAACGTCATCGACCTGTCGGCGGTCGAGCGGGCGGTCGACAAGGCCGCGCCGCGCTACGACCGGGACGGCGACCAGCACTACGACGTCATCAGCGCGTTCATCAAGTCCTGCCGCGGCAGCGACGTCGACGCGGCCCTGCACTACCTCGCGCGCATGCTCGAGGCGGGGGAGGACCCGCGCTTCATCGCGCGACGCCTCATCATCCTGGCGAGCGAGGACGTCGGTCTCGCCGACCCGACCGCGCTCACGACGGCAGTCGCCGCCGCCACGGCCGTCGCGCTGATCGGCCTGCCCGAGGGTCGGCTCACCCTCGCCCAGGCCACGATCGCGATCGCGCTGGCACCCAAGTCCAACGCCGTCATCACCGCGATCGGCGCGGCCGAGGACGACGTGCGCCGCGGCCTCATCGGACCGGTGCCCCCGCACCTGCGCGACGCCCACTACGCGCGTGCCGGCGACCTCGGTCACGGCGTCGGCTACGACTACCCGCACTCGGTGCCCGGCGGCGTCGCGGCCCAGCAGTACGGCCCGGACCAGCTCGGCGACCGTCGCTACTACACGCCCACCCGGTACGGCGCCGAGGCCCGGTACGCCGACGTCCTCGAGCGGCTCCGCGTCGCCCTCGGGCGCGATCCGGCCCCGGCAGCCGACGCCGTAGGGCCCGACGAACCCGAGCGGCCCGCGGCCGACCCGCCGATAGGGTCGGAGCCCGACGAACGCCCGACCGACCAGAGCAGCCGAGAGGTCCGACCCTGATGGACTCCGCCGAGATCCGCAGCCGATTCCTGCGGTACTTCGCCGACCGCGGCCACACCGTCGTGCCGTCGGCGTCGTTGCTGCTCGACGACCCGACGCTGCTGTTCGTCAACGCCGGCATGGTGCCGTTCAAGCCCTACTTCCTCGGTGAGGCGCCGCCGCCGTGGCCGCGCGCAGCGTCGGTGCAGAAGGTCGTGCGCACGCTCGACATCGAGGAGGTCGGCAAGACCACGCGTCACGCGTCGTTCTTCCAGATGGCGGGCAACTTCAGCTTCGGCGACTACTTCAAGGAAGCCGCGATCCCGTACGCCTGGGAGCTGCTCACCGGGTCGGTCGCCGATGGCGGCTACGGCTTCGCCGAGGACCGGCTCTGGTGCACGGTCTACGACGACGACGACGAGGCGCTCGAGATCTGGCACAAGACCGTCGGCGTGCCGCTCGAGCGCATCCAGCGGCGCGACGCCAAGGACAACTACTGGTCGATGGGCGTCCCCGGTCCGGGCGGCCCGTGCTCGGAGATCTACTTCGACCGCGGTCCCGAGCACGGCCGCGAGGGCGGGCCCGTGGCCGACGAGGACCGCTACCTCGAGGTGTGGAACCTGGTCTTCATGCAGGACGAGCTGTCGGCCGTCCGCAGCAAGCTGGACTTCGACGTCCGGGGCAGCCTGCCGGCCAAGAACATCGACACCGGCATGGGGCTCGAGCGCATGGCCGCGGTGCTGCAGGGTGTCGACAACATCTACGAGATCGACACCACCCGCCACATCCTCGACCGCGCGAGCGCGCTGAGCGGTGCGCGGTACGGCGCCGATCACGAGGCCGACGTGCGTCTGCGCGTGGTCGCCGACCATGCCCGCACCTGCGCGTTCCTGGTGGCCGACGGCGTCCTCCCGGGCAACGAGGGCCGCGGTTACGTCCTGCGCCGGATCATGCGCCGCGTCATCCGCAACATGCGCATCCTCGGCGCCGGCGACCCGGTCATGGGCGAGCTGGCCGATGCCTCCGTCGCGGCGATGGGACCGCAGTACCCGGAGCTGGTCAGCGCGTCGGGTCGCATCCGCAGCATCAGCGAGGCCGAGGAGGCCGCGTTCGCGCAGACGTTGCGCACCGGGACGACGATCTTCGACACCGCCGTCGCGGAGGTGCAGAGGTCAGGTGGGTCCGTGCTCCCGGGCGACCAGGCGTTCGCGCTGCACGACACCTATGGCTTCCCGCTCGACCTCACGCTCGAGATGGCGGCGGAGAAGGGCATCGAGGTCGACGAGGAGGGCTTCCGGCGGCTGATGACCGAGCAGCGCGACCGCGCCAAGGCGGCCGAGCGCGAGCGCAAGTCCGGCCTCGTCGGCACGACCGCCTACCGCGAGATCATGGACGGGTCCGGCACGACGTCGTTCACCGGCTACGACGAGGTCGTGACCGAGGCGACGCTGCGCGGCCTCCTGGTCGACGGAGGCAGTGTCAGCAGCGCGCGGGAGGGCGACCGCGTCGAGGTCGTCCTCGACCGCACGCCGTTCTACGCCGAGGGTGGCGGTCAGCTCGCCGACGCCGGAGTCATCACGCTCGGCGACGGCTCGACCATCGAGGTCGACGACGTCCAGCAGCCGGTGCCCGGTCTCTACGTCCACCGCGGTCGCGTCACGCGCGGCGAGCCGACCGTGGGCACCGACGTCGTCGGGACGGTCGATCTCGAGCGCCGCCGCGCGATCTCGCGTGCTCACACCGCGACCCACATCGTGCACAAGGCGTTCCGCGAGGCGCTCGGTGAGACCGCCACCCAGATGGGGTCGGAGAACTCGCCCGGCCGCTTCCGCTTCGACTTCCCGTGGGCGACCGCCGTGCCGGCGTCGGTGATGAACGACGTCGAGGCTCGCGTCAACACGCTGCTCGGCGACGACCTCGCGGTCCACGCCGAGTACATGACGCAGGACGCCGCGCGCGCGTCCGGTGCCATGGCCCTGTTCGGCGAGAAGTACGGCGACCGCGTCCGCGTCGTGTCGGTCGGCGACTGGGCGCGCGAGCTCTGCGGCGGTACGCACGCGCAGCGCTCGGGCCAGGTCGGCCTCGTGAAGTTCCTGTCCGAAGGCTCGATCGGCGCCGGAGTCCGGCGGGTCGAGGCGCTCGTGGGTGCCGACGCCTACCGCTTCCTCGCCCGCGAGCACCTGCTGCTCGCGCAGGTCGCCGACATCGTGAAGGCGCGGCCGGAGGAGCTCCCCGAGCGCATCGACGCCGCGCTGACCCGGCTCAAGGACGCCGAGCGCGAGATCGCGAAGATGCGCTCGGCGAGCCTGGTCGCCAACATCGACGGCGTCATGGGCACCGCCGATGAGGTCGGAACCATCCGGATGTGGACCTTCGTCGCGCCCGAGGGCACCGACGCCGCTGAGCTGCGCACCCTCGTCACCCACGGGCGCGACCACGCGCGCCGCGAGGTGCCCTCGGTCGTCATCGGGGCGGCCGTCGACGGCGACAAGGTGTCGCTCGTGGTCGCCACCAACGACGCCGGGCGGTCCGCGGGGCAGTCGGCCAACCGCGTGCTCCAGGCGGCCCTCGCCCAGCTCGGCGGTCGCGGCGGCGGCAAGGACGACATGGCCCAGGGCGGCGGTACCGGGGCGGGCTCGGTCGACGCGGCGTTCGCTGCGGCGGCCGCCGCGGTGCGCGAGGCCGACGCCGGGTGACGACGGGGTTCCGCCGGGGCATCCGCATCGGGATCGACGTCGGATCGGTGCGCGTCGGCGTCGCCCGAACCGACCCCGACGGTCTGCTCGCCGTGCCCGTGACCACGATCACCCGGCCCAAGGCGGTCGCCGTGGGGCGTGCCGACCTCGACGCACTCGCGGACCTGGTCGCGGAGTACGAGCCCCTCGAGGTGGTCGTCGGGCTGCCGCTGGGCCTCGACGGCCAGGAGGGCGCTGCCGCTGCCGCCGCGCGGGCGTACGCCGGTGAGCTGGCCGGCGTCCTCGCAGGTCGGGGGCTCCTCGTGGCGCTGCGCCTGGTCGACGAGCGGTTGTCGACGGCCGAGGCGGCGCGGGGGATGCGCGAGGCCGGGCGGAACTCGCGGGAGGGCCGGAGCGTCGTGGATCAGGCGGCTGCTGTCATCATCGTGCAGCACGCCGTCGACGCCGAGAAGTCGACCGGGGCACCCCCCGGCACGCTGTTCGAACCCCGGAAGGACCTCGCATGAGCCAGCTCGGACTCGGGATGGCGTCCGACGACGCCACGACCGGTCCCGGTCCTCGTCGTCGGTCCAGCCGCGCCCCCCTGGCCATCGCCCTGCTCGCCATCGCGGCAGTGCGTCCTCGGCGGGTTCCTCGGGATCCGGGCCCTCACCGGCGGCACGAGCGACTTCACGGGCGACGGCACCGGGTCGGTGACGGTCGTGGTCGCCAAGGGCGACACGCTGAGCAAGATCGGCCAGACGCTCGCCGAGGCCGGGGTGGTGGCCACCGAGGGTGCCTTCGTCGACGCCGCTGCCGCCGAGCCGAAGTCGTCGGGCATCGCCCCCGGCACCTACGAGCTGCGGTCGGGGATGAGCGGCGCCGCGGCCGTGGCCCTCATGCTCGACCCGGCCGCGCGCCAGGTCAGCAAGCTGGTCGTCCCCGAGGGCTGGCGGATGGACCGGACTCTCGCTGCCGCTGCGAAGGCGACCGGCCTGAAGCTCGACGCGCTCAAGGCGAGCGCCGCCAAGGCGACGTCGCTCGGGCTGCCGGACTACGCCGGCGGCGACCCCGAGGGCTTCCTCTTCCCGGCCACCTACGAGTTCGAGCCGAAGATCAGCCCCGACGCCGTCGTCGAGGCGATGCTGACGCGCTTCGGCCAGGCCTCGACGGACCTGGAGCTCGAGAGCAGCGCGGCCGCCGCCGGTCTCACCCCGCTCGAGGTCCTCACGGTGGCGAGCATCATCGAGGTCGAGGTCTCGCCCGCCGACTACGCGCGGGCCGCACGCGTCCTCTACAACCGCCTCGACAAGGGCATGCGACTCCAGCTGGACTCGACGGTCAACTACGCGCTCGGCACGTCCGACCTGCACCTCTCGGCGCAGCAGCTGGCCACCGACTCGCCGTACAACACCTACCGGGTGAAGGGCCTGCCCCCCGGCCCGATCAACTCGCCCGGCGAGGCGGCGATCCAGGCCGCGCTCGCGCCGGCGGACGGCACCTGGCTGTACTGGGTCACGACCGACGTCTCGGCGCGCACGACCGAGTTCGCGACCACCTACTCCGACTTCCTCGCGCTGAAGCGGAAGTTCCAGGCGAATGCCGGCGGCTGAGCCGGTCCGACGGGCCGCCGTGCTCGGCCACCCCATCGCGCACTCGCTCTCCCCGGTGCTGCACCTCGCGGCCTACCGCGCCCTGGGCCTGGCCTGGGAGTACGACCGCATCGACGTGACCGGTGACCGGCTCGCGTCGTTCGTGGCTGGGCTGGACGACTCCTGGGTGGGGCTCTCCCTCACGATGCCGCTCAAGGAGGACGTGCTGCCGCTCCTCGACGAGGCCGACGACGTGGTCCTCGCGACCCGCGCCGCGAACACGGTGGTGCTGAGCGGAGGACGCCGCATCGGCGCCAACACCGACGTCGAGGGGATCGTGCGGACGCTGGCAGACGCGGGTGCCGGTGCCGGAGCGGTCGGCACCGCGACCGTGCTGGGTGGCGGAGCGACAGCCAGGTCGGCCCTCGCGGCCCTCGCCCGCATCGGCGCCACGCAGGTCGTCGCCTACGTCCGACGGCCCGAGGCGGGCGCCGACCTGCGCCGCACCGGTGACGCGCTCGGCCTCACGGTCGGGCTCGAGACCTGGGACGACGCCGTCCATGGCGCTGGCCGCGTCGGTCGTCGTGTCGACGGTCCCGCGCGGTGCGGCAGACCACCTGGCGACCGCGGTCCCGACCACCCCGGGGACCCTGCTCGACGTCGTCTACGACCCCTGGCCCACGCCGCTCGCCGCCGCCTGGCGCGACGCCGGTGGGGCGGTGGCCTCGGGGCTTGACCTGCTGCTGCACCAGGCGGTCGAGCAGGTGCGGCTCATGACCGGTCGTACGCCGCCCCTCGACGTCCTGCGCGCCGCGCTCGACGAGGCGGCCCGCTCGCGCTGAGCGGCGCGGGCCGGGCCGGCGAGCGGCGGCGGACCGCCGCCTCCACGGGAGCGCCCGGCTGGCTCAAGCCCGCCGCATGGGCGGTCGATGGGACACCGTGCGGGTCGTCCGGCCCGCGGTGTGCGACCTCGCGAGGTGTCCCATGTCCGACCAGATGTCCGGCCGCGCCGTGCGGCTCGACCGTGCCCTCGCGGACCTGCTGGCGCAGGCCCCTGAGCTCGAGGCCGCGGCCGTCGTCTCCTTCGACGGCCTGGCCATGGCCTCCGCCCTGCCGCGCGGCATGGACGAGGACCGGGTCGCCGCCATGAGCGCCGCACTGCTCAGCCTGGGCGAGAAGGCGGCCCAGGGACTCGGTCGCGGCGACCTGTCCCAGGTCTACGTCGAGGGGGAGACCGGAACGGTCTTCCTCGTGTCCTGCCGGGACGAGGCCGTGCTCGTGGCCGTCGCCGCCGCCGGCGCCAAGGCCGGGCTCATGCTCTTCGAGGTGCGCCGGGCCGCAGCCGCCATCGGCGAGGTGCTGCGCGACAACCCGCACGTCGCCGCCGTGCCCGAGGTCGACCCGACCAGCCTGGCCGACGCCGAGGCCGCCTATGCGTCCTACAAGGCCGCCCAGGCCCACGCCCAGCAGGCTTCGGCCTCCGCGTTCCTTCCCGCCGACCCGCCCGAGGGCCGCCCCATCCCGGACTCCCTCGTGCCCCAGCCGCTCCCGGACGGTCCGCGCTGGGAACCCGCCGTCGTCCGCTCCTGACCCCCTGACCCAGCGCGAGGAGGCGTGATCGGCGTGAACCTCAAGGGATCGCTCGACGCTTTCGGGCTCCCCGACGTCGTGACACTTCTGGCGTCCACCGGCAAGACCGGTGGACTCCAGCTGCGTCGCGACGTCCTCGGGGTGCCCGTTGCCGGCGTCGTGTGGTTCCGGGAGGGCCGCGTCAGCGGCGCCAGCTCGGACCGCTCGCGCGCGTCGCTGGTACGCCGGGTCGTCGGATCCGGCGCTGTCGACGACGCCGCGCTGCGCCACGCCGTGCAGCGCGCCCAGTCCGGCGCCGTCGGTGTCGCCCGAGCGCTGCTCGATGCGGGCGCCGTCGATCCCGAGCTGCTCCGCGAGGCAGCCTCCGAGCAGACCATCGACGCGGTGTTCGACCTGCTGCGCTGGCCGGACGGGGACTTCGGCTTCGACCCCGAGGTCGAGGACACCGACGACGTCGGCATCTCGCTCGACCCCACGCACGTGCTCGGCGAGGCGCGCGCCCGCAACGAGTCGTGGTCACGCCTCGAGGCGCTGGTGCCCAGCCCGGACAGCGTCCTGACGGTGCCCGTCGTGCTCGAGCACGACCCGTCGGTGAGCCGTGACGAGTGGGCGCTGCTGGCCCTGGTGGACGGTCGCCGTCGCGTGCGCGACCTCGTCGAGCTCACCGGTGCCGGTCAGTTCGCCATCACCACCACCCTCGCCCACCTCGTCCAGCGCGGCCTGCTCCGCGTCGTCGACACCGCGACCCCCGACCACGTGGTCGTCGTCGAGCGACGGCTGGCGCTGCTCGCCGGCGTCGAGGAGTACGACGGACGTCCCGAGCCGGCACCGGCACCGGTGCCTGCCGCTGCACCCTCGATGGACCACGGTCCGGCCGGTCCCGGCTCGTTCGGCATCACGGCCGCCGACGCCCTGGTGGCGGCCAAGGCCGCGCAGGGGCTCCCGCAGGGCGGCGGACTGGTGCGCCCTGCCGCGCGCCAGGAGGTCGTGCCGCCGCGTCCCGAGCCCTTCCTCCCCGGTCGGCGTCCCGACCACCCCGAGCCTGTGTACGCCGACCAGTCCGCGCGCACCGGTCGCCCGTCGACCGGCCCCGGGGCCTCGATGTCGTCGATGGGCTCGACCTCGGTCGTCGAGGGTGCCACGGCCCGCTCGCTGAGCGAGCCGGTCGCCGCGACCCAGGCGTCGGCCGACGGTGCCATCGAACGTGATCCTGCTGTCAACCGCAGCCTGCTGCTGCGCCTCATCGCCGGCGTCCGGGGGCTGTGACATGGCTACGAGGAAGTCCCGCCGACAGGGCGGCCAGGCGGTCAAGATCGTGGTCACCGGTCCGTTCGCGGCCGGCAAGACCACGCTCATCCGCACGATCTCCGAGATCACCGTGCTCTCGACCGAGCGCGGGATCACCGACGAGACGCGCAGCCGCAAGGCCGAGACGACGGTCGCGATGGACTTCGGTCGCATCACCATCGACCGCGAGCTCGTCCTCTACCTCTTCGGCACGCCGGGCCAGGACCGCTTCGACTTCATGTGGGAGATCCTCGGCGAGGGGATGCTCGGCTACGTGCTGCTCGTCGACGCGTCGCGCCCCGAGACGCTCGACGAGGCCCGCAGCATCCTCAGCGCCTTCCAGCGGATGGCCCACGTGCCCTTCGTCGTGGCGCTCAACCGCAACGGCGAGAGCGATCTGGGGGAGGACGAGGTGCGCGACGCCCTCGACCTCTCGGAGATGGTCCCGATCGTGCCCTGCGACGCGACCGACAAGGACTCGGTCAAGTCCGTGCTGCTCGCCCTGCTGTACTCGGTCCTCGACGAGCTCGAGGCCGAGGCCGCGAACGCGTAGCGGGAGCCTGCGATGAGGTGGCCGTGGCGCCGACGCCGGGACACGGGTTCCGCCGTCCCTGCGCGTGGTCGGCACATGCGCGTCGAGAGCAGTGGGGACGTCGAGCCTGCGCCGGCTGATCCCGCGCCCGCTGCGCCTACGAACGCTGCGCCCACGACCCCCGCTCCCGCGCTGGTTGCCGCTCCGGTCGTCAGCGTCGCCGATCCGGGGACCGCCGCGTCAGCGGAGACCCCGCTGCCACCTGCGCCGGCACCCACGCTGCCACCCGCGCCGGCGGCGGACGCTGCGCCGATCGTGTCGCTGGTGTTCGCGGACGGCGAGAGCGTGGCGCTGGCCGAGGACGACCCGCGCGTCGGGTCGTTCCGTGCCGCGGCGGCAGCGATGCTGGGCGACGCGCCGGCGACCGGCCCTTCGTAGTCCCCACCGCTACAGGCACGCCTTCGTAGTGCCGAATGGGTGAAGGAAGGGGTCGCACCGCGACACCGCACCGAGCGCACCGAGGGGCCGACCGTGAAGCAGTTGGGCGAGATCCTCCTCGAGGGCGGCCTGGTCACACGTGACCAGCTCGACGCCGCGGTCGTGGAGCAGAACCGCCTCGGGCGCAGCCTCGGACGCGTGCTCGTCGACCAGGGCGTGCTCACCGAGGCCCAGCTCGTGGCCTCGCTGGCGACGCAGATCGGCATGCGGTTCGTCGACCTCAGCGACCTGCAGCTCGACGGCTCGGCGCTGGGCCGGGTCCCGGGCACGGTGGCCCGGCGGCACACGGCCATCCCGGTCGGCTACGAGGACGGCAAGCTCGTCGTCGCGATGGCGGACCCCGCGAACGTCTTCGCCATCGACGACATCAAGTCCATCGCCGGCCAGATGGGCGCGATCGAGGTCAAGCCCGTCGTCGCGACGCGCAACGACATCATCGCCGCGATCGACCGGTACTACCGGGCGGGCGAGGAGCTCAACGACCTCTCCGCCGAGATGGAGCTCTTCGACGAGGAGGAGGAGGACCTCTCCAAGGTCAAGGAGATCACCGAGGACGCCCCCATCGTCCGCTACGTGAACCTCCTCATCACCCAGGCGATCCAGGACCGCGCGTCCGACATCCACCTCGAGCCGACCGAGCACGACCTGCGGGTGCGGTACCGCATCGACGGCGTGCTCCACGAGGTCATGCGCTCCCCGCGGGCGATCCAGTCCGGCGTCATCAGCCGCCTCAAGATCATGTCCGACATCAACATCGCCGAGCGCCGGATCCCGCAGGACGGACGCCTCTCCGTCGGCGCGTTCGGCAAGAAGATCGACCTCCGCGTCGCGACCCTCCCCACGGTCTGGGGCGAGAAGGTCGTCATGCGTATCCTCGACAACTCAACGGCCCGTATGGATCTCGAGGATCTCGGATTCAGCCCGCACAACTTCGAGATCTTCTCGAAGTCCTACGTCAAGCCGTACGGCATGATCCTGGTGACGGGCCCGACCGGATCGGGCAAGTCGACCACGCTGTACGCCACGCTCAACGTGGTGAACCGGCCCGAGGTCAACATCATCACCGTCGAGGACCCGGTCGAGTACCGGCTGGCCGGCATCAACCAGGTGCAGGTCAATCCGAAGGCGGGTCTCAGCTTCGCCTCGGCCCTGCGCTCGATCCTGCGCTCGGACCCCGACATCGTCCTCATCGGCGAGATCCGCGACCACGAGACCGCCCAGATCGCCATCGAGGCGTCGCTCACCGGTCACCTCGTGCTCTCGACGCTGCACACCAACGACGCCCCGAGCGCCATCACGCGACTCACCGAGATGGGCATCGAGCCCTTCCTCGTCGGATCCGCCATCGACTGCGTCCTGGCCCAGCGGCTCGCCCGCCGGCTCTGCAGCAAGTGCAAGGAGCCGTACGAGCCGACGGCGGAGCAGCTGGACAAGATCGGCTACCACCGCCGTCCGGACGGCCCCGAGCCCACGTTCTTCCGCCCGGTGGGCTGCACCTCGTGCGCCAAGACGGGCTACAAGGGCCGGCTGGCGCTGCACGAGGTCATGGCGATGGACGACGACATCGAACGGCTCACGGTCGAGCGGGCGTCCTCGTCGGTCATCAACGGCGTCGCGGTCGAGCGGGGCATGCGCGTGCTGCGCGAGGACGGGCTGCTCAAGGCGAGCATGGGCGTCACCTCGCTCGACGAGATCTTCCGTGTCGTCGCCTGATCGCCACGTCTCGTCGCCCCGCCAGGCTCAAGCAGGGCTCTCGGACGACCGATGCCTGATCAGGATGCCCGGTGCGAGCCGGGCTCGGACCTGAGGAGACCTCGTGGAGACCACCCCGTACGTGGCGTCGCCACCTGCCGCGGACGTCGCGAGCCCGGCACCCGCCGACGCCGCCGTCGTGTCGATCGGCGGTCCCGCCCCGGCGGCACCGGCGTACCCCGCGACCGCGGTCTACGAGCCCCAGTCCGCCGCGCCGCCCGCCCCGCCGGCTCCGCCCGCCCCGCCGCAGATGACCGCGGTCCTGCCCGAGGCCCCCGCCGCTCCCGCCATGCCTGCTCCCGCCATGCCGGCTCCCGCTCCTGCTGAGCCTGCTCCTGCCCCGGTCAGCGCTGCGCCTGCGGCGTACCCCGCGGCCTACCCCGCACCCGTGATGCCCGAGGCTGCTCCCGAGCCGGCGGCGCAGCCCGCCACGGCTGCTGAGCAGCCCTCGGCGCGCGACGCCTTCACGAGCGACACGGTGACCAGCCGCCAGAGCACCGAGCAGCAGATCCGTGACAACGACTTCTCGCTCACGTCGGCCCTCGAGCGGATGCTCGACCGCGGTGCGTCGGACCTCCACATCACCTCGCAGTCCAAGCCGATGATCCGCGTGAGCGGCTCGCTCGTGGGGCTCGACGACTTCGAGGTCCTGACGCCGCCGGTGCTCCAGCGCGTCATCTACTCGATCCTCACCCAGGCGCAGCGGCTCAAGTTCGAGGAGCAGCTCGAGCTCGATTTCGCGTACTCCCTTCCGGGCCGGGCCCGCTTCCGCGTCAACATCTACAAGCAGCGGGACTCCCTCGGTGCCGCGTTCCGCGTCATCCCGTTCGAGATCAAGTCCCTCGAGAGCCTGGGTGTGCCGCCGGCCGTGGCCAACTTCGCCAGCCTGCCTCGTGGGTTCGTGCTCATCACGGGTCCGACGGGCTCGGGCAAGTCCACGACCCTGGCGTCCGTCGTCGACCTGGCCAACCGGACCCGACACGACCACATCATGACCGTCGAGGACCCCATCGAGTTCCTGCACCGGCACAAGAGCTGCCTGGTGAACCAGCGCGAGGTCGGCGAGGACACCTGGTCCTTCGGCAACGCCCTCAAGCACGTCCTGCGCCAGGACCCCGACATCATCCTCGTCGGTGAGATGCGTGACCTCGAGACCATCTCGGTGGCCCTGACGGCTGCCGAGACCGGTCACCTCGTCTTCGCCACCCTGCACACGCAGGACGCCGCGCAGACGATCGACCGTGTGATCGACGTCTTCCCGCCGCACCAGCAGACCCAGGTGCGTGCCCAGCTCGCCATGGCCCTCCAGGGCGTCGTGTGCCAGACCCTCGTCAAGACGGCGGACGGCCACGGCCGCGTCGTCGCGACCGAGGTGCTCGTGGTCACTCCCGCGGTGCGCAACCTCATCCGTGAGGGCAAGTCGCACCAGATCTACTCCGTCATGCAGGCCGGCGCCGCGCACGGCATGCACACGCTCGACCAGCACCTGGCAGACCTCGTCCGGACCCGTCGGATCACCTACGAAGCGGGTCTCGAGAAGTGCCACCACGTCGAGGACTTCAACCGGCTCTGCGGTCGGGCCTGAGCGTCGGAATCGAGAGGACTGGACCATGGCTTCCACCGCCACCTACGAGTACGCGGTACGTGACCGGGCAGGGCACGTCGTCACGGGCAAGATCGACGCCGATTCGCCGGCCGCTGTCGCGACCAAGCTGAAGAGCATGGGCTACGCGCCCGTGAAGATCTCGCTCGTCAAGTCCGGCGGGCTCCAGATGGAGCTCAAGATGCCGAGCGTCGGATCGAAGGTGAAGCTCAAGGAGCTCGCCGTCTTCTCGCGTCAGTTCGCGACGATGATCAACTCCGGTCTGTCGATGCTGCGTTCCCTGTCGATCCTCGAGGAGCAGCAGCCCAACAAGGCGCTGCGCGAGATCCTCACCGAGGTGCGGCTCGAGGTCGAGTCGGGCTCGGCGCTCTCCAACTCGATGGGCCGCCACCCCGATATCTTCCCGCCGCTCATGGTCAACATGATCCGCGCAGGTGAGGTCGGCGGCTTCCTCGACAAGGTGCTGGTGCAGATCGCGGACAACTACGAGGCCGAGGTCCGGCTCCGCGGCAAGGTGAAGTCGGCGATGACCTACCCGGTCGTGGTCCTCATCATGGCGATCGTGATGAGCATCGGCATGCTGCTCTTCATCGTCCCGACGTTCGCCGGCCTGTTCACGTCGCTCGGCGGCAGCCTGCCTGCGCCCACGCAGATGCTCGTCAACCTCTCCAACTTCCTCAAGGTCGCGATCGTCCCGATCATCATCCTGCTCGTCATCGGCATGGTGGTCTGGGGCCGGGTCAAGCACACGGCGCGCGTGCGCAACTTCGTCGACCCGCTCAAGCTGAAGATGCCGGTGTTCGGCAACCTCTTCCGCAAGATCGCGCTGGCGCGGTTCTGCCGCAACCTGGGCACCATGCTCACGTCCGGCGTCCCGATCCTGCAGAGCCTCGACATCGTCGCCGACACGTCGGGCAACATCGTGATCGCGAACGCGGTCCGCGACGTCCAGGAGAGCGTCCGCAACGGTGAGAGCCTGACCGAGCCCCTCTCGCACCACGACGTCTTCCCGTCGATGGTGACGCAGATGCTCGCCGTCGGTGAGGACACCGGCGCACTCGACACGATGCTGCACAAGATCAGCGACTTCTACGACCAGGAGGTCGAGGCGACGACCGAGCAGCTGACCGCCTTGATCGAGCCGCTGATGATCGCGGTGCTCGGTGGACTCGTGGGGTCGATGATCATCGCGCTGTACATGCCGATCTTCAAGATCTTCGACCTGATCAAGTAGCCGAACGTACGACCACCGCACGGGTGATCGGACGCAGGCTTTTCCTCAAGGTCGCTCCGGAACGTTCGATGTTCACAGAGTCATCGCACTTCCGTATCCGCTCCGGCCAGAACAGGCTCACCCGTCGCGAGACGGGGTCGCAAAGCCAGGGGACTCCGCTCCGGGGGAGTCAGCCCAGCTGCCTCGGCTGTGAGGCAAGGCCGTAGCGGGCGTCCCTGAAGGGAACCGCACCATGCTGTCTCGTGTTCGCAAGACCATGGACGACAAGGAGCAGGGCTTCACCCTGATCGAGCTCCTCGTCGTCATGATCATCATCGGTATCCTCGCGGCGATCGCCATCCCGACGTTCCTCAACCAGCGCAAGAACGGTTGGAACTCGGCCGCGAAGACCGACATCTCGAACTTCGCGCTGGCTGTGGAGTCCTCGGCCGTCGACAAGAACGGCGACTTCACCAACGTGTTCACGACCAACGTCAAGGACACCGCGCTGAGCACCTCGGGTGCGCTGCAGGCCGGCAACATCGTGACGCCGTTCGAGTTCACCGGTACCGCCAACGTCAACGTGACGCTCGGCGCTGTCGCCACCGCGACCACCTTCTGCCTGGTGGGCCACAACACCAACATCGCCGCCACTGACGGCTGGTGGGTCTACAGCAAGGCCAAGGGCGGGCTCCAGCCGGGCGTGTACGCCTCGCAGGTCCTGGCCGACGCCGGCTGCTGACGTAGTTGCACCACACCGGGTGGCCCGGAACCGCGTGGTTCCGGGCCACCCGACCCCCTGTCTGCCTCGACCGGCGAACGTCGCCGACGGGCACCCGCACCGATCAATGAGACCGGTCACCAGAGGGTGACCACTGAAGGAAGGAAGAGCCACCCATGCTGTCTCGTGTTCGCAAGACCATGGACGACAAGGAGCAGGGCTTCACCCTGATCGAGCTCCTCGTCGTCATGATCATCATCGGTATCCTCGCGGCGATCGCCATCCCGACGTTCCTCAACCAGCGCAAGAACGGTTGGAACTCGGCCGCGAAGACCGACATCTCGAACTTCGCGCTGGCCGTGGAGTCCTCGGCCGTCGACAAGAACGGCGACTTCACCAACGTGTTCACGACCAACGTCAAGGACACCGCGCTGAGCACCTCGGGTGCGCTGCAGACCGGCAACATCGTCGCGCCGTTCGAGTTCACCGGTACCGCCAACGTCGACGTGACGCTCGGCGCTGTCGCCACCGCCAACGCCTTCTGCCTGGTGGGCCACAACACCAACATCGCCGCCACTGACGGCTGGTGGGTCTACAGCAAGGCCAAGGGCGGTCTCCAGCCGGGCGTGTACGCCTCGCAGGTCCTGGCCGACGCCGCCTGCTGACGCAGCTGCACCACCCGAGTGGCCCGGAACCAACTGGTTCCGGGCCACCCGTTCGTCCGCCCACCGTTCGAGTGGTCGGGTCCGCCGATCTCAAGACGACGACGCCGAGCGACCGATGGGGGAGGCGTGATACCGGGTGCCCCCCGTACCCGGAGCTGTCAGGAAAGGGGACGGACATGTTCGTCCGTATCCGCAAGGCCATGGACGACAAGGAGCAGGGCTTCACCCTGATCGAGCTCCTGGTCGTCATGATCATCATCGGTATCCTCGCCGCGATCGCGATCCCGACGTTCCTCAACCAGCGCAAGAACGGTTGGAACTCGGCGACCAAGACCGACCTGTCGAACTTCGGCCTCGCGGTCGAGTCCTCGGCGGTCGACAAGGGCGGAGACTTCACCAAGGTCTTCACCACCAACACCGCCGGCACGACCCTCAGCCACGGGCGGGGCGCTCCAGGCCGCGAACATCGTGGCGGGGTTCGAGTTCACCGGCAGCCAGAACGTCGACGTCACCCTCGGCGCCGTGTCGACCGCGACCGGGTTCTGCCTGGTCGGGCACAACACCAACATGGGTGCGACCGACGGCTGGATGACCTACAGCAAGACCAAGGGCGGCATGCAGTCCACCGTCTACACGTCAGAGGCCAACGCCCAGGCGGCCTGCTGATCCGGTCCCGCGGCCGGCGTGCCGTGAGATGGGTCCCGGGGCCGCGGCCCCGGGACTCGCCCGTTCGGCGGCTCCGTGGTGCGGTCGAGTCGCGCGTTCGGGCCTGTCGGCTCAAGACCGGGATCGCGGCGAACCGATGAGCGGGACGTCATACCGGGTGCCCCCCGTACCCGGAGCCGTCAGGAAAGGGGACGGACATGTTCGTCCGTATCCGCAAGGCCATGGACGACAAGGAGCAGGGCTTCACCCTGATCGAGCTCCTGGTCGTCATGATCATCATCGGCATCCTCGCCGCCATCGCGATCCCGACGTTCCTCAACCAGCGCAAGAACGGTTGGAACTCGGCGACCAAGACCGACCTGTCGAACTTCGGCCTCGCGGTCGAGTCCTCGGCGGTCGACAAGGGCGGAGACTTCACCAAGGTCTTCACCACCAACACTGCTGGCACGACTCTCGCCACCGGCGGGGCGCTCACGGCCGCGAACATCGTGGCGGGGTTCGAGTTCACCGGCAGCCAGAACGTCGACGTCACCCTCGGCGCCGTGTCGACCGCGACCGGGTTCTGCCTGGTCGGGCACAACACCAACATGGGTGCAGCCGACGGCTGGATGACCTACAGCAAGACCAAGGGCGGCATGCAGTCCACCGTCAACACCTCGTTGCTGGCGGCGCAGGGGGCCTGCTGACCTTGCCACCGACGTGACTCGGACGGCCCGGAACCCCCCTTCCGGGCCGTCCGCACGTGTGGACGGGTCGTCGGCGGCCCGCGCAGCCCGGCTACCGCTCGGGATTTTCGGAAGATCAGCCCGGGAATCGCTCAAGGTGGGTCCGCTGCGGACGACATCTTCATCACGGTTCGGCCGACGTGGGTCGGTCGATTGATGAAGGGAAGAAGAGGCCATGCTGTCTCGCGTTCGCAAGACCATGGACGACAAGGAGCAGGGCTTCACCCTGATCGAGCTCCTCGTCGTCATGATCATCATCGGTATCCTCGCGGCGATCGCCATCCCGACGTTCCTCAACCAGCGCAAGAACGGTTGGAACTCGGCCGCGAAGACCGACATCTCGAACTTCGCGCTGGCCGTGGAGTCCTCGGCCGTCGACAAGAACGGCGACTTCACCAACGTGTTCACGACCAACGTCAAGGACACCGCGCTGAGCACCTCGGGTGCGCTGCAGGCCGGCAACATCGTGACGCCGTTCGAGTTCACCGGCACCGCCAACGTCAACGTGACGCTCGGCGCTGTCGCCACCGCCAACACCTTCTGCCTGGTGGGCCACAACACCAACATCGCCGCCACTGACGGCTGGTGGGTCTACAGCAAGGCCAAGGGCGGGCTCCAGCCGGGCGTCTACGCCTCGCAGGTCCTGGCCGACGCCGCCTGCTGACGCAGATGTGACACCGCGGGGTGGGTGCTGGGCCGGGGGGGCCCAGACACCCACCCCGTTCACGTCAC
The DNA here is from genome assembly GCA_963782665.1 of uncultured Actinomycetota bacterium. Lineage (GTDB taxonomy): Bacteria > Actinomycetota > Actinomycetes > S36-B12 > CAIYMF01 > Longivirga. Next base: position 1,201,109 of record CAWAKP010000006.1, on the reverse strand, counting down.
CCGGACGGGTGCGCGGTCCCTCAAGATCCGCGCACCCTCGTCCGATGTTCGCAAGAGCCGCAACACCGCACACCGAAGGGGGCGACGCATGGGCATCGTCGGGCGCCTGTCTCGCGCTGTTCACCGCGACGACGCGGGCGTGACGCTGATCGAGATCATCGTCGCGCTCTCGCTCCTCATGGTGCTGAGCCTGTCGGTGGCCGCCGGCCTGCTCGCCGTGCAGAAGTCTGCGATGACGAGCAAGGAGCGCGCCGCCGCCGCCAACCTGGCCACGCGCGAGATCGAGATCGTGCGCAACTGGTTCCACTCGAGCGACACCGCCCCGCTCGCGGTCATGGCGGCCGGTGACACCACCAACGGCGCGCCGCTCCCGGGTCAGACCGGGCAGCTCGTGGTCGACGGCACGAAGTACGACGTGGTCCGCCAGGTCACCTGGCTCATCACGGGTACGGGTCAGAGCGCCTGCGACGGCGGCAGCATCGTCACGTACCCGAGCGTCGGGGTACACGTCGCGGTGACGTGGCCCAACATGGGTTCTGTCCCGCCGGTCGTCTCCGACACCGTGCTCACCCCGCCCAAGAGCGTCCTCAACGCGAGCTCGGCGTACATCGCCGTCAAGGTCGTCAACCGCGACGGCGCGGCCAACGCGGGTCGCACCGTCACGGCGACCGGACCAGGTGGGTCGTTCTCCGACACGACCGGGAGCGACGGCTGCGCCACGTTCGTCCTCAGCACGGCCGGGCACCTACACCTTGGCCGTGACCGAGGGGTCGAGCGGGTACGTCACCTTCAACGGGGCGACGACTCAGACCGCCGCCGTGACCGCCGGCACGTTGACCGTGCGCTCGTTCACCTACGACAAGGGTGTGTCGTTCACGACGACCCTGAAGCCTCCGGTCGGGTTCAACCTTCCGGCCTCGCTCCCCGCACTGACGTTCGGCAACTCGGGGATCCAGCCGGCGGGGGTCGCCAGCTTCGCCTCGGCGGCCGGTGGGGTCACGACGGTCGGACCGCTGTGGCCGTTCGCGTCGGGCTACTCGGTGTGGGCCGGCAGCTGCACCGACAGCGACCCGGCACTGTCGGGAGGTCGTCCGCCTGCGCTCGTCACGGCGAAGGGCACGACCACCAGCACCACCGCAGCCCTGCAGGCGGTCGCCATCACCACGACGCGGCTGGGTCTGCCTGTGAACGTCGCCGTGACGGCGACCTACGCCGGCTCCGGCAGCTGCCCCGCGGGTGACAGCGTGCTCAACCTCGGCACGAGCTCCCTGGGCGTGCTCAACGTGGCGCTGCCCTACGGCAACTGGACGCTCAAGGCGCAGATCAACGGCCAGACGGTCACCGACATCGTGACGCTCTCGCCCACGGCCGGGGACACGTCGCTTCTCAACGGGACGGTGTGATGATGCTGATCGCTCTGCGCGCCAGACTCCGGAGCGTCCGGGGCGACGACGCCGGTGTCTCGCTCGTCGAGATGACCGTGACGATGGTCGTGCTGGCCTCGCTCGTCTCCATGCTCGTCCTCATGGTCACGGCCGGGCAGCGCGTGTCGCTCGGCGTCAAGGAGCGGATGACGCAGTCGAACATGTCCTCGCTGGCCATGGAGCGGGTCAGCCGCAACCTGCGCACCGCGGTCCTGCAGAGCCAGCTGACGACGGTCTGCACCCTGTCGGTCTGCACCGACTCGGCATTCCTCCAGGCCGGCCCCACGTCGGTGCAGTTCTACGCCGACATCGACAACCCCAACAACTCGGTGGGTCCGAGCCGGGTCACCTACACCGTCACCGGCGGGAACCTCGTCGAGACCGTGCAGAAGCCGGACTCGCCCGTCCCGGACACGGCGGGCTACCACTACTGCACGACAGGCACCGGCTGCGTCATCCGCACCCAGACCCTGGCGACCAATGTCCAGACCGGCCACGGCGGTGTTCAGCTACTACACCTCAGCCGACCCCAACAACAGCATGGTCATGGGCACCGGCAACGTGCTGACGGCGGCGCAGCTCAAGCTCGTCGACAGCATCGACGTCAACATCGCGGTCCTGATCCCCGGGGGAGCCCCCGTCGGCGGCGCCACGATGGTCCAGCGCGTCGCCCTGCCCAACGCCGACAGCGTCGTCCGTACGAATGGAACCTGACATGTCTCCCATCCGGAAGCGGTTCGGACAGCTCCGCAGCGACGCGGGCGTGGCCCTCATCATGGTGATGGGCTGGATGCTCGTGCTCGCCGTCCTGGTCACGGCGGCGCTCGGCTACGCGATCCAGACCAACCTCGTCGCGCACCGTGGGCAGGACTGGGGCGGCTCGCTGTCCGCTGCCCAGGCAGGCGTCGAGGACTACATCGCCCGGCTGAACCGCAACGACAACTACGGCCGTATCTGGGACTGCACGAACGTCGCGCTCAAGGGGCCCGAACGAGGCCGGGAACACCTGCGGCTGGACGACGACCACGCCCACCGGGTGGCTGCCGGTCATCGCGACGCAGCCGAACGGCCCCGCGTTCCACTACGACGTCGACTCGAGCAACCTCGACAAGAACGGCACGATCAACATCACCTCCACGGGTCGCGTCGGCAAGTCGACGCGCACGATCCAGGCGGCGATCGGCCGTGGCGGCTCGACCGACTTCCTCTACTACACCGACCTCGAGCACGCGGACCCGTCGAACCAGACGGCGTACCCGTCCGGTACCACGAAGTACTTCTGCGGGTCGTCCGGTGCGCAGACCGACATCTACTGGTACAGCCCATCGATCGCGGGCGCGAACCGCTCCAACTCCGGCTGTGTCGAGATCGGCTTCGCCGGCGCCGACGTCCTCAACGGGCGGGTGCACTTCAACGACACCCCGAAGCTCAACGCCGCCGGAGCGACGTTCCAGAGCAGCTTCGAGACGTCCACCCCGGGCTGCAAGACCGCGACCGGACCGAACTACGCCGGCTGCCTTCGCAGCGGTAGCCCGATCCCGGTCTACGGGTCGACGACGACGCCGATCCCGCCGATCTACGCGGACCCGCTGTACCTCGACGACACGTCGGCGAAGTTCGCCACGTACCCTGGCTGCCACTACTACGGCGCCACCCGCGTCAAGTTCAACGTGTCTCCGGCCGGCACCATGAACGTCTGGAGCAAGGACAGCGTCGGCAAGTCGACCGGCACGAACTGCGGCACCTTCACGGCCGTCGGCGGCTACACGGCGACGAACATCCCGGTGCCGACCGACCAGGTCATCTACGCGAGCGCGGGCAGCGCCACGCACCAGTGCCTCTCGGGTGAGATCGGCGACGGCCTTCCCCTGGGCACCTACAGCGGAAGCTCGACCGTCTCGTACACCTACGACCAGACGATGCTCAACAACGACCAGTTCTGCGGCCAGGGCAACCTCTACGTCGAGGGCAACGTCCAGGGTCGCGTCACGCTCGCGGCGGAGAACTCGATCGTCGTCACGGGTGACATCGTCCTGTCCAACGGCATCAACGGCACCGACCTCGTCGGTCTCGTCGCGGGCAACTCGGTCGAGGTCTACCACCCCTGGGTCGACACCTGGGTCAGCACCGTCGTCCGGCGGCAAGACCACCTGGGGCTGGAAGGGCAACCCCGCCGAGGTCGCAGGCTGGCCGCACCGCTACAGCGACCCGTCCACGGGCGGCAACAACCCCGCCTCCGGCATCCAGATCGACGCGTCGATCCAGACGCTGCAGCACAGCTTCTGGGTGCAGCAGTACAGCCAGGGCAACGGCGCCGGCACCCTCCTGGTGCTCGGTTCCATCGCCCAGCGCTGGCGCGGGATCGTCGGCCAGGGCTCCGCGGGCTACATCAAGCTGTACAAGTACGACTCGCGGCTCAAGTACTCGTCGCCGCCGTACTTCCCGCAGTGGACGAACGCGAAGTGGGGTCCGCGACACACCGGTGAGCTCACGCCGAAGTACGACACGAGCGGGAAGTACCTAGGCTGACGCCTTGTGGTTCTCCTCGTCGTCGCGATCGGTGTCCTCGGGCTGCTGATCGGATCGTTCCTCAACGTCGTCATCCACCGGGTGCCGGCCGGGGAGTCGATCGTTCATCCCCGCTCGCGCTGCCCGCAGTGCGGCACCGAGCTCGCGGCGCGCGACAACGTGCCGGTGGTGTCGTGGCTGCTCCTGCGCGGCAGGTGCCGCACGTGCGGGGCGGGCATCTCGGTGCGCTACCCGCTCGTCGAGGTGGGCACCGGTGTCCTCTTCGGGGCCGTGGCGTGGTGGTGCGGGGCCACGTGGCAGCTGCCCGCATACCTCTATCTCGCGGCGATCTCGGTCGCGCTCTCGGCCATCGACCTCGACGTGAAGCGGCTGCCCGACGTCATCGTGCTCCCGTCCTACGTCGTGGCCCTGGTGGCGCTGCTCGTCCCTGCGGTCGTCGACGGTCGGTGGGTCGACTACCGCACCGCGGTCCTCACCGGGCTGGGACTGTTCGCCTTCTACTTCCTGCTGGCCTTCATCTACCCGGCCGGCATGGGCTTCGGCGACGTCAAGCTGGCCGGCGTGCTCGGCATCTACCTGGGCTTCGTCAACTGGCAGCTCGCGGTGCTGGCCACGTTCGTGGCCTTCCTGCTCGGGGCGGTCATCGGCCTGGTCGTCATGGTCCGCTCCGGCCAGGGCCGCAAGACCAAGGTGCCGTTCGGACCCTTCATGGTGATCGGCACGTGGATAGCCCTGTTCTGGGGACAGTCGGTCATCGACTGGTACGTCGGGAGTCTCGGCGGCTGAGCCGCCACGGCCTGCGAAAGGCTTTCGGGGCCTGCATTTCCCCGAACGGCCCAACGCTCCTCACAGATTCCTCTCGCTGATTGCTCCGTCTCGCTCAAGCCCGGTCACCTGCCGACCGAAAGCGGTAATGGAGATTCACCACGTCCGTGGTGAGCGGTGAGAGGTGGGAACCGTGGCTGGACGAACCGCCATCGGACTCGACATCGGAACGTCGAGCGTACGTGCGGCCCAGATCACCGTGTCGAAGGGCAAGGCAGTCCTCGACAGGGTGGGTCAGGTTGCGTTGCCACCCGGAGCGGTCCGGGACGGCGAGGTCGCCGATCCGGATGCTGTCGCCGAGGCACTGAAGCTGATGTGGACCCGGGCGAAGTTCTCGAAGAAGGACGTCGTGCTCGGAATCTCGAACCAGAAGGTGTTCGTGCGCCTCGTGCAGGTGCCGTGGATGCCCGCTGCCGACCTCAAGTCGTCGCTGAAGTTCCAGGTCGCCGACCTGGTCCCGATGCCCATCGACGAGGCGGTGCTCGACTTCGTGCCACTCGACGAGGTCACGCAGGAGAACAACCGCATGGTGCGCGGGCTGCTCGTCGCCGCGAGCCAGGAGATGGTGCTCTCCGCCATCCGGGCCTGCCAGAAGGCGGGCCTGCGCGTGACGACCGCCGACCTCACGCCGTTCGCCGTCATGCGTGCCGCCGGAACCGTCGACCCGCTCGGGCTCTCGGGCCCCGAGGCCGTCGTGGACGTGGGCGCTCGCGTCACCAACATCGTGGTCCACGAGGCCGGCGTGCCGCGCTTCGTCCGCATCCTGCTGCTGGGCGGCGACGACATCACCGGCTCCATCGTCGAGCGGCTCGGCATGCCGGCGCGCGACGCCGAGATGCTCAAGCGCGACCCGGCCGGTCTGGCCAGCCCCGCGAACGCGGAGGCCAAGCGCATCATCGACACGGCTCTCAACGAGTTCGTCGACGAGGTGCGCGGTTCCGTCGACTACTACCTCGCGACGAGTGCGAGCCGTCCGCTGCAGCGCCTGGTGCTCAGCGGTGGAGGTTCGCTGTCCGAGGGCCTGGCGCAGAGCCTGGCGACGGCCGTCCGCGCGAAGGTCGAGTACGGCCGGCCCTTCGCCACCCTCGAGGTCGGCAAGACCGGCCTCACCCCCGAGCAGGTCCAGTTCGTCGAGCCTGTGTCGTCCGTACCGGTCGGCCTCGCGATGGGAGCGGTGTGATGGTGTCCTTCGGCCGCAACCGCTCCGTCGACGAGCTCGAGGCTCCCCAGGAGTCCGCGCCGTCCGCGGCACCGGTCACCCCGCCCCAGGCGGCGTTCCCCGGTGTCAACCTCATCCCCGAGCAGATCGCGCTCGAGGCCCACGTCCGCAGCGCCAAGCGCATCGCCGGCGTGTGCATCGCGGTATCGGCCCTCGTGGTCGGCGGTCTCTACGTCATGGCCAGCAACGAGGCCAGCTCCGCGCAGGACCAGCTCGACGCGGCCCGCGCACGCAGCGCGACGCTCGCCGCCGAGCAGGCCAAGTACGCCGAGGTGCCCAAGCTGCAGGCCGAGCTCCAGTCGGCCCAGGCCCAGGAGGTCCTGGCGATGGCCGGCGAGGTGCGCTGGTCGACGCTGCTCAACAACCTGAGCCTGTCCGTCCCCTCGGGCGTCGGGCTCACCAGCCTCCGCGGCACCGTCACCGGCACGCCGGTCGTGGCAGCCAGTCCGACCGCACCGGGACAGAGCGTCACGTCGATCACGGGTGACCCCGGCGTGGGCACGCTCACGTTCGAGGGCGAGGCGCTCGACCAGCCGCACGTGGCCACGTTCCTCGACACCATCATCCGCGGTGGGTCGTTGGTCGACCCGTTCGCGACGCAGGTCAGCGGCAACTCGTCCGGCGCCGCCGGGGCTTCGGGTGCCACAGGTGCGCCCAGCTCGAGCAAGGGCGTGACCTTCTCGGCGACGTCCACGATCAGCCCGAAGGCGCTGAGCCACCGCTACGACGCGAAGGGCAACTGAGATGGCTATCAGTCCCACCCAGAAGTGGTACCTCGCCGCGGGCGGTGCCTCGCTCGCCGTGCTGACGGCGGGGTGGTTCCTCCTGGTGTCGCCCCAGCAGAGCAGCACCGCTGAGACCAAGGCCCAGACCGACACGGTCGCGGGCCAGAACCAGACCACCGAGTCCCAGATCGCGTCGCTGAAGCAGCAGTTCAAGAACCTGCCCCAGCTGCAGACTCAGGTCGCCGCGATCCGGCTCAAGCTTCCGGAGAACCCGAGCGAGCCGGCCCTGCTCCGGTCGATCTCGGCCATCGCGAAGTCGTCCGGCGTCACCCTCGTGTCGATCCAGCTTGCTGCCCCGCAGCTGCTGACCGGCGGAGCGACCTCGACGACGGCGGCCACCACGGCGGCCGGCAGCGTGAGCCAGCTGCCGACCAACATGGAGGTCACCGGCACCTACGCCCAGACGAAGCTGTTCCTCATGAACCTCGAGAACCTGCAGCGAGCGATCCTCGTGACCGGGCTCGACATGCAGCGTGACAGCACCGACAGCGGCACCACGTCGATCCGCTCGACCATCACCGCCCGCACCTTCATGGCCTCCGGCGGCATCATCGCCGGTACCAGCACGACCGCGGGCGCCCCGGCCACGACCACCACGCCGAGCTGACGGAGACCACGATGTCTGAGCCCATGTTCCCCGCGGGCGGCACGGCGACCGCCGAGCCCGAGCCCATCGCCCAGGGAGTCGCAGCCCCCGCCGAGTCCGGCAACCGCACCATGCTGCTGCTCGTCGGCGGACTGGTGGCGGCCCTCGTCGTCGCTGCCGCTGCGTACTTCTTCCTCATGTCCGGCAGCTCGGCACCCGCGCCCACCGCGGCCGGACCGAGCACGGCACCGTCGGCCGGTGCACCGAGCACCGCACCGTCGGCGAAGCCGGTGGCTCCCAAGCCGCCGACCACCACCGTGTCCGGTCGTGACCCCTTCAAGCCGGTGTTCGCCACCTCGGTGGCGGGCAACTCGATCGGCAACGGCACGACGACCTCGGGTTCCACGTCCGGATCGACGACGACCGGTTCCGCACCGACTCCGGCACCGAGCGCCGTCACCCCGGCGACGCCCGCGACCACGGTGACCCTCGCCGTGTCCGCGATCGACGTCAAGAACGAGAAGGCCACCGTCTCGGTCGACGGCAAGGCCTACCCGGTCGCGGTGGGCACGGTCTTCGCCGCCAACTACATGATGTACAGCGTGTTCAACGCCCAGTGCGTCGGTGTGCTGTACGGCGACCAGAGCGTCGCGGTCTGCACCGGTCGCCCGGTCTCGGTCACGCCGTAGCTCTCCGACGCGGGCTCCAGACCGCGTCCGTCCGACTCGACGCCCGTCGAGCGGGTTCCGCCACACGGCGGCCCTCGCTCGGCGGGCGTCGTCGTCGTGGGAGGATCACAGCCATGCTGCGCTGGCTCACTGCGGGGGAGTCGCACGGGCCTGCCCTGGTCGCGATCCTCGAAGGTCTCCCCGCGGGCGTCACCGTGTCGACGCCCGTCATCGACGTCGACCTCGCCCGCCGGCGGCTCGGCGTCGGCCGCGGGGCCCGGATGAAGTTCGAGCAGGACGTCGTACGCATCCTCGGCGGCGTGCGCCACGGCTCGACCATGGGCGGCCCCGTCGCCATCGAGGTCGGCAACAGCGAGTGGCCGAAGTGGGAGACCGTGATGTCGCCCGATCCCGTCGATCCCAGCGAGCTCGAGGGCGTGGCGCGCAACGCTCCCCTCACCAGGCCGCGACCCGGCCACGCCGACCTCGTCGGCATGCAGAAGTACGGGTTCGACGACGCGCGACCGGTCCTCGAGCGAGCGAGCGCGCGGGAGACCGCGGCGCGCGTCGCGCTCGGCGCCGTGGCGAAGGCGTTCCTCCTGCAGAGCGTCGGCGCATCCGTGCTGTCGCACGTCACCGAGCTCGGCACGGCACGCGCCGCAGTCGGCCGTGTGCCCGGACCCGACGATCTCAGCGCCATCGACGCCGACCCGGTGCGCTGTCTCGATCCGGAGGGCAGCGCGGCGATGCAGGCCGAGGTCGAGGCCGCCCGCAAGGACGGCGACACGCTCGGTGGGGTCGTCGAGGTGGTCGTGCACGGTCTTCCTCCGGGCCTGGGCAGCCACGTGCACTGGGACCGTCGGCTCGACGCCCGGCTCGCGGCGGCGCTCATGGGCATCCAGGCCATCAAGGGGGTCGAGGTGGGCGACGGCTTCGAGCTGGCGCGCACCCGTGGCTCCCTGGCGCAGGACGAGATCGTCCAGGGCGAGCACGGGCTCGAGCGGGTGTCCGGTCGCAGCGGGGGCACCGAGGGCGGCATGTCCACGGGTGAGGTGCTGCGCGTCCGCGCCGCGATGAAGCCGATCTCGACCATCCCTCGCGCGCTGCGCACTGTCGACGTCGCCACCGGTGAGCCTGCGCAGGCGATCAACCAGCGGTCCGACGTGTGCGCCGTCCCCGCGGCGGGAGTCGTGGCCGAGGCGATGGTCGCGCTCGTTCTCGCCGACGCCGTGCTCGAGAAGTTCGGCGGCGACTCGGTGCAGGAGACCGCGCGCAACGCGGCCGCCTACCGCGCGTCGCTCGTGGTGTCCTAGTGGCGCCTCGCGTCGTCCTGGTCGGCGTCCCCGGTTCGGGCAAGACCACGGTGGGTCGACTGCTGTCCGACCGGCTGTCGGTCGGGTTCCGTGACACCGACCACGACGTCGAGGTCGGCGCCGGCAAGGCCGTCTCCGACATCTTCGTCGACGACGGCGAGGATGCCTTCCGCGCGCTCGAGAAGGCCGCGGTGGCCACCGCGATCGACGAGCACGACGGCGTCCTGTCGCTGGGCGGCGGCGCCGTCCTGGACGTCGGCACGCGCGCGCTTCTGCTCGCGCAACCCACCGTGTGGCTGCAGGTGAGCGCTCCGGCCGGCGCCAAACGGGTCGGGCTCGACGTGCCGCGACCGGTCCTGCTCGGCAACGTGCGCGGCAGGCTCGCGACGCTGCTCGACGAGCGCGGACCGCTCTACGCCGAGGTTGCCCGCGTCACCGTCGACACCGACGGCCGCACGCCCGACGAGGTCGCCGACGTGATCGTCGAGTCGCTCGGGCTCGGGGTCTCGCATGCCTGACGTCACTCGAATCCCCGTCTCCGGGGACTCCCCGTACGAGGTGATCGTGGGGCACGGAGTCCTCGACGACGTGGCGACACTCGTCGGCGACGCCGCGCGGGTCGCGGTGGTGCACTCGTCCGCCCGCCACGACGACGCGGTCCGCGTCATCGACGCCCTCGGGCGCAGCGGGCCCGCCGTGCTGTCGTTGCCGGTGCCCGACGGCGAGGCAGCGAAGACGGCGGAGGTGGCCGCGCACTGCTGGGCAGAGCTCGGACGCGCCGGCTTCACGCGGTCCGACGTCGTCGTCGGCGTCGGCGGGGGAGCGACGACCGACCTCGCCGGATTCGTGGCGGCCACCTGGCTGCGGGGAGTGCGCCTGGTCACCGTGCCGACCAGCCTGCTGGGCATGGTCGACGCGGCGGTCGGTGGCAAGACCGGGATCAACACCGGCGAGGGCAAGAACCTCGTGGGCAGCTTCCACGAGCCGGCCGGTGTCGTGTGCGACCTCGACGTGCTGCGGACCCTGCCCCACGACGACCTCGTCTCCGGGCTCGCCGAGGTGGTCAAGGTCGGCTTCACCAGCGACCCGGCGATCCTCGAGCTCGTCCGCTCCGACCTCGAGGGTGCGACGGACCCCTCGAGCAACACGTTGCGCGAGCTGGTCGAGCGCGCGATCCGGGTGAAGGCGCAGGTCGTCTCGGCCGACCTTCGCGAGTCGCGCCCCGGGGGGCTCGGCCGCGAGGTGCTCAACTACGGCCACACGTTCGCCCACGCCATCGAGCAGGTCGAGCGCTACACCTGGAAGCACGGCCACGCCGTGAGCGTGGGACTCGTCTACGTCGCAGCGCTCGCCCGCCTGGCCGGCCGTCTCGACGCATCCACCGCGGACGACCACGGTCGGATCCTGCGCGACCTCGGTCTCCCGACCGCCTACGCTGCGAACCGGTTCGACGTCCTGCTCGACGCGATGCGCGTCGACAAGAAGTCGCGCGGCGACCAGCTGCGGTTCGTCGTGCTCGACGCGATCGGATCACCGGGTCTGCTCGAAGGGCCGTCGACCGAGCTGCTCGCCGAGGCCTACGCCGAGGTGTCGAAGGAGGACGCATGACGCGAGTGCTCGTGCTCAACGGCCCCAACCTGTCGCGCCTGGGATCGCGCGAGCCCGACGTCTACGGCCACGCGACGTTCGACGACCTCGCTGCCGAGTGCCGCGCCTGCGGCGCCGAGCTCGGGCTCGACGTCGAGGTCCGTCAGACCGACGACGAGGCCGAGCTCGTGCGATGGCTGCACGAGGCGGCCGACGCCGCGACGCCGGTCGTCCTCAACCCGGCCGCGTTCACCCACTACTCCTACGCGCTGCGCGACGCCTGCGCCCAGCGGACCGCGGCGCTCGTCGAGGTGCACCTGTCCAACCCGGCGGCCCGCGAGGAGTTCCGGCACACGTCGGTGGTCGCCGGCGTCGCGAGCGGCACCATCGCCGGGTTCGGCGTCGAGTCCTACCGGCTCGCGCTGCGCGCCATCGCCGGCGGTGCGGAATGACCGCGTTCGACGTACGCCGCGCACACGTGCGCACCGCGCTCGCCGATGCCGGTGTCGACGCGATGCTCGTGTCGTCGCTCACCAACACGCGCTACCTCACCGGGTTCACCGGCTCGCACGGAGGCGTTCTCGTCGCGCCGGAAGGCGACGCCGACCGGCTCGCCACCGACTTCCGCTATCAGACCCAGAGCCAGGCCGAGTGCCCTGACATCGCGGCGCTGATCGTCCGCAACGCGGTGCAGGGCCTGGGGGAGGAGGCGGCGTCCACCGGGATCCGTCGCATCGGGTTCGAGGCCGCGCACCTCACCGTGGCCGAGCACCGCGCGCTCGCCGACAACCAGCCCGGTCTCGAGCTCGTCCCGACGACCGGGATCGTCGAGGGGCTGCGCGCCACCAAGGACGACGACGAGCTCGCTGCGATCGCCGAGGCCTGCCGGATCAGCGACGCCGCCCTCGCGGCACTCCTCCCGGAGATCCGGGTCGGCCAGACCGAGCGGCAGATCGCCCGTCGGCTCGAGCAGCTGATGTTCGACGCCGGGGCGGACGCCCTCTCGTTCGAGACGATCGTCGCGTGCGGACCGCACTCCGCCATCCCGCACCACGACCCGACCGACCGACCCGTGGCGGCAGGCGACTTCCTCAAGATCGACTTCGGCGCGCTCCACGCCGGCTACCACGCCGACGAGACGCGCACGTTCGTCGTGGGGGCGCCGCCCGCCGACTGGCAGCGCGAGATCCATGCCCTCGTGGCGACGGCCCAGCAGGCGGGCGTCGACGCGCTCGCGGTGGGAGCCGAGCTGCAGGCGGTCGATGACGCCGCCCGCTCGATCATCACGACCGCGGGTCACGGCGACCACTTCGGCCACGGGCTCGGTCACGGCGTGGGCCTCGACATCCACGAGGTGCCGTTCCTGGGCTTCACCGCGACGGGTATCCTGGGCGATCGCACGCCGGTGACCGTCGAGCCGGGGGTCTACCTCCCCGGGCGCGGCGGGGTCCGCATCGAGGACACCCTCGTGGTCCGGGCCGGTGGGCCCGTGTCGCTCACCACGACGACCCGCGAACTGCTCGTCCTCTAGGACCCTCACCAGGAGACCATCCGTGGCCACCACGAACGACCTCAAGAACGGCCTCGTGCTCAACATCGACGGCCAGCTGTGGACCGTCGTCGAGTTCCAGCACGTGAAGCCGGGCAAGGGTCCGGCCTTCGTCCGCACCAAGCTCAAGGCGGTGCTCTCCGGCAAGGTCGTCGACAAGACGTTCAACGCCGGGGTCAAGGTCGAGACGGCCAACGTCGACAAGCGCGACTTCCAGTACCTCTACCGCGACGGCGACGACTGGGTCTTCATGGACACCTCGTCCTACGAGCAGATCCACGTCTCGGACGACGTGGTCGGCGAGAACTCGAAGTGGATGCTCGAGGGCCAGAGCGCGATCGTGGCGACCCACGACGGCGCGCCGCTCTACGTCGAGCTCCCTGCCTCGGTCGAGCTGATGATCACCTACACCGAGCCCGGCCTGCAGGGCGACCGCTCGACGGGCGGTACGAAGCCCGCGACGCTCGAGACCGGCGCCGAGATCGCCGTGCCGCTGTTCATCGAGAACAACACGAAGGTCAAGGTCGACACCCGCGACGGGTCGTACCTCGGTCGCGTCAACTAGTCGTGACCGCACGCGGCAAGGCACGCAAGAAGGCGCTCGACGTGCTGTACGAGGCCGACGTGCGCGGCATCGCGGCGTCCGACGTGCTCGACGCCAAGGCCGACTCCGCCGACGTGCCGATGAACCCGTACACCGCCGAGCTGGTGTGGGGGGTGGTCGAGCACAGCGACCGCATCGACGACCTGCTGTCGACCTACTCGATGGGGTGGTCGCTCGACCGGATGCCCGCGGTCGACCGCAACGTCCTGCGCATCGGCGTGTACGAGCTGCTCTGGGCCGATGACGTACCCGACGCGGTGGCGATCGCCGAGGCCGTCGGGCTGGTGCAGTCGCTGTCGACCGACGAGTCGTCCTCGTTCGTCAACGGCCTGCTCGGCCGCATCCTCGAGGTCAAGCCACGGCTCGCGCTCGACAGCTGATCCGACGGCGCGGCGGCAACCGGAGTCGCGGAGTGCCCCGAGTGGGATTCGAACCCACACTGGATGGTGTTTGAGACCATTGCCTCTGCCGGTTGGGCTATCGGGGCGGCGGGCCTCAGGGTACCGGCACACCCGCCGGCAGCCGTGCTCCGTAGGCTTGCGGCCGTGAGCACCGGTTCCGACACCGCCCCGCTTCGTGTCGTCGTCGCCGAGGACGAGGCCCTCATCCGACTCGACCTCGTCGAGATGCTGCGCGAGGAGGGCTACGACGTCGTCGGCCGAGGCCGGCGACGGCGAGGAGGCGGTGCGCCTGGCCGAGGAGCTGCGACCCGACGTCGTGATGCTCGACGTCAAGATGCCCGTGCTGGACGGCATCACCGCGGCCGAGCGCATCACCGGAGCGCGCATCGCGCCGGTGGTCATGCTCACGGCCTTCAGCCAGCGCGAGCTCGTCGAGCGGGCGCGCGACGCGGGTGCGATGGCCTACCTCGTGAAGCCGTTCACGCAGAGTGACCTCGTGCCGGCGATCGAGCTGGCCGTCGTCGCGTCACGACGAGATCAGGACGCTGGAGTCGGAGGTCGCCGACCTGGGCGAGCGCCTCGAGACGCGTAAACGCGTGGAACGCGCCAAGTCGTTGCTGCAACAGAAGTACGGTCTCACCGAGAGCGAGTCGTTCCGCTGGCTGCAGAAGTCGGCGATGGACCGACGGCTGTCCATGCGCGAGGTCGCCGACGTCGTGATCCGCGAGGTCGGCGAGGCCTGACTCGCCTGGTCCGGGCTGCATCCGTGCAGGTCGCCGTGTCCAAAGCGTGACCGGTCTAGACCGTTTTGATATGCCGCGCAACGATCGATCCGCCCGATTCGCTGCTACGTTACCGACGCATCGAGACCCGGTTGACCCGGGCCAATCTCACGGTAGGACGGCATATGCGTAACGCGTACAAGATCGGTGCCCTGGCCCTCGCGGGCAGCCTGGCACTCGCCGCCTGCGGCGGCAGCAGTGGTAGTGGCGGCAGCAGCAGTGGTGGCGGCAAGACGCTGATCATCTCCAGCGACCTTCCGCTCCAGGGTTCGTCGAAGGACGCCTCTGACTCCACGAACAACGCGATCGAGCTTTACCTCAAGCAGATCGGGTACAAGGCTGGCGACTACACCATCCAGTTCAAGAAGTACGACGACTCGACGGCTGCGGCGGGCCAGTGGGACCAGGCGCAGTGCACGAAGAACGCGCAGGACCACGTCGCCAACACCGACGAGGTCGCGGTCATGGGCACGTACAACTCGGGATGCGCCAAGATCATCGTGCCGGTCCTGAACCAGGACCCGAGCGGCCCGATGCTCATGGTCTCGCAGGCCAACACCAACCCGGGTCTCACCAAGACGTGGGACGCCGGCGAGCCCGACAAGTACTACCCGACCGGCACGCGCAACTACGCGCGCGTCGTCACCACTGACGACAACCAGGGTCGTGCGGCTGCCCAGTTCATGGCGCAGAAGCTCGGCGTCAAGAAGTGCTACGTCCTCAACGACAACGAGACCTACGGTCAGGGTGTCGCGAAGGCGTTCGCGGACGAGGCGCCCAAGGACGGCATCACCATCCTCGGCAACGACCCGTGGGACAGCAAGCAGCCCAGCTACACCGCCCTGTTCGAGAAGATCAAGGCGCAGAACCCGGACTGCATCTACGTCGGTGGCATCTACGACAAGAACGGTGGCCAGCTCGTCAAGGACAAGGTCGCCGTCCTCGGGGACAACACGAAGGTCAAGTTCATGGGTCCGGACGGCTTCGAGGGCTTCAAGGAGCTCAAGGCGCTGCCGCAGGGTCAGGGCATGTACCTCTCGTTCCCGGGTCTCGCCCTCGATGACCTCAAGGCTCAGGGCGGCGCTGCAGCCAAGCTGCTCGCCGACTACGAGACCACGTACGGCGGCCCGCCGGACACCCCGCTACGCGCTGTACGGCGTGGCGGCTGTCCAGGTGATCCTCGACGCGCATCAAGGCAGTCGGACGGCACGCGCAAGGGTGTCAACGCCGCGGTCTTCAGCGGCACGGGCATCGACATCCCGGCGGACGTCTCCGCGATCGGCAAGGAGATCAAGATCGACCAGGCTTCTGGTGACGTCAACGTCAAGGACATCACCATCCTGCAGATCAAGAACAACGACGAGGCCAAGGTTCAGGTCTGGCCCGTCTCCGGCTGACACTCCGGGTAAAGAAACTGGCGACAAGTTGGTCGGGCGGGGCCTATGGCCCCGCCCGACCTGCTAGGTTCCGGGCGATGTTCGCACGCTGACGAAGGGTTCGCCGGATGACCATCACGGCAGTCGAAGCGGCTGACTCTCGACCGGTTCTCCTACGGCGCGAGAAGGCCGAACGGTGGGTCGGCATCGCGCTGCTGATCGGGCTCGTCGCCTGGCTCGTATGGAACTTCCTGGTCTCGCCGACGCAGTGGATCAACGTCGCGCTCGACGGCCTCCGCATCGGCGCCATCTACGCTCTCGTGGCCCTGGGCTACACCCTCGTCTACGGCATCATCGAGCTGATCAACTTCGCCCACGGCGACCTGTTCATGCTCGGCTCGGTCTTCTGCTCGATCATCCTGGTCAACTGGTTCGGCGCGAGCAGCGGTTCCCCGAAGGACTGGCTCGACCTGTTCCTGACCCTGATCATCGTCATGACGATCTGCGCGACGATGAACGTCACGGCCGAGGCCGTGGCCTATAGACGGCTGCGGCGGGCGCCCAAGCTCGCGCCACTCATCACCGCCGTGGGCGTCAGCTTCATCTTCCAGTGGTTCGGTCTGCTGCTGAACGGCTCGACGCAGAAGAACTGGCCGACCGTGATCCCGCAGGGCGGCATCTCGTTCGGAGAGGTGACCCTCGACTACTCGACGATCGTCGTGTTCCTCGTGACCATCCCGCTGCTCCTGCTCCTGTCGTGGATCGTCCAGCGCACCCGGCAGGGCAAGGCCATGCGCGCCACGGCGCAGGACCAGGACGCATCGCGCCTCATGGGCATCAACGTCAACCGGACGATCTCCTTCACGTTCGCCCTGGGCGGCGCGATGGCCGGCGCGGCCGGTGTCCTGTTCCTCGAGACCTTCGGGACCACGCGCTACGACGCCGGCTTCCAGATCGGGCTGATCGCGTTCACGGCCGCTGTGCTCGGCGGCATCGGCAACCTGCAGGGCGCCGTCCTCGGCGGTGTCCTCATCGGCCTGATCCAAGGCTTCAACGACGGTCTGCCGTACGGCCTCGGACAGAAGTGGTCGCAGACCGTCGTGTTCACGATCCTCATCCTGCTCATGGTCTTCAAACCCGAAGGCATCCTGGGCAAGCCGACGATCGAGAAGGTGTGACGATGTCGCTGCGCACCCCCGAGGTCGTGTCCACGCCGGCCAAGAAGTCCGACCTCGCCGACAACCACAACCGCCGCTGGGCCATCGGCTTCCTCATCGCAGCGGTCTTCGTCTGGCTGTTCTACACGTTCATCCTGCCCCACCTCGGCGTCGGCGTGAACACGACGGTCCGCCAGTGGATGCCGCTCAACTCGATCAACGAGGCCCTCGTCTGGGTGATCTGCGCGGTCGGCCTCAACATCGTCGTCGGCTACGCGGGTCTGCTCGACCTCGGCTTCGTCGCCTTCTGGGCCATCGGTGGCTACACCGCCGGCTGGCTCATGTCGACGTTCATCCAGGCGGTGAACCCCGGCTTCTACTTCCTGTCGGCCGCGATCCCGCACCAGCCCGGCATCCACCTCAACTGGTGGCTGGTGCTGGTGGCTGCCGGGTGCTTGTGCGCGCTGTCCGGGATCGTGATCGGTGCGCCCACGCTGCGCCTCAAGAGCGACTACCTGGCACTCGTGACGCTCGGCTTCGGCGAGATCATCCCGCAGATCTTCCTCAACGCCGAGACCTTCACCAACGGCGCCAAGGGCATCGCGCCGCTCGACAACGTCTCACCGCTGCCGTTCGGGCCCTCGTCCGTCCAGGTCGGCGGCGCCACCATCAAGATCAGCGCACCGCTGGGACCGTTCGACGTCTCCGCGAAGTACGTCCTCTTCGTGATCGTCGCCGCATTCTGCGTCTTCGTGTCCCTGCGGATCCGCGAGGGCCGCCTGGGCCGTGCCTGGCTGGCGATCCGCGAGGACGAGCTGGCGGCGTCGATGATGGGCGTCCCGCTCATGCGCACCAAGCTCGCGGCCTATGCAGTGGGCGCGTTCATGGGCGGCCTCGGCGGCGTGATCTACGCCGTCCACAACAACAGCGTGTTCCCCGACCGGTTCAACTTCGCGATCTCGATCATCCTGCTCGCGATGGTCGTCCTCGGCGGCATGGGCAACGTGTGGGGCGTCATGATCGGTGCGCTCGGGATCGCCTGGTTCAACTCGACCGGCCTGCCCCAGTTCGGCGACTCGTTCAACTCCCAGTTCGGCACCGACATCAACTTCCCGTCGTACAACTTCCTGATCTTCGGCTCGATCCTCGTGCTGATGATGCTGTTCCGTCGTGAGGGCCTCTTCCCGGAGACCCGCACGCGGCAGGTGCTGCAGGAAGCGGAACGCTCCGACGACGAAGAGCTCGACGGAGGAGAGGTATGAGCACCGCGGCGGAGACGACGACGCTGGCGCTCCGCGCCGACAACATCACGGTCCGCTTCGGCGGCCTGGTGGCGGTCAAGGACGTCACGTTCACCATCCCCGAGAAGTCGATCGTCTCCCTCATCGGTCCCAACGGCGCGGGGAAGACGACCTTCTTCAACGTGATCACCGGCCTCTACCGGCCGACGACCGGAAACGTGACACTCGGCGAGCGCGACATCACCGGGCAGTCGCCGCACAAGATCGCGTCGCTCGGGCTGGGCCGCACGTTCCAGAACATCCGGCTCTTCGGGCTCATGACGGCGGCCGAGAACGTGATGGTCGCGCAGCACTCGCACACGTCGTCGAACATCTTCCAGATCGTGGGACACACGCGCCACCAGAAGCGCGAGGAGCGCGAGGCGCGGGAGTTCGCCCAGGAGATGCTCGACTTCGTGGGGATCGGCCAGCACTCCGAGGAGTACGCCCGCAACCTGTCCTACGGCGACCAGCGTCGGCTCGAGGTGGCGAGGGCGCTGGCCCTGCGACCCGCCGTGCTGCTCCTCGACGAGCCCACGGCCGGCATGAACCCCAACGAGTCGTGCGGTCTTCGTCGACTTCGTGCGGCGGGTACGTGATGAGCGCAACCTCTCCATCCTGCTCATCGAGCACGACATGAGCGTCGTCATGAAGGTGTCCGAGCGCATCACCGTGCTCGACCAGGGCGAGAAGATCGCCGAGGGCGGCCCGGACGACATCCGCAACAACGAGCGCGTCGTCGAGGCCTACCTCGGCAAGACGGGCACCGAGGGGAGTGCCCGGTGACCGAGACGACAGCCGCCCGACCCGACTACGTCCGCAAGGGCGAGCCGATGCTCGCCGTCGACGACATCGCCGTCTACTACGGCAACATCGCGGCGGTGAAGGGCCTCACGATCCGGGTCCACCCCGGCGAGATCGTCACCCTCATCGGCTCGAACGGAGCGGGGAAGTCGACGACCCTGCGCACGATCTCGGGACTCCTCAAGCCGCGCTCGGGCTCGATCACCTTCGAGGGCGAGAAGATCAGCGGCAAGGAGGGCCACGAGATCGTCAAGGCGGGCATCTGCCAGTCGCCCGAAGGTCGTCGCATCTTCCCGCGCATGACGGTCTCGGAGAACCTCGACCTCGGCGCGTTCCTGCGCAACGACAAGGACGGCATCGAGCGCGACCGCGCCCGCGTGCTCGAGCTCTTCCCGCGCCTGGCCGACCGCATCGGCCAGAAGGCCGGCACGATGTCCGGTGGTGAGCAGCAGATGCTCGCCGTCGCGCGGGCGCTGATGGGCAGCCCCCACCTGCTGCTGCTCGACGAGCCGTCCATGGGTCTCGCACCGGTGCTCGTCGACCTCATCTTCGACACCATCGAGACGATCCGGGAGCAGGGCACCACGGTGCTCGTCGTCGAGCAGAACGCCCTCGCGGCGCTCCGCGTCGCCGACTACGCCTACGTGCTCGAGTCCGGCGTGCTCAAGCTCGAGGGAGACGCCAAGAAGCTGGCCGAGGACGACGAGATCGTCCGCGCCTACCTCGGCGGCTGATCGATCGTTCCGACGAAGACCCCGGCCTCGGCCGGGGTCTTCGTCGTCTCGCGGATCGGCATTCCCGCGGATTCTTGCGTCGTCCTGCCCGGTTGCTTCGCAATCTTTCGCCCAACTGCCGGTGAGCCGAGGGATCCGTCCCCTACAGTCCCGTTCGGCGCGTGCGGGGCGGGCCGCGGGTCGCATTCGGGCGACCCGCCCGGGGGGACCGGGAGGAGGGTCGTGCAGCGAGCACCCGTTGCGGTCCGCCAGGCCCGCGAGAGCGACGTGGAGCACCTGGCCGCCCTGTGGGACGACTTCCGGTTCCAGGAGCCCCTGGCCGGCCTTGTCGGGGCCGTGCCCGACGTTCCCGAACGGGTGCGCCAGCGGATCCTCGAGAGCGACGCCGCGGTCGAGGCCGGTCGTCTGCCGACGTATCGCCTGCTGGTGGCGTTCCACGACGGGGAGCCGGTGGGATTCGCCTCGGTGTCCGTGGTCGAGCGCGGCCTCCTCACGCAGACGAGCGCCGTGCTCGTCGACGTCGTCCACGTCGCCGACCGCCTGCGCAAGCGCGGCGTCGGCACGATGCTCCTGCGGGAGGCCGTGGCCATGGCGGGCGAGATCGGTGCCTCCGACGTGGTCGTGAACACCCCGACCCGCGGGCGCGACGTCAACCGCTTCTACGCCCGCCTCGGGTTCGCGCCGATGGTGGTCCGTCGGTCGGCCCCCGTCGGCGCGCTGCGGCGCAGGCTCGGCGTCGAACCGAGGCCCGACCCGACCGGGGAGCTCACGCCGGTGCAGCGATCGCTGCGTCGGCGCGACCTGCTCTCGCCCAAGCGATCGGCCGTGCGCCCCTGAGGTCAGCCGGGCGGGCGGTCGCGCAGCACGCAGGTGAGGCGGGCCGTGCAGGTGCGCTCGCCCTCGTCGTCGACCAGCACGATCTCGTAGGTCGCCACGGTGCGCCCCCGCGACAGCGCGCGTGCCTCGCCCGTCACGTGGCCGCTGGTGACGCTGCGGTGGTGGGTGGCCGAGACCTCGATGCCGACGGCGATGCGCTCGGGGCCTGCGTGGATGGCCGCGGCGACGGAGCCCAGCGTCTCGGCGAGCACCACGTTGGCGCCACCGTGCAGCAGCCCGTACGGCTGCCGGTTGCCGGCCACCGGCATCCGGCCGACCACCTTCTCCGGGGTCGCCTCGAGGATCTCGATGCCCATCGTGTCGCCGAGCTCGTTGGGGAGCGCGGCCAGGGCCACGGCGATGTCGTCGGTCATACCTCCACCCTAGGATCGACGGCGTGACCTCGCCGCAGGAACGTCCCAGGCTGCTCCTTCTCGACGGGCACTCGCTGGCCTACCGCGCCTTCTACGCCCTGCCGGTCGAGAACTTCTCGACGACGACGGGTCAGCCGACCAACGCCGTCTACGGGTTCACGTCGATGCTCATCAACGCCCTGCGCGACGAGCGCCCGACCCACCTCGGCGGTGGCCTTCGACGTGTCGCGCTCCACGTTCCGCTCCGTCGAGTTCCCCGAGTACAAGGCCACCCGGTCGGCGAGCCCCACCGAGTTCAAGGGTCAGGTCGACCTCATCCGCGAGGTGCTCGACGCACTGTCCGTGCCCTACGTCGAGGCCGACGGCTTCGAGGCCGACGACGTCATCGCGACGCTGACCACGCAGGCCGAGGACGCGGGCTTCGACGTCCTCATCATCACCGGCGACCGCGACGCCTACCAGCTCGTCGACGACCACGTGACGGTGCTCTACCCGAAGAAGGGCGTGAGCGACCTCGCGCGGATGACTCCGGCCGCGGTCGAGGAGAAGTACGGCCTCACGCCCGGCGCAGTACCCGGACTACGCCGCGCTGCGCGGTGACCCGAGCGACAACCTCCCATCGATCCCGGGCGTGGGCGAGAAGACCGCGTCGAAGTGGGTGCGCGAGTTCGGCTCGCTCGACCAGCTCGTCGACCGCGTGGGCGAGGTCAAGGGCAAGGCGGGCGACGCGTTGCGTGACGCGCTGCCGGCCGTGCTGCGCAACCGGCGACTCACCGAGCTCGTGCGCGACGTCGAGCTCCCGGTGGCTCCGGGAGACCTCGAGCGGCGTCCGTTCGAGCGCGACAAGGTGCACGAGGTCTTCGACGCCCTGCAGTTCCGGGTGCTCCGCGACCGCCTGTTCGCCGAGCACGGCGACGAGACGGCTGCCTCCGGCGCTGCCGTCGAGGTAGACGTCGAACGGCCAGACGGGGGTCTCGCGTCCTGGCTCGGAGCACACGCAGGCGCCGGCGATCCGGGTGGGTCTCGTGCTCGACGGCTCGTGGGGACGCGGCACGGGCGACGTCACGTCCTTCGCGATCGCGGCACCGGACGGATCCGTTGCCTGGTGGGCGATCCCGGCCCTCTCTCCGGCCGACGACGAGGCCCTCGCCGCCTGGCTCGCAGATGCCGACCGGCCCAAGGCGATGCACGACGCCAAGGGTCCGGAGCTGGCGCTGCGAGCCCGCGGGCTCGCCCTGCGCGGGCTCACGTGCGACACGGCATTGGCCGCCTACCTCGTCCTGCCCGGGCAGCGCAGCTTCGACCTCACCGACCTCGTGCCGCGGTTCCTCCACCGCGAGCTCGCCACGGACGCCGGCGCGGCCGACCAGCTCTCGTTCGACACGGATCCGGACGAGCTGCGTGCTGTGTCGCTCGGGTCGGCGGCGCGAGCGGTGCTCGATCTCGCCGATGCGCTCGAGGCCGAGCTCGAGGAGCGCGGCGGCAGTCCCCTCATGCGCGAGGTCGAGCTGCCGCTGCTGCACGTGCTCGCCGACCTCGAGCAGGCCGGCATCGCCATCGACGTCGCCCACCTCGAGGGCCTCGACGCCGAGTTCGCCGAGTCGATGCGCGCCGCCGAGGTCGCGGCGCACGAGCTCGCCGGCCGCCCGTTCAACCTGGGCTCGCCCAAGCAGCTGCAGGAGATCCTCTTCGGCGAGCGCGGGCTCCCGACGACCAAGAAGATCAAGACCGGCTACACCACCGACGCCGAGGCGCTGCAGTCGCTGTTCGCGCAGACGGAGGACCCGCTGCTCGCCGAGCTGCTGCGCTGGCGCGACGTCTCCAAGCTGCGTCAGACGGTCACCGGGCTGCTCGCGTCCGTGGCCGACGACGGCCGGATCCACACGACGTACAACCAGATCGTCGCGGCGACCGGGCGCCTCTCGTCGCAGGACCCCAACCTGCAGAACATCCCGATCCGCACCGACGAGGGACGTCGCATCCGCAGCGGGTTCGTCGTCGGTCCGGGCTACGAGTGCCTGCTGACCGCCGACTACAGCCAGATCGAGATGCGCCTCATGGCCCACCTGTCCGAGGACGTCGGACTCGTCGAGGCGTTCAACTCAGGCGAGGACCTGCACCGCTACGTCGCGTCGCGCGTCTTCGACGTGGCCCCGGACCAGGTCGACCCGGAGATGCGCCGCAAGATCAAGGCGATGTCGTACGGCCTGGCCTACGGGCTCTCGTCCTACGGACTCTCCCAGCAGCTGGGCATCGAGCCGTCGGAGGCCAGCCGGCTGATGGACGAGTACTTCCTGCGGTTCGGGGGAGTGCGCGACTACCTGCACGAGGTGGTCGACCGGGCGCGCGGCACGGGCTACACCGAGACGATGCTCGGACGGCGTCGCTACCTGCCCGACCTCACGTCCGACGTCCGCCAGCGGCGCGAGATGGCCGAGCGGATGGCGCTCAACGCGCCCATCCAGGGGTCGGCCGCCGACATCGTCAAGGTCGCGATGCTCCGCGTCGACGACGCCCTGCGGACGCAGGGACTGCGATCCCGGATGCTCCTGCAGGTGCACGACGAGCTGGTCCTCGAGGTGGCGCCCGGTGAGCTCGAGCAGGCCGAGGCCGTCGTCCGCGAGGGCATGGGCGGCGCGATCCCGCTCACCGTGCCGCTCGACGTGTCGGTGGGCGTCGGGCGGACATGGGAGGACGCCGGTCACTGACCGTGGCCGACCGGCCAGGTCATGCCTCGATAACGCTCGCGAGTTGGACGTGCCCGAGCCCCCGGCTCATGCCACACTCACCGGCCATGAGCCCTTCGTCCCTGTCGCGCACCCGTTCGCTCGCGGTAGTCGCCGTCGTCGGTGTCGGCGCGCTCGTGCTGAGTGCCTGCAGCTCCGCCCCGGCTGTCCCGAAGTCACGCGACCTCTCGACCGACGTGCCGTTCACCGCATGCACGCCCGAGACCTGCAAGGGGTCGCTCGACGGGGCCGCCTACACGATCGAGATGCCGCAGAAGTGGAACGGCACGCTGCTCATCTACTCCCACGGCTACCGCAACGCGCAGCCCGCTCCTCCGAAGTTCGAGCCCGTCGAGACGACGGCGGTCGACGCGAGCGACACCACCACGGCGACGATGCTGCTGTCGCAGGGCTTCGCGCTCGCGGGCTCGGCGTACAAGTCCAACGGCTGGGCGGTGTCCGACGGCGTGGCAGCGGCCGAGGGGCTGTACGCGCACTTCAGCGACGTCGTCGCCCAGCCCAACCGGACGCTCGTCTGGGGCGACTCGCTGGGCGGGCTCATCACCCAGGTCGTCGCCGAGAAGCACCCGGAATGGGTCGACGGGGCTGCGCCGCTCTGCGGTGCCGTGGCCGGCGTCGTCCCGAACATGAACCTCTCGCTCGACATCTCCTACGCCGTGAAGACCCTCGTCTACCCGCAGATGAAGCTCACCGGCTACACGTCCTACCAGGAGGCGGTCGACAACTGGACCGAGGCGATGAAGCGGGTCATCGCGGCCGCGTCCGACACCGCCGGCGGCGGCACGGCGAAGGTGCTCTACATGGCCGACCTGGTCGACGTCCCGATCCAGACCAAGACCTATGACGGATCGACGATCGAGAGCAAGGTGAAGGCCACGGTCGAGGCCATCGCCACGGGACTCGGGTATGCGACCTTCGCGCGCTACGACCTCGAGCAGCGCTTCGGCGGGAACCCGTCGGGCAACGTCGAGACCGACTACTCGAAGCGCATCAACGACACCGAGGCCGCGCTGATCAACACCGTGACCCCCGGTGCCGTCGAGGCCAACGACGCGCTCATGGCAGCCGGTCAGCGGGTCGCCGCGGATCCGGCTGCGCTGGCCAAGGCGCTCGCCGACGGTGGCGACCCCAAGGGCACGATCACGCGCCCGGAGATCACCATGCACACGGCCGCCGACCCGCTGGTGATCGCGCAGAACGAGACGTTCCTGCACGACCGCTACACCGCCGAGGTCGCCAAGGGCAACGCCACCGCGGGTCTGGTGCAGCTCTACACCGTGGCCCCGGCGACCTACCCCGAGGTCCCGGGCGCTCCGTACGGCGCGGGCCACTGCAACTTCACGCCACAGTCCAACGTCGCCGTCGTCGACCTGCTCAACGACTGGGTGCAGAAGGGGGTCTACCCGGGCGACGCTGCGATCGAGACGGCGATGGGCACCTCGAGCGGGTACGTCGCGGCGTGGCGGCCGGGGCCGTGGCCTCGTGAAGATCAGGTGCTGGGATCCTGAACTGGCGGCGCGCCGGTCTTGGTCGCCGCGTCCTCCTGGGAGAGCTCGGCTCGAGCCAACAGGGCGCCGGCAACGCAGAGGGCAAGGATCACCGCCGTGGCGTCGAGCACGATGTCCCGGGGAGTGCTGTGCGGGCCGACCCATACGACGGTCACGAGTGCCACGACCCCGAGCCAGAGCGCCAGCACCGCTCGCCGGTCCTCGACCGCCAGCCGGCTGTAGAGAAGGAACTGGGCGAGCGATTGCGCCCCACCGAGAAGAGCGAACATCCACACGATGGGAGCGAGCGCCGCATACGCGGCGCCGCCCACGACCGCGACCACGAAGTGCGGGAGGAGCCAGGTTCCCAGGACGATCACACCAGCGAGGAGGGCCACCGCGGTGCCACCCAGCACCATTGCACGCCGTCGTCGATGGTCGGCCATCCCAGGGAAGGCGAGCACGATGATCGCCTGCGGCAACCAGAAGGCCACCTTGACGACGATGCTTCCTGCGGCGTAGATCCCAGCATCGACCGGGGTGAGGAAGTGCCGCGCGAGGAGCAGGTCCACGTTGGTCAGCACGAACAGGGCGGCGAGGGCATGGGATGCGTGGAGCACCTCGGAGCGGAGACCCGGCAGCGGCTCCGGCCGCCCCCCGACCAGGTGACGGACGAGCACCTCGATGATGGCCGCGCCGGCCACCGAACCGACCGCGACGCCCACGAGAGTTCCGGTCACGCTGGTCGTCACTACCGCGCCAGCGATGCCACCCGCGGACTTGGCCACGCCACCGGTGAGGTAGGACAGACCGAGTTCTCGCGACGACTCGTTGCCCTGGGCGACACCGAGCTGCCCGCCGATCACGGTCAGCGGAACGAGGGCGACCGCCACCAGCAGCACATCGATCGGACCGGACAGGTGCAGCAGCGCCACCGTGACCGGCAGCGTGACGACGATGCCGGCCGCGACGCCGAGCCCGGCCGGCAGGGCGGCGCGGAGCACGGCGGCCGATACTCCCTCGCGGTCGCCCGGGTCGGCCACCACGATGCGGCGCGCCGCCACCGCCTGGACGCCCAGTGCCACCACGTTGCCGATCGCCAGTACCCCCAGGAGCGACGCGAGTTCGCCGAAGGAGGCCGGGCCCAGCCTTCGAGCAGCAACGAGGTTCAGCGCATAGGTCGCCGCCTGGCCCACACCTATGCACACGGCGACGAAGAGCGCGGCGCGGACCACGGTCGACGGCGCGCGCTGGCTCACTCCCGCTGTCCTTCCCCGCGTCGACGGCCGGCACGTGTGTGCCGCGCCGTGGCGCCACGATAGGGCCCCATGAACACTCCCAGCACCGGCAGGCGACGCACCGTGGGCCTGAGTGCAGGCACGGTCGGCTGGTGCATGGCCCTCGCCGTGCTCGTACTCGCCCCCGTGCTGCGCATCGGATTCGTGCTACGTGCCGACATGGTGTTCGTGCCGCGGCAGGACCTGCTGCCTGCGTGGTTGGGGCTGGGGCCGGGACTGCCTCGCTCCGTTCCCCAGGACGCCGTCGTCGCCGTGGTCGATCTCCTCGTCCCTGGAGGTCTGCTGCAGCCGCTCGTCCTGGTCGCGGCGCTGAGCTGCGCAGGCGGTGGTGCGGCCTGGCTGCTCCGACGTGAGCGATGGCTGCTCCGCTGCGTGGCGGCGACGGCGTACGTCTGGACCCCGTTCGTCGCTGAGCGTCTGCTGCTCGGCAACTGGGCGCTGCTCGTGGCCTACGCCGTGCTTCCGTGGGCCGTGGGGGTGGCACGTGACATCCGTGCGCGGCGTCGCAGCTGGATGACGGCGATCCCGCTGCTCGCCGTGGCGGCGCTCACGCCCACAGGGGGACTGCTCGTCGCAGTCGTGATCGTGCCGATCGCGGTCGTCCGTTCGAGACTTCGCCCGCGCGACCGTTGGGCCCTGGTCCTCGGCGCGGTTCTCGTCAACGCTCCGTGGTGGGTGTCGGCGCTGCTCTCACCGGCCAGTGCTACGGGCACCACGGAGGGGTCCGCCGTGTTCGCCCTGCGGTCCGAGGGCCCGTGGGGGCCGCTGGTCACGGCTCTCGGCACCGGCGGGGTCTGGAACTCGATGGCCGTCCCGGGCAGCCGAGGCACCTGGCTCGCACCCTTGGGGACGGCCCTCCTCCTCGCCCTCGCCGCTCTGGGCGCCCGCTCGGTCGTCGCCTCGATCGGGAGGGCCGCCGCGGGCATGCTGGCCCTGTCTTCTGCGATCGGCGTGACGTGGTGCCTTCTCGGAGCGTGGACCGTGACGTCGGGGCTCGCCGCCTGGCTCACCGTGCACGTTCCGGGAGCTGGACTGCTTCGCGACGCGCAGAAGGTGCTGGCGCCCTGGGCGCTCCTGCTCGCGCTGTGCGTCGCGCACGGCGTCCACCGCGGGGTGTCTGCCCTGGTGCGCAGGAGCCGCGAGCCGGCCCTCGCCCCGGTGGCGTATCTCGGCACCGTGGCCGCCCTCGTCCTGCTCCTTCCCGACCTCGCATGGGGCGTGGGCGGAGTACTGCACACCACTAACTACCCGCCGGGCTGGGAGACGGCCAGAGTCGCCGTGGCAGAGGAGACGGAGGGCAACGTCCTGCTGCTTCCCTGGAGCACGTATCGCGCCTTCCCGTGGAACGACGCGACCCCGGTCCTCGATCCTGCGCCGCGCTACCTGACCCGGACCACGGTCGCCGACGACACCCTCGTCGTACGCACGGACGCGGGGGTCGTGCGCGTTCCGGGCGAGGACCCCCGCGCTGCCGCCGTCGACGCCGCCCTGAGGTCCGGATCCCTCGACGCGGCACAGCTGAGGCGTTGGGGCATCGGCGCTGTGCTCGTGGAGACAGACCAACCGGGATTGTCGCCGATCCCAGCGGGGGTCGTCTCCGTACCGCTCGGTCGGACCGGCTCGGACGCTCATCTCAGTGTTTACGCCGTCCCAGGCCCCGTGGCGGATGACCCCTGGGCAGCCAGCAGATGGCGATCGGCGGCTGTGGTCGGAGTGGACCTCCTCGCGGCTCTTTTGGTCCTGTGCACCGCTCTCGCATCGGTTCGTGAGCGGATTCCCCGGCCGGGCTTGCTACACTCGCGGCGACTGCTTACCGAGGAGTAACCCGTGGGAACGCTGATCGCCATCATCGTGGGCCTGTTCCTGGCCTGCCTGACCACGTTCGGGCTGATCACGGTGACCAATAACGCCTCGGCGCCCAACGCCAACCAGTCAAACGACGTCAACGTCATCTACTACGGCACGTCGAACTAGTTCGTCCCTTGATGGGCGAAACGGGCCCGCGGCTCGATGTGTCCGTCGTGCTGCCCTGCCACAACGAGCAGGATCACGTGCAGGCCGAGGTAGACAGGATCTGCTCGGCGCTCGAGGAGTCGGCGTACAGCTTCGAGGTCCTGGCCATCGATGACGGATCGACTGACGACACCTTGTCGCGGCTGCGCGAGAGCGCCCGTACGCACCCTGAGGTGGAGATCACGTCCTTCCGACGCAACGGCGGTGCAGGTACCGCACGGCGCATCGGGACGACGAACGCCCGGGGACGCATCGTCGTATGGACCGACGCCGACATGACCTATCCGAACGACCGGATCCCTGAACTGGTCCGCATCCTCGACGAGGATGAGTCCTACGATCAGGTGGTCGGAGCACGCACGAGCGAGCAGGGGACGTTGAGAATCCTGCGCGTCCCCGCCAAGTGGTTCGTGCGAAAGCTTGCCGAGCGACTCACGGGGGAGAGGATCCCCGACCTGAACTCCGGGCTGAGAGCCTTCAGGCGTGAGGTCGCCCAGCCGTTCCTTCCGCTGCTGCCCCCCGGCTTCTCCTGCGTCACGACGATCACACTCTCGTTCCTGTCGAACCAGCACGACATCAAGTACGTCCCCATCGAATACCGACCGAGGGCCGGTCGTTCGAAGTTCTCGCCCGTGAAGGACGCATACCGCTACCTCTTGCAGGTCTTCCGGATGGTCATGTACTTCAACCCGCTGTCGGTGCTCATGCCACCGGCTCTGATCCTGGTGGGGCTGGCCATCATCAAGGCCTTCGTCGATGTCTGGCGCACGCCGTTCTACGTGCACACCAACACCATCGTGCTGTTCCTCACCGGGCTCATCATCGCGACCCTGGCGCTACTCGCCGACCTGATCGTTCGCTCGCGTCCGCGCGGTTGACGATGCGTATCGCCGTGGTAGGTCCCGGTCATCCGCAGAAGGGTGGCGTCGCGCTGCACACGACCGAGCTTGCTCGTCGCCTGAACCTTGCCGGGCACGCCGTCGCCCATGTCGCGTGGAAACACCCGTACCCCCGCCTGCTGTACCCGGGTGAGCTCGAGGTCGTCGGACCACCAGAGCTCGAATCACCCGTCAGACCGCGACGCGACCTGACGTGGGCCTCACCGTTCGGGTGGAGACGCACCGGCGACGCGGCCGCTCGCGGGGATCGCGCGGTGCTCGTGCACGTGACCCCTGTGCAGGCTCCCGCGCTCATCGTCGTCGCGGACCGTTGCCGGGCTGCCGGCGTGCCTGTGACGGTCATCGCGCACAACGTCGAGCCGCACGAGAACCGTCCGGGGGATCGGACACTCACCGGACTGCTTCTGCGCCGCGCGGATCGAGTCATCGTCCACACCGAGTCCGAACGAGTCGCGGCCGCCCGTCTCGGGGGGCACGACGTCGGCCGGGTGGAGCTGCCCGCAGCCCTCCCGGACGCGGTCCGCGATCGCGTCCAGACTCCCATCCTTCCGCTCGACTTCGCGGCTGCGACTCGTCACGCCCGGGATCGTTCGTCGCTACAAGGGGATCGACCTTCTGATCCAGGCGCTCGCCGATGTGCCGGACGCGGAGCTCCTGGTCGCCGGCGAATTCTGGGTGCCGCCCGAGACCTTGCGTTCCCTCGCCCGCACGTTCGGCGTCGACGATCGCGTTGTGCTCAGGCCCGGATACCTCCCGGCATCGGAGCTCGCCGAGATGGTCGCAGCGTCCGACGTCGTCGTGCTGCCGTACCGCAGTGGTACCGGGTCTCAGAACGCCGAGCTGGCCCGCGCACTCGGCCGCCCGGTCGTCGCTTCTCGGGTCGGCGGGCTGGCGGCCGACGTGCGCGACGGGGTCGACGGCCTGCTGGTGCCCCCGGGCGACGTGAGCGAGCTGGCGCGTGCCTTGCAGTCGCTGTCCGACGACCGGCTCCTGGGTCGGTTGAGCGCAGCAGCGCGGTCGAGGGCCGGCACCGACACCGATCTCAAGTGGCAGCGGTACCTGGACGCCGTCGTCGGCTAGCTGGATTGCTGCGGTACCGGCGCCGGTCGGCAGAGAAGAACGTTGGTCGGTCCGAGCGTCAGCGCCGTGGCCCAGGCGTGAGCAGGCACCTTGCTCGACAGGCTGGTCACGCGGCCACGCCCTGCGAGCCTGCGTCGGGCGACGTCGACGGTCACGTCTGTCACGTCGAAACCGGCCGCCGTGAGGAGTCGCAGGAGGCCCGTCCTGCTGGGGGGCACGACGTCGTACCAGCGTCCCTTGCCCAGGGTTCGCACGACGCGATCTGCCGCGGATTGAGGAAGCCAGGACAGCAGCGGAACCCCGTAGTGCGCCTCGACGAGCCGGTACTTGTTGGGTACCGCGAGATACAGGACACCGCCGTGGCGCAAGACGCGGCGCGCCTCACGCAGGTAGCGCAGCTGCGCTACCGCGTCCCCCACGTGCTCCAGGACGTGGTTCGAGATCACCACGTCGAAGCAGCCGTCGTGGAAGGGCAGCGCCGCCCCGTCTGCCTCAGCGAACGCGTGGCCCTGCGTTGTCGTGCGCTGATCGCGGCGATCCACCGCGACGACCGCGGCGGCGCCCCGTGTCCCCAGAAGTCGGGCGATGGCACCGGATCCGCATCCGTCGTCGAGGATGCGATCGACGGGGAGGTCGATGGCCGTCGCCAGGATGTCGGTAATGGTGTCGGCCTTCTCCGTCCGCGTCGAGTCATCGGCAACGATGTGGCCGCGCCGTGCGCGCTCGCTCACCGACGGTTCGTCCGGTTCCACGTTGCGGGCACTGTCGGAGAGGACCTTCTCCAGGTGTGCGACCGCGTTGTCCCACGTATAGACACGCGCATGCTCGCGGGCTTGTCGGGCGTACTCCTCGCGAGTCGTGTGGTCGCGGATGAGCTCACGGGTGGCGCGGACGAACCCGTCAAGGTCGTCGACGAGCGTGCCTGTCTGCCCGTCGATGATCGACTCAGCGACACCACCCGCGTCGCGGAACGCGACGCTGGGCGTTCCGTGGGCCGCGGCCTCCATCACCGCGATGCCCCACCCTTCCTTCAGGGACGGCACGAGGGAGATCCACGCTGCGGAGAGCAACCGGTCCTTGGTCGCCTCGTCGACCCACCCCTCGAAGGTGACCTGGCGTTCGTCCAGCCCCCGTCGCGCGGCGTAGCTCTCTACCTCCGACTGCCACCATCCTCGACCGACGACCATGAGCCGCAGGTCCGGGAACTCGGGAAGGAGGCGCGCGGTCGTCTCCAGAGCGAACTCGACACGCTTGTGCGGCACGAGACGGCCCAACACCACCAGCAGCGGTGTCGCGCTCCTCTCGGCGACGACCGACTCGGGCACGTCGACTCCGTTGTGGACGACGTGGATCGCGTCATGGTTCACGCCGAGCAGGGACAGCTCCCGTCGACTGACGTCCGACACGGTGACGTAGTCGCAGCTGCGATGGACCACCGGCGAGAGTCGTGACTCCACCCACCACCCGAATCGCGCCGCACGCGGGCCCATGACCACCGCCCACTGCTCGCGGTGCACGTGGTGACACAGAAGGACGACCGGGACGCCGGACCACAGCCTGGCGAGGAACGGAAGACCGTTCTGGACGTCGACGATGACGTGCGGACGCCCCAGCCCGCCACGCCAGTAGGCGGCGAACGCGGCCGCATACACCGTCAGGCGACCGCCGCCCCGAACGATCCGAACGCCTGCCGGGCTGACGGACTCGACCGGGGCGTTCTCGTGTCTCGCACAGAAGATCGTGACCACGTGACCTTTGCGGACGAGCCCTTCCGCGACCGTCTCCGCAAACACCTCGGAGCCTCCACCTTGCGGGTGGGAGCGGTCGCGCCAGTTGAGGATGAGGATCTCCATCGCCTCTTCCTCACGTTCCTGCATCGACCTGGTCTCCTGGCTCCCTGACGTGCCGTGATCTGTCGGCCTGCTCCGTAGGATGGTCCCATGCCGGATGCTGTGCGCCGTCCTCCGAGCGCGCGCGGTGCGGCAACGCTGAGCCGATCTGTCGCGCTGTTCTCGGCGTTCCGGCAAGAGCAGTCGCGTCCCGATGTCTTCTACTCCGCGCTCGCCGAAGACGCCGTGACGCAGATCATGGCGTATCAGGAGCTTGCTGGCGCGACGGTCCTGGACGTCGGCGCCGGCCCGGGCTGGTTCCGTCGCGCGTTCGAGGCACACGGCGCTCACTACGTGGGTCTGGATGCCGATGCTGGCGAGATGGGCGCGGCAGCGCTGCCACAGGACGCCAGCGTTCTCGGCGACGCCCAGGCGCTGCCCTTCCGCACCGGTGTCATGGACGTTGTGTTCAGCAGCAACGTGCTGGAACACGTGCCGCAGCCCGAGCGGATGGCCGACGAGATGGTGCGCGTGACCCGGCCCGGCGGTCTGGTCTTCCTGTCCTACACCCTGTGGCTCTCGCCATGGGGTGGTCACGAGACGTCGCCCTGGCACTATCTGGGTGGTGACCGTGCGGCGCGCAGGTACGCCGCCAACCACGGTCGCCCCCCGAAGAACGTGTACGGCGACTCGCTGTTCGCGTTGTCCGCGCAGCGCATGCTCCGATGGTCCCGGTCCCGCGAGGACTTCGTGGTTCTGGCGGACATCCCGCGCTACCACCCCTGGTGGGCTCACTGGGTCATGCGTGTCCCAGGACTACGCGAGCTGGTGGCGTGGAACCTCCTGCTGGTGCTCAGACGTCGATGACCCTCGTGAGCTCTCCCGGGCAGGCCAGCGAGGCGACGCCTGGAGCCCATGGCTTCAACCGCGATCGGGCGCGCGTCTGGGCCGTCGTCGCCGCCCTGGTAGCGGCGTGCTTCGTGCAGGCGCCCGGCTCGCTGGCCGCGGATACGAAGCTGGACCTGTACGAGAACCCATGGGGGCTGATGCGGCGCGCCTTGCACATGTGGGACCCCCAGACCGCCTCTGGCGCTCTCCAGAACCAGGCCTACGGCTACCTGTTCCCCCAGGGCCCGTTCTTCGGCGTCCTTGAGTCGCTGGGGCTCCCGGCATGGGTCGCGCAGAGACTCTGGTGGGCCCTGCTCCTCACCGTCGCCTTTCTCGGGATGCGACGACTGCTTGCCGTCCTCGGGGTCGGAGGGGACGGGGTACAGATCTTCGGGGGCCTGGTCTTCGCCCTGTCGCCTCGCATCGTCTCGGCTCTCGGTGAGGTGTCGAGCGAGGTCTGGCCCATGGCCATGGCTCCCTGGGTGCTCGTCCCGTTGGTGCGCCACGGACTCGTGGGGGGTGACCCTCGACGTACGGCCGCCCGCTCGGGCGCTGCGTTCCTCGCCGTCGGAGCGGTGAACGCCGCGGCGTCGTTCGCTGTCATCGTCCTGCCTGTCATCTACCTCATGTCGCGGCGCTGGAGCCGAGAGACGGCTCGGCTGTCCGCCTGGTGGCTCCTCGCGATCGGCCTGGCGTCACTGTGGTGGTTCGTACCGATCGTCCTGCTCGGGAGGTACTCCCCACCGTTCCTGGACTGGATCGAGTCGAGCGCCGTCACCACAAGCCCCGACTCCTTGGCCAACGCCACCCGTGGCACGACCGCGTGGCTCGCATACCTGGCTGGGTCACGCGGCCCGTCCTGGCCGGCGGGATGGCAGTTGGTCACCCAGCCGGTTCTGATCCTGGACACCGCGATCATCTCTGCGCTCGGGGTAGCCGGGCTGATCCACCGAGGTGTGCGGGAGCGCCTCTTCCTCGTTACCGCCGCGCTCGTGGGCGTCGTGCTGCTCGCGGTCGCGTGGGTGGGACCGCTCGGTTCACCGTTCGCAGAGTCCGTGCGGACCTTTCTCGACGGGGCGGGATCACCACTGCGCAACATCCACAAGTTCGACGTCGTCCTACGGATCCCGCTCGTCATCGGCGCGGCGTGGGTCGTGTCGCATGTGCGGCTTCGTCCCCTTCGTCAGGTGCGCTGGGGTCGTTACGCCGTCCCGGTGATCGCGACGGTCGCCCTCGTGGGGGCAGCGACTCCGGTCCTGGCCGGCCAGATCGGCGCCTCGCCGGGGTACGTGTCCATCCCTGACTACTGGCGGCAGGCGGGCACCTGGATCGACGCGCACGCGGGGTCCACGCGTTCGCTCGTCGTCCCGGGCTCCCAGCCCACCGCGTACTACTGGGGCACGACGGGCGACGACGTGCTGCAACCCCTCCTGGCCTCCGCCTGGGCGGTTCGGGACGGGGTCCCGCTCGGCTCCGCGGGCAACACGCGGATGCTGGACGCCGTCGAGGGTGCGCTGGCGACAGGGCGCGGCTCCACGGGCCTCCCCGCCTACCTGGCCCGTGCAGGCGTCGGCCTCGTCGTCGAGCGCAACGACCTCGACTGGGCCCGTATCGGAACCACCCGCCCCTTGCTGGTTCATGCCGCGCTGAGCAGGTCCGGTCTCGTCCGGGTTGCGGCATTCGGACCGACCATCGGTGGGTCCCAGATCGACGGGTCGGTGATCGACGGTGGTCTGAGTGTCGGCCTCCCGGCCGTCGAGGTGTGGTCGGTGCCCGGTCCAGGATCCGCGGTGGTGAGGGGGACCGATCCCCTCACTCTCGCCGGCGGACCGGAGGACACGCTTTCCCTCGGTGAGGCCGGAATCGCTGGGCAGGATCCGGTCCAGCTGGCAGGCGATGGTGGTGACGGCAAAGTCACGGTGGTCACCGACGGCTATCGGCGGCGCGAGGTCGACTTCGGCAGCTCGCGAGCGAACGCGACTGCCACGATGACGGTCGACGAACAGTTCCGCGCCCCGCGCCGTGTTCACGACTACTGGCCCATACCGCCAGCTGGTCGCCAGTCCACGGCGCTGTTCCCGAACGGGACGCCCGAGGCGTCGACCAGCGGAGCAACGTCGTCGGCTCAGCGAAACCGGTCCAACGGTTGGGGCCCGCCGCAAGCCTTCGACCACGACCTGCGTACCGAGTGGCGTTCGTCTGCTCGGTTGGCCGTCGGTCAGTGGGTCGGCGTGCGCGACCTGCCACGCACCAGCATCGGCATCGTCCGGGTCACCACGAGCCAGGCTCCAGAGCTGGCCGGCATCCGTCGGCTCACCGTGAGGGCGGGGGACCGGACCGTGTCGGCGGACGTTGACGCGTCGGGGGTCGCGACGTTCGACCTCGGGTCCGTCACGGCGACCTCGTTGCGTGTCACCGTCGACGCGGTCCAGGACGGCCAGGAGTCGCGGACAGTCGGGATCCGGGACATTGACCTGGGGGCATCGATCTCTCGGTGGGTGACACCCGCGGCCGGCCTGGATGCCGGGTCGACCTTTGTCGCGTCAGTGCCCCGAGACCGGCGCGACGGTTGCGTGTTCGTCGGCGAGCAGCCGTACTGCACCGATCTGCTCCCGCGTCCCGGGGAAGAGGACGACCGGCTTGCCCGCCGGATCGTCGTGTCGGCTCCGGGGCGATGGACGGTGCAGCTGACGGCCCGGGCGGCGGGTGGACCAGCACTCGACCAGCTCCTCGTCCCCGTAGGTCAGGCGATGTTCGCCACGGCGTCGAGCCAGCTGGTCCTCGATCCAGCTGGCCGACCACAGACCGCCGTCGACCGAGACCCGCGCACGTCGTGGGTGGCTGATCGGGGGGACGGGTTGCCCCGCCTGACCCTCACCTGGCCGGCGAAGCGGCGCGTCACCGGATTCACCCTCGTGCGGGGGGAGGCCCTCGCGGCGAGTGTCGCCACGCGCGTGCTCGTCATCCTCGATGGCGGCACACCCATCTCGGCGCCGGTCGACGCGGGGGGTCACGTGCGCGTGCCCCCCGACGAACGCGACGTCGCTTCAGATCCTCGCGTCCTCACTCCAGCGGACGACTTCGCTCGATCCGACGACGGGCCGAGAGACCACCCTGCCGTGGGGTGTGTCGGAGGTGACGGTCGACGGCGCCGACGACTTCCGCCGCTCGCTCGCGCTCGGTGCCGCGACCGGGCTGCCGTGCGGCTTCGGGCCTTCCTTGGTCGTCGACGGCAGATCGATCCCGACTCGGATCCAGGCCACCGTGGGCGACCTGCTGCACCAACGACCGGTGACCGTGCTGCCCTGCGGGTCGAGCACCGTGTCGCTCGGCCGCGGGACGCACGAGGTATCGCTGGTGGCCTCGCAGGAGTTCGTCCCAGAGCGGCTGGTCCTCACTCCGAGGACGACGACGGCGACCGTCGCA
The DNA here is from genome assembly GCA_963782665.1 of uncultured Actinomycetota bacterium. Classification (GTDB taxonomy): domain Bacteria; phylum Actinomycetota; class Actinomycetes; order S36-B12; family CAIYMF01; genus Longivirga. Next base: position 1,164,569 of record CAWAKP010000006.1, on the reverse strand, counting down.
CCGCGCGTGCTCGAGCCCACCGCCTGGGGCCCGGTCCACCGCGAGATCCCGGTGGCCGTTAGCGCCGTGCCCAGCCTTCTCGTGGTGCGGGAGAACGCCAACGCCGGTTGGGTGGCCACAGTGAACGGGACAGCGCTCGAGCCTGCCCGTGCGGACGGCTGGGAGCAGGCGTGGTGGATCCCGGCCGGCGTGAGCGGGACCGTCGTCCTCGACTACCGTCCTGATGCCCTCTATCGCATCGGACTCCTTATCGGCGTCCTTGCCGCACTCGCACTCCTGGTGATCGCCCTGCAGCGGTCGCGCGGTCAGACCACGGGCCATCTCAGGCCGCGCCGCGTGCCTCGGCCTGTGGCCGAGCTCGCGGACCCGACGATCGGCCTGCTGGTCGCCGGTCTCATCGGCCTCACAATCGGCGTCGCCGCGCGCCTGCTGATTCGTCGGGTGGGGACGGTGGCAGCAGCGACGGTGGCTGGGTCATGTCTCGCCGTTGCCGGAGCGGTCGCCGCGGTGCGGCCATGGCCCGGTGCCGCACCTGGCTCGCTCAGCCCGGTCGCGCAGCTGGCAAGCGTCATCGCCATCACCCTGCTGGGTTCGTCGGGCGCGGTGGAACTTCAGGGACGCGAGCAGCGGGTCATCGGACGAACCGTCGTAGTCGCATGGCCGGGCGCTCCAGGTACCAGGAAGCCGCTGCGACGGAGACCGTGAGTACCGCCTGACACAGCGAGACCTGCCAGAAGCGCCCGGAGAATGCCGGATTCCCGTTACCGTCAAGGTCACGGCAAGCATGGCCATGTTCACCAGGAAGATGCCGTACGAAGCACTGTCCCGAGCCATGCAGGTACCTGACCCGCCCACAGGGCGGTCGACGATATCTGCCGGGCGTACCCGCCACGGGGAGCAGGGCGAAGAAGGCAGCGATCCCGTACAGCAGATGCTTGGCGAATGCCTGGCTCACGCTGGGCACGGCGAGATCGAACGGGCCGGCGATGGACGTCGTGGACACCCAGAAGGCGGCGGCGGCGAAGACGTCAGCACCACGCCGGGGAATGACGACACCCCGACCAGCCGTCGGAGAGTCGCCCGAACGAGCGCCCGGTGCGGGACCGAAGCGCAGCCATGGTCATGCCGAGCGCAAGCCGGTCCAGGTGGTTTGGAACCCGTCGGGCCGTAGCCCTGGTCCTTCTGGCCGCGTGTACGCGTACGCCCGCCACCGCTGGGCGATGAGGGCGAGCGCCGAGAGGCATGCGCGCTGTCGACGCCACCGCCCCGCTTCGTCCTCCAGGGCGTCGTCGTAACGGCCGGGCCCATACCCAGGAATGGCAGTGCGACGTAGAACGCGATCTCTGTGCCCAGACTCCACATCTCGGTAGAAGCCGTCGATGAGGCCGTCGGGGACGTAGGTCTGCAGGACGAGCGCCTGCACGACCCACTCGGAAGGGCCTGGTACGTGGTTGGCCAGCACCAGCAGCATCGCTCCGACCACGGCCACCCAATAGCCGGGCATGATGCGCAGCGCGCGGTGCCACGCGTAGATGCGTAAGGACTGGGGCTCGGACTCCCTGATGGTGAGCGACGAAGAACGGGCGCGAGGAACCCGCTGGAGGACGCGGTCGACGCGGATCTAATAGCAGGGCGAGCAGGCCTGCGTACGGCCCACGGACTGCAGCCCCCATCTGAAATCCCGACGTGGGTCAGGACGACGAACAACGCAGCGAGTGCTCGATAACCGTCGAGCGCGTTGAGCCGTCCCGATCGCGGCGCATGCTCGCGGCGATGCGGTCCGAATCCGCCATGTCAGGAGAGTCTCGTCGGTCTCGGAGCAGGGTGGCCTACCGAGCCGCTGTCGTTTCGGTGCGACGGTGGGGCCTCCCGCGACCGCTCGCGGCACGGCGATGTTGGCACTCGTGACACACAGGCCCGCGGCCGGGTTGTAGAGCGTCAGGGTGAACGACGACGGCCGAGCACTCGTACGGATCAGCCACATCAACCGGTAGGCGCCACGCTCGACTCGTACCTGGGACCGGGACATCGGCACCACGTCCCCCGTCGGTGTGTGGAGCACGACATCGACCGAGGTTGGTGCGCTGACCAGCATCGCGACACGCAGCTGCGCGTCGCGGTAGTGAGGCTGGGGAGCGTCGAACCGGATGGTGTAGGGCCCGCTGCCGGGGACCACCTGGAAGCCGCACCACCCGGGAGGCGTGGTCACGGTAGTGACCGGTGCCCACCGGACACCGGGAGGCTGACCCGAGTCGTCAGGCACGCGGGCGCTCCTCGTGTCCAAGTGATACGCGACGCTTCGCTGAAGGGGGGCGAGCAGGTCCTCGGTGTCGTAGTTCGGGTCGACCCAGAAGGGGACGACGTCCGGGGCGACCACGGCGACAGCTGCGGGGCAGGACCGAGGGCGTCGAGCGACGTTGTCAGGCGTGCCACGTAGGCGCCGCTGGGATTCTCGGCCCACGCGCGGCCGAACAGCAACGACGAGTGGCTCACGTTGAGCATGATGAGGGCTGTGGCGACGGCTGCGATGGCCGTGTATGCCGTCGCCCGACGGGTGGATCGCGGTCGACTCGGAGGGGACGGGGAAGATCGCGCAGGTGTGACCCCTACAGCGAGAACGGTGAGAAGGACAGCCAGCACGATGACGGCGTCGGACCAGAGGCGTAGGTCGATTCCAGCAACCGGGCCGATGCGCCCGAGGCGTCCCACGGCCACGACCGCGGCGCAAGGAAGGTAGAAGGTCGCGAACGCGCCAACAACAGCGAGAGTCCGCCGCGTGGAGCGGCCCAAGCTCCAGCCGAGCAGCCCCGCAAGCGCGCAACCCGCGCTGACCATGAGCCATGCCGGGGGGTCTCCGACGCCGTAGTAGGGCGCCGGATAGACCCACTGCCACGGACCACCTGTCATCGAGGGAGCCAGGGCCCGGCTGATGTTGAGCCAGACCATCTCAACGATGTCGCCGAGGCGAAGGCGGCCTCCGTCCCCGGTGTCGTACGTGCCGGAGCGAAGGTAGAAGGTCAGGAACGCGATCAGTAGCAGACCGCCGGACAGCACCGTGACCGCGGACCTCCGAAGCACGACCCTCCGGGGCAGCCCCGTGAGGAGCGGGAGCAGGAACAGCGACAGACCGAACAGCCACGGGACGACGACCACTGCCTTCTCGAGGAAGCAGAGGCCGAGTGCCAGCCACAGGACCGTCTCCAGCACCCCTCGCACGGAGGGCCGGCGTACGAACCGGATGTGCGAGTCGGTGCAGAGCAGGATCGCGATGGTGACCGGGAGCGCCGTGATCGACTGGCGGTACCAGGCGGTGGCGGGGAGCAGGGACGCCGTGCTCACCAGAACCACGAGCACCGCGATGGTCGACCACCGAGCGCCGACGAGGCGGCGCAGGACGACCCAGGCAGCCCCGCCCCAGGATCACCCTGACCGTCAGCGTGACCACGACGGCGAACCAGTGCTGGAGCGGGAAGAACCTGGCCTGTATCCAGTCGAGGCTGCGCGCGCCGGGCGCGAAGTGCGTGCCGTTCGACTCCACGATCCACGGCCAGAAGGGTTGACCGGAAGCGTAGGTCTGGGCTCGGAAGTCATCGATGTAGAAGCTTCCCGCGCACGACGAGGGCACCCGTCACGATGAGGGGCACGAGCACCACGACGACGAGCGCGACCGTGTCCACGGGCCGCCAGCGAGAGCGCACCGAACGGGCCCGAGCGACCCACGACGCCGGCAGCAAGGACAGCAGGTCCACGTCCTCGTCGGGCCGGGCCGCGTGGGCGCGAGGAAGCCCCTCGGTCACGGTCACTCGTGCCTCCTTCAGATCACTGTCCGGTAAAGGACCGGCGCGTCTTTTTACTCACCGGTAACACAATGGCCCATCCTGCGCTACGTTCTGCCGTCACACGCCGTCGACCGGAGGTTCATCGTGCGCCGAGCATTTGGGCTAGTCCTCATCGGCCTGGGGACCGCCCTGCTCGTGCTGGCGCCGATGGTCAAGTTCTACGCCGTCCCGCGGGTGACCGTCGCGCCCCTCGACCTCGACCTTAAGGACACCTCCAACAGCTCGGGACGGTCGCCAGGTCGCCGACCTCGCGACCGGCGTCGAGAAGCAGACGTCGCCTCGTCGCCGTCCGCCCGAACGGGGCCGACGTCGTGGCGGCGCAGCAGGCGGGCGGCAACAGCGGGGTCTACGACAGCCTCCAGGTCGTGAGCCTCGCCTCGGAGACCACGGGCAAGCCCTACCTGCCGGCGACCGTCGAGCGCTACGCGTTCGACCGCACCACCTCGGTGATGCAGGCCGTCGCCGGCGCCAACGTCGGCGGGGTGCCGATCACCGACGCCATGGTCCAGGGCGGCGTGATCATGCCGCTCAAGATGCCGTTCAACACGGAGAAGAAGACGTACAGCGTCTTCGACTCGACGCTGATGAAGGGCGTCGACACGACGTTCGTCGGCGAGGAGACGGTCCAGGGGCTCTCGACCTACAAGTTCACCTCGACGGTCCCGGCCACCAAGTCGGGGATGCAGGGCACCGCCGAGGTCTGGTACCAGGACGACCAGACGATGTGGGTCGAGCCGTCGACCGGGCAGGTCGTCAACGGCACCAACAAGGTCAAGCAGTGGCTCAAGAACGCCGACGGCACCGACGGGCTCGTGGTCATCGACGGCACCCTCGGTTTCACCGACGAGGAGGTCGCCTCGTCGGTCGACAGCGCCAAGACGAACTCCAGCAAGCTCAACCTGGTGAGCAACGTGCTGCCCGTCGTATCGCTCGTCCTCGGTGCCGTCGCGCTGCTGGGCGGCATCCTGCTGCTGCGTCGTCGCGACGTCGCGGCCTGACGCCGCAGCTCCGGCTCAGCGCAGCCGGACGTCCGTGAACGTAGGGCGCGCGACCTCGACGTCGGCGGCGAGCTGCGACAGCGAGGTCGAGGTGCGGCTCACCACGACGATCAGTCGAGCACGCGTGGCACCGGCGACGGCGGCTGGCGAGTAGCGCAGCACGCTGCCGCTGCCGGCCGCGTGGAACAGGGGAGTCTCGGTCCAGGGGCCCCAGGCGCGAGTGCTCGTCAGCGCGACGACCGTCGGGTCGAGGAACTCCTGGGCCTTGGTCACCAGGACGAACGTCGTACCGATCCGCACGGCCGACGGGACCGTCGAGACGCCGTCGCGAGCCGGACGGACGACCACCGCGTCATCGGCGTCCGCGGCCCAGCCGGTCCGGGTGCGATAGGTCCACGACGCGACGTCGGAGAGGCGCGCGGTCGGGGCGCGCGCGAGCAGGAGGTCGCGTCCGAACACCCACGGCTCCTGGACCGGGCGCGTCCCGTAGATCCACGTGGTCGCGCCGTCGGCGATCAGGCCCGCACCCCACAGCGTGCTGCTGCGGGGGAGATCGCGCACCTGACCCACCGTGGGGACCCCGGACCACGGCACGCTCAGGGTCGCGACGGCCGTGCCGACCTGCTCGAAGTCGAAGGCGCTAGTTCCGGTGCGTCGGACCCGTTGGGCGAACACCGTGACGGTGGAAGCCAGGCCATGCGCGCCTCGAGTGCTGACCACGCCCGCGGTGGGCCACAGCCATGTTCCTGCGCGACCAGGCAGCGCGGCGGTCGCCGTGGGGAGGACGCTGGCGCAGGAGCCGGACGTCACCACGATGCTGTTGTGCACGATCCGCGAGTCACTGCCCCGGCTCCCGTCGCCGCGCACGCCGCCGGTGAAGGTGTCGCCGAAGAGCCACAGCATCCGGCCGTCCGGCAGGCGCAAGCTCGCCGCCCCGTCACCGCCGGCCCACGAGCCCCGCAGCGAGTCGAAGAGCCGCTCCCACGCCGCGCCCGTCGTCGGCTCGGTGCCGCACCGGCCGGCCGGCGTGGCTGCCACCGCTCGCGGCGCGAGGACGCGGGATGCGTGGGGTTGCGCCGCCGGAGCGGAGAGGACGCGCGCCGCTGCGGGTGCGGACAGGAACCCGGCACCCGCGATCAACGCCACCGTGGCGGCAGCCGTGCGAGGCAGCACGTAGAGAACATCGGCGCAGGTGGGAGCCGGTCTCGAGCCGTCGTCGGCGACCCTTGGTCGCCGTCGGAGTCACACGGCGGGACATCGACGGGATGTGAGCCGGCTCACGGTCGCTCGGTCACCCAGATGGCCGTCCCGGGCAGGATCGCGCCGCGCAGCGGGGACCAGCCGCCCCAGGTCTCGTCGTTGCGGTCCGGCCACTCCGGCTCGACGAGGTCGACGACCCGGAGCCCGGAACCGACGATCGCGCGCACCATGTCGCCCATCGTGCGGTGGTGCTCGACGTACGTCGCAGCGCCGGACTCGTCGCGCTCGACGTAGGGAGTCCGGTCGAAGTAGGGCCGGTCGGCGACGAGGCCGTCGGGCCCGGGGGAGTCGGGGAAGGCCCAGCGCACCGGGTGGGTGACGGAGAAGACCCATCGGCCGCCCGGCCGCAGCACCCGGGCGACCTCCGCGTGCACCGCGGCGACGTCCGCGACGAACGGCAGGGCCCCGTACGCCGAGCACGCCAGGTCGAACGACGCCGCCCGCAGCGGCAGGGCGCCCGCGTCGGCCTGCACCAGGGGCACCGACGGAGTCGCGCCGATGGCCCGGACGAGCATCCCGTGACTGACGTCGAGCGCCAACGCCTCGGCGCCCTGGCCGACGAGCCACCGCGACCCCTGGGCGGCGCCGGCCCCGACCTCGAGCACCCGGCGCCCGGCGACCGGGCCGAGCAGGCCCAGCTCGGCCTCGGTCCACCCTTCAGGCCCCCACACCAGGGCCCCGCCGGCGTCGTCGTCACCCAGGAACCGGCCGTGCTCGGCGGCGTAGGCCGGCGCCTCGGCGTCCCACCAGCCACGGGAGGCGCGCACCGACTCCTGTTTGCCCACGTCAGACCGCATGGGGCGGTTTGACCCTGGTTCCGTCACGTCCGTATCCTTGCGGGTGCGTCGCGGGCCTGCACGCGCCTCGGACCGAGCAGGCACGCGCATGTCGTTCGTCGTGACCCCACGCCGTCTGCCCCTGGGCCGTCGCCGCTCGTTCGCGTCGCAATGATGAGGGCCCGCCGTCGCACCCGTCACGACACCCATCCACCGGAGCTCTTCACTCCATGACGTCCACCATCGAGACCACCGCGACCCAGGTAGCGATCAACGACATCGGCGACGCCGAGGCCTTCGCGGCTGCAGTTGACGAGACCATCAAGTACTTCAACGACGGCGACATCGTCGAGGGCACGATCGTCAAGGTCGACCGCGACGAGGTCCTCCTCGACATCGGCTACAAGACCGAGGGCGTCATCCCCTCGCGCGAGCTGTCGATCAAGCACGACGTCGACCCCAACGAGGTCGTCAACCTCGGCGACGTGATCGAGGCCCTCGTCCTCCAGAAGGAGGACAAGGAAGGCCGACTCATCCTGTCCAAGAAGCGCGCGCAGTACGAGCGCGCCTGGGGCACGATCGAGAAGGTCAAGGAAGAGGACGGCGTCGTCACCGGCACCGTCATCGAGGTCGTCAAGGGTGGGCTCATCCTCGACATCGGCCTCCGTGGCTTCCTCCCCGCCTCCCTCGTCGAGATGCGACGCGTCCGCGACCTCCAGCCCTACGTGGGCAAGGAGCTCGAGGCCAAGATCATCGAGCTCGACAAGAACCGCAACAACGTCGTGCTCTCCCGCCGTGCGTGGCTCGAGCAGACGCAGAGCGAGGTCCGCCAGACCTTCCTCACCCAGCTGCAGAAGGGCCAGATCCGCAGCGGCGTCGTCTCGTCCATCGTCAACTTCGGTGCGTTCGTCGACCTCGGCGGCGTCGACGGCCTCGTCCACGTCTCCGAGCTCTCGTGGAAGCACATCGACCACCCCTCCGAGGTCGTCGAGGTCGGCACCGAGGTCACCGTCGAGGTTCTCGACGTCGACCTCGACCGCGAGCGGGTCTCCCTGTCGCTCAAGGCGACGCAGGAGGACCCCTGGCAGCAGTTCGCCCGCACGCACCAGATCGGCCAGGTCGTCCCCGGCAAGGTCACCAAGCTGGTGCCGTTCGGCGCGTTCGTCCGTGTCGACGAGGGCATCGAGGGCCTGGTCCACATCTCGGAGCTGGCCGAGCGCCACGTCGAGCTGCCGGAGCAGGTCGTCACCGTGGGCAGCGACATCTTCGTCAAGGTCATCGACATCGACCTCGAGCGTCGCCGCATCTCGTTGTCGCTCAAGCAGGCCTCCGAGGGAATCTCGGGCGCCGACGACGAGCACTTCGACCCGGCGCTCTACGGCATGGCGGCGACCTACGACGAGACGGGCAACTACGTCTACCCCGACGGCTTCGACCCCGAGACCGGCGAGTGGCTCCCGGGCCACGAGTCGGCTCAGGCCGAGTGGGAGCGGCAGTACGCCGAGGCCCACTCGCGCTGGGAGGCGCACAAGAAGCAGGTCGACGAGCAGCGCAAGGCCGACGCGGAGGCCGGTGTCTCCGAGTCCGCAGAGGCGGGCACGTCGTCCTACACCTCGCCGGCTCCCGAGGCCGAGGGCACGCTGGCCACCGACGAGGCCCTGCAGGCGCTGCGCGACAAGCTCACCGGCGCCTGATCCTCCGTTCCACGACGACGCCCCGGACCTCACGGTCCGGGGCGTCGTTCCTGTCGCGACCGGACTCGCCGACGCCTGCGTGTCGTGACGGCGTCGTCGGTCGTGGTGACTAGCGTCGCCCGCAGAGACATCGTGAGGGGGCGGCATGGGGGCACGGGGGTCGGCGCGCGCACTGCTGGCGGGCTCGGTGGTGGCGGCGCTCGGCGTCGTGGCGGTCGCGATCGTCCCGTCGGTTGCCGCCGCGGCGGCGCCCAACCTCCTCACCGTCAATCAGGCCAGCGTCGAGTCCGACCTCGCCGGCATCGAGCACGGCTACTACGCCGAGACCATCACGCGGACCACCGCGACTGCTGCCGACGGCGTCGCCAGCGCCTCGCTCGCGTCGACCGGCACCGGCGGAATGGCGGCGCGCACCACGCCGCAGCCGGCCTCCGCGGGCACGACCTACACCGCGTCGGTCGCGGCGCGCACGGCGTCGGCGTCGGTGCAGGCACTGGTCCAGCTGAGGTTCTGGTCCTCGACGGGCACCGCGCTCGGCGCCTTCAACGGACCGTGGACCGCGATCGGGCCGACGTCGTGGGTCACGGCGTCCCGCACCGGGGTGGTCGCCCCGGCCGGGGCGGCGACCGTGTCGGTCTTCCTGGTCGTCGCCTCGACGTCGGCCAGGACGACGGTCTACGCCGACCAGTGGGGGCTCTGGGCGGCGTCGGCACCCCCGCCCTGGAGCCTGCCGGGCGCGACGTCGACCCCGACGACGCCTGCACCGACCACGACGGCGTCGCCCACGACCGCGCCTCCGACGACCGCGCCTCCCACCACGCCGCCTCCCACGTCGGCGCCCCCCACGAGCGCGCCCCCGACGACAGCACCGCCCACCACGTCGCCCACGCCGCTCCCGGCCGGGAGCAACCTGCTCACGCCCAACCAGGCCTCGCTCGAGTCGAGCATCTCCGGGCTCGAGCCGAGCTACGGCGCGCTGTCGGTCGGGCGCACGACGACGGCGGCGCACGACGGCCAGGCCTCGCTCGCGATCACCGCGAACGCCGCGGGAAGCCTCGCCGTGCGCACCCTGCGCGGCTGGACACCGGTGTCGGGCGGCACGGCGTACTCGGCCGGCGTGCAGGTGCTGGGCGCCGGGGGAGTGGCCGTCGGCGAGCGGGTGCTCGCCCAGGTGCGCTTCTGGGGCGCCACCGGCAGCCAGGTCGGCTCCACGATCAACGGTCCCTGGACCGCGCTCACGGCGTCGTGGACCCGGGTGGGTGTGGCAGGTGTCGTGGCACCCACCGGCGCGGCCTCGGTGTCACTGATGCTCGTCACCGAGAAGTCGGTCGCCGGCGACGTCTACGACGCTGACGAGTGGGGCGTGTTCGCCTCGTCGTCGCTGCCGGCGTGGAGCCTGCCGACGACGTCGACGCGTCCCGTGGTGGTCTTCCTGGGCGACTCGATCACGGCCGGTGGCAGCGCCTCCGCGACCCTGCTGCGCTGGTCGTCGCTCGTCGCCGCGCAGAAGGGCTGGCTCGAGAACAACATGGCTCGCGGCGGCACCGGCTACGTGCAGACGTCCGGACCGTCCGGGTGCGGACTGGCCTACTGCCCGTCGATCCGCGAGATGGCCGCCCAGGCCGTCGCCGCCCAGGCCGACGTCGTCGTGGTCTCGGGCGGCCGCAACGACCTGGCGGCGTACGGCACCAACCCGGCGGCCGTGCAGCAGGCGATCGCCGACACGTTCGCCACGCTGCGGGCGGGCCTCCCGCACGCCACGATCATCGCCGTGACCCCGCTGTGGGACGCGTCGACGCCGTCGACGAAGTTCCCGACCATGGGTCAGTGGATCCAGGACGCGGGCACAGCGGCCGGGGCCACGGTCGTGCCCGATGCCTGGACGTGGCTCGTGGGTCACCCGGAGTGGATCTCGGCGGACAAGGTGCATCCCAACGATCTCGGCCACCAGCAGATCGCGCAGCACGTCCTCGCAGCGCTGGGCTGACGCGACGTAGCACCAGCGTCACTGTCGGTCGCTGACGCACCGCGAACGGCGGACGTGGTGGTCGGCGCTGGTCCGTGGCGTACATAGCATGTGCCGGTGCGACTCCACGGGGCTGACGGTGTGCGACGGGGTGACGGCGTGCCCGCACCGTGTTGGCCGCTGCTCGCAGCGGGCGCCGTGGCGGTGGCTCTGCTGGCACCCACCTCGGCGTCCGGCTCGGTCCCGCGCGCGCTCGCTGCCGGAACGGCCGTGGTCGCGGCTCCTCCCAACCTCCTGTCGGTCAACCAGGCGAGCGTCGAGTCCGGCCTGCGCGGCTTCGCGCGGGGCACCGGCCGTGAACGCCTGCTGCGCACGTCCTCGCTGGCCCTGGTGGGCCGCTCGTCGCTCGAGCTGATCTCGACGACCGCGCGCAGCATGGCGGTCCGAACCCTCATGCAGGGGCAGGTCGTGACCGCCGGATCGACGTATGCCGCGTCGGTCTGCGTACGCCCCGTCTCGACGTCACGCGCCCCCGCCACCGCGCGCGTGCAGATCGCCTTCACGTCGTCCACCGGTCGCCTCCTGGGGACGCGGGTCGGCGCCGCGACCAGGACACGCACCTCCCGGTGGACGCGTGTCTCGGTGCTCGGAGCGCGCGCTCCGGCGGGCACTGCGTCGGTGTCGGTGTGGCTGATCGTCGCAAGCACCCGAGTCTCTGACGCCTACGTCGCTGACGCCTGGGGCCTCTGGCGCAGCCCCACACCTCAGCGATGGACGCTGCCCGTCGCCGTGCCGGACTCCGTCCGCCCGACCGCTCCGGGCCGGGTGGGCGTCTCGGCCAGCGGCGACCCGGGCACCCTCACGGTCTCCTGGACGGCGTCCACCGACAACGTCGCCGTACGCCGCTACCGCGTCACCCTCACGCCGGTCGGCGGCGGCAACCCGGTGGTCGGTTGGGTCACCGGCACCCGATGGACGTCCGGGCTGCTGTCCCTCGGCGGGTGGCGCGCCTCCGTGGTCGCCTACGACCGCTCCGGGTGGTCGAGCAGCGCAGGTGTCGCGGTCGGCACCCTCGGGCTGTCGGCGTCCTCGGTCAACCTGCTCACGGCCAACCAGAGCTCGGTCGAGACCAGCACGGCCGGGTTCGACGCGGCCTCGGGTACCGCTCCGGTCGTGATCGCCCGGTCGACCGGAGCCGCGGCTGCCGGAGTGGCGTCGCTGCGCGTGCAGGCTTCCAGCAGCGGCTCGCTCAACGTGCGGACGGCGCGCAACTGGACTCCGGCGTACCCCTCGTCGCCGTACTCCGGGTCTGTGGTCGTCCGCGCCTCGACGGGGGCGCCGACCGGCATCAAGGGCCACGTCGAGATGCGCTTCTACTCCGCCGACGCGACGGTCGCCCCCGTCGTCCGTCGCGGTCCGTCGATCACGCTGACCACGTCGACGTGGACCCGGCTCTCCCTGGCTCGTCAGGTCGCGCCCCCGACCGCGCACTACGTCACGGTGGGGCTGGTGGTGGAGTCCGCGGCAGCCGGCCAGGTCTACCTGGCGGACGAGTTCGGGCTGTGGCGCAGCAGCGTCGTGCCTGCGTGGACCGCACCTCCGCCGCGTGTCGCGAAGCCGCTCGTGGTCGTGCTCGGTGACTCCTACGTCTCCGGCCTGGGCGCGTCGGTCGAGGCGCTGCGCTGGTCGAGCCGCGTGGCGTCGTCGCGCGGCTGGCTCGAGGCCAACCTCGGCCGCGGCGGCACCGGCTGGGCGACCACGTCCGGAGTCTCCGGCTGCGGCCTCACGCTCTGCCCATCGGTCGAGACCATGGCAGCCGCCGCGGTGGCCGCTCGGCCGGACGTGGTGCTCGTGTCGGCCGGGCGCAACGACCTCACGGCGTACGCCGCGTCGCCCGGATCCGTGCAGTCCGCGATCAACCGGACGCTGACCACGCTGCGTGCCGGTCTGCCCATGCGCGGATCGTCGTCATCTCGCCGATGTGGGACTCGTCCGCGGTCAATCCCGGGATCCCGGTCATCGACGGCTGGACGCAGCAGTCCGCTGCAGCCCACGGCGCGCAGTCGGTGCCGGCGGCGTCGTCCTGGCTGCTCGGCCATCCTGAGTGGATCTTCGACGGCGTGCACCCCAACGACGCCGGCTACGCGCAGATCGCCGACCACGTCCAGTCTGCGCTCGGCTGACCGCCGGCCCTTCGCGCGACGCACGGGCGCTAGGTTCGTGACGTGCGCATTGCGGTGACCGGCGGCATCGGCTCCGGCAAGAGCTCGGTCGCGTCGCGTCTGGCGTCGCACGGTGCCGTGGTCGTCGACGCCGACGCGATCGCACGCGAGGTCGTCGAGCCGGGAACCCCGGGCCTCGCTGCGGTCGTCGCCGAGTTCGGACGCGGCGTGCTGAGCGACGACGGGTCGCTCGACCGTGCCGCGCTGGCCGCGATCGTGTTCGCCGATCCCGCGCGACGAGCTGCCCTCGAAGCGATCGTCCACCCGCTGGTGGGGGAGCGGTCGGCGGAGCTGCTGGCGTCCGCACCCCGTGACGCCGTCGTGGTCTACGACGTCCCTCTACTCGCCGAGTCGCTCTCGACAACCCGCTCGCTCGGGCACGATTTCGACCTCGTCGTGACCGTGGCCGCGCCGGTGGAGACCCGGGTGGCGCGGCTGGTGGCGCGCGGGATGAGCGAGCCCGACGCGCGGGCGCGGATCGCCGCGCAGGCCACGGACGAGGATCGCGCCGCGATCGCCGACCATGTCCTCGACAACTCCGGCGACCCGGCCGCACTCGACGACGCCGTCGACCGGCTCTGGGAGGCGCTCGTCTCCGCCGAGGGCTGATCCGGCCGTTCTCGGCTGCCGGTTGTCGGAGGGGCGTCGTACGGTGGCGGCATGGCCCGCCCCATCACCGACCTGCAGCGCACGGTCGCCCCGTTCGAGGTCGTCAGCGACTACGTGCCGTCCGGCGACCAGCCGGCCGCGATCAAGGAGCTCGCCGAGCGCATCCGCCGGGGCGACAAGGACGTCGTGCTCCTGGGTGCGACCGGCACCGGCAAGTCGGCGACCACGGCGTGGCTGGTCGAGGAGCTGCAGCGTCCGACCCTGGTGATCGCGCCGAACAAGACCCTCGCCGCCCAGCTGGCCAACGAGTTCCGCGAGCTGCTCCCCAACAACGCGATCGAGTACTTCGTCAGCTACTACGACTACTACCAGCCCGAGGCCTACATCCCGCAGACCGACACCTACATCGAGAAGGACTCCTCGGTCAACGACGAGGTCGAGCGGCTGCGGCACTCGGCCACCAACTCGCTGCTGACGCGACGTGACGTCATCGTCGTCGCGTCCGTGTCGTGCATCTACGGGCTCGGCACCCCGCAGGAGTACGTCGACCGGATGGCACGCCTCAAGGTCGGCCAGCAGTGGGACCACGACGACCTCCTGCGGCGGCTCGTCTCGATCCAGTACACGCGCAACGACCTCGCGTTCACCCGCGGCACCTTCCGCGTGCGCGGCGACACGATCGAGGTCTTCCCGGTCTACGAGGAGCACCCCGTCCGCATCGAGATGTTCGGCGACGAGGTCGAGCGCCTCATGACGCTGCACCCCGTCACCGGCGAGGTGCTCACCGACGACGCCGAGCTCTACATCTTCCCGGCGACCCACTACGTCGCCGGACCCGAGCGGATGGAGCGCGCGGTCGCCGGCATCGAGGCCGAGCTCGAGGAGCGGCTCGCCGAGCTCGAGCGGCAGGGCCACCTGCTCGAGGCGCAGCGACTGCGCATGCGCACCACCTACGACCTGGAGATGATGCGCCAGGTCGGCTTCTGCTCGGGCATCGAGAACTACTCGCGCCACATCGACGGCCGCGAGACCGGGTCGGCGCCGCACTGCCTGATCGACTACTTCCCGGAGGACTTCCTCCTGGTGATCGACGAGTCGCACGTCACCGTGCCGCAGATCGGTGGCATGTACGAGGGCGACATGAGCCGCAAGCGCACCCTGGTCGAGCACGGGTTCCGGCTGCCGAGCGCGATGGACAACCGGCCGCTGCGCTGGGAGGAGTTCCTGGGACGCATCGGTCAGACCGTCTACCTGTCCGCCACCCCCGGCCCCTACGAGCTCTCACGGGTCGAGGGCGACGTCGTCGAGCAGGTCATCCGACCGACCGGGCTGGTCGACCCCGAGGTCGTCGTGAAGCCGACCAAGGGCCAGATCGACGACCTCATGGGCGAGATCCGCCTGCGGACCGAGCGCGACGAGCGGGTCCTCGTCACGACGCTCACCAAGAAGATGTCCGAGGACCTCACCGACTACCTCCTCGAGCAGGGCATCCGGGTGCGCTACCTGCACTCCGAGGTCGACACCCTGCGCCGCATCGAGCTGCTGCGCGAGCTGCGGCTCGGCCTCTTCGACGTCCTGGTGGGCATCAACCTGCTGCGCGAGGGCCTCGACCTGCCCGAGGTGTCGCTGGTGGCGATCCTCGACGCCGACAAGGAGGGCTTCCTGCGCTCGGGAACCTCCCTGATCCAGACCATCGGACGCGCGGCGCGCAACGTCAGCGGCCAGGTGCACATGTACGCCGACTCGATCACCGCGTCGATGGCCAAGGCCATCGACGAGACCAACCGACGTCGTGCCAAGCAGATCGCCTACAACGTCGAGCACGGCGTCGACCCCACGCCGTTGCGCAAGAAGATCGCCGACATCACCGACCTCATCACGCGCGAGGACGCCGACACCGAAGAGCTGCTCGGCGGCTCGGGACGCACGCAGAGCCGCGGCAAGGCGCCGGTGCCGGGCATGTCGTCGGCTCGTGGCGGGGGAGCGCTCGACGTCGCCGGCATGCCCGCGCGGGAGCTCGCGGAGCTCATCGGGTCGCTCACCGACCAGATGCACGCCGCCGCGGCCGAGCTGCAGTTCGAGGTGGCGGCGCGCCTGCGCGACGAGGTGTCCGACCTGAAGAAGGAGCTGCGCGCGATGCAGGCGGCGGGCCACGCGTGACCCGGAGGCGGCTCATCGGCGCCGTGGCAGGATGAGGTTCCGACCTCCCCCGAACGAGGACTCACGGTGATCCCTGCCTGGCTCTGGGCGCCCACGCTGGTGCTCTACGCCGTGCTGTTCGTGATCGACCTCGTCGTGGTGGGTCGACGTCCGCACATCCCGAGCCGCGCGGAGTGCCTGCGCTGGCTCGGCTTCTACGTCGGTCTCGCCGTGCTGTTCGGCCTCATGCTCTGGTGGGTGGCCGGCCGGCAGCAGGCGGTCGAGTTCTACGCCGGGTGGATCACCGAGTACAGCCTGTCGGTCGACAACCTGTTCATCTTCCTGCTCATCATGGCGCGGTTCTACGTCCCCCGAGAGCTGCAGCAGGCGGTGCTGATGTGGGGCATCGTCATCGCCCTCGTCCTGCGCGCAATCTTCATCGCGCTGGGCGCGGCGGTGCTGGCGCGCTACTCCTGGGTCTTCTACCTCTTCGGCGTGTTCCTCATCTGGACGGCGGTTCGTCTCGCACGCACCGGCGAGACCGACGACGACGAGTACGAGGAGAACCTCGTCGTCCGCTGGATCGGAAGGGTGGCGCGCACCACGCCGGACTTCCACGGCGAGAAGCTGCGCGCCCTTGTCGACGGCCACAAGGTGTGGACGCCGATGCTGGTCGTGCTCGTCGCGATCGGCACGACCGACCTGCTGTTCGCGCTCGACTCGATCCCCGCGATCTTCGGGTTGACCGACGAGCCCTACATCGTGTTCGCCGCGAACGTGTTCGCGCTCCTCGGGCTGCGCCAGCTCTACTTCCTGCTCGGGCACCTGCTCGAGCGACTGGTCTACCTCTCGATCGGCCTCGCCGTCCTGCTGGCGTTCATCGGCGTGAAGCTCCTGCTCGAGGCCCTGCACCAGAACACGCTGCCGTTCATCAACGGCGGTCAGCACGTCGACGTCTGGGTGCCGTCGATCGGCTTCAGTCTCGCCTTCATCGTGGTGACGCTCACCGTCACGACCGTGGCCAGCCTGAGGCACGACAGCCGAGCCGAGGCCGGCTCGGGAGCGGGCACCGGCACCGATCGGCCCTAGCCGACCCGGCCGTCCCGTCCTGGGCGCGCGCCGGCCAGCGCTCGGGGTTGCGGGCGTTCGAGGGAGCCGCGCGGGTCGGTGTCGAAGCGCGCGTACAGCTCGCCGAGCTCGTCGGCCGGCACGGCGCGTCCGTAGAGCCAGCCCTGGGCGACGTCGCAGCCGATCTCGCGCAGCTGCTCGGCGGTGCGCGGGTCGTCGACACCCTCCGCGACCGCCACCATCCGGAACTCGTGCGCGAGGTCGGTGATCACGCGGACGAGGACGTCGTTGCCGTTCTGCAGGTCGACCACGAACGACTGGTCGATCTTGAGGGTGTCGATGGGCAGGTCGCGCAGCTGGCTGATCGAGGTGTTGCCGATGCCGAAGTCGTCGAGCGCGATGGTGGCGCCCGTCGTTGCGATCTTGCGAAGGGTGATCGCTGCGCGCTCGGGGTCGTGCATGATCGCCGACTCGGTGATCTCGAACTCGAGCAGGTGCGCGGGCACGCCGTGCTCCTCGAGCATCGCCGAGATCTTCAGGTCCAGGTCCGGCTCGGACAGGTTGAGCGCGCTGAGGTTGACGGCGACCTGGATCCGCCAGCCGTCGGCGTCCCACTCGCGCATCTGCGCGAGCACGAGCGTCAGCACCTTCCGGGTGAGCAGGTGGACGAGACCGGTGCGCTCGGCCAGCGGGATGAACTCGCTCGGCGTGATGTTGCCGCGCGTCGGGTGGTTCCAGCGCAGCAGCGCCTCCACGCCGATGATCCGGCCGGTCTCGAGGTCGACCTTCGGCTGGTAGTGCATCGCCAGCTGGTCGTCGGCGTCGAGGGCCTGGCGGAGGTCGCCGAGCAGGATGAGCTTGGCCGTCGAGCTCGAGTCTCCCTCGGCGTCGTACACGCTCAGGCCGATGCGTCCTGCCTTGGCGACGTACATCGCGATGTCGGCGTGCTTCATCAGGGCCTGGACGTCGTGCGCGTGGTCGGGCAGGACCGCGAGCCCGACCGACGTCTCCACGTGCAGCACGAGGCCGTCGACGTGATACGGCTCGCTGAACTGGGCGAGCACCCGTTGTCCGAACATCACCCCGTCGTCGATGCTGCGCACCGTCGTGAGCAGGACGGCGAACTCGTCACCGCCGAGCCGCGCCACCGTGTCCGTGGTCCGCACGATGCCGCTCAGCCGTGCGGCGACCTGCTGCAGCAGCTGGTCACCGCGGTCGTGGCCGAGCGAGTCGTTGATCTCCTTGAACTGGTCGATGTCGATGATGAGCAGGCCGACCTGGGCGCGGTTGACCTCGGCCTGCTCGAGCGCGACCTCGAGGCGTTGCGAGAGGAGCCGACGGTTGGGCAGACCGGTCAAGCGGGTCCAGCAGCGCGAGGCGCGCGTTCTCCGAGGCCGAGGCGCGCAGGACGCGGCTCGCCCGGCGCACGGTGCGGAAGAGCAGCAGCCACACCAGCAGGAGCCCGAGGGCCACGATGAGGGCCACGCGCTGCAGCGCCGCGGCCGTCGACTCCCACGCGCTCGAGTAGTCGAGGACGACCTCAGCGACAGCGACCGGGCGGCCGGCCTCGTCGCTCGCGTGGATCGGGACGTAGACGTCGAGCACGGACTCCGCCGTCTGCACGATCGACCCCGGAACCTTGCCGACCGGCGCGCTCGCCGCGTCGACCTGGTCGATGAGCTCGGAGGACGGTTGGTCCTGGTCGAACCCGAGGTCGAGCCGCTGGGTGTCCGGGAACGCGGACGGGTCGCCGCTCGTGTCGAAGAGCGGCCGCCCGGATCGTCCGTAGACGCGGACCTCGAGGAGGTCACCGTCCGCGACGAGGTTGGAGTGCAGCCGTGCCCTCGTGCTCGCGGAGAGCTGCTCGGACCGCCACTCCGCCGCGGTGACGCGGTCGCTGATCCCCGCCTTCACGTAGGCGGCGGCCGTCCGGACCGCGTCGTCGCGCGCCTGCTGGCGCATGAAGTTCCCCTGCGTGATGACCAGGGCGACGCCGAGCACGGACATGGCGATGAGACTGACGATCGCGAACGTCGTCGTCAGTGTCATGCGTCGTCGTCTCCGCACCGTGCTTCCCGTCCCCCTCGTTCTCGTCATTGGTCGTCGCGTGCGTGCTGCCCGACGTCTCTCACCAGTGGTTGGACGCCCACAGGGTCGAGACGTCGGACGCCGTGAGCGCCTTGCCCTGCCACACCGCGAACTCGTCCTGTCGCACGTTGGCCTGGTTGCGTGCGGTGGGGATGAGGGTCGCGACGTTCTGGTCCCAGCCGCAGCGCCAGAACCCGGCGTACGGCGCAGCCGGTGCCGCGACGACCGCCGTACCCACCTTGGCCCCGTCGACGTAGAGCGACATCGTCGAGCCGTCGAAGGTGGCCACGACGAGGTGGACGACGTTGTCCGAGATCGCGGTCGGGCCGGTGAGCAGCACGTTGCCCGTCGTCGTCGCGACCTGGAACACCACCCGGCCCGAGCGGTCGAGCAGGAGTGCCCGGTCCTGGACGCCTGACCCCGCCGAGCTGGAGCTGCTGAAGCCGGCGATGCGGCCGCCGGTGAGCGCTGCCGTCCGCACCCAGGTCGCGATGCTGAACACGCTGGGCGACGTGGTGGCCGTCGTCGTCGTGACGAAGCCCGTCGCCGCCGCGGTGCCCGGCTGGCGCATGGCATACGTCGTGTCACAGGTGATGAGGCCGGCGTTGGCGGCGCCGAACGTGAGGCCCGCGTTGACGACCGTGCCGGTGGCGCCCGACCCGCTCGCATCGGCGACCGTGGTCGTGCCGGTCAGGTTCGCGAACCGCCACCAGAGATTCGGGGCGTACGCCGGGGTGGCGAGCAGCGAGGCATAGGGCGCACCTGTCGTGCAGGCGGCTCGGGTGCTCGAGGTCGTGGTGGCCTTCGCCGTCGCCGCGAACTGGCCCGAGGTGGTTCCCAGCGAGGTCGCCAGGGTCAGCAGCACGGCAAGGCCGGCCGCGGCCGTCAGCCGCAGTGCACGGACGGCGTCACGCGACAGTCGGCGCATCTGCGCCTCCCGACACGGGAAGGTCGTCCTCGTCGTCGAGCGGCACGGGACGCGCCGCGTCAGCGAGCCGGCGCTGCACGCGATGCAGCAGACGGCGCAACGTTTCGGTGTCACGCGATCTGAGCTCGGCGAAGGCCAGGAGCAGCAGGGGCGGGACGAAGAGCACGAGCCGCCCCGTCGGCGAGTGCGCCCAGCTGAGCGGGATGCCCCAGCCGGCGTGCACCTCGCGCACGATGCCGCGCACGGACGTCGCCGGAGTGAGGTTGGGGTCGTCGACGCGGTTGGCGTCGCCCTTCGTCCGGACGTACGGGTCGCGCACCGGCTCACCCTGGGCGTCCAGGATGGGCTTCCCGGCGGCGTCCTCACGGACCAGGTTGGCCAGCGCGACGATGCGGTGCGTGACGCAGCTTGGAGGACCCCGTCGGGTAGAACGTGATGATCTGGCCGAGACGCAGCTGCGACGCGCTCGTGACCTGACGGATCACGACCGCGTCGCCCGTCTGGATCTCCGGGGCCATGGAGCCGCTGGTGACCGTGAGCAGCCGGTCGCCCTGGATCTGGTACCAGAGCGGTACCGCGTAGGACGCGACGATGACAGCGACGAACGTCGCGAGGGTGCCGAGGAACAACCAGCGGCCCCAGGTCGACCGGACGGGCACGAAGGCGGCGTCGACCGGTCGGGGGCGCACGGCCATGACCGTGCGGTCGTCGATCACCGCGGTCACGGTCCTCACCCCTTCCCGGACGTCGGGCGTACGAGCCGTCCGGCACCCCAGGAGGTGCCGGACGGCTCGCCGCGTCAGTTGTTCTTGGTCTGCTCGGCGTCGAAGGTGAGCTGCACGGTCGCCGTGGCCGACGCGAACGTCGACGTGGTGGCGAGCGGCAGGGTCATCGCGACGCACAGCGGCTCGGACGTCGCTGCGGCGAGCGCGCGGTCACCCGGGTCGGCGCCGGCGGCGTTGCTGCCCACGACCGGCGACGCGACGGTGCCGATGGCGATGTTCGACGCGATAGCGCTGCCTCCGGTCATGTTGCCCGCGGTGCACGGACCGACGGCGACGCCTGAGTAGACGGTGTACCGCAGCACGGTCGACAGCGCCTTGGTCTCGACCGTGGTCTGGCCGGTGACGGCGTAACGCAGGTCGAGGGACCCGGTGTTGGCGATGGTGACCGCGCGGTAGACGGTGTCGCCGGGCGCCAGGTTCGTCGCCGCGGCGAGCGTCGTCGCCGACGACCCGTTCGCCTGGATGGCGACGTTGCCGGTCGCGTAGGAGACGGTCGCGGTGGCCGAGTCCTGGAACAGCGCGCCGGTGGCGAGCTGGCCGATGCCCACGAACGCCAGGCCGACGATGCCGGCCGTCGCGACGAGCCGACGACGCCGGGCACGCTCACCGGGAGCCTCGCGGTTGTAGGACTCCATCTCGTCCAGAAGTTCGTCCATGACGTCCGTGCCTCTCATCGGGCCGACCACTGTGGTCCCGCCGCTCCAGAGAGGATTCGGCCGAATGGGGCACGACTTGAGGAAAACGTGAGCCTGGGGGACCGATCAGGTGGCACTGACCATCCCGGATGACGGCGCTCGCGGCCGAGGCTCAGGGCGCGAGGTCGGGGGAGGGGGGGCCCTCGGCCGCGAGCAGCACGGGTCGCACGGCCACGATCCGACGTCCGCGCCGCTGGATGGCGCCCGTGGTCTCCAACGAGGCGAGGATCCGGTTGACCTGCTGGCGCGACCCGCCCACCTGCCGCGCGAGATCGCTCTGATCGATCAGGAGGTCGACCACGAGGACGCCGTCCGGGCCGAGGTCCGTGGCGACGGCGTCGTGCACGGCCATCGACAGCAGGTGGCGGCGGACGCGACTGGGCAGCGTGCGCAGCGAGAGGTCCACGACCTGCTCGTCAGCCCGTCTGACCAGTGCCACGAGCGAGGTGAGCATGGCCGCGGCGACGGTCGGCTCCGCCTCGAGCAGGTGCACCACGGCGAGGCGGGGGATGCGGACGAGGTCGGTCGCCTCTCGCGTCGTCGCGGTCGCCACGCGAGGGCCGCCGTCCACCACGGCCATGTCGCCGAAGGCGGTCGGCGGTCCGATGACCGCGAGCACGAACTCGCCACCGTCGGGCTCGCGCACCGACAGCTGCACCGAACCACGCGCGACGACGTACATGCAGTCCCCGGGCTCGCCCTGCTGGAAGACGATCTGCTGCTTGTCGTACGCGTGCAGCCCAGATCGCGCGCCGAGCATCGCCAGCGACGGCTCGCCGAGGTCGGCGAAGATCGGGCACGCGCGCAGGATGCGATCGGCGTCGATGCGTACCACCGGGTCGGACGGTCGACGAGCCATCACGTACCACCGTCGCCCTCGCGTCGGCCGTCCTGCGCGAACTCTGGCGCGCGGCTCAGGACGGAGTCCGCGAGCTCGGCGGACGCTGCCAGCGACAGCAGACGTCCCCGCCGCGCGGCCTCGTGGGCGGCCGCGTCGTCGCCCATCACGTCGCTGTCGAAGCCGGCGCCGTGGAGCGCCCGAACCTCCCAGGGCTTGTGGCCCGAACCGCTGGCAGCCCGCAGCGACTCGGCCGCTCCGAGGAACTCACCGGCGGCTTCGACGTCCCCCTGGGCGGATGCCCAGACGGCGACGGCCTCCAGCACGTGAGCGGTGCAGCCGAGGTTGGTCGCACCGGCCAGGATGGCGACCGCCTCGCGCAGCGGCGCCGCGGCCGCGGCCTGGTCCCCGTCGGTCAGGGCGATGAGGCCCCTGGCCTCCAGAGCGTGGGCGCGCATGATCGGGGAGCCGAGCGCGGCGTAACGATGCTCCGCCTCCACAGCCATCGGGGTCGCAACGCTCGGGTCCGTCTCGAGGAGCGACCCCAGCCACACCGTCTTGGCGATCCCGAACTCGTCCCCGAGCACCCGAAACCCGTCCAGGCACTCACGGTTGAGACGCGCCGCCTCGGTGGTGTCGCCCAGGGCCCAGCAGGCGGAGCAGTACGCGTGCTCGGACCACACCGCCGGCGTCGGTCCCCGAGAGCCTCGAACCCTTCCCACGCCGCCTCGCTGGCCCGAGCGGCGAGCTCCCAGTCGCCCTGCTCGTACAACAGGTTGGCGAGCGTCTGCTGGGACTGGGCCACGACCCGCGTCGCTGTGCAGAGCAGACCCGCGCTCGAGCAGATCGACCATCAACGCGCGACGGCGTCCGGTGAGGTCCATCGGCACTGCGGTGACGATCCGCAGGGCGGCAGTGAAGTCCTCCCGCTCGATCGCGCACTCCATCGCGACCCGCAAGTTGGCGCGATCGGCCATGACCGCCGCGATCGCGGCGTCCATGGCGGGCGTGAAGAGGTCCTGCTCCAGCCGCTCGACGAGGCCCATGGCCCAGGCGAGAAGGTCGTCCCGGCGCTGCTCGAGCTCGTCGCGTTCCCGCAGCCGGTCGCGACCGTACTGACGCAACGTCTCGAGCAGGTGATAGCGGCTGCCGCCGGCGTCTGTGGTCGTCTTGACGACGAACGACTTGTCCAGCAGGCGGCCGAGGATGTCCAACGCGTCCAGCGTCTCTCCGACCGACACCGCGGTCGCAGCATCGAGGTCGAAGCTGTCCGGGAAGATGCTCACCGCCCGGAACAGGGCACGCTCGTCCGGGGTGAGCAGGTCGTAGCCCCAGGCCACCACGGCCTCGAGGGTGCGCTGTCGTGACGGCGCGGTCCTGCTGCCACCCGTGAGCAGCTGGAACCGGTCGTCGAGCCGCGCCGCGAGCTCTGCCTGGGACAGCGAGCGGAGCCGCGCGGCGGCGAGCTCGATCGCGAGCGGCAGTCCGTCCAGGCGTCGGCAGACCTGGTCGACGAGGCTCGGCGTCGAGGTCCGAGCTCTGCAGTCCGGGGACGGCGGCCATCGCCCGCGTCACGTAGAGCTCGGCGGCCTCGCCGTCCAACCGCAGGGGCGGGACGGGGAGGACCAGCTCCCCAGGCACCGTCAGCGCCTCGCGGCTCGTCGCGAGGACGCGGACGGAGGGACACGTCCGCAGCACGCTCTCGACGAACGTCGCGACTCCCTGGACGAGGTGCTCGCAGTTGTCGAACAGCAGCAGGACCTCGTGCGCCCGCAGCCACTCGGCGACCGACTCCTCGACCGGTTTCCCCGGTCGCTCACCGAGGCCCAGCACCTCGGCCAGCTGAGCGGGAACGCGAGACTCGTCGGTGACAGCGGTCAGGTCGACGAACCACACGCCGTCGCGGAAGGACTCCAGCAGACCTCCGGCTGCCTGCAGCGACAGCCTCGTCTTGCCGCTGCCGCCCGCACCCGTGAGCGTCACGAGCCGATGGTCGGCGAGCCCCGCCACGACCGCGGCCAGCTCCGCCTCGCGCCCCACGAAGTCGTCGAGGCTCACCGGCAGGTTGGACGGCATCGCCGTCAGCGATCGCAGCGGCGGGAACGATGTCGCCAGGCCGTCACCGAGGAGCTGGAAGATCGGCACCGGGTCCTGCAGGTCCTTGAGCCGGTGCTCGCCCAGCTCGCGGACGGCTGCGTCGGGCGCGAGTGCGCGGCTGGCTCCCGTCACCAGTACCTGCCCGCCGTGCCCAGCGGAGCACACTCGCGCGGCGACGTGCAGGGTCATGCCGTAGTAGCCCTGGCCCACCCGCCGGACGTCGCCGGTGTGCACGGCCATGCGCACCCGCACGAGACCACCCTCGGGCCAAGGATGTGCGGTCAGGTCGCGCTGTCCGTGGTGGGCTGCGGCGATCGCGTCGGACGCCGAGGTGAAGACGGCGAAGACGGCGTCCCCCTCCGTCTCGAACACCGAGCCGTGATGGTCGGCGACGGCGTTCTCCAGGATGCGCCGATGGGTCTCGATCAGGTCGTCGTAGCCGGCACCCCACGCCTCGAGCAGCCTCGTCGATCCCTGAACGTCGGTGAACAGGAAGGAGACGGTGCCGCTCGGGAGGTCCACGTCAGTCCGAGGGCAACCACAGCTCGAGCTGGATGTTGTCCGGGTCCCGCAGCACGATCACCGACCCGATCGGCGTGTCGACGATCGGCGTGAACGGGATGTCACCCCGGCGCCCGAGCTCGGACTCCCACAGCTCGAGCTCGGCCCGGTCGCGCACGCCGAACGCGAGATGGTCCAGGCCGGTGCGGTACTCGTCGAACGGTCCGTCCGGTCGGCCGTGGTACTGCCGAAGCCCGACCATGCAGTGGTCTGTGGGGTGCACGAGCACCCGGTAGCTGACGACCTCGTCGTCGCCCGACAATGCCTGCACCAGCCCCAGGAGGTCGGCGTACCAGGCTGCGCTCCGCTCGACGTCGGACACCGTGAGCGCGGTGTGATGGGCTCCGACGATGGCGGGCATGCACGCAACGTACTCCCGTGCGGCGGATGTGGCCCCGGAGAATCCGCGAGTGTGAGCTGAGCTGGACGTGCGCGGCGGCGAAGAACCGACCTCACCGCCGCGCCGTCGCGCTCCCGGGGTCAGTCGTCGTCGTCGGAGTGCCCGAACGAGTAGGTCCCGACCCAGCCCCAGTTGTTGCCGTCACCGCCAGGAAGGTAGGTGACCGCCACGGTGGCGTGGAACCGACGGAACTCGCCCGTCCCACCCTTGAGCACGCACACGCCGCTTCCCGTCGCGGGGGAGAGCGCGCAGTTGCCGAAGATGGTGCCGTGCCGGTGCGGTCGTGTGATCACGATGTCGCTGCCGGCGGGGGTCGTCAGATCGGTCGGCTGCAGGTAGGTGATGACGGAGCCCACCGGCAGGAAGCGGACGTCGGACGACATGATGACGCACGTCGGTGGGGTGTTCATGAAGCCCGCGCAGTTCTTCACGACGTGCAGCGTGCGCGAGTGCTCGGAATCTGCTGACGCGGTGGTCGTGCCGGCAATGCTGACGACGGTCATCACGCATGCCGCGGCGATCGCTGCGGCGGTGCGGCGAATCCTCATCTCGGTGCTCCCTTTCGAAGGGGCTGCGGGCTGACTGCCCGAGCCCTGATCGAGAGACCGTCGCAGTCACGACACGCGCTCGCTGTCGCGCAGGTGACAACTCGGTCAGCGAGTTTGCACGTCGGCGCATCAACGGTTGCTCGTCGTCGTCGACCACCGCGATGCGTGACCTGGTGCGGGTCGATCCAGCTGGAAGGACCTGCCCGGGTTCTCGACGACCTATGTCGTCAGGCCGAGCGCCAGGACGTCCCGCAGGTCCTGGCGATCACGGTGTCCGTCGACGCGATGCGTTCCCCGCGTACAGTCGATGACGATGAGCGTCACCGACACTCTCTCGTCAGTGGTCCATGCCCGTGCCCGTCTCGCAGAACCGCGGGCTCACCCCTCCACCAGGAAGCTCATGCCACGTCACGCTCGTACCTGGTCACGCCTTCTCGTGGCAGGCGTCGTGGCGACCTGCCTTCTCACCGGGTGCAGCTCCTCGGGACCCTCTCAGCGGCTGGTCTGGTCCGACGAGTTCGACGGCTCGGCCGGCTCCGCGCCGGACACCCACGCGTGGAAGGCGGCCACCGGAGGTCACGGATGGGGCAACAACGAGCTGCAGTGCTATACGGACAGTCGCAGAAACAGCGCACTCGACGGTCACGGTGACCTCGTGATCACGGCACTGCGGGACCCGGGTCACACCTGCGACGACGGCCGACGCAACGACTTCACCTCGGCACGGCTGACCAGCCAGAACTTGCAGACGTTCACGTACGGCACCATCTCGGTGCGGGCGAAGATGCCCACGGGCGCCGGCATCTGGCCCGCGTTCTGGGCGCTGGGCCGCGATCACGACACCGTGGGGTGGCCAGCGAGCGGCGAGATCGACGTGACCGAGGTGGTCGGCTCGGACGGCGCGGTATCCCACGCCACCCTGCACGGAGCGAAGCCCGATGGCAGCCCGTACGCGATCACGAGCCAGTTCCACGCTGCGGCCGATCTCAGCGCGGGCTTCCACACCTACTCGGTCACGTGGACGCCGTCCGGGTTCACCTTCGCAGTCGACGGTTCGATCTTCTCCACGGTGACCAAGGCGACCGTGCAGAAGTCGGGCGCGTGGGCGTTCGACCAGCCGTTCTACCTGCTGCTCAACGTCGCAGTCGGCGGGAACTGGCCCGGCCCTCCGTCATCGAGCACCGTGTGGCCCCAGCAGATGGTCGTCGACTGGGTGCGCGTGTTCCAGGACGGGTGATCCCCGCCACACCGACGTCCTGACCTCGGCGGGGTGGCTCGACGCGATCGGCGGCGTGGTGGCCGGCGACGGCGCAGCGGTCCTCGCATCGACGACCCGACTCACCAGAACGATCGTGACGAACGACAGCATCAACAGGCACGTGCACGCGGCCCAGAAGAGCATCGGGATCGAGAGCCGGTGCGTGAACCACGCCGAGACCAGACAGCCGCCGGCCGTCGCGGCGATGACCGCGTGAGGCGCGATGACGCTGAACGGCGTGACTTCCGTCTGTGAGTCCCCCTTAGGAGTCACCTTGAACACGAGGCGCTGTTGACGCAGCACCCCGATCGCGGCGAGCAGGTAGATCGGCCACGTCACCACCGACGTGTAACGCCCGCTGAGGTGCAGGCCACGGTCGTTCTCGGGATCGGGGTTGAAGCGTTGAAGCCACCAGGCGAGGAGCTGCCGGGCGATCACGAGAGGTGTGACCCAGAGGAGCATCTCGATGAGACCGACGTGTGCCGGGGCGTACCCGAATGCGAAGTACCCGACGAGCAGGACGAGGCCAAGCCCCGCGGCGAGGCCAGCGAAGTAGTGCTGCTGCAGCGCGACGTACAGGAGTGCCTGACGGCGGTGCATCTCGCGCACTAGTCGAGGCGTGTGCCAACGCAGGATGTCCATGCAGCCGAACGCCCAACGGGTCTGCTGATTGAAGTACGCCTGCCAGGTCGAAGGTCCCTCGCCGACCGCGAGCGGCTCGCTCACGTAGCGACTGCTCCAGCCGGCGGCGTGCAGGCGCATGCCCGTGAGCAGGTCCTCGGTCAGGTGACCGGCGTACAACCCGATCTCGCGGAGCGCTGCCACGCGCACGACGTGGTTGGCCCCGATCATGTTGGCGTGACCCCGGGATGCGAGCCCCCGCAGGATCGGGCCGTAGAACATGTACTGCTGCTGCGACGCCCCTCGCGCGACCAAGGACTGATCGGCGTTGCCGTACACCTGGGGGGTTCCGACGAACGCAACGCGGTCGTCGCGGAAATAGCCCAGCGTCTTGGTGAGGAAGTCCTTGCTGGGCACGAAGTCGGTGTCGATCTGCGCGACGACGTCGTAGTCGCCGGCGAAGGTGTCGTACCAGGCGTTGTGGTTTCCGCCCTTCGTCCTGGCGGTGAACGGACCAGCGACGAGGTTGTAGCGCCGTACTCCCTTCCTGCTGAAGTAACGCACGCCGAGCGACTCGCAGAGCAGTCGTACCTCCTCCACGTCCCCCTCGTCGAGAACCCAGGTGTCGTGCGGGTAGTCGGCAGTGAGCATCGCCGGAAGCGTCTCGCGCAGGAGGTCGATCGGTTCCGACGACGGCACGAACGTGGTGATGAACGCCACGCGGAGCCCGGACTGGGGCTCACCTGGTGACTGCTCGACGCGCATGCCCCAGGCCACGATCCACGAGAACAGGTCCATGAAGATGCGGTGGCCGAAGACGAGGGTCAGCAGCCCGAAGAGCACGGCGTCGGCGACGTGCCGCCGACCCGAGAAGTTCGACGGCACGTGAGAGGGCTCGAACCACCAGCCGAGGAAGGCGAGCAGCGATCCGACCGCGAGGATCAGGAGAAGCGAGTACTGGACTCGTTGCATGCGGGTCACGAGAACCTCCGTCGTCAGCTCGAGGCCGGTTTCGGCGGATCCGCGGGGAAGAGCGATCCGAGGATCGGGGCGAGCGCGGTCGAGTACGTGTTGCTGATATGGCTGTCGTCCCGGTAGACCAGCGTGTTCGCGACGATCACCGGGCAGGCCGTCGCGGAGCAGAGCCAGTCGACGGGATCGACCACGTGCACCCCGGCCTCGTCGAGGGTGCTGCTCACGAGGAGGTGGCGGGCCGTGTAGAGCGTGGAAGCGTGGTAGGCCTGGTTCCGCGCGACCATGCAGGCGCGTGCATCGGCCAGATGTGTCGACACACAGGACGGGACGTCTGCGCTCGGGTACGGCGTGTCCGCGACGAAGACGATCCGAGTCTCCGGGTTCTGCAGCCGGCGCAAGGTCTTGAGCGTCTGCACCGCCCAGCGGCCGTTGCTCACGAGACGTCCAGGCACGGAGTCGCTCTGGCTGACCAGGATCATGGCCGGTTGCAGCGCGTTGATCCGCTGGATCGTCGCCTCACGCCAGACGTCGCACTCCGTATACGTCCGTTTGAGGGTTGGGTTCACCAGGGTCACGTCGGCGACCGGGCACGCCGCCTTCGTCCACGACACGAGCTTCCAGTGCAGCAACTTGGCCTCGGCGTCGAGGCCGCCCATCCACTGCTGGGCGTGCGAGTCTCCGAAGAGCACCAGCGTCCGGCTCCCGCCG
Source organism: uncultured Actinomycetota bacterium (assembly GCA_963782665.1). GTDB lineage: Bacteria > Actinomycetota > Actinomycetes > S36-B12 > CAIYMF01 > Longivirga. The sequence goes on along the minus strand of CAWAKP010000006.1, from coordinate 1,135,496 downwards.
GGGTCCCCGTAGACGCACGCGCCCTGGTCGAACTGAAGGAAGTCGAGGTGGCAGCCGCCCTCCGTCACGGCGACGTCGTCGGCCGCCTGCGCGAGAGCTGGCGTGAGGTTTCCCGGCACGCTCCCGCTGCTGGACGCAGCTGTGAGGGCGCTGCGAAGCCCCTCCAGCCCCGAGAGACGGAGGTCGAGCGCGGGCGCGGGCGCACCGTTGCCCGCGATGGCGGGCGCCGTCACGAGGACGAGGACGGCGGCACCGGCGGCGAGTGCCGAGAGACCCAGACCGCGTGCGAGCCACGCGCGCGGTCGGAACTCGCCCCGCTGCGTCGGGCGCTCGACGATGGCGTAGGTCAGCGCGGCGAGCCAGAGCGCGAGCACCGTGAGCTCGGCGTTGTGGACCCACGAGAACGTCGTGCCGAGGATCGCGGGGACGAGGAGCAGCATCGGCCAGTGCCAGAGGTACCAGCTGTAGGAGACCTTGCCGATCCCTTGCAGCGGTCGACGCTCCAGCACCAGTCCGGATCCCCGCGGGAGGTGTGAACCGCACCCCGCAGCGATCACGAGCGCGCAGCCGATGACGGGGAGCAAGGCTGCCGAACCCGGGAACGGGGTGTTGTCGTCGTACACGATCGCGGAGCCCACGATCAGCGCGAGCCCGATCCAGGATGCAGGAGCGCGCGCCGCGGCCGGCAGCACGGAAAGACGCGCGACCCCGACCGCCACGACGGCTCCGACGCCAAACTCCCAGGCTCGGGTCTGCAGGCAGAAGTACGCGAGCGGTTGCGCTTCCTGCGTCACGCTGATCGACAGGAAGAGCGAGCCAGCAACCGCGGCAACGACGATGCTGACCAGTGCGGCTCGGGCGAATCGTCTTGCCAGCAGGACGGTTGCGAGGATGACTGGCGGCCACACGAGGTAGAACTGCTCCTCGACCGCGAGCGACCAGTAGTGCTGGAACGGCGACGCCGGGCCCGCGGACTGCAGGTAGTTCACCCGTTCTGCTGCCAGGTGGAGGTTCACTGCGTAGCCCGCGGTCCACAGACCGTCGCGTGCGGTCGACGTCAGCTGCAGGGCTGGTCCCCAGAACCGCGCGACCACGAGGGTGGTGACCGCGACGAGAAGCGCCGCAGGTAACAGGCGCCGCATTCGGCGCCCGTAGAACCCCGTCAGCGAGAGCTCCCCGGTGTGATCGATCTCGCGCAGGATCTGCGAGGTGATGAGGAACCCGCTGATCACGAAGAAGACGTCGACACCGACGTAGCCACCCGGGATTCCCGGAACGTGCGCGTGGTAGAGCACGACCAAGGTGACCGCCACTGCACGCAGTCCCTGGATGTCGCGTCGCTTGGGAGTCCGACCTGCCGCTCCCCTTGTCACGACCTTGGTGGCGAGCCCATCGGTGTCGAGGGCCACCGTCAACTCCCTGCCTTCGCGCCGTCTCGGGACGCCACGACGCCATCGGTCGGGTCCGTGATGCTGGGGTAGGTGTCCCCGGCAGGCCCGAGCTCGATGACCAGCGGCAGTAGCATCCAGAGCTGCAGCGCCCCGAGTATGAGCGCCGGCCAGACGAGCCAAGGGTTGGGCGCCCGGGAGATGTGGCGCTCGAGGCCGACCCAGAGCAGGAGCTGGGTGACCAGCAGCCATGTACGCGCCATCCACGCGACCCGCTGGGGTACGCCGGAACGCGGGCGTCGCGTCTGCACGCTGCCCGTGGCTCCGGTCGGCACCCAGTTCTGGACCTGGTTGCGCAGCGCGTCGCTGACCGCGAGGAGGTGGCAGAAGCTGTTGACCGTCGCCACTCGGTAGATGGTCGGGCGCCACCCTCGCGCGACGAGCGGGAAGACGAACAGAGTGGCGATGACCGACGGGATCATGAGCACGTAGTTGGACGGCTTGATGGTCCCCGCGAAGAACCACACCATGATCAGGGTCGGCAGCACCGAGGTGAACGGCAGCGCTGCGGACGCCATGTAGTAGAGGAACGCCGCCCAGAACGACACCCGCTGCTTCTTGCCGAACGGGGCGTCGCGGAAGAACCCGCTCATCATGAGCAGCATCGAGCTGCGGCACCATCGGTACTGCTGGTTGGTGAGAGCGTCCCAGCTGTCGGGGGCGAGTCCCTTGGCCAGCACGATCGGCACGTAACGCGTGCGGTAGTTCGCCACCCAGAGCTTCACGCCGGAGTGGACGTCCTCGCCGATCGGCACCTTCGCGAACCCCCCGGCCGCCTCGACGGCTGAGCGCCGGTAGACGACGTTGGTGCCGGCACAGATCGCCGCCTCGCAGGTGTCGCGGGCAGGCTGGATCCAGCGGAAGAACAGCTCCTGAAGCGCACCGGCGAATCGTGCGAAGTAGTTCACCCGGCCGTCGACGTCGAAGTACTGGGCGGTCTGGACAACGCCGGTGGTCTCCTCCGCCATGTATGGCACCGTCTCCCACAGGAAGTCCGGACGCGGGGCGAAGTCGGCGTCGTAGACCACGATGAACTCGCCGCTCGTCCGCTCGAAGGCCGAGATCAGGTTGCCGGCCTTCTTCCACTCGCCGCGGTTGGGCCGCACCATGTAGGTGAAGCCGTACTTCTCGGCAAGAGCCTTCGTGGCTGCGCTGTCGGCGTCATCGAGCACGTAGACCGCCAGCTGGCCCTCCCACTCGAGCGCTCCCACGTGGTCGAACGTGTTCGTCAGCACCGCGGGATCCTCGCCGCACGAGGGAAGGAAGACGTCGACGGACGGGTACTTCTGTCGCGAGGCGCGCCACTGCTCGACCTCGACCACGTGTGCTTCCAGGGAGATCCGTCGACGGCGCATACGGAGCCAGAAGTTGACGAACACCGGCGGCACCATCACCGTCAGGAAGATCAGCCCGAGCGCGGTGTCAGGCGTGCGCAGCATCACGGTGGTGAACGCATAGATGAGACACAGCTGCGAGACGAACATCCACACGAACGGCCACCGACGCTGCACACCGAAGTAGCTGTACTTCTCGGCATCGGACGGCGCCTGCGGGAGGTGATAGGCGAGGGCCGGCGGCTCATCAGAAGTGATGGACTGCGCAGCCGCACGCTCGGTCGGGGCGAGAACAGTCATGGGGTGGGAGTCCTCACGTGCAGAAGTGAACGTCGAACAGGCCCGGCGACACCGACGTGTCGCGGGTTGAGGTGTGCACTTGTGGTGAGCACCGCACTGTGCTCACGGGCGACGCCGACCTAGTCGAACTCGGCGTCACAATTGGTGTGCGAGGGGGTCGATCGCGGGCTGATGGGGAACCCCTCCGGGGAGGGATCAGACGGGACGACGGAGGTCTTCGCCGCCGTGCGGACTCGAACGCGACGACACTAACCCGGCACATGACCGATCGGACCATGCTTCGTCCGACGAACGGTCAAACTTGCGTCAAACCGGCGTCGGGCCTGTGTTCGAAGCTCGGCCAGTGCCTGAGTTCTCTTTGGAAGACAGGCCTTTTCGCCTCCCGCGCGAGTCGCCGCGCGTCGGTCCTGATCTGTCGTCGCGTTCGTCCGTGTGGGTGAACTACTCGGCCGCAGGCACCGTCGCGCCGTCGTCCGAGAGCTGCGACAACCCGTGCGTGACCGCTCCCACGCACGTCCGCTGGCGCGCCGCCACTGCCCCGATGTCCGGGGACGAGTCCCACCGTGCGGCTTCGTTGAGTCGTTCCCGCACGAGGCCGGCCCGGCAGGGCCACCATGGAGTCACGGACGTCGGCATCAGGAGGTTCCATGAGCGTGTACCGGGTCATCGACGTCATCGGAACGAGCCCCTCCTCCTGGGAGGAGGCGGCCGCCGAGGCGATCACGACGGCCGCGGGATCGTTGCGTGATCTGCGGGTTGCCGAAGTGATGAAGCAGGACGTCGTCGTCGGTGACGGTGGCGAACTGGTCTACCGGACGAAGATCCAGCTGTCGTTCAAGTACGAAGAGGCGTAGCGGCAGCGCGAAGCCGGGCTCGGAGCGGCCGTGCCTCTGGCCGGGCGTCGAACGGGGGACCGACGTCGTGCACGAGAACGCCGTACCTGGCAGACGGCGGACAACATCGTCGACTCGACGTAGCGACCGGCGGTGACGACTCCGCACGGCTCGATAGTCGCGCGTGCGGCCGACCATTCCGTAAGCCAGGTCACGGGGAAGTTCACCAGCCGCGCGCGCGCCACTCGTCGAGGTGCGGGCGCTCGGCACCGAGGGTCGTGTCCTTGCCGTGCCCGGGGTAGATCCAGGTCTCGTCGGGCAACCGGTCGAAGATCTTCTCGACGACGCCGTCGAGCAACGACTCGAACCGCTTCGGGTCCTTCTCCGTGTTGCCGACGCCACCGGGGAACAGGCAGTCACCTGTGAACAGGTGCGGGGCACCGGTGGGGTCGTCGTAGAGCAGCGCGATCGAACCCGGGGTGTGCCCGACGAGGTGCAGCGCGGTGAGGGTGACGCGACCGACGCGGATCGTGCCGGCGTCGGGCACCGTCTCGTCGATCGTGGCACCGATCATCGAGACGTCGTCGGCGTGCGCGAGCGTGCGCGCGCCGGTAGCGGTGGCGACGGCCTCCAGCGCCTGCCAGTGGTCGTGGTGCCCGTGCGTGGTCACGACGGCGGTGATGCCGTCGTCGCCGATGAGCTCGAGCAGACGGTCCGGCTCGGCCGCGGCGTCCACCAGCACCTGCTCACCGGTCTCGGAGCAGCGCAGCAGATAGCAGTTGTTCTCGTAGGGGCCGACGGCCAGCTTGGAGATGGTCAGGGCAGGCAGCTCGCGTACGTCGGCGCTCCCGCCGACGGTCACGTTCCCGGTGTAGGTCACGGAGCGACGCTACTCCGCAGCGGCCGCAGCGACGATCCACACCTTGCGCAACGGCTCGGTGATCTCCCACGACGTCACGTCGTCGTCGTGCAGGACGCCGAGGACGCCCGGCGCGAGGTCGATGCGACCGCCGTGCTGACAGGTCACGGCCCCGCGACCGGACAGCACGACGAACATCTCGCCGCCGAACGAGTCCGTCGACGAACCGACGGAGTGCTCCCACACGCCGGCCTCGAGGCCCGCTGCACTGACCAGGGGAGCGAGAGCGGTCGAGACCCCCGCGGACCGGGCTCGCTCGCCGTCGAGCGGCTCGTGGACGACGGGGGTGGCGGTCGCATCGAATCCCTGGATCATGGGCCGAGGCTAGGGCAACGGTCGGGTCACCACGCGGGGGCGGGTCCGACGTCGCTGCCGTCCATGCGCGTGACGCTCGGACCGGTGCCGCGGCCCATCCGCCAGAACAGCACCTCGGCGGGGTCTCCCACGACGTCGACGGCGCCGGTGCGACCGTGCAGGAAGAGCAGCTGGCGCTCGACGAACTCGGCCGGCCAGTCCTGGGGACCGTAGCTGTCGAGGCCCAGGTCGACGTGGTGGATCTCCACCTCCTGCAGCCGGCGGAACGGGATGGTGCGGGCCGGCGTGTCCGGCGCGGTTCCGGGCGGCGGGGCGCCGAACACCACCAACCGCTCCAGGGCGGGCGTTGCGGATCGCGCGAGCTCGACGAAGGCCGCGCGTACCCGGACCGAGCTGTCGACGACGTCCGCGAGCACCTCGGCCGCCGGGCGGCGGGCCCCCGCCTCGATGTCGGCCTCACGTGCCGCCATCGACTCGTACATCGGCGTCACGACGCCGGTCCGTGCCCAGTCCACCAGGCGGACGAGTCCGTCGGCGTTGCGCGCGACGTGCGTCGCCACGTGGCCGACCGTCCAGCCGGGGAGCAGCGAGGGGCGGGCGATGTCGGCGTCCGAGAGCGCCTCCAGGCTCCTGACCAGGCGGTTCGTCGCGGCATCGAGTGTCGAGAGGTCGGTGGGTGGCGTGGTCGGCACCTGCCCGACGCTACGCCAGGAGCACGTGCTCGGGGAGCGGGAATGTCCCTGTCGGTCCCCACGGTTAGCCTGGACCGCACCCCGCGGCTCGCCCGGCGGGGACGTCCCCCAGCGCGCGATCGAGAAGCGCACGACTCGAGAACAGGAACCGGTGTGGCCGACCGCCTCGTCGTCCGTGGTGCCCGCGAGCACAACCTCAAGGACGTCTCCCTCGACCTGCCGCGCGACGCGATGATCGTGTTCACGGGCCTGTCCGGGTCGGGCAAGTCGTCCCTCGCGTTCGACACGATCTTCGCCGAGGGCCAGCGGCGCTACGTCGAGAGCCTGTCGGCCTACGCGCGCCAGTTCCTCGGCCAGATGGACAAGCCCGACGTCGACTTCATCGAGGGCCTGTCGCCGGCGGTCTCGATCGACCAGAAGTCGACCAACCGCAACCCCCGGTCCACGGTGGGCACGATCACGGAGGTCTACGACTACCTGCGCCTGCTCTACGCGCGCGCCGGCCGCCCGCACTGCCCCGTCTGCGGCCGCGACATCGCGCGCCAGACCCCGCAGCAGATCGTCGACCGGATCATGGAGCTCGAGACCGGCACACGTTTCCAGGTGCTCGCACCCGTCATCCGGGAGCGCAAGGGCGAGTACGGCGAGCTGTTCCGGCAGCTGCAGGCCCAGGGCTTCTCCCGCGCCCGCGTCGACGGCGTCGTCCACTCGCTGGCGGAGCCCCCCACGCTCAAGAAGCAGGAGAAGCACACGATCGAGGTCGTGGTCGACCGGCTCGCGGTCAAGGCCGACGCCAAGCGCCGGCTCACCGACTCGATCGAGACGGCGCTGCGCCTGTCGTCGGGACTGGTGACACTCGAGTTCGTCGACCTGCCCGACGACGACCCGCACCGGGAGCGGATGTTCTCCGAGCACCTGGCCTGTCTCTACGACGACCTCTCGTTCGAGGAGCTCGAGCCGCGGTCGTTCTCGTTCAACTCGCCCTTCGGTGCCTGTCCCGAGTGCACCGGGCTCGGCACGCGCATGGAGGTCGACCCCGAGCTGGTGATCAGCGACCCGTCCATGACGCTCGCCGAAGGTGCTGTCGGTCCGTGGTCCAGCGGTCACATCAGCGACTACTTCGAGCGACTGCTCACCGCGCTCGGCGACGAGCTGGGCTTCACCCTCGACGACACGTGGGAGTCGCTCTCGCCGAAGGCGAAGAAGGCCGTGCTGCACGGGCACGCGACCCAGGTGCACGTGCGCTACAAGAACCGCTACGGCCGTGAGCGCAGCTACCACACGGCGTTCGAGGGAGCGATCCCCTACGTCCAGCGGCGGCACGCGGAAGCCGACTCCGACTCCAGCCGGGAGCGCTTCGAGGGCTACATGCGCGAGGTGCCGTGCCCGGTGTGCGACGGCGCACGCCTCAAGCCGATCAGCCTCGCAGTGACGCTCGGCGGCAGGTCCATCGCCGAGGTCGCTGCCCTCCCGATCGGTGACTGCTCGGAGTTCCTGCTCGACCTCGATCTCTCCTCACGTGAACGCCAGATCGCCGAGCGGGTGCTCAAGGAGGTCAACGAGCGGCTGCGGTTCCTGGTCGACGTCGGCCTCGACTACCTCACGCTCGACCGAGCGGCAGGCACGCTCGCCGGTGGCGAGGCGCAGCGGATCCGCCTCGCGACCCAGATCGGCTCGGGCCTCGTCGGCGTCCTCTACGTGCTCGACGAGCCGAGCATCGGGCTGCACCAGCGCGACAACCGACGCCTCATCGAGACGCTGGTGCGGCTGCGCGACCTGGGCAACACGCTCATCGTCGTCGAGCACGACGAGGACACCATCCGGCAGGCCGACTGGGTCGTCGACATCGGTCCGGGCGCCGGCGAGCACGGCGGCCAGGTCATCGTCTCCGGCACCGTCGACGACCTGCTCAACCACCCCGACTCCATGACGGGCGCCTACCTCAGCGGTCGTCGGCGCATCGAGATCCCCGCCGTCCGTCGGCCTCGCACACCCGGTCGCGACCTGATCGTCGAGGGCGCCAAGGAGCACAACCTCAAGGACGTCGACGTCTCGTTCCCGCTCGGCTGCTTCGTGGCGATCACCGGCGTCAGCGGGTCCGGCAAGTCGACGCTCGTCAACGACATCCTCTACACCTCGCTGGCCCGCGAGCTCAACGGCGCACGCAGCGTCGCCGGTCGACACCGTCGGGTGCGCGGCATGGAGCACCTCGACAAGGTGGTGCACGTCGACCAGAGCCCGATCGGCCGCACGCCGCGGTCCAACCCTGCGACGTACACCGGCGTGTTCGACCACATCCGCAAGCTCTTCGCCGAGACGCCCGAAGCGAAGATGCGCGGCTACCTGCAGGGCAGGTTCTCGTTCAACGTGAAGGGCGGGCGCTGCGAGGCCTGCGCGGGCGACGGCACCATCAAGATCGAGATGAACTTCCTCCCCGACGTCTACGTCCCGTGCGAGGTGTGCCACGGCGCGCGCTACAACCGCGAGACGCTCGAGGTGCACTTCAAGGGCAAGACCATCAGCGAGGTCCTCGACATGCCGATCGAGGAGGGGCTCGCGTTCTTCGAGGCCGTGCCGCCGATCGCCCGGCACCTGCGCACGCTGGTCGACGTCGGGCTCGGCTACGTCCGCCTCGGGCAGCCCGCCACGACCCTGTCCGGCGGCGAGGCGCAGCGGGTCAAGCTCGCGAGCGAGCTTCAGAAGCGGTCGACCGGTCGCACCGTCTACGTCCTCGACGAGCCCACCACGGGTCTGCACTTCGAGGACATCCGCAAGCTGCTCGGCGTATTGCAGTCGCTCGTCGACAAGGGCAACTCGGTGCTGGTCATCGAGCACAACCTCGACGTCATCAAGACCGCTGACTGGATCATCGACATGGGGCCCGAGGGCGGCACCCGCGGCGGAACGGTCGTCGCGACCGGCACCCCGGAGGCCATCGCCGAGGTCGCGGCCAGCCACACCGGCTCGTTCCTGCGCGAGATCCTCAGCGGGACGCCGTCGCCCGCGCGGGCGCCGAAGAAGGCGACCGCGGCGGCGGCGCGCAGCACGGCGTCAGCGACCGCACGCACCTCGACCACGCGCACGAGCGCCGCCGCGAAGGCCACGACGCCCGCGACGACCCCCGGCCGAGCCGCCGCGGCGTCCGCGAAGGCGGCGGTCCCGAAGGCGCGCAAGGCAGCGCCGCGCCGCGGCGGGCAAGGTGCGGCGTGACCGCCTAGCGTGGAACGACGGACCACGCACGACGACGTACGACGATGTCCATGACCAGGGAGACCGCATGACCACGCCCGAGACCACCGGCGACACGGTGACCCGACGACGGGTGCTCGCCACCGGCGGAGTCCTGGTCGGCGGCACGGCTGTGCTGGCCGCCTGCGGGTCGTCCCCGTCGTCGAACGCGCCCGCTGCGTCCGGCGGGGGCGTGACGGTTGCGACCGACCAGGTGCCGGTCGGTGGGGGAGTGATCCTCGCCGACCAGCAGGTCGTCGTCACCCAGCCGGAGGCCGGCACCTACAAGGCGTTCTCCGCCATCTGCACGCACCAGGGCTGCACCGTGGCGGCGGTCCAGAACGGATCGATCGTGTGCCCGTGCCACGGCGGCTCGTTCTCGATCGCCGACGGCTCCGTGCAGGGCGGCCCGCCGCCCGGCCCGCTCGACCCCAAGCAGGTCTCGGTCTCGGGCACCACGATCACCGTCACGTGAGCCGCCATGGCTGACCCTGCGAGCTACCGACCGGCGCCCGGAGCCGTCCCCGACGCCCCGGGTGTCTACCGCTTCCGCGACCCGCACGGTCGCGTCGTCTACGTCGGCAAGGCCAAGAGCCTGCGCAGCCGGCTGGCGTCGTACTTCCAGGACCTCACGGCGTTGCACGCGCGCACCCAGGCGATGGTCACCACGGCGTCGTCGGTCGACTGGGTGACGGTCGACACCGAGGTCGAGGCGCTGCAGCTGGAGTACTCGTGGATCAAGGAGTACGACCCGCGCTACAACGTGCGCTACCGCGACGACAAGAGCTATCCCTACCTCGCCGTCACCCTCGACGAGGACTACCCGCGGATCACGGTGATGCGCGGTGCGAAGCGCAAGGGCGTGCGCTACTTCGGGCCGTACTCCCACGCGTGGGCGATCCGCGAGACCGTCGACCTGCTGCTGCGGGTCTTCCCGGCACGCACCTGCAGCGCGGGCGTCTTCAAGCGGCACGGCCAGATCGGTCGACCGTGCCTGCTCGGCTACATCGGCAAGTGCTCGGCGCCGTGCATAGGCCGGGTGAGCGCCGAGGAGCACCGCGCCATCGTCGAGGACTTCTGCGCGTTCCTGTCGGGGCAGACGGCCGCCTACACCAAGCGCATCGAGCGCGAGATGAAGGCGGCCGCCAACGACCTCGACTACGAGCGCGCGGCACGGCTGCGCGACGATCTCCGCGCGCTCGAGCGCGCGCTGGAGAAGAACGCCGTGGTGCTCGGCGACGGCACCGACGCCGACGTCGTAGGCATCAGCGAGGACGAGCTCGAAGCGGCCGTGCAGGTGTTCCACGTGCGTGGTGGCCGGATCCGCGGTCAGCGCGGCTTCGTCGTCGAGAAGGTCGAGGACGTCACGACCTCGGATCTGGTCGGCCACCTGATCCAGCAGCTCTACGGCGACGCCGCCGCGGAGGGCGTTCCGCGCGAGGTGCTCGTCCCGGAGCTGCCGGGTGACCTCGAGGCCACGGTCGAGTGGCTCGAGGTACGGCGCGGCACCCACGTCGACGTCCGGGTTCCGCAGCGCGGCGACAAGCGCGACCTGCTCGAGACGGTGACGCGCAACGCCGACCAGGCGCTGACCATGCACAAGGTCAAGCGCGCCGGCGACCTCACGTCGCGCAGCCAGGCGCTCGAGGAGCTCCAGGAGGCCCTCGGGCTCGCCGAGGCCCCGCTGCGGATCGAGTGCATCGACGTCAGCCACCTGCAGGGCACCGATGTCGTCGCGAGCCTCGTCGTCTTCGAGGACGGTCTGGCCCGCAAGTCCGAGTACCGCCGCTTCGCGATCCGCGGCAGCGACGACGGCATCAGCGACGACACCCGCTCGATCGCCGAGGTCGTGACCCGGCGGTTCAAGCGGCTGCAGGACGAGCGGCCGGACCCCGACGACCCCACTCCGGGCATCGACCCCGTCACCGGTCGACCGCGCAAGTTCGCCTACCCCCCGCAGCTCTTCGTGGTCGACGGTGGTCAGCCGCAGGTCGAGGCGGCGCAGTCGGCGCTGTCCGAGCTGGGCATGACCGACGTCGCGATCGTCGGACTTGCCAAGCGCCTCGAGGAGATCTGGCTGCCCGGCGACCCGGACCCTGTGATCCTGCCGCGCACGAGCGAGGGGCTCTACCTGCTGCAACGGGTGCGCGACGAGGCGCACCGGTTCGCGATCACCTACCAGCGGCAGAAGCGCGGCAAGCGCATGGTCGAGTCGATCCTCGACGACGTCCCCGGTCTCGGCGAGGCGCGCAAGAAAGCCATCCTGCGCCAGTTCGGCTCGCTCAAACGCCTTCGCGCCGCGAGCGTGGAGGAGCTCGAGTCGGTGCCGGGCATCGGGCCGACGGTCGCCCAGGCGGTGGTCGACGCCCTCGCCGCCTCGGCGCCGGCCCCGGCCGTCAACGTGACGACCGGCGAGATCCTCGAGTAGTCGGCCGGCATCACGGACTCCCCGGAACGACTCGGAACGCCTCCCGACACTGGGGTTAGCACGGTATCGGTGGCAGCGACGACTCCCTAGCGTCGTGGAGCATGCCCGAGCGTTCGCTCGGACGGTCATCACCGCGACGGATGACGCACGCAGGTGCACGGTGTGTCACCGACGCGCTCGTCGAGGGGGATCGAACCATGATTCGTCGTACGTCAGCAGTGATGTGGACGGCAGCAGTCGCCGTCGCGCTCACCACCATCACGGGCGTCAGCCAGGCGGCCAGCGGAGCGACCACCACGACCGCGAGTACGTCGGTCGTACCGACCGATAAGGGTGCAGTGCAGGGGCGATCCCTGAACGGAGTCGACAGCTTCCTCGGTATCCGCTACGCGAAGGCCCCCACGGGCGCGCTGCGCTGGATGCCGCCGCAGCCGCCCAACGCGTGGGGTGGCGTCAAGCAGGCGACGTCCTTCGGGGGTGCGTGCCCGCAGGTCGCGAACACGAACAGCCCGCTGACCCTGAACGAGGACTGTCTGTTCCTCAATGTCTGGCGACCCGCAGGCGCAGCCGCCACGAGCAACCTGCCGGTCCTCGTGTTCATCCACGGCGGAGGCCTGTCCACGGGGAGCGGCTCGCAGCACGACGGCACGTCGTTCGTCTCGCAGACGGGAATCATGGTCGTCTCCATCAACTACCGCCTGGGAGTTCTTGGTTTCCTCGGCCTTCCGGCGCTCACCGCGCAGCAGGGCGAGTCCGGCAACTACGGGCTGCTCGACGAGATCGCCGCTCTGAAATGGGTCGGTCGCAACATCCGCGCGTTCGGGGGCGACCCGGCTCGAGTGACGATCGGTGGCGAGTCGGCGGGTGCGAACTCTGTCTGCGCACTTCTCTCGTCTCCGCGCGCCGTCGGCCTGTTCGCCGGCGCGATCATGCAGAGCGGCACCTGCCGCTACACGGCCAACCAGTCCGACGCCGAGTTCTGGGGCCAGTACACGGCCCGCAATGCCGGCTGCTCCGGCCCGCCCAGTACCTCTCGTGCCTGCGCAAGCTCAACACCCAGACGCTGCTCACGACGTGGGGTGACCAGGGCAACGACAGCATCATCGTCAGCGGGACCCCGACCGTGCCCCTGCAACCTCAGCTCGCCATCCAGCAGGGCAGCATCGCCAAGGTGCCCGTGCTCGTAGGCTCCAACCGCGACGAAGGACGGACGCTCGTCGCAGACGATCCCAGCTTCCTCACGAAGGCCGAGTACGAGGACTGGATCAGCAACAGCATCTACACCGCGACGCTCAGCGCGGTCGAGTCGGCATATCCGTGGCCGGCGAACCCTGACCAGTTCACCAGCCGCTACCTCACGGGCGCGATCATCTCCGACAACGACTTCGGGATCGGTGGGTGTCCGCAGCGCCATCTCACTGATGCGCTCGCGCACGCCACGACGACGTTCGAGTACGAGTTCGACAACCGGGCCGGCCCCGGGTTGCGACCCGACCCGATCGGGTTCCAGTGGGGTGCCGGCCACGCGGCCGAGCTCGCCTACATGTGGCCCAGCTTCTACAACAGCGTCCCGATCAACCCTGATCGTTTCAGTGCCGGCGACATGGCGCTGTCGACGCAGATGATCAACTACTGGGGTTCCTTCGTGCGCAACGGTCGGCCCGCCTATGCAGGTCAGCGCGCGTGGCCGAGCTTCAACGCCAGCCACTCGGTGATGTCCCTGCGGGCGGGGACGGCGTCGACGCTGATCAGCACGGGGACCTTCTCCGCCGAGCACAAGTGCGGTTTCTGGGGCTGACACGCGAGGCACCGCCTCGACGCGAGCGCCGCCGTGACGAAACGACATCCGTCACGGCGGCGTTCGTCATGTCCGGGAGGGCTGGGCGGGTCCGCCGGGCTCACGAGTGCCTTGTCGCAGCGTCGCCGGGAGCCCGTCCGGCTTCCCGGTCGCCTCACACTCGCGAGCCTGCGTGCCCCCGGCGTACGCCGATGACAGGATCGGGGCGTCAGGACTCACCCGAGGGAGACTGCCGTGACCGAGGACGCGTTCGAGCTGCTGCTCGTCACCGGCATGTCCGGGGCCGGGCGCTCGACGGCCGCACGCGCGCTGGAGGACCTCGGCTGGTTCGTCGTCGACAACCTGCCGCCGTCGCTGCTGCCGCAGGCGATCGAGGAGGTCAAGGCCGACGAGTCCTCCGACCGGCTCGCGGTGGTCGTCGACGCTCGGGGCGGACGCATGTTCGCCGATCTCGAGCGGAGTCTCGCGACGCTCGTGCAGTCGGGGGTCGACCTGCGCGTGCTCTACCTCGAGGCCGGCGACAACGAGCTGGTGCGCCGCTTCGAGAGCAGCCGTCGTCCACATCCGCTGCAGGAGTCCGGGGGCATCCTCGACGGGCTCAACCGCGAGCGGGCACTGCTGGGCGAGGTCCGTGCCAACGCCGACCTCGTGATCGACACGTCGTCGCTGAACGTCCACGACCTGCGCCGCAAGATCGATGCCGCGTTCGGTGGCGAGGAGCGCGTCGCCCTGCGCGCGACCGTCATGTCGTTCGGTTTCAAGTACGGCATCCCGGTCGACGCCGACATCGTCTGCGACGTGCGGTTCCTGCCCAACCCGTACTGGGAGCCCGACCTGCGCGAGCTCACCGGCCTCGACCCGTCGGTGAGCGACTACGTCACCGACGCCCCCGAGGCCCGTGAGTTCCTCGACCGCATGGCGGAGATCCTCAACCTGGTCTCGGACGGCTACCTGCGCGAGGGCAAGCGCTACGTCACTGTCGCTGTCGGCTGCACCGGCGGGAAGCACCGCAGCGTGGCCATGGCCGAGAACCTCGCCGCGCGCCTGGTGAAGGTGGGGGTCGAGGTCCTCGTCGTCCACCGCGACCTGGGTCGCGAGTGACCAGCCCGGCGCGTCGTGGCGGCAGGTCGGGCGGGCCGGACGCGTCCGGGCCCCGGGTCGTGGCCCTGGGCGGCGGCCACGGGCTCGCCGCAACCCTGCGAGCGCTGCGGCGGGTGACCGACGACGTCACCGCCGTCGTGGCGGTGTCCGACGACGGCGGCAGCAGCGGCCGGCTGCGCGAGGAGTTCGACGTCGTACCACCGGGCGACCTCCGGATGGCGCTGGCAGCGCTCTGCGGCGACGACACGTGGGGACGCACGTGGAGCCGGGTCGTGCAGCACCGCTTCGCCGGAACGGGCGAGCTGGCCGGCCACTCGTTGGGCAACCTGCTGATCACGGCGCTGTGGGAGGAGACCGGCGACATCGTCGCGGGTCTCGACTGGGTCGCCGCCCTGCTCGGGGCGCACGGGCGGGTGCTGCCCGTGGCGACGGTTCCGCTGCAGGTGGTGGCCGACGTCGCGGGGCTGCACCCCGACGACCCGACGGTGGTCGAGCGCATCGTCGGCCAGGTGGAGGTGGCGACGTCGCGTGGCGAGGTCGTTGCCCTGCACCTCGAGCCGGCAGACGCCGAGGCCTGTCCCGAGGCCGTCGACGCGATCGGCGAGGCCGACGCGATCGTCCTGGGTCCCGGGTCCTGGTACACCAGCGTTCTCGCCCCGCTGCAGGTCCGGGGCATCGGTGACGCGGTGACGTCGGCGTCCGGGCGCATCGTCGTCATCCTCAACCTGGCGCCCCAGCCGGGGGAGACCACAGGCTTCTCGCCGCAACGTCACCTCGAGGTGCTCGCCGAGCAGGCACCCGGGCTCCGCGTCGACACCGTGCTCGCCGACCCCGACCACGTCGCGGACGTCGCTGCCCTCGCCGCGGCGACCGCCGCGCTGGGCGGGCACCTGGTGCTGGCCCGGGTAGCTGCTCGTGACGGTGCCGCCCGCCACGACGCGGACCTGCTCGCGTCCGCGCTCGGCGGCGTCCTCACCACCTGACCGCACCTCCCTCGTGGTTACCGCCGCAGCTGACGCAAACGCTGCCGGTCTGCGCGACTTCGGGCGGTGACGACGGGACCTGGTCGTCGGGGGACGCGGGCGCGAGGGTTGTTGACTCGGATGGCAGGATGCCGGTCATGGCGATGACGGCAGCGGTCAAGGACGAGCTCTCGCGCCTCAAGGTCACCAAGCCGTGCTGCCGCAAGGCGGAGGTGTCGGCGATCCTGCGCTTCGCGTCCGGGTTGCACATCGTCGGCGGCAAGATCGTCATCGAGGCCGAGCTCGACACGGCCAACACGGCGAGGCGGCTGCGCAAGGACATCGCCGAGGTCTTCGGCCACCAGAGCGAGCTGGCCGTCGTCCACCCGAGCGGCCTGCGCAAGGGCAACCGCTACCTCGTCCGGGTCCATGCCGACGGCGAGCAGCTCGCGCGCCAGACCGGGCTCGTCGACGCCAGTGGTCGCCCGGCGCGCGGCCTCCCGACCGCCGTCGTGAACGGACCCCTCTGCGACGCCGAGGCAGCCTGGCGCGGCGCGTTCCTCGCCCACGGCTCGCTCACCGAGCCGGGCCGGTCCTCCGCCCTCGAGGTCACCTGCCCGGGCCCCGAGGCGGCCCTCGCGCTCTCCGGCGCGGCACGGCGTCTGGGCATCGTCGCGAAGCCGCGCGAGGTCCGCGGCGTCGACCGCGTGGTCATCCGCGACGGCGACGCCATCGCCGCGCTGCTCACCCGGCTCGGTGCCCACGACTCGGTGCTTGCGTGGGAGGAGCGCCGGATGCGCCGCGAGGTGCGTGCCACCGCCAACCGGCTGGCCAACTTCGACGACGCCAACCTGCGACGCTCGGCCCGAGCCGCGGTGGCGGCCGGTGCCCGCGTGCAGCGCGCCCTCGAGATCCTCGGTGACGAGGTCCCCGACCACCTCGCCGACGCCGGGCGCCTGCGCATGGAGCACCAGCAGGCCTCGCTCGAGGAGCTCGGCGCCCTGGCCGACCCGCCCATGACCAAGGACGCCATCGCCGGGCGCATCCGACGCCTGCTGGCGCTGGCCGACAAGCGCGCCGTCGAGCTCGGCATCCCGGACACCGAGGCCGGCATCCCCGCCGACCTCGTCGACGTCGACTGACCTGTCCAGCGGCCGTCGCCCCGCGTCCGCCGGGCTACTGCGCGGTAGCCACGTGGCGCGAAACGGCGTACGCCGGTCCGATAGGGTCGGAGACGCCACGCCGGCGCCTCCGCGGCGCCGCGCACGGCGAAGAGTCGGCAAAGACGCCGACTGTCGTCTCTCGAGTCAAGACGAGGACTGAGTACCAGTGACTGTTCGTGTGGGCATCAACGGCTTCGGCCGCATCGGCCGAAACTTCTACCGGGCGCTGGCCGCCCAGGGCGCCGACGTCGAGATCGTCGCCGTCAACGACCTGACCGACAACGCCACCCTGGCGCACCTGCTCAAGTACGACAGCATCCTGGGCCGGCTGGGCACCGACGTGAAGGCGACCGACGACGCGATCCTGGTGGGCGGCAAGAAGATCGTCGCCCTCGCCGAGCGCGACCCGGCCAAGCTGCCGTGGGGTGACCTCGGAGCAGACATCGTCATCGAGTCGACCGGCTTCTTCACCGACGCCGACAAGGCCCGCGGCCACGTCGAGGGCGGCGCCAAGAAGGTCATCATCTCCGCGCCCGCCAAGGGCGAGGACGCCACGATCGTCATGGGCGTCAACCACGACATCTACGACCCGGCGAAGCACGTCATCATCAGCAACGCGTCGTGCACCACGAACTGTCTGGCTCCGATGGCGAAGGTCATCAACGACACGTTCGGCATCGAGAACGGCCTGATGACGACGATCCACGCCTACACCAACGACCAGGTGATCCTGGACTACCCGCACAAGGACCTGCGCCGCGCCCGCGCCGCCGCCCTCAACATGATCCCGACCAGCACCGGAGCGGCGAAGGCCATCGGCCTCGCGCTGCCCGAGCTCAAGGGCAAGCTGGACGGCTACGCCATGCGCGTGCCGGTGCCGACCGGCTCGGCCACCGATCTCACCGTGACGCTGTCCCGCGAGGCCAGCGCCGACGAGATCAACGCCGCCATCAAGGCTGCGGCCGATGGTCCGCTCAAGGGCATCCTGGAGTACACCGAGGACCCGATCGTCTCGAGCGACATCGTCACCAACCCGGCCTCGTGCATCTTCGACGCCGGCATCACCAAGGTCCTCGGCAACACCGCCAAGGTCCTCGGCTGGTACGACAACGAGTGGGGCTACAGCAACCGGCTGGTCGACCTGGTCGTCTACGTCGGCAAGTCCCTGTAGAGGCCGCAGTCCATGAAGACGATCGACGACCTCGACGTCGCCGGTCGCCGGGTCCTCGTGCGGGCGGACTTCAACGTCCCGCTCGAGGACGCCGGTGACGGCTCGCGCCGCATCACCGACGACGGACGCATCCGTGCCGCGCTGCCGACCGTGGAGGCGCTACGGGCCCGCGGCGCTCGCGTGATCCTGGTGGCGCACCTCGGTCGTCCCAAGGGTGAGCCCAAGCCCGAGCTGTCCCTGGCGCCCGTGGCGGCGCGCCTGTCCGAGCTGCTCGGTGTCCCGGTCCCGCTCGCCACCGACGTCACCGGCCCCTCGGCCCACGCCGTCGTGGCGGCCCTCGGCGACGGCGACGTCGCGCTCCTCGAGAACGTCCGCTACGACAAGCGCGAGGACAGCAAGGACGACGCCGAGCGCGCCGCCCTCGCGGCTGAGCTCGCCGGGCTCGCAGACCTGTTCGTGAGCGACGGCTTCGGCGTCGTCCACCGCAAGCAGGCCAGCGTCTCCGACATCGCGACCCTGCTGCCGCACGCCGCGGGTCGTCTGGTGCTGTCCGAGGTCGAGGTCTTCCGCAAGGTGCTCCACGACCCCGATCGTCCGTACGCCGTGATCCTCGGCGGCTCGAAGGTGAGCGACAAGCTCGGCGTCATCACCAACCTGCTGCACAACGTCGACCGGCTGCTCGTCGGCGGCGGCATGTGCTTCACGTTCCTCGCCGCCCTCGGCAAGAACGTCGGGTCGTCACTGCTCGAGGCCGACCAGGTCGAGACCGTGCGTGGGCTCATCGCCGACGCCGAGGCTCGCGGTGTCGAGCTCGTGCTCCCCGTCGACGTCGTGGTCGCCACGGCGTTCTCGGCCGACGCCGAGCACAAGGTGGTGTCGGTCGATGACATCGAGGACGGCTGGATGGGCCTCGACATCGGCCCCAACAGCAGCGCGCTCTTCGCCGATCGCATCGCCGATGCGAAGACGGTCGTCTGGAACGGGCCCATGGGCGTGTTCGAGATGACGCCGTACGCCGACGGCACCCGCGCGGTGGCGGAGGCGATCACCCGCGTCGACGGGCTCACGGTCGTCGGCGGCGGCGACTCCGCGGCGGCGGTGCGGCTGCTCGGCATCGACGAGTCCGGTTTCTCCCACATCTCCACGGGTGGAGGTGCGTCCCTGGAGTTCCTCGAGGGACGGACGCTGCCCGGCATCGCGGTCCTGGAGGACTGATTCATGGCCTCGGGCCGTCTCCCGCTCATGGCGGGCAACTGGAAGATGAACCTCAACCACCTCGAGGCGATCGCGGTGGTGCAGAAGCTCGCGTTCGCGCTCAACGACGCCGACCACGAGGCCTGCGAGGTGGCGGTGCTGCCGCCCTACACCGACATCCGCTCGGTGCAGACGCTCGTCGACGGCGACAAGCTCGACGTCCGCTACGGCGCGCAGGACCTGTCGGCCCACGACAAGGGTGCCTACACCGGTGAGATCAGCGGGGCCATGCTCGCCAAGCTCGGCTGCACGTACGTCGTGGTCGGGCACAGCGAGCGCCGCGAGTACCACGCCGAGTCCGACGACGTGGTCTCGTCGAAGGTCCAGGCGGCGTACCGCAACAACCTCACGCCGATCCTGTGCGTGGGCGAGGGCCTCGAGGTGCGCAAGGCCGGCACCCACGTCGCGCACACGCTCGCCCAGCTCGACGGGGCGCTCGCTGGCCTCCCGGCCGACAAGGCCCGCACGCTCGTGGTCGCCTACGAGCCGGTCTGGGCCATCGGCACCGGCGAGGTCGCCACGCCTGACGACGCGCAGGAGGTCTGCGGGGCGATCCGCACCCGCCTGGCCGAGCTCTACTCGGGCGACCTGGCCGACGGCGTCCGGATTCTGTACGGCGGGTCCGTCAAGGCGTCGAACGTCGCCGCGATCATGGCCCAGACCGACGTCGACGGCGCCCTCGTGGGCGGCGCGAGCCTGGATCCGGACGAGTTCGTGGCCATCGTCCGCTTCCGCCTGCACCCCGCGGACGAGTCCTGACACGGCTCTCGGGCCGACCGTGCACCGAACCTGAGGGTCGGTCGCTTATCCTGGTCCGACGTGCCGCGCCGGTGCGTCCCGAGGGGAGTACGTCGTGATCACCGCTTTCGAGATCGCCCTGATGCTCGTGAGCCTCCTGCTCATCGTCCTTGTGCTCCTGCACAAGGGCAAGGGCGGCGGTCTCTCGGACATGTTCGGCGGCGGCATCTCCTCGTCGCTGGGCGGCTCGAGCGCCGCCGAGCGCAACCTCGACCGGATCACGGTCGCGCTCGGCCTGGTCTGGGCGGCGCTCATCGTCGGCCTCGGCCTGCTGCTCAAGACCTGACGTCCTCACCATCAACGAAAGGCACAATCCGTGGCCAGTGGTAGTGCGATCCGTGGCAGCCGTGTCGGTGCCGGTCCCATGGGCGAGGCCGAGCGCGGCGACTCGGCACCGCGTCACCGCGTGTCGTTCTACTGCGCCAACGGCCACGAGACCCGCCCGAGCTTCGCGACCGAGGCCGCGGTGCCGACCGAGTGGGACTGCCCCCGGTGCGGGCTGCCCTCGGGCCGTGACCGTGAGAACCCGCCGGCGGCACCCAAGATCGAGCCGTACAAGACGCACCTGGCCTACGTGAAGGAGCGTCGCAGCGACGAGGACGGCGAGGCCATCCTCAACGAGGCGCTCGCCAAGCTGCGCGACAAGTAGCGCACCTCGCACGCGCGACAGGCCCGGCCCTCCACGGCCGGGCCTTGGTCGCGCGTCGAGGTGCGTCGCGATCAGTAGGCTGCGACGCCTCGGAACAGTGCGCGTGAGGTCCAGGGACGTGACGTGCCGCTGGGCCGCGAGCGACACGTATCGACGAGCCAGCTCGTCCTTCACGCTGCCGAACACGGTGCTGACCAGACCAATGTCTGCCGCCAGCTCCTCCGGCGGGACGAGTGCGACGACGTACCTCCACATCACGGTCTCCAGGACGTTGACCGCCAGCTGGACCTCGGATACGTCGAACCCGGCGGAGAACCGCTCCTCGGCGACGCCGTCGGCGAAGGACACCACGTCGGAGAGGTCGCGGTCGTGGATCGCCTTCAGCACCAGGTCGTACATGTCGTCGAGTCGCTGACGCGTCGACTCTGGTCCTGCGTGGCCGTAGTGCTCGAGTCCGAGGCGTCCGAACAGCGGTGGACGACTCGTCGACGAGGTCCTTCCTTCGCACTGAGCAGCGCGGAGTACAGGTCCATGGCACCTCCAGGTGACCCCCCCAGCCTGCACCTGTGCCCACCGGGATGCGACAGCGCCCTGCGCGGCCGACGCGCGAGTCCGCGCGGGGAGACGACACGTGGGCGGACTTTCCCGCCAACGCCCAGGCGGGCGTAACCCGCCCTCTGATCGGTGTTCCCGTCGCCCTCCGTCTGGCACCCCTGCCGTGGGCGAACGATCGAGTCGGGGCACCCCGACTTCTCGGACCGTGGTCGACGAGCGGGGGCACCGCGTCGTCCACCGGGCCGTCCTGGGTCCCGCAATGGTCCTTCACCGACAGTGTCAGCTCGTGGAGGCTCGTCATGAGGTCGGGCTCGGGACGTGTCGTGCGGGTGTGGACGGGGTCGGCGTCCGACGGTCTGATCCGCGGCGTCGTGTGGAACGGACGTGACCTTTCCGGCCGAGTCCTGCTCGCGGGCACCTATCACTGGGCGCTGACCGGTACGGGACCCTTCGGCGCGCCCCTCGACACGGTCGGGGTCGGCGTCGCCCGAGGGCTCGTCCGCGTGACCTGACAGAGCTCCGTCGCGACCGCGATGGGGGTGGCGCGGGATGGCCGGGCGGTGCTCCGGGGCGAGGAGCGCTGGGGCGCATCCTGGGGCCACGCCGCGTCGGCTGCGCCGTCGAACCGAGGTTCCCCGTCCCGCGTGGTAGCGTCAGGACCCGGTTGCTACAGCAGTTCCTCGAACGTTCTTCGGACGCCCGCGGATCGACTCCGCTGGGCGTCCTCTCATTTCCTGGGTCCCAGGCGATCGAGGGCACATCGGCGGCAACTTTGCGGATGCGACGTTCGCCTCCGCGTCAGTGCTACGGATGAGGAACACCATGGTCAACGGAACAGTCAAGTGGTTCAACGGCGAGAAGGGCTTCGGCTTCATCGCCCCCGAGGACGGAAGCGCCGACGTGTTCGTGCACTTCTCGGCCATCGCGTCGTCGGGCTACCGCTCGCTCGAGGAGAACCAGAAGGTCACGTTCGACGTCACGCAGGGCCAGAAGGGCCCGCAGGCCGAGAACGTCACGCCTCTCTAGGTCGCAACAGACCGCGACGGCCCCACGGCCGTCGACACACGTGGACCGCTCCCTCGGGGGCGGTCCACGTGTCGTCTCTGGACCTTGTGCCGGACCCAGGTCGGGTGCACGCTTCTCGGCGGGGAGCCCGTCTCGTCAACGTGACGCCGGCACTACCGAGGCGGAGGTCGACGTGGACTGGGAGAAGGCAGGAGCAGCGTGGGGTTCTCGCGCCGTCGAGTGGGCCTACCTCTTCGAGCCCTACTCCCGTCCGGCGAACGCCACGGTCTTCGATCAGTGCGGCGTTGCCCAGGGGACGGCACTGCTGGACGTCGGTTGCGGTTCGGGTTTCGCCCTGCGGCTCGCGGCCGACCTAGGTGCCGTCGTGGCCGGGCTGGATGCGTCCGCCGGCTTGCTGGCCGTCGCCCGAGCTCGTACCCCTGACGCGGATCTACGTGTCGGGGACATGGACGCGCTGCCCTGGGGCGACGCCTCGTTCGAGGTGGTCACGGCGTTCAACGCGATCTGGTACGGCTGTGAGGCCGCCGCAGCCGAAGCAGCGCGGGTGCTGCGACCGGGCGGGATGTTCGGAATGACCTTCTGGGGCTCGCCCAAGCGGCTCGGGCTGCTTCCCTACTTCGTCGCTGTAGCCCAGAACAGCCCGCCGTCGCACGGCCAGGCGACCCTGGACAACGGCCAGACGGGGCGCCCCGGCGTCGCCGAGGCGCTGGTCGAGTCGGCCGGGCTAAGAGTGGTGTCCCGAGGCGCTGTGACGGTGACCAACGAGTTTCCCGACATGAACACCTTCACCCGGGCCGCAGTCGCCGCGGGGCCGTCCTTCCCCGCTGTCGAGTCGATCGGTGAGGACCAGTTCACGCAGGCACTCGAACGCGCCTACGCCGACGCGCTGAAACCGGGTCTCGGGCTGAGGATCACCAGCGAGCTCGGCTGGCTCACGGCGACCCGATAGGTCCGTCAGGGGCTGGCGATGCGTCGGATCTCCGGGGGGAGCAGGGACGCGGCGGCCTCGTCGATGAGGACAAGGGTGCGTTCGCGGCCGCGGGCTCCCGCGGCCGGCACCTGCACCTGCCCGGCGTCGGAGAGGGCCAGCCGGAATGCTGCCGCCTTCGACTCTCCGTCGCCCACGAGCCAGACCTCCTGCGACGCCTGGACGGCGGGGAAGGTCATCGTGATGCGCATCGGCGGCGGCTTGGGGGAGCCGTGGACGCCGACGACCCACCGCTCGGTCTCGTGCGCCGCGGGCTGCTGCGGGAAGAGGCTGTTGATGTGCGCGTCCGGCCCCACGCCCAGCAGCGTGACGTCGAAGGACGGCACCTCGGCGTGGTCGTCAGGACGGGAGGCGCGGCGCAGGTCGTCGGCGTAGCGAGCCGCTGCGGTCTCGACGTCGAGCCCCGAGTCCGTCGACGGCATCGGGTGGACGTTGTCGGCGACCAGGGGCACGTGGTCGAGCAGGGCTTCGCGCGCCTGCTTCTCGTTGCGGTCGTCGCTGTCGGAGGCGACGTAACGCTCGTCGCCCCACCAGACGTGCACGGTCGACCAGTCGACGGAGTCACGGCTGGGGGAGCCGTTGAGCGCCGCCAGGAGCGCGATGCCCAGCGTCCCGCCGGTGAGGCACACGTGCACGCGACCCCGGTCGGCCTGCACCTCGACCAGCTTGGTGACCAGCCGGGCCGCGATCGCGTCGGCCAGCGTCGCCGCGTCCCGATGGACGAGCACCTCGGGAGTGCTCACGATCCCGACCTCGCGACGCCCTTCGCCGCGGGCGCCTTCTTCGCCGCCTTCTTGGCCGTGACCGCCTTCGCGGGAGTCCTCTTCCTCGTCGCCGCTGCGGCGGCCGGCTTCGCGACCTTCTTCGCCGGGGGCTTCGCCACGCGCGAGCTCGGCGGCTTCTGACCGAGCGACAACGCCTTGCGGCGGGCCGCCTCCGACGCGTCGTCGGCGCCACCCGGGTCGACGTCCGTCCCGTCGGCAGCCTCGTGCTCCGCGTGACCGAGCGGGGTCCGGCTGGTGCCGCCCTTCGCCGTCCACCCCGCGAGACCGGGAAGAGCTGCCAGCGTCTCGCCGTAGATCTCGTCGGGGTCGAGCCGGCGCAGCTCCTCCGCGATGAGCCCGTCCGTCGTGCGCCGGTGCAGGGCGGCCTCGCGCTCCGGGAAGCCGGGACGCGTCATGCGCGCGATGCGACCGTCCGGACGGGTCACGGCGATGTCGCCCTGGTCGGTGTGGATCGAGACCCCGGTGATTCCGGGACCGCGGCTCGCGTGCAGCGCGACGGGAACGCCGAGGTTGGTCTGCAACCAGGTGGCGAGCAGCATCGCCGAGGGGTTGCTGCGCTGCGCCGACACCGCCGCGCCCGTGATCTTCCCGGTCGGCTGGTCGAGGGCCGACGCGAGCAGAGCGCGCCACGGGGTGATGCGCGTCCAGGCCAGGTCCGTGTCGCCGGCGTGGTAGGCCACGCGCGCCTGGTCGAGCGCCCTGAGCGGACGACCGGCCTCCGCAGCATCGGTGATGCGGCGCTGGGCGAGACGCCCGACCGGGTCGTCGGCGGGCACCTCCGGACCCCCACCTGGCCACCACACGACCACGGGCGCGTCGGGTACGAGGAGGGGGAGCACGACCGATGCGACGTGGTGGTGCAGCGGGCCGCGGAGCCTCAGCTCGGCGAGCTCGCCGAGCCCGTCGGCGCCGCCGACCGTGATCTCGGCGTCGAGCCTCGCCGGACCACGACCGGGCCGGGGGATCGCGGTGAGGATGCGACACGGGTGCTCGCGCGCGGCCTCCGCGGCGGCGCGGACGGCGTCCGCCTGGTTGGCCTCGTCGGCGATGATCACGAGGGTCAGCACCCTGCCGACGGCGCTCGAGCCCTGCCGGAAGCGCTCGGCGGAGATGGCGGTGCTGACCTCGGCCGCCGTGGTGTCGTCGAGTCGCACGCTCATGGCCGCCTCCAGGCGCGCCCGTCGCGGGCGATCATCTCGTGGGACGAGCTCGGGCCCCACGTGCCGGACTCGTACTGCTCGGGGCGCCCGCGCTCGGCCCAGCGCGCCAGGATCGGATCGAGGACCATCCAGCCGCGCTCGACCTCCTCGTGACGGGGGAACAGCGGCGGGTCACCGAGCAGCACGTCGAGGATGAGCCGCTCGTAGGCCTCGGGGCTGGACTCGGTGAACGAGTCGCCGTAGGCGAAGTCCATGTTGACGTCGCGGACCTCCATCTGGGTGCCCGGAACCTTCGACCCGAACCGCATCGTGACGCCCTCATCGGGCTGGATGCGGACGACGAACGCGTTCTGCCCCAGCTCCTCGGTGTCGGTCGCGCTGAACGGCAGGTGCGGGGCGCGCTTGAAGACCACGGCCAGCTCGGTGACGCGGCGTCCCAGCCTCTTGCCGGTGCGCAGGTAGAAGGGAACGCCTGCCCAGCGTCGGGTGTCGACCTCGAGCCGGACCGCCGCGAAGGTCTCGGTGACGGACTTCGGCGAGATGCCGTCCTCCTCGAGGAAGCCGATCACCGGTGCGCCGCCCTGCCACCCGGCCGCGTACTGGCCACGCGACGTATGCAGATCGAGGTCCCGAGGCAGCGTGAGCGCCGTCAGGACCTTCTCCTTCTCGATCCGGACGTCGTTGGCGCGGAAGGACAGCGGCTCCTCCATCGCGGCGAGCGCGAGCAGCTGCAGCAGGTGGTTCTGCATGACGTCGCGCGCCGCACCGATGCCGTCGTAGTAGCCCGCGCGTCCGCCGATGCCGATGTCCTCGGCCATCGTGATCTGCACGTGGTCGACGTAGTTGGAGTTCCAGATCGGCTCGAACATCGTGTTGGCGAACCGGAGCGCCAACAGGTTCTGCACCGTCTCCTTCCCGAGGTAGTGGTCGATGCGGAACACCGAGCCGGACGGGAAGACCTCGCCGATGGTGGCGTTGAGGTCGCGCGCGCTCTCGAGGTCGTGGCCGAACGGCTTCTCGATGACCACGCGGCGCCACGCGCCGTCGTTGGACGCCGACAGCCCCGATCGCTTGAGCTGCTGCACGACAGTCCCGAAGAACTTCGGCGGGATCGACAGGTAGAACGCGTGGTTGCCACGAGTGCCGCGGACCCGGTCGAGGTCCATGACCACCTGCGAGAGCTGGTCGAACGCTGCATCGTCGTTGATGTCGCCCGCGACGAAGCGGATCCCCTTGCACAGCTCGTTCCAGACGTCCTCGCGGAACTCGGTGCGTGCGTGCTCGCGCACCGAGTCGTGGACGATGTCGGCGAAGTCCTGGTCGACCCAGTCGCGGCGCGCGAACCCGACGAGCGCGAAGCCGGCCGGTAGCAGCCCGCGGTTGGCCAGGTCGTAGACCGCGGGCATCAGCTTCTTGCGCGACAGGTCTCCCGTGACGCCGAAGATCACCAGGCTGCACGGCCCGGCGATGCGGGGCAGACGGCGGTCGCGCGGGTCGCGCAGCGGGTTGTCGCTCTCGATGGGTATCTGGGTGCGCACGACGTCCTCCTCAGCGCCCGGACGCCACGCGCGCCGCGCCCAGAGCCGACGTGACGGACCCCAGCAGCGACTCCCAGGCGACGACGAACTTGTCGACGCCCTCGTCCTCGAGCACGCGCACCACGTCGTCGAGGTCGATCCCGGCCGACGTCAGCGCGCCGAGCGCCTCGTGCGCCGCCGCGTACTCCGGAACGATCGTGTCGCCGGAGACCTCGCCGTGGTCGCGCACCGCGTCGAGCGTGGCCTCGGGCATCGTGTTGACGACATTCCGCGTCACGAGGTCGACGACGTAGCGCGTGTCGGAGTACGCCGGGTCCTTCACGCCGGTCGACGCCCACAACGGCCGCTGGACGTGGGCGCCGGCGGCTGCGAGTGCCGCCCAGCGCTCGCCGGCGACGACGGCGGCGAACGCCTCGTGGGCGACGCGGGCGTTCGCGATGGCGGCCGTGCCGCGCAGCGGCGAACCGGCGGGCAGCCGCCCGTCGACCTCGCTGTCGACCCGGCTGACGAAGAACGACGCGACCGACTCGATGGTCGCGAGGTCGTGCCCGTTGGCGTGGGCCTGCTCGAGCCCGGCGAGCCAGGCGTCGAGCACCCCGCGGTAGCGCTCGACCGAGAAGATCAGCGTCACGTTGACGCTGATGCCGGCGGCGAGCACGGCCGTGATGGCCGGGAGTCCTTCGACCGTCGCGGGGATCTTGATGAGGACGTTGGCGCGGTCGACCGCCCAGTGCAGGGCCTTGGCCTCCGCGATCGTCGCCTCGGTGTCGCGCGCGAGCCGCGGGTCGACCTCGATGCTCACGCGTCCGTCGACCCCGCCTGCTGCGTCGGTGCACGGGGGCGAGGACGTCGCACGCCCAGCGCACGTCGAACGTCGTGAGCGCGCGCACCGCCTCGCCGAGGTCGACGCCGCGGACGGCGAGATCCCGGACCTGATCGGCGTACTCGGCAGCTCCGGCCGTGAGCGCCTTCTCGAAGATCGACGGGTTGGTCGTGACCCCGACGACGTGAGAGCCGTCGACGAGCGCGGCGAGGCCACCTCCCTCGAGGCGGCCCCGGTCGAGGTCGTCGAGCCAGATGGAGACTCCGGCGGCGGACAGGTCGGCGAGGCGATCGGCAGACATGGGTCCAACCTAGCCAGCGGAACTGGCGCGCGTGCCCGGGGCCGGTGGATCAGCCGATGCCGACGGACGTGGATCAGGCGCTGGCGGCGAGGGACTCGCGGGCGGCGGCGACCACCGACTCCGCCGTGAAGCCGAACTCGCGGAAGAGGGTCGCGGCATCGGCAGAAGCGCCGAAGTGCTCGAGCGACACGGGGCGACCGTGCGTGCCGAGGTACTTCCACCAGCCCTGCGCGACACCGGCCTCGACCGACACCCGGGCACGCACCGACGAGGGCAGCACGGACTCGCGGTAGTCGGCGTCCTGCTCCTCGAACCACTCGACGCACGGCATCGAGACGACGCGCGTCGGGACGCCGTCAGCCTCGAGCGACGCCCGTGCGGCGAGCGCGAGCGCCACCTCGGACCCGGTGGCGATGACCAGCACGCGCGGAACCGCACTGGACGCGTCCGCCAGGACGTAGCCGCCACGAGCCGCTCCGGCTGCGGATGCGAACTCGGTGCGGTCGACGGTGGGCAGGTTCTGCCGGGTCAGCGCCAGGCCGGTGGGCCGACGTCGGCGCAGGATCTCGCCCCAGACCGCAGCCGTCTCGTTCGCATCCGCGGGACGAGCGATCGCCAGACCCGGGATCGCACGCAGCGCCCACAGGTGCTCGACGGGCTGGTGGGTGGGGCCGTCCTCGCCGAGCCCGATCGAGTCGTGCGTCCAGACGAAGGTCACGTTGGTCTGCATGATCGAGGCCAGCCGCACGGCGCCGCGCATGTAGTCGCTGAACACCAGGAACGTGCCACCGAACGGGCGCAACAGGTTCGACAACGACATGCCGTTGAGTGCCGAGCCCATCGCGTGCTCTCGGATGCCGAAGTGCAGGATCCGGCCGTAGGGCGACTGGCTCTTGCCGAACGGCGACGTGGGCGACACCGGAGTTCCGCTCGGGAGGAAGGACGGCGCTCCTTCGATCGTCGTGTTGTTGCTCTCGGCGAGGTCCGCGCTGCCGCCGACGAACTCGGGCAGCTGCGCGGCGATCGCCTGGATCACCTCGCCGCTCGCCTTGCGGGTCGCGACGTCCTTGCCGGCGGGGAACTCAGGCAGCGTGAAGCCCTCGGGCAGCGTGCCGGCGACGAGGCGGTCGAGCAGCGCGGCCCGCTCGGGCTGCGCCGCACGCCATGCGCCGTAGGCGACGTCCCACTCGGCGCGCAGCGTCGGCTCCGCGCATCGCCGACCTTGCGGGCGTGCGCCAGGACGTCGGCGGCGACAGAGAAGGACTGATCGGGGTCGAAGCCGAGAAGCTGCTTGGTCGCTCGTACCTCGTCGACGCCGAGGGCGCTGCCGTGCGCCTTGAACGTGTTGCGAAGCGTGGGCGCCGGCCAGCCGATGATGCTGCGCATCCGGATGAAGGACGGCCGCGCGGTCTCGGCCTCGGCCGCAGCCATCGCCGCGGCGAGCGCCACGTGGTCGACGCTGCCGTCGGCGTTCATCTCCACGGACTGCGTGTGCCAGCCGTAGGCGTCGTAGCGGGCGACGACGTCCTCGGAGAAGGCGACCGCGGTGTCGTCCTCGATCGAGATGCGGTTGTCGTCCCACACGACCGCGAGGTTGCCGAGCTGCTGCGTGCCGGCGAGCGACGACGCCTCCGACGTCACGCCCTCCTCGAGGTCACCGTCGGACGTGATCACCCACACCATGTGGTCGAACGGGCTCGTGCCAGGCGCCGCGTCCGGGTCGAGCAGGCCGCGCTCGTAACGCTGGCCCATGGCCATGCCCACCGCCGTCGCGAGGCCCTGGCCGAGCGGTCCGGTCGTGGTCTCGACGCCGGCGGTGTGGTGGCGCTCGGGGTGGCCGGGGGTCAGCGAGCCCCAGGTGCGGAACGACTCGAGGTCGGCGAGCTCGAGGCCGTACCCGGACAGGAAGAGCTGGATGTAGAGGGTGAGCGACGAGTGCCCGCAGGAGAGGACGAACCGGTCGCGCCCGAGCCAGTCCGGGTCGCTCGGGTCGTGGCGCAGGAACTTCTGGAACAGCAGGTACGCCGCCGGCGCCAGGCTCATCGCCGTACCCGGGTGGCCGTTGCCGACCTTCTGGACGGCGTCGGCCGCCAGCACCCGGGCGGTGTCGACCGCGCGGTCGTCGAGCGCGCCCCACCAGGTCGCGGGGTCGGAGGCGGGCGAGGGGCCGGGGCGCAGAGTCGTCACGGATCGGGATCCTACTGTCGGCCCCCAGGGGCCGGGCCGCCCGGTAGACTCCCGCGCGCACCTGGAACTTTCAGCCCCTCAGACCCTCGGAGAGTGCGCGTGACCGCCGTCGCCCCCAGGCCTCCCGGGTCTGGCGCCGACGTCCGCGACGGGCTCGCGCCCGCCCCGCGCACCCGGTCCCGCGCGGCCGCCTACTTGGCGCTCACCAAGCCGCGGATCATCGAGCTGCTCCTTGTCACCACGGTGCCCACGATGGTGCTCGCCTCGGGCGGCGTGCCGTCGCTGCGCCTCGTGCTCGCGACCCTCGTCGGCGGGTTCCTCGCTGCCGGGGGCGCCAACGCGCTCAACATGTACATCGACCGTGACATCGACGGGCTGATGGTGCGCACCGGCCATCGACCGCTCGTCACCGGCGAGGTCAGCCCCCAGGGCGCGCTCGCGTTCGGCCTGTCCCTCGCACTCGGGTCGGTCGCGTGGTTCGCCCTCACCACCAACGGTCTCGCGGCCGCGCTCACGGCCGCCGCGATCCTCATGTACGTGGTCGGCTACACGCTGCTGCTCAAGCGCCGTACCCCGCAGAACATCGTCTGGGGCGGGGCGGCTGGGTGCATGCAGATCCTCATCGGCTGGGCGGCGGTCACGGGGTCCCTCACCTGGGCGCCGTTCGTGCTGTTCGGCGTCGTCTTCTTCTGGACGCCGCCGCACTACTGGCCGCTGTCCCTCCGGTTCAAGGACGACTACGCCGCCGCCGGCGTCCCGATGCTGCCGGTCGTGGCGCCGCTGTCGACGGTGGCGCGCGAGATCATCGGCTACTCGTGGGCCATGGTGCTCACGTCGCTGGTGCTCGTGCCCGCCGCGCACATGACCGCGTTCTACGCCGTGTGCGCCGTCGTGCTGGGCGGCGCGTTCCTCTGGGAGGCGCACGCGCTGCTGCGCCGGGTGCGTCGAGGCGACCGCGACGTCAAGGCCATGCGCCTCTTCCACGGCTCGATCAGCTACCTCTCGCTGCTCTTCCTCGCCGTCGCCATCGACGCGTTCCTGCCCTGGTGACCAGCACCCCCGCGACGTCACCGCCCGAGTGCACGGAAAGCGCGTCGATCTGCGTCAGTTCGGGCGGTGACGCGGGGACTCGACGTCGACCATCTCGATCACGCCGCGGGTCCTGGTCGCCAGGAGGAGTCGTACGGTCGCCCACCAGATCACGGTCGCGAGCAGGACGTGGACCGTCACGAGCATCCACGGCTCGGCCGTGAAGAACTGCACGTAGCCGACCAGGCCCTGCGCGAGCATGGCGAGCAGCAGCTGGGTCGCAGCCGTGGTCGTCCGCTCGGGGGCCCGCGTCGCCCGGAGCGCCACCAGCAGCCCCGCCAGCAGACCGAAGCCGAGCACCACGACGTCGGCGTGCAGCCAGGCGACGGTCTGCGGGTCGAGCCCGAGGCGGTGCGTCCGCTGGTCGCCGGCGTGCGGGCCGCTGGCGGTCACGAGCATCCCGACGACCAGCACCGCGCCCATGATCAGCGTGAACGCCCAGACGCCCAGCCGGACCTCGGGACGGACGACGACCACGACCGGCTCGTCACCCCACTCGCCGGCACGGGTCACGAGGACCGTGAGCAGGGCGACGATCCCGAGCGACAACAGCAGGTGCGAGCCCACCGCGATCGGGTTGAGGTGCGTGAGCACCGTGACGCCGCCCAGGGGGATCTGCGTGACTGTGCCGAGCAGAGGTACGGCGGCGAGCCACGTGAGAGCGGGCCGAGCGGGCAGGTCCTCCGACCGACGCCGACGCGCGTCGCGCCACGCCACGGCGAGAGCCGCGAGGGCGAGGACGACGAGCACGACCGTGAGCATCCGGTTGCCGAACTCGACGTACTTGTGCCAGGCCTCGGCCTGCCCGTCGACGGGGGTGATCGAGTCTCCGGCGCACCGCGGCCACGTCGGGCAGCCCAGGCCGGACGCCGTCAGCCGCACCACGGCACCGGTCACCACGATGGCCATCTGCGCGACGAGGTTGGCGACATAGATGCGACGCGCGACGAGCGGTGCACGCTGGTCGCGCACGAGGGCGAACGTCCGCGCGGCCGCCGGCTCCTGCATCGTCACGCGCCCAGGTTAGGCGGTGCCGCGCCGACGAGCGCGGCGCGCCCGTCCTCGGCGGGGCACGACCGGGTCAGCTCCAGCGGAACGTGCGGGCGGTGAGCACGCCGGCGCCCACGGCCCAGACCACCAGCACCGTCGCCGGTCCGACCGGGAACGCCGTCCCGTGCAGCAGGACGTCGCGCAGCCCGTCACCCAGAGCCGCGGACGGGAGCGCCGACACGAGCGGCTGCAGCGACGCGGGCAGCCGGTCGACCGGGATCACCACGCCTCCGATGGCGAGCAGCAGCAGGTAGATCCCGTTGGCGACCGCGAGGGTGGCCTCGGCGCGCAAGGTGCCCGCGAGCAGCAGCCCGAGGGCCGAGAACGCGGCCGTCCCCAGCACGAGCAGGGCGATGGCCGCGGGCCACGAGCCCACCGGATGCCAGCCGAGCACCTTGGCCACGACCACGAGCAGCAGCACCTGCAGCGTCTCGACCGCCAGCACCGCCAGCGTCTTCGCGGCCAGCAGCCCGCCCCGCCCGAGCGGCGTGCTGCCGAGCAGGCGCAGGACGCCGTAGCGCCGCTCGAAGCCCGTGGCGATCGCCTGCCCGGTGAACGCCGTGCTGAGCACCGCGAGCGCGAGCACCCCGGGCGCGACCGCGTCGATCGCCGGCGAGTGGCCGACGACGTCCGGCGGCAGGTGCGACAGGCCGACCAGCACGACCAGCGGGATCACGAGGGTGAGCAGCAGCTGCTCGCCGTTGCGCAGCGTCATCCGGATCTCGGCGAGCGTCTGAGCCCGCAGGATCCGCGACCGCGGTGCTGCGCCAGGCTGGGGGGAGAGGCCTCCACTCACCGTCGACGAGGTCGTCATGCGCGCAGCGCCCGCCCGGTGAGGTCGAGGAACACGTCCTCGAGCGAGCGACGCCCGGTCGACAGCTCGCGCGGGAGCACGCCGTTCTCCGCGCACCACGTGGTCACGAGCGCCAGCAGGTCGGGACCCACGTCACCCTCGACGCGGTAGACGCCGCTCGGGGACTCGACGACGGACGCGTCGACGGGCAGCCGCGCCCGCAGCGGACCCAGGTCGAGGCCCACGGACGCCGTGAACGTGAGCACCTCGCCCGCCCCGGTGAGCTCGGCGGTGGTGCCCGCGGCGACGACGCGTCCGTGGTCGATGATCACGACCTCGTCGGCGAGCCGCTCGGCCTCGTCCATCAGATGGGTCGTGAGCACCACCGTCACGCCGTCGGTGCGCAGCTGGGCCACGAGGTCCCACGCCGCGAGCCGGGTCTGCGGATCCATGCCCGCGCTGGGCTCGTCGAGGAACACCAGGTCGGGGCGTCCCACGACGGCGCACGCCAGCGCCAGCCGCTGCTTCTCCCCGCCCGACATCCGACGGTAGGTAGCGCGGACGCCGTCGAGCCCGAGCCGCTCGGCGAGCTCGTCGACGTCGAGCGGGTGGGCGTAGAACGACGCCAGGTGGCGCAGCATCGGCACGGCGCGCTCTCCGGCGTAGACGCCGCCGTCCTGGAGCATGACGCCGACCCGGGCCCGCAGATCACGGGCACGGGGATCGAGCCCCCAGACGCGCACCGTGCCCGAGTCCGGCACGCGGTAGCCCTCGCACACCTCCACGGTGCTCGTCTTGCCGGCGCCGTTGGGTCCGAGCAGGGCCGTGACCCGGCCGCTGCGCACCGTGAAGGAGACGCCGTCCAGCGCCCGGACCGGTCCGTAGGAGAGGTGCAGCCCCTCGACCACCACCGCCGCGTCGTC
This sequence comes from uncultured Actinomycetota bacterium, assembly GCA_963782665.1. GTDB lineage: Bacteria > Actinomycetota > Actinomycetes > S36-B12 > CAIYMF01 > Longivirga. The sequence continues at coordinate 1,101,885 of CAWAKP010000006.1, read as the reverse complement.
GGTCACGGCGATGGGGGAGGTCACCGTGCGAGTCTAGGGAGCGCCGGAGCGCAGCCCGTGCCTGGGTCAGGATCGGCTGCACCGCAGGTCAGAGCCCCGTCCGGCCGTCGCCCTGGCTCCACGCGGACGGTCGCCGGGCCCCGCGTTCGCACTCCCGGGGCAATTAGGCAACAATGACGTTGTGAAATCGACCGGTGCGCTCTCGGGCGCCACGGCCCGCGTGGCCCAGGCGCTCCTCGAGGGTGGTCCGCAGACCGCGGCCGCCCTCGCCGAGCGCCTCGACCTGTCGACCACCGCGGTACGCCGCCACCTCGACGCCCTCGTCGAGACCGGCCACGTCGAGTCCGGCGAGCGGGCGCCCTACGGCCCGCAGGCGGTCAACGGTGCCCGCGGCCCCGGTCGACCGGCCCGCGTCTACTCCGTGACCGACTCCGGTCGCGAGTCCTTCGAGTCCGCGTACGACGACCTCGCCGTCGGAGCGCTCCGCTACCTCAGCGAGACCGGGGGAGCGGGTGCCGTCCAGGCGTTCGCCGCGCACCGCGTCGGCGAGCTCGAGCGTCGCTACGCCGACGTCGTCGCTGCAGCGTGCGCCGACGAGCGACCCGCCGTGCTCGCGTCCGCCCTCACCGCCGACGGCTACGTCGCCTCGGTCACCGAGGGCGCCACCGCGAACACCGTCCAGATCTGCCAGCACCACTGCCCGGTCGGGCACGTCGCCGCCGAGTTCCCCGAGCTGTGCGACGCCGAGACCGAGGCGTTCGGCCGGTTGCTCGGCACGCACGTCACCCGCCTCGCGACCCTCGCCCACGGCGACGGCGTGTGCACCACCCTCGTCTCCCGACCCGTCGCCGGCACCACGTCGACGCCGGACGTCCCGTCCCGCACCACCCGCTCCACATCGGAGGTCCTGTCATGACGGCCGAGATCCACGACGAGCTCGAAGGCCTGGGTCGCTACGACTTCGGCTGGGCCGACTCCGACACCGCCGGCGCGGGGGCCAAGCGCGGCCTCAACGAGGATGTCGTCCGCGACATCAGCGCGAAGAAGAACGAGCCCGAGTGGATGCTCGAGACCCGGCTGAAGGCCTTGCGGCTGTTCCAGAAGAAGCCGATGCCGTCGTGGGGCTCGGACCTCTCGGGCATCGACTTCGACAACATCAAGTACTTCGTGCGCTCGACCGAGAAGCAGGCGGCGTCGTGGGAGGACCTCCCCGACGACATCAAGAACACCTACGACCGGCTCGGCATCCCCGAGGCCGAGAAGCAGCGCCTGGTCTCCGGCGTGGCGGCTCAGTACGAGAGCGAAGTCGTCTACCACAAGATCCGTGAGGACCTCGAGGAGCAGGGCGTCATCTTCCTCGACACCGACTCGGGCCTGCGCGAGCACGAGGACGTGTTCCGCGAGCACTTCGCGACCGTCATCCCGTCGGGCGACAACAAGTTCTCCGCGCTCAACACGGCCGTGTGGTCGGGTGGTTCGTTCATCTACGTGCCCAAGGGCGTGCGGGTCGACATCCCGCTGCAGGCCTACTTCCGCATCAACACCGAGAACATGGGCCAGTTCGAGCGCACCCTGATCATCGTCGACGAGGACGCCTACGTTCACTACGTCGAGGGCTGCACCGCCCCGATCTACTCGAGCGACTCGCTGCACTCGGCCGTCGTCGAGATCATCGTGCGCAAGGGAGCGCGGTGCCGTTACACGACCATCCAGAACTGGTCGAACAACGTCTACAACCTCGTCACCAAGCGCGCGGTCGCACAGGCCGGCGCGACGATGGAGTGGATCGACGGCAACATCGGCTCGAAGGTCACGATGAAGTACCCGGCCGTGTGGATGGTCGGCGAGCACGCGAAGGGCGAGACGCTCTCGATCGCGTTCGCCGGCGAGGGCCAGCACCAGGACGCCGGCTCCAAGATGGTCCATGCCGCGCCGTACACGTCGTCGTCGATCGTGAGCAAGTCCGTGGCACGTGGCGGCGGTCGCACGTCCTACCGCGGCCTGGTGCAGATCAACGAGGACGCCCACGGCTCCAAGAGCACGGTGAAGTGCGACGCGCTGCTGGTCGACGACATCAGCCGCAGCGACACCTACCCCTACGTCGACGTCCGCACCGACGACGTGTCGATGGGCCACGAGGCGACGGTCTCCAAGGTCAGCGCCGACCAGCTCTTCTACCTGATGTCCCGGGGTCTCACCGAGGACGAGGCGATGGCGATGATCGTGCGCGGCTTCATCGAGCCCATCGCCCGTGAGCTGCCCATGGAGTACGCGCTCGAGCTCAACCGGCTCATCGAGCTCCAGATGGAAGGAGCGGTCGGCTGACATGACCGTCACGACCGACACCCTCTCGATCGCCGACCTTCCCGCGCCCACCGGGCGCGAGGAGGCCTGGCGCTTCACCCCGCTCGCCCGCCTGCGCGGCCTGCACGTCGAGCTCGTCGACCCGGTCTCGCCGGACGTCGCAGTCGAGCTCGCACCCGAGGTCCGTTGGGACGTCGTCCCCACGGCGAGCCTCGCTCTGTCCGACCAGGCCCTCGACCGCACGAGCCTGCTGGCACGCGCGGCATCGCCTCAGAGCGGCGTGCTCACCATCCCGCGTGACGCCGTGGCGTCGTCGACCTCGGTCCTGCGCCTCGCCGGAGGCGGCACCGACCGCCCGAGCGTGGGGAACCTCGTGATCGATGCCGAGGCGTTCTCCTCGGCGACCGTCGTCGTCGTGCACGAGGGCTCGGCGACGATGAGCGGCAACATCGAGGTACGCGTCGGCGACGGCGCAGCCCTCACGCTCCTGTGCCTTCAGGACTGGGACCGTGACTCCGTGCACGTCGGTCGCGTGCACGCAGTGCTCGGTCGCGACGCTCGCTACCGCTCGTTCGTCGCCACGTTCGGCGGCGACGTCGTCCGACTCGTGCCCACCGTCGAGTACACCGCACCCGGCGGCGACGCCGAGCTCTTCGGTGTCTTCTACGCCGACGCCGGCCAGCACCTCGAGCACCGCTCGCTCGTCGACCACTCGGCGCCGCACTGCCGCAGCAACGTGCTCTACAAGGGCGCGCTCGCGGGCGACCCCGCCATGGGCGACGCGGGCATCGCTCACACGGTCTGGGTCGGCGACGTGATCATCCGCGCCGCCGCGGTAGGCACCGACACGTACGAGCTCAACCGCAACCTCGTCCTCACCGATGCCGGACGCGCCGACTCCGTGCCCAACCTCGAGATCGAGACTGGCGAGATCGTCGGTGCCGGGCACGCGAGCGCGACCGGGCGGTTCGACGACGAGCAGCTGTTCTACCTGCAGGCGCGCGGCATCCCCGCCGACGTCGCGACGCGGCTCGTGGTGCGCGGCTTCTTCGCCGATGTCGTGGCCCGTCTCGGCGAGCCGGAGTGGGAGCATCGCCTGCTCGAGCGCATCGACGCGGAGCTCGGGGTGCAGCTCACGCCCGAGGAGGACTCCGAGTGAGCCTCGTCGAGGTCTGCAAGCTCGTCGACGTCCCGGTCCCCGGGGCGCTCGCGGTCGTCGTCGACGCCATCCCGGTCGCCGTCGTGCGCGACTCCGCCGGCGGCGTCCACGCGCTGCGCGACGTCTGCTCGCACGCCGACGTCGCGCTGTCGGAGGGCGAGGTCGACGGCTGCACGCTCGAGTGCTGGCTGCACGGTTCGCGCTTCGACGTACGCACCGGCGAGCCGTCCGGCCCGCCCGCCACCCGTCCGGTCCCCGTCTACCTCGTGAAGGTCGAGGGCGAGGGCGAGAACGCCATCGTCCTCGTCGACGTCACGCTCAACGCCGCCCGCTAGAAGGAGCACCATGTCCACCCTCGAGATCCGCGACCTGCACGTCACCGTCGAGACCGACGGCGGTGCACGCGAGATCCTGCGCGGCGTCGACCTCACCGTGAGGAACGGCGAGACCCACGCGATCATGGGGCCCAACGGCTCCGGCAAGTCGACGCTCGCCTACTCCATCGCCGGGCACCCGAAGTACACGGTCACCAGCGGCACTGTCACGCTCGACGGCGAGGACGTGCTGGCGATGTCCGTCGACGAGCGCGCTCGCGCCGGCCTGTTCCTCGCGATGCAGTATCCCGTCGAGGTGCCCGGTGTCTCCGTCTCCAACTTCCTGCGCACGTCGGTCACCGCCGTCCGCGGCGAGGCCCCCAAGCTGCGGACCTGGGTCAAGGAGATGAAGACGGCCATGGAGGAGCTCTCCATGGACCCGGCCTTCGCCGAGCGCAGTGTCAACGAGGGATTCTCGGGTGGCGAGAAGAAGCGCCACGAGATCCTGCAGATGCAGCTGCTCGAGCCCAAGATCGCCGTGCTCGACGAGACCGACTCGGGCCTCGACGTCGACGCGCTGCGCATCGTCTCCGAGGGCGTCAACCGCGTGGCGTCCACAGGTGAGGTGGGCGTCCTGCTCATCACGCACTACACGCGGATCCTGCGCTACATCAAGCCCGACTTCGTGCACGTGTTCGTCGACGGTCGCATCGTCGCCGAGGGCGGCGCAGAGCTCGCCGACAAGCTCGAGTCGGAGGGCTACGACGAGTACGTGAAGGCGGCCGCCCTCTCATGACAGCAGTGCACGCGCCGGTGTCCGGACTGCTCGACGTCGAGCGGGTCCGGGCCGACTTCCCGATCCTGTCGCGAACCGTGCGCGGCGGGAACCGGCTGGTCTACCTCGACTCGGGTGCGACCTCGCAGAAGCCTCTCGCGGTCCTCGACGCCGAGCGCGGCTTCTACACGCAGCACAACGCCGCGGTGCACCGCGGTGCGCACCTGCTGGCGGAGGAGGCCACCGACGCCTACGAGCACGCGCGCGCGACCATCGCATCGCTCATCGGTGCCGAGACGCGCGAGCTGGTGTTCACCAAGAACGCGACAGAGGCCATCAACCTCGTGTCCTACGCGTTCAGCAACGCCACCGCGAAGTCCGCGCACGGAGCAGCGCTTCCGAGCGGATCGGACCGCTTCGTGCTCGTTCCCGGTGACGAGATCGTCGTCACCGAGATGGAGCACCACGCCAACCTCGTGCCCTGGCAGGAGGTCTGCGACAAGACCGGTGCAGTGCTGCGGTGGATCGGGGTCGACGACGACGGCCGACTCGACCTCGACCACCCCGAGCACGGCCTCGACGCGGTGCTGGGGGAGCGCACCCGCATCGTCGCCCTCACCCACCAGAGCAACGTCCTGGGCACCGTGACGCCGGTACGTCGCATCGCGGACGCCGCGCACGCTGTCGGCGCGCTCGTGCTGGTCGACGCGTGCCAGTCGGTGCCCCACATGCCGGTCGACGTGCACGAGCTCGGTGCCGACTATGTCGCCTTCAGCGGCCACAAGATGCTCGGGCCGTCCGGCATCGGCGTCCTCTACGGCCGCTACGACCTGCTCGAGGCGATGCCGCCCGTTCCTCACCGGCGGCTCGATGATCGAGGTCGTGCGGATGGAGGGGTCGACGTTCGCGCCTCCGCCCCAGCGCTTCGAGGCCGGCGTCCCCATGGCCGCGCAGGCGGTCGGGCTCGGCGCGGCGGTCGACTACCTCAACGCGTTGACGTCCGCCGACGGCTCCCTCTCCGGCCTGGCCGCCGTGGCCGCCCATGAGCACGCCCTCACGGCCTACGCGCTCGAGTCCCTGGCCGAGGTCCCCGGTGTCCGCGTGGTCGGGCCGGTCGACACCGAGTCTCGCGGGTCGGCGGTCTCGTTCGTCGTCGACGGCATCCACGCGCACGACGTCGGGCAGGTGCTCGACGACCGCGGCGTCGAGGTGCGCGTCGGCCACCACTGCGCCTGGCCGCTCCACCGTCGCTTCGGCATCGCCGCCACCGCGCGGGCGACCTTCTACGTCTACAACGGTCCGCAGGACGTCGACGACCTCGTCGCAGCCGTGCGTCACGCCCAGAGCTTCTTCGGGGTGGCCTGATGGACCTCGAGAACCTCTATCAGGAGATCATCCTCGACCACTACAAACGGCCGCGCGGCAAGGGATTGCGCGATCCGTACGCCGTCGAGGTGCACCACGTCAACCCGACGTGCGGCGACGAGATCACGCTCCGGGTCGTGCTCGACGGCGACCGGGTCGCCGACGTCTCCTACGAGGGCCAGGGCTGCTCGATCTCGCAGGCCTCGGCCAGCGTGCTCTTCGAGCAGCTCGTCGGTCAGTCCGTCGAGGACGACCTCGCCACGAGCGAGGCCTTCCTCGAGCTGATGCAGGGTCGCGGGCAGGTCGAGCCCGACGAGGACGTGCTCGGCGACGCCGTCGCGTTCGCCGGCGTCGCGAAGTATCCGGCCCGCGTGAAGTGCGCGTTGCTGGCGTGGATGGCATGGAAGGACGCGGTCGCACAGGCCGCGTCGAAGGAGAGCAGGTAGCAATGACCGACACCATCACGCCGAACGACGACGTCGTCGAGGCGCTCAAGGACGTCGTCGACCCCGAGCTGGGGATCAACGTCGTCGACCTGGGCCTCGTCTACGGCGTGCAGGTCGACGACTCCAACATCGCGACGATCGACCTCACGCTGACCTCCGCCGCGTGTCCGCTGACCGATGTCATCGAGGACCAGACGCGGGCTGCGCTCGACGGCGTGGTCGCGGACTACCGCATCAACTGGGTCTGGATGCCGCCGTGGGGCCCGGACAAGATCACCGACGACGGACGCGAGATGCTCCGCGCCCTCGGCTTCAACCTGTAGTCGCCGGGTCCTGGCCCCCGCGGCCCGAGATCGCCCTACGATCGGAGCGCCAGGGCGACCAGGGGGACGACGGAGCGCGCCGATGGACCACGTGCACGACGACCAGCCGACGCGTTCGCCCTGGCTGGCGCAGCTGCCGCCCGAGGGGTCGGCGCAGCCGTTGACGTCCGACGTCGAGACCGACGTCGTGGTGGTCGGCGCCGGCATCGCCGGGATCTCGACGGCGTTCTTCGTGCTGCGCGACACCGACCTGCGGGTCACGCTCATCGAGCGCGCCCGGGTGGGTCATGGCGCCACGGGTCACAACGCCGGTCAGCTCACGACCTACTTCGAACGACCCCTGTCCTCGATCGCCGACGAGTTCGGCACCGACCTCGCGACGCAGGCCCAGCGCGGCATCGAGGAGGCGCACGACCTCCTCGACCTCATGGTCGTCGAGTCGGGTGCCGACGTGCTCGTCGAGCGCTTCATCGGTCAGATGGCGCTGTACACGCTCGACCACGTGGTGGTGCACCTGACCACCAACGAGGTCCGTCGCGCCGGGGGACTCGCCCCGCTGCGGTGCTCGGTCGCCGACGACGCGCCGTTCCTCGCCGACATCCCGGAGCGCTTCGCCGGTGGCTACGACGTCGTCCCGCGCACGCGGATCCACGAGCTGCTCGGCATCCCCGACGACCGCTACTGCGCAGTGGTGTCGGAGCCCAAGGGGTGCGCCAACGGCGCGCTGCTCTGCCAGCAGGTGCTGGCACACCTGCAGAGCGCGCACCCCGACCGCTTCCGGTACGCCGACCTCACCGGGGTCGACGAGGTCCGCCTCGGCGCGGCCACCGACGACGACCCGCGGCACCGTGTCACGGCGGGCGACGTCCACGTGCTCGGCCGCCACGTGGTGCTGTGCACCAACGCGTTCACCGACCACGCTGTGCGCGATCGGCACGGCGATCCCGTGGAGCTCGCCGCCGACCAGTCGTTGTCGGGGCTCGTCGGCTTCATGGCCGCCTTCGTCGACTCGCCACGAGAGCCGGCGGCACTGAGCTTCGTGCGGCAGCCGATCGTCGGCATGGACCAGACGCCGTACGCCTACACGACGCGTCGCAGCTACCCGGGTCCCGACGGAACGGTGACCCTCACCTGCATGGGCGGTCCCGACGCCTATCTCGACGACGCCGAGTACGCCCCTGACGCACCGGTGCCCGGTCAGGTGCTCGACGCCATGGATCGCGAGATCCTCCCGTTCGCCGCGCCCGAGCGGCGGCCCGGCACACCGTACGACTTCCACTGGCACGGGCTCATGGGCTACACCGACAACCTCCTCCGCATCGTCGGCACCCACCCCGACCACGCGGGACTGCACTACAACCTCGCCTGCAACGGCGTCGGCTTCCTCCCGTCCATCTACGGCGGTCATCGGATCGGGCGCATCCTCGCCGGCGACCGCCTCGGTCCGAGCATCTTCGACCCGCGCAGCCCTGCCGCGCGCGCGGTCGGCGACGACGCTGCGAGCCCGTAGAATCAACGTCTTGTGACCATCTCCACCCAGGGCGTCGAGCTGCGCGCCGGTGCGCGCCTGCTCCTCGAGGACGCGACCTTTCGCGTCGGCCCGGGCGACCGCGTGGGCCTCGTCGGACGCAACGGCGCCGGCAAGACCACGCTCACCCGGGTGCTCGCCGGCGAAGGCGAGCCTGCTGCCGGCATCGTGGCGCGATCGGGCGAGGTCGGCTACCTCCCGCAGGACCCGCGCGACGTCGACCTGGCCGAGCTCGCCCGCGACCGGATCCTCTCCGCTCGCGGCCTCGACGAGGCGGTACGCCGGATGCGCGCAGCGGAGCAGCGCATGGCGGCCGCCGATGACGCCACCCGCGACAAGGCGATGCGGCGCTACTCCAACGCCGAGACCGACTTCCTGAGCCAGGGCGGCTACGCAGCCGAGTCCGAGGCCGCCGCGATCGCCTCGAGCCTCGGGCTCCCCGAGCGCGCCCTCGAGCAGCCCCTCGGCACCCTCTCCGGCGGGCAGCGACGGCGCGTCGAGCTCGCCCGCATCCTGTTCTCCGGGGCCGACACACTGCTGCTCGACGAGCCCACCAACCACCTCGACGCGGACTCCGTCGTCTGGTTGCGGGAGTTCCTCAAGTCGCACAAGGGCGGGCTCATCGTCATCAGCCACGACGTCGACCTGCTCGAGGCCACCGTCAACCGCGTCTTCCATCTCGATGCCAACCGGTGCGAGCTCGACGTCTACAACGTCGGCTGGCGCGCCTACCTCACGCAGCGCGAGACCGACGAGCGTCGGCGCAAGCGCGAGCGGGCCAACGCCGAGAAGCAGGCGGCTGCGCTCCAGTCGCAGGCCGACCGCATGCGAGCCACGGCCACCAAGGCGAAGGCCGCCCAGAACATGGCCCGTCGGGCCGACCGGCTGCTCGCCGGGCTCGAGGAGACCCGTCGCGCGGACAAGGTCGCCAAGCTGCGCTTCCCGACCCCGGCGCCGTGCGGCAAGACGCCGCTTCGCGCTCAGGAGCTGTCGAAGTCCTACGGCTCGCTCGAGATCTTCACCGACGTCGACCTCGCCATCGACAAGGGCAGCCGCGTCGTCGTCCTCGGGCTCAACGGCGCCGGCAAGACCACCCTGCTGCGCATCCTCGCCGGCATCGACCCGCCGGACACCGGTGAGGTCCAACCCGGTCACGGCCTGCGACTCGGCTACTACGCGCAGGAGCACGAGACGCTCGACCCGCAGCGGACCGTCCTCGAGAACATGGCCTCGGCCGCGCCGAACCTCCTCGAGCCCGAGCAGCGCAAGGTGCTGGGCACGTTCCTGTTCTCCGGTGACACCGTCCACCAGCCGGCGGGCACCCTCTCCGGTGGCGAGAAGACCCGCCTGGCTCTCGCGACTCTCGTCGTGTCAGCGGCCAACGTGCTGCTGCTCGACGAGCCCACCAACAACCTCGATCCGGCGAGCCGCGAGGAGGTCCTCGGTGCGCTCCGTTCGTACGAGGGGGCCATCGTCCTCGTCACGCACGACGAGGGCGCCGTCGACGCGCTCGACCCCGAGCGCATCCTGCTGCTGCCCGACGGCGTCGAGGACCTCTGGAACCCGGACTACGCCGACCTTGTGGCCCTCGCCTAGCACTCGTTGCCGCCTCAACGACCGACACGTGTTTCCGCCGAACCGCTTGCGTCGCATGCCCTGATCGCTACCGTGGCGGATGTCCTAGGCCGGTCTCTCGGCCCGGCCACCGAGGAGGCACCGTGGCGCAGCTCGGCAAGGGTCGTCGAGTGTCCGGGGGAGAGCGAGAGAAGCTCACGAACGACCTGAAGAAGAAGTACGCCGCGGGCGCGAGCATCCGCGAGCTCGCGGCGTCGACCGGACGGTCGTACGGCTTCGTCCACCGCATCCTCACCGACGCCGACGTGACCCTGCGTGGCCGCGGTGGAGCGACGCGAGGTAAGAAGAAGGCATGAGCCCCGACGCCGATGTCCTCGCGCGCGGGGGCATCCGCGTCGACCCGCACGGAGCCGGTGGCGAGCCGGTGGTCACCATCACGCTCGACCGTCCCGATACCCGCAACGCGCAGACCCTGTCGACCTGGCGCGCTCTGCGTGCCGTCGGCGACGACCTGCCGGAAGGCACCCGCGTCGTCGTGCTCCGGGGTGCAGGTCCGGTCTTCAGCTCGGGCATCGACCTGCGCTCGTTCACGCCTGACGGCGTCGACGGTGAGAGCGTCCTCACCCAGTTCACCGGGCTCGACGACGACGCGGCCTCCGACCTCATCGCGGAGTTCCAGGCCGGCTTCACCTGGCTGCACGACCGCGACGACGTCGTCACGGTCGCTGCCGTCCAAGGCCCTGCGGTCGGTGCCGGGTTCCAGCTGGCCCTGGCCTGCGACCTGCGGCTCTGCACCAGCGCCGCGCGCTTCGCCATGCGGGAGACGACGCTCGGGCTGGTCCCCGACCTCACCGGCACGCACCCGCTCGTCCACGCCGTCGGCTACTCGCGCGCGGTCGAGATCTGCGTCACCGGGCGCTGGGTGTCGGCGGACGAGGCCGCGTCCCTCGGCCTCGCCACGGCCGTCGTCGAGCCGGACGACCTCGATGCGGCGCTCGCGGACCTCCTGGCCGCGATCCTGGCTGCGCCGGCCTCCGCCGCGGCGGCGACGAAGTCGGTCCTCCGGGCCGCGATCGGCACCGATGCGGTGACCCAGCGCCGGACCGAGCGAGCGGCCCAGATCCCGCTGCTGCGCGGTCTCGCCGCGCGGCTCGGCGGCTGAGAGGGGAACAATCGGGGGTCACGGCACCTTGTACAGACGTCGTACTCCGAAGGGTTCCTCGCTTGTCCATGTCCAACCCGCACGCAGTGATGCGCTCCTACCGTCGAGACGACGACGTCAAGGAGCGCAAGCTCGCGGACGGCACTGTCCGGCGCGTGCTCGGCTACGCGAAGCCCTACAAGGTCCTGGTCATCGGCTTCCTGATCACGCTGGTGATCGACGCCCTGCTCGTGGTGGCCCAGCCGCTGCTCTTCCGACGGATCATCGACCAGGGCGTGACGCCGGGCAACTCCCAGGTCGTCACGGTGAGCGCCATCCTCATCGCCGTGATCGCCGTCATCGACAGCGGCGTCACGCTGGTGGGCCGCTGGTACTCCTCCCGTATCGGTGAGGGTCTCATCTACGACCTGCGCACCGAGGTCTACGACCACGTGCAGCGCCAACCCGTCGCCTTCTTCACGAGAGCCCAGACGGGCGCACTCGTCTCACGGCTCAACAACGACGTGATCGGCGCGCAGCAGGCGTTCACCTCGACGCTGTCCGGCGTCGTCGGCAACGCGATCAGCCTGGTTGCCGTCGTGATCGCCATGATGGCGCTGTCGTGGCAGATCACGCTCGCCTCGCTGTTGCTCCTTCCGCTGTTCCTCATCCCGGCGCGCTACATGGGTCGCACCCTGCAGGGGATGACGCGTCAGCAGATGCAGCTCAACGCCGAGATGTCGACGCAGATGACCGAGCGGTTCAACGTCGCCGGTGCCCTGCTGGTCAAGCTGTTCGGTCGCCCCGACGACGAAGCCGTGCTCTTCTCCTCGCGCTCCGCGAACGTCCGGGACATCGGCGTCAAGATCGCGATGGCCAACCGGATCTTCTTCACCGCGCTCGCGCTCGTCGCTTCCATCGCGACGGCGCTCGTCTACGGGGTGGGCGGCAACCTGGCCATCACCGGCGCCATCACCGTCGGCACGCTCCTCGCGCTCGCCGCCCTTCTCGGCCGCCTCTACGGACCGCTCACGGCCCTGTCGAACGTGCGCGTCGACGTCATGACCGCCCTGGTGAGCTTCGAGCGGGTGTTCGAGGTCCTCGACCTCCCGCCGATGGTCCAGGACCGTCCCGACGCCGTCGCGCTCACGAGCCGGCCGACACGCATCGAGTTCGACCACGTGCGCTTCCGCTACCCGTCGGCCGACGAGGTCTCGCTGGCGTCGCTCGAGTCGGTGGCCCGACCGGACGCCGCGCCCGTGCGCGACTTCGTCCTCAAGGATGTGTCGTTCGTCGCGGAGCCCGGCCAGATGGTCGCCCTCGTCGGGCCGTCCGGGGCCGGCAAGACGACGATCACAGGTCTCGTGTCACGCCTCTATGACGTCAGCGACGGAGCCATCCGAGTCAATGGCACCGACGTGCGCGAGGTCACCCAGCAGTCCCTGCACGACCTCATCGGAGTCGTGACACAGGACGCCCACATGTTCCACGACACCATCCGGGCGAACCTGCTCTACGCACGACCGGACGCCACCGACGAGCAGATGCACGCAGCCCTGCGCGACGCGCAGGTGCTCGCGCTCGTGGAGGCGCTTCCGGAAGGCCTCGACACGGTCGTCGGCGACCGCGGCTACCGGCTCTCCGGCGGCGAGAAGCAGCGCATGGCCATCGCGCGCCTGCTGCTCAAGGCGCCCGACGTCGTCGTGCTCGACGAGGCGACGGCGCACCTCGACAGCGAGTCCGAGGTTGCGGTGCAGAAGGCGCTCGCGACCGCCCTGCAGGGACGCACGTCGATCGTCATTGCGCACCGCCTGTCGACGATCCGCGAGGCCGACAAGATCCTCGTGGTGGAGGACGGTCGCATCGCGCAGGAAGGCACGCACGACGACCTGCTCGCGCTCGGCGGCACGTACGAGAACCTCTACCGCACCCAGTTCGCCACGCAGAGCACTCAGGGCGACCTGACGGGGCCGATGTGGCCCGACGAGGTGCCGCTCACGACGTGATCGGCCCTGGGCAGTCCGTGTGCGCGTCCGGGCTGAGCCGCATTCCCACGGCTTGAGGTCCCGGCCGCCGCGGGCAGCGGCTGGAGCAGGTCTCGCAGGACCAGGAAAGCTCAGCCGGCCTCGGCGAGGATGCCTTCGATGATCTGCGACTTGGCGTCCGCGTAGTCCTGTCCGTAGGCCCAGCTGCGGGAGGCCAGCTGCTGCTTGGTTCGTGCGTACTTCTCGCGGCTCTCGGGATGAGAGCGCAGGTGGTCACGGAAGCGGATCATCCGTTCGACCTCGACGCAGTCGGCGCCGAACACATGGAGGTGGGACGCTGGGTCGTCGTGCCAGAGCATGCGGTGCTCGTACCAGTCCGGTTCGCGAATCTGGAGCACGTAGCCGATCGTCCTGAGCTTCGGCACGTACGTTCTCTCATCTGGTGGATCGTGGACCACCAGACAGATGTCGAGAATCGGCTTGGCGAGCAACCCGGGCACTGACGTCGACCCGACGTGCTCCACCGCGAGCGCCGAGTCGCCAAGTGCCCGACGGATGTCATCGCGCAGCAGCTCGAACTGCTGGGGCCATCGTGGATCGGCGTCCACCAGCGTGATCGGACGGTCGAGTCGCTGACGCGGGACGACGTACTCCGGCCCGGTGGAGGGCGGCGTCGGCTCCATCCCTGCATGATCGCACCCGTCCGGGTGCCCGACCCAGAACCTCGTCCAGGGGCTCTTGGATGAATCAGCCGACGACACCTCACGGCACCTGGGGTCGATCGTTCTGGAGCTTGGCCCGTGAAAGGAATCCGTCGGTACGATGGCCCGACTGCGGAGGGAGTCGCGATGAGAGTCGGCGTACACCTGGTCGACTTCGGTCTCCCCGGAGGCGCCTCGGCGATCGCGTCCACCTTGGCAGAGGTAGGTCGTGCGTCGGAGGAAGCCGGTCTGGACAACCTGTCGGTCATGGACCACTACTTCCAGATGGACGGCGCGGGTCGCGGTGACGCGCCGGCACCGATGCTCGAGGCCTACGCCACCTTGGGGTTCCTGGCCGCCCACACCAGCACCGTCGAGCTGCAAGCCCTGGTCACCGGCGTGACATACCGATACCCCGGGCTCCTCGCGAAGGTCGTGACGACGCTCGACGTGCTCTCCGGTGGCCGTGCGATGCTAGGCCTCGGAGCGGCGTGGTACGAGCGCGAGCACCTCGGCCTGGGCGTGCCGTTCCCGCCGCTCGCTGAGCGTTTCGAAAGGCTCGAGGAGACACTGCAGATCGTCCTGCAGATGTGGAGCGACGACGACGGACCATACGAGGGCGTGCACTACCGCCTTGCCGAGACGCTGTGCTCACCGCCGCCGCTGACTCGACCGCACCCGCCGATCATGATCGGCGGTTCGGGTGAGCGGAAGACGTTACGACTGGTGGCCAAGTACGCCGACGCCTGCAACTTCTTCGCCCGGCCCGAGACTGGCCCGGATGCTGTGAGAGCGAAGCTCGACGTGCTCGCCCGACACTGCGCCAACGAGGGAACCGACGCGGCGCGGATCCGCAAGACGATCCTGTGGACGGCGCCGCTCGACCCCACGACGGCATCAGGCGCCGCCGACTTCGCCGAGCAGATGAAGGGCTACGCCGACGTCGGCATCGTCGAGGTCCACCTCATGCCGTTCGACAACCCGGTCGCCTTCATCCGCGGCCTCGGCGAGCACGTCGTCCCGGCCATCGGCCACCTCTGACGGCTACGGTCGCCCCATCCCGGCCAACACGGACGTGCCGCGCTCCTGGACGAACATCCACAGCGGGCGGATGACCAGCGGAATGACGCCGGTCCCGACCACCTCGTGCGGCCGGCCACCCGCCTTACAAGGTCTACTGAGATCGAAGGGACCACGCATCGAAGCGGTGCACCGAAACCGCTAAGGCGTCCGTCTGCCACCCCCGTTTGGGCGAAGGCGGCAGACGGACGCATGTGCTAACGCGAGGTCAGGTGGACACGGGGTTGGCGCACTGACCGATGGCGTGGTGGCCGACGGTGTTGGCCTCGCCGGGGAAGAAGCCGAAGGACAGGGCCGGTCCGAGACCGAAGCACGTCAGGTTGCGGCCGATGGTGTTGCGCACGACGTAGACCGGTGGGGTGGCGTCATTCGGGTCGGTCGCGGTGATGTTGATCAGGGTCACGTTGCGGTGGACGTGGTTGAACAGCGCACCGAACCAGTCAGCGGTGATGCCGATTGCGGTGAGGTTACGGCCGATCGTGTTGTTCTTGATGGACCATGGGATGTCGCCGCCACCGCCGACCAGGGTCACGTTGCCCTTCACCTTGATGCCGTTGAGCAGGACGGTGTTCGCACCGATCGCGGTGATGTTCCCGCGCACGGTGATCGCGCTCGACAGGCAGGCGAAGGGGTTGCCCGCTTCGGGGACGCACGGGTAGTCGGCGTCGGTGGGGACGTCACCGGCATCGTCGGGGTCGAACATGGCGCCGCACTCGTGCCCGGTGTTGTGGGCGAAGTCCGGCTGGCAGCCCAAGCCCAGCAAGGCGCCCGCCCCGGCCGTCACGTTGTGACCGACGGTGATGGTCGACGGCACGGTCTGCGCATCGAACACGGCACCCGCCGCGACATTCAGGTTCCCGACGATGGTGATCTTGGCGCCGGGCACCACGTCGCACGCACCGGCGATGGTGATGCTGGCGTACTTCCCGCTGGGGATGTGCACGAAGTCCCCCGTGGAGAAGTTGCCACCCGTGCACGTGTAGTGACGAGGCGAGTCCCCATCGTGATCGTGCCCGGAAGCCATCGCCGGTCCACCTGCGAGCACGAGCATCCCTGTCACGGCCCCGATCCCGAGAACCCTGACCCGTCTTGTTGTTCTCATGAGCACGAACCCCCTGTTCTGTCAGCCCCCACAGGGCTGAAAACACCGGTATACGCGCTCCGTTCCGAGTTAGGGGACCCATTGACGAATCCCGTTCCGGACATGGCAGACGCGCCCCTCATGCGGTATTTCGTCGCGGGGGGGGGCGTCGAAAAGGCAGCTCACCGGCCGGTGCCTCGGACGGAAGCGACGCCAGGTACGAGTCGGGGACGTCGTCGCACGCCTTCTGACTGTGCCTCGGCTAGATGCTTCGAGAGGCTCCGCCGTCGACGGTCAGCAGGGCGCCGCTGAGGTAGGACGCCGCGGGGGAGAGGACGAAGGCGGCCACCCGGCCGAACTCCTCGGGCTCGCCGTACCGACCGAGTGGGATCGTCGACTCGTTGCGGCGGCGGACCATGTCCGGTGCGCCGTAGCGCGCGTCGAGCGCGAACCGGCGATCCGTCGCGAACGAGCCGGGAAGCAGGCCGTTGACGCGCACCCCGTGCGGCCCCAGCTCGTCGGCGAGGTCCTTGACGAGCATCGCAAGACCCGGTCGCAGGCCGTTGGACGCCGACAGCCCTGTCAGCACCTCGCGCGAGCTGGACGAGAGCACGAAGGCGAGCGAGCCGCGGGTGCCGGGGGAGGAGTTCGGGTCCCCGGTCATGGCGTTGGCCGCGGCGCGCGCGATCCGGAGCTGGCCCAGGAACACGGTCTCGAAGGCCACCCGCCAGGTCTCGTCGTCGGTGTTCATCGTCGAGCCGGCCGGCGGTCCGCCGACGCTGATGAGCGCACCGTCGAGCCGCTCGAAGCGGGCGAGTGCGGCGGCCACGACACGCTCTGCCGCGGCTGGGTCGCCGAGGTCCGCGGTGAGGCCGACGGCCGAGCCCGTCCCGCCGAGCGTGGCCACTGCCTCGTCGAGTGCCTTCTGCTCGCGCGCCGCGAGGATGACGTGCGCCCCCTCGGCCACCAGTGCTTGGGCCCCCGCGAGGCCCAGGCCCCGCGAACCACCAGTGACGACGAAGACGCGATCAGCCAACCCCAGGTCCATGGGGACGATTGTGCCCCTCCGATGCGCGACCGTCCGGTTACGCCACGTCCGTATGGGTGGCTCCGTCGGCGTAATCACGCTCACGGCGGATCAGCAGGATGAAGCCGCCCACAGCGACGATGGCGAAGAACACCCACTGGACGGCGTAGGACAGGTGCGGTCCCTCGTCGATGTCGGGGAGCGGGATCGGCGTGAGTCCGCTCTGTTCGGGCGTGGACGACAGCAGATCGACGTAGCCCGGGTACAGCTGGCCCGCGCTGCCGGCGACGAGGCCGACGTCGAGGTCGGTGATCTGCCCTCGCGGTAGGTCACCCGGCTGCGGAGGAGCGGCCTCGGACTCGCGCAACCGCCCCGTGACCGTGACCTCTCCCGTCGGTGGCGGCGGCGCGTCCTGAGTCGCCGTCGCGCCTCCGGTCGCCTTCATCCAGCCGCGGTTGACGATCAGCACGGCGCCGGAGTCGGTGACCAGTGGGGTGGCGACCCAGAACCCGTTCTCCCCGTCCAGCGGCCGCTTGCGCACCAGGAGCTGACGGCTGACGTCGTAGTGCCCGGTCGCCGTCACGGGCCGCCACAGCTGGCCGTCCCCGACAGGTGCCCCGCCCGGCATGATCACCTGGTCGATCGGGACGGCATCGGCGTGCGCATTCGCCGTGACGACGGCGTTGTAGTGCCGACGCTGGTCCAGCCGCGAGAGCTGCCACCGCGAGAGCAGCAGGAACGACGGGACGACGAGAACGACGAGGAACGCCAGTGCCAGCCACCTCGGCTGGCGCAGGAAGGCGTAGCTCGACATGGGTCGAGCGTAGGTGGCTGCCGGGGCCCTTCTGCAGCGCGCCCCGTCAGCGGTCGAGCTGGCGGCGCTGCGGTCGGACGGCCATGACCGAGAACCCCTCGCTGTCGTGTCGCTCGCGCCCGGCGTTGGCCATCACCACGGCGAAGTACGGAAGCACGATGGCCAGCCCGATGAGCACCCAGCGCCACGGCGGCGGTGCCACCACCGCACCGATGAAGCACACCGAGCGGATGCTCATCGCGACGACGTATCGGATCGTGCGGCTGCGCTGGTCCTCCGAGAGCGACGTGCCCGCGTCGGTGATCCGGTGCACGCCGTCGGCACCGACGGCGGTGACGGCGTTGACCTCGGGATCGGGTGCGGACACCTGCTCACCGTAAGCCTGAACCCGAGGTTCGGCACCCGGCGACGGTCGTCGATCAGCACCCGCCCGCCGCCCCTGCCGCTGATGCGCCAGGATGACCGCATGAGCAACCGCACCTACCGGGTCACCGAGATCGTCGGCACGTCGACCGAGAGCGTCGACCAAGCCATCCGCAACGGCATCTCGCGCGCCGGGGAGTCGCTGCGACACCTCGACTGGTTCGAGGTCACCGAGATCCGCGGGCACATCCGCGAGGGCGAGGTCGACCACCTTCAGGTCGGGATGAAGGTCGGCTTCCGCCTCGAGGACGACTGACGGTCAGCTGGCCTGGCTCACCGTCGAGAAGTTGAAGTCGCGCACGAGCAGCGCCGGCATGGCGGTGCGCGAGAAGTAGTCGGCCATCTCGCGACCCATGGTCCGCTCCGGCACGCCGGCGTCCTCGATCCGGCTGAGCAGGTCGACGGGCGACTCGTTGAAGCGGAAGTTGGTCGCGGCGCCGATCACCTCGCCACCGCGGACGACGTAGACGCCGTCTCGCGTGAGTCCCGTCAGCAGCGCCGTCTGCGGATCGACCGTGCGGTTGTACCAGGTGCACGTGACCATCAGGCCGTCCTGCGTTCGAGCAGCGAGGTCCTGCAGCGTCCCGTTGCCCCCCGCCACCTCGAGGGTGAGGTTCTCGACGGGCGGCCGGAACTCGAGCTCGGCGACCCGCGCGGTGTGACGAGAGGTGATGAGGCTGCGCAGGACGCCGTCCTTGATCCAGTCGACGTGCGGCGTGGCCATCCCGTTGTCGAAGACGCTCCCGAAGCCGGACGAGGCGCCGACCTCGATGAACGGCACGCACTCGAGCGCCGCATCCGAGGCGTCGCTCGACAGCGTGACCCGTGGGTCGGCGACCTGCTCGCCCACCCGCGTGCCGCCGCCCGAACGGCTCCAGACGCTGCTGCCGTCGTGGGCGTCCCGACCGACCGAGTCCCAGTAGAGGTGCACCATCAGGTCGGCGACCGAGCTCGGCGTCAGCAGCGCCGGGTGCCGCCCCGCCGGTACGTCGATGCGCGTGCCCTGCCACGCCAGCGTCTGGCGCAGCTCGGCGTCGACCCTCGCGAGGTCCATGTCGTCGAAGGATCGTCCGGCGTGGCCCACCCAGGTCGACCGTGACCGGCCGTGGCTCTTGGCGGTGAGCTCGAGCCGCGCCTCGGGCGCCGCGAAGCGCAGTCGGACCCCCGTGCTCGTGCCCAGGTAGGTCGTCGTGATCGTCTGCTCGGCGTAGCCGAAGTGCTCGATGTCGTCCGCGCGGGCCGCGGCGAAGATCTCGCCCAGCTCCGGTGCGAGATGGACGAACGCGTCGCTCGTGGCGACGACCGGCGCGTCGGCCCAGTCTCGCGAGGCGTCGCCGCCCGCCACGAGGTCGGAGGCGTCCTCGGCCGGGCCGGAGGCTGCCGCACGCGCCTCGGCGCGACGCACGATGGACTCGAGGTCGTCGAGCGCTGGCGCGTTCACCGACACCGAGCCCGCCGCCACGCCGCCCTCGACGTCGACCAGGGCCACCACGACCACCGACTGCGCGATCGTCTCGCCGTTGGTGGTGAGGTTGGTGCGGGCCCAGCGCAGGTTGGTGACGCTCTGGCTGCGCACGAGCACCACGCACCCACGCGACGCCGACGCCGCGAGGGCGCGCTCGACGATGTCCTGCGGGGCGCTCATCGTCCGGCCTCCTGGGCGCTGTTGAGCACGTTCACCTGGTCGAAGACGGCCGCCGGGCAGCCGTGCGACACGGGGGCCACCTGACCGGGTTGCCCCTTGCCGCAGTTGAAGGCGCCGCCGAGCAGGTACGTCGACGGGCCGCCGAGCGCGGACAGCGAACCCCAGAAGTCGGTCGTCGTCGCCTGGTAGGCGACGT
Organism: uncultured Actinomycetota bacterium; assembly: GCA_963782665.1. GTDB lineage: Bacteria > Actinomycetota > Actinomycetes > S36-B12 > CAIYMF01 > Longivirga. The sequence continues at coordinate 1,082,003 of CAWAKP010000006.1, read as the reverse complement.
CCTTGACCTGGCCGACGAGCCGACCCGACTTGATCCGGTGGAACTGCTGGCCGGTGAACTGGAAGTTGAACCTCTGCATGTCGATCGACCACGACTTGTGGCCGACGACGTAGATGCCGTCCTCGACGCCGGCGATGAGCCCGGCCACGTCGGGGCCGTCGGCCGCCGGCTGGAGCGAGACGTTGGGCATGCGCTGGATCGCGGTGTGCTGCGCGCTGTCCGCGTAGGCGCACCCGTTGGACCGGTCGTAGCCGAACTCGGCGGCCATCGAGCGGTCGAGCTGGTGCCCGACGAGGATCCCGTCGCGGACCAGGTCCCACGACTGCGCCGCGACGCCCTCGTCGTCCCATCCCACCGTCGCGAGTCCGTGCTCGGCGTCCCGGTCGCCGGTCACGTGCATCAACGGCGACCCGTACTTCAGCGTGCCGAGCAGGTCAGGCGTGGCGAACGACGTTCCGGCGTAGTTGGCCTCGTAGCCGAGCGCTCGGTCGAGCTCGGTGGCGTGCCCGACCGACTCATGGATCGTGAGGAAGAGGTTCGTCGGGTCGATGACGAGGTCGTAGCGACCCGGGTCCACCGACGGCGCCCTGAGCTTCGCCGCCAGCAGCTCCGGCAGCTCGTCCAGCTCGGCGTCCCAGTCCCAGCGGAGCGCGTGCCCGGCCTCGTCGACCCCACCGACGACGTACTCCCAGCCACGGCCGACCGGCGGGCCCTGCGTGGTCATCGTCTCGAACGCACCTGTCGACGGATCGACCGTGACCGCGGTCGTGTCGAGCTCGAGGCGCACCCGCTGCTGAGTCGTGCGGGAGCCGGCGAGGTCGGCGTAGTGGGTGCGCTCCTTCACGGCGTGCAGCGACGACATCACGGTCGCGATGCCGTCATGCGCGAGCAGGCGCCCCTGCCGCTCGGCGACGACTCCCACGCGATCGGCCTCGGCGACCTCGAACGGATCGATCTCGTACGCCGAGACCCACGTGCCGACGTGGACGGGCTCCTGCGCCAGCTCGACCCGATGGGTCGTGAGAGGGGCGCTGGCCCGAGCCAGCCGGACGGCGCGCTCCGCGAGGGTGCGCGCGATGTCGGCCGTGATCACGTCGGCGGCCGCGAAACCCCAGCAGCCGTCGACGATCACGCGGACGGCGAGACCCGTGTCGTCGTCGAGCACCGAGCCGTCGAGGGCGGCGTTGCGCACCCGGAGATAGGACGTCGTGGTCGACACGATGCGGACGTCGGCGTGACTCGCCCCGAGCTCGCGCGCCCGCGACAACGCTGCGTCGGCGCACTCGTCGAGGGGCAGCGCCAGGAAGTCGCTGTCGATCGTGCGGGTCATGAACGGTCTCCGTCCAGGGCGGGGGCGAGAACGACCTTGCCGGTCGTACGCCGAGCCCGCATGTCCTCATGCGCCTGTCGCGCGTGGGAGAGGGGGTAGACGTGTCCCTCGAGCGGCCGCAACGTCCCGGACGCCACCGCGGCGACGAGCTCGCGCAGGGGTGCCGCGACCATGGAGGCGGCCCGGCTGCCACGCATGCAGTCCATGAGCCAGAAGCCGATCACCGAGTGCGACCCGACCATGAGCGACCCGGGGGAGAGCGGCGTGGGAGGGGTGCGGGAGGCCATGCCGAACGTGACGAGCCGACCGAACGGTGCGAGCGCCGCGAGGCTGCCGTCGAACGTGGCGCCGCCGACCATCTCGAACACGGCGTCGACCTTCGTCCCGCTGTTGGCGTCGACGAGCCGGTGCGTGACGTCGTGCGCGGCGACACCTGGTTCGAGGAGCACGCCCACGTCGGCACCGAGGTCGGCGGCGAGGTCGAGCTTGTCCTGCGAGGACGCCGTGGCGATGACCCGTCCGGCACCCGCGTGCTTGGCCAGCTGCACGGCGAGGTTGCCGACCCCGCCGGCGGCAGCGTGCACGACGACGGACTCACCGGGCACCAGCCGGGCAGACGTGTGGACCAGGTGCCACGCGGTCAGTCCCTGCACCAGGAGTGACAGGGCCTGGGTGTCCGACACGCCGTCGGGGACGTCGAAGACCATCTCCGGTCTCACGACCGCCTTCTCGGCGTAGCCGCCACCGCGACTCACGAAGCCGCACACCCGACGGGGTGGACCGCTCGGGTCGACGACGTGCCCGACCACCTCGGCACCCGGTACGAAGGGCAGCTCGCTCCCCGAGAGGTAGGTGTTCTCCGCCTGGTGCGTGTCGGCGTAGTTCACTCCGACGCCCGTGACCTCGACGAGCAGCTCACCGTGGGCGGGCACCGGGTCGGCGAGCACGACCGGCTCGAGAACCTCCGGACCCCCAAAGCTGCGTACCTGGATCGCTCTCATGGGACCGACCCTAGACGGGGTGCGCACGGAGTGCGGTGCGGTGGTACCCGTGGGTACGCGATAGCGTCGCGTGGCGCCCGTCGGAGGCGCGGCGTCGAGCCCCGGCGACGGGGCCGGATCGGGAGGCACTCGTGGGTCGGGTCGTGCTCGTGACCGGAGGCAACCGCGGCATCGGTCTCGCCATCGCGCAGGCCTTCGTGGCCGAGGGCGACCGGGTCGCCATCACCGCCAGATCCGGTGAGCTCCCCGCCGAGCTCGCCGGCACCGACGTGCTCGTGGTGGCCGCCGATGTCACCGACACGGCGAGCGTCGACGCCGCCTTCGACACCGTGGAGGCGCAGCTCGGCCCGGTCGAGGTGCTCGTCGCCAACGCGGGCATCACGCGCGACGGACTCCTCATGCGGATGTCCGACGACGACATCGACGCGGTGCTGCAGACCAACCTCGTCGGTGCGCTGCGCGTCTCGCGTCGCGCCGCCAAGGGCATGCTCAAGCTGCGCCGCGGGAGGATCGTCTTCGTCTCGAGCGTGGTCGGTCTCATGGGGTCGGCGGGGCAGACCAACTACGCGGCGTCCAAGGCGGGTCTTATCGGTGTGGCGAGATCGCTGGCGCGCGAGCTGGGCAGCCGCGGGATCACCGCCAACGTCGTCGCCCCGGGGTTCGTCGAGACGGACATGACCGATGCCCTGCCCGAGGACCGTCGCGCCGAGATCGTGGGCGCGGTGCCGCTGGGACGCTATGCGTCGCCCGCGGAGGTCGCCGGCACCGTCGTGTTCCTGGCGGGCGACGCCGCGTCCTACATCACCGGCGCGGTCCTGCCGGTCGACGGCGGACTCGGCATGGGGCACTGACAGAGCACTGACGGAGCACTGACGAGAACGCGCGCGACAGCATCGCGACAGCGCACGCCGGCACGGAGAAGGGCTGACATGGGAATCCTCGAGGGCAAGAACCTGCTCATCACGGGCGTCCTCACCGACCAGTCGATCGCGTTCCACGTCGCTCGACTGGCCCAGCAGGAGGGCGCGACCGTCGTGCTCTCGTCGTTCGGACGGGCGCTGTCGCTCACGACACGCATCGCCGGCCGGCTGCCCACGCCGGCGGCGGTCGTCGAGCTCGACGTCACCGACCCCGAGCACCTCGCCGGCCTCGCCGACCGACTGCGCGAGCACGTCGACAGCATCGACGGCGTCCTGCACTCGATCGGCTACGCGCCGGCGGCTGCGCTCGGCGGCAACTTCCTCCACACCGAGTGGGACGACGTCGCGACCGCGGTGCACGTCTCGGCGTTCTCGTTGAAGTCGCTCACCATGGCCGCGCTGCCCCTCATGACGGGCGAGGGCCGCACCTCGTCGGTGGTCGGGCTCACCTTCGACGCGACGGTGGCGTGGCCGAAGTACGACTGGATGGGTGTCGCCAAGGCGGCCTTCGAGTCCACCTCGCGCTACCTGGCACGCGACCTCGGGCCCCAGGGCGTACGGGTCAACCTCATCGCCGCCGGGCCGATCGGGACGATCGCCGCGAAGTCCATCCCCGGCTTCGAGGAGTTCAAGTCGATGTGGGACTCACGTGCCGCGGTGGGCTGGGACGTCCAGGACCCAGAGCCGGCGGCCCGTGCGTGCGTGGCGCTGTTCTCGGACTGGTTCCCGAAGACCACCGCCGAGATCATCCACGTCGACGGCGGTGTGCACGCCATCGAGGGCGGCGTCCACCTCTGACGCCAGTCACCGAACGAGCCTGCGCCGGTCCGGGTGCGGCATGCTGAGCCCGTGCCTCGCGCCTCGCACCGTCGCTACGAGCACGTCGCCGCGCGTCCACTGAGCTACCACTCGCGCAACAACCGCCGGCTGGTGCTGGCCCTGCTCGCGCTCACCGCGGTCGTGGTCGGTGGCACCATCGGCTACGTCCTGCTGGGCATCAACCCGCTCGACGCGGCGTACCAGACGGTCACGACGGTCACGACCATCGGCTTCCGCGAGGTCGTCGACTTCAACACCGCGCAGAAGATCTACACCATGGCGCTCGCGCTGGTCGGCGTCGGCACCGTCCTGTACTGCCTGACGCTCACGCTCGAGCTGGTGATGGAAGGCCAGCTCGGCAATCTCTGGGGGAGACGCCGCATGCAACGTGACATCGACGGCCTGGAGAACCACGCCATCGTCTGCGGCTGGGGCCGCGTCGGCCGCGCCGCCGCCGAGCAGCTGGTCCACAACGGTGACGACGTCGTGGTCATCGACAAGGACGAGGAACGGCTCGCCTCCTGCCCCTTCCCGCACGTGCTCGGCGACGCGACGCTGGACGAGGTGCTGCGCGCGGCCGGCATCCGCACCGCGCGGACGCTCGTGGCGTCGCTCGACAACGACGCGGGCAGCGTCTACGTCGTCCTCACCGCGCGCACCCTCAACCCGAACCTGTTCGTGATCGCCCGGTCGCGCACCGACGACGCCGAGCCCAAGTTCGTCCGTGCCGGCGCCGATCGGGTGGTCAACCCGCAGCGAATCGGCGGCAACCGCATCGCCGCGTTCGCGGAGTCGCCGGACGTCGTCGACTTCCTCGACGTCGTCATGCACGAGGGCAGCCACGAGTTCCGCCTGGTCGACATCGAGGTGCACGAAGGATCGTCCCTCGTCGGCTCGACGGTCGCCGACATCCGCGCCCTCGAGGGCGGTGGCGCCATGCTGCTCGCACTGCGGACCGCGGGTCACTTCGTGACCAACCCGCCGACGACGACGTCGTTCGACACGGGTGACGTCCTCATCGTGGTCGGCACCGAGCCACAGGTGCAGGACCTCCACAAGCGAGCGCACGCATGAGCCGCCGCCTCGTCGTGCTGCGGCACGCGAAGTCGGCGTACCCGCCGGGAGTCGTCGACCACGACCGTCCTTTGGCGCCTCGCGGTGTCGCGGACGCGCAGGCCGCCGGCGCGTGGATCCGCGAGCAGATCGGGACGCCCGACCACGTGGTCGTGTCCACCGCGCGCCGAGCGCGTGGGACGTGGACGCTCGCTGCGAGCGAGGTCGGCTACATCGGCGCCGCGGGCTACGACATGGAGTCGCCGGGGCCGCTCACCATCGACCCGCGCATCTACGAGGCCGGCCCGGACGCCCTGGTGACCGTTGCCTCCGAGCTCCCGGAACGCGTCCGGACGGCGGTGCTCGTCGGCCATCTGCCAGGCGTCGAGGAGCTCGTCGACCTCGTGGCGCGCACCCGCGACCCCGCGGCGGCGCGTCTGCTGGCCGTGAAGTTCCCGACGTGCGGCATCGCGGTGCTCGACGTGTCCGTGCCCTGGTCGATGCTCGGTCCGGGCACCGGCCACCTCTCGATGTTCGCCGTCCCCCGGGGCGAGCCGCCGGTCTGACGTTGCAGCGTTCTCGGACGGGTTCGCTGCTCCTGTCGGCATACTCGGCCCACGACCCGCGGGCCGAGCGCCCGCACAGGCACATCTGGGAGCGCATCGTGAGGGACCGTCCGGACGTGAGCTACGCCCACAACGGTGACGTCGCCATCGCGTACCAGCTGTTCGGTTCGGGCGAGCAGACGCTGGTCTGCATCCCCGGATTCGTGTCGAACCTGGTGTGGAACTGGGAGCTCGACTCCTTCCGGCGGATGCTGGAACGCCTCGGATCCCTGAGCCGCGTCCTCATCCTCGACCGTCGGGGCGTCGGTCTCTCCGACCGGCTCAGCGGTGGAGACCTCCCCTCGCTCGAGGTGGCTGCCGACGACGTCCTCGCGGTGATGGATCATGCCGGCGTCGATCAGGCGGCCCTGTTCGGCTGGCAGAGCGGCGCCTCGCTCGCGCTGCTCCTCGCGGCGTCGTCGCCGGACCGGGTCACGCGGCTGGCGACCTTCTCGGCCGACCCCTGCCCGTTGCGCAAGCCCGACTGGCCCTTCGGCTGGGAGGCGGACGACTGGGACGACTACCTCGACGAGCTGCGGTCCGGGTGGGGCACCCGGGAATGGGTGCGGGGCAACGTGTCCGCGTTCTCGCCGGACTCCGACCCCGCCATGTTCGAGGACTGGGGCGTCACGATGTTCCAGCTCTCGGCGAACCCCGCGACGGCCACGGCGATCGAGCGGCTCGACATGCTGACCGACGTCCGTGCAGCCCTCCCGGCGATCCAGGTGCCGACGTGGTTGATCCACCGCGAGCACGGAGTGGGGGAGGAGCCCGAGCGGCTCGCCAGGGTGCACGGCCTGATCGCCGGCTCCCGCCTGGTGCTGGTGGCCGGGCGCGACAATCCGCCGTACACCTCGCACACGGACGAGATCGTCGACGTGCTCGAGGAGTTCCTGACGGGAACGCCCGCCGTGGTGCCGCTCGACCGCGTCCTGGCGACGGTCCTCTTCACCGACATCGTCGGCTCGACGGAGCACCAGGCGGCTGTAGGCGATCGGGCCTGGCGTGCCGTCGTCGAGCGGCATCACGCCGTCGTCCGTTCGTGCCTCACGCGTTGGCGCGGCGTCGAGAACGACACGGCAGGGGACGGCTTCTACGCCACCTTCGACGGTCCCGCGAGAGCCGTCCGCTGCGCGCTCGAGATCGCGGACCGGGTACGTGGGATCGGCCTGGAGATCCGCGCCGGCGTGCACACCGGCGAGGTCGAGCGGGTCGACGGCAAGTACGGCGGAATCGCCGTGGCGACGGGTGCGCGCATCGCCGCGCTCGCGCCCTCGGGCGAGGTGTGGGCGTCGTCGACCGTCAAGGGCCTCACCGCGGGAAGCGGTCTCGCCTTCCACCCACGCGGCGAGCACGAGCTCAAGGGCGTACCCGAGACGTGGTCCCTGTTCTCCGTCACCGACCCCGACGCACGGGCCACCGCCTAGCGAGCCGCCGGCTCCAGTGCGGCGGAGTAGGCGGCGCACAAGGCGTAGCGGGCCGTCGTGCGCAGCGTGCGCAGGGCCGCACGACGCTCGTCGGCCACTGACGCCGTGACTGCGGAGCCATCGGTCTCCGCCGCGATCGAGACGACGCCGAGCAGGCGAGTGGCCGTCGCGACAAGTCGCTGCGCGCGTGCCGGCAACGACGACGGGAGGTCGATGCGCCGCAGGTCGCTGTCGATGGCCGACAGGCGCGCGGCGACGTCGTCGCGACCACGGGCGACGTCGAGGAAGTCCAGCGCGTGGGTGGTGTCGCGCAACGCCTCCGCCAGCGCGCGGTCCGCCTCGGACAGCGTCGGCAGCCCGTGCGGAGGCACGGACCGGTCGGCGCGCACCACGTCCCAACGCAGGGCCTCCACCGACTCGCCGGGCGTCGCCAGCAACGCCCATGACTCGACGTCGAGGTCACCCACCGTGAGGACGGCGGCGCCGCACCGTGCCGCGTCGGCGGAGAGCGCGGCCGGGCCCGGCATACCGACGAGGTCGCCGGGCTCCGGGAGGACCAGGCGCAGGCCGCGGACGCCTGACGCGCGCAACCGACCGAGTGCCACCGGGAGCGTGACGGCGTCCGCCTCGCCAGGAACACCGACCACGCGGTGCAGGACGTCGTCGCCGACTATCGCGGCCGCCGCCTCGTCGAGGCTGGAGCTGCCCATCAGGTAGGCGTTGCCCCACGCCGTGAGGGCACCGGCGCGACGGGACACGAGCACCCCACAACCTTAGGGCGCCGATCGCTGACTACTGTTCGACGGGTGAGCGACGTCCTGCGTTTCGTCGACGTCGACGTCGTGCGCGGCGGAGTCCCCATCGTGTCCCACCTGTCGTGGGACGTCGGCGAGGGCGAGCGTTGGACGGTGCTCGGGCCCAACGGAGCCGGCAAGACGACCCTTCTGGCGCTGGCGGCCACGCTCATCCACCCCACGCGCGGCACGGTGGAGGTCCTCGACGAGCTGCTCGGCCGTACCGACGTCTTCGAGCTCCGACCGCGCATCGGGCTCGCGAGCGCGGCGCTCGCCGAGCGCATCCCCGCGCACGAGCGCGTCAACGACGTCGTGGTGACCGCGGCGTACGCCGTCACCGGCCGCTGGCGGGAGCGCTACGAGGGCGGCGACCACGCGCGGGCCACCCGGCTGCTCGAGCAGCTCGGCGTCGGCGGGTTCGGGCACCGCACCTTCGGCACGCTGAGCGAGGGGGAGCGCAAGCGGGTCCAGGTCGCCCGTGCGCTCATGACGGATCCGGAGCTGCTGCTGCTCGACGAGCCGGCCGCAGGGCTCGATCTCGGCGGTCGGGAGGACCTCGTGCGCCGCCTGGGCGACATCGCCGTCGACCCGGACGCCCCGACGACCGTGCTCGTCACGCACCACCTCGAGGAGATCCCCGTCGGCTTCACGCACGCGATGCTGCTCAAGGCCGGCACCCGCATCGCGAGCGGACCGATCGACCGGGTGCTCACCAGCGAGCTGGTCAGCACGACCTTCGGAGTCGACGTCGAGGTCGAGCGCCATGGTGGCCGCTGGTCGGCGCGCGCACGCTGAGGCAATCACCTGGCGTCCACGCGCGAGCGACGTACGATCGTGAGCATGGAACCGTGGATGCTGTGGCTGATCGCCGCCGGTGTCCTCGTCGTGTTGGAGATCCTCACGACGAGCCTCGTCTTCGCCATGATCGCGGGTGGCGCCGCGAGCGCCGCGCTCGTCGCTGCGTTCGGCGGCGGTGTACCTCTCCAGGTGCTCGCGTTCACCCTCGTCTGCATCGGGCTGCTGGCCGTCGTGCGGCCTGTGGCGCAACGGCACCTGCACACGCCTCGAGCCATCCGCACCGGTGTCGCGGCGCTGGTGGGTGCCGAGGCCGAGGTGCTCGAGTCGGTCTCCGCGCGTGACGGGCGCATCAAGCTGTCGGGGGAGATCTGGTCGGCCCGCTCCTACGACGGCAACAGCGAGTTCGCACCGGGTGACTCCGTCCGGGTGATAGAGATCTCTGGTGCCACCGCGCTGGTCGGCTGACCGCGCGAACGTAGGAAGAAGGGGATTCACGTGTCGGACGTCGCAGGCGGTGCCATCGCCGGCGGGATCGTGGCGCTGGTCATCATCATCATCGTGCTGATCACCATCGCGAAGGCGGTGCGCATCGTGCCGCAGGCACGCACCGGCATCGTCGAGCGACTGGGCCGCTACCACCGCACGCTCAACCCGGGACTCTCGCTGCTCGTCCCCTACGTCGACCGGCTCAAGCCGCTCGTCGACATGCGCGAGCAGGTCGTCTCGTTCCCGCCTCAGCCGGTGATCACCGAGGACAACCTCGTCGTCAACATCGACTCCGTCATCTACTTCCAGGTCACCGACCCGAAGGCGGCGATGTACGAGATCGCGAGCCCGATCACCGGTATCGAGCAGCTCACGGTGACCACGCTGCGCAACGTCATCGGCGGGATGGACCTCGAGAAGACGCTCACCTCGCGCGAGGAGATCAACAACGCGCTGCGCGGCGTCCTCGACGAGGCGACCGGCAAGTGGGGCATCCGCGTCAACCGGGTGGAGCTCAAGGCGGTCGACCCGCCGGCGAGCGTCCAGGAGACGATGGAGAAGCAGATGCGCGCCGAGCGCGAGAAGCGCGCGTCGATCCTCACTGCCGAGGGACTCAAGCAGTCGCAGATCCTCACGGCCGAGGGCGAGCGGCAGTCCGCGATCCTGCGGGCCGAGGGTGATGCGCAAGCACGCGTGCTCCGCGCTCAGGGCGAGGCCGAGGCCATCCAGAAGGTGTTCGACGCCATCCACGCGGGGGACGCCGACGAGAAGGTCCTCGCCTACCAGTACATCCAGGCGCTGCCCACCATCGCCAACGGCACGTCGAACAAGGTCTGGATCGTGCCGGCGGAGCTGTCGAAGGCGATGGAGCACCTCGGGTCCGCGTTCAACGCGAGACCCGTGACCGAGCCGGAGACCGTCGCCGACAAGGCGATCGAGGGCTGAGGCCTGAACCTGCTGCTGCTCGCCGCGGCCGGCGCCCTCGCCGGCGCGGTCAACGCGGCGATCGGCAGCGGCACCCTGCTCACCTACCCGTTGCTGCTCGCGGCCGGCCTTCCTCCGGTCGTGGCCAACGGCACCAACTCGCTCGGTCTCGTGCCCGGCAACATCGCCGGTGCCTGGGGCTACCGTCGTGAGACGACCGGGCGCCGCCGCGTGCTCACCCGGATGGCCATCGCGATCTCACTGGGTGCGGCGATCGGTGCCGGACTCGTCATCGCGCTACCGGCGCGGGTGTTCGCCGCCGTCGTGCCGTGGTTGATCCTCGCCGCGTGCGTGCTCGTGCTGGTGCAGCCGCGTCTCGTGCGCGCGATGCGGGCGCGTGGGTGGACCGCCGCGAGCCTGCCGCGGCCATCGCTGCTGCCCGCCCTCTTCGCCGTCGGCGTCTACGCCGGCTACTTCGGCGCGGCGCAGGGCATCGTGCTCATCGGCGTCCTGGGCACGCTGTACGACCACGACCTCCAGCTCACCAACGGCGCCAAGAACGTCATGCAGAGCACGGGGAACACCGTGGCCGCGCTGCTCTTCGTCGCAGCGGGCATCGTCTCGTGGCCCGCGGCGATCGCCATGGGCGCGGGTTCCTTCGTCGGCGGACTCGTCGGCGCCCCGGTCGCGCGTCGCACGCCCGACGCGGTCCTCCGCTCGTTCATCGTGGGGGTGGGCCTGGTCGCCGCCGTCGTAAGCCTGCGGCGCACCTGATGGCGCACGTCGTCGCAGTGACCGATGCCGCAGCCCCGCACCTCGCCGACTTCACCCGGCTGACCGACGTCGAGCTGCGCAAGGTTCGCGAACCGGCGGAGGGCCTGTTCCTCGCCGAGGGCGAGAAGGTGATCGTTCGGGCGTTGCGTGCCGGATACCGGCCCCGTGCGGTCCTCACCTCTCCCAAGTGGCTGCCCGGGCTCGAGCCCGAGCTCGCGGCGTACGACTGCCCCGTCTACCTCGCGCCGGACGATCTGGTCGAGCAGATCACTGGCTACCGAGTGCACCGTGGGGCGCTTGCCTCGATGCAGCGTCGCCCGCTCGCGCCTGTCGAGGAGGTGGTCGCCGGCGCACGACGCATCGTGGTCCTGGAGGACCTCGTCGACCACACGAACGTCGGGGCCGTGTTCCGCAACGCGGCAGCCCTCGGGTTCGACGCCGTCGTCGTGAGCCCGGGGTGCGCCGACCCGCTCTACCGACGTAGCGTGAAGGTGTCGATGGGCGCCGTGCTGGCCGTGCCGTGGACCCGCGTCGAGGTCTGGCCGCAGGCCCTGGATGGTTTGCGCGAGAACGGGTTCCGCCTGCTGGCGATGTCCCCGGATCCTGCCGGCGTGCCGCTCCCGGAAGCCGATCTCACCGGCCGGGTCGCGGTCGTGCTCGGCACCGAGGGCGACGGCCTCACGGCAGCGGCGCTCGACCGCTGCGACCTGCGGATCCGCGTCCCGATGGCGGCGGGCATCGACAGCCTCAACGTCGCGGCGGCCAGCGCGGTCGCGTTCTACGCCGTCGCCGCTAGCGGCTGAGGCTTCGCGCGCGAACCTCCGCCCCGGTCACGGCCGCGCTGGCACGCTGTCCCCATGCTGACGACACGTGGGCGACTGCTCGTCATCCGGCACGGTGAGACGGAGTGGAGCCGCGTGGGCAAGCACACCGGCCGCACCGACATCCCGCTGACGGCGGAGGGCGAGCAGCGAGCCGAGGCCCTCGCCACACGGTTCAGCGGGTGGACGCCGTCCCTCGTCCTCTGCAGTCCGTTGCAGCGAGCCCGTCGCACTGCGGAGCTCGCCGGCTTCCACGCCACGATCGACGACGACCTGCTCGAGTGGGACTACGGCGACTACGAGGGCCGGACGACGGACGAGATCCGCGAGAACCTCGGCGACGCCGACTGGACGGTCTGGACGACCCGGCGCGGACTCGGCGAGTCCGCCGACGAGGTGGGGGAGCGGGTCGACCGGGTCATCGACCGGGTGCGCCCGACTGTCGACCGGGGCGACGACGTCGTGCTGGTCGCGCACGCCCACGTGCTGCGGATACTGACCGCGGTGTGGCTCGGGCTAAGCCCGGTGTACGGCGCCCACTTCGTGCTCGCGGCCGCGGGCACCGGCGTCCTGGGTTACGAACGAGACGTGCCGGCGCTGCGCGCCTGGAACTCCTGACCGTCAGCGCTTGGCCCGCCAGGACAGCCACGTCCCGGTGAGGAACGCCCCGACGAACGCACCCATGCCGCTGGCCGCGGGATGTCCCGACGAATGGCAGCCAGGCGAACAGGAAGGTCACCGCGCCGACCCCGACGCCGGACACCGCACCGGCCACCAGGCCGGTCCGCACCGGAGAGCGCCCCGACCCGGGTGCCGCGTCGCCCGACTTCGCGGTCGTGGCCGGCAGGTTCGCGGGAGAGGATCCCGTCGGCTTGCCCGCTGTAGTGGCCTCGACCTCGCGCAGCAGTCGTTCGATGTCGTCGTCGCTCATGGCTCCATCATGCGTCACGTATCGTCTCGGTCATGCGTCGTGGCGGGGTTCTGCTCGTGTGCGCGGTGCTCCTCAGCGCCGGGTGCGCCTCCACGACCGGTACGACAGGGGTCGCTGCGACGTCCACCACGCCCCCGTCCAGCACGCCGAAGCCGACCGTCACGCCCTTGCCGCCGGCCCCGGCACCCACCAGCAGCCTCGGACCCGGCGAGTCGTGGCTCACGCTCGGCGTCGCGGACACCCTGCCCGGGGGCGTCTACCTGCCGTCGGCACCCCACGGCGGCACCGACGACTACCGCTGCTTCCTCGTCGACCCGCACGTCGTCAGCCCGACCTTCCTCACCGGGGTGCAGTTCCTCCCCGGCAACCCCAAGGTCGTCCACCACTCGATCCTGTTCCGCGTCGACCCCAGCCAGGTCGACGCGGCGCGCGCGAAGGACGCCGCTGATCCTCGGCCGGGATGGGAGTGCTTCGGCGGTCCAGGGCTCCCGTCCTCGACCCAGAACCCGCTGGACGGGCTCGACTCGGCCCCGTGGCTCGCCGGGTGGGCGCCGGGTGGCGCCGAGACCCGCTTCCCTGCCGGCTTCGGCGTCGCGATGCCCGCGGGGACGCAGATCGTCGTCCAGATGCACTACAACCTGCGCGCTGCCACGCCGGGCGTCACGCTGGAGGACAACACGCACGTCCGACTGCGCACCACGCGCAGCACGTCGCTGCAGCCGCTCCACACGATGCTGCTGCCCGGTCCGGTCGAGGTTCCGTGCCCGGCCGGAGTCACTGGCCCGCTCTGCGATCGCGACGCCGCTGTCGCCGACGTGATGCGACGCTTCGGTGCGGAGGCCGGCCGGACGATCGCGGGACTGCAGCTGCTCTGCGGGGGAGACCTCGTGCACCCCAAGGCATCGACGACGCAGACGTGCACGCGCTACCTGCGCGAGCCCGTCACGATCCGTGCGGTCGCGGGCCACATGCATCTGCTCGGCAAGCAGATCACCATCGTGACCAACGTCGGAACCCCGCGCGAGAAGCGGATCCTCGACGTCCCGGTGTGGGACTTCGACCGGCAGTCGGCGACGCCGCTGAGCCACGCGCTCTCGCTGCGTCGTGGTGACACGGTGACCGTCACCTGCACGTGGGACCCCACCCTGCGCACCAAGCTGCCGGAGACCAAGGACCTGCCGCCGCGCTACATCGTCTGGGGCGAGGGGACCACGGACGAGATGTGCCTCGGCATCCTCATCACGAGCTGATCGGGCCTCGCTGCAGGCATGTCGAGGTCCGAACGACACCCTCGCTGGCCCATGGACGTCCGATTGACATCTGGTTGCGCTCTGAGTTGTCGTTCCGTTGCGCCCCAGATTGACGAATGGTTGCATCCGGAGGAGCGCTGCGGCATGCTGGCCCCATGAGCCGTGCCGTGTCCTCCCTGCGCCGACTGGACCCGGTCGCTGCCGCGGTCGCGGTGGCGGCCGTCGACGACACCTGGACCCAGGAGTTCCTCCACGCCCTCGAGGCGCAGGTGCGCACCGCTCCGCTGGAACGATTCCTGACCTCGTGGGACCTCTCCCTGGCCGGTGCCGCGCGTGTCTTCGGCGTGAGCCGGCAGGCCGTCTCGAAGTGGCGGGGGAGCGGGGTGCCCGAGGACCGAGCAGTCGCGCTGGCCGACCTCGCCGCGGCCACCGACGTCCTCGAGCGCTACGTCACGCGCGACCGGATCCCCGCGGTTGTCCGTCGCCCGTCCGACATCCTGGGCGGCAGGTCGCTGCTCGACCTGGCCGAGTCGGGCGACCACGCCGGCGTGCGCCGGGCGGTCGCGCACCTGCTCGACCTGCGCAGGATCCTGCCGTGACCAGGTCACCGCACGTCGTGACGCTGCCTGCAGACCGCGTCTGGTGGCGCGTGGCCGATGCCTCGTGGACCGACCCGCTCGACGCCGGATTCGCCGACGAGCGCGGCGGCCGCTGGAACTCGCCAGGAGACGGGGCGACGCTCTACCTCAATGCCGACATCGACACGGCGCGCGCCCAGATCCCTCGACTGCTGCTCGAGCACGCCGATCGACCCGGAGGACCTGCGCGACGACGCACCCTTCGTCCTGGTCCCCGCGCGGCTGCCCTCGCGTCAGCGGGTGGCCGACGCGGCGTCGGACACCGGACTCACCGCGCTGGGGCTGCCCCGCACCTACCCGCGTCGTGCACGCGGGGGAGAGGTGCCGTGGTCGGTGTGCCGCAGCGCCGCCCGGGCGGTCCGTGCTGCGGGGCTGCGCGGCGTCCTGGCCCGATCCGCGGCCACGAGCGACGGCTCCGGCCGTGAGCTCGCCTGGTTCCCGGCCCGCGGGGCGCGTGCGCGCCCCGCGGGGGACGTCCTCCCGTTCGCGCAGTGGCGTCACGCGACGCTGCGTTCGTCGCTCTCGCCCACCGACGTCGGCAGACCGCGTTAGCGTGACGGTACGGGGCAGAGGAAGGGACGCGACGATGTCGAGCGGTTCCGGTACGCCTGACGACCCCTGGGTGCTCGCCACACCCAGCGGCGGATCCGAGTACACGATGCACATCGACGACTCCGCCGACCCGGCGCTGCTCGTCTGCCAGGTCGGCAAGACCAAGCTCACCTACCTCGCGAGAGCGCTCGACGACCTGCACGCCTTCCTCGCCGAGCAGGGCGACTGGGTGCTGCTCGGTGGCGCCGACGAGCAGAAGCCCGCCGTCGAAGGCACCGTCGAGGCCTGGGGTCGTTCCGAGCGCAACCCGGTCGGCGGCTGGTACGGCCAGAAGAAGGGCCTGCGCGGCCGCTTCGGCGTCTACGTGCCGCCCGTCCTGGCCGCGCAGGGCCGCGCCGAGATCAAGATCGAGGCACGCAAGGCCAGCGCCCGGGCCCTCTGACCGGCGGGAGCGCGGGGAGCGGTCAGAACCAGACCCGTGGGTCCGTCATCACCTTACTTAACATAATGTCCCTTATCGGCGTAACGCCGACCTCGCGCGGTGCTGCACTGGCTCAGCCCGCGTGCACCGCGTGACCTGCACTCCGGAGCGCCTCGATGGCGCGTTCGAGGGCGGCCGCGTGGACAAGGACGTAGTCGGTGTCGTACGTCGACACCACGAACACGCTGACGTCGACGTCGGCGAGAGGCGCGGTGAGCTCGGCCATCACGCCGACCATCGAGAAGTCGAGTGGCCCGGCGACCTCGAGTGCCCGCCAGTCGGGTTCGACGCGGACGTGCTCGCCGGTGGGCGCCTCGTCCTCGGAACAGACGACCGACACCTCGGCGTCGGTCCTCGTCACCGAGAAGAACGACGTCCCCTGCGACGGCGCCGGCCACGGGCGAGTCGATCGGCAGCCGGCACACGGACAGTCGTTCG
This sequence comes from uncultured Actinomycetota bacterium, assembly GCA_963782665.1. Classification (GTDB taxonomy): domain Bacteria; phylum Actinomycetota; class Actinomycetes; order S36-B12; family CAIYMF01; genus Longivirga. The sequence goes on along the minus strand of CAWAKP010000006.1, from coordinate 1,065,961 downwards.
GGCAGCACTCGGAGGTCCATGGGCCGATCCTGCCGCACGCCGTTCGCCGACGGGCTGCTCACGGGTTGGGCGCGTCGCCCCCGCACCGTGCTCGGCACGGGCATCATCGGCGCATGAGCGCGACCGAGACCCGGGTCTACGACGAGCTTCCCGAACGCCGCCGCGAGCAGCGCTCCTGGTACTGGTACGAGTGGGCGCAGTCGGCGTTCGTGACGACCGTGTCCGTCGTGCTCGCACTCCCCTACCTCACGAGCATCGCCAACAACGCCGCCGGCTGCCCGGACCTGGGCTCGGACGACACGTGCCCGAACGACCTGCTGAACATCGGGCCGCTCCCGATCTCGCCGGGGTCCGCCGTCTTCTACGTCGTCACGATCGCGACGGTGCTGTCGTTCCTCGCGATGCCCGTCGTCGGAGCGCTGGCCGACCGGTCGGACTCCAAGCGTCGGTGGCTGGCCGGGTACGCCTGGGTCGGAGCCGCGTCGGCGGCCGCGCTGTTCCTCGTCACCGGCACGAACTGGCTGCTCGGCGCCGCCCTCATGATCATCGGCAACGTCTGCCTCATCGCGAGCCTCACGGTCTACGCGGCCATCCTGGTCGACATCGCCGAGCCCGACGAGCGCGACCACGTCTCGACCCGCGGCTGGGCGTTCGGCTACGTCGGCGGCCTCGTGCTCCTCGTCGTCAGCCTCGTCCTGCTCACGGTGAAGCCGTTCGGGCTGGAGACCAGCGGCGTCGTACGACTGTGCTTCCTCCTCGCCGGCGCCTGGTGGGCGATCTTCACCGTCGTCCCCTACCTCGGCATCAAGGACCGCCCGTCCATCGAGAAGCGCGAGGCCGTCACGTTCGGGGGCAGCTTCAGCCAGCTCAAGGACACGTTCAACCACGCCCGCGACTACCCGCAGACGCTGAAGTTCCTGCTGGCGTTCCTGTTCTTCAACGACGGCGTGCAGACCGTGATCGCGGCCGCCGCCGTCTACGGACAGTTCGAGCTCGGCATGAAGCAGACCTACATCTTCCTCGCCGTCATCCTCGTTCAGATCTTCGGCATCATCGGCGCCATCGCGATGGGTCGGCTTGCGGCGACGCGCGGCGCCTACCGGGTCATCCTCATGGCGCTCGTCGTCTGGATCCTGCTGGTGATCGTCGGCTACTTCGTCCCCGCCGGCAGCGTCACGATCTTCCTGGCTCTCGCTGCGGGCATCGGGCTCGTCGTCGCCGGCACGCAGGCGCTGTCCCGGTCGCTGTTCTCCCAGCTCATCCCGCTGGGTCGCGAGGCGGAGTACTTCAGCCTCTACCAGGCCTGCGAGCGCGGGACCTCGTGGCTGGGCACGCTCGTGTTCGGGATCGTCCACCAGGTGACCGGGTCCTACCGGTGGGCCATCGTCGCCCTGCTGGTCTTCTTCGTCATCGGCGGCCTCCTGCTCCGCCGGGTCGACATCGCCCGCGGAATCCGCGAGGCCGGAAACGAGATGCCCGCCGTCGTGTGAGCCCGTAGCTCGGCTCGCTCCCCCGCGCACGGGCACAGGGCCGTTGGGGTGATCTCGGTCATGCTGGACCCCCTCCCCTGCCGATGTACCTGCAGGAACGTGTTGTCGACCCGACCCACCAGGGGTCCGTTTATCGGACGAGTTTCCCGCGAGGGATCCTCGGGAACACCGCGTACGTCTTCACCGTTAGAGCCGTACGAGACCGATTCCAGGTCCTGATGAGAAACAAGGCAGGCATTCATGAGCGACGGCGCCCTCCGCGGCACCCGCCTCGGCGCAACGAGCTACGAGACCGACAACCACGTCGAGCTGGCTCCCCGCCAGGTCATCGACTACCTGTGCCCCGAGGGACACGTCGTGTCGATGCCGTTCTCCATCGAGGCTGACGTCCCGGCGGTCTGGGAGTGCCGGTGCGGCGCCGAGGCCATCATCCGGGACGGCGTGAAGCCCGAGGCCAAGCCCACCAAGCACCAGCGCACGCACTGGGACATGCTGCTCGAGCGTCGCACCATCGAGGACCTCGAGATCCTGCTCGCCGAGCGCCTGGAGATCCTGCGCGACGGTGGCACCACCAGCCGCAAGAGCGCCTGACCGACTTCCCCTTCGCAGGAGCCCGTCGTCCCCCGAGGACGGCGGGCTCCTGTGCGTCTGAGATCGGGTGGGCGGCGGGGCGGAATCGAGGCTAGTGCGGCTCGTCGTCGCGCACGATCTCGCCGGAGATGATCTCGCCGCGCACGGGGCGGTCCTGGGGCGCTGGGTAGGTCGCGTCGCGGACGACGTCACCCTGAACGGTCGTCATGCGCGCGTCCATGACCAGCCCGGCCCGCTCGGCGCGCCGGCGCACCATGCGACCGGTGGTGCGCGCGGCCCAGCGACGGACCGGTGGGATGAGCAGGACGAGCCCGACGACGCTCGTGACGATCCCGGGAATCGCGATGAGCAGCCCTGCCACGAACAGCGATCCCGCATCCGAGACGTCGCGCCCGACTGCCTCGACGGTCTCCTGCGTGGGGGCAGCGGTCACTGTCACATCACCGATGCGCTGCGGGCGCAGCGAGCGGAACGCGTGGGCGCCGGCCCGGCGCATCACGGCCGCGCCGACGAGGACGAGCACGATCACGACCAGGACGACCCCGCCCCAACCGATGAGGGCCGCGAGCCAGCTCGCCACCACCCACTCGACGAGCAGGTAGAGCCCGACGACGAGCAGGAACCACGCGCTCATCGCGTCACCAGCCGGCCCCGCCGGACTTCTTGCCGGCCAGCAGCCGTCGTGCCTTGGCGGACTTGTCCTGCGCGCCCCACACCGTCACTCGCCACAGCGCCTCGACGACGATCCGCTGGTCCATCTTCGACACCCCGAGCTCGCGCTCGACGAACTCGATCGGGACCTCGGCCACGACCAGGCCGCTCTGCACGGCTCGACGCGCGAGATCGACCTGGAAGCAGTAGCCCTTGCTCTCGACCCCGGTGAGATCGAGCTTGCGCAGCGTGTCGGCGCGGAACGCACGGTAGCCGCCGGTCGCGTCCTTGAGCGGCACCCCGAGCATCACGCGGGTGTAGACGTTGCCACCGCGGGAGAGCACCTCGCGCGACCTGGGCCAGTTCACGACGGAACCACCCTTGACGTAGCGCGAGCCGAGCACCAGGTCGGCCGTGCGGAGGCGATCGAGCAGCCGGGCGAGCTGCTCGGGCTGGTGGGAGCCGTCGGCGTCCATCTCGACCACGACGTCGTAGCCCTGGTCGAGAGCCCACTCGAAGCCGGCGAGGTAGGCGGCGCCGAGACCCTCCTTGCCCGCGCGGTGCAGGACCCTGATGTGGTCGTCCGCCGCGGACAGCGAATCGGCGATGCCGCCCGTGCCGTCCGGGCTGTTGTCGTCGGCGACGAGGATGTCGGCCTCGGGCACGGCGGCGCGCAGTCGTCCTACGATGCGCTCGAGGTTCTCGCGCTCGTTGTACGTCGGGATGATCACGACGATGCGGCCCAGATCGGCGAACGACGCCTCGGTCACGGCAAGGACTCCTCGGTGGTCTGATTCGGGGTGAAGCCTACGTCGCGAGGACGGCGTCGCTTGACCGAAGCGGCGAGAAGCATCACGAGGGCGAGGACGACGACCGCCAGCTCGGGCGCGGCACCGACCCGGTCGGCGAGCGTGAGCGAGTCGCGCAGCGGGACGCGGTCGATGACGTACCCGGGCGTGAACTCGGGGAGCTGACCCGAGATCACCCCGTCCGGGCCGATGATCGCGCTGATCCCCGAGGTCGCAGCGACGAGCACGGAACGTCCGTGCTCGACCGCACGCAGTTGCGACATGGCGAGCTGCTGCTCGGGTTGGCCGGTGAGCCCGTAGGTCGCGTTGTTCGTCTGGACGGCGAGGATGCGCGCCCCCTGACCGGTCAGGGGTGCGGCGACCCCCTCACCGCGCACCGCAGCGCGACCGAGGTCGGAGTAGGCCACCTCGAAGCAGATGAGGTCGCCGACGCGTGCGGGCCCGACGTTCAGCACACCCGTCGAGTCACCGGCCGCGAAGTCGCGGGGGATGCGGTCGAAGCGCGAGATGACCTTCGACAGGACGTCGCGCATCGGGATCCACTCACCGAACGGCACGGGGTGCTGCTTCACGTAGAACGCCGTCGGTCCCGGTGTCGCGCTCCGGGTCGGCTGCCACACGATGCCGAGGTTCCACACGTGGGTCGGATCGTCCGGCTTGGTGACCACGGCGCCGACGAGGATCGGCACGCCGATCGCGTCGGTGGCCTGCTGGATGGCCTCACGCGCGTCGGCGTCCCGGTAGGGGTCGAGGTCGCTCGAGTTCTCCGGCCACACCACAAGGTCCGGCTTGGGAGCACGACCGGCCGCGACGTCGGCGGCGAGGAGCTCGGTCTCGTGGACGTGGTTGGTGAGGACGAGTGCCCGGGAGTTGCCGAAGGCATCCATGCCTGGCCCGGCGACGTTGCCCTGAACCACCGCGGCGGTCACGTGGTCGGCGCCCCCGACGGACTCACCGTCGGTCGGCAGCGGGATGACACCGGCGGCGGTGGACAGAACCGCGACGCCGACGAGCGCGGCCACCGTGGCGCGAGGTCGACGTCGTACCGTCCAGGCGAAGGCCAGCAGCGCGCCGATGAGCGCGACGGCGAACGTCACGGCCGGCGCACCGGCGAGGGCGGCGTACGGCGTGAGCGAGGAGTGCGACTGGCTGAAGGCGAGGTCGCCCCACGGGAACCCGCCCAGCGGGAACCGGCCCCGGAGCGCCTCGGCGGCCACCCACATGGCCGGGACCGCCAGCGGCCACAGGCGCAGCCCTGACGTGGCGGCGACTGCTGCCCCGACGATCGCGATGGCGAGGGCGAAGACGAGCGCGAGCAGCAGCCACGCGTCATCGCCGATGACGCGCATCCACGACAGGTGCCACACGAGGAACGTCGCGCCGCTGACGTAACCGAGCCAGAACCCCCGACGTGCCCGGACGCCGTGCCACGCGAGGGTCATGAGCGCCACCGCGACCGGTGCGAGCCACATGAGGTCGTACGGCGGGAAGGCGAGGACCAGCAGCACTCCCCCGAGCAACGACCCTGCGACGCGCGGGAGCAGGCTGCTGCGCACCGTCGGTGGAGCCTGCGGCGACGACTCGACGGCGAGCGCCGCGTCCTCGTCAGCCATGACGGAAGGCTACGCGAGCAGGTTCGCGGTCCCTCGCCGGCAGGATGGTCACGCAGTGACCGACGGGGCGGCGTCCCCGTTAGTTCCGGGTCGGGCCCGTCGGTCGGGTCACACGGCTCACTCGAACCGGGTCGGGTCGCCGGCGCCGCGCCGGAGGATCACGGCCTCGTCGCCGGACAGGTCGATCACCGTCGTGGGCTGGCTGAGCGTGTCCCCGGCGTCGATCACGGCGTCGACGAGGTGGTCGAGCCGCTCCTTGATGGCCCAGCCCTCCGACAGGGGCTCGTCCTCCCCCGGCAGCAGCAGCGTCGAGGACGCCAACGGCTCGCCGAGCTCGGCCACCAGCGCTCGCACGACGGTGTGGTCCGGGATGCGCACGCCGACGGTGCGCTTGGACGGGTTCTGCAGACGGCGCGGCACCTCGCGCGACGCCGGCACGATGAACGTGTACGGGCCCGGCGTGCAGGCCTTCACGGTTCGGTACATCGCGTTGCTGACCTGGACGTACTGCCCCAGCTGCGCGAAGTCGCGGCACACCACCGTGAAGTGGTGACGGTCGTCGAGGTGCCTGATCTCACGGATGCGCGCCAGGCCGTCGACGTTCCCGAAGGTGACGCCGAGCGCGTATCCGGAGTCCGTCGGATAGGCGATGACGCCGCCGGCGCGCAGGATCTCGGCAACCTGCGTCAGTGCACGCGGCTGCGGGTTGTCCGGATGGACGTCGAAGAATCGGGCCATCCGTCGACCCTACGCGGACGCCTGGGCGCGCACGTGCCGAACGGCGACCGATCAGGCGCCCGGTGCGGTCCAGTCCTCGCCCGTGGCCTCGCGGAAGTCGCGCACGGCGTCGTTGACCGTCGGGTGGAAGTGCGTGGACGGGATGGAGTCCAGCAGGCCGATCCGATCGACCTTGGCCCGCACCGGGTCCTTGAGCTCGGCGAAGTGCAGCTCGACGTCCACGGCCGCCAGGTCGCGCACGAGGTCCTCGAGCATGTCCGCTGCCGTCGTGTCGACGTCCGTCATGGGCTCGGCCGCAACGACGATCCATCGCGGTCGCGGCTCCTCCGCCGCGAGGGCGAGCACGCTGCTGCGGAAGGTGGGTGCGTTCGCGAAGATGAGCGGCGCGTCGAACCGGAACACCGTGCACCCCGGCACGATCTCGGCGTCGGGGTAGCGCGTGCGGTCGTGCAGGCCCGGCACGCCCTCGGCACGACCGAGCGTCGTGCTGTAGGGGCGCCAGATCCGCGCGAACACCGTGCCGACAGACACGACGATGGCGATCACGATGCCGGGCAGGACACCGAGGAGGGTGACCCCGAGGAACGCGGCCACGAACACCAGGAAGTCGCCGCGGCTCTGGTGGCGCAGGTGCCGGGCCGCGGGGAGATCGGCCAACGAGAGCGCAGCGGCGATGACGATCGCCGCCAGGGTCGGCTGCGGGAGCGGGGCCAGCAGCGACGGGAAGGCCACGAGCATGAGCGCGATGACGACGGCGCCCACCACGCCGGTGAGCTGGGTCCGGGCGCCGGAGCTCTCGGCCACGGCCGTCCGAGACGCGCTGGTGCTCACCGGGAAGCCCTGGAACAGGCCCGCGGCGACGTTGGCCGCACCGATGCCGATCATCTCTCGGTTGCCGTCGACCGTGTCGCCGCTGCGCTCGGCGAACGACGTCGCGGTCGAGATGGTGTCCGCGAGCGCCACGAGCGCGATGCCTGCGGCGCCGAGCGCGATCACCGACAGGTCGTGCAGCTCCAGGACGGGGACGTGGAACTGCGGGAGCCCTTGCGGCAGCGGCCCGATGACCTTGACGCCCTTGGCCTCGAGGTCCGCGAGGACGCTGATGCCCATGGCGACCACCACCGCGACCAGCACGGTGGGCAGCTTGGGGAGGAAGCGGTCGAGCAGGAGGATCAGCGCGAGCGAGAAGAGGCCGATGCCCGCGGCAGCCGCGACCGTCTCGCCGTTGACGATCCCCTTCACCGTCGCGGCGACCTCGCTGAGGAACGAGTCGCCGTCGACGGAGAAGCCGAGCAGCTTCGGCAGCTGCCCGACGAGGATCGTCACCGCGAGACCCGTCATGTACCCGAGGATCGTCGGCTTGGAGAGCAGGTCGGCGACGTAGCCCAGCTTGCCGAGACCTGCACCCAGCATGAGCAGCCCGGTGGCGATCGCGAGCGCCGACGCGAGCAGGACGGCTCGGACCGGGTCCCCGCCGGCGCCGAGCAGCGGCAGGATGGTCGCGGCGATCATCGGACCCAGGGCCGAGTCCGGTCCGAGCACGAGGATGCGCGACGGTCCCACCAGCGCATAGGCGACCAGGCAGAGGATCGACGTGTACAGGCCGGTCACGGGCGGCAGGCCGGCCAGCTCGGCGTACGCCATGCCCTGAGGGACGAGGAGCGCGGAGAGCACGAGGCCGGCGACCACGTCGCGACCCACCCACCCACGCTGGTAGCCGGCGAACGTGGGCGCGAGGAGTCGGCGCTCGCTCGGCTCGACGGTCACGTCGTTCATCACACCATCGACGACTCGCTGCGCGCGTGCTGTTGCACGAGCCGGTGGGTCAGGACTTGGGGGGTACGACGATCGTGCCGGTCGCCGTGGTGCAGACCAGCGGCGGGTCGAGCACCGTGGCGGCGGACGCCGAGACGTCCGGTGCGGCACGGCACACGACGCGTGCCTCGAACGTGACGCCTCGCGACCGGGTGCCCATCCGCGTGACGGTGGCCGTCGCCTCGAGCACGTCGCCACCCATGACGGGAGCGATGAACGCCACGCCGTCGTAGCCCGCGAACAGCCCCTCGTCGCCGTCGGTGCGGATCATCAGCTCGGTGGCGACGTCCCCGAACATGGCGAGGACGTACGCGCCGTCGACGAGGTTGCCGCCGTAGTGGGCGTGCGAGTACGGGACGTAGCGACGGTGCGTGACCGAGGCGCCCAGGCGGGGGTCTTCCGTGGCAGGTGCGGTCACGACGCCTTCTTCGTGGTCGAGGGGCTGGTGGGGACGAGCGCCGAGACGAGGTAGGACGCCACCTCGCCGGGGGTGGTGCCCTTGCCGAAGATGCGGTCGACGCCGAGCTCGGTCGTCATCATCTCGTCGAAGCGAGGTCCGCCGACGACGAGGAGCGGGCGCCGGTCTGCGGGGAACGCCTCGCGGAACGCCGCGCTCATCTCTCGGGTGTTGTGCAGGTGCGCGTCTCGCTGCGTCACGACCTGCGAGACGAGGACGGCGTCGGCCCGGTGCGCGCGAGCCTGCTCCACGAGCTCGGGCACCGACACCTGCGCGCCGAGGTTGACCACGGTGATCTCGGAGTAGTACTCGAGCCCCTTCTCCCCCGCGAACCCCTTGATGTTGAGGATGGCGTCGATGCCCACGGTGTGCGCGTCGCTGCCGATGCAGGCTCCGACGACGACGAGCGGACGCCGTAGTCCCTTCTTGACCGCGGCGTTGATCTCCTTGGGCGAGAGCAGCGGGTAGTCGCGCTCGATCACGACGACGTCACGCGTGTCGACGAGGTGCTGCACCGACCCGTACACGACGAAGAAGGTGAAGTCGGGTCCCATCGCCTTCGCGTGGACGACCATCGCCGGGTCGATGCCCATCTTGCGGGCCAGCTGTAGCGCAGCACCTTCGGCCCGCTTGTCGTGCTGGAGGGGAAGGGTGAACGACACCTGGACCATGCCGTCGCCGGTGGTGTCGCCGTAGGGCCGGACGATCGACTTGGACGTCATCGGGTCGCCCCCTCCTCGAGCAGGTCGGACGCGGGGTTGAGGTAGCCGGACTCCTTGCGCACCACGCCGTCGAGGCCCTTGCCGGCGTCCGCCGGTCGCTTCATGAGGCCGAACGTACCGTCGGCGATCGCCTCGAGCAGGGTGTCGTCGACGATCTCCTCGAGCAGGTCGACGGCCTCGCCGAGCACCTGCCGCGCGCGTTGGGCGATGAAGCCCTCCGGTGCGGGGCGGAAGTCCTCGCGCAGGTTGCCTGCCGCGTTGAACACGTAGCGCACGTTCTGCAGCGCGAGGTCGCGGTCGGAGATCCACGGCGTCACGACCGCCTCGGTCATCATGCCCACGAGCAGGATCCCCTGACCGGTGAGCGCCCCGGCGAGGTTGAAGAAGCCGTCGAGGAGGTAGCCGCGGAAGACGTCACCCGTCATGTGCTTGGTCGGCGGCATCCACTTGAGCGGCGCGTCCGGGAACAGCGCCCGCGCGAGCATCGCGTGCGCGAGCTCGAGCCGGAACGAGTCGGGGATGTCCGGGTTGATCTCGAACGCGTGGCCGAGGCCGAGCTGCCAGTCGGCGAGCCCTGCCTCCTTGGCGAAGTACTCGTTGAGCAGCTGGCTCACGGTCACGGTGTGCGCGGCGTCGACGGCGTCAGCGGTGGTGAGGTAGTTGTCCTCGCCGGTGTTGATGATGATCCCCGCGCGCGCATGGATCTGCCGGCTGAATCGCTGGTCGACGAACGTGCGGATCGGGTTGATGTCGCGGAAGAGGATCCCGTACATCGAGTCGTTGAGCATCATGTCGAGGCGCTCGAGCCCGGCCAGCGACGCGATCTCGGGCATGCAGAGCCCGGAGGCGTAGTTGGTGAGCCGCACGTAGCGACCGAGCTCCTTGCTGGTCTCGTCGAGCGCGGCGCGCATGAGCCGGAAGTTCGCCTGCGTCGCGTAGGTGCCGGCGTACCCCTCGCGGGTGGGACCTTCCGGGACGTAGTCGAGCAGCGACTGACCGGTCGAGCGGATGACGGCGATGACGTCGGCACCCTCCCGAGCAGCGGCTTGCGCCTGCGGCATGTCCTCGTAGATGTCTCCGGTGGCCACGATGAGGTAGATCCACGGCGCGGGCGGGTTGCCGTACTTCCCGATGAGCCTGTCGCGCGCCGCGCGGCTGGCGTCGATACGCCGGACGCCGGCGGCCACCGTCGCGCGCGACGCCTTGGCCGCCCTCACGGCGTCCTTGCCCTCGGGGAGGCGGAAGGTGACCGACCCTGCTGCCGCCTTCTGCGCGACCGTCGTGAGGTCGTCGCCGGTGCGCAGCATCGCGTCCCAGACGGGTAGCGCGACGCCGTGCTCGAGGCCGACCTGCTCACGCACGACGTCGACGAGGCGGTTGACCCACGGGATGCCCTCGACGTCAGCGCCCTCCAGCCCGGCGAGCCGGAGCACGGCGCGCTCGACCGAGACCGTGGTGTGCCGCTTCGCGAGCGACACCACCGGGCGCGCCGGCCTTCTTGGCGAGCGCGCGCGCCTTGCGGATCGTGACCGGGTCGAGGTCGAGGGCCTTGCGGGGATCGATCGTGGTGGTCACAGGTGTCCCTCTCCGGCGAGACGCTCGCTGAACAGCGTGGCGATGCCCGGCTCGGTGCGCAGCAGGTCGAACGCGAGGTCGGCGTGGCCGGGCGTGAACCCGTTGCCGATGAGCATGGTCACGTCGGCAGCCAGGCCCTCGGCGCCGAGCGCGGCGGTGGCGAAGCTGGTGGCCATCGAGAAGAAGATGATGGTGCCGCCGTCGTCGCAGGACAGGATCGCGCCGTGCTCGCAGCCGGGGACGTCGACGCACACCACGACGATGTCGGCCGAGACTCCGAGCGCTCGGTGGATCGCGTCCGAGAGCGCCACCGGGTCGCGCGCGTCGGCGAGGGCGACCTCGTCGGCGATCCCGACGCGGGTCAGCAGGTCGGCCTCGCGCTGGACGGGGACGACGCCGACGGTCCGCGCCGCCCCGGCCCGCTTGGCGGCCGCGAGCGAGAGCGATCCGCTCTTGCCGGCTCCGCCCACGACGGCGACGGTCGGGTGGTGGCCGGCGTCGACGTAGCGGCGTACGACGCGCGACGTCAGCGCCGGTGCACCGCACACGTCCATGACGGCCATGGCGAGTGCGCCGGGCAGGTCGTCGGGCACCTTCGCGACGATCGTCCGGTCGAACAGGATCGCGTGCCCGTCGCAGGGCACCTGCTCGCTGCGACCGTCCCACTCGCGGAGGTCGTCCTCGATGACGAGGGGCGTGAGCGTGAGCGACACGAGCGTGGTGACGCGGTCGCCGACCGACCAGCTCGTGGTGGTGGCTCTCCGGGCCGATCGCCTCCACGACGCCGACCAGCATGCCCCCGGACCCGGTGACCGGGTTGTGCATCTTGCCGCGGGTCTGCACGATCTCGAGCACCTCGGCCCGGACGGCGTCGCCGTCGCCCCCGTGCTTGTCGGAGAGCTGGCGGAAGCTCGCGGCGTCGAGGTTGAGCCGCTGCACCCGCACCCGGACCTCGCCGAGCTGCAGCTCCGGGTCGGCGTCGAGCTTCCAGGCCGCCTGCGGGAGCACACCGCGGGGCTCGAGCACACGGTGCAGCCCGACGGGGCTCACGGGTGTCGTCACGCTCTGATCCTTCCGTGCCGGGGTCGGTGCCGCGCGGATGTCCGCGCTGTCCCGCCCGCGAGGGCAGGGTCAACAGCCCTTCCGTTCAGTTCCGCCGTTGGACGCAAATCCTGCGGCGCCATGGTGCCAGATGCGGAGGATATCCCGTATCCTCTCGCTGACGCGCCGCTCGCGCGCCCGACCACCCCTGCCCGTCCTGCCCGGAGGCACCCGTGACCGAGACCCTCGAGGCCGCTGTCGAGGCCGCTGACGGCGGCGCTCTGCCGCAGCCCTACCAGTACCTCCTCCGCGAGGTCGTCGAGCCGGACTGGCGCCGCTTCCCCGGCTGGGTCGACGTCACCGACGAGGACTGGCGCTCCGCCCAGTGGCAGCGCTCGCACTGCGTCAAGAACGTCGGACAGCTGCGTGCGCTGCTCGGCGACCTGGTCGACGAGCGGTTCTACGCCGACCTGGAGGCCGACATCGAGCGTGCCGCCACGATGTCGATGCTCGTCCCGCCGCAGATGCTCAACACGATGGCGCGCTACGCCGAGCCGTCGGGTCCGGGTTCGCTGACCGACGCCTTCTACGCCGACCCCATTCGTCGCTACATGCTTCCGGTGTTCTCCGACCGTCGCACCGACTGGACGAGCCACCCGCACGCGACGCGCGACTCGCTGCACGAGCACGAGATGTGGGCGGTCGAGGGCCTCACCCACCGGTACCCGACCAAGGTGCTCGCCGAGCTGCTGCCGACCTGCCCGCAGTACTGCGGTCACTGCACCCGGATGGACCTCGTCGGCAACTCGACGCCGCATGGTCGACAAGCTGAAGTTCGTCGCCAAGCCCGACGTGCGACTCAGCGAGATGCTCGACTACCTGCGCTCGAACCCCGGGGTGCGCGACGTCGTCGTCTCCGGTGGCGACGTCGCGAACATGCCGTGGCCGCGCCTCGAGGCGTTCATCAGCGCGCTGCTCGAGATCGAGAACATCCGTGACATTCGCCTGGCGTCCAAGGCTTTCGCTACCCTCCCGCAGCACTGGCTGCAGGACGAGGTACGCAGCGGGATGGAGCGCGTCGCCACGACCGCGCGCCACCGCGGCGTCGGGCTCGCGATCCACACGCACGTCAACTCCGCGCAGACCGTGACGCCGCTCGTCGCCGAGGCGACGCGCGCGATGCTCGACGTGGGCGTCCGCGACGTCCGCAACCAGGGCGTGCTCATGCGCGGCGTCAACGCCACGGTGAGCGACCTGCTCGACCTGTGCTTCTCGCTCCTCGATGGCGCCGGGATCATGCCGTACTACTTCTACATGTGCGACATGATCCCGGCAGCCGAGCACTGGCGACTCTCGGTCTGGGAGGCACAGGCGCTGCAGCACGGGATCATGGGCTACCTGCCGGGCTTCGCGACGCCTCGCATCGTGTGCGACGTCCCGTACGTCGGCAAGCGCTGGGTGCACCAGGTGCACGAGTACGACCGTGAGCGCGGCATCACGTACTGGACGAAGAACTACCGCACGGGCATCGAGACGGCCGATGCCGCCGCGCTCGAGCGCACCTACGAGTACTACGACCCGATCCACACGCTGCCGGAGTCCGGTCAGACCTGGTGGCAGGAGCACGGCCACGACTCGGTGGCCTCCGCAGAGGGCAGCCGCGAGATCCACTCGTGACCCGTCATCGGCAGTAGGAACGCGCTCCCTACGACGCGTTCCGGCTACCGATGACGTTCAGACGGCGGGCGGGCGGTTCTCGTACGGCGTCGACAGGACGACGCTCGTGCGGGTCGAGACGTTGGCCGCGGCGCGGATCTCGGCCAGCAGCGTCTCGAGGGCCGCGGGGTTGGCCACGCGGGCCTTGAGCACGTAGGACTCGTCGCCGGCCACCGAGTGGCAGGCCTCGATCGCCTCGATCGCCTCGAGCCGGGCCGGGGCGTCGTCGGCGGCGGCCGGGTCGATGGGCTTGATCGAGATGAGGGCGGTGAGCGGGAGGCCGAGGGCGTCGTGGTCGACGTGGATCGTGTAGCCCTTGATGACGCCGCGCTGCTCGAGGCGGCGGACCCGCTGGTGGACGGCAGAGGTCGACAGCCCGGTCGCCTTGCCGAGGTCGGTGTAGGACATCCGGCCGTCTGCCGCGAGCAACCCGACGATCGCACGATCGAGGTCTTCCACCGCAAAGATCCTTCCGTCGACGACCCTTTCGACCGACAACGTACCCGGCGCGGGGCGCCGTCGCGCAGGGGTGGGACCTGCGACGTCGGCGCCGCACACGGAGCGTCGGACCGACACGACGACGGCGAGGCTCGCACCGCGACGTTGCCAATGGCCGCCGCTCGGGCTCAGTCGGCGGTCAGCGACCGGCCGATCACCATGCGCTGCACCTGGTTGGTGCCCTCGACGATCTGCAGCACCTTCGCCTCGCGCATGTAGCGCTCGACCGGGAAGTCCTCGACGTAGCCGTAGCCGCCGAACACCTGGACGGCGTCGGTCGTCACGCGCATCGCCGCGTCCGTCGCGAAGAGCTTCGCCTTCGCAGCCTCGACGCCGAACGGCATCCCGCGGTCCTTGCGCCGTGCCGCCTCGAGGTAGAGGGCACGCGCGGCCGAGACCGACGTCGCCATGTCGGCGAGCATGAACTGCAAGCCCTGGAACTCGCCGATCGCGCGCCCGAACTGACGTCGTGTCTTCGCGTACGCCGTGGCCGCGTCGAGCGCCGCCTGCGCGAGCCCGACGGCGCACGCCGCGATCCCGAGCCGACCCGAGTCGAGCGCCGCGAGCGCGATCTTGAAGCCGTGACCCTCGACTCCCACGAGCCGGTCGGAGCCGAGCCGCACACCGTCGAGGATCACCTGCGCGGTGCGCGACCCCTTGGCACCCATCTTGCGCTCGGGCGCCGCGCTGGAGAGACCGGGAGTGGAGGCGTCGGCGAGCAGGCAGGAGATCCCACGGGCGCCGTCGTCGGACGTGCGCACCATGAGGTTGTAGAAGTCGGCCACTCCCCCGTGCGTGATCCACGCCTTGGTGCCGGTGACGACGTAGTCGTCGCCGTCGCGCGCGGCCCGCGTCTGCAGCGCCGCGGCGTCCGACCCGGACTGCGGCTCGGACAGGCAGTAGGCGCCGAGGAGCTCACCGCCGAGCATCTCGGGCAACCAGCGCTGCCGCTGCTCGTCCGTGCCGTACGCCGCCACCGGGAAGCAGGCGAGCGCATGGACCGACACCGAGACACCCATCGACAGCCACGCGCCGGCGATCTCCTCGAGCGCCTGGAGGTAGACCTCGTACGGCTGACCACCGCCGCCCCACTCCTCGGCGTAGGGCAGCGACAGCAAGCCCGCCTTGCCGAGCGTGCGCAGCTCCTCACGGAAGAACGTGCCGTCGTGCTCGTACGCCGCGACCTTCGGGGCGAGCTCGGCGTCGGCGATCTCGCGGACGAGGTGCAGCAGCTCGACCGCCTCGTCCGAGGGCAGCATCCGGTCGGCAGGCGTGACGGACAGGGCCATCAGAGGATCACCAGCTCACGCGGTCGCAGGTTGACGCGCTCACCGGTCTCGGTGCCGCAGACCACGATGTCCTCGATCCGGGCGCCGTGCTGACCCGGCACGTAGATGCCGGGCTCGATCGAGAACGCCATGCCCGGCTCCAGCAGCTCGGTGTTGCCGGTGACGATGTAGGGCTCCTCGTGGGTCTCGAGCCCGATGCCGTGGCCGGTGCGGTGCACGAACAGCTCGCCGTAGCCCGCGTCGGTGATCACCGTGCGCGCTGCGGCGTCGACGCTCTCGGCGCTCACCCCCGGGCGCACATGCCCGCAGGCCGCGATCTGCGCGGCGAGCAGCACCTCGTAGTACGCGAGGAAGTCGGCGGGCGGCTCGCCCACGGAGTAGGTGCGCGTCTCGTCCGAGCAGTAGCCGTCGGGCATCGTGCCCCCGATGTCGACGACGACGGGCTCACCCTGCTGGATCACCCGGTCGGACAGCTCGTGGTGCGGGCTCGCCCCGTTGGGCCCGCTGCCGACGATGACGAAGTCGACCCGTACGTGCCCTTCGGCGACGATCGACTCGGCGATGTCACGACCGACCTCGCGCTCCGTCCGTCCCGCGCGCAGCCACTCGGGCACCCGCGCGTGCACGCGATCGATCGCGGCGCCCGCGCGTCGCAGCGCCTCGACCTCGTCGGGCGTCTTGCGGATGCGCAGCTCGCGCAGCACCTGTCCCGCGAGCAGCTGCTCGGCACCGGGCATCGCCGTACGCAGCCGCAGGACCTTCTCGGCCCACATGTGGTTGTCGAGCGCGACGCGGGCTCGGTCCGGAACGAGCGACGCCACGAGCGCATAGGGATCGTCGGTCTCGCCCCACGTGAGCAGCTCGAGCCCGAGCTCACCCACGGGGCTGGCGACCGCGGCCGCCTTCTCCAGGCCGGGCACCACGATCACCGCGTCGCCCTCGGCCGGGACGACGAGACAGGTGAGGCGCTCCAGCGGTATCGCGTCGTAGCCCACGAGGTAGCGCAGGTCCGGGCCCGGCGACACCAGCAGGGCGTCGACGCCCTGAGCTCGGGCGGCGGCCCGCGCGCGGTCGAGACGGTCAGCGAGGTCGGCGACAGGAGGGTGGCTGCTCACGTACCCGACCCTACGCCGACCCGCTCGCAGCTCGGCGTCGACGGGCGGACTCGTCTACCTCTGTCGTCCCTCGATGCCCGGATCGACAGTCCCCTGGGATCCGCGCCTCCGCCGCCCTAGTGTCGGGGCATGAGCCAATCGTCCGGAGAAGCTGCTGCTGCTCGACTCCGCCTCGCTCTACTTCCGTGCGTTCTACGGGAACAAGGACGAGGTGCTGGCACCCGACGGCACGCACGTCAACGCCGTCCGTGGGTTCCTCGACTTCATCAGCCGGCTGGTGACCGACCATGAGCCGACCCGGCTGGTCTGCTGCTGGGACGACGACTGGCGACCGGACTTCCGCGTCGCCGCGATCCCGTCGTACAAGGCGCACCGTGTCGCCGACGTCGCCACCGACGCCGAGGAGGTGCCCGACACGCTCGAGCCCCAGGTGCCGATCATCGCGGCCGTCCTGGCGGCCTTCGGGATCGCGCGCGTCGGCTCCCCCGGCTTCGAGGCCGACGACGTGATCGGCACGCTGGCGACGAGGTCCGACGTGCCGACCGACGTCATCACCGGGGACCGCGACCTCTTCCAGCTCGTCGACGACGCCCGCGGCATCCGCATCCTCTACACCGCCAAGGGCGGTGTCGCACGCGCGGACCTGATCACCGAAGCGGTGGTGCAGGAGCGCTACGGCATCCCCGGCACGGCCTACGCCGACTTCGCCGCGCTGCGCGGCGACCCGAGCGACGGTCTGCCGGGTGTACCCGGCGTCGGCGAGAAGACCGCCGCGAGCCTGATCACCACGTACGGCACGCTCGACGCCGTCATCGCCGCTGCCGAGGCAGGAGACGGCCAGGCGCGCTCGACCGTGCACGGCAAGGTGCTCGCCGCACGCGACTACCTCGCGGTGGCCCCCACCGTCGTCCGCGTCGTGACCGACTGCCCGCTCCCGGAGTTCGACGACACGCTGCCCGCCGCTCCGGCCGATCCTGCCGGCGTGGCCGAGCTCGCCGATCGCTGGAACCTCGGGTCGGCGGTGCCCCGACTCATCCAGGCGCTGGCGCGCAACGCCGCACGCTGAGGCGACTCACATGCTGCGCAGGATGAAGTCGCCGGCGTACGTCGTGGCCACCTGACGGTCGTTCGCCCACACCACCACCACGTAGTCGTCGTGCGTCCACCCGATCACCGTGCGTCCGTCCGTTGCCCGGTCCACGCGTTGCACGACCTGGCCGCCCACCTTCGCCTGGTGCGGGGTCGTTCCGGAGAACGTGTAGACGATCATCGGCGGGAAGTGGACCCGCTCCGTCGTCGCGACGCCTGCGGCGAACCGATACAGCAGAACTCCTCCGACGACCTGACCGCCGACCACGAGGTCGCGCGAGACCCCTCCCGAGAACGCGCTGAGCACGGAGCCCACCCGGCCGCTCGCGAGCGCGAGCCGTGCGGCCGTCGAGTCGACGTACGAGAACGGCGGTACGGGCATGAGCGCCGTCGGCGCCAGGGTGGCGAACGTCGGTGTGCTCGACGACCTCGGTGTCGCCGATGTCGGCGGGACGGACGAACATGCCGAGAGGAGCCCGCAACCGAGCGCCGACATCAGCACCGAGGCCATCGTCAGGCTGATGCTGCGGCGCGACACGATGACCCTCCTCGGTCCACACCAGGCTACGCCGCGCCGCGGATCGACTCCCGATCAGCAACGTGCGAGGACACCGGCGCACGTCGCTCCGTGCAGTGAGGCAAGCCGATCCTGAAGGTCACCCGGCGTGCCTGGCCGGGCGCGCCCGGTCGAACTCCTCCCCGCAGTCCGGTCGCCCTATCACCTGAAAGGCAACCCGCGTCAGTTCGCGGCTAGCGTCGCGTTGTCCGGTCGGACGACACAAGGAGAGGACATGGCCAGACACATCCGAGTGCGCGGCGCGGTCGCGATCGCCGCAGTTCTCGCGCTAGGCACGACCCTGAGCGTGCCCGCGGCATCAGCCACGGGTCGGCACGTCGATCCGGGCCACGACACCGTCGCGGTCCAGACCTACAACATGGACGGCGCCGGAGACCTGTCTCCGCTGTTCGACCCCCGGCTCGACCTCATCACCGCGACGTCCATGATCTGGGCGGACATCGCGAAGAGCGACATCCCCGTGCGCGCGCAGGGAGTGGCGCGCAGCATCGCCCGGATGCAGCCGGACCTCGTCGGACTGCAGGAGGCCGCGGTATGGAGCCTGGCCCCGGCAGTACCGACCAGCCCGACGACGGTCGCACCGACGGGACCGTTCGTGGTGCAGTACGACTCGCTGGGGACGTTGCTCTCCTCCTTGCGTCGGCTGGGCTCGCCCTATCGAGTCGTCGTCAAGAACAAGACGTTCGGCAACGAGGCCTTCCCGCTGCCGGCGATGACGGCCGGTGGACTCAGTCTCGCCACGTTCGTCGACTACAACGTGATCCTCGTCCGGGAGAAGTCGCTCAGGCATGGACTTGTCGTGCGCAACGCCCAGAGCCACATCTACCAGGCGAGTCTCCCCATGTCGGTCGCCGGACAGTCCATCGCCGTGACTCGCGGCTGGGCGCAGACCGACGTCCGGGTCGGCCATGAGTGGTTCCGCTTCGTCGACACCCACCTCGAGGCTTTCGGCACCCCGCCCATCAAGGACGACGCCCGTAACCCGCAGGCCATGGAGCTCGCCGCACTGGTGGGAAGCTGGGCGCACCGACTTCCCGTGATCGTCGTCGGCGACATCAACGCACGTCCCACGATGTGCACCAGCATCCCGCGCAGCGATCCGTTCGAGCACGTGCTCGACCAGAACGTCGTCGCCTACCGGATCCTCACCCGAGCCGGGCTCACCGAGGTATGGCCGGCACTGCACCCGAAGGCCCCGTGCGCGCCGCGCTCGTGGACGAGCGGCTCGCGTGCGCTCGACGACCCGAAGGGCCTGCTCACGCACCGCATCGATGACGTCTTCTTCACCCACGGCGTCGACCCGCTCCGAGTGCGTATCGTCGGCACGCGCACCGCAGAGATGACGGGCGGGCTGTGGCCCTCTGACCACGCCAGCACGTGGTCGCTCCTGCGCATCTGAACCGAGCGGTCGGTGGGGCCGACACCCCTGGCCCCACCGATCCGTTCCTGTCGCGCGGTCACACCGACGAGAACGACACGACGCCGCGCTTGACCGCGTCGACGGCCGAGCGTGCTGTCGCGGCGAGCGCCGTGCCTTCCGGCGTCCGGTGCGAACCGGCGGCGTCGGCGATCTGGCCGAGCAGGTCGGCGAGCTGTTTGCACCAGCGGACGAAGTCCCCGGCGGTGAGATCACCGTCGCGGAGGACGGTCTCGAGCCTTCCGCCCGAGGCCCAGCGGTACGCCGCCCACGCGAACCCGAGGTCGGGCTCGCGCAGGAACTGCACCCGCTCCTCGGCCTCGAGCTCGCTCAGCTGCCCCCACACCCGCACCGTCTCGACGAGGACGTCCTTGCAGCGCCCCGGCGGGATCTTGGGCGGCACGGCGTCGTCCGCCTGACGCGCCTCGAAGACGAGCATGGACGCGCACGCCGCGAGCTCGGGCACCGTGAGCCCCACCCAGAGTCCCTGCCGCAGGCACTCGGCCGCGACGAGGTCCATGTCGTTGTAGAGCCGCTGGAGCATGCGTCCCGCGTCGGTCACCTCCGACGCGTCGTCGTCGGTGGTGAGGTAGCCCAGCCGCGCGAGGATCGCGCAGACCCGGTCGAACTGCTTGGCGATGCTGTTGGTGCGGTTCTCGACGCGACGCTCGAGCCCGCGAGTCTCGCGGTCGAGGCGGTGGTAGCGCTCGGCCCAGCGCGCGTGCTGCTCTCGCTCGTCGCAGCCGTGGCAGGGGTGCTGTCGGATCTGGCGCCGCAGCTCGAGGACCTGCTCGTCGTCCCCGGTGCCGTTGCGCGCCTTGCGCGGGCGGTCGACCCGCACGTCGCCGACGGCCGCCTTGAGCGTCGCAGCGAGGTCACGGCGCGAGTTGGCCGAGCGCGGGTTGAACAGCTTGGGGATACGGATGCGCTCGAGCGGCTCGACCGGCGTCGGGAAGTCGACGACGGAGAGCCGCTTCACCTGTCGATCCATCGTGAGGACGGACGGACGCGGGTCGTCGCGCTCGGTGAGACCGGGATCGATGACGACGGCGAGCCCGGCTCGTCGCCCGCTCGGCACCAGGATCACGTCGCCGGGCTTGAGCGCCTCGAGCGAGGACGCCGCAGCCGCACGTCGACGGGTCGCGCCGTCGCGCGCGAGCTCCTTCTCGCGGTCGGTGAGACGTCGGCGCAGCTCGGCGTACTCCTCGAAGTCGCCCAGATGGCAGACCATCGCGTCGCGGTAGCCCTCGAGCGCGTCCTCCTGCTTGCGCACCTGCTTGGCCAGCCCCACCACACCACGGTCGGCCTGGAACTGCGCGAACGACGTCTCGAGCAGCTCACGGGCGGCGTGGTGCCCGACGGAGCCGACGAGGTTGACGGCCATGTTGTAGGACGGCTTGAACGAGGACCGGAGCGGATACGTACGGGTCGACGCGAGCCCGGCGAGGGCCTGCGGGTCGAACCCCTGATGCCACACGACGACGGCGTTGCCCTCGACGTCGATGCCGCGGCGACCCGCGCGACCGGTGAGCTGGGTGTACTCCCCCGGCGTGACGTCGGCGTGGGTCTCGCCGTTCCACTTCACGAGCTTCTCGAGGACGACCGTGCGCGCCGGCATGTTGATGCCCAGGGCCAGGGTCTCGGTCGCGAACACCGCCCGGACCAGGCCCTGCTGGAACAGCGCCTCCACCGTCTCCTTGAACGTGGGGAGCATGCCCGGCGTGGTGGGCGGCGAACCCGCGTTCGAGACCGTCGAGCCAGTCGAGGTAGCCGAGGACGGCGAGGTCCTCCTCCGGCAGGTCGGCGCAGCGCTCGCTCGACGATCCCGCGGATGCGCAGCCGCTCCTCGTTCGACGTGAGACGCAGTCCCGCGGCCAGGCACTGGTCGACCGCCGCGTCGCACCCGACGCGACTGAAGATGAACGTGATCGCGGGCAGGAGCCGGTCGCGGTTGAGCCGTTCGATCACCTCGAAACGCATGGGGATGTTGACGTTGCGCGGACGACGGCCACCCCGCTGCGGTCGTGGACCGCCCGAGCGGTAGTCGCCTCCGCCCATGCGCGCGATGCGCTCGTCCTCGCGCGCGAGCCGCACGAGCTCGGGGTTGACCTGCTGCTGGGCGTCGTCGACGAAGAGGTCGTGCAGGCGGTCCCCGGCCATGACGTGCTGCCACAGCGGCACCGGGCGGTGCTCCTCGACGACGACTCGCGTGTCGCCCCGGACCTCGCCGAGCCACTCGCCGAACTCCTCGGCGTTGCTCACGGTGGCCGACAGCGCCACCACAGCGACGTGCTCGGGCAGGTGGATGATCACCTCTTCCCACACTGCCCCGCGGAACCGGTCTGCGAGGTAGTGCACCTCGTCCATGACGACGTAGGCGAGGCCCTCGAGCGTGTGCGATCCCGCGTAGAGCATGTTGCGCAGCACCTCGGTCGTCATGACGACGACCGGTGCCTCACCGTTGACGGTGTTGTCACCGGTGAGCAGACCGACCTTGTCGGCGCCGTAGCGTTCGACGAGGTCGTGGAACTTCTGGTTCGACAGCGCCTTGATCGGTGCCGTGTAGAAGCACTTACGGCCCTCGAGCAGGGCGAGGTGCACCGCGAACTCGCCGACGATCGTCTTGCCCGCTCCGGTCGGCGCTGCGACGAGGACGCCGGCGCCCTCCTCGAGCGCCTGGCACGCCTGGACCTGGAAGTCGTCGAGGTCGAAGTCGTAGAGGCCGCGGAACTCCGGCAGCGCCGAGGTGGTCCTCCGTCCTGAGGGGGACGGACGGCCGTTGCGCTGCTCCATGCCCGAAGGCTATGTCTCCGACGTGCTCGTCGGCGGCACCAGGAGCCGTACCGCGCCGGGCACCACCCGGATCGCCACGGGCAGCGGTCCGATCCGTTCGCCGTCGGCGTAGGCGACCTGCCCCGGAGCGTCCAGGGTCACGGTCGTGGCGGAGTGCTCGTGCACCTCGGGGCGCTGGACGTGAGTGCCCTTGTAGACGGTCGGGAACACGCGCAGGAAGGTGGGGATCGACAGCTGGTCGAGGAACGTCACCGCGAGCAGGCCGTCGTCGACGAGCGCGCCGGGGCACACCTTCATGCCGCCGCCGTACTGGGTGCCGTTGCCGACCGCGACGAGCATGCCCGGCTTCTCGGCACGGACCTCGCTGTCGAGGCCCTCGTCGAGCACCATGACGTAGGGCACCGCCCTGAACGTGCGCAGCTCGGCGAGGATCGACGCCAGATAGCGCGCGTTGCCCTTGGGCCAGGTCATCGTGTTGGCCCGCTCGTTGACCATGGAGTCGAAACCGCTGGAGAGGACGCCGAGGAAGTAGCGCGCAACGCCGTCGGCCGAGATGGCGTGGCCGGCGTCGACCGTGCGCGTGCGGCCCTGCTCGATCCCGTCGGCGATCATGTCGGCCGCGGCGACCGGGTCCACGGGCACCCGGTGCAGGCTGGCGTTGTCGTTCCCGGTGCCGAAGGGCAGCAGCCCGAACGGGATGTCCGTGCCCGCGACGGCCTGCAGGCACAGGTGGACCGTGCCGTCGCCTCCGCAGCTCACCACGGCGTCGACGCCGCCCTCGGCGATCGCGGTCCTGAGCCGTTCGAGCGCGTCGTCGTAGTCCTGCCCGACGATCTGCACGACGTCGTGGCCGCGCTGCTGCAGGCGCTGCACGGCCTGCGGGGCCGCCACGGAGGCCTTGCCCTTGCCCGAGCTGGGGTTCACGAGCATGAGCACGCGCGCGGAAGGGGTCACGGCGTCGGACTGTAGACCTCCCGGCCCTGCCGGGACGAGACCTCCCGCTGACCGGGTCGGTCAGGTGATGTCGTCGGCGATGCTGCCCCGCGGCCGTTCGTCGGGGTCGTCGAGCGGGCTGGGCGTGAGGTCGTCCGGATCGTCGATGCGCTCGGGCATGGGTGACGCCTCGTCGTCGGACAGGTCGCCGAACCCCGCGCGTGCCGCGCGACGCTCCCGGCGCGAGTCGTTCACCAGCATGATGGCGATGGCGATCGCGACGACGACCATGAACGGCAGCGCCACCAGCAGCATCATGGACGGGTCCGGGGTGGGGGTCGCGACCGCGGCGAACGTGAGGACTCCGATGACGAGCCAGCGCCAGTGGCGGAGCAGCGTGCGTCCCTGGAGTATCCCGGCGAAGTTGAGCATCACGAAGATCAGCGGGATGAGCGCGCCGAGCCCGAAGAAGAGCGTGATCTGCAGGATGAAGCCGAGGTACTCGTTGACGTTGATCAGGTTCGCGACGTTGTCGGGCGTGAAGCCGAGCATGATCGCGAGCAGGTTCGGCATCGCGTAGTAGGCCACGGCGCAGCCGAGCAGGAACAGGGGCGTGGCCGCCAGTGCGAACCCGTACGCCCACTTGCGCTCGTTGGAGTTGAGCCCGGGAGCCAGGAAGCGCCAGAGCTGGTAGAGCCAGAACGGCGCCGAGAGGATGAGGCCGGACACCACGACGATCTGCAGCTGCAGCGTGAACGCGTCCGTGACGCCGCTGATGACGAGCTCGACGGTCTTGCCGTCCGCGCGGGCCTGGTTGACCACGTCGTCGAAGGGACGCCGGATCGCCGCGAAGATCGGGTCGTAGAAGAAGTAGGCGATGACCGACCCGAGGGCGATCGCGATGACCGCCCGGAAGAGGCGGACCTGGAACTCCTTGAGGTGCTCGAGGAGGGTCATCGAGCCGTCGGGATTGACCCGACGCGCCGACCTGGTACGCCGGGCGCCTACCTCACCGGCAACCATGGGCGTGAGGGTGCGGTGGTTCTCAGGCGCCCGGGGTGCCCTGGGTGGGCGGCACGACCGGAGCGGCCAGCACCTGCTCGCCCGTCACCGGGTCGATGAAGTAGCGCGCAGCGGGCTCGGCCGCGGCCTGGACGGGAGTCGTCTGGATCGGGGCGGCGGGCACGGGGGCGGACTGGATCTGCGCCGGGGCGGCCGGAGCCTCACCGGCCGGCGTCTCGTCGGTGCGCAGCCCCTCGGTCTCGGACTTGAGGATGCGCGCGGAGCGCCCCAGGCCACGAGCGAGGTCGGGCAGGCGCTTGGCCCCGAACAGGAGCAGCACGATGAGCAGCAGGATCAGGAAAGCAGGCCTGTCGAGCAATCCACCCATGGAGCGTGTCCTCACATCTCCGCACGTACGCACCCGGAGACGTTCCGGGCTCCGATGACCAGGGTAACCCGGCGGGTCGGGTCAGCGACCCAGCGTCAGGCCCATGTCCTCGACGACGTCGTCGTGCTGCTCGAGCCAGAGCACCAGGTCGAGCAGGTCGTCGTAGCCGATCGGACCGCCGTTGTGGCGCTCACGGGCCTCGGCCGGGACCGGCACGCGCTCGATGCGGACGCCGGCGGAGGTCAGCAGGCGCACGACCTCCTCGTCGGCGGGCTTCTCGACGTCGACGTGGCACAGCGGGCAGCCGAACGCGTACGAGCGACGCGAGTCGGTCTCCTCGATCGCCTCGACGACGCGCACCCGGACCTGACGCGGAGCGAGGTCCACGTCACCGCACATCGGACAGGTTGCCTTGATGGTGGCCATCGTGACCCTCCTCCTTCCGGTCGAGGTCGCCACTTCGTGCTTGACGAGAGGGGCATCGGCACGACCCCCGGGGGTTCTTGAGCCCGAACAGGCGACGGATGTGCGCGGAGCGTCGCCATCGCGACAGCAGTCAGCGGCCTCCCGCGAGGGCCTCAGCGTCGTCGCAGGTCAGGAGGGGTAGGCAGCGAGGGCCGCGCGAGCCAGCTCGCGAGCCCGGTCGGCGAGGTCGGGCCGGTCGACGACGGTCACAGACCCTGCGTGACGCAGGAGCAGGCGCACCATCCACCGCTCGTCGGCGACCGGCATGACCACGCGCAGGCGCCCCTCACCGAGCTCGTCGACCGCGTCGACGGCGTACTCCTCGGCCATCCAGGCCACTTCCGGGGCCAGCTCGAGGGTGACCGGCGGTCCCACGGGGCGCAGCGCACCGGCGCTGAGGTCCACCGGGAGTGCGTCGTCGGGCACCTCGGCGGCGACGTCGAGCACCTGCGCCGCCTCGATCCGGTCGAGCCGGAACGTGCGGACGGCCTCGGCGCGCCGGCACCAGGCCTCGAGGTAGGTCCGTCCGTCGAGCGTGAGCACCCGCATCGGGTCGACGTCGCGCTCGGTGCGCTCGTCGAGCGAGCCGAGGTAGCGCAGGTGCAGGCGGCGTCCCTCGGCCAGACCGCGGGACACGGCGTCGGCCACCTGCGGGTCGCGCGCCGCGGCCACCGCCACGGCCACGCCGTCGGCTGCGGCGAGCGCCTCGCCCGCGGCGGACTCGAGCTTGACCGTCGCGCTCGCGAGCGCCGCGCGGTCGTGCGGGCCGGGGACCTGGGCGAGCACGCGCAGGGCCACGAGCAGCGAGGCGGCCTCGTCGGGCGAGAGACGCAGCGGCCGGCGCAGGGTCTGCGGGTCGACCACCGTGATGCGCCGGTCCTCGTCCCAGAACTGGATGTCGACCAGGTCGCCGTGCTGGTGACCTGGCCGACCTGAGCACACGAGGAGCCAGAGGTCCTTCTCGAGCTGCTCGGGGGTCACGGAGAAGTGGCCGGCAGCCTCGTCGATCGTGACGCCCTGGTGCGCCGACAGCCACGGGACGAGGGCCAGCAGCCGCGAGAGGCGGGTGGCGGCCGAGTCGGCCGGCCTCGCGGCGCTCATGCCGGCGCCCCCGCCGCAGCGAGGAGCCGGCGAACCACGGCCGCGCGGAGCGAGTCGGGTTCGAGGACGACGGCCTGGGCCGCGAGATCGACGATCTGACCGGCCAGGGCCTCGTCGTCGGAGTACGGCACGTCGAGCACGTCGTCGGCACCGTCCGCGGTCACGGTCGCGGCCTGACGGCGCAGGCTGTTGCCGTGGCCGGCCGTGACCCGGACGCGTGCCGTACGGGTCGGGGCCGGTGGAGCCGATGCCGCGATCATCGCGACGACGTCGATCCCCTGCGGGATGGCGTACGCGTCCCTCGCACCGACCTGGGCCGCCGTCCCGATGACCCGGGAGAGCCGGAACACCCGAGGTGCGTCGCGCGCGACGTCGTGACCGACGAGGTACCAGTGCCCGCGGCGCGAGGCGATGCCCCACGGCTGCACCTCGCGAGACTCGACGGCCGCCTCTCCCCCGCGACGGTAGTCGAACCGGACCACGCGCCTGGCGCGCACCGCGTCGAGCAGGACCGGGAAGGACGGCTCGGCGGTGGCGATCCGCGTCTCGATGCCGACCGGGCCGTCGACGACGGAACCGGGCCCGATCGCCTCGAGCTTGTGCACCGCCCGCTGCGCGGCCGGACCGAGGCTGGCCTGCTCCCACACCCGCGCGGCCACGCCGAGCACCGCCAGCTCGTCGGCGGTGAACTCGACCTCGGGCAGCGCGTAGTCCGAGGCGGCCACGCGGTAGCCCTCGATGCCGCCCACGCCGTCTGCGCCCTCGACGGTCTCGACCGGCACCCCCATGCCGCGGAGCTCGTCCTTGTCGCGCTCGAACATCCGCTCGAACGCCTCGTCCGACGGGCTCTCCCGGTAGGCGTCGATCGCCTCGCGCAGGGCGTGCTTGGGCACGGGTCGCGCCGAGGACATGAGCGCGAACAGGAGGTTGAGCAGGCGCTCGGTGCGGTCGGACTGGCTCACGCGAGCGACCTCAGCGGACGTCGACGAGGTCGATCACGAAGATGAGCGTCTTGCCGGCGAGGCGGTGGCCGCCGGACTCGCCGTAGGCCAGCGCCGGCGGGATCGTCGAGCTTGCGGCGCCCGCCGACCTTCATGCCGGGGATGCCGTCCTGCCAGCCCTGGATGAGTCCACGCAGCGGGAACTCGATCGTCTCGCCGCGGTCCCAGGACGAGTCGAACTCCTCGCCCGAGTCGTAGTCGACGCCGAGGTAGTGCACCGTGACCGTCCCGCCGGGCACCGCCTCGGCGCCGTCGCCGACGACGATGTCGTCGATGACGAGCTCCGCGGGGGCGGGACCCTCCGGGAAGTCGATCTCGGGCTTCTCGCTCACGGGTCCTCCAGCGCTGCGGTACGGGTGCGTTCGATCGGCAAGGTACTGCGTATCAGGGTGACGACACGATGTCGACGACGAACACGAGCGTCTCGTTGGGGCTGATCCCCGAGCCGCTCGGCGGGTTGGCGCCGTAGGCC
Organism: uncultured Actinomycetota bacterium; assembly: GCA_963782665.1. Classification (GTDB taxonomy): domain Bacteria; phylum Actinomycetota; class Actinomycetes; order S36-B12; family CAIYMF01; genus Longivirga. The sequence continues at coordinate 1,038,603 of CAWAKP010000006.1, read as the reverse complement.
TGGTCGCCGGGGATGACGAGCAGGCGGCGTCCACCGACCTTCATGCCCGGGATGCCGTCCTGCCAGCCCGCGATGACGTTGCTGAGCGGGAACTGGGCGGGCTGTCCGCGGTCCCAGGACGAGTCGAACTGCTTGCCGCTGGCGGCACCGATTCCGACGTAGTGGGCGGTGACGGTGTCGCCCGGCTTGATCTCGGCGCCGGTGCCCACCACGAGGTCGGAGAACGTGAGCTGCGTGGTCTTCGCGGTCTCGGGCGAGAGTGCGACGGTCGGCTTGGCGCCAACGGCTCCGGTCACCGTGACGCCGGCGGTTCCCTGGACGCGCGGTCCGAGCGTGGGGGTCGGGGTCGGCACGAGGTCGACGACGAACACGAGGTTCTCGTTCGCCTCGATCTTCGCGCCGGACGGCGGGTTGGCGCCGTAGGCCTGCGCGGCCGGGATGACGAGGAGGCGACGTCCGCCCTCCTTCATCCCCGGGATGCCCTTCTGCCAGCCGACGATCACCTGGCCGAGCGGGAAGGTCGCCGGCTGGCCGCGGTCCCAGGACGAGTCGAACGTCGTGCCCGACTTCGCGGCGATGCCCACGTAGTTCGCGGTGACCGAGTCGGTGGCCTTCGCGGCGGCTCCGGTGCCCGCGACCAGGTCGCACACCGTGAGCTTGTCGGTGGTGGCGGCGTCGCCGCCCACCGTGACCACCGGAGCCTTGCCCAGGTCGCCGCTGACGCTCACACCGGCCGCGCCCACGACGTAGTCGGTGCTCGTCGGGGTCGCCGAGCAGTCGGCCGTCGAGCCGCCGCCCGTACCGCTCGGGCTGGTGGAGGACGAACCGCTCTGCGAGCCGCAGGCCGTGAGAGCGAGGGCTCCGACGAGCGCGAGGGCGGCAGGAGCGAGGAGCCGGGTACGTCGAGTAGTCACGAGGATCGACCCTAACCCGGCGCGGCGGAGCGTCTCTCCACGAGGTGGCTCAGACCGATACCAGGTCGATCACGAACACGACGGTCTCGTTGGCCGCGAGCCCCGAGCCCGCGGGCGGCTTCCCGGCGAACGCGAGGGGTCCGGGCACGATCACGAGCCGCCGTCCCCCCACCCGCATTCCGGGGACGCCGGAGCTGAAGGCCGAGAACGCGATCTTCGACGGCACGAACGTGAACGGCTTGCCCCGCAACCAGGACGAGTCGAACGTGCGCTTGCTGCGCGCGCCGCGTGCTGCGTACTCGACGGTTACGTGCTCAGCCGCGGTGGCGGTCGCGCCGGTCCCCACCACGACGTCGCGCACCTGGATGCTCGAGGTCTGCTGCGTCTCGTCACCGATGAGGAACGCCGGCTCCCGACCCACGTCCCCGTCGACCGTGACGCCGTCGTAGGACACCGTGCCCGCTCCGGAGATGACCGCGGCGCCCGGCGACGCGGGGGCAGCTGCCGACGACACCGACGACACCGGCGAGGCGCTGGACGAGGCCGAGCAGCCGGTCAGCAGCCCCAGCAGAAGGGCGACCGCGAGGGGACGGCGGAGCGAGCGGGTCACATCGGGTCCGATCGGGTGCGAGGCGGGACGGCCTCATTCACGCCCAGCCCGGCGAAGGGACGGCGACTGCCAGGTTCACACGAGGTGAACTCGGCGGGGCGTCACATGCTCGCGATGAGCTTCTCGACGCGTTCGTCGACGGAGCGGAAGGGGTCCTTGCACAGCACCGTGCGCTGCGCCTGGTCGTTGAGCTTGAGGTGCACCCAGTCGACGGTGAAGTCGCGACGCCGCTCCTGGGCCCGACGGATGAACTCGCCGCGCAGCTTGGCCCGCGTGGTCTGCGGCGGCAGGGACTTGGCCTCGAAGACCTCGAGGTCGCGCGCAACCCGAGCCACCGCACCGCGTGCCTCGAGCAGGTAGTAGAGGCCGCGGGAGCGGGTGATGTCGTGGTAGGCGAGGTCGAGCTGTGCGATGCGCGGGCTGGAGAGGTCGAGGTCGTGCTTGGCCATGTAGCGCTCGAGCAGCCGCAGCTTGATCACCCAGTCGATCTCGCGCTCGACCAGCGACAGGTTGCCGGAGTCGACCGCGGTGATGGTGCGCGTCCAGAGGTCGATCACGCGCGCGTGGATGCCGGCCGGGTCGTCGAGGAGCCCACGACGCTGCGCGAAGTCGCGCGCGCGATCGAGGTACTCGGTCTGGATCTGCAGGGCCGAGAGCTCGCGCCCGTTGGCGAGTCGGACGGTACGTCGCCCGGTCGGGTCGTGGCTGATCTCACGGATCGCACGGATCGGGTTCTCGAGCGTCATGTCGCGCAGCACGCTGCCGTGCTCGAGCATCCGCAGGACGAGGTCGGTCGTCCCGATCTTGAGCATCGTGGTGGTCTCGCTCATGTTGGAGTCGCCGACGATGACGTGCAGCCGGCGGTAGCGCTCGGCGTCGGCGTGCGGCTCGTCGCGCGTGTTGATGATGGGGCGCGAGCGCGTCGTGGCGCTGGAGACGCCCTCCCAGATGTGCTCGGCGCGCTGGCTCACGCAGTAGACGGCCCCGCGCGGGGTCTGCAGCACCTTGCCGGCACCCGTGATGATCTGGCGCGACACGAGGAAGGGGATGAGGGTGTCGGCCAGCTTCTGGAACTCGCCGTGCCGGCCGACGAGGTAGTTCTCGTGACAGCCGTAGGAGTTGCCCGCCGAGTCGGTGTTGTTCTTGAAGAGGTAGACGTCGCCGGCGATGCCCTCCTCCTGCAGACGCCGTTCCGCGTCGACCAGGAGACCCTCGAGGATGCGCTCCCCCGCCTTGTCGTGCGTGACCAGCTGGGGCACCTGGTCGCACTCGGGGGTCGCGTACTCGGGGTGGCTGCCGACGTCGAGGTAGAGCCGGGCGCCGTTGCGCAGGAACACGTTGCTCGAGCGACCCCACGACACGACGCGGCGGAACAGGTAGCGGGCCACCTCGTCGGGTGAGAGTCGGCGCTGGCCGCGGAACGTGCACGTCACGCCGTACTCGGTCTCGATCCCGAAGATGCGGCGCTCCACGTCCTCACCCTAAGCAGCGACCGGGATTCGCGCAGGACGCCGCGCGGGGCGACGACGCAGGCATCTGCCCCTACTCGCCTACTCCGGCGTCCCTGCGGTGTCGTCGTCGGAGTCGTCGTCGACACCGAGCATGTCGGCGAGGGCCGGACCCTGGATACGCCGGAACTTGCGTCGAGGCCGCGCCCGGTCGAGCACGGCCACCTCGAGCGCGGCCGGGGTCAGGACGCGCGGCTCCTCGGAGCCGTTGGCGCCCTCGGGTGCCGCGCCGAGCAGCTCGACCGCGAGCCGCAGGGCGGCCCCGACCTCCATGCCCTCGGTCCAGCGCTCCTTGAGTGCTGTGCTGATCTGCTCGGCCGAGCCGCCCATCGCGACGAAGCCGTACTCGTCACCGACGGAGCCGTCGAAGGTGAGGCGGTAGAGCTGGTCGTCGTGCGCAGTCTCCCCGACCTCGGCGACCACGATCTCGACCTCGTAGGGCTTCTGCGTCTCGGTGAAGATCGTGCCGAGGGTCTGCGCGTAGGCGTTGGCCAGGCTTCGGCCGGTGACGTCGCGCCGGTCGTAGGAGTAGCCGCGCAGGTCGGCGAGCCGCACACCTGCGACGCGAAGGTTCTCGAACTCGTTGTACTTGCCGACCGCTGCGAACGCGATGCGGTCATAGATCTCGGAGACCTTGTGCAGCGCCCGCGACCGGTTCTCGGCGACGAACAGCAGTCCGCCGGCGTACTGCAGGACGATGACGCTGCGGCCGCGGGCGATGCCCTTGCGGGCGTAGTCGGCCTTGTCCTTGATGATCTGCTCGGGCGAGACGTAGAACGGCATGCTCATGTCGGACTCCTCGTCTCAGCTCGTGACCGGCGCGACGGGACCGTCGGGCCGCGACTGCCGGGCCGCGACCACCCTGCGGACGATCGGGTCGAGCTCGTCCTCCGGCACGCGGCGGTAGCCGTCGACGTCGACGAGGACGATCACCGGCAGGATGCCGCGCGCGAGGTCGGGGCCACCCGTGGCTGAGTCGTCGTCGGCAGCGTCGTAGAGGCTCTCGACGGCCACCGTGATCGCCTCGGTGGCCGTGAGGTCGTCGCGCCACAGCTTCTTGAGCGCGCCGCGGGCGAACATGGAGCCCGAGCCGACGCCGTGGTGGCGGTGCTCCTCGTAGCGGCCGCCCGTGACGTCGTAGCTGAAGATCCGGCCGGTGCCGGTCTCCGGGTCGTAGCCGGCGAAGAGCGGCACGACGGCCAGCCCCTGCATGGCCATCCCGAGGTTGCCGCGCAGCAGGGTGGCGAGGCGGTTGGCCTTGCCGTCGACCGAGAGCTGCGCGCCCTCGATCTTCTCGTAGTGCTCGAGCTCGACCTGGAACAGCTTGACCAGCTCCACCGCCAGTCCGGCGGTGCCGGCGATGCCGACGCAGGAGGACTCGTCGGCCGCGAAGACCTTCTCGATGTCCTTCTGCGCGATGACGTTGCCCATCGTCGCGCGACGGTCGCCCGCCATCACGACACCTCCGGGATAGGTGAGCGACACGATCGTCGTGCCGTGTACGGCGTCGACGGTCATGCCCACCGGGAGGGCTCGGCCCGACGGCAGCAGCGACGGGTCGTGCGCGGCGAGGAACTCCGCGAACGACGATGTGCCGGTCTGCAGGAAGGCGGACGACAGCGAGGCGCCGGGCTGGGAGCGGCGGCTCATGAACGGCGCCCCGACGACACGGTGGCCTGCGTCATGCGGCTCACTCGCCGCCCTTCTGGACGAAGCCGCGGACGAACTCCTCGGCGTTGGTCTCGAGCGCCTCGTCGATGTCGTCGAGGATCGCGTCGATGTCGGTGTCGAGCGCCTCCTTGCGCTCGGCGAGATCGCTCGACGGCGCGACGGCGTCCTGGTCGACCTCGTCCTGGCGCGCCTTGTGCTGCTGCTCGCCCGAGTCGCGCGTGGGCATGAGCGCCTCCTGCCTGCCCGGCCCCGTGCCGGACGTCCTCCTCGGACCCTACCCAGGCAGCACGCCGTCCGCCGCACCGCAACGCTCACGGCGTACCCACGGCGTACGACCGGTGGTCCGCGGGCGGGTCAGCCAGGCGGCGAGAGGGCCGCGAGGAGGTCCGCCGCGGTCGGGCACTGGTCGAGCAGGTCACCGACGTGCGCCCGCGTGCCGCGCAGCGGCTCCAGCGTGGGTACGCGCTGCAGCGCGTCATGGCCGGGGACGTCGAAGATGACCGAGTCCCAGGACGCCGCCGCGATGTGCTCGGCGTACCGGCGCAGGCACTCGCCGCGGAACCACGCTCGCGTGTCGGTCGGCGGCGTGTGGACGGCGTCGTCGACCTCGGAGTCGGTGGTGAGCCGCAGCAGGTTCCCCCGCGCCTGCATCCGCTGCGCGAGGCCCTTGTCCGGTCGGACGTCGCTGTACTGCAGGTCGACGAGCGCGAGCCGCGGGTGGTCCCAGTCGAGGCCGTCGCGTTCGCGGTAGCCCTCGAGCACCGCGAGCTTGGCGACCCAGTCCAGCTCCTTCGCCAGCGACATCGGGTCGGTCTCGAGACGCGAGAGGACGGACTCCCACCGGTCGAGGACGTCGGCGGTCTGCAGGTCGACGTCGCCGCGGTCCTCGACGTACTTGCGCGCCTGCTCGAGGAACTCCAGCTGCATCTGCAGGGCGGTGAGGCGGCGTCCCGACACGAGCGTGACGTGGTGCCGCAGGGTCGGGTCGTGGGAGACGGCGTGCATCTCGCGGACCGGATGGTCGATCACGAGGTCGAGGTCGAGCGCGCCGTCCTCGAGCATCGCCAGCACGAGGGACGTCGTGCCCATCTTGAGGTAGGTCGAGATCTCGGCCAGGTTGGCGTCGCCGACGATCACGTGCAGCCGACGGTACTTCTCCGGATCGGCGTGCGGCTCGTCGCGCGTGTTGATGATCGGGCGCTTCAGCGTGGTCTCGAGACCGACCTCGACCTCGAAGAAGTCCGCGCGCTGCGAGAGCTGGAAGCCGTGCTTGCGGCCGTCCTGCCCGAGGCCCACGCGCCCGGACCCGGTGACCACCTGGCGCGAGACGAAGAACGGCGTGAGGTGCTTGACGATCTCGGCGAACGGCGTCGAGCGGCGCATGAGGTAGTTCTCGTGCGTGCCGTACGAGGCGCCCTTGTTGTCGGTGTTGTTCTTGTAGAGGTTGACCGGCTGCGCGCCCGGGATGGTGCGCACCAGCTCGGCGGCTCGCGCCATGATCCGCTCGCCGGCCTTGTCCCACACGAGCGCGTCGCGCGGGTTCGTGACCTCGGGGCTCGAGTACTCGGGGTGGGCGTGGTCGACGTAGAACCGGGCGCCGTTGGTCAGGATCAGGTTGGCGAGGCCGAGGTCCTCGTCGGTGAGCTGGCTGGGATCGGCGTCGGCACGGGTGAGGTCGAAGCCGCGCGCGTCGCGGAGCGGGGTCTCCTCGTCGTAGTCCCAGCGCGTCTTGTGCCGCGAGGGCGGGATCACCGAGCCGGCGTAGGCGTTGACCACCTGCGAGCTGGTGAGCATCGAGTTGACGTGCGGATGGCCGGGGACGGAGATGCCGTACTCCGTCTCGATCCCCATGACGCGGTGCACGGTCATGTGACGAGGGTACGTCGCGGGGCTCGGCACGGCGCGCCCCGGCTCCGGCGCGCCGCGGGCCGGTTGCCCCTACCGTGAGGGCCATGGAGTCTCGCGCGTTCACCGTCGACGTCCCGGGCGGCACCCTCGTGGGCGAGGTCCGCGGGTCGGGGACGCCGCTGCTGCTGCTGCACGGCGGCCCTGGGCTGTCCGCCTCGCTGTCGGACGGCCTGCTCCCCGAGCTGGTCGACGGGTACGAGGTCGCGACGTACCAGCAGCGCGGCCTCGCGCCCTCCACCGCGGGGGCGCCGTACGACATCCCGACGCAGATCGACGACGTGGTCGCCGTGCTCGACGCGCTGGGCTGGGACCGTGCCGTGGTCGCGGGCTTCAGCTACGGCGGGCACCTCGTGCTGCATGTGCTCGCCGCGCACCCGGAGCGCGCCAGCGCGGCGCTCGTGCTCGACCCGCTGGGCGGCGTGGGCGACGGCGGCGCCGCGGAGTTCGACGCCAACATGACGGCAGGCACCTCCGAGGACGTGCGCGAACGGGCGCGGGAGCTCGACGACCGCGGGATGGCCGGCGAGGGCAGCGACGAGGACGCCCTCGAGGGATTCCGCCTCTTCTGGCCGGCCTACTTCGCCGACCCGTCGACGGCGCCGCCGGTACCGGACGCGATCGCCATCTCGGTCGAGGCGTCCGCGGCGACCTGGGAGTCCGGCATGGCGCTGCTGCCCGGTCTCGCCGACCGGATCGCCGGGTCGTCCGTCCCCACGCTGTTCGTGCACGGAGGCTCGAGCCCGATGCCGGTGACCGCCTCGACCGACACGGCGGCAGCCATCGGGGACGCGGCCGAGGTGGTCGTGGTCGAGGGATCCGGCCACTTCCTCTGGCACGAGAACCCCGGCGCCGTGCGCCGGGCCCTCGACGCGTTCCTCGCGGCCCGCGCCTGAGACGGGCGGCCCGATCGGCTCGGTCAGACGCTCGTGGCGGCGAGGACCGACTCGACCAGGTTCGCGCGCTCCTCGACCGGCGCGACGGGGACGTCGATGAGCTCGTAGCCGAGCTCGGTGTAGGTGAGCCGGTGGAGGCGGTCGAAGTCGAGCGTCTGCTCGACGTCGATGCGCCGTACCGGCGTCGGCGTGAGGAACCCCAGCCACGTCGACGTAGAAGACGCGGCGCTCGTAGGTGTGGTCGCGCTCGATGCGGGCGAGCTCGTCCGCGAGCCGCGGGGTGACGTCGCGGTCGAGGTGGCGGGCCAGGGCGAGCGTGCAGATCGGAGACCGGTCGAACACCTGGTCGCGCACTCCCGGCGGCACCGGCGCGAGCTCACGGGCTCGCTGCAGCGTCACGATGTCGTCGAGGAACTCCGCACGCTCCCAGTGCGCGTCGCCGGACGGGTACGCGGCGACGACGTCGGTGGCGGCCTCACGGACGGTCAGGTGACCGCGCGCCGCGAGAGCGTCCACGAGCATCGTCTTGCCGGCACCCGGCGTACCGGTGACGATCCACCGCCGCATGCCCCGTCCCGCTCGTGAGCTCTAGAGGTACTGGCCGGTGTTGGCGACGGTGTCGATGGAGCGTCCGGCCTCGGTGCCCTGCTTGCCCTGGATGAGGGTGCGGATGAAGACGATCCGCTCGCCCTTCTTGCCCGAGATCCGGGCCCAGTCGTCGGGGTTCGTGGTGTTGGGGAGGTCCTCGTTCTCACGGAACTCGTCGACGCAGGCGGCGAGCAGGTGCTGGACGCGGATACCGCGCTGACCGGTCTCGAGGAGGTCCTTGATCGCCATCTTCTTGGCGCGGCTCACGATGTTCTCGATCATGGCGCCGGAGTTGAAGTCCTTGAAGTACAGGACCTCCTTGTCGCCGTTGGCGTAGGTCACCTCGAGGAAGCGGTTCTCCTCGCTCTCGGTGTACATCCGCTCCACCGAGCGCTGGATCATCCCCTGGCAGGTGGCCACGGCGTCGCCGTGGTGCTCGGCGAGGTCGTCCGGGTGCAGCGGGAGGTCCGGCGTGAGGTACTTCGAGAAGATGTCGCCGGCGCCCTGCGCGTCCGGACGCTCGATCTTGATCTTCACGTCGAGGCGACCGGGACGCAGGATGGCCGGGTCGATCATGTCCTCGCGGTTCGAGGCGCCGATGACGATGACGTTCTCGAGCCCTTCGACACCGTCGATCTCGCTGAGCAGCTGCGGGACGATCGTGTTCTCGACGTCGCTCGACACGCCTGACCCGCGGGTGCGGAACAGCGAGTCCATCTCGTCGAAGAACACGATGACCGGCATGCCCTCGGACGCCTTCTCGCGTGCCCGCTGGAAGACCAGGCGGATGTGCCGCTCGGTCTCGCCGACGTACTTGTTGAGCAGCTCGGGGCCCTTGATGTTGAGGAAGAACGAGCGTCCCTCCGGCCGGCCCTCGACCTCGGCGACCTTCTTGGCCAGCGAGTTCGCGACCGCCTTGGCGATCAGGGTCTTGCCGCAGCCGGGCGGGCCGTAGAGCAGGATCCCCTTCGGCGGGCGCAGCTTGTGCTCGCGGAACAGGTCCGCGTGGAGATAGGGCAGCTCGACGGCGTCGCGGATCTCCTCGATCTGCGAGGCGAGCCCCCCGATGTCGCCGTAGTCGATGTCCGGCACCTCTTCGAGGACCAGCTCCTCGACCTCGGCCTTGGGGATGCGCTCGTAGACGTACTGCGAGCGCGGTTCCAGCAGCAGCGAGTCGCCCGGGCGCAGCGGGGTGTCGAGCAGCGGGTCGGCGAGGCGTACGACGCGCTCCTCGTCGGTGCGGCCGAGCACGAGGGCCCGGCGTCCGTCCTCGAGGATCTCCTTGAGCATGACGATCTCGCCGTGGCGCTCGAACTCGCGCGCCGCGACCACGTTCATCGCCTCGTTGAGCACGACCTCCTGGCCGGTGCGCAGCGTGCCGGCGTCGAGGCTCGGGCTCACGACGACGCGCATCTTGCGGCCGGACGTGAACACGTCGACCGAGCCGTCGTCGTGCAGCTCGAGGAAGACGCCGTAGCCGCTCGGCGGCTCCGCGAGGCGGTCGACCTCCTCCTTCAGCGCGACGATCTGGTCGCGAGCCTCGCGCAGGGTCGCGACGAGGCGCTGGTTCTGCGCCGTGGCCGCCGCGATCTCGGCCTGCAGTGCGGACACGCGTGAGTCAACGGGGTCGGAGTACGTCACGGCGGTCACCTCCCGGGCCTAGGCCTTGGCTCGACCCTACCCACGACTCCGGCGAATGCGCGCGTGCGAAGGCCCCTGCGCGTCGCAACATCCCCGTAACAGTTGGCGGTGCGGGACGCCGCGTCAGTCGGGGAGCTCGTAGTCCTCGCCGTAGGCGCCCTTCGCCGGCCGGGTGCGTCGCGGCGGCAGGACGGTGCCCGGGGCGAGTCGGCGCGACGTGACGAGGAACCCGGTGTGCCCGTTCATGCGATGGTCCGGGCGTACGGCGAGTCCCTCGAGGTGCCACGTGCGCAGCAGCGTCTCCTGAGCCAGCGGCTCGGTGAACCGGCCGTCCGTCCGCAGCGCCTCCACGGTGCGCGAGAGCTGCGTGGTGGTGGCGACGTACGCCACGAGCACTCCCCCGGGAACCAGGACCTCGGCGACGACGTCGACGCAGTCCCACGGCGCGAGCATGTCGAGCACCACGCGGTCGGCCTCGACGTCGTGGCCCTCCGCGCGACGCGCACGCAGGGTCGGGGTCAGGTCGCCGACCGAGAGCGTCCACGCGGGGTGGGGGCCGCCGAAGAACGTCTCGACGTTGGTGCGGGCGATCGCGGCGAAGTCGTCGCGGCGTTCGTAGGACGACACCGACCCGGCGTCGCCGACCGCTCGGAGCAGGGAGCAGCTCAGTGCGCCCGACCCGACGCCGGCCTCGACGACGCGCGCGCCGGGGTAGAGGTCGGCGAGACCGACGATCGTGGCGGCGTCCTTGGGGTAGACGATCGTGGCGCCGCGCTTCATCGACAGGACGAAGTCGGACAGCAGCGGCCGCAGCGCGAGGTAGGGCGTCCCCTGGGTCGACGTGACCACGACGCCCTCCGGCTGCCCGATGAGCGCGTCGTGCTCGACCGCACCCTTCGACGTGTGGAACTGCACGCCGACCGCGAGCGTGATGGTGTGCATCCGCTTCTTCGGGTCGGTCAGCTGCACGCGGTCGCCGACGCGGAGCAGACCGCGCCGCTGCTCGGCGCCGGTGGGCGAGGACACGTCGGAGGTCATGGCCCGCAGGATAGGCGCACCCCGATCTCCCCCTTCGCGCGAGTAACTGATCAACGGGTTGCTTCCGACGGCCGGAAGCGACCCTTCGATCAGTTACTCGAGTGGCCGGACGGGGTCAGCCGCCGAGGGCGTGCTCGACGTCGGACGTCGCGAGGACACGGGGCGCGCCGCCGGCGGCCTCGACGACGAGGTAGAGCTCGGACGGCACGGCGTTCATGGCCGCCAGCAGGTCGTTGCCGGTCAGGTCGGCCGACAGGACGGCGCGGGCGTCGAACGCGGCGGAGACCGACGAGACGGGCACCCAGGGCCGACGCTCGACCGGAACGGCGTCGACCGACGCGGGCGACGCGATCCCGAGCGGGCGGCCGTCGGGACCGACCATCACGAGCCGCTGCGCCTGCACCAGCCCGGCCTGCCGCAGCGCCTCCGCGAGCGGGGTCTCGGGTGCCACGACCGCGGCCGGGCGCGCGAGCCCGCGCGCCGACAGCCCCGGCACGCGACCCGAGACGCGGGCGCCCTTGATGGCGTGCGAGGCGCCCTGCCACAGGAAGATGCCGATCGAGATCGTGAACACGAGGGCCAGCACGTCCGGGGTGCCACCACGGCGGAACACGTCCCAGAGCGGGAGCGCCACCACCACGACGGCCACGACCCGGCCGGCCCAGCCGGCCACGACCGTGCCCGTGCTCTCCTTGCCGGAGATCCCCCAGACGACGGCACGCAGGACGTTCCCGCCGTCCAGCGGCAGCCCGGGCAGGGCGTTGTAGATGCCGAGGAACACGTTGGACCAGGCCAGCGCGTAGGCGACCACGTGCACGCGAGGGTCGCCGTCGTACGTCGCACGCGCCACGGCAGCGCACACCAGCCCGATCGCGATCGAGCTCAGCGGCCCGGCCACGGCGATGAGCCCGTCGCGCAGCGGCGACGCCTTGGTACGCCGGAACGCCGTGAAGCCGCCCAGCCACCACAGCGTGATCCCGCTGACCGGGAACCCCGAGGCCTGGGCCACGACCGCGTGCGCCAGCTCGTGGCCGAGGATCGTGGCGTAGAAGAGGACGCCGAAGACCGCCGTCAGGAGGTAGGCCTGGCCCTGGTCGTAGGGGTCGTAGCGGAAGTAGTCGAGCCAGAAGTACGAGATGAGGACGATGCCCAGGAGGCTGCTCCACGGCATGTGCACGGGGAACGGGCCCAGGCGGAACGCCAGCCCCGACTCCCCCTTCTCGCTCACCCGGCCACCCTAAGCGCGCCCGTACGCCGGTCCCGACCACCCCACCCGTCCGCGCGTCGACCCGACGAGGCGACGTCGCCGTCGGACGTGCGCCGTAGGGTCGGGTCATGTCCGAGATCGAGAGCGTCGTGGCCGATCCCGGCGCTGCCTGGGAGACGGGCCCGACCGCATCGCTCTCGCCCTCACGCGCCTCGGACTTCATGACCTGCCCGCTGCTCTACCGCTTCCGCGTGATCGACCGGATTCCGGAGAAGCCCAGCCGCGAGGCCGTGCGGGGCACCGTCGTCCACCAGGTGCTCGAGGACCTCTTCGACCTCCCCCCGGCGCAACGCACCGTCGAGACCGCGACGTCGATGCTGCCTGCCGCGTGGGAGACGGTGAGCGCCGAGGACGACACCGTGGCCGCAGCCCTGTTCGACTCCCCCGACGAGGCCTCGGAGTGGCTGGCCTCGGCCGTCCCGCTCGTCGAGACCTACTTCCGACTCGAGGACCCGACCCGCCTCGACCCCTACGAGCGCGAGCTGCGCGTCGAGACGGCCCTCGACAGCGGCCTGGTGCTGCGTGGCTACGTCGACCGCCTCGATCGCAACGCCGCGGGCGACCTGCGCGTCGTCGACTACAAGACCGGCAAGGCGCCCGGCGAGGGCTACGAGCAGAAGGCGCTGTTCCAGATGCGCTTCTACGCCCTCGTCCTGTGGAAGGCCACCGGCACCGTGCCGCGACTGCTCCAGCTCCTCTACCTCGGCAGCGAGCACGTCCTGCGCTACGAGCCCGACGAGGCCGACCTCGTCGCGACCGAGCGCAAGGTGACGGCGCTCTGGGCGGCGATCCAGCGCGCCCAGGACACCGGCGACTGGCGGCCCTCGCCGTCACGGCTGTGCGACTGGTGCGACCACCAGTCGCGCTGCCCGGCCTTCGGCGGCACTCCCCCGCCGCTGCCGGTGCCGGTCGTTCCGGCACGCTCGGTCGACGCCGCACCGACGTCCCCCTGAGCCTGGGGGTCACGGCGAGCCGCGGCACCGGCCCCGGGTTAGCGTGAGCGCGTGACCCATGCCGCGCACGCGACCGCACTCACCAAGGTCTACGGATCGGGCGACACGCAGGTGACGGCGCTCGACGCCGTCGACGTCGAGATCGGGACCGGGCGCTACACCGCCATCATGGGACCGTCCGGTTCGGGCAAGAGCACCCTGATGCACTGCCTCGCCGGACTCGACAACGTGACCTCCGGCCAGGTGTGGATCGGCGACGTCGAGCTCTCGGCGTTGTCCGACAAGAAGCTCACGGCCCTGCGACGCGACGCCGTCGGGTTCGTCTTCCAGGCCTTCAACCTCGTCCCCACGCTGTCGGCCCTCGAGAACATCACGCTGCCCCTCGACATCGCCGGTCGCAAGCCCGACCAGGAGTGGCTCGACACGGTCATCGACACCGTGGGCCTGCGCGACCGGTTGAGGCACCGCCCCAGCGAGCTCTCCGGCGGGCAGCAGCAGCGCGTCGCGTGCGCCCGCGCGCTCGCCAGCCGGCCGACGATCGTGTTCGCCGACGAGCCCACCGGCAACCTCGACTCGCGCTCCGGCGCCGAGGTCCTGGGGTTCCTGCGGCGCAGCGTCGACGAGTTCGGCCAGACGATCGTGATGGTCACGCACGACCCCGGTGCCGCCGGCTACGCCGACCGCGTGCTCTTCCTCGCCGACGGACGCATCGTCGACGAGATGCTCGAGCCCACCGCCGCGCGCGTCCTCGAGCGCATGACCGCGTTCGAGGCGGACCGGGGCTGATCGCCGATGCTCCGCGCCGCCCTCAAGTCCCTGCTGCAGCACAAGCTCCGGCTGGTGCTCACCCTGCTCGCCGTCGTCGTCGGCGTGGCCTTCGTGGCGGGCACCTTCATCTTCACCGACTCGCTCAAGAAGTCCTTCGACGCGCTCTTCGACGCGCCCGTGCCCGACCTCACCATCACGGCCGACTCGGCGTTCGGCCAGAACCCGGGCGGCGGGCCGCCGAGCGCCGGCGACGCGGTGCCCACCCTCCCGCAGTCCGACATCGCCAAGGTCGGCGCCGTGCCGGGCGTGGCGGCGGCGTACGGCGTGGTCTCCACCGACGGCGCGCTCGTCATCGGCGCTGACGGCAAGGTCGTCGGCGGCGAGTCCGGACCCCCGGCACGTGGCGGCACGTTCGTCCCGGACCCGGCGATCTACCCGCTCACGCTGACCACCGGCTCGGCGCCGCGCGGACCCGACCAGGTCGCGCTGCTCGAGTCGACGGCCAAGTCGGCCGGTGTGACGGTGGGCGACAAGGTCCGGCTCTCGACGCCGGGTGGCGACGTGCGGCCCACGGTGGTGGGTCTCGTGACCCGTGGCATCTCCGGCAGTGACGGCGGCACGTTCGTCGCCTTCGACCTGCCCACGGCGCAACGCCTCATGCTCACGTCACCGGACCGGATCACGAGCGTCGTCGTGCGCGCCGCGGCCGGGGTGACGCAGGACGAGCTCGCCGCGCGGGTGTCGACGGCACTGGGCACGGGCGTCAAGGTTCAGACTGGCCAGCAGCGCAGCGCCGACCTCGAGAACCAGCTCAAGACGGCCTTCCAGTTCATCGACATCTTCCTGCTGACGTTCGCGCTCATCGCGCTGTTCGTCGCCATCTTCCTGATCTTCAACACCTTCTCGATGCTCGTCGCCCAGCGCACCCGCGAGCTCGCGCTGCTCCGGGCGGTGGGCGCGTCGCGCGGGCAGGTCCGGCGATCGGTGCTCGCCGAGGCCGTCGTGCTCGGCCTGATCGCCGCAGGTCTCGGCGTCGTCGGCGGGATCCTCGTGTCGCAGGGTCTGCGACTGCTGCTCAAGACCCAGTTCAACGCCGATCTGCCCAACTCCCCGCTCGTCATCGAGCCGCGCACCATCATCTGGTCGCTGCTCGTGGGCGTGCTCGTCACGATGATCTCGGCGTACGTGCCGGCTCGACGCGCGGCGAGCGTCCCGCCGGTGGCCGCGATGCGCGACGAGATCGAGCTGCCCACCCGCTCGCTCATGGTGCGGACCGTGATCGGCACCGTGCTGTTCGCGGTCGCACTGCTCACCGCGCAACGTGGGCTGGCCAGCACGGACGACGGCACGCGTGCCGCCCAGCTCGTCGGCGTCTCGGCCCTGTGCACGCTCGTCGCGGTGATCGCGCTCGCGCCGATCGTGGGGCGGTTCGTGCTGAGCGTCCTCGGGGCACCGTTCGCGGGCAGCGCCGTCGGGCGCCTCGCGCGCGAGAACGGCCGGCGCAACCCGCGGCGTACCGCCGCGACTGCGAGCGCGCTCGCCATCGGGCTCGCACTGATGACCGCGATCGGCGTGATCGCGTCGTCGACCAAGGCGTCGGTGGCCGACGTCGTCGACACCACGATCGGCGCCGACTACGTCGTGTTCGGCGTCAAGTTCCAGCCGTTCCCGCCCACCGTCTACGACGCGGTGAAGGGCACCCCTGGGACGTCGACGGTGACCTTCGTCCGCCAGGTCCCGATCAAGGTGCAGGGCGACCAGTCGATCCTCACCGGCGTCGAGCCGGACCAGATCACTCAGGTCGTCGACCTCACCATGGTGCAGGGCTCGCTCAGCTCTCTCGGGCTCGGCGACGTCGCGGTCGACGACCAGACGGCGGCGAGCGCCGGGGTGACGGTTGGTGACAGCGTCACGGGAACCTTCGTCAACGGGACGTCGTCGCTCGTGGTCACCGCGATCTACAAGCCGGCTGCGGCGTACTCGGGCTGGATATCGAGCATCGGCACGCTCATGAGCAAAGGGGCGCGCGAGCTCGACTCCGCGGTCTACATCAAGGTCGCGCCCGGAAGCGATCCCGCGACGGTGCGCACCAGCCTCGAGAAGCGGCTCGCGCCCTTCCCGGTGGTCAAGCTGCAGGACCAGGCGAGCCTCAAGGAGCAGGTCAACAGCCAGTTCGACAAGGTCTTCGGCTTCATCTACGCCCTGCTCGCGCTCGCCGTCATCGTCGCCTTCATCGGGATCGTCAACACGCTCGCGCTGTCGGTGCACGAACGGCGGCGCGAGGTCGGCCTGCTGCGCGCGGTGGGGACGAGCCGACCGCAGATCCGACGCATGGTCGTTCTCGAGGCGGTGCTCATCTCGCTGTTCGGGGCTGCGCTCGGCGTCGTCGTCGGCCTCGTCTACGGCGCGCTCCTGCAGAAGGTGCTCGAGCCGCAGGGCATCACCAAGCTCGCCGTGCCCGGCGGTCAGATCGGCTGGTTCCTCGCGCTCGGAGTCGTCGGCGGCATGATCGCCGCGCTGTGGCCGGCGTTCACCGCCAGCCGCCTCGACGTCCTGCGCGCCATCGCCTCGGAGTAGCGCCCGGCCGTGGTGATCCCCTCACTGCGCGCGTCGGCCGCGGCGGTCAGCGGGGGCACCAGGCGTAGGACCAGGCGCCGAGCTGCTCCGGGGTGACGCCCACGAGCGTCTCGATGACCCGTAGGCCTTCCGCCGGCTCGATCGGCACGAGGGAGGGCACCGCGACGACGAGCGCGCCGGCGCCCATCCCTGCCTGCGACCCGGTGTGCGAGTCCTCGAGCACGATGCAGTGACGCGGGTCGACGCCGATGGCCTCGGCGGCGTACAGGTACGGGTCCGGGAACGGCTTGGTGCGCTCGAGGTCGTCACCGGCAACGGTCACGGCGAACATCTCGTGGCCGACCTCGTGCAGCACGGCGTCGTGCACGGCGTCGACGATGTTGCGGTAGGACGCCGACACCAGCGCCACCGGAACCTCGGCGTCCTCGAGCGCCGCGAGCAGCTCGGGCGCACCCGGTCGCCAGTGCACGGGCTCGGTCCTCAGCCGGCGCTCCATGGCGGTCAGCAGCATCGTCATGACCTCGGTCGGGTCGTGCTGCACCTCGGCGTGCTCGAGCATGAGGTCGACCGCACGCTCGAGGGGCCCTCCGACGAGGTCCTCCTGCTGCTCCGGCCCCCAGCTGCCGCCGAGGTGGGCCATGACCTCGAGCTCGGCGCCGTACCAGAGGTGCTCGGTCTCGACGAGCAGCCCGTCCATGTCGAAGAGGACCGCGGCGGGAAGGCGGGTGCTGCTCATGTCGCGTTGAAGTACTTGGCCTCGGGGTGGTGCACGATGAGGGCCGACGTCGACTGCTCCGGGTGCAGCTGGAACTCCTCCGACAGCTCGACGCCGATCCGCCCCGGTTCGAGCAGGTCGACGAGCACGGCCTGCTGCTCGACGTCGGGGCAGGCGGGGTAGCCGAAGGAGTAGCGCGAGCCGCGGTAGCCCTGCTTGGCGATGAGGGTGTCCATGTCGGTGTCGTCGTCGCCGGCCAGATCGAGCTCGCTGCGTATCCGCGCGTGCCACATCTCGGCGAGCGCCTCGGTGAGCTGCACCGAGAGCCCGTGCAGCTCGAGATAGTCGCGGTAGGCGTCCTTCGCGAACAGCGCGCCGGTCGCCTCCGAGACGCGGGTGCCCATGGTGACGACGTGGAAGGCGATGACGTCGGTCTGCCCCGAGTCCTTGCTGCGGAAGAAGTCCGACAGGCACAGGTGCCGGTCGCGGCGCTGGCGCGGGAAGGTGAGGCGTGCCCGCTCCTGGCCCGCGAGATCGCCGTCGTGGTGCAGGATCACGAGGTCGTCGCCCTCTGCCTGACACGGGAAGTAGCCGTAGACCACGGCCGCCTCGAGCAGTCCGTCGGTGTGGACGCGATCGAGCCACATCCGCAGACGAGGCCTGCCATCCGTCTCGACGAGCTGGTCGTAGGACGCGCCGCCCTCGCCACGTCCCGGCTTGAGGCCCCACTGCCCGAGGAACAGCGCCCTCTCGTCGAGGTAGGGGACGTAGTCGGCGAGGGCGATGCCGCGCACGACACGGGAGCCCCAGAACGGCGGCTCCGGCACCGAGTTGTCGGCCGCGACGTCCGAACGTGACGGCATGTCCGCCGTGGCGGTCTCGTCGACGCGGGACGCCGAGGAGCGGACGCGGCGACCGCGCAGCTCCGGCAGCGCAGCGCCGGGCACGCCGCGCTTGACCCCCATGATCGCGTCCATGAGCCGCAGACCCTCGAAGGCGTCGCGGGCGTATCGGACGGTGCCCTGGTAGGTGCCGGCGAGGTCCTCCTCGACGTAGGCCCGGGTGAGCGCAGCGCCGCCGAGCAGCACGGGGAACCGGTCGGCGACGCCGCGGAGGTTCATCTCCTCGAGGTTCTCGCGCATGACGACCGTGCTCTTCACCAGCAGCCCGCTCATGCCGATCGCGTCGGCGCCGGCGGTGTCGGCCTGGTCGATGATCTCGGCCACGGGCACCTTGATGCCGAGGTTGACGACGTCGTAGCCGTTGTTGGACAGGATGATGTCGACGAGGTTCTTGCCGATGTCGTGGACGTCGCCCTTCACCGTGGCCAGCACGATCGTGCCCTTGCCCTCGTCACCGCTGCGCTCCATGTGCGGCTCGAGGTGGGCGACGGCGATCTTCATCGTCTCCGCGCTCTGCAGCACGAACGGCAGCTGCATCTCGCCACGACCGAACAGGTCGCCGACCGTCTTCATGCCTGCGAGCAGCGTCTCGTTCACGATCTCAAGAGCCGACCGGTCGAGCAGCGCCTCGTCGAGGTCGGCCGTGAGCCCGTTGCGCTCGCCGTCGACGATGCGTCGCTGCAGCCGCTCCTCGAGCGGCAGCGTGAGCAGCTCGTCGGCGCGTGCCTTCGCAAGGTCCTGCGCGTCGACGCCCTCGAACAGCTCGAGGAAGCGCGCGAGCGGGTCGTAGACCAGCGCGCCAGAGTCGTCGTAGCGACGCCGGTCGTAGACCATGTCGAGCGCGGCCTCGCGCTGCTCGTCAGGGATCCGCGCCATCGGCACGATCTTCGACGCGTGCGCGATCGCCGAGTCGAGCCCCGCCTCGACGCACTCGTGCAGGAACACCGAGTTGAGGACCACGCGCGACGCCGGGTTGAGACCGAACGACACGTTCGAGACACCGAGCGTGGTCTGGACGTCGGGGTGCAGGCGCTTGAGCTCGCGGATGGCGTCGATCGTCTCGATCGCGTCGCGCCGCGTCTCCTCCTGACCGGTCGCGATCGGGAAGGTCAGGCAGTCGACCAGGATGTCCTCGGTGTGCATCCCCCAGGTGTCGACGAGGTCGCGCACCAGGCGGTCGGCGACGCGCACCTTCCACTCCGCCGTACGCGCCTGCCCCTTCTCGTCGATCGTGAGGGCCACGACGGCCGCACCGTGCTCCATGACGATCGGCATCATCTTGGCGATGCGCGATCCCGGGCCGTCGCCGTCCTCGTAGTTGACCGAGTTGACGACCGCACGCCCGCCGATGAGCTCGAGTGCAGCCTCGACCACCGGCGGTTCGGTCGAGTCGATCACGAGCGGGATGGTCGACGCGGTGGCGAACCGACCGACGATCTCGCGCACGTCGGCGATGCCGTCGCGGCCGACGTAGTCGATGCACACGTCGAGCAGGTGCGCACCGTCCTTGATCTGGTCCTTGGCGATCCGTACGCAGTCGTCCCAGCGCTGCTCGAGCATCGCGTCGCGGAACGCCTTGGAGCCGTTGGCGTTGGTGCGCTCGCCGATGGAGAGGTAGGCGGTGTCCTGACGGAACGCCACGTGCTGGTAGATCGACGACGCACCGGGCTCGCGACGCGGCGAGCGCGCCACGACCTCGCGGCCGCCGACCCGCTCGACGACGAGTCGCAGGTGCTCCGGCGTCGTACCGCAGCAGCCTCCGACGAGACCGAGCCCGTACTCGCGGGTGAAGGTGTCGTGGGCATCGGCCAGCTGCTGCGGAGAGAGCGGGTAGCGCGCGCCCTCGGCGGCGAGCACCGGGAGACCGGCGTTGGGCATGCAGGAGACGCCGACCTGCGCGTGGCGTGCGAGGTGGCGCAGGTGCTCGCTCATCTCTGCGGGACCGGTGGCGCAGTTGAGTCCGATCATGTCGATGCCGAGGGGCTCGAGCGCTGTGAGCGCCGCTCCGATCTCGGACCCGACGAGCATCGTCCCCGTGGTCTCGACCGTGACCTGCACCAGCACCGGGACGTCGATCCCGGACGCGCGGATGGCCCGCTTGGCCCCGATCACGGCGGACTTCGCCTGCAGGAGGTCCTGGGCGGTCTCGATGAGGATCGCGTCGACCCCGCCGTCGATCATCCCGCGCGACTGCAGCTCATAGGCGTCGCGCAGGTCGGCGTACGACGCGTGCCCGAACGTCGGCAGCTTGGTGCCCGGGCCGACGGACCCCAGCACCCAGCGCGGACGGTCCGCCGTGGCGTAGCCGTCGGCCACCTCGCGGGCGATCGCGGCGCCGGCGCGGGACAGCTCCTCGATGCGGTCGGAGATGCCGTACTCGCCGAGGTTGGCGAGGTTGGACCCGAACGTGTTCGTCTCGACGGCGTCGACACCCACCGCGAAGTAGGCGTCGTGGACGGAGCGGACGACGTCCGGCCGTCGGTCGTTGAGCACCTCGTTGCAGCCCTCGTGACCCTCGAAGTCGTCGAGGGTCAGGTCGTGGGCCTGCAGCATCGTGCCCATCGCCCCGTCGGCGACGACGACGCGGGACGCCAGGGCGGCGCGGAGGGCGGCGATGCGGGCGGGATCTGCAGCGGTCATCGGGTCAACCCTAACGGCGCCGGTCGGGCGACTACGCAGCGCGCCGGTTGCGTGGGGCTCAGCCGTCGGGCGTACGGTGACCGGAAGCCGGGTGGCCGGCGGACCGCAGGACCCCACGCGAGAGGTGGCCGGTGATCGAGTTCGAGGGACTGCCCGAGTCGCTGCCCGAGCTCGTCGATCCCGTCATGCTCTGCGCGTTCGAGGGCTGGAACGACGCCGGCGATGCCGCCAGCGGTGCGGTCCTGCACCTCGAGGAGGTGTGGGCGGCCACCCAGATCGCCGAGGTCGACCCCGAGGACTACTACGACTTCCAGGTCAACCGCCCCGAGGTGGTGATCGAGGACGGCGAGCGGTCGATCACCTGGCCGACCACGCGCATCTCCGTGGCCCGGATCCCGCTGGCCTCGCGCGACGTCGTGCTCGTGGCCGGCATCGAGCCCTCGATGCGCTGGCGCGCGTTCACCGCTGAGCTGCTCGGCATCGCCCGCGAGCTCGGCGTCGAGATGGTCGTCACGCTCGGCGCACTGCTCGCCGACACCCCGCACACGCGTCCCGTGCCGGTCAGCGGCACGTCGAGCGACGAGAGCATCTCCGTTCGGATGGGCTACGAGCCGTCGACGTACGAGGGTCCGACCGGCATCGTCGGGGTGCTGCAGGACGCCTGCGCGACCGCCGGCATCCCCGCGGTGTCGCTGTGGGCGGCGGTGCCGCACTACGTCGCCCAGCCGCCGTGCCCCAAGGCCACGCTCGCGCTGCTCGCCCGCATCGAGGACCTCCTCGACGTCCCGGTGCCGCTCGCCGACCTGCCCGAGGAGTCCCGCGCCTGGCAGATCGGCGTCGACGAGCTGGCCGGCGAGGACGAGGAGATCGCGGCGTACGTCCACCAGCTCGAGGAGGTGGTCGACACCGCCGAGCTGCCCGAGGCCTCGGGCGACGCGATCGCCCGCGAGTTCGAGCGCTACCTGCGCCGTCGGTCGACCGAACCGCCGAAGTAGATACAGGCTCAAGGGCTCATGGTCACGCCCCCTTCCTCGGATTCGGTTGCGGTGCACATTGGGTGCACATCAGCGAGAAGCGCGCTCGCGGCGGCACGAAGCGCTACGCGGCCCGTCTCGTCGTCCTGGGGCATGCAGTACGAGTAGACCTGCAGCGTCGTCCTCGGCGACTCGTGGCCCATCCAGGCGGCTACCTGCGTCACGGGCACGCCGCGCGAGATGAGCGCCGACCCGAAGTAGTGGCGCAACGCGTGCGGCGAGAACGCGACTCCCGACGCCCGTGCTGTCCGCTCCGCCATCGCGTCGACCATGCCCCGCGTGAGCGGACGACCTGACCGGACGAACACCGGGCCTACCGGCTGACAGCCGTCCGAGGCGCGTCGCGCGGCGAGATGGGCGGCCAACGCGTCCCGTAGCGCGTCGACCACTGGCACGGTCCGCTCGTGCTCGCCGATTCGGTCTGCACCCTTGAGCGGGATATATGCGCGCTCGGCCTTCGACGTGTCCACCTGTCGCCAGATGCGAGCCGTACCGCGCAGGAGGTCAAGGTCGGACACCTCGAGCGCCAGGGCCTCGCCGAGTCGGCACCCGGCTAGCGCGAGGTGCAGGAGAAAGGCGCGGTCGGTGTCCGGCACAGCGGCCATGATGCGCGCCACCTCGGCATCCGAGAGCTGCACATCGCGCCGCCGCTTCGACGGCTTGCGCTGAACGCGCGTCGCGGGGTTGGACGGGATTCGCCCGTCGAGAACGGCGGCGTCTAGCGCCATGCGCAGAATCGACACCGCATGTGCCACGGTGCCGGCGGCGTGTCTTGCCTGCCACGCCGACACCGCAGACTGAACCGCAGAGGGACGGAGTGCGGACAAGGGCACGTCGCCGAAGGCGGGTCGGAACCAGTCACGAATGAGCTGCCTACGCTTCGCGACCGTCGTCGGCTTCCAGCGGCCATCATTCATGCGCAGCCACTCGTCCAGCCACGCACCGGTGGTCGTGCGCCCGAGTACCGGGTCGACGTAGGTGCCCCGGTGCACGGCCGACGACACCTCGGCGAGTCGCCGGTCGGCGTCAGCCTTCCGGTCGAAAGCCTCGCTGCGCTGCTTGCCGGATGGGTCGCGGTAACGGACGGTCCACCGCTTGCCGCGGCCGTTCATCCTCGACGGCAACGGCTTTCCGTCCACGCCTCGCACCGAAGTGTGCCAACGGTCGACAACTTGAGCCATGACTACTTCGCCCGCTTCCGGTCGGCGTATGCCTTCTGTGCTGCTCGTCGAGCACAGGCTTTGGAGCAGTAGATTGCGTCGGAACGACGATGTGACTCACTCTCAGCATGGGTTGCGCGGTCGCGTTGCGCGTAGAACCGTCGCCCGCACGGCTGCCTCGCACAGATGCGGGGTTGCACCCCCGATGTCGCGCGGTTGAACGCCTGCAACACGGCCACCTGGTAGCCGCTCGGGTGACTGAACCGAACACCAATTTCCGTCCCCGAGCGGGCCACGTCGAAAGCCTCGCTGCGCATCGTCAAGCCAAACGACGGCGAGAACGCGCGCAGTGCTGCCGTTGCACGGTCCAGAGATTCTTGGCGGTCCCACATGTCGACGTCGCCCGTCTGCCAGTCCCCGGTGACGAGGGCCGAGAGGTCTCTCAGAAGCTGCTGGCGCACGGCGACCTCAGCGACGTGCACCCGGCCCGACTTCATCCGGGCAACGTCCCGCCTGGGTTGCAAGGGGCTCTCGAGCGCGTCTGCGTACGGTCCAAGCAGGTTGAGGTAATCCCGCCAATCCTCGACATTGACGTCGGCGAACCGATAGCCAGACCAGGGGACCACTGAGCCATGTAGAGCAGCGGCGAAGCCCCAGACGTCGTCCCGCGACGTGATGTCACCCATCGCGGCTTCGTAAAGGAACACGTCAGGCACGAGCTCGAGGCGCTCCCCCTTGCCCGCTGCGTCGTCGTCCTTCTGAGCCCATACGTCGTCGGCGTCGCGGATGAAGTCCCAGCGAACGACAGATGGAACAGCCACCTGACCCACTGGGAATCCACTGATACGAAACATGACAGGTTGCGTGTTTGCGCCCACGGCGGTCCGTGACGCATCCTGAACTGGCTTCCTGATACCAACCACGAATCGGAGCGTACCAGTAGTGACCGAGCAGTCAACCTCCCGACGCCTGGTGGAGCGACCTCAGGTCGCCGACTACCTGTCGGTCTCCCAGCGCTGGGTGCTGCGCGCAGTCGCGGAGCGCCGACTGCCCTACGTCAAGGTCGGCCGCCTCGTGCGCTTCGACCTCGACGCCATCGACGAGTGGATTGACCAGCAGACCCACCCGGCGGCCTAACGACCAACAAGTGAAAGCAGACGGCCACCGAAGAACAGTCCGGCGGCCGTCTGCGAGGAGAACGCGATGGACACGAGTGTATGCAATCGGGCCGCTTTTGCGGCTCGGCCGTGCTGACCCCTCGAGGCGCCGGCGGACCGACCACATCGGCCGCGCCCCAACGACTAACCGGCTGCCCCGCCGGGTGTGGAGACGCCCACGAGTGCGGTGTCGGGTCGAACGTCACCAGCACCGACCGCACGCCCTGCACCGGAAGGTGCATGACTGTCGACCTCGAGACGCTGCGCCACTACGGCGAGCACTACGGCTGCTGCCCCTGCAACGTCAAGGGGGCGGCATGACCTGGACGAAGCTCTCAGACGACTTCGGCGACGACTGCCACACGTTGTCGGACCTGGCCTTCCGGTTGCACGTCGAGGGACTGTGCTGGTCGAACCGGAAGCTGCTCGACTGTCACATCCCGACTGCTGACCTGCGCAGGTTTGCCACTCACCCTGACGCCGCGCAGGAACTCGTCGACGTCGGCTGGTGGTCTCAGGTTCCGGATGGCTTCATCATCCGTCACCACGCGACATACCAGCGGACCCGTGAGCAGGTGCTGAACCAGCAGTCGGCCAACGTCGCCAACGGTCGCAAGGGCGGCCGACCCAGAGTCGTCCGCACCGAACCAGAAACCCATTCGCAAACCGAATCGCTTACCGAATCGAAAACCGAAAGGGACGGGACAGGACAGGCATCTACGGGTGCACAACTTTGGCAAGTTCGCAGCGACCTTCGGACGCCGGACCATCTGCGCGATCCGGAGGCGTCGTGACCGGCATCCCGTACGCCGACGGGCACCCGATGCGCTGCCGCCAGTGCGGCACCTCGCCAGCGTTCCGCCTCGTCGACCGTGACCCCGGCCCTTGGTGCCGCGCACACGTCCCGTGGACGCCGACAGTGCCGTCGTGGGGCGTCGGTCGGTGCCGGAAGTGTCCGGCGAAGGGTGCACGCGTCGTCGGGCCTCAGGGGCGCGTCACGGGGCCGTGGTGTCGCAGACATCAACCCCGTGGCGACGCCTTCAGCACGGTCGCTGACGAGCTCCTCGCCATCGTCGTCGACAAGGCACTCGGCACGCCCGCACCGAAGGGGCCGAAGTGACGCCGGCACGGTGCCCCACGTGCGGGTCGCTGAACAGGTGGCACGCCCCGCACTGCCCTGACCGCGACCTCGCACCGTCCCTCGCGCGCATTGGCGCCGCACGCGAGGACGTCGACCAGGCGCTCGAACGTGTCGCCGCCCGTGTCGTCGGAGACCCATTCGACGACCTGCCAAACGCCGATGGCGACCCAATCGTGATGGCTGTCCGAGCGCTCGGGAAAACGTCGGGGAGAGATGCCGCCAGCAACGCGGGTCGTGCCCTCGCTGGAACTCAAAAGAGTGACCCCACCCCCTTCCGGGGGTGGGTCGGTTCTTCTGGCGGCCCCATGCCCAGACCCGCGTATCTGGAGCTTTTTGTGCGCGAACGAATCCCCATAGGCGACCTCGGAGGTCGATGTGTTCATCCGTAGCCGCGAACGTCTCGCACGCCGTCGCCAGATGCGCCGGCACCTGTTCGACCGGCCGCTGCGCCTGGTTGAGCCCGAGGTCGTCGACGCCCTGGCCTACTTCCTCGAGAACCCCGAGAAGCCGTCCGCTGCGTTCTACCTGGGCGTGTCCTGCGCCGTGTACGGCGAGTACCTCACCGCCCGCGCCACGCTCGACATCGCCACGATCAGCGTCCCGCACTGGTGGCTCGAGCAGGAGCCGACCCGCCTGGCCGCCCTCGACCGGATCTTCGACGAGCTATGGCCCGACTCCGTCCCGTCCGCAAACGCTCGGCGCCTAGCCGACGAGCTCAAGCGGATGCTCGATGAGCACTGACCCGCGCCGCACCGCGGCATACCAGCGCGCCCGTGCGGAGTGGCTGCTCTACGCCGGGTCGACGTGCCATCTCTGCGGCGGGTACGTCGACGTCACCCTGTCCGGCACACTGCCCCACGGCCCTACCGTCGAGCACACCGTCGACGTCGTCGTGGCGCCGCACCTCGCGATGGACCGAAGCCTCTGGCGCCTGGCACACCGCCGCTGCAACTCGCTCAAGGGTGCGTCGCTAGGTGGCAGGCGACTGGCCGCACGCAAGCGACGCACCGACCCACCACGACAAAGCAGGCCGAGCCGAGACTGGTGAGACCGGGGTAGCCCCGGAGGTCGCTCAATCGAAAACCGACAAGACCCGCGTTGCTGCGAACAAACCATTCAGTCCGAGAGGGGGGAACGTTCGCCCCCGCCAACAACGAGAGGAACCTCAATGGTGAGCACCGACCGCAACCTCCGCCCCAGAGCGTCGTCTGGCCGAGGCTGCGGAAGCGTTCGTCGCCGCGATGCCGGCCTGTCGGATCTCCGACGGTGCATCCGGACAACATGAGCCAGTACGCCAGCTGAGATGTATCCGGGGCGCCATGGGAGAGTCGGCGTCGAGACGTGAATCGTCCTTCCAAGAGATCGCGGGAGTTGGGTTTAGATGGTTTGACCCTGGAGGATCTGGACGAATCGTGGCAGGACCCACATCATGTTGGTAGCGCCATGAAAGGGCATGACCGGCTCGGAGGTGAAGATGACGTCTCTACGTAGAAGGGTGACTTCGGTCGCCAGGGACCACTTCGATCTACTCGTCCTCTCCGGGATCAGCGTCGTCGTCGCCGCGCTCTTGATCGGTATCAGCCTGGCCTACCCCGACCTCACTCCCATTCCGCACGGGTTCCCGTAGAAGCACGGGGCGTCGGCCACCGCCCACGAGCTTGCCGCGGCTGGATCGGATCGTCGGCGGCCAAGACCGTGCGAGAGCCACCATGAGGGCCTGGGCGCTCTCGCGCTCAGCGCTCAGGTTCCGCTCTGGTTGGTGAGCCGGTCAAGGTGTTCGTAGAGATCGTTCTCACACGAGTTCTGGACGAACCGGGGCCCGCGCAGCACGAGCATGTGGTTGCGGGATTGCCCACTGCCAACGGACCACACCCCCTGACCAAGCGGTCGATCGCATGGCGCATCGCTGACTTGGGGAGAATGCGGAGAGGCATCGGCTACTTCCCAACGCATGGCCGTTACGCAAATGAGTGAGTCGCGGCAGTGTCTATCCCAGGGGTGGTGGACGCCCATGGAATCCGCATGCTCCAGCGGGTTCGCCGCAACCCTGCAACCAATGCCCGCACCCGGACGAACCCTGGCGTCCCATACGTATTCCATCGAGCCTGAGCCAGCGTTCGAGATGCAATCATGAACGACGATTGCGTCGCCCGGGCCTGCCAGTATGTTGCGCGTGTGACTGACTAAGCGATCCTCGGTTTTCCGACGGAGGACACATTCGTGGGCAGTACCAGCACGTCCAACATGCATCAGCGTCCATGGAGCCATATCCCTAGCTTCCAATGCTGCGAGTCGAACGTCGATCAGCGAGGCGATCACACTCATCCCCTCGGCTCCCCCGCCTGGCCGCACAGCGCGTACCAAAGATATGCAGGCGCGATTCAAGTCGAGGCTCACCTCGGCATGGCGGGTAAACATCGTCAAATCCGACGCTTCCAGCATTCTGGTCCATTTCCGGCTGGAACCTCAGCAGCGGCGCCGACGGAAGTGGCCGGCAGACCCTAGGCTCCTACCTCAAGCTCGAAACGAGTCTAGGAACTGGCCGGGCGCGCGATCCGTACCACATTGGGACGTGCGCCGAGATCGCACGAGGTCGCCGCCGACAGTGACGCCATGGGCGGCGAAGAAGGCCCGTGTCCGGGCAGTGAGCTGCGGCGTACACCGAGTCGTAAACCGATCTGACGACGCCGGTCGGGGACTTCGCACAGTCGTAGTTCCCGCGCCAGCTTCCACCGACGAGGACGCGGCCCGATTCTTTGCGCCGATGTGGATCAGGTCGCCGCGCCAGCCGGGTTCAAGGCGGCTCGCCACGGTGCGCACGGCGGCGAGGCTGCGGGCCCACCTTTGGGCCGTGGACCGAGACACCAAGCTCCGCCGCGACGTGCGCAACCGGACGACCAGCAGCGACCCGCTTCACCAGCGGCAGCCGCAATTGGACAGACCATTGCCAGCCACGGAACCTCCGGTGCCGTGAGTGGCGGTAGCAACCCCTCGCGCTCAGGTGTGTTCGGTTGGATCAAGCACCCAAAGACGAGTCAGTCCCGTACCCCGTCAACAAGGTCGACGTGCCCCACATCTAGCCCGCGAAGCGGTACAGCTTCTTGTTTGCGAACTCGAGCATGCCCACCTTGCCCATCTCGCGCCCATACCCGGACTTCTTGACGCCCCCGAACGGGACGTCGGGACCTCCGAGACCGCCGGCGTTGACGAACACCATGCCCACCTCGAGCCGGTCGCCGACCTGTTCAGCCCGATCGAGGTCCTCGCACATGATCACGCAGCCGAGGCCGTACGGCGAGGAGTTCGCCAGGGCGATCGCCTCGTCGTCGGACGACACCCGGTAGAGCTGGGCCACAGGGCCGAACAACTCTTCGCCGTACACGTCCATGCTCTCAGTGATGTCCACAAGCACGCTGGGCGTGTAGACGTTCCCGTCGGGCTCGTTGTCCCCGACAAGGACGGTGGCTCCTTGCTCAATCGCGTTCTGCACCTGAGCTCGTAGGGTCTCGGTCGCCGATTCTGAGGAGAGGGGTCCGAAGTCGCCCCGGTCGTAGGACAGGCCACCAATCGCGGCCGTGAACTTGGCGCGGAACTCCTCGTAATAGTCGTCAATCACGACGATTCGCTTCGAGCCATTGCAACTCTGACCAGTGTTGTCCATGCGCATGGCCACGGCGTGCCGCACGGCATAGTCGATGTCGTGCGTGTCGAGCACGAGGAAGACGTCGGACCCGCCGAGTTCCAGCACGCACTTCTTCAAGGCGCGACCAGCCTGCTCGGCAACGGCCGCCCCGGCGCGCTCCGATCCTGTCAAGGACACGCCCTGGACCCGGTCGTCGCCGATGAGGTCGCCGATCTGCTCGTGCGACGCGAAGAGGTTGACGTATGCGCCTTCCGGGAAGCCGGCGTCTAGGAAGAGTTGTTGGAGGGCAATCGCGGACTCCGGGCACTGGCTGGCATGGCGCAGGATGACGGTGTTCCCGAGGATGAGGTTCGGCACCGCGAATCGAGCCACTTGGTAGTACGGGTAGTTCCACGGCATGACTCCGAGGATGACCCCGGTGCCCTGGTAGCGGAAGAAGCTGCGGAGGCCGTCAGCGACCTCGAGCGGCTCGTCGGCCAACCACCGCTCGGCGTTGGTCGCGAACGCAGCGGCGATCTTCGCCGTGAACTCGATCTCGCCGATTCCCTGGTTGACCGGCTTGCCCATCTCCTGGTTGATGATCCGCGCGAGTTCGTCCTGACGCTGAGTGAACAGCTCGGACAGGCGCTGCGCCATCGCCGCTCGCTGCGCAACGGTCGTGTCTCGCGCCCAGCTCTGATAGACGCGGTGGGTGGCCGCGAGGGCGTCCTGGACCTCGGCGTCGGACGCGCTCGCGTACTGCGCGATCGTAGTTCCGGTTGCAGGGTCGGTGACGGCGAACGTACCCATGGGCCTCTCCTCGAATCCAGGATCACTGACGGTGGGTAGTCGAAATGGCCCGGCGGCCTCGCGCGACTCCGGCTATGCGAGGGCGCTATGCAGGGGGCACCCCGAACTAGAGCTCAGATCCCGCTGCCCGGAGCCTGAGTGGCACCCCAGTAGCGCTGCCGCTCACGCGCAGCGCGGTGCTGCTCTCCCGCCTCAAGGGTCTCCGGGCGCTGAGAGGTCATCGCGGCACCGACGTCCCAGAAGGATCCGTTGCCGGTCAGGTAGCGCCACGGCTCGGTGTGGGCGACGATGACCGCCGGCCGCCCCTCGACCGTTCGGGCCTCAGCCAAAGCGGCCTCGAACTCCTGCAGCGTGGTCGTCGACCATGCGACAGCACCCATGCTCGCCGCGTTGGCGGCGATGTTCACCGACACGACCGGCCCGTCGAGGCGCCCCGTCTCGGGGTTGCGCTCGCGCAACTGCGTCCCGAACTCGTGGCCCGCTCCACCCTTGGCAACCTGCAACGGCCAGATGCACTGGTGACCGCTGTTGTCGACGATCACGACCGTGATCTTGCGCCGCTCTTGCGTCGCGGTGATCAGCTCGGTCGGCTGCATGAAGTAGGTACCGTCGCCGATGAGCACGAAGACGTCGCCAGGTGCCTCCGGACGTGCGAGCCGGACCCCGAGTCCAGCAGGAAGCTCGTGCCCCATGCAGGAGTTCGCATACTCGGAGAACACCTCGGTCCCATGGGACGTGTCCCACGCCTTGTGCACTCCACCTACGACGCCGCCCGAGCCCAGGACGAGGGTGTCCTGGGTCCGGTGTGCTTGTTGAGGACGTCGATGACCTGAGCCTGGCTCATCACCTCACCCGGGAAGTCCTGCAAATCGAAGGCGAGGGCGTTGGCCGTGACCTCCTGAGCAGCCGAGATCTCGTGCCGGTACCCGTCGGCGCTGCGGTAGCCAGCGGCCGCGAGGCCCTCGTGAATGGCACTGAGAGACAGCTTGGCGTCGCCAACGACCGGATACGAGCCCATCTTGTGCGCGTCGAAGGAGTTGACGTTGAGATGGACGAACTTCACGTCGGGGTTCTCGAAGAGCGAGTGCGATGCCGTGATGAAGTCCTGAAGTCGCGAACCGACCGCGATGACGACGTCGGCCTGTCTGGCGATAAGGTTCGCCCCGACTGCTCCGTCGACACCGAGTCCACCGAGAGTTAGGTCGCTGATCGGACCAGTGCCCTTACCGGCATAAGTCTCCGTAACGGGGATGGCGAACTGCTCGCTGAACCGGGCAAGCTCGACCTGAGCTACGGAATACCGCACGCCCCCGCCAGCGATGATCACCGGTCGCCCTGCGCGCCGGATGATCTCCACCGCGTCCCCGATCTCCTCCGTGGCCGCCGGGCGGCGACGGATGTGCCACACACGGGGGGTGAAGAACGCTTCGGGGAAATCGTACGCCTCACCCTGGAGGTCCTGCGGAAGGCACACCACGACCGCACCGGTCTCCACCGGGTCGGTGAGGACCCGCATCGCCTCCGGCAGGGTGACGAGCAGCTGCGCCGGCGTCGTGATCCGGTCGAAGTACCGGCTGACCGGGCGGAACGCGTCGTTGGCAGAAACGTCGCGCTCGATCGGGTGCTCGATCTGCTGGAGGACCGGATCGCCCTTGCGGTTGTTAATGACGTCCGCGGGGAGGAGGAGCACCGGGATCCGGTTGGTCGTCGCGGTCGCCGCGCCGCTGATCATGTTCGTCGAGCCAGGACCGGCGGAGGCGGTGCAGGCCAGGGTGGACGCCCTGTTGTTAGCCTTTGCGTAGCCGATGGCGGCGTGGACCATCGACTGCTCGTTCTTACCCTGGAAGTGAGGGAAGTCCACGCCGTACTCGTCGACGCCCTGTGCCAGTCCGACCGAGTTGCCGTGGCCGAAGATGCCATACATTCCCGGGATGAGCCGGCGACGCTGCCCGTCCAGTTCGCTGTACTGCACCTGCAGGTATTCGATGACAGCCTGCGCGACGGTCCGTCGCCGCACACCGGTGACGTGATCAGAGGCGCCGGTGGCGGCAGCACCCGTGACGGGGGTCGCAGTAGTAGTCAACTTCACTCCTCAGTCGGTGGATCTGCTCCGCCATGGAGGCAGGCTCGTCGCTGGGGATTCTGGCAACGGGAGGTCGTGCGCGACTGTGCCGGTTTGGGACGCCGCGCCAGCCGGCCTGAGGCGATCGGTGTCGAGGAACGCCCGACCCGGCCCGCGTCGACATACCATCTCGATTCGATCCGCACGGATCGCAAACCCCCGTCACCGGCTTCGACGGATACGCTTAGACTTGGGAGCGCTCCCACATGGAGGACCGTATGACAGCCGACGAGATCGACCGAAGCCAGTTCCCCCGCACGTTCGTGTGGGGGGCGTCGACCTCGGCTTATCAGATCGAGGGCGCGACGACCGAACAGGGACGCACGGAGTCGATCTGGGACGCACTGTGTGGTCGGCCCGGCGCCATCCTCGACGGCACCTCAGGAGACCCGGCCATCGACCACTACCATCGCTACGGGGAGGACCTCGACCTCGCACGGGAGATCGGGTTCGGTGGGTACCGATTCTCGCTGGCGTGGACCCGCCTGCAGCCCGACGCGTCGGGGCCCCTGCACGCTGCTGGCGTCGACTTCTACGACCGCCTCTTAGACGCTCTGCTTGAGCGCGGCATTGCTCCGTTGCCGACGCTGTTCCACTGGGACCTACCCGAATCGCTCGAGAAGCAAGGCGGATGGACCAGTCGAGACACCGCGCTGCGGTTCGCCGACTACGCGAGCGCCGTCCACGCGCGGCTAGGCGACCGTGCAGAGCTGTGGACGACAATAAACGAGCCGTGGTGCGCGGCGTTCCTCGGCTATGCCTCAGGCGAGCATGCACCGGGGCGCACCGACCCGGCTAGTGCCGTCGTCGCGTCGCACCACCTGCTCCTCGGGCACGGGCTCGCGACCGAAGCAATCCGCACCCAGTCTCCGGCCGCTCGGATCACGATCGCGCTGAACCTATACGACGTCGTCGCGGCGTCGACGCGGCCTGAGGATCTCGACGCGGCCCGCCGGATCGATGGACTGCAGAATCGCTGGTTCCTCGATCCTGTCTTCCGGGGCAGCTATCCCGAGGACGTCGTGCGCGACTTGAGTGGCATTTGTTCGATGGAGCACGTGCTCGACGGTGACTTGGACCTGATCAGCGCCCGCCTCGACGCGCTCTGCGTCAACTACTACAGCTCATTCTGCGCGAAGGGGCACGGATCTCCGCTGCCACGCGATCCCGACCAGCGCCCGACGCCTTGGGTCGGCACGGAGGACGTTGAGATGGTCGAGCGCGGCCTCCCGCGCACGGCCATGGGGTGGGACATCGACCCTGAAGGCCTGACGCGCGTGCTAATTCGGGTTCGCGATGGCTACACCGATATCCCGGTTTACATCACCGAGAACGGCGTCGGCGGGAGTGACGTGCAGATCGATGGCTCCATTTCCGACGACTACCGCTGGGCGTACATCCGAGATCACATAGCTGCCGTGCACAAAGCAATGCTTGCCGGGGTCGACGTCCGGGGTACTTCACCTGGTCGTTGATCGACAACTTCGAGTGGGCGTGGGGCTTCACCCAGCGCTTCGGCCTGGTGCACGTCGACCTGGAAACACAGGTCCGCACCCTCAAGTCGAGCGCGAGGTCCTTTCAAGCGTTCCTCGGCGAGGGAAGGTCCCCGAGCTGACGCAGCCGATCGGCGGCTCGAAGCATACTTTGGTCACACCGAGACGGATGAGCGCTCCCGCGACCAAACGCTGGAAGACCACCAACCCTGCGATGGCCCACCAAATCGCGCCGCTCCGCAATCGGCTGCCTCTCACGACCTATCTTCACGAACCTCCCAGTCGTGACCGCGACTCTTCTATCCGCCAGCGGCGGCAGAGCCGGGTCAGGGCGGGCGATCAAATGACAACGAAGCGCCACCCGGAGTCGTCAGCGACCCAGCTCCGCCCGCAGACTGACGAGCTGTTCCAGAATCGGACGCGCCGAACCACCGAGGAGCTGATCCGTACGGGGCGAAGACAGGCTCGTGTCGGACGGAACACGTTCGGAGAGACGGGCGGACCCCGGGACACGCCCGCTCTGTAGCAGGTCCGCGTCGAGTCCGAACGCCTGGCAAGCGACGCGCGCGAGGTCCATCCGCGTCAGCGCCCGGGGGCCCACGAGATGGAGGACTCCGTTTGCCTCAAGCTCGAGGGCGGCGAGCAGCCGCGCACCGATCTCCGCTGCGGTGATGGGACTGGCGACCTCGTTCACTGCCTCGCCCTCCCACACGGTCGTCATCCGCCCTCGAGCGACGGAGTCGACCACAGCCAGCGCGAGGTTCCCGAATCCGCAGCTCTGCTCGAGCGGTGCGTTAGGTTTCGCCAGATTCGTGGCCTGGACTCCCCCAACCCGAGCCACGAAGCCACGATCGGCGCGATCGAGCACGACTCGCTCCGAGAGTGCCTTGAACATCCCGTACAGATTCACGGGATTCACCGGCTCGTCCTCATCGAGAGCGTGGCCGGTGCCGTCGAACACCCAGTCGGTGGACACGTAGGCCACGAGCGCGCCGGCCGCGTTCGCGGCATCCACCACACAGCGGGTCATGCCGACGTAGCCGTCGAAACCCGCTCGCCTGTTCGCCGAGAGGTCGTCGAAGGGCGCACCGATCGCAAGATGGACCACGGAGGTGGCTTCCAGTTCACGCAGAAGCCCAGCCAACTGGTGGGTCGACGAGAGGTCCGTCAACCGCCAGGGCCACGGGAAGTCAGGTCCAGGATCGCGTCGAACCGCGCACACGACTTTGGCACCGCCGGTGACGAGCTGCGCGGCCACGTTGCCGCCCACGAAGCCCGTAGCTCCTGTGACGATGACCTTGCGCATGTCAGCCGACCTCCGCCATCGAAACTGGACGACCCTCGGTCAGCGAACGGTTGGCGGCGAGCGCAATGGCTACCGGTGGGCGACCAGAATCGGGGCCGATGGGCGATGGCGTCCCGGCGCGGAGACTCGCGATGTACGCCACCCACTCACGTCGGTAGGACTCTCGGTAGCGGTCGAGGAACGACCACGTCAAGGTTTGCGAGACCGTTGCATCCGCGGTTCGGATGACGCCCGCGTGCTCCGGTCGGTTGCCGGACGTGGCCATCCCGTCCGCGCAGAAAGCCTCGAGCCGCTGGTCGTAGCCGTACACGGCGCGTCGGCTGTTGTCGATGACGGAGAACGCACCGCACTCATGGGTGAGGATAACGACCGCGGTATCGACATCCCCCGCCTCGCCGATCCGCTCGTCGACACGAACGGCACCGCACGCATAGACGGACGCCACCTCGCTGCCCACGATGAACCGCGCCATGTCGAAATCATGGATCGTCATATCAAGGAAGATGCCGCCGCTAACGGCCACGTACTCTGGCGGTGGCGGTGCTGGGTCGCGTCCGGTGATCCTGACCATGTGCACTGCACCGAGCTGGCCGGAGCTCACTGCGCGATGCACCGAGGCATGTCCGGGGTCGAAGCGCTTATTGAAGCCGACCATGAATGGCAGGCCGGCGGAACGCACTGCGTCTAGGGCGCGGTCGACACCCGTCAGGTTCAGACTGACAGGCTTCTCGCAGAAGATCGGCTTTCCCGCCGCAGCGGCCCGCACTATGAGGTCGGCATGGGTATTGGTGCTCGTGCAGATGGCCACCAGATCGATCTCGGGATCCGCCAGGATCCGGTCGATATCGCTTGCCACAGCGTCGCCGAGAGAACGAGCGAGGCGCTCTGCCGCTTCAGCCACGACATCGCTGACAGCGACGACGACGGCACCGGGCACTTCTCGCTGAAGCAGCTCGGCGTGCAGCCGCCCGATCCGGCCGGCGCCGATGACGCCTACGCGCACCGGCGGCCCGTCGTCGTTCGGGCCCACCGTAAAGCCGGCATCCCGAACCCGCTCGCTCACGAGCCTCCTCAGGGTCCAGCCCGGTGGCGGCGGGGTTGCGCACCGCCACCGGGGGTCGTTCGGGTGCAGCCGAGGTCGAACTCAGTCGCGACGCTCCGCGCGCTCCTGCTCGGTGGCGGGAGCGTCCACCTGGCCATCAACTACCACGACGCCATACGTGTCGCGGCCGGCGCCGGCGGAGATACGTCCTTCTAGGAGGTCGTCGAGGACGAGTACGGGATCGCGGTCGAGCGGATCACCGAATCCTCCGCCGCCGGTCGTCACGGAAATGATCCGCTGTCCAGGCACGAGCTCCAGGCTGGCGATGGCGGGTGCCTCGCTCACCTCGCCAGTGACGACGTTCTCGATCCAGGCGCTCGACGCCGTCCCCGGCAGTCCTTCGCGGACGCCACGCGGCGGGTTGAGTTGACCCTCCAGCGCATACGTGAAGGTCACTGGGCCGAACCGCGGCTCAAGCACCACGCGCGTGGCGAGACCGCCGCGCTGGCGCCCGGCGCCGCCGGTGTCGGGGATCAGAGCGCGTTCCGAGATCAGGATCGGGTAGCGCTGCTCGTCGACCTCGACACTGTCGTGGTAGAGCAGGGCATCGGCAACCGGACGTTGATACGTCGGCCAGCCGTCGACGAACGGGGTGGCCGGGCCACCCGTCCCTCCCACAATGATCTGGTTCACGAACGGCCTTCCCGTGCGCTCGTCGATTCCCGAGATCACCGCCTTGCCGGGTGCCTGCCCGACGGAACCCTCGGCCACGCCGAAGACGTCACCGAGTTGAGCAAAGGCCGCGCCTACGAGGCTCACCACGCGGTCGGCGAGATTCGTCGTCGCCGATGAGCACGAGTACGGAAAGGTCGGAACGCCCACAACGCAGCCGTCGCGGAGCAGCACCTCGAAGCGCCGGAAGGTGCCAGCGTTCGACGGGATGTCCTCCGGCAACGCCGACAGCGCCCCCGCTAGGGCGGCCGCTGTCGCTGTGGCCTTGGTGAGGTTGAGCCCGTTGTGCTGGTTGTCGGGATTGTTGCGAAGATCGATCACGATCTTGCCCTTGTCCGGCTTCACAACCACCTCAGCGGCGAGCTCGAGACCCTTGACGTCCGTCCCCGGGAAGGGGTCATGCGTCGTGGTGCCCCACATAGAACCCGCGGGCATCTCCGCGATCACGCTGGCCGTCAACCGCTCGGAGTAGTCGAACCACTCGTCAACGAACTCCGTCACAGTGTCGATCCCATGCTTCGCGACGAGATCCTGCACACGTCGTTCCGCGATACGCGCCGCACCCAGCGTCGCCAGGTAGTCGCCGTACCACTGCTCAGGTACCCGGATGCGGACCTGGCACATCCGAATGATGTCGGCCACGTCGGTGTAGTCGCGCTGGATACGAACGCAGGGGAAGATCAGCGCACCCTCCTCGTAGACGTCACGCGCCGTCGGCGAGAACGTCGTCGGGATCGCGTTGCCGCAATCCGCCTGGTGCGCCTTGGCGACGCCAGTGAATCGGTGCACGCCGTCGATGAAGATCGGGACCAGGATCGAGTGGTCCGCTGCGTGCGAGTTGCCGCGGTAAGGATCGTTGTGCAAGAACGCGTCCCCGGGCGCGAGGTCCTTGTGCAACTCCGACATCGACTCGCCGAGCGGCTCGGATCCGAACACGTGGACGGGGCATCCCTCCGCGCTGGCCAGAAGCTCGTTGCCCGCCGTCAGGATCGAGCACGAGAAGTCGCGCGCCGTGTTGATGACGGATGACCGCGCCGAACGCAGCAGTCCGTTGGTCATCTCTCGGACGATGCCGTCGAATGCGTTGGCGAGGACTGAAAGAACGACGGGGTCGAAACCGGTGGTGCTCACTGCGCCTCCTGGGTGCGTCGCAGTCGGAAGTTGCGCTGCCCGTCGAGCTCGGCCACCCAGTGCGGCGGGATCACGACGGTTGTGATGGCCTCATCGACGATGGCGGGGCCGATGATGGACTGTCCGGGAACGAGCGACGAGCCGACGTAGCGCGGCGTCTCTTCCACCCGGGAGGCGAAGACCACGTGGTCATCTCGCTGGGGGGCGTCGCTCGATGTCGAAGTGAGCGACGGGGCGTGGAAGCCCTCCCGTCCCACCTCGGCGCGCACGCCCCAGTTGAGGATCTCGACGCGCGAGAGCGGATCCTCGATGCCGTTGCGGTAAAGGTGCTCGCGGTGGAAGGCCCCAGCGATCTGCGCAGCAGCACCGCCGCCGACTACCGGGCGCCCGTCGAGGTGGACCCGCAGGTCCCACGCCTGCGCCGGGTACCGAGCATCTACGAAGTAGCTGACGCGGACCTCGATCCCGGGCGACCCGAACCGGGCGACGAAATCCGTCGCGCGCTTCTCGAGTTGGGCCACGACGTCGTCGACAGCGTCCGCGTTGAACGCCTGCGTGTCCGCGAACAGGGGATACGTGAAGTCAGTAGCGATCGGCGCCTCGTGGGCACCGTAGGCCGCCAGGACACCCGCGGTGGCTGGAATGACGACCTGGTCCGCTTCGAGCAACGCGGCGATAGCCGCTGCGACCATCGCACCGGCGCCGCCGCCGGCAACGAATAGCGCACCCCGGGGATCGACGCCATGCTCAAGGGTGACCTGCCGGATGGCAGATGCCATGTGGTTGGCCGACACGTCGATGATTGCCTGCGCCGCCTGCACGGTGGTCATGCCGAGCTTGGAGCCGATGTGCGACTCGATCGCGTTCTCCGCAGCGCTGCGATCCAGATGGAAGTCGGCCTCGAACGTATCGGCGTTGAGGTACCCGAGTGCAACGCAGGCGTCGGTCACGGTGGGCAGGACGCCGCCGCGCCCGTAAGCGGCCGGTCCGGGATCGCTGCGCGCGCTCTGCGGTCCGACTCGCAGCAGTCCGCCCGAGTCGATCCACGCGATGCTGCCGCCGCCCGCACCGATGCTCTGCACCGCAACGGAGGACAGGCCCGTCAGATGGCCCACAAAAGGCTCGCCGAGCCATGCCTCGCGCGTGTGCCGGACGCGTCCGCCTTCGACGAGCGACACGTCGAACGTGGTGCCGCCCATATCGCAAACCACCACGATCTCAGCGTCCGGTGCGGCCGACGCCCCAGCAAGCGGGGCCATCGAAGGGCCAGAGTTGATCGTGAGGACGGGTCGGTTGACGACGTCATCGACATCGAGGACGGCACCTTCGGACGTGACGACCATGAGGTCCCCGCCGAAGCCGGCACCGCGCAGGTCGATACGGAGACCGCCTAGGTGGTCGGCCATGAGGCGCTTCAGCGACGCGTCGATCGCGGCGGCCGAGGCACGTCGGTACTCTCGCAGCGACGGGTTAGCCTCCACCGACAGGGTGTATGCAACGCCGGGGAGCAACTCCTGGATGAGTTCACCGACACGCCGCTCGTGCGCATCGTTCGCCACGGACCACAGCAGCATGACTGCGACCGCCTCGACATCCAGGTCCGCCAGACCGGAGATCACTGTGCGAGCGTGCTCCTCGTCGAGCTCGCGCAGGACCTCGCCCTCCGCCGTGATGCGCTCGCGCAACTCGAACGTCATCCGCCGAGGGATGTACGGCGGAGGGTAGGCGGCGTGCGTATCGAAGACGTTGCGCCGCCCGCCCTCGCGCAGCAGCAGGGTGTCGGCGAAGCCCTCCGTGACGAGCATCGCAGTGCGAGCAACGCGGCCAGTGAGAACGGCGTTCGTGGCGTGGGTGGTGCCGTAGACGATCACGTCGGCCGACCTGAGCACTTCGTCGCCGGTGAGCCCGATGCTGCGCGCGGCCCTGTCGACTGACTGGCTGAACCCGTCGTAGACGCGACCGTACGTAGTTAGCGCCTTGCCGACGCACATCGTCCCGGCGTCCGAACTGACGACCACGTCGGTGAAGGTGCCGCCGGTATCGACGGCGATTCGGTAACGCGCGCCGGATGCGGCGGGTGCTGCGGTGCTCACGCGAATCCCTCAGATCTCGGTGTCGATATTGACGGAGAGGATGGCGTCGACGAAGCGGTCCGAGAGGTCCTCGACGACCTCCGCCGTCATGGGCGTCGACAGTGCGACGCCTGTCGCCTGGGAGAGGAGGAGGCCGCGCTCGTAGGCGGCCCACCACAGCGAACGCCGCACGTCGTTGGAGACTTGCGTAGCACCGACGGGGAAGGGCCGGAACAATGAACCTCGGCCCCGCACCTCCCAGCCCGCACCCGCCACACCATCCTGGATGGAGGCCCGCGCCGCGTCACCGAGGGCGTTGAGCCGGGCTATCTCCTCCGAGGTGAGCAGGTGCAGTGCGACCGCGCCCGCGGCCATGCACACCGGGTTGGCGGTGAATGTCCCGCTGTGCTCGAGGAACGAAGGCGAAGTGACGTCCAGCTCGCGCATGACCGACTCGCGGCCGAGGATTGCGCCGACCGGGAAGCCGCCACCGATGATCTTGCCGACCGTGACCAGGTCGGGCTCGATGGCGTACTCGCCGCTGAGCCCGCCGAGCCCGAGCCGGAGGCTGATGACCTCGTCGATGACAAGGACGATGCCGAACCGCGACGCGAGGTCGCGCGCCAGCCCGACGAACTCCCGCTCGACCGAGATGAGCCCGGCGCGGTTCGGGAGAAGGTCGATGAGGATCGCGGCGTAGCGGTCGGGTTCACTCTCGACGGCCTGGCGGAGCACCGTCAGGTCGTTGATCGGGACCGTCACGACGTCTTTCTGGACACCTTGCGTGACCCCTCGCCTATAGTGCTCGCCGCCTGCGCACAGGGCGACGTCGGATGTCCCGTGGTAGCCGTCCTTCATCACGAGCACGCCCTCGCGGCCGGTGCTCGCCCGCGCGAGCCGGATGGCCCCCATGACCGCCTCGGTGCCCGAGTTCGCGTAGCGCACCTGGTCGAGGTGGGGGAAACGTCCAAGGAGCACCTGCGCGTGCTCCCACTCGAGCCAGTTGGGCAGGCCATAGCAGGAGCCGGTGTCGATGGCGGCCTTCGCGGCGCGCACGATCTCCGGATGGTTGTGGCCGTGCACCGACACCGTGAAGTTGTTGTTCGCATCGAGCAGCTCACGTCCCTGGTCGTCCCAGAGGCGGTAGCCCTCGCCGCGCACCGCGTGAGGCGTGGACTCGCCCACGTAGAGCGTCGAGCGCCCGATGCCGCCAGGCAGAAGCAGGTGGCCGCGGGGCCCCCGACGGAAGCCCGCGGTGCTGGCGTGCTCCGGGACTTCGGAGACGGTCAGGTCGTTCATGCTGAGAACCTCGCTCGTGTCATCGCTGATGCCGTGCTGCTGCTAGCGGATCTCGTTGCGGAGGGATCCGACGTGGCTGATCTCGACCTCGACGACGTCGCCGGCCGAGAGGAAGGAGGGAGGGGTGCGCTTGCTGCCGATGCCCTCAGGGGTGCCCGTCAGGATCACGTCGCCCGGGTT
This sequence comes from uncultured Actinomycetota bacterium, assembly GCA_963782665.1. Taxonomy (GTDB): domain Bacteria; phylum Actinomycetota; class Actinomycetes; order S36-B12; family CAIYMF01; genus Longivirga. Next base: position 997,709 of record CAWAKP010000006.1, on the reverse strand, counting down.
CAGCTGGAGGAACGTCGAGACGTAGGCGACGATCCGCGGGATCGGGAAGATCATCCGGTCGGTCCCAGACGCCTGGACCTCGACACCGTTCACTCGGGTGACCAGCGTGAGCGCGCCGAGTTCGGGCAACTCGTCGAGCGTCACCAGCGCAGGTCCGCACGGCGTCGAGGAGTCGATCGCCTTGCCTGCCGTCCACTGTGTGCCGTTGTACTGCAGGTCGCGCGCCGAGCTGTCGTTGGCGACCATCACGCCCGCGACGTGGTCGAGCGCCCTCTCCTCGGCGACGTGCCGTGCCGGCTTGCCTATGACGATGGCCAGCTCACCCTCGTAGTCGAGCTTGGCGGTGATGCCGGACAGTACGATCGCGTCGTTCGGACCAATGAGGCTGCTGGCGAACTTCACGAAGACGTCTGGGTACGACGGGAGGTCGCGACCGGTCTCCGCGACATGGTCGGCGTAGTTGAGGCCTACGCAGAGCACCTTGGCGGGGTCGGGCACAGGCGGGCCTAGACGGACGGCGGAGAGCTCTCCGACCTCGCACTGGGGGTGCGACCCGGCAAGCGCCTTGACCTCGTCGGCTAGCCCGTCGAGTTCGCCCGCGAAGGCGGTGAGCAGCGCACTGGTGCTGGCGTGCGCCCGGCCGGCGAAGCGTGACGAGAGGTCGAGGAGCCCCGCAACGTCATAGACGTGGTGGCCGAGCACAACGCCGGGGCGCAGCCTCTCGGCGGTCCAGTAGGACACGAGCCTCATGCGTTCCTCCGGGTAGGTGTTGCCTGAGTGGGTCGAGTCTGGGCCCTGTCGCGGAGGGGGCCATGTGCCACTCTGGGACAACGCCCCGAGGCAGGGACCCGACGTGAGAAGGCCGAACTACTGAGGTCGAAACTCGTCGACGGACGAGATGGCACGCCAATGGCACGCCAACAGGCGATCGCCAAGCGAGCCAGCGCCCGAGAGTAGTGCGCGACCTCAGACCGCGTGCCGACCTAGGTCGACCACGTGGGCGAGAGGCTCGCCGCGCTCCCATCGCTCGAGGTTGCCAGCGAAGAGGCGGACCACGTCATCGCGCCAGCCCACCAGGTCGCCCGACATGTGCGGGGACACGAGAACCTGCGGCATGGCCCAGAGCGGGTGGTCCACCGGCAACGGCTCCACGTCGAAGACGTCGAGCGCTGCACCTCCTAGGTGACCGTTCTCAAGCGCCGCGATGAGGGCGGTCTCGTCCACCAGCCCGCCCCGCCCGACGTTCACCAGATTGGCCCCGGGAGCGATCCGGCCGAGCCGCTCGGCGCTCATGATGCCGCGAGTAGACGAGTTGAGCGGCAGCGCCAGGACGACGTCGTCCGCGTGCGGAAGCAGCGCGTCCAGATCCTCCAACCCGAGCACCGGCCCGAGCGAAGGATCGTCGCGGCGACGACGTGCGACCACGTCGACGGACAAGCCGACCGCGCGCAGGAGAAGCGCGATCTCGACGCCCACCGGGCCGGCGCCCAGCAGCACGGCACGGCGACCCAGGAGCGACCGCGTCTCGCGATGGATCCACCGCCGCTCACGCTGGAGCTCGAGGGTGGTCCGCAGGTCTTTGACGACCATGAGCACCGCCGACAGCACCCACTCGGCGATCGGGCGCTCGCAGACACCCCGGGCCACCGTTACCGTCAGCCCGCTCTCGAGCACCTCAGGGGTCAGGAGCGCATCGATGCCGAGGCCGGACGCCTGGATCCAGCGCAGGCCACCCGGACCCACTTCCTTGATCAGCCTCGAGCGCACGTCGTTGAGGAACATGACCTCGGTGCCTGGCAGCTGCGCGCGAAGCTCGTCGGCCGTGCGCACGACAGCGATGTCGGCGATCTCCCGGAGCGGCTCGACCTCTTCGCAGGCGCGGTCAGCGCGACACACCACAACGACGCGGAGACGGCCCATCAGGTGACGAGGTCGATGAGCGGCTGGCCGGTGAGGGCGAGCCGCACCCGGTCCACGGCGCCACTCTGGAGTGCACCAACAGACGTGTTGGACCGCCACGCAACATGCGGGGTCAGGATGACGTTCGGCGCCTGCCGCAGCGGGTGGTCCGACGGCACGGGCTCGACCGTGAACGTATCAAGCCCAGCTCCGGCGATCCGCCCGGACGAAAGGGCGGCTGCAAGCGCGACCTCGTCGACGAGGCCGCCCCGAGACACGTTGACAACGATGGCACCCGGACGCATCCGCGCGAGCACATCGGCCGAGATCAGCTCACGGGTCTCGTCGGAGAGGGGGACGTGGAGCGACACGACATCAGACTGCAGGAGCACCTCCTCCAGCGGCGCCGACCAGGACGCGTCGACCTCGATGAACGGGTCGTACGCTCGAACGCGCGATCCGAGAGCGGCGTACATGTCGGCCACGCGATGACCGATCCGCCCCATGCCGACGACACCGACCTCGAGCCGCGACAGCGAGGGGGTGTCGTACGCGAGCTCACCGGCCCAACCGCCCGAGCGGATCGACGCATCACCGGCGGGGAGCCGCCGGACCAGGGCGAGTCCCATCGCCAGAGCGTGCGAAGCCACTTCGTCGGAGGCGGTGCCCGGCACTATCGACACGGGGATGCCTGCCTCCCGCGCGGCGTCGATATCGATGTTGTCGTAACCGATGCCGTAGCGGATGACGGCGATGCACCTGCCCATGGCTGGGAAGTCGTCGGCCGTGAGCTTGGCGTATGGCGTCACCATGACGATCGCCGCGTCGGGCAGGCCGGCGCGGAACTCGTCCACGCCAGCGGCCGCGACAATCTCGACTCCGAACTCGGCGGCGAGAGAGTGTTCGCGGTCGAGGTCGGGGAAGTGGTGCGGAGCGACGAGGATCGTGCCTCGGGCAGCAGTCTGAGGTGCAGCAGCCACTGTGGACTCTCCTTCCGGTTCTTCGGTGGGAACGTGCGCGCGCTGCTGACGGCAGCGTTGCTACCAGCCGCCTTGCCAGCCACTCGTGAGTCCGTAGGGCATACGCTGCCCCTCCTCGCCGGGCAGCCATTGCAGGAAGTCGAAATCGCAGCCCTCGTGGGCCTGCGTGACGTGGTCGAGGTAAAGGCGGCCGTAGCCGCGGCGGTACTTCGGAGCCTGCAGCTCGAGCTCGGCGGCACGCCGCGTGAGCTCCTCGGCAGGCACGTCGAGGTCCAGCCTCTGCGCGGCGACGTCGAGAACGATCGGATCGCCGTCGCGTACCAGCGCAAGCGGGCCGCCGACCGCTGACTCGGGCGACACGTGCAGGACAGCCGTCCCGAACGCCGTCCCGCTCATCCGGGCGTCCGAGACCCGCACCATGTCCTGAACGCCCTCGCGGAGCAGCTTGGACGGGATCGGGAGCATGCCCCACTCCGGCATTCCTGGGCCGCCGGTCGGCCCGCTATTGCGCAGGACGAGCACGGTATCGACCGTGACGGGCAGATCCGGGTCGTCGATGCGAGCACCCATGTCGTGGATGTTCTCGAACACAAGAGCAGGACCGCGATGCGTGAGCAGCTCGGGTGAGGCGGCGCTGCGCTTTATGACGGCACCTTCTGGGGCGAGCGTGCCCCGCACAACGGCGATCCCACCGGCCGCGTCGAATGGTTCGGCCAACGTTGAGATCACCTGCATGTCTGGCTCGGGCGCGCCGTCGATCTCCTCACCCAACGTGCGTCCCGTGATCGTCAGGGCTTCTGTGTGCAGCAGCGGTCGCAACGCCGCGAGGACTGCCTTGATCCCGCCGGCGTGGAAGAGCTGCTCGACGAGGTGCTCTCCGGAGGGGCGCACGTTGGCGATGCGCGGAGTGCGCTCAGAGATGTCGTGGAAGTCCTGCAGCGTCAGTTCGACGCCCACCCGGCGCGCCAGCGCCAGCAGGTGGACGACGGCGTTGGTCGAACCGCCGAGCGCCATCAGAAGCGTGACGGCGTTTTCGAACGCATGGCGAGTGAGGATGTCGGTCGGCCGCAGACCCTCCAGTGCGATCTCGACGGCTCGACGACCCGTGCGTTCGGCCGTCTGACCGCGCCTCGAGTCGACCGCCGGGATGGACGCCGTGCCGGGCAGGCACATCCCGAGGGCCTCGACGAGAGAGGTCATTGTCGACGCTGTCCCCATCTCGCTGCAGTGCCCGGCGGACGGCTTGTGCCCGGCCTCGATCTCGTCGAACTCAGCCTGCGTCATACGCCCAGCCCGGACGTCGTCGGCGTTCCTCCAGGTATCGGTCCCCACTCCGCGCTGGCGCCCTCGGAAGAAAGAGGGCTGCTGCGGTCCTCCGGTGAGCATGATGACGGGGATGTCAGCGCTGGCTGCACCCATCAGCTGCGCCGGCACTGTCTTGTCACAGCCACCGATCACCACGATCGCGTCGAGCGGATAGGAGCGAATGGATTCCTCGACGTCCATCGCCATTAGATTGCGGTAGAGCATCGCCGACGGCTTCATCAGGCTCTCGCCGAGCGAGATCGTCGGGAACTCAAGTGGTACCCCGCCTGCCATGAGCACGCCACGTTTGACCGAGTCAGCTAGCAGCCGGAAGTGGATGTTGCAGTTGACCAGCTCGGACCAGGAGTTGCCGATGCCGACCACCGGCTTTCCGCGCAGTGCCTCCTGCGAGATGCCCTCGGCCTGGACGGCGGTGCGGTGCACGAAGCCGGTGAGATCCTTCGGCGCGAACCAGTGGGCGCTCCGGAGGACCGGGGCCTCGCGTTCGTCCATGTTCGATCCCTTCGACCTCGTCGCAGTGTCTGCAACCTCTGCGGTGATGCTGCCGCTAGGGACTGGCCGCGGACTGTGTCAGCCTGGGACGAGCTTCGGGTCGTGCTCGTCCACAGGCGGTGTCGCCTGGTGCCCAGGCGCTCGGCCGTGCACCAGGCGACCCGGTGACAATCCGCTACCAGAAGCGGACGCGCTCCCCTACCGCCACCGGCGGGAGCGGGGCAGGTCGCTCGCACGTGCTCTCGATCGCCACATGCGCCTCGCGCTCGGACGCAGTGTCGAAGGCGAGCATGATCTCAAGACCGTGGTAGCCGAACTCGCCGCTCGCCCGGAAGGGGCTTCCGGTGCGGATCGCGCTGGCCATGTCGGCCACCCCGACCCCGCGCCAGGTGCCGTCCTTGTGGGTCAACGGAATCTCCAGCCATTCGCCGCCGCCCGGTTCGGTGGGCACGTACCCCAGGTCCGACGGCTGACCGCGGCGCAGTAGCGGCTCCGAACCGAACTCCGACTTGAACGGAATCGTCACCGATCCCTCCGTTCCATATACCTCGATGAAGGGCAAGTTGGAGGCCCACATCTCCCAACTCGTGATCACCGTTGCGACGACGCCGCTGGCAAACTCGATGTTGCCGGCGGAATGGGTGGTCACCTCGATCTCGATCTCGTCGCCCTTGCCCTCACGCGGGATGCGGCGCTTGCGCGTGGGTGACATCCGCTTGGACAGCGCGTCGACCTTGATCGCCGGTCCAAAGAAGTCGATGAGCACCGACACGAGGTAGGGGCCGATGTCGAGCATTGGACCGCCGCCCTTGGCGTAGAACGGGTCGATGTTCGGGTGCCAGAACTCATAACCCCTGCACGTGAAGAACGCAGTGGCGGCCAGCGGCTCGCCGATCCAGCCATCGTCGATGAGCTTGCGTGCGGTCTGATACGGACCGGCAAGGAACGTTGCCGGGGCGCACCCCACGAGCAGCCCGGCGTCGCGCGCGGTCTGCAGGATCTTCTGACCCAAATCGAGGTCTGGCGCGAAGGGCTTCTCCGTGTAGACGTGCTTACCGGCAGCGAGCGCCGCAAGTGTGACGTCAGCGTGAACCGCAGGCGGCGTCAGGTTGATCGCAAGCTCGACGTCAGGGTCCGCGAGAAGCGCCTCTGTCGTGTATGCGCGCTCGATGCCGAACTCGTCCGCCTGCTTGCGGGCCAATGCCTCGTCGAGGTCCGCGCAGGCGATGACCGTCAGCTCGGGGTAATCCGCGCAGCTCTGGAAGTATTCGCCGCTCACGTGGCCCGTGCCGATGACGCCCACCCGGACAGGGTCGACGACGTAGGTGCTCGAAGCGGCCGCAGAAGCCTCGGTGGATGCCATAGCTCTTGGTCCTCGGGTCCTAGAAGAAGCGAACGGGGTCGCCTGCGGCCACCGGCGGGAGCGCCGCCGGCTTCTCGCAGGTGCTGGCCAGGGGCACGATCTCGCCGCTGTCCGACGACTTGTCGAAGGCGAGCAGGATCTCGAGTGTGTGGTACGCGAGCTCGTGGTTTGCTCGGAACGGGGTGCCCTTGCGTAGAGCACTTGCCATGTCCGCGATCGCGACGGCGCGGTGCGCGTCGGCGTTGTGGGTGATCGGCACGGGGCGCCAGGTGCCGCCACCGGGCACCGTCGGGATGTAGGCGAGGTCGCTCTCTTGTCCTCCACGGACAATCGGCTGGCCCCCCCAGACGTCGTCGTAGGGGACGCTGATGGTGCCGCGTGTGCCGTAGAGCTCGATGAACGGAAGCCGCGAGGCCCACATCTCCCAGCTCGTCATCACGGTGATGATGGCGCCGTTGGCGAACTCGATCGTCCCCGCTGCGTGCGTCGCCACTTCGATCTTGATGTCGTCGACGCCAGGCGCGCCCTTGGGGCGGAGCCGCACCTCGTCGTACTGCTTGGTGATCGCCGCCACTCTGGTGGCCGGACCGAGCACGTTGATGAGCGACGAGACGAGGTAGCACCCGATGTCGAGCATCGGACCGCCGCCCTTGGCGTAGAACGGGTCGATGTTCGGGTGCCAGTGCTCGCCACCGCGGAAGCTGAAGAACGCCGTGCCCGCTCGGGGCGTGCCGATCCAACCGTCGTCTACGGTCTTTCGCAACGTCTGTAGGGGGGCGCCCAGGAACGTGGAGGGCGCGCCACCTAGCATCACGCCAGCCTCGGCCGCGGCAGCCACGATCTCCGCCGCCTCCGCGAGGGTGGGAGCCATGGGCTTCTCGGAGAACACGTGCTTCCCAGCCCGCGCCGCCGCGATCGATACGTCCTTGTGCGCCTTGGGTGGGGTCAGGTTAACGACGATTTCGACCTCGGGATCGGCTAGCAACTCGTCGGGCGAGTACACCCGGGGGATCTGGAACGCCGCGGCCTTCGAAGCAGCGAGCTCCTGATCGAGATCGGCGCAGGCGTACAGTTCGATCTCCCGGTGAGCGCCGAAACTGTGAAAGTACTCCCCGCTCACGTGGCCGCAGCCAATGACACCAACCTTGACTGGGTCCAACATGTCTCACCCTTCAATAGTTCTAGGGGCGTCGAGCCCCGGTCAGCATGTCAAGCCCGCCTCGAGCCGAAGTGTCTCAACTTGGCACGCGCTGCTCGTCCTGCGCAGAGGTTCAGTTGGCGGAGGACGGCCCGGCGCGCAGCGCTCGCGCAATCAACTGCGCGGTGTGCTGCGGGCTCTGTCCCAGGTGCGTGAGCTGCTCCCGGCAACCGAAGCCGTCAGCGACGACGGGCGCACCCTCCGGGAGCCGCTGCAGCGCAGGTTCCAGGTCTAGACCAGCCACCGCCATCGACATGTCGTAGTGGTCGCGCTCGAAACCGAACGTCCCGGCCATACCGCAGCAACCGGTGGGAGCGATGGCATCCACCATCCCCGCCGAGCGCAACCGTGGCAGAGCACCGCTACCGAGCACGGATCGCTCGTGGCAGTGCTGCTGGACGAGCCCGGCTGCAGGCAGCCGAGGCCACTCCCAGCCGCGCGCGAATCGGGTCAACGCTTGCTCGAAGGTGATGATCCGTCCCGCCACGCGAGTCGTGGCCTCGTCGGCCAGGAGTCTCGGCGGCTCGTCAACCAGGGCGGCCGCGCAGCTCGGTTCGAGGACGAGGATCGGCGTCCTGCCAGCACCGTCGAGAGCGTGGACCGTTCGCCGCACGACGCGGCGCGCGACGTCGAGCTGCCCGGACGAAATCCACGGCACCGCGCAGCAGCCAGCAGGTGCCAGTGCGACGCGGACTCCGGCAGCCGTCAGGACCTCTACCGCGTCAGTCACTACCTCCGGCTGGAAGCGCCGGGTGAAGGTGTCGACGAAGAGCAGGACGTCGGCGCCGCTCGCGTCGCCGGTCACGGCACGGACCGCCGAACGCGTGGCACGTCGCCGGGCGAGCGGCGGGATGCGTCGATGTTCGGTCGCGCCGGACAGGCGTGCCGCCGTCCGGCGGACGCCCTGTCGGGCGAGCGCGGCGTTGATGACCGAGGCGAACGGTTGCCCTAGCTTCGCCAGTGTCGGCAACCAGCTCAGCGTGTAGTGCGTGAGCGGGCGCAGCCGACCTCGATAGTGCTCGTGGAGGAACTCGGCCTTGGCGGTCGCGATGTCGACGCCGGTCGGACAGTCGGTCGCGCAGGCCTTGCACGAGAGGCAGTCGTCCAACGTGTCGAGCACAGATCGAGCATCGAGCGGCGGATCTGCCGCGAGCTCGAGCAGGGCACGTGCTCGACCCCGCGTCGAGTCCCTCTCCTCCCTCGTTACCCGGTACGACGGGCACATGCCGCCGGTCCCCTGGGTCACCACGCAGCGACCGACTCCGACACAGCGCGCCGCATCCAAGGCCACACCCCCGAAGGGATCCTCCCCCCGCGGGACCGGCAGCAGATCCTCGGTGAGCGACGCCGGGTCGACGATGACGCCAGGGTTCAGCGCACCATGCGGATCGAAGATCGCCTTAACGCGCACGAACGCCTCCAGCACGCTGGCGCCGTACATGAGAGCGAGAAGCTCGCTGCGCGACCGTCCGTCGCCGTGCTCCCCCGACACCGAGCCACCGAGACCGGCCACGAGGTCGGCCGCGTCCTGCACGAAGGCGCGCATCGCCGCGACGCCGACGTCCGAGGCGAGATCGAAGTTGATCCTCGTGTGGACGCAGCCGGCGCCGAAGTGGCCGTAGAGCACCCCTCGGAGCCCGTGCCGTGCGCACACGTCCTCGAATCCGTGGACGTACTCGGCCAGCCGATCCGGGGCGACGGCGGCATCCTCCCAGCCGGGAACCGAGCGCGGGCCGCCCGGCGGGTTCGCAATGAGCCCGGCACCGTCCTCGCGCACCCGCCAAAGCGCCGCGCACCTGTCATCAGTGTCTACGAGAATCGCCCCCGTCGACCGGCTGGAGCCCTGCAGGTCCTCGAGGAGCGCCCGCACCCGCTCCGTCCGCTCAATCCGCGGGTGGACGTCGACGCCGGCGGGCCCGACGTAGGACTCCCCTGATGCAATCTCGACGTAGAGCCAGCTGCGTCCTGCGGGCAGCGAACCCACGCGATCGAGGAGCCGACGGTCGCGGATCGCGGCAACGATCTCCTGGTCCATCGCCTCGATGGCGGAGGGTCCGTGGCGAAGGATCACGGGGACATCGCTCGCCGCGCTCTCGAGATCCGGGTAGCCGATCACCACGAGGGACGTGCCGGTGGGTCGAGGGACGAGGCGCAGCGTCGCCTCGGTCAGGACCGCGAGCGTGCCCTCGGAACCAACCAGGAACTTGGCCACGTCGAACCCGTTCTCGGGCAGCAGCCGGTGCAAGTGGTACCCCGACACCTGACGAGGGATCCGGTCCAGTTCAGTCCGAATCCCACCCAGCGCACCCGCGACGGCGTTGCGCAGCGCCGCGGCGATGTCCGAACGTGCGTCGACGACCGATGAAGCGCCTTCCGAGCGTTGAACCTCGATTCCGTCACCGGTCGCCTCGAATGCGCAGCCGCCGGCCAAAACGCCGCGGATCGCGACCACGTGGTCGCTCGTCCGTCCGTAGGCCACAGAGTGGTTGCCACAGGCGTCGTTGCCAAGCATGCCACCGATTGTGACCCGCGAGCCGGACGACGGGTCCGGCGCGAACATCAGGTCGTACTGCGCTACCGCTGTCTGCAGGTCGGCGAGGCGTGCCCCGGCCTGGACAACCACCAGCCGCTCCTCCGGCCGGACCTCGATGACAGCACACATCGACCGCGAGAGGTCGACCACGACGCCTGGGCCGATCGCGTTTCCTGCCATCGAGGTACCGGAGCCGCGAGCGACCACGGACAGGCCCGAGTCGCCGGCGCACGCGACCACGGCAGCGACTTCAGCCTCGTCTCGAGGGAATGCGACCGCCGTGGGACGGAGGCGGTAGTTGGACGCGTCGTACGCGTACTGCGCCAGTGTGAGCGAGGACGCATCGAGGTGGACATCGGATCCCCGCTCGAAGAGCAGGTCGCGCAGACGCTGGAGGCGTCCATCGTTCGTCGCGCCGATGGAGCGGTCCGTCACGTGACTCACGTGGGTCCTTCGAAAGGGGGGTGAATAGTATGCCCGCAGGGCACGGCGCAGAGGAGTTGCCGAGGTTGCCCGACGATCGGACGCTCGTCAGACGACGATGCCTCGACGCTTGTAGCTGTCGAGCCGGCGGTACAGCGTCGAACGCCCGATCTGAAGGATGTCGGCCGCGACCGAGCGGTTGCCGCCAGCCTCAGCCAGCGCGCTGCGGACCTCCTGCAGCTCGACCTCTTCCAGACGGGACAAGGAGCTGCGAGCCGCACCGCCGCGGAAAGCCTGCGGCAGGTGCTCCACGTCGACAACGGGTCCGCGGGAGTTCGCGACCGCCTGCTCCATCACGGATTTCAGTTGCGACACGTTGCCCGGCCAGTCCGCCTGCGTGAGTACGTACAACAGGCGCGGTGACGGCACCTTCTCACTAACGGAGGAGATGAAATGCGTCGCGAGCGCCGGGATGTCCTCTCGACGAGTTCCGAGCGGGGGAACCGAGATCTCGACGCTGTGGATCGCCGAGATGAGGCGGGTCGCAGCCAGGTTCGGTCGACGGAGGGTCATGGCTACGCGAGGCATGTCCGCCTGGGACAGGCCAGCTGCCAACGACTCGCTCACTGGGTCCGGAAGCGCCTCGATGTCGAGCAGTACCAGCGAGCCGCCGTCGTGGACGAGCGACACGGCCTCCTGAACGAGACCCTCGGCGCTACCCCGCACCTTGGAGCAGGCGATTTCGAGGGTCTGATCGGACCAGCGCTGGGCCATGCTGCGGGCGAACGAGCGTTTGCCCGTCCCGCGCTCGCCCAGGAGATGGGTCGCCGTGCCCGACTTCGCCGACGCTTCGGCCGCAGCCAGCGCCATGCGGTAGTTCGCGTTGTCGCCCACCCAGTCCGGTGCAAACTGCTTCGCCGCTGCAAGGGTCTCGGGCGGCAGTTGGGATACGGCACGCTCTGAACCTGCCCGCCCGACCCGCCTCGGGGTCACGGGCTTGACCACGAGAACCGCACCGAGCGGATCGGATGCGTCGCCGGGCAGCGAGATCGTCAAGCGAACGGGGCGTTCGCCGCTCAGCGTCAGATCGTGCTCCGCCGAAGAACGCATGCGCAGGGCATGCTGTGCGTAGCTCGCCATCGCGGCAAAATCGTCCTCGCGTAGGAACTCCAGCGCTTGGTCGGAGAGCGTGAAGTTCTTCCCATCGGTCGCAAGCACGGCACCGGCCTTGTATCGGCGCGTCATCCGCAGGTACTCGGCGAACAGCTTCTGCTCACGGGAAGCAGAGCGCTTGGCCAGCTCTCGCACGGTCTTGGCCGCCATGCCTTCCATCACGAGCCCGACAGCTCGTGCATCGGAGGCGCTGATGACCATCTCCGGCAGAGTGAGACTGACACAGGCGCGAACGTTGTCCCGGAACGGGTCACGGATCAGCACGGTGTAGCACGCGGTCGTCATCATGTCCTCGCGATAATGCTCCTGCGAGTACACCCAGCCACCCTGGCCTTCTTCCAACGCGGTGCCGTCACCATTCGTCCCGCTCACACCCTCCAGCAGGACACGACCGTGCTCGTAGCGATCGACTAACTCTGGGGTCAGGTCGTGCACCAGAACGCCCTCGGGCGTGATGACCGTGACGTCGCCGCCGGCATCGAAGGCAAGGCGTTCGACCTCTCGCACGAACGGCTCGAGGCACTGCTTCGTCTGCTCGTCGATTCGTGCGTCGAAGTCGTACTCGATCGGTGACTCCGGGTCGACCTTCATTGCAGCGCAGCGCCGCCAAGACTTCGCGATGCGCGGTCGGATGCCAGCCAGGTCGGTCATCGGGTCTGCGAGGAAGCGCTCACGTACGGCGGCGATAGAAGCGAGGCCGGCCGTGGTTTGGACGTCAAACGGCGCGGCGAGGATTCCATGGTTCGCATCCTCGCCGGGAACGTTGATGGCGCTGTCGAACGGCCTGGCGTCGAAGGTCGGCATCGTGAGATCAAGGTTATGCGAAGCCCCGCGGCACCACCAGTGTGCCGCGTGACGATTCGGTTGCGGGCCTACAGCGCCTATGAGCATGGAAACTGTGCGTAGCCGATGGACGTGTGCATGGGTCTCTGCTCCTGTTGGCCTGGATGGACGTCGTCGCTTCGTCGCCCCACTCCGCGACCCTGCACGAGGCTGACAATGACGTCTTGGCCGGATGTGCCGTAGTCGTCATGGGTCGGCTGCGGGCGAACTCGGTGGACACCGCCTTCGTACTTGATGACCGCCTGAGCGACCGTGAATGACAGCCCGCCCGGGACGAGGATCACGGATGGCGCGGGAAGTAGACGACGGTGGAGCGCCAGCGACTGGCTGACGCCCCACCGTTCGTCATCAGCTGGAGTACTGGCTTACATTCGCCTTGTCGACCAGGGTCCAAGGCAGGAAGTAGCGCTTGTCGATCGCCTGAGCCGCGAGGAACTTGTTGACGACCTCGATGGTCTTGGCACCCTGGCCAGCCGAGTCCTGACGGACGGTCGCGGTCATGCTGCCATCCTTGATCGCCGTGTAGCCGGCCGAGGTGCCGTCGACGCCAACCACGAACTTGAACTCGCCCTGCCGCTTCGCCTCTGCGATTGCAGACGCCGCACCAATGCACATCTCGTCGTTGTGACACACCACACCGCTGATCCCGGAGTCGGGGCCAAACCGCTGGAGCATGTCCTCCATGACCTTCTTGCCCTCGTCGCGAGAGCCGTTGGCCTGGATCTCCTGCGCAACCGTGATGTTCTTGTTGACGACCGATTCGAACCCGGCCTTGCGCCGGTCCGTCCACGAGGCGCCGTAGGTCCCCACGATGTAGAGGATCTTGCCGCCGCTGGGCAACTGATCGTTGACGTACTTGCCCTGGATCTTGCCCGCCTCGGTGTCATCGACGCCGATGTACGACTCGATCTTGAGGGTGTTTCCCTCTGCGAAGTCGGTGCTGAGTGTGAACAGCGGGATCCCGGCAGCATTTACCTCCTTGGCAGCCTGCTGGCTGGCTGCACCGTCCAGAGCCTGCATGACGATCGCGTCAGGCTTGCGGGTGATGAGGTCCTCGATCTGCTGGAGCTCTGTCGGGACGTCACCCTTGGTGTCGAGCAGGTCGAGCTTGTCGCCGCTGGCGTCCGCCGCCTTCTGCATGGCGTCGCTCATTAGGACGAGATCGGGGTCGCGCATGTTGATCATGGTGACGCCGATGGACTTGCCCCCAACCGACGAAGAGGTCGAGCCGCTTGGGCTGCCACTGTTCCCGCTGCTGGAACCACATGCCGCAGTCAGCGCCATGACGGCGACGGCGGCCGAAAGCCCGGCAAGCCTGCGCCGCGCGAAGTACTGCATCTAGCTCTCCTTAGATCACTTCGTGGAACTGCGCAGGCGGGCTGCCTCGCAGGTCTGAGGTCAGTCGCTCTTCCAGCGACTGAGGAGGACGGCGATAACGAGGATCACGCCCTGCACCGCCTGCTGGTAGTAAGAGGACACGCCCAGCAGGTTGAGACCGTTGATCACGACGCCGAGCAGCAGCACTCCCAGGATCGTGCCGCGGATCGTCCCGCGCCCGCCGAACAGGCTCGTGCCGCCGATGACGACCGCCGCGATGGCCTGGAGCTCATAGCCGGTTCCGTTTAGTGGCGCGGCGCCGTCGAGGCGAGCGGTGAGAACGATGCCGGCGAGACCCGCGCAAAGTCCTGAGAGCATGTACACCGAGAGGAGGATCCGCTTTACCGGGATGCCAACCTTCTGCGACGACTCCTCGTTGCCACCTACGGCATACACGTGCTGGCCGAAGCGTGTCTTGGCCAGGGTGAACTCCGCAACCGCGGCAGTGCCCAGGAAGATGACGACGGGAACCCCGATCGGACCGATGAATCCCGCACCCAGCCACTCGAACCGGCTGTTTACGTCGGACACGGGCTTACCGCCGGAGATGACCAGAGTGGCGCTCCGGACGATGGCCATCATCGCCAACGTGGCCAGGAAGGGCAGGATCGAGCCCCACACCACCATCGCACCGCTAATGAAGCCGACGAGGGCGCCAACGGCCAGGCCGACCACGATAGGGAGCAAGAAGGCGTTCCCTGTGGCGGGAGCGGCCATCGCCGCGAGAATGCCCGCGAGACCGACCACCGAACCCACGGACAGGTCGATGCCCGCGGTGATCATCACGAATGTCATGCCTACGGCGACGAGCCCCACGATCGAGGACTGGCGCACGACATTGGTGAGGTTGTCGATCGTGAGGAAGTTGTGGGCGGTAAAGGTCAGGACCAGCATGACGACGGCGAGGATCAAGACGATCCCGTAGTCGCCGATGAAATGCTTGATCCGCAGGGATCGCTTCTTCTGCTCGGGGTGCGCCTTGTGCTCCTCGAACTTCTCCACTGCCAGCATGCTGCTGCTCATGCGCCTGCCTCCTCGACCGAGGTGCTGCTTTGGGCTGCGGCCGCGCTAGTGCTTCCGATTAGCCGCTTCTGGTTCGTTGCGCCGCCCGAGTCGCCCAGCGTCCCGGTCGAGATCAGGTGCGCGACGTCAGTCTCGGAGACCTCGCCCACCCGGAAGCGACCGACCACTTCCCCGTGCCGCATGACTGCGAATCGATCTGCGACGGCGAATGCCTCGTCGAGACGGTGGGTGATGATGATGACCGCGATACCGAGATCCTTGAGCCGCTGGGTGACCTCGATCAGCTTGTCGACCTTGGCCACCGAAAGGTTGGCTGTCGGCTCGTCCATGATGATCAGCCGCGCATCGAAGGCCAGCGCGCGGCCGATGGCTACCGCCTGCCGCTGTCCCCCGGAGAGCCGACGGACCTTGAGTTTGGGGTTGATGGCGATGTCGAGGGAGTCCAGAACGCGCTTTGTCTCACTCTCCATGAACTTCCGGTCGACGATACGAAGCAGCGGACCGAGTAGGTTCTTGCGTGGTTCTCTGCCGAGGAAGATGTTCGACCGAACGTCGAGATTGTCAGCCAGCGCGAAGTCCTGGTAGATCATCTCGATTCCTCGCGAGCGCGACGAGGCGGGCGTCGCGAATGTCATCGGCTCGCCGTCGAAGATGATCTCGCCCTCATCGGGCTGGTGAACACCGGTGAGGACCTTCATCAGGGTGGACTTGCCGGCGGCGTTGTCGCCTAGCAGCGCGAAGGTCTCGCCAGGGCGCACGTCGATGGTCACGCCTCTGAGCGCCACCACGGCGCCGAACGATTTGTGAATTTCTCGGAGCTCGATCAGCGGCGCCGTCATCGTCGGTCTCGCAATCTGTGTCGGTGGAGCCATCTCGGTTGTCGGTAGAGCGATCGGACTTCGTTCCTCCCGGATCCACCGTCGAGGCGGCTGCCGAATTCGCAACCGATCGGTATCGGTGAATCGTGCGGGTACCCCATAGGGCCTGGATGTCTCAATGTGGGACATGACCCGTGGAGCACGGCCCTGAGGATTCGACGTTACCTAGTCGTGATGAACCTGAGATCGCAGTGATCGCTCGCGGCAAGTTTCCGACTGAGGAACCCGTGCGGACCGGTCACGAGAGACGGCGCCAGCGTTGCCCGCAGCGGTCGCGAGGCGTGGCGGCCCTCAGCCGAGCGGCCATGAGATGCCGGTCCCAGCCTTGCGCTCCCCGACCTCGCGGCACCGGCGGGCCAAGGCACGGACCGAGGATTGAGGCTCGAATTGTCGAGCACGGGAGCTAACGAAGACCGGTTGCGATTGGCAGGCCGCCACTGACGTCCATCAGGTCCAGTGTGTGCCGGTGAACGGGATAACTCCCGGGTTCGTCCACTGGATCGCGAGTAGCAGAGCACCGATGAGCAGGGCCAGCACCGCGACCAGGATGGGCACGAACCAATCGGACTCTGCCCACACTGCGACGGTCCGACGAAGACGCGACCCGGAGGTACCCATTTCTTCCCTCCTCACGCGCCAGATCCCGCGTGTACACGGCGCCCGCGCTCGTGCGGTTCCTGGTTCCGCCGGGCATTCCTTCACAGAGGATCCGTGCTTGTACCCGCTGCCGATCATCGCCTCATTCGGGACTCCGGGCCTGTGCCAAACTGAGACGGACCTCAGCACCGATGCCAAGCCACATTGCCTTGGCTGCATCCACTCACCGGCCAGCGTGTGCCACCTGCCTTCGCCCACTGTTGGTCAGGACCCGCAGCCCGCCTCCTCGACGCGATTGATGTGAGTTCCCAGTCGGCCGCCAGCGGCTACCGTCAGAGGAGCACGACCCCCATCAATGCCCCGGTGCCCCCTAAGGCCCGATGTGGTCCGGGACTTGCAGCGACAGACCGAACTGCCCGTCCTTGAGCCGACCGTCTGGAGCGTCACCAACGAACCCGTCAGATGCCGGCTGTCCCCCCGGATCGCGCACTTCGTGGCAGTCCGCGACTACGAGCAACGTCATCCCGATATGGACTACAAGCGCGGTTGCCGACGACGAGCGGGTCCGGCGTTGCCGAAGCCACTACGCGAGGACGACGCGCACGACGGCGTCGCCGACCGCGGCGCGGCCGAACATCGTCTCTAGCATGTCGTGGACCTGGCACTCGGCGCTGTCCAGCGACCGGACCTTCGTCACCCCGACTCCATCGACGTGGAGCTCCCAGCCGCCGTCGTCCCAGAGGACCGCCCGCGCCGTGTACTCGGTCGCCATGACGTGCAGCCTCTTACACCAGGTCGGGTGTGTCATCCCGGACGTGGAGCAACCCCGCCGCGCGGGGGTGCACGCCGGGGTTGTTGGTGAAGATGCTACGAAGCCGGTCGGCCTGCAGTCAGGCGATTGCGGTCAGACTGTCTGCAATTGTGCGCTTCGACGTACTCGGGGACGCGTCGAGCTCATGCGGCGTGCAGATCGCGTGCGCCTCCCAGGCGAAGGCTCGCCGGATCGACGGCCGCGGGAACGTGGATGTACGAGCCGTAGTCCCGACGCCGCATGACTGTCAGGCGGTCGAGCTTCGTTCAGGTGTCGACGAAGACGGGAGCGATGCCTTGTGGTCCTCGACGTTCGTGTGAGTGGTCATGTTGCGTCTCCTGTATTCGGTGCACATCGGGTGCACATCGCATCGGTACGCCCGTGGATTGGGCGGCATGCCTCGGTCACTCCTGGTCGGAGTGTTTCTGCACGTCAGGGGCGGTCCACCGCGCTGACCTGCAGCGCAGGGCTCAGACCCGGTGGTCCGAGCGCTACCTCCGCCGTCGTTCGACCGAACCGCCGAAGTAGCCACAGGCTCAAGGTCGCATGGCCGCGCCCCGCATCTGAGGACGCCGAGGGCAGGAAACCGCTGACGCTGCCGACCTTCGTGTAGGAGCTGTCGTCGTTGCGGCGCCAAGCGATCGCTGTGAAGCATTCAGCAGCAAGATCCCTACTTGTCTCGAGGTGGACGCTTCGTGCGCGGCCACGACCACAGCATCCCGGCCCACACGCCGACCGCCACAAGCCAATCCCTCACTGCGCGCGCCCCCCATCACGTCCTCTCGCACCGGACAACAAGCACACTCTGCACCGTCACCGCTTCATCGTGACTCTCGCGCTGTAGTCCAAACGGGGGATCCTGCCCAGCATCCAACGGCCCGCTCACGCTTGGTGCTGCGACCCCGGTCCGGCCACGGACGGCGGAGACAACATCCGACGGCGCCCAGGGACGGGCGATAGAGATCGCCTCGGTCGAGACACGCCATTCGCTATCAGCGGTGATCGCGCTGCGGCCGTCACGGCGCGGAACCGCGCACTGACGGCGGTGCTCGTGGTAGGCATCGCCCGAGCGCTGTGGACGACACGCGACTGTGCATAGCCTGTGGATGCATCTTGGCTGAATCTTGTTCATTCACAACGGTTTTCGACCCCTGCCACTGTCAGAGGTGGTCCGTAGGGTGCTGGCATGTGCTCGATCACCGACCAGACCCGCGGCATCGCCCGCGGCGCACGTCTGGCCACCCTGATCGAGCACGGACGCGACATCACCGACGCGGTCACGGCCGACCTGCTCGAGCCGGACGCGACGGTCGATCTGGCCGGCCTGCCCGTGGACGCCGTCGCCGCTCAGCTGCGCGACCTGCTCACCGTGGCCGACCAGGCCCGCGCCGCGGCCGCGGTGCTGACCGGGGTGGTCGATCGTGCGGTATCGGGGCGGGAGCTGATCGAGGGGACCTACGCGTCGACGAAGCGGTTCCTCGAGGTCGAGGCGGGACTCTCCCCTCGGTCGGCGACCGCGTTGGCCGCCCGGGCGCGTGACCTACGCGACGCCGCCGACCACGGCGACCCTCGGCTGCGCTACGCGTGGCTGTCCGGTGCGCTCAGCGACGACAAGGTCCGCGAGCTCACCCTGGGCATCCGCGCCGCGGTCAAGCACCACCCCGCCGCGGAGCGCGACCGGCTCACCGCCGAAGCCCTCGACCTGCTCCTGCCGCTGGCACGGACCCACACCGTCGCGCAGCTCAAGCAGGCGATCGCCCGGCTGCGGTTCGTGCTCGACCCAGACGGGGTGCGCCAGGCCGAGCTCGACGCCTACACCGAGCAGTCCCTGACCTGCATCCCGGTCGGACACCTCGTGCACCTCAGCGCCTTCCTCGACCCCGAAGCCGCCGCCGCGGTGATGACGGTGCTCGACCCAGCAGGTCGACGGGTGGCGCGCCGCCGGCGACCTCGCCGCCGAGGACCGCCTCCCCGACGGGGTCGATCCCGACTCCGCCGAGGGTCGACGCCACCAGCGCGCCAGGAACGGGCACCTCCTCGCCCTCGCCCTCAGCGAAGTGATGAGCGGACTGCTCGGCCGGTCCGAGGTCGGCATGCACCACGGCATCCGCCCCCACACCGTGCTGCACGTCGACGCCCGCGACCTCCTCGCCGGGCTCGGCGGCGAGCTCACTGTCCCGGGGCACGACGAGCCGTTCCTGGTCTCGAGCGACACGGTGCGCCGGATCCTGTGCGACACCGGCCTTACCTACGTGATCACCCAGCCCGGCACCGACTGCCAGGCGACGACGCGTTCCGGTGGCCTGCCCGAGCTGCTCCGCTCCAAGGCCGTCGACGTCCTCTACGTCGGACGTGAGGACCGCACCGCCCCACCACGGCTGCGCCGTGCGCTGGAGGCGCGCGACCGGCACTGCCAGGCACCGGGCTGCGGGCGACATCCGAGACGGTGCAACGCCCACCACGTCCAGCACTGGGAACACGGCGGCGACACCACGATCGCGAACTGCCTCCTGCTGTGCGAGAGACACCACCGCGCACTCCACGCCGGACAGCTCACCATCACCCGCGACCACGACAGACGACCCACCGAGACCGGGTACTTCCGCGTCCACCCACCCGACCGACGCCCGTCGCCGTGACGCGGAGCACCCACGCCACGGCGACGCACGCACTCGCAACGGAGGCAATCGGCAGCCGGTCGCCGTGAGTCAGCGACACGGACCTCCGGCGTGAACTGATTCCTCGAGCGCACGCCGGTTGCCCTACGTCGGCCTACCTCACTTCGGCGGCACGTTCTGGTTCACGTGGAAGAAGTTGGTCGGGTCATAGACAGACTTGATCTGCTGCAGTCGCGCGAAGTTGGGCCCGTACGACGCACGGACGCGGTCCGAACCCTCATCCATCATGAAGTTGATGTAGGCGCCCGAGAGCGCGGTCGTGTGCAGCTCCTCCTGGTAGGCGACCGCCCAGTCCCGCAGGGCGCCGGCCGTCGCCGGGTCGGGATCCACCCCGACGATGACGGCGGACCAGCCGGCCGACCGATACGCAAAGGCCGTGTCGGACTGCCCCACGTCGTGGACGGCGCCGTCGATCGGGTACATGTGCATCGTCGACCCAGCAGTCGGGAGCAGCTTCGAGTGCTTCTCGTGGATCGCGATAGCCTCGTCGCTGATCTCGCCGATGAAGTCGGCTCGCCAGTACCACTGCAGTCCGGCAGGGAACAGCGGATCGAAGGCCGTGTTCAGCGCGGCCATCGGCATGGTCGCAAGCCCGTCGATGAGAGGCTTGCCGAACGCACGGAGCGGCGCCATCGCCGCCTCGGCCTGCTCGCCCTGAAGGGTGCAGCACCACACGACCCCGCAGGCCGGCCGGTTCCACAGCTCCTCCGGGAACGGCGGTCCCGCCGGGATCGTGAGGATGCCGAACCAGCCGTTGACGTCCCTCGGCTGCGCCGGCAGCGTCTCGCGGTACCAGCGCAGGACGTCCCCCAGGTCGTCGAGCGAGTAGAGCACCGGGCCGGCGAGCACCGACGGCACGTGCTGGGCGCGGAACGTGAACGTCGTTACGACACCGAAGTTCCCACCGCCTCCGCGCAGTGCCCAGAAGAGGTCGGCGTGCTCAGTGGCGTTGGCCATCACCACCGACCCGTCCGCGAGCACGACCTCCGCGCCCAGCAGGTTGTCGATGGTCAGCCCTGCCTTGCGCGACAGGTACCCGATGCCACCGCCGAGGGTGAGACCTGCCACACCCGTCGACCCGACGACGCCGCAGGGCACGGTGAGTCCGAAGGCGCCGGCAGCCTGGTCCACCTCGGCCCAGGTCGCGCCGCCCTGGACCGTCACCGTCGCTTGCTCGGCGTCCACGGTGACGGCGTTCATCGGCGAGAGGTCGATGACGAGAGCGTCGTCCCAGACGCCGAGCCCTCCGGCGTTGTGTGCGCCGCCGCGCACCGCGACGGTCAGTTGCCCGCGCTGGGCGAAGTGGATGGCTGCCTGGACGTCGGCGACCGAGCGGCAGCGAGCGATGGCCGCGGGACGCCTGTCGATCATGGCGTTGTAGACGGCGCGGGCCTGGTCGTAGCCGGCGTCGTCGGGCGAGACGAGGTCTCCGCTCAATGACGCGCGGAGCTGGTCGAACGACAGAGTGGGCGTGGTCACGGGAGCTCCTCGGAGGGCAGGCGACCTCGGGCGGGCCGCGCGGTGCCCGCACGTTAGGACCGCGACCGTTCCGCAACCGTTCGGTCTGCGTCCACGCCTCCGCCGTCGGCGATCGTGAGCCTGGATGCCGGCGATGGCGGTCTCGCACGCCGTACGAGCCCGAGACTGCCCTGTCGTCGCGCTTCGAGCTCTGCCTCGGCGGCGAGGGACCTCGCCGTCTCCCTCGACTCGTAGCGGGCGAGACCACGAAGGATCTCGGGCAACCACGTGACGTCGTGACGCGCACCCGCGTCGGAACGCGCGTCCCGCAGCGCTCGGACAGCGCCGTCCTGGTCACCGAGCTCGTCGAGGACCTCGGCGTACAGGGTCAGGTAGTAGGGGCGGCGAAGCCGGGCACCGTCGGTCGCGAGTCCGCCCAGCCCGCGCTCGATCCGCGCGAGGCCCTCGCGTCCGCCGTGCGCCCACCCGCCCAGGACCGTCGCCCAGTGTCCGTAGTATCCGAATCCGAAACGGGTGCACAGCTCGCCGGTCTGAGTCGCGAGCGACACCACGTCGTCCCTTCGCCCGTCGTACTGAGCGAGCATCGCGGCGTAGGCGAGCGACACGGCCAGGCTGTACGGATGGTCGACGTCGCGTGACCTGGCCACCGCCCACTCCACGGTGTCTCGCGCCTCGTCCGGACGACCGGCCAGCCACAAGGTGTGGCTCTCCCACGCTCGGGAGTGCACCTCGGGACGGGTGCCGACGAGCGCCGCCGGATAGCCCATGGTCAGTGCGGGCACCACGTCGAAGTGCTCGAGCGCCTCGTCGATCCGACCGAGCATGACCGCGGCGCCTGCGAGGCTGAAGTGCGCCTGTCCGAGCACATCCGGGAAGTCCCCCGCTTCCGCCAAGGCACGGCTCGCAACGTCGTACGCCTCCTGGAGCCGACCCTGGACGACGTACGGCGAGAACAGCCCGACCAGGCTCGACGCGAGCAGATGGCGGTCGCCGAGCCGTTCCGCCAGCAGGACGGCGCGGTCCATCGTGGCCTCGAGGAGCGGCGACGCGTATCCGTGCCGAGCGTTCACCGGCTGGGACATCGCATGCCGGACGGACAGCTCCTCACGGTCGCGATCCGTTCCGGGCTGCTGGTCGCGCAGAAGTCGGAGTGCCTTCTGGTAGTGCTCGATCGCGTCGTCGTTCGCGAACCGGGAGGCGGCGAACTCGGCGGCCGCAAGATGGAACGGCAGGGCACGACGCGCGACCCCGGCCTGCTCGTAGTGATGTGCAACGGCCGCCGCTCCGGCGGCCCGTGCGCCTGGTTCCACTTCGAGCGCCTGGGCCACGCGCCGATGGAGCAGCGCGAGGCGTGGCGAGGGGATCTGACGCAAGGCCGCAGCCCGGAGCAGGTCGTGAACGAAGTCATAGCTGCCGCGGCTGTGCTGGACGACCAGCCGCCGTCTCCAGAGCTCGTCGAGGGCGGCGACCACAGACTCCTCAGCCAGGTCGCTGGCTCGCTCGAGCAGCTCGAGGCTGAAGTCGCGACCCACGACGGCGGCGAGCCGCGCGACCGAGGCAGCCTCGTCCGACAGGGGTGAGAGCCGCCCCTCCAGGACGGCCTGCACCCGGGCCGAACCGTCGAGTGCTGTCGTGAGCGGTGCGCCGCGATCCGCGGAGGCGCGCGACGCCTCGATCACGAAGAGCGGGTTTCCCAGCGTGGCCGCGTAGAGGGCGTCGAGGTCCTCGACCTCGCCGCCGGCCAGCCGTGCGAGCTCACCCGCGGACGCCGGGGACAGCGTGGAGAGACTCGTTCGCGACAGGACGGCGTCATGCTCGAGACTGCGGAGCAGCCGAGTCAGTTCCTCGTTGTCGTCGATCTCCTCCTCCCTCGTCGTGGCGATGACGAGCAGTGGATGGTCCCGACCCTGTCTGAGCAGGAGGTGCAGCCAGGTGAGGGTCTCGGTGTCGCACCACTGGACGTCGTCGATCGTCAGCAGAGTCGGGCGGCCGGGGGCCAGCACTCCGTGCACCAGCCCCTCGAAGAAGCGGTGCCTCTGCCAGGCGTCGATCATCGGCTGTGGCGGGCCGGATCCGGCCCGGTCCGGTGCGGGGACGAGCCGGTCCACCTCAGCCGCCCACACCTCGTCGAGGGTGTCGAGCTCGGCACGAAGAGCAGGTGCGGAGAGCCACTCGGTCACCGGCGCGAGAGCCAGGCGTGCCCCGCTCTCGAAGCAGCGGGCACGTGCCACCACATCCCCGCCCCGTGAAACCTCCGCCGCGAGCTCGGCCACCAGTCGGCTCTTACCCACGCCCGCGTCGCCGATCACGAGGTGCATCCCGGCGCCACCGGATGCCGCGATCTCCCAACGCCGACGCAGGGACTCGAGCTCGCGCTCGCGCCCGACAAGGCCGAGGCGTGGTCTGGGATCCTCGCCCCGCGCGGTCGCCGTGAGACCGACCGTCGCCGAGGCGACGAGCGAGTGGTAGACGTCGACCGTCTGCGGATCCGGTGCCACACCCAGCTCACGGTCGAGGATCGTGACGCACCTGTGGAAGGTCCGCAGTGCGGCTGCCCGGTCGCCGCGCGCCACCTGGAGTCGCATCACGACGCGATACGCCGGCTCCTCCAGCGGTTCCATCTCCAGACGTCGTTGCGCCCAGGCGAGAGCACTCTCGGGATCGTCCTGCTCCCTCGCGGCCACGAGCGAGTCGAGCAGGCGGAGGCACTGTCGGTGCAACCGTTCGCGCTCGGTGAGGACCCAGTCATCCGCCCACGCGGGCAGCAGCTCACCGCCGTAGGAACGGACGGCCAGCGCGCCTGCGTCCAGGAATCCGGCGTCATCGTCCGCCTCGGCAGCGGCAACCGCGAGCCGGGACGCCGCGAGGAACCGCACGACGTCACAGTCCACGTGCGTGTCTTGATCCCAGCGCAGCGTGCCGCCCGCCGACGTCAGTCCTTGCGCGAACTCGGGCAGCTGACGTCGCAGCAGGTGCAGCTCACGGCGCAGGTTGGTGAGGGACTGCTCGCCGCTCGACTCGGGCCAGAACTGCGCCGCGACTGCCGACCGGGGCAGGGGGACTCCGGCGTGCAGGACCAGCCAGCAGACCAGGCCGGTCGACCGACGGGGCACGTCTCGCGTCCGGTTCGCACCCTCGACGTCGATCCGCTGCTCACCCAGAAGTCGAATCTCGAGCATGGTCACCTCGAGCCAGCCCACGCGTCAGTCGATGTCGACGACGACAGTACGCCTCGCCGTGACCGCGGCACAGGGTGCGGAGGCCAGGTCGGCTAGGTGCTCAGAGCGGGAAGCACGTCGTTCGTCAGGCCGTCGATGAGGTCGATCGTGGGACCGACAGGAAGCGACGCCTGATCTCGGACGATGAACTCGTCCGCGCCGGCGGCACCGAACTCCAGCAGCCGTTCGACGACCTGGGCGGACGAGCCGGCGACGTCGTACGCATCTGGATTCCCGTGTGGGTCATGCCCATCGAGACGCACCGCCACCGTGCCGCCGGTCGCTCTCGCGATCGCCGCCGGATCTCGACCGACGCTCGCGCAGTGCCGGTCGAGGACGGCGTTCTTCACCTCGAACGTCGTCGGATCAGCCCAGCAGTGCCACACGTCGGCATGTCGAGCGGCCACCTTCAGCGTGCGCCGCTCGCCGGCGCCACCGACGAGCAGCGGGAGCCGGGCCTGAACGGGTGCGGGGTCGCACGTCGCATCGAGGAGCTGGTATGTGTCGCCCGCGAAGGTGCACCGACCGTCGTCCAGCAGCATGCGCAGGATGGCGCACGCCTCGTCCAACGCATCGATCCGCGCGGCGGGGTCCGGCAGTCGGATCCCGTAGGCGATGTGCTCGTTGGGCTGCCAGCCGGCGCCGATGCCGAGCACGACGCGGCCGGCGCTGACCTGGTCGAGGGTGGCGGCCATGCTCGCGACGACCGCCGGGTGCCGGTAGGTGTTGCCCAGGACCAGGCTGCCCAGCCGGACACGCGACGTGACCGTGGCCAGGGCGCTGAGCGTGGTCCAGCACTCCGACACGGGACCGGCGATGGGGACGCGGTCAGGGTGGTGCGGCATGAAGTGGTCGCACTGGTAGACCGCGTGCCACCCGGCAGCGTCGACGCGTCGGGCGAGGGTCATGGCCTCGGACCACGGCCGACCGGGATCGACGCACAGGCTCAGCTTCACGCGTCACCTCCGAGCTGCGAGTGTGGCCGTCCGCGGTCGCACGTGCGCCCCTTTACCGGCTCGTTCGCAGGTGGTCCGGGACGGACCAGAACTGGTCCGGGCGGTCGATCACTCGAGCGTCCAGCCCCGTCTCCAGCACCCGCGCGAGACGCAGGAGGAAGGCCGCCATCCCGGCGGCACCCTGCATCCACGAGGTGTTCGGGTCGAGCAGCGGATTCTCGTTGCGGTGCTCGACGAACCGCCACCTCGTGCCGGCGTCGTCGGTGATCGCTCGGTCGAGGATGGCGTCGGCCATCACAGTCGCTGCTGCCAGCAGCTCCGCGGCGTACGCCGGGTCGTCGCTGCTCTGCGCGAGGTCGAGGAGCATGTCGCCGACTCCCGCCGTCCCGCAGCAGCGGGCGTCGTTGTCCCAGAAGCCGGGGTGCCGCCGTGCCGGCACCCCCGAGCGCAGCACCGAGGTGACGCAGCGGCGCTCGAGCTCGTCGGTGCCGTGACCGTCGACGTCGGTGACTCCCGCGCGGGCGAGGGCCGTGAAGAGACGTCCCGTGGCCAGCGGTCCATGGCACCAGCCGTATGCGAACGGCTCGCGGTCCTCCTGAGCGGGGATGACCAGCGGCAGTCGGAACCCGTCGTCGTCAAGGTCTGCGAGCGTCAGCAGGTGTCGTGCGCCCTGCGTCGCCGCCTCGACGAGGTCGTCGCGACCAAGTCGGTCCCCCGCGACCGCGAGCGCGGCGGCGACGCCTGCCGTGCCGTGCGAGAAGTTGGGCATGATCCCGGGATAGCTGTCCGTCATCGTCCAGCTCAGGCCGTCGCCGACGACACGCGCCTCGGCGAGCAGCCGATCGGCGCCGACCCTCGCGATGTCGTCCCCGACGTCGGTCGCGAACCAGATCCCCGTCATGACGATGCCAGCAGTCCCGGAGATCACGTCGTTGATGTAGGGCTGGTCGTCGTCGGGTGTCGGCCAGCCTCGCTCGTCCACCAGGTCGAGCAGCCTCGTCAGGCTCGCGCCGGCGTCCGCTCCCAGCATCTGCATCGCGGTGGCGTGCCCGGCGAGCCCGAAGTAGAGGCTCGCGTCCGTGGCTGTCCGGCTGACCTGATCGAGGCGCTGCACGATCGCCGCTGACAGCCCGTCCTCATCGTTCGTCAGACCCCGCGTCGCTTCGATCTCCCGGAGGACCGGGGCGAGTCCCGCCACGCCGCAGTAGAGGGAGTCACGGTCCGGGTCCGCAGCCGGCGCCTCGCCGTCGCGCACCCACTCGGGCAGCCACACGCCGTCCTGCTCGCGCAGCTGCCCCAGCACCCAGGACCAGGCGGACTCCCCGACGGAGCGCAGCTCACCCGGCGTCGTCACGCTCAACGACCGCGGCCCGAGCGATAGCGCAGCGCGAGGCGTGCGGTGCTCGGGTCGAACTGCGACAGGTCGGGCAGGTCGGACGTCGTGAGCGCTGGGAGCAGCTGGCCCGCCATCGCCTTGCCGAGCTCGACACCCCACTGGTCGAAGGAGTCGACGCCCCACACGACGCCCTGGGTGAGCACGAGGTGCTCATAGAGCGCTACCAGGGTGCCGAGAGAGTACGGCGCGAGCCGGTCCAGCATGAGCGTGGTCGACGGGCGATCACCCGGCATCACCTTGTGCGCCACGAGGTCCGGCGGCACACCGCCCGCCGCCACCTCGGCCGCGCTGCGCCCGAACGCGAGGACGTGAGCCTGCGCGAGCACGTTGGCGACGAGCTTGTCGTGATGGTCCCCGACGTCGTTGACCGGCTGCGCGAAGAAGATGAAGTCGGCGGGCACGGGCGACGTCCCCTGGTGCAGCAGCTGGTAGAACGAGTGCTGGCCGTTCGTACCCGGCTCGCCCCACCAGATCGCGCCGGTGTCGACACCGACAGGGTCGCCGTCGAGCGTGACCGACTTGCCGTTGCTCTCCATCGTGAGCTGCTGCAGGTACGCCGGGAAGCGCTCGAGGTACTGCTCGTACGGCAGCACGACGTGCGCCTGGTAGCCCCACAGGTCGCGGTACCAGACCCCGAGGAGTCCCATGAGCACGGGGAGGTTGCGCTCGAGGTCGGTGTGGCGCAGGTGCTCGTCCATGGCGTGGAAGCCGGCGAGGAGGTCGGCGAACCCGTCAGGCCCGATGGCCAGCATCAGTGAGAGTCCGATGGCCGAGTCGACCGAGTAGCGGCCGCCCACCCACTCCCAGAAGCCGAACATGTTCGCCGTGTCGATCCCGAACTTCTCGACGTCGGCCTTGTTCGTCGACACCGCGACGAAGTGCCGCGACACGTCGGCGTCGGGACCCAGGCCGGCCAGCAGCCACGACCGCGCGGTGAGCGCGTTGGTCATCGTCTCCTGGGTCGTGAACGTCTTGCTCGAGACGATGAAGAGCGTCTCGGCCGGGTCGAGGTCGCGCGTCGCCTCGACGATGTCGGTGCCGTCGATGTTCGAGACGAACCGGAAGGTGATGTCGCGGCGAGACTGGTGGCGCAACGCGCGATAGGCCATGACCGGCCCGAGGTCGGACCCACCGATGCCGATGTTGACGACCGCTCGGATCGGCTTGCCGGTGCTCCCCCGCCACTCGTCGTTGCGCACCCGGTCGCAGAACTCGCCCATCCGGTCGAGGACGCCGTGCACCTCGGCGGCGACATCGACCCCGTCGACGACGAGCGACTCGCCACGGGGCAGTCGCAGCGCGATGTGGAGCACCGAGCGGTTCTCGGTCGTGTTGATGCGGGCGCCTGCGTACATCGCGTCGATCCGCTCCGGCAGGCCGCGCTCCTCGGCCAGTCGCACGAGCAGGCCCAGCGTCTCGTCGGTCGCACGGTGCTTGGACAGGTCGGCATGCACGCCCACCGCGTCGACCGTCAACCTCGCCGCGCGACCTGCGTCGTGCGCGAACAGGTCGCGGATCGTCGTGTCGCCCCACGACTCACGGTGCGCCCGCAACGCCGCCCACGCCGGCGCGCCGCTCACGGGACCGGCTCCCGACGGAACCGCGCTGCCTGTCGTCACGGGGACTCCTTCGCCCAGGTGCACGGGGACGCTGCTCGTCCCCTAACCTCGCCAGTACGACCCTAGCGAGACACGGTCGGACCACGGCACCGGACGCTCGGCGGCCGATGCGCGGCAGCCGACGCCCAGCACCTGACGAAGGGCCAGACGATGACGACGGACTCCCCGATGCAGCTCGGCATGGTCGGCCTCGGCCGGATGGGCGCCGGCCTGGTACGCCGCCTCATGCGCGACGGCCACTCCTGCGTGGTCTACGACGTCAACCCCGACGCGGTGGCGTCGCTCGTCGCGGAGGGAGCGGTGGGCGCGACGTCGTACGAGGACCTCGCGGCCAAGCTGGCCGCTCCGCGCAACGTGTGGGTGATGGTGCCGGCGGGAGAGATCACCGAGAACACCGTCGCAGCCGTCGCCGAGCACCTCGAGTCCGACGACACCGTCATCGACGGCGGCAACACGTACTACCGCGACGACATGCGGCGCGCGGCAACGCTCGCGGAGCGCGGCATCCACTACGTCGACTGCGGCACCTCCGGCGGGGTCTTCGGCCTCGAGCGTGGCTTCTGCCTCATGGTCGGTGGCGACGACTCGGCCGTCGACCGGCTGGCGCCGATCTGGACGACGATCGCCCCCGGCGTCGACTCCGCGCCGCGCACGCCGGGTCGCACCGGCGACCCCGCGCCCGAGGAGCAGGGCTGGCTGCACTGCGGCAAGGCCGGTGCCGGCCACTTCGTGAAGATGGTCCACAACGGCATCGAGTACGGGATCATGGCCGCCTACGCCGAGGGCCTCAACATCCTGCAGAACGCCGACGAGGGCACCCGAGCACGCGAGCAGGACGCCGAGACCGCACCGCTCGAGCACCCGGAGTTCTACTCCTTCGACATCGACGTGCCGAAGGTCACCGAGGTCTGGCGCCGCGGCTCTGTCGTCGCGTCGTGGCTGCTCGACCTCACGGCGACCGCGCTGCACGAGTCGCCGGGTCTCGAGGAGTTCTCCGGGCGGGTCTCCGACTCCGGTGAGGGCCGCTGGACCGCGATCGCCGCCGTCGAGGAGGGCGTCCCCGCACCGGTGCTCACCGCCGCGCTCTACCAGCGGTTCTCCTCACGCGGCAACGCGACCTACGGCGACAAGGTGCTGTCGGCCATGCGCAAGCAGTTCGGCGGTCACGACGAGAAGAAGGCCTGACCCGTCCGCGACGAGCGGTCGGATCAGAGGCGTACGCCGAGGAGCGCGTCGACGGTGGCGCGTACGAGGGCGCCGGCGTCCGAGTCCTGCGCACCAGCAGCACCGGAGCGCTGTCGCGTCTCCTCGGCCCACCGGTCGACCGCGCGCAGCGCGCCCGGCGCATCGAGGTCGTCGGCGAGACGCGCGCGCACCGCGGTCAGCACGTCCTCGGCCGACGGAGCCACAGATGCTGCAACGGCGGCGCGCCACGCCGCCAGCCGGGCCTCCGCCTCGGCGAGCCCCTCATCGGTCCAGTCCCAGTCCTCGCGGTAGTGGTGCGCGAGGATCGCGAGACGGATCGCGGCCGGGTCGTGGTCGGCCGCACGCAGCCGCGACACGAAGACAAGGTTGCCGCGGCTCTTGCTCATCTTCTCGCCGTCGAGGCGCACCATCCCGGCGTGCGTGTAGTGGCGCGCATAGGGCCACTCCCCGGTGGCCACCTGCGCCTCTGCCGCGCCCATCTCGTGGTGCGGGAACGCGAGGTCGCTGCCACCGCCCTGCACGTCGAGCGGGGAGTCGAGGTGGTCGAGCGCGATCGCCGAGCACTCGATGTGCCAACCGGGACGGCCGCGGCCGAAGTTGCTGTCCCAGGCCGGCTCGCCCGGTCGCTCGAGCTGCCAGAGCAAGCAGTCGAGCGGGTGCTCCTTGCCGGGACGGTCGGGGTCTCCGCCCCGCTCACCGAAGATGCGCAGCATCTCGTCCTCGGACAGGCCGGCGATGGAGCCGAAGCGCTCGTCGGCGTGCACGCGGAAGTAGAGGTCGCCGTCGATGTCGTAGACGGCACCGGCGGCCTGCAGCTTCTCGATGTAGCGCAGGACAGCAGGGATCGACTCGACCGCACCGATGTAGTGCATCGGCGGCAGCACGGCCAGCGCGGTCATGTCCTCGCGGAAGAGCTGGGTCTCACGGTCGGCGAGCGACATCCAGTCGTCACCCGTCTCGAGGGCGCGCGCCAGCAGCGGGTCGTCGACGTCGGTGACGTTCTGGACGTACTGCACCTCGTGGCCCGCGTCGAGCCACACCCGCTGCACCAGGTCGAACGCGACGTAGGTCGCGGCATGACCCATGTGGGTCGCGTCGTACGGCGTGATGCCGCAGACGTAGATGCGGGCGACGTCGCCCGGTGACGTGGGCCGCACCTCGCTCGTCGCGGTGTCGTGCAGACGCAGCGGAAGACCGCGCCCGGGCAGCGACGGGACGTCAGGGCGCGGCCAGGAGTGCATGGGACGAATCCTATGTCCGGCGCCAGGGAGCGCTGACCCGAGCGCCCGGTGTCAGAAGGCGGGCCAGGGCAGGGAGGGCCAGCCGTCGCCGGGCAACGGGTAGCAGGCCTCGCGCAGCCTCCGCGCAACACGCTGACGGGTGCGCGAGAGCTCGCGCCGTGTGAGCAGTTCGGACAGCCGGTCGCCGAGCTCGCCGTCGAGGAGGTCACCCAGCCGCTCGACGTCGGCGAGCAGGTCGTCGTCGAGCGGCTCGCCCGCCCAGCCCCACAGCACGGTGCGCAGCTTCTCGTCCTCGCTGAACGTCACCCCGTGGTCGACGCCGTACGTCGCGGGCTCGGACTCCGGCTGCACCCGCCCGTGCAGCACGTGACCGCCCTTGCGATCGGCGTTGTTGACGACGGCGTCGAAGATGCACATGCGACGTAGGTCCGCGTCGTCGGCATGGACGAGGGTGACCGGGCGACCACCGGAGCCGTGCGCCTCGATGACCTCGAGCCAGCCCGTCGGCGTACGCCCGAGATCGACGACGTCGACCAGCCCGCCGCCGGGCTCCATCTCGCCACCGTCGGGTGCCGTCACCCAGGCCTGCGCCATGCCCTGGCCGAACGGGCCGTCCTCGCGCCACGCGGTCGGCGGGACGAGGTGCCAGCCGACCGCAGCCGCGACCTCGTACGCCGCGACCTCGCGCATCCCCAGCGTGGCCTCGGGGAAGTCCCACAACGGCCGCTCCCCTGCGGTGGGCTTGTAGACGCAGGTGACCTCGACACCGTCGAGGCTGGCGAGGGCGAGGAGCGTCGCGTTGCTCGCGTCGACCAACCTGCCCTCGATGGAGAGGTCGCCGCGCGCGAGGACCTCGAGGAGGTCGTCCGTGCCGAGCACGACGCTCAGCGCCGGTATCCGTTGGCGCGCGGGCAGATGTGGCCGCTCGGCTCGAGCGGGAGGTTGCAGAACGGGCACGGAGGTCGGCCTGCGGAGACGACCGTCAGCGCCCGCTTCGCGAAGGCGCGCGCGGCTGCGCCGGTGAGGCGGACCCGCAGGCAGTCCGGACCCTCCTCGTCGTCCTCCTCGAGGTCCGGGACCTCGACCTCGTCGTCCTCGACGACCTCGTGCGCCTCGATGATGACCAGCTCGGTGTCGCCGTTCCAGCCGAGCGACATGGCCCCGACCCGGAACTCCTCCGTCACCGGAGGGTCGAGCGGATCGAGGTCGTCGCTGCCGAGCGGAGCAGCGGCAGGCACGGCCGCCTCTCCCCCGGAACGACGTACGACCTCGTCGAGCAGCCCGTCGACGCGTTCGGCGAGCACCTGGACCTGCTGCTTCTCGAGCGCGACCGACACGACACGCGCGCCATCACGAGCCTGCAGGTAGAACTGCCGCTCTCCGGGCTGACCGACCGTTCCGGCGACGAACCGCTCCGGCTGGTCGAAGACATGGACCTGACGTGGCACCTGACGACCCTATCCCGGCCCTCAGGACCCCGCGCCTCCACCGACCACGGCGTCCGAGGACGAGGACGATGCGGATCGACGTCGCTTCGGCGTGGTCGGCGCGACGAGCCCGCTCAGGTCACCGCCCACGTCGTTGACGCGGACGACGAACGGACGCAGGTCGGTGTAGCGGATGACGGTGACGGAGCAGGGATCCACCGAGATGCGCTGGAAATCGTCGAGGTGCATCCCGAGGGCATCGGCGACGATCGCCTTGATGACGTCGCCGTGCGAGACGACGGCGTAGGTCGGGTCGGGCGCGGCGGACGACGCGAGCCGCACGTTCCAGTCGCGGACCGCTGCGACCGCACGCGCCGACATGGCGGCCATCGCCTCGCCGTCGTCACCCGGGAACACCGCGGCGCTCGGGTGCGACTGCACCACCTTCCACAGCGGGTCCTTGGCGAGGTTCTTGAGCGGTTGGTTGGTCCAGTCGCCGTAGTGGGCCTCGCCGACGCGTCGGTCGGTGTGCAGCGGTGGCTTGGGATCGCGGCCCGTCCTGAGGGCGGCGGCCGTCTCGCGGGTGCGCTCCAGCGGGCTCGTCACGATCGCGGCGAGGGGTACGGCGCGAAGTCGCTCGCCGAGCGCGACGGCCTGCTCGCGGCCGCGGTCGTCGAGGTGCACGCCCGGCGTCCAGCCGGCGAGAACCCCTCCGGCGTTCGCGGCGGTACGTCCGTGCCGGACGAGGATCACGGTGGCCACGTGCCGACCTTACGGGCACGACGGCGTCCGGGCTGACACCATGGGCGGGTGATCAGGGGAATCGGTGTCTACGTCGACGGGGCGCCCAAGCGCGGCCCTGGCGACCGCATCCTCCCCGGCACGAGCTTCACCGAGAACGACGTGCCGGCCCTCGAGAAGATGTGGGCCGACGCGCTCGAGGGCGGCAGCGACAGCTTCGTGTGGCTCGGGCTGCGCGACTGCGGTGCCGACGAGGTCGTCACTGCGGCGCGGGTGTTCGGGATCGACGACCTGCAGATCGAGGACGCGCTCTCGCTCGGGCAGCGTGCCCACGTCGAGGTGCGCGACGAGCGGGTCTTCGCGGTCTTCAAGGTGCTGGGCTACATCGAGGAGACGTCCGACGTCGAGACGGGACAGATCGCCGTGTGGGTCGGTCCGTCCTACGTGCTCTCCGTGCGGCTCGGCGACCCGGGCGACCTGACCGCGCTGCGCGCCGAGCTCGAGGCCGACAGCCACCTCCTCTCGATGGGACCGCTGGCGGTGCTGCACGGGATCCTCGACCTCGTCGTCGACGGCTATCAGCTCGTCGCGGACGAGCTGGCCCGCGACATCGAGCAGATCGAGGAGCGCGTCTTCTCGCCCGAGCGCACCGACGATGCCGCGATCATCTACAAGCTCAAGCGCGAGAACCTCGAGGTACGTCGGGCCGTCGACCCGCTGCGGCCGGTCGGCGCGCAGCTGCTCGACCACGAGCTCGTCGACATGCCCGAGGGCATCCGTCCCTACTTCCACGACCTCGGCGACCACCTGCTGCGGGTCGCGGAGCTCTCGGCGCAGCACGACGTCCTGCTCGGCACGGTCCTCGAGGCGTCGCGCTCGCGTCAGGCCGTGATGCAGAACGACGACATGCGCAAGATCTCGGCGTGGGTCGCGATCGCCGCAGTGCCCACGATGATCGCCGGCATCTACGGGATGAACTTCGACTTCATGCCGGAGCTGCACGAGCAGTGGGGCTATCCCGCGGTGCTCTTCCTCATGCTCACCGCCTGCGGCCTGATGTACCGCGCGTTCAAGCGCAGCGGCTGGCTCTGAGACCACCGCACCCTAGGCGCTCAGGTCGCGGCGAGGTGCCCGCCGTAGACGAGGGCGAGCACGAGGGCGCCGAGCGCGACCCGGTAGACCGCGAAGACGAGCATCGAGTGGCTGGTGAGCCAGCGCAGGAGCCACGCGATGGTGGCGTATCCGACGACGAAGGCGGCGATCGTCGCCACGACCGTCGGACCCAGGCCTGCGGATCCGGCGTCCCCGATCTTGCGTGCCTCGAACAGGCCGGACAGCACCACGGCCGGGACCGACAGCAGGAACGAGAACCGCGCCGCGCTCTCGCGTGTGTAGGACATCGCTCGACCGGCGGTGATCGTCGCGCCCGAGCGCGAGACCCCGGGGATGAGCGCCAGCGACTGCGCGAGGCCGTACAGGATGCCGTCGCGCAGCCCGAGGTCGTCGACCGTCTTGCGCTGCGGGAACACCTTGTCGACGAGCCACAGGCCGATGCCGAAGAGGATCAGCACCCAGCCGATGATGCGGAGGTCGCGCGCACCGGTCTCGATCTGGTCCTTGAACACCAGCCCGAGCACGGCGACCGGGATCGTGCCGATGATGATGTACCAGCCCATGCGGGCGTCGAGCGTGCCGCGCAGCTCGGACTTGACGAGCGAGCGCAACCACGCGCTCGCGATGCGCAGCAGGTCGCGCCAGAAGAAGATGACGACGGCCGCCATCGTGCCGAGCTGCACGACCGCGGTGAACGCGGCACCCGGGTCGGCCCAGCCGAAGAGGGCCGGGACGATGCGCAGGTGTGCGGTCGACGAGATGGGCAGGAACTCGGTGAGGCCCTGGACGATGCCGAGGATGATCGCCTCGATGTAGGTCACGGAGTCAGTCACCCAGTCCGGACGCGTCGAGGACCTCGGCCATGGTGCGCAGCGTCGCGACGCGCTCCTCGAGGCTGGCCGCGTACGTCGCGACCGAGAGCGTGGTGACGCCGGCGTCCGCGAGGGCGTGCAGCCGCTCCTGGACGCGTCCGCGCGGACCGATGAGCGACGTGCGGTCGATGAACTCGAACGGCACGGCGGCGCCGGCTCCGTCGTAGTCGCGCGCGAGGTACTTGTCCTGCACCTCCGCGGCGGCGGCCTCGTAGCCCATGCGGACCGCGAGCTGGTTGTAGAAGTTCTTCTCGCGGCTGCCCATCCCGCCGATGTAGAGCGAGCTGTAGGCGCGCAGCGGCGCGGCGCACGCCTCGACGTCGTCGCCGAAGACCACCGGCGTGGTCGGGACGACGTCGAAACCCTCGAGCGTCTTCCCGACCTTGGCGCGGCCGGCCGAGATGTGGCCGAGGGACTCCGACGCATGCTCCGCGGAGAAGAAGATCGCGAGCCATCCGTCGGCGATCTCACCGGTGAGCTCGAGGTTCTTGGGACCGATCGCGGCGAGGTAGACGGGGATCTCCGGGCGCACCGGGTGCACCGTGAGCACGAGCGCCTTCCCCGGGCCGTCGGGCAGCGGCAGGGTGAAGAACTCGCCGTCGTACTGCACCTTGCGCCGCGACAGGGCGAGGCGCACGACGTCGACGTACTCGCGGGTGCGGGCCAGCGGCTTGTCGAAGCGCACGCCGTGCCAGCCCTCGGACACCTGCGGCCCCGAGACGCCGAGCCCGAGACGGAATCGGCCGCCCGAGAGCGAGTCGAGAGTGGCGGCGGTCATCGCCGTGTTGGCGGGAGTGCGGCCCGGGATCTGGAAGACCGCCGATCCGACGTCGATGCGCTCGGTCTGCGCGGCGACCCAGGCGAGCACGGTCGCGGCGTCGGAGCCGTAGGCCTCGGCGGCCCAGACCACCGAGTAGCCGAGCCGGTCGGCCTCGCGCGCGAGCTCGAGGTTGTCGGCATCGTTGCCGGCACCCCAGTAGCCGAGGTTCAGTCCCAGGCGCATGCCTTCGCCTCTCTCTGCCGGTTTCTCACCGGCTTCTCAGCCCCGAGGGACCCTCGCGAGCACGATCCACGCGGAGCCTAACGGCCGGACGCCGCGATGCCCGGATAGGGTCGCTCGACATGAAGCAGCGCGCCCTCGGCCGGTCCGGCCTGCACGTGTCCCGGCTCGCCCTGGGCACGATGACGTGGGGACGCGACACCGACGAGCACGAGGCCCGCGACCAGATGCTCGCGTTCGTCGAGGCAGGCGGCACGCTGATCGACACCGCCGACGTCTATGCCGAGACCCGATCCGAGCAGATCGTCGGGTCCCTCGTCGCCGAGGTCGGCCGCGACTCGGTGGTGATCGCCACCAAGGCCGTGTCGCGTCCCGGTACCGAGCGCCGACGCGACGCATCGCGCGGCCATCTGCTCTCGGCGCTCGACGCGTCGTTGCGTCGGCTCGGCGTCGACCACGTCGACCTCTGGCAGCTGCACGCGTGGGACCCGCTCACCCCCCTCGACGAGACGCTCCGTGCGCTCGACGCCGCGGTGTCGTCGGGCAAGACGCGCTACGTCGGAATCAGCAACTACTCCGGGTGGCAGACGGCAAAGGCGGCCGCGTTGCAGGCCGCGCACGCCGGGTCCGCGCCTCTCGTGTCGACGCAGATGGAGTACTCCCTCGTGCAGCGCGGCATCGAGCGCGAGGTCGTGCCGGCGGCGATCGACGCCGGGCTCGGCATCCTGCCCTGGTCGCCCCTGGGCCGCGGGGTGCTCACGGGCAAGTACCGACATGGCACCCCGGCCGACTCGCGCGGCGCGTCGTCGCACTTCGCGTCGTTCATCGCGCCGTTCCTCGGTGACGACGCGCGTCGCGTCGTCGACGCCCTGTGCACCGCGGCCGAGGGCCTCGCTGTAGCGCCGCTCGAGGTGGCGCTCGCGTGGGTGCGCGACCAGCCGGGCGTCGTCGCCCCGATCGTGGGGGCGCGCACGGCAGCCCAGCTGCGCGGCGCGCTGACGGTCGAGGACCTCGAGCTTCCCGACGAGATCGTCACCGCGCTCGACGAGGTCTCCGCGCCCGTCCATGGCTACCCCGACGACGTCCCGCGCTGAGCGGCCGACCCAGTGAACGCCGCCGAGGATCTGTTCCGCGCCGCTGCCCGGTCCGGGCACACGGTGCTGCCGCGCGACGTCGCGCTGCGAACCGTCTCGCCGTCCGACGTCGACTCCGCCGTCGCCGCTGGCTCGCTCGTCGAGGTCGAGTGGCGCGGCAGTCCCGCGTGGGCGCTCACCGATCTCGCCGAGTCCGAGGAGCTGCTCGCGGACGGGCTCGCCACCCTGGCCGAGGAGAACCGGCTGGCCGTCGTCGCCGGACCCGATCCCGCGGGGCGGCGGGTGGCGCTGGCCCGGGCGCTGGGCTCCGGTGTGCCGTCGGTGGTGCTCGACGACGCGCACAGGGTGGGGCTCGACGACGTCCTCGCCGCGGTCGAGGACCTGCCCGAGGACGCCGTGCTCGTGCTCTCGCTCGACAACGGGCTGCCCCTCGGCGCGGTCACCGGCGCGGTGGCCCTCGACGTCGCGGCCTCCGGCATCTGCCCGGTCCTCGTGGGAGACGCCGAGCGCGACCCACGTGCGCTCGGCGTGGCACGCGCCTCGGTCGCGGCGGGGCGCTGGACCACTCCTGGTGCCGACGACCGTTCGCTGGTGCTCGTGCCGGTCGCTTCGCCGGACGAGTGCCTGGTGCGCGTCCGACAGCTGGTCTCGACGTCGATCCCCCGCGCCTTCGGTGCGTCGGAGATCGGCGTCGTCGTGACAGACCCCGGCGGCGTGGTCGGCATCGACGCCCTGCGCGCGGCGCTGGGCGACGCGGCCGGCGTCGAGCTCGTCACGGCTACGGACGCGGTCGACCGGGTGTGGCCCGCCGCCGTCGTGGTCCTGCCCGGCGTCGTGTCGCCGACGTTGACGCGCGCTGTCGTCTACGCCGGGCTGCGCACCGGCCGCGATCACGTGTCGCTCGTCCACGGTTTCGGTCCGGACGCCGCCGCTCTCGCGCAGCTGGTCGCAACGACGACCGACCGACCGCGACGCACCCGCCTCACCGAGCTGCTGCGCCCCTGACCCGCTGCTCGGCCCCTGACGCGGCGATCCGCGCGCGGCCGGCGGCAGGCTCGGCGCACAATGTCCGTCATGGCGGAGTCCAGGGCCTCGACGTGGGAGTACCGGGAGATGACCCTCCCGCGCGGCACTCCGCGCGACGTCGCACGCGCCGCGCTCACCGAGCTCGCCGAGCACGGGTCCTGGGAGCTCGCGCGGCTGCGCCTCTACCCCGACGGCCGTCGCCGCGTCTGGCTCCGCCGCCGAGTCCTCCGAGCGGTCCGCACCGCCTGACCGTGCCCCATCCGGATGAAGGTGCCCTGGGCTCGCTAAGAGCGTGCGCAACTTCCCCTCTCGGTAGGGGTGACCGGGGTGCGCACGTGTGTGAGGGGCGCCTGAGCACGTCCTATGCGTGCCTGGGGCACCTTCATGCGCAAGAGGGCGGATCGTCAGGCGGCGCGGAGGAAGCGGTCGAGGACCCGCGTGCCGAAGTGGAGGGCGTCGAGGGGCACGCGCTCGTCGACGCCGTGGAAGAGGGCGCCGAAGTTCAACGCCGGCGGCAGCTTCAGCGGGACGAAGCCGTAGCAGCGGATCCCCAGCAGGCTGAACGACTTCGCGTCCGTACCGCCGGAGAGCATGTACGGCGCGGTGCGCGCATGCGGGTCCTCGGCGCGCAGCGCCGAGGCCATCAGGTCGATGCTCGCGCCGTCGAACGTCGTCTCGACCGCGATGTCGCGGATCAGCGTCTCGCGCACGATCGCATCGCCGAGAACGGCGTCGATCGCCGCCAGCAGCTCGTCCTCCCGACCGGGCAGGAACCTCGTGTCGATGTAGGCCTCGGCCTCTCCCGGGATGACGTTGGCCTTGTAGCCGGCCGAGAGCATCGTCGGGTTGGCGGTGTTCTGCAGCGTCGCACCGATCAGCGTCGCGAGCGTTGCCGAGGCGAGCGAGCGTCGTCGGCATGTCGTCGGGGTCGAGCTCGAGCCCGGTCGCGTCCGACAGCGCGACGAGCAGGTCGCGCACGCTCGACGTGAGGTGGGTCGGCCACTCGAGACGGCCGATGCCCGCGACCGCCTCGGCGAGTGCGGTCACGGCGTTCTCGTCGTTGAGCATCGACCCGTGGCCGGCGCGACCCTTGGCGCGCAGCCGCATCCAGTGGATCCCCTTCTCCGCCGTCTGCACGAGGTAGAGGCGCAGGTCGTCGCGCACGGTCACGGAGAACCCACCGACCTCGCCGACCGCCTCGGTCACGCCTTCGAACATGTCCTTGCGATGCTCGACCAGGTGGTGCGCGCCGAAGAGGCCGCCGGCCTCCTCGTCGGGCAGGAACTGCACGACGATGTCGCGGTCGGGCTGGACTCCGTTGCGCGCCCACGACCGCACGAGCGCGAGGGTCATCCCGCACATGTCCTTCATGTCGATGGCGCCGCGGCCCCACAGCATCGGGACGCCGAGGTCGTCGTCGATCTCGGCCGCGAACGGCGGTCGCGACCAGTCCTCGGCGCGCGCCGGCACGACGTCGAGGTGCCCGTGCACCAGCAGCGCGCCACGCGTGCGGTCACGACCCGGGACGCGGACGACGACCCCGTCGCGGCGCGGCCCGCACGAGTAGCGCTCCGGGTCCAGGCCGACCTCGCGCAGCCGGCCCTCGACGTACTCCGCTGCCTCGGCCTCGCACGGCCCGCTACCGTCGCCGTAGTTGCTGGAGTCGATGCGGATCAGGTCGGAGACGAGCTCGACCACCTCCGCCTCGGCGTCGGGCAGCGGCTGGGGCAGGACGGGCGACGTGGTCTCGGTCACCCGCCCATGATGGACCTCGAGCGCGGTTTCGTGCCCCGTGCTGTCGAGTTGTATGCTCTGCGGGTCGCGAAGCGGAGTGATCCGCGACGTGCACGTCCGGGTGGCGGAATAGGCAGACGCGCTAGCTTGAGGTGCTAGTGCCCGAAAGGGCATGGGGGTTCAAGTCCCCCCTCGGACACCGGTGAGATGCAGGTTTCGGCCTGCGATGGTCGTTGATGGAGAAGTCACAGTTCGGCCGCGCCATGACGCGGTCATCGGGTCGTGAGGCCTACAGTCATGCATAGCACGGTTCGCTCGCGGACGGCTCGACCGTCCGCACTGCACGAGGATCCACGCGCGGCTCGACACCGCACTCGCGCATTGCCGCCCAGCCAAGGACACCCATGAGCTCAGCGTTCTCCCTCCCGTTCCAGGGCCCGCCCGTCCGGCAGCCCACCGACGCCGAGGTCGCCGCGGCCTACGAGGCCGACGTTGCTGCCTACGAGGCCGCACCCCAGGGCATCCCGTACCCCGACGACAGCGACGGTCCGGCGCCCCTGCAGATGAGCAAGGGCGCGCGCACGGCCGCGACGGCCGACGGCATCAGCGAGGAGTCGATCCGCGAGGCGATCGCCGACCCGGACGAGGTGGAGCCCGACCCGGCCGGGGACGGGCGGATGCGGCTGCGCCGTGGCACGCTGCGCGTCGTCGTCGCGCGCGACGGGGCGGTCCTCTCGGTCCGCGACCGCAAGGGTCGCAGGCGCAGCTGACCGCGTTGCGCGTCGGTCGGGCTCGGCGCCGAGGTGCGGCTCACCACACGTCACCGGGCAGGGCCTCGGGGAGCAGGACGT
Source organism: uncultured Actinomycetota bacterium (assembly GCA_963782665.1). Lineage (GTDB taxonomy): Bacteria > Actinomycetota > Actinomycetes > S36-B12 > CAIYMF01 > Longivirga. The sequence continues at coordinate 957,142 of CAWAKP010000006.1, read as the reverse complement.
TCCCGGCCGCGACGAACGACGGCTCACGTCCCTGCCGGCGCAGCTGCTGGTAGTCCTCGAGCGCTGCGAAGGCCCACTTGCCGAGCAGCAGGATCGCGGTGAGGTTGACCAGCGCCATCAGTCCCATGGCCACGTCGGCGATGGCCCAGACAGCCTCCAGGGCGATGACGGCGCCGAGCGCCACCGACGCGATCACGATCACCCGGAAGACGTTGAGGGTGCGCTCCCCGGCACCGAGGAAGTCGAGGTTGACCTCGGCGTAGGAGTAGTTGCCCAGGACCGAGGAGAACGCGAACACGAAGATCAGCAGCGTCATCAGCCACGTGGTCCAGTCGCCGAGCGACGCGGCCACGGCGTTCTGGGTGAGCGACGCCCCGGCGGAGTCGCCCGTCTGGCCCGGGACGTACACGCTGGGTCCGGCGATGAGGATGATGAACGCCGTCGACGAGCAGATGACGATCGTGTCGACGAAGACGCCGAGGGACTGCACGAGCCCCTGCTTGACCGGGTGGTCGACGGTCGCCGTGGCGGCCGCGTTGGGCGCGCTGCCCATGCCTGCCTCGTTGGAGAAGAGTCCCCGCTTGGCGCCGTTGAGCATCGCGGCGGTGATACCGCCGGCCGTCCCCGCCAACGCCGGGTCGAGGCCGAACGCCGACTGGAAGATGTCGGAGAACACCTGAGGCAGGGCGCTGATGTTCGTCACCACGATGACGACGGCGAGCAGGACGTAGATCAGGGCGAAGACCGGCAGCACGACCTCGGCGACCTTCGCGATGCGACGCACTCCCCCGAACACGACGGGCGCAGTGAGAACTGCGAGCAGCAGCGCGCTCCAGTGCTGATCGATCGTGTGCGCGCTGCGCAGCACGTCGCTGATCGTGTTGGCCTGCACCATGTTGAAAGCCACGCCGAACGTGACGATCAGCAGCACGGCGAACAGGATCCCGCCGCGGCGCGACCCGAGGCCGGTCTGGATGTAGTACGCCGGTCCGCCGCGGAACGATCCGTCGGGCCAGCGCACCTTGTACAGCTGCGCGAGCGTGGCCTCCACGAACCCGGTGGCCATGCCGATGAGCCCGACGACCCACATCCAGAACACCGCGCCCGGGCCACCGAGGGTGAGTGCGATCGCGACTCCGGCGATGTTGCCCGTCCCCACGCGAGAGGCCAGCCCTACGGCGAACGCCTGGAAGGACGAGATCCCGCCGTCCGACCCGGACCGCGACCCGAGCATCGTGCGGAGCATCTGGGGGAACATCCGGACCTGCACGAACCCGGTGCGGACCGTGAACCAGATTCCGGCTCCGATGAGCAGGTAGACCAGGACGTAGTTCCACAGGATCCGGCTGATCGGGTCGATCAGTGACTGCTGGATGAAGTCCATCTGCTCTCCCGCGCGTGGTCCTTCGGGACCGACGTCGACGGACCCGTGCGGCCTCAGACTCCCATCGACGGACGTGTTCCGCCCTAGGATCCCGACGACGACGAGGAGAGGTCATGACGCCGGAGGAGTTCCGCGCCGCAGGGCACGAGCTGATCGACTGGATCGCCGACTTCCGCGAGCGCGTGCCCGAGCTGCCGGTGCGCGCCGAGACCGAGCCGGGCGACGTACGCCGTGCCCTCTCGAGCGCGCCGCCCGAGGCGCCGGGCACGCTCGCCGACCTCGTCGCCGACCTCGACCGGGTCATCGTGCCCGGCCTCACGCAGATCCAGAGCCCGTCCTACTTCGCGTGGTTCCCGTCCAACGCCGCGCTCGCGTCGGTGCTCGGTGACCTCACGTCGTCCGGTCTCGGCGCCCTCGGCATCACCTGGCAGTCCGCGCCCGCCCTGACCGAGCTCGAGGAGGTGGTGACGGAGTGGCTGCGCGAGCTGACCGGTCTCGCTCCGGGCTGGCACGGCGCGATCCACGACACGGCGTCGAGCGGCTGCCTGGTGGCGATGCTCGCCGCGCGGGAGCGGGCATCGAGCTTCTCGGAGATGCGCGGCGGGCTCCAGGGCGAGCCGTCGCCCTACGTCGTCTACGCCTCGCCGCACGCGCACTCGTCGATCCCCAAGGCCGTGCTGCTCGCAGGGTTCGGGCACGACAACCTGCGCTACGTCGGCACGGATCCGGTGACGTTCGCGATGGACCCGGCGTCACTCCGGGCGGCGATGGCCGCCGATGTCGCCGCCGGCCGCGTACCCGCGGCCGTCGTCGTGTCGCTCGGGACGACGGGCACCACGGCGTTCGACCCGACGCCCGAGATCGTCGTGGTGGCACGGGAGTTCGGGGCGTGGGTGCACGTCGACGCCGCGATGGCCGGATCGGCGATGCTGCTGCCGGAGTGCCGTCACCTCTTCGCCGGCGTCGACGACGCGGACTCGATCGGCTGGAACCCGCACAAGTGGCTGGGCACCGTTCTCGACACGTCGCTCCTCTACGTGCGCGACGTCGACCACCTCGTGCGGGTGATGGCGACGAACCCGTCGTACCTCCAGTCGTCCGCCGACGGTGCCGTGGTGCAGTACAAGGACTGGGGCATCCCGTTGGGACGTCGGTTCCGCGCGCTCAAGCTCTGGTTCCACCTGCGGCTCGACGGGGCCGAGGCCATCCGGGCGAGGTTGCGGCGCGACCTCGCGAACGCCCAGTGGCTCGCGGCCGCCGTTCGCGACGAGCCTGGGTGGGAGCTGGTCGCTCCGGTGCTGCTGCAGACGGTGTGCGTGCGACACGTCCCAGCGGCGTACGCCTCGGGAGCGGGGTCGGACGCCGATGCGCTCGACGCGCACACGAGGGCGTGGGTCGAGGCGCTCAACGCCACCGGCCTCGCCTTCGTCACGCCGGCGCTGCACGAGGGCCGGTGGATGGTCCGGGTGTCGATCGGCGCGGAGGCGACGGAGCGGTCCGACGTCGAGCGGCTCTGGCAGCTCATGCGCACGACGGCGTCGGTCCGCGTCTGATCGCGGAGGCCATCGACCGCCGCTCCGGCCGGTGCGGACGCCGCCCGACCAGGCGATGAAGGGCTCCCGTGGCTCCCTCTATGCACTGAAGGCCACCTTCAGTCGGTTCTCGCGGGGTTCGGACAGCGGCCTCCGGGACGACGCGGGGAGGACCTCCCGTCGTCGTAGGCTCCTCGGGTGTCCGAGTCACGAGCGATCGACGTCCCCGGTGCTGCCGTCGCGGCGTCGGGCGGCATGAGCCGCCGCGCCTGGACGCTGTTCGCGGCGATGGCCGTCATCTGGGGCATCCCGTACCTCTTCATCAAGATCGCGGTCACCGAGGTGTCGCCCGCGACCGTCGTCGGCCTGCGCACGCTGCTCGGCGCGGTCGTGCTGGTACCACTGGCGATCCGGTCCGGCGCCCTGCGGCCGGCGCTCCGGGCGTGGCCCTTCGTCCTCACCTTCGCGCTCATCGAGATGGCGCTGCCCTGGCTGCTCCTCGGCCACGCCGAGCAGCGCATCGCCAGCGGTTTCGCCGGCCTCATGATCGCTGCCGTCCCGATCGTCGGCACGATCGTCGCCTGGGTGCTCGGCGACCGTCACGCGCTCAGCCGGGTCCGCCTGCTCGGGCTGGCGTCCGGGATCCTCGGCGTAGCCCTTCTCGTGGGCTTGGACTCGCTGTCCGGGCACGTCGACGCGCTGAGCGTCGTCGAGCTGCTCATCGTCGCCGTCTGCTACGCGGTCGGTCCCGCGATCGCCGCGCGCAAGCTCGGGCACGTGCCGTCGATGGGCGTCGTGGCCGTCTCGCTCGGCATCGTCGCGGTGCTGTACGCGCCCGTCACGGCGTACGGGCTCGGGCAGGGCAGCCCCACTCCCAAGGTCTGGGCCTCGATCCTGGTGCTGGCGCTCGTGTGCACCGCACTGGCCTTCGTGCTGTTCTTCGAGCTCATCTCCGTCGCCGGTCCGGTGCGCGCCACCGTCATCACGTTCGTCAACCCGGCGGTCGCCGTCGTCCTCGGCATCGTCGTCCTCTCCGAGCCGCTCACCTGGGGCACGGTGCTCGGCTTCCCCCTCGTCCTGCTCGGCTCCTACTGGGCCACCCGACCGAGCGCGCCGTCCCCCGACTGAACCCGCCTGCACTCCCCACGCGCACCGGCCTCGCTGACAGACTCGGGGCATGACGCAGACCTCAGGGCTCACGGGCTCGTACGACATCGTCGGCATCGACGGCGCGGCTCCTCCGGCGGACCTGTCCCCCACGATCGAGTTCGGCGATGACGGCGCGGTGCTCGGCCAGGTGATCAACCGGTTCCGCGGCACCGGCGCGATCGCTGACGACACGCTCACCTGCGGCCCGATCATGTCGACGCTCATGGCCGGACCGGCCGACGCGATGGCGGCCGAGTCGCGCGTCTTCGCGCTGCTCGGCGCCCCGCTCGCACTCACGGTCGATGGCGACGACGTGGTCCTCACCGGCGCCGACGGCGAGCTTCGGCTGCGTCGTCGGAAGGGCGACGTGACGACCACCTGACCGTCGTCGGTCAGGTCGGCGCTGCGGCACAGCCGGAATCGCGTTTCGCGGCACGGTGCCCCACCGGCGAGGATGGACGGGTGAGCGCCACCCTCCAGGCCAAGGGACTCGCGGCCGCATACGGCGACCGCGAGCTGTGGAGCGATCTCGACCTCGTCGTCGGACCGCGCGACGTCGTCGGGCTCGTCGGGCCCAACGGCGCGGGCAAGACCACCCTGCTTCGGATCCTCGCGGGCACGGCGTCCGCCGAGGTCGGCTCGGTGACCTTGTCACCGCCGACCGCGCACGTCGGATACCTCACCCAGGAACCCGACACCCGCGCCGGCGAGACGGTGCACGAGCACCTCGCGCGCCGCACCGGCGTCCACGACGCGCACGTGGCGCTCGACGACGCCGCACACGCCCTCGCCGACGGCGCACCCCACTCCGACCAGGTCTACAGCGACGCGCTCGAGTCGTGGCTGGCCCTCGGCGGAGCCGACCTCGACGAGCGGGTGAGCGTCGTCCTGCGCGACATCGGCCTCGATGTCGACCTCGACCTGCACGTCGACGCCCTCTCGGGCGGACAGGCGGCGCGCCTCGGCCTCGCGACGCTCCTGCTGTCGCGCTTCGACGTCTACCTCCTCGACGAGCCCACCAACGACCTCGACGCCGACGGGCTCGACCTGCTCGAGGAGTTCGTCGAAGGGCTCGAGGCGCCGGTCGTCGTGGTGAGCCACGACCGCGAGTTCCTGGCGCGCACCGTGACGACCGTCGTGGAGATCGACCGAAGCCTGCAGCGCATCACGACGTACGGCGGCGGATACGAGTCGTACCTCGACGAGCGCTCGGTCGCCCGCCGTCGCGCACGCGAGGCCTTCGAGGACTACGCCGGACGTCGCGCCGACCTCGAGGCGCGTGCGCGCATGCAGCGCGCGTGGATGGAGAAGGGCGTCAAGAACGCCCGGCGCAAGCAGCGTGACAACGACAAGGTCGGGCGCAAGTTCCGCACCGAGCAGACCGAGAAGCAGGCCGCCAAGGCCCGGCAGAGCGAGAAGGCGCTCGAACGTCTCGAGGTGGTCGACGAGCCACGCAAGGAGTGGCAGCTGCAGTTCTCGATCGCGTCTGCGCCGCGGTCCGGCGAGGTCGTCGCCGTCGCCCGCAACGCGACCGTGCGGCGTGGCACCTTCGTGCTCGGGCCGATCGACCTGCAGCTGACCCTGCGCGACCGCATCGCCGTGACCGGACCCAACGGAGCCGGCAAGAGCACGCTTCTCGCGTTGCTCCTCGGTCGCACCCCGCCGACGTCGGGGTTGGTGTCGCTGGGCTCCGGCGTCGTCGTGGGCGAGGTCGACCAGGCCCGTGCCGTCTTCGAGGGCGACGACGTCCTCGTCGACGCGTTCTCGCGCGAGGTGCCCGACTGGCCGACCGCGGACGTGCGCACGCTCCTCGCCAAGTTCGGGCTCGGCGCCGACCACGTCGGTCGTACCGCGTCCTCGCTGTCGCCCGGCGAGCGCACCCGCGCAGCCCTCGCGCTGCTCCAGGCGCGCGGCGTCAACCTGCTCGTGCTCGACGAGCCCACCAACCACCTCGATCTCCCGGCGATCGAACAGCTCGAGGACGCGCTCGACAGCTTCGACGGGACGGTCCTGCTCGTCACGCACGACCGCCGCATGCTCGACACCGTGCGGCTCACCCGGCGCTGGCACGTCGACGACGGCGTCGTGGTGGAGATCCGCGCCGACTGAATGCTGACCGTCGTACCCGACTGCGTCCGGCCTGCGTAGCCTGGCGCGCATGTGGGAGCACCTGACTCTGTACCCGGACGTGCCGTCCGAGCGTCGCCGGCGGATCATCGCCGACGTGCTGATCGTCGGCCTCATCGTGCTGTTCGTGTGGATCGGCGTGCAGGTCCACGACCTGGTCGATGCACTCAGCGTGCTCGGCTCCGGAGTGGCGTCCGCCGGCAACCACGTGCAGGGCGGGTTCAGCAGCGTCGGCGACGCCGTCGCCAACATCCCCATCGTCGGCGGCAGCCTGTCCGACGCGTTCCACAGCGCCGGGCAGGGCACCGGTGGCAACCTCGCCGAGCTGGGCCAGCAGGGCGAGGACGCCGTGCACACGCTCGCGCGCATCATCGGCATCGTCACCGCCGCGCTGCCCATCGCCGTCCTGCTCGTCGCGGTGGTGCCACGGCGGGTCCGGGGCGTCCGCGAGATGAGCGCCGCACGCGCGGTGTCCGGCATCGACCTCGACGACCCCGCGCGTCAGCAGCTGCTGGCGATGCGCGCCGCCTTCGGGCTGCCCTTCCGCGAGCTGCTCCCCTACACGAAGGACCCGTTCGGCGACCTCGCCGCCGGTCGGTACGACGCGCTCGTCGCCGCGGCGCTCGCCGACGTCGGACTCGTCGCCAAGCCGCACACCAAGCCGTCCGTCGCCTAGCCGTCCGTCGCCTGAGAGGTCGCCACCATGTGCCGCAGCATCAAGACGCTCCGCCCGCCCTACACCGACGACGTCACCGACGACGACGTCCACGCCGCAGCGCTGCAGTACGTGCGCAAGATCGCCGGCATGCGCGCCCCGTCCGCGGTGAACCGCGACGCGTTCGACCTCGCCGTCGACGAGGTCGCGCACGCCACCGCCCACCTGCTCGACGCCCTCGTCGTACGCCCGGTGCCGTCCCGGGACTAGAATTCAACACCTGTTGACTTCATCCTGAGCCCGGGTCTACGGTCGGGCGCATGAAAGCCATGATCATCAAGGAGTTTCGCGAGCTGCGCCGCGACCGCCGCACGGTCGCCATGATCGTGGGACTGCCGATCCTGCTGCTGGTCATCTTCGGCTACGCCGCGAACTTCACCGTCTCGACGCTGCCGACGATCGTCGTGGGCCCGCAGGCGACGACGGTCGCCGCTGCGCTCCCCTCCCTGTTCGACGTGCGCTCGATCGAGCCCGGAGCGACCTCCGAGGACGCGCAGACCTACCTGCAGGACGCGACGGCGCAGGTCGTCATCGACACGACCACGACGCCTCCGACTGCGTGGGTCGACGGTGCCGACCTGTTCCAGGCGCAGACGGCGGTGACCGCGCTGGCGAAGGCAGGCGGCGCGGCGCAGACGAAGGTGCTCTTCAACCCCGACCTCACGACGGCGTGGTACATGGTGCCGTCGCTCATCGGGCTCATCATGACGTTCATCGGGACGATCGTCACGAGCATCGGACTGGTCCGCGAGCGCGAGAACGGCACCCTCGAGCAGCTCGCCGTCATGCCGTTCCGACCCGTCGACGTCATCGTCGGGAAGATCGCCCCCTACTTCCTGCTGGCCGCCGTAGACCTCGTCCTCGTCACCGGGCTCGGGATGCTCCTGTTCGACGTGCCGTTCAACGGCAGCGTGCTGGTCTTCGGCCTCGGTGCGGCGCTGTTCCTCTTCGCCGTGCTCGGTCTCGGCGTGCTCATCTCGACGCTGTCGCAGAACACGGGGCAGGCCATCCAGGGCGCGATCCTGGTGCTGCTGCCACAGGTGCTGCTCTCCGGCATGATCTTCCCGCTCGCGGCGATGCCGCTCGTGATCCGCTGCATCAGCTACTGCATGCCGTTGACGTGGTTCACGATGATCAGTCGCGGCACGATGCTCCGGGCCACGCCGATCACGTCGCCCGCGATCTGGCTTCCGCTGGTCGTGCTGGCGTTCATGGCCGCCGTCATCTTCGGTCTCGCCGTGCTGCGCTTCCGACGCGACCTGGCGCCCGGGCGTCGCCACGTGCGGACGCCGGAGCCCGTCGATGCCTGACCCGACGTCGGTCTGCGGGGCACGCGAGGTCAGCGTGCGCCTGGGCGCCACGCTGGCGCTCGACTCGGTCAGCGTCGAGGTCCCCGCCGGGCAGGTGGTGGCCATCGTGGGCGGCGACGGTGCAGGCAAGACGACGCTCCTGCGGACGCTCATCGGCCGGGTCGAGGCCGAATCGGGCACGGTGTGGGCGCCACCCCCGCGAGAGCTCGGCTACCTGCCCTCCGCATCGGGCACGTGGCGCCAGCTGACGGTCGACGAGAACCTCGACCTCGTCGCCCACGCCTATTCAGACCGGCCGCGTGACCTCGACCGGCGCCGCGACGAGCTGCTCGACGCGAGCGGCCTGGCCGACGCGCGCACCCGGCTCGCGGGTCAGCTGTCCGGCGGCATGCGGCAGAAGCTCGGCTTCTGCATGGCCATGCTCCACGGCCCGCGGCTCGTCGTGCTCGACGAGCCGTCCACCGGCGTCGACCCCGTCAGCCGGGTCGAGCTCTGGAGCCTCATCGCGGATGCCGCGGCGAGCGGGACGGCGGTCGTCCTGGCCACCACCTACCTCGACGAGGCCGAGCGCGTCCACGACGTCGTCGTCCTCGACGCCGGACGGGTGCTGCTGCACGGCAGTCCGGCCGAGGTCCTCGCCGCCAGCCCGGGCACCGTGTCGCTCGTGACGACGCCGGACGACCCGGCACGGGCGTGGCGCCGCGGCCGGGCCGTCCACGAGTGGCACGCCGGTCCTCCCGCGCCCGGCGACTCCGTCCTCGAGGTCGATCTCGAGGACGCCGTCATCGCGGCTGCGCTCGACGTCCGCGGGGACGCCGTCCCCCGCTCGACACGGCCTGCGAGCCCGCGGCGCGCCCTCGATCGGGACGCCGCACTGGCCAGGACGTCGCACGTGTCCAGGGCCTTCGCCGACCAGCTCGCCGTGGACGACGTCACGATCGAGGTGCGTCCCGGCGAGATCGTCGGACTCATCGGTGCCAACGGCGCGGGCAAGACGACGCTGATCCGGATGGTGCTCGGGGTGCTGCCGCCGAGCAACGGAACGGTGCAGCTCTTCGGCGCGGACCCCTCCCGCGAGTCGCGACGTCGCCTCGGCTACGTCCCGCAGGGGCTCGGGCTCTACGGCGACCTCACCGTCGATGAGAACCTCGCGTTCGTCGCGTCCGCCTACGACGCGACGTCCGCTGAGGACGACGCGCTCAGGGGCGGCGACGCGCTCGCCGCGGTGCGCGGTGAGCTCGTCGGCGGGATCGGACTCGGACGGCAGCGGCAGCTCGCGTTCGCCTGCGCCCTCGCGCACTCACCCGACCTGCTCGTCCTCGACGAGCCCACGTCGGGTGTCGACGCCATCAGCCGGGCGCGGCTGTGGGACACCGTCCACGACCAGGCCGAGGCGGGCGCGGGGCTGCTTGTCAGCACGCACTACATGCAGGAGGCGGAGCAGTGCGACCGGCTCGTCCTGATGGACCTCGGCCGTGTCGTGGCCTCCGGCACGGTCGCCGAGATCGTCGGCGCGACGCGCGTCGTCGAGGTGGCGACGTCGGACTGGGCGTCGGCGTTCGCGGCCCTTCGTGCCGTAGACCTCCCGGTGGCACTGGCCGGCACCGCCGTGCGCGTCGTCGACACCGACGCGGAACGGGTGCACGAGGTTCTCCGTGACGCCGGGGTGGGTGCCGACGTCCGGCCGGCGCGGGCCACGCTGGACGAGACCATGACCGCGATCGGCCGCGGGCGCCGACCGGCGGCACACCCATGACCGGGGGCCGCCCCACGAGTGCCCCGCGCGGCCGCCGACCCGGGCCGGACAGCAGCAAGCAGGCCGTTCTCGACGCCGCCCGTCGTCTGTTCTCGGAGAACGGCTTCGAGCGCACGACGATCCGTGCGATCGCGTCGAGCGCCGCTGTCGACCCCGCGTTGGTGCACCACTTCTTCGGGACGAAGGAACAGCTCTTCCGCGCCTCGCTCGAGCTGCCGTTCGACCCCTCGGAGGTCTTCCTGACGCTCGACGATCACCGCGGTGCGGAAGGAGTGGCCCTGGTCAGAGGCGTCCTGGCGGTCTGGCGGGAGCCGGCCGTGCGCGAGCAGTTCACGGCCATGCTGCGTGCTGCGGTGACGCACGAGCACGCGCGTACCGCGTTGCGCGACCTGCTCACCTCGCAGGTTCTCGGTCTGCTCGCGGACCGGATGGACGACGAGGACGCACCTCTGCGCGCCGCGCTGGTCGGATCTCAGATGGCGGGGCTTGCGCTGACCCGCCTCATCATGGAGCTCGAGCCGCTCACCAGCGCCGACGACGAGGTGCTCGTGGCAGCGATCGGCCCCACCGTCCAGCGCTACCTCACCGGCGACCTGCACCCCACGGCCTGAGGAACGCGGACAGGGCACTCAGCGCTGCAGCGCGATCTCCCACCGCAGCATCACGCCGTCCTCGGTCACGACCTCGCCGTCGCGTGCGAAGCCGACCCGCTGCAGGACGGCCTGCGAGGCACGGTTGTCGATGTCCGTGAGTGCGACGACGCTACGCACGTCGTGCTGCGCCGCGTGGTGGAGGACGGCGCGCAGCGCCTCCGTCGCGTAGCCACGGGACCTCGCCGACTCGACCAGCCCGTACCCGACCTCGGCCTCGCCATCCACAGGTGCAGAGAGGAAGCCGATCCCCCCGATCGCCGACCCGTCCTCGACGAGGCGCAGCTGGTAGACGCCGATCTCGCTCGTCTCGTCGTAGTGCTCGCCCGCCTCGCCGATGACACCGGCGACGATCCGGTCGCCGTCACTGGGGTAGTCGACCGCCCATGCACGGCCGCGCCGATCGTCGGCACGGATCGCGGCCGCCTCGTCCTTGGTCAACGACTCGATGCGCAGCCGCTCGCTGCGCATCGCCGTCATCGACGCAGACCCGTCACGGAAGCTGACCGACGTACGCCAGAGCCATGCGCAGCAAACGGTCCTGGCCGCCGGTCATCTCCATGGCGACGGCGTCGCCGGCGCACTCCTCCGGCGTCATCCACTGCAGGTCCAGGGCGTCGGTCGAGGGCACGCAGTCGCCGCTCACGGGGACCACGAAAGCGAGCGACACCGCGTGCTGCCGGGGGTCGTGGAACCCCGACACCGAGGGGTCGGGGAAGTACTCGGCGACGGTGAACGGCTGCGGCGAGCTGGGGATGCGCGGCAGCGCCATGGGGCCGAGGTCCTTCTCGAGGTGGCGCAGCAGCGCCTGCCGGACGCGCTCGCCGTAGAGGACTCGGCCGGAGACGGGCGCCCGGCTGATGCTGCCGTCGGGCATCGCCCGCAGCAGCAGCCCGACGGCCACGACGGTGCCGCGTTCGTCGACCCGGACCGGGAAGGCGTCGACGTAGACCAGCGGGAGGCGTTCGCGTGCGGATTCGAGGTCCTCCCGGGAGAGCCAGGAGGGTCGCGCGTCGGTGATCTCACTCACGAGCGACACGGTACGGCGTCGACGTGGCGGGCACGGGCAGGCCGCGCCCACGACTCGTCCAGGTGGCCCACGCCACGCGGGCCGACCCTCCTCGCGGACGTCGCCGACCGGCCAGGCAGGATGCCCTCCATGCGTCTGACCCTGCGTGCTGCCGGCACCGCCGACATCGCGCTGGTCTGGCGTCGCTACTCCGAGCCCCAGCTCTGGACGACGTGGGCCCCCCAGATCCGCCGGGTCGAGTGCTCGGCCGAGCAGCTCGCTGTCGGCGTCACCGGCACCGTGTTCGGAGTGGTGCCCAACCTCGGGGCCACGTTCGAGGTCGTCGAGTTCGACGAGGCGGAGCATCGCTGGGTGTGGGACGTCGTGGCCGGACCGGTCCGGATGCACCTCGATCACCGCAGCGAGTCGCGCATCGGCGGCGGCACGAGCACGTCGCTGGTCGTGGACGGTCCTGCGGCGGCGGTCCTCACCTACGCGCCAGTGGCGCGCATCTCCCTCGAGAGCCTCGTCAAGCCGCCGAAGCCCTGACGCAATCACCGACGACATGGTCGGTGGCGGCTGCTTGGATCGCAGCATGATCCTGCGCAGCGGCCAGCCTCCGCTGCCCCGGGTGTTCCGGATCGTCTTCGTCGGCACGCTGGTCAACCGGCTCGGCTCGTTCGTGAGCCCGTTCCTGGTGCTCTACCTCACCTCCGACCGCGGGCTGGCCCCGTCCACCGCCGGCACGGTGATCGCCTTCGCCGGCCTCGGCGGTCTCGCCAGCCAGCTCACCGGAGGCTGGCTGGCCGACCACGTCGGACGCCGCACCACGCTCGCCCTCGCGCTGTTCTCCACCTCGGCGAGCCTGGTGCTGCTCGGCAGTGCGCGCACGATCCCGGCCATCGCCGCGGGCGCGCTCCTCGTCGGACTCTTCGGCGACATGTACCGCCCTGCGTCGCAGGCCCTCATCGCCGACGTCGTGCCGCCGGAACGACGTCCGTACGCGTTCTCGCTCATCTTCTGGGCGGTCAACCTCGGGTTTGCCTTCGCCGGCGCGATGGGCGGTTTCCTGGCACAGCGCGGCTACTGGCTGCTCTTCGCGCTCGACGCGGTCACCTGCGCCGCCTACGCCGTCGTCGTGCTCGTGGGGATCCGGCACGACCCACCACGACCGACGTGGGCACCGGCGGACGACGGGCGCCCGCCCGGCTACGCCACAGCTCTCCGCGACCGCACCTTCGTCCTGCTCGTCGCGTGCTGGTGCCTCCAGGCGATCGCCTACTTCCAGAGCTTCCTGACCCTCCCGCTCGCCGTGACCGACCAGGGACTGCCGCCGTCGGCCTACGGGCTGGTCGCGGCCGCCAACGGCCTGGTCATCATCGCGGTGCAGCCGTTCGCGGCGCGACGCATCACGCGATGGGACCCGTCGCGGACGATCGCCGGGGCCCTCACGGTGATGGCGCTCGGCTTCTGGCTCACGACGTTCGCGCGCACGCTGCCCGCGTTCCTGCTCTGCACGGTGGTCTGGACGCTCGGCGAGATCGGCGTCTCGGGCCACGCCCCGGCGATCGTCGCCGACCTGGCCGACCCGCGGGCACGCGGCCGCTACATGGGCCTGTTCGGGCTCGCGTTCGGGATCGGTGGTCTCGTCGCCCCGCTCGTCGGGCCGCGGGTCTACTCCGAGCTCGGTCCCGCGTGGCTGTGGGCCGGGTGCGCCGTGCTCTTCCTCGTCGCGGCCGCCGGCAACCTGCGCGTGCGGTCGACCGTGATGGAGCGCCGCGCCGCCCACCCTGCGGTGGCGCCGGCGTGAGGCTCAGCGCCGGTTGAGCTTGAGCGTCCAGGTCACCGACATCGACCCGGTGACGAGCCGCTCCTCGCCCTCGCCCGTCGACAGCTCGATCTCGACCGGGAACTCGGGTCGGGTGCCCGACTCCATCGTCGCGATGGCCGTCGAGGCCTCAGCCCCCAGCGTGGCCACAGCGGTCACGGGTCCCAGGGCCACCTTGAGGAACCGGATCGTGGCCTCCACCGGGAACGGCGTGAGGTCTGCCGTCCGGTCGCCGAAGTTGGTGAAGACCAGCGCACCCGAGGCCGACTCGGCGAGCGTCCACATCGCGCCGGCATGCATCCCGCCGACGTGGTTGTGGTAGTCCGGCCGATCCGGCAGCACCATCGTGCAGGTGCGCGCGTCGAGGTGCACGAAGTCGATCCCGAGAGTGGCCACCATGGGCACCATCGAGGCGTACTGGGCCGACACGAGCGCGGGGTCGAGTGCCATGCCCCGACCCTACGGCGTAGCGTCGCTCGGGTGCCGGACTCCCCCGCGGACGAGCGACCGACCGTCGCCGTGTTCGACGTCGACGGCGTGCTGGCCGACGTCCGGCACCGGCTGCACTTCGTCGAGGCACGACCCAAGGACTGGGACGGCTTCTTCGGCGCGATGGACGACGACGCGCCTCTCGCCGACGGCGTCGCGGAGGCGAGACGCCGCGCGGACGAGGGTCACGCGATCGTCTACCTCACCGGCCGCAGCGAGGCCTACCGCGGGTTGACGACGTCCTGGCTTCGGCGGCACGACCTCCCCGAGGGCGTCCTGGTGATGCGTCGCGATGGCGATCGGCGTCCTGCGCGGCTGTTCAAACCGCAAGCACTGGAGCGGATCGCGCGTGCCGGCCGTGTCGTCACCGTGGTCGACGACGACGACGCGGTCGTCGCCGTGCTGCAGCGCCAGGGCTGGCCGGTGGAGCACGCCACGTGGATGACCGCCGCGGCCGACGAGCAGCAGTCGCTGTTCGATGCGCAGGAGGTCGACGGCCGCACGTGAGCACCTGGCCGCGTCACGCTGGGTGACGTGATCGTCGCCGCATCGCGTGCCCTCAGCAGGACTCCACCGGACGCAGCGCGCTACACACGTCGTAGCACTCCAGGAGGGGGCCATGGACCACGCCGCCATGCGGGCGCCGCTCCCCACCTCGACCATGCCCACTCCACGGACAGGCGCACCCGACGTCGTCCCCTCGTGACCAGGAGTCGTTGGCCCTGCGGCTGCGGCGCGAGAGCGATCTCGCCCAGACGATCCTCGACACCTTGTCGGACCCGCACGTGCTGCTGACAGCCGTCCGGGACGAGCAGGGCAGGATCGCCGACTTCGTGACCATGGCCGTCAACGAGAGCGCGGCACGGGAGTTCTACGCGACGAGCAACGCCCTCGTCGGTCTTCGTCTCGGCGAGATGTTCCCGCGTGAGCTGGCCGAGGAGTTCCGCGACGCTCTCCGGGCCGTCGTGGAGACCGGAGATGCCTACTCGGTCGACGAGATGCCGCACCGCTCACCGAGCGTCGGGCCGGTCCTACTGGCTCGACGTACGGGCCACGCGCCTCGGCGACGGCGTGACTGTCACGTGGCGCGACGTCTCGGACCGGCACCGGGCGGCAGGAGCCATCATCGCCTCCGAGCGTCGGTTCCGCCTGCTCGCCGAGAACACCTCGGACGTCGTCATGCACTCACGCGACGGCCAGATCCTCTGGGTGTCGCCCGCCCTTCGCTCGGCCCTGGCCTGGGCACCCGAGGACTGGGAAGGGCACGGCTACGAACGGTTCACCCACCCCGACGACGTTCCCGAGATGCAGCGGGTCGTCGACGAGCTCGGCCGCGGCAAGTCGGTCGTGGCCCGGGTGCGCTCGCTCGATCGCGACGGCGCCTATCACTGGTGCGAGACGCACACCCGGCCGTACGTCGACGAGCAAGGTCGGGTCGACGGATCGGTCACGGTCTTCCGTGTCGTCGACGACGCCGTGACGGCCGAGCGTGTCCTGCGCGAGAGCGAGGCCCGGTACCGGCTGCTGGTCGAGCACAGCAGCGACGTCGTCTACCAGACGGACGCTGCGGGGGTGATCGTGTGGATCACCCCCTCGATCAGGGCTGCTCTCGGCTGGGCACCGTCCGACATCGTGGGGCGGACAGGGACCGACTTCGTCCACCCCGACGACGTGCCTCCGCTGCGGGCCGGGCGCGACGCCGTGCTGTCCGGGCAGCGACGAGCAGCTTCGGACGGCCCGGTACCGCACGTCCGACGGCCGGTATCGGTGGATGTCACTACGTGCGCACGCCCTTGCGCATGGTCGACGGGGAGCTCATCGGCGCGGTCGTGTCGCTGCGCGACATCACGGCCGAGCGCGAGGCGCAGGACGAGCTCACCTTCCGTGCCTTCCACGACCCCCTCACCGGACTGCACAACCGGGCCTGGGTGCTCGACATGCTCGACGCCGACCTGCGCACCGCGCGCCGCCGAGGCGACCCACGTCGGGGTCCTGTTCGTCGACCTGGACAACTTCAAGGTCGTCAACGACTCCCTCGGGCACGCTCGCGGGCGACGCCGTGCTCGCGCGCGTGGCCGAACGGATCTCCGCGGCGCTGCGCCCGGAGGACCGCGTGGGGCGGTTCGGCGGCGACGAGTTCGTCGTCGTCGTGCCCTCGGTCGACGACGCGCACGACCTCGAGGCAGTCGCGCACCGTCTCATCGAGACCATCGCCCGCGAGTTCACGGTCGACCAGCACCGGATCGTGCCCACCGCGTCGATCGGGATCGCGGTGTCGACGGCCTGGTCGACGTCGGAGAGCCTGCTCCGCGACGCCGACTCCGCCCTGTTCCGCGCGAAGGACTCCGGACGCGCACGCTGGCACTTCTTCGACGAGGAGATGCACGCCCGAGCGGTGGCCCGGCTCACCATCGAGGGCGAGCTGCGCCGCGCCGTCGAGCGTCACGAGTTCGTCGTGCACTACCAGCCGATCGTGCGCCTCGCCGACCGTGCCGTCGTCGGTCACGAGGCCCTCGTGCGCTGGCAGCACCCCGAGCGCGGGCTGGTGCCGCCGATGGAGTTCCTGCCGGTGGCCGAGGACTCCGGCCTCGTCGTCGAGATCGGTCACCAGGTGCTCGAGCAGGTCTGCGAGATGCTCCGAGCACGACCCCGACCTCCCCGGCCCGATCAGCGTCAACAAGTCGCCGCTGCAGCTCGTCGCGACCCGGCTGGTTCCTGGCCTTCCTGTCGCGCATCCGCAACTACGGCGATCGACCCGTCGCGACTCGTCATCGAGATCACCGAGACCGCCGTCCTGTCGATGATCGACGCCGTGCGCGAGGAGCTCGAGTCGGTACGCAGCGCTCGGTACCGGCATCCACGTCGACGACTTCGGCACCGGCTACTCGTCGATCAGCCTGCTGCGCGACCTCCCCGTCACCGGTCTCAAGCTCGACCGGTCCGTTCACCGCGCAGCTCACCGTCGGCCCGCCCTCCGCCGCGGCATCCTCGCGAGCGGCATCGCCGGACTGGCCGACGGCCTCGACCTCATGAGCATCGCCGAGGGCGTCGAGACCGAGCACGAGGCGGAGATCCTGCGCTCCCTGGGCTGGATCTACGGTCAGGGCTACCTGTTCGGCCGTCCCCAGTCCGAGCCCGCCCTGGTGGCGCTGGACGATCGAGGACTCGGCCACCGCCTGACCCGGAACAGGCTGGGTGCGACCGGTGGGCTGTGCAGCGCACACGGCACAGTGTCCCGCTCCCCTGATCAGTCGGCGAAGGCCTCCGGCGGCGGGCAGGAGCAGACCAGGTGACGGTCGCCGTAGGCGCCGTCGACCCGGCGCACGGGCGGCCAGTACTTCGTCGCGCGCAGGGACGCCACCGGGAAGGCCGCCACCTCACGTGAGTAGGGCTTGTCCCACTCCCCGAGCAGGCAGGCGGCCGTGTGCGGAGCACCGCGCAGGGGTGACTCCTCGACGGGCCATACGCCGGCCGCGACCTGGTCGATCTCGCGGCGGATCGCGATCATCGCGTCGCAGAACCGGTCGAGCTCCCCGAGGTCCTCGCTCTCGGTCGGCTCGATCATGAGCGTGCCGGCGCACCGGGAACGACATCGTCGGCGCGTGGAAGCCGTAGTCGATGAGCCGCTTCGCGACGTCGTCGACCGTGACCGAGGTCTGCTTGGTGATCTCGCGCAGGTCGACGATGCACTCGTGGGCGACGAGGCCGTGCGCGCCCGTGAACAGCACCGGGTAGTGGTCGCGCAGCCGCGCCGCGATGTAGTTGGCCGCGAGCACCGCGGTCTGCGTGGCGCGCGTGAGCCCGTCGCCACCCATGAGCCGGATGTAGGCCCACGGGATCTGCAGGATGCCCGCACTTCCCCACGGAGCTCCGCTCACCGGGCCGGTGCCGCCCTCGACGTCGCCACGCCCGCTCGGACCTGCCTCCGGACGCAGCGGGTGCGAGGGCAGGTAGGGCGCGAGGTGGCGGCGCACAGCGACGGGTCCGACGCCCGGGCCTCCGCCTCCGTGCGGGATGCAGAACGTCTTGTGCAGGTTCAGGTGCGACACGTCGGCGCCG
Organism: uncultured Actinomycetota bacterium; assembly: GCA_963782665.1. Classification (GTDB taxonomy): domain Bacteria; phylum Actinomycetota; class Actinomycetes; order S36-B12; family CAIYMF01; genus Longivirga. The sequence goes on along the minus strand of CAWAKP010000006.1, from coordinate 939,134 downwards.
AACCGACCCGGCTTGGCGAGCCCGACGAGCGCGTTGAGGTTGGCACCGTCGACGTAGACCTGACCCCCCGAGTCGTGCACCAGCGCGCAGATCTCGCTGACCGTCTGGTCGTAGACGCCGAACGTCGACGGGTAGGTGATCATAAGCGCCGCAAGGGAATCCGCGTGCTGGGCGATCTTGGCGCGCAGGTCGTCGAGGTCGATGTCACCCGCCTCCGTGCACGCCACCACGACCACCCGCATGCCGGCCATGACGGCGCTCGCGGCGTTGGTGCCGTGGGCGCTGCTCGGGATGAGGCAGACGTCTCGGTGCGCCTCGTCGCGCTCACGGTGATAGCCACGGATCGCGAGGAGCCCGGCGAACTCGCCCTGGCTGCCGGCGTTGGGCTGCAGCGACACCGCGTCGTATCCGGTGATCTCGACGAGGTAGGCCTCGAGCGAGCGGATGAGCTCGAGGTAGCCCTCGGCCTGCTGCAGCGGCGCGAACGGGTGGATCATCGCCCACCGCGGATGGGTGATGGGCTCCATCTCGGTGGCCGCATTGAGCTTCATCGTGCACGAGCCGAGCGGGATCATCGCGCGGTCGAGCGCGATGTCCTTGTCGGACAGGGCGCGCAGGTAGCGCATCATCGCGGTCTCGCTGCGGTGCTCGTGGAAGGTCGGGTGCGAGAGGAAGGAGGACGTACGCCGCAGAGACGCCGGCAGCGTCCGACCCTCGTCGGCCGTGAGCGTGTCGATGTCGGCCTCGTCGATGCCGGGCACATGCAGCACGTCGGACACCGCGGACCAGACCGCGAGCAGATCCGCTCGCGTCGTGGTCTCGTCGGTGCTGACGCCGAACGAGTCGTCGTCGACGTGGCGCAGGTTGACGCCGAGAGCCTCCGCCGCGCGCACGACGGCGACGGCCTGGCCCGGGACGACGACGCGCACGGTGTCGAAGAACGTCGGCGTCGCGACCTGCGCGCCGAGCCGAGCCAGACCGTTCGCCAGCGCGACGGCGTAGCGGTGCGTGCGCTCGGCGATGCGGGTGAGGCCGTCCGGTCCGTGGTAGGCGGCGTACATCGCCGACGTCACCGCGAGCAGCACCTGCGCGGTGCAGATGTTGCTCGTCGCCTTCTCCCGACGGATGTGCTGCTCGCGGGTCTGCAACGAGAGCCGGTACGCCGGGTACCCGTCGGTGTCGACGCTCACGCCGACGAGCCGACCGGGCATCGACCGCTCGAGACCCTCGCGCACCGACATGAACCCGGCATGCGGCCCGCCGAACCCCAGGGGTACGCCGAAGCGCTGGGCCGAGCCGACCACCACGTCAGCCCCGAGCTCGCCGGGCGGCGTGAGCAGCGTCAGCGCCAGCAGGTCGGACGCCACGGCGACGATGGCACCTCGCTCGTGCGCAGCCTTCGCGAGCGGAGCGATCTCACGGACGCGGCCCGAGGAGGCCGGGTAGGACAGCAGCACGCCGAAGCACTCGCCCTCGGGCAGCCCGTCCTCCACGTCGACGACGACGAGGTCGATCCCGAGCGGTTCGGCCCGCGTGGCGAGCACGGCAAGGGTCTGGGGGTGGGTGTCGGCGTCGACGAGGAAGCGCGGCGACGACACCTTGCTCGCGCGGCGTGCCAGCGTCATGGCCTCGGCCGCGGCGGTCGACTCGTCGAGCAGGCTCGCCCCGGCGACCGGGAGCGCCGTCAGGTCGCCGACCATGGTCTGGAACGCCAGCAGCGCCTCGAGCCGTCCTTGGCTGATCTCGGGCTGGTAGGGCGTGTAGGCGGTGTACCAGGCGGGGCTCTCGAGCACGTTGCGCAGGATCACTGCCGGTGTGTGCGTGTCGTAGTAGCCCAGACCGATCATCGAGCGGGCGATCGTGTTACGTGCCGCGAGAGCACGCAGCTCGGCAGCTACCTCGGGCTCGGAGGCCGCCCGCGGCAGCGCCAGTCCCTCGGTCCACCGGATCGCCTGCGGCACGGCGGCGTTCGAGAGCTCGTCGAGCGAGGCGTAGCCCACCGCCGCGAGCATGGTGGCCACCGCCTGCTCACCCGGTCCGATGTGCCGGTCGGCGAAGGGGACGGCGTCGTCGAGCGCGGAGACGGTGCGGGTCTGGAGGGTCTCGGTCACGGTGGCTCTCTTCGCGGGATCAGCGCCGCGCGGGGTGCGCGAACGTCGATCCCCCTCTGTTTCCGCGCGAACCCGCGCGCCTGAGAGCTTCACCACCCGGAGGCGGCTTGCACCGTCGGCGGGGACCGTGAGGGTCCCGCTTTCCAGAGACGCCGTGCCCGAACGGTCCGGACTGCCTGAGAGGTTGACGGGGAGTTGCTCCTTCGGCGTCCGTGACTGGCGGCCACGGAACTCTCCCGCCCGGGTGCTCGGCGTACCCCGAAGACTACCTCGCGACGACGGTGATGCTCAGCCCGTGGCCCGCGCGGCGCGCCGGGCAGCGAGCTCGTCGCCGTCGACGCTCGGGACGACGCTGCTGCCGTCGACGTGCTCGCTGGGCAGCTCGGCGAGGCTTCCCTCGACCTCGCGCCACACGCGGCCCACCGCGATCCCGAACACACCCTGACCACCCTGCACGAGGTCGATGACCTCGTCCTGGCTGCGGCACTCGTAGACGCTGGCGCCGTCGGACATGAGCGTCACCTGGGCCAGGTCCTCGACGCCACTCTCGCGCAGGTGCTCCACGGCGGTACGGATGTTCTGCAGGGAGACGCCGGTGTCGAGGAGGCGCTTGATCACCTTGAGCACGAGGATGTCTCGGAAGCTGTAGAGCCGCTGGCTGCCCGAGCCGGCGGCGGTGCGCACGCTCGGCTCGACGAGACCCGTCCGGGCCCAGTAGTCGAGCTGGCGGTAGGTGATCCCGGCGGCCGAGCAGGCGACCGGGCCGCGGAAGCCGACGTCGTCGGGGATCATCGGGGCGTCGTCGCCGAAGAGCAGGCCCTGACGACCGGCCTCGTCCGCCGCCGCCGCTCGCTGCACCGTCGTCGCGGGGACACCCGGGACCTCGTCGACTCCGCTCATCGCGTCCTCCGCACCGTCACCGATGCCGCGGGATGGGGAAAACACACCGCGAGAGTTACACCGTCGACGTTCACCTCGAACGCTAAGGGTCGGGTGTGGGTCGGTCAACGTCCGGGGTCCCGACACGCCGACCACTGCGACGAACGGCCCACGACTCTCAGGTAGAGATCGAGACTCGTGGTCGATCTGCCGTCAGGCCTCCGGCGCCGCGGACCCGCCGAGGAAGTCGTCAGGCGAGATCTGGTCGAGGAACTCGCGGAACTTCTCGACCTCGTCCTCCTGCTCGTCGGGGACGGCGATGCCGGCCTCGTCGAGAACGACGTCCGCACAGTGGATCGGCGTCCCGGTGCGCAGTGCGAGTGCGATGGCGTCCGACGGGCGGGCGCTCACCTCGGTGCCGCCGGCGAAGGCGAGGACGGCGTAGAACACGCCGTCCTTGAGCTCGGTGATGCGCACGTCGTCGAGCCGACGGTCGTGGGCCTCGAGAACGTCGCGCAGGAGGTCGTGGGTGAGCGGGCGGGCCGGCACGACACCCTGCTGGGCGAACGCGATGGCGGTGGCCTCCACCGCTCCGATCCAGATGGGGAGGTAGCGCTCACCATCGACCTCGCGCAGCAGCACGATCGGCTGGTTCGACGGCATCTCGACCCGGACACCGACCACGTCCATCTGGCGCATGCGTCCACCCTAACCAGGACGAGCGGCGGCGCGACCCGGATCGGGGCGCTAGCGGTGCAGCTCGCTCGCGAGGCCGGCCTTGACGAGCGAGGCGTGCAGCCGCACCGACAGGGCGGCGAGCTGGCGGACCGCGTCGTCGGCCCGCTGCTGGCCCTCCGGGTCGCGCTGGCGCAGGAGCGGCGTGACCACCTGCTCGACGAGTCCGACCTCGCGGTCCGCCGCGATCTTGAAGGTGCGCAGGTGTCGTGGCTCGATGCCGAACGCGGCCATCTCGGCGACCGTCGAGGCGACGACCAGCGCCTCGCCGTCGTAGTGCGAGCCGCGCTTGGTCACCAGGCCGTACCCCTCGAGCTGGGTCAGCAGGGCGTCGTCGAGCCCGCTGGACCCGAGGAGCTCCTTGCGCGAGAGGCGGACATCGGTCGCCGAGGCGCGGAACGAGTCCGGTGAGGGCATGCCGTCGGTGGAGACCAGCGCGCGAGGCACGGTGGGCCCGTCCGAGCCCGACGACGGCTCCAGGCCGCGGTCGATCGCCTCGAGGTGGTCGCGGATGACCTTGAGCGGGAGGTACTGGTCGCGCTGACAGGCCAGCACGTAGCGCAGCCGCTCCACGTCGGCGTGGCTGAACTTGCGGTAGCCGCTGGACGTGCGCTGCGGCATGACGAGCCCTTCGGACTCGAGGAAGCGGATCTTGGAGATCGTGACGTCGGGGAACTCCGGGCGCAGGGCCGCGAGGACGTCCCCGATGCCCATGAGGCCGTGGGAGGCGACCGCGGTCATGAGCCCTCCCCCGCACCGACGCCGGCGGCGGCCTCGAGGTAGACGAAGCGGTACTTGCCGATCTGCACCTCGTCGCCGCCGACGAGGCGCTGGTCGTCGATGCGGCGACGGTTGACGTAGCTGCCGTTGAGGCTGCCCGCGTCGCGCAGCTCCCACTCGCTGTCGACCGCGACGAGGTCGGCGTGCCGTCGTGAGACGGTGACGTCGTCGAGGAAGAGCGCGCAGTCCGGCGAACGGCCGATGGTCACGGTGCCCAGCGCGGGATCGAGGTCGAACCGGACACCCTCCTGCGGGCCACGCAGCACCACGAGGACGGCGTGCCCGACGCCGAGCCCGCTGACGCTCGTCGAGTCGATCGTCGGCATGGGGACGGAGTCGCCCTCGGTCGCGGCCCGCAGCCCGAGGACTCCGGTCTGCGGCGCCTCGGGGTCCTCGAGCGGTGCCAGCTCGGCGCCGCAGGCGGCGCAGTAGTGGTCGTACTCGTCGGCGAGATGCCCGCACCGTGCGCACTGTCGAGCCATGGTGCGTCCTCCTCCTCTCGACCCGCGGTCGAGGCTCAGGAGGACACTACGGAGCAGTCGTGGGCACGGTCAATGGCAGAACTCACCCTCGATCACACAGTGAGGGTCTTCCGACCCGGTCGGAGGGTCAGCCCGCGATGAAGGCGAGGTATCCGGCGGCGTCGAGGAGTGCCTCCACGGCAGCCGGGTCGGCCGGGTCGACCTCCGCGATCCAGCCGTCGCCGTAGGGGTCGGAGTTGAGCGTCTCGGGGCTCGTCTCGACCGCGTCGTTGCGCGCCACGACGGTTCCGCTCACCGGTGCGTAGATGTCGGACACGCTCTTGGTCGACTCGACCTCGCCGCACGGCTCCCCCGCCGTGAGGCTGGCACCGACCGCGGGCAGGGTGACGAAGACGATGTCGCCGAGAGCGTCCTGCGCGTGGTCGGTGATGCCGAAGCGCACCCGCCCCTCGGCGGTGACGTCGACCCACTCGTGCTCGCGGGTGTAGCGCAGGTTGTCGGGGGTCTGACCGGCCATGTCGGCGCGCCTTCCTCGTGGATCGCGATGTCGGCGCGAGCGTACACGGGCGCCGCCCGACCGACGCGACCTGACGGGCGCGGCTCGACCTCCGGTCAGCGCGTCCGCGCCGGCTGCGTGAGGATCCTGCGGGCCTGCACGAGGTAGAGCAGTCCGGCCCACCAGTACAGCGCGGTGCCCCAGATGGTGAACGCCCAGCCGACGTCGCGTGCCAGGTCCGCCCACGAGAGTCCGGCGCCCGTGGCGCCCGTGCCGAGCAGCAGCAGCGGGAAGCCGCACATGAGGCAGAACGTCGCGGCCTTGCCGAGGTAGTGCACCGGAAGTCCCACGATGCCGCGACGACGCAGCAGCGCGAGCACGACGGTGAGCATGACGTCCCGGGCCAGGATCACCACCACGAGCCACCACGGGATGATCTCTCGCAGAGCGAGTCCGAACAGCGTGGCCAGGGTGTAGAGGCGATCGGCCAACGGGTCGAGCAGCTGCCCCAGCCGGCTGATCTGGCCGGTGGCCCGTGCGATGACGCCGTCGAGGTAGTCGGTGACACCCGAGACGGCGAGCACGACGAACGCCCAGCCGTCGGCCTCCGGGACGAGAAGCAGCCACAGGAAGAGCGGGACGCCGAGCAGACGCAGGAACGACAAGGCGTTGGGGATCGTCAGGATGCGATCGGTCCGCACCTCGGCCTCGGTCACGCGGTGACCCTAACGCGCGGGTCCGGCGTCGTCGGCATGGCTCGCGTCGTCGCGGAACCACGACGAGAGCTCCTCGTACATCGGGTCGTCCGCGGCGGTGTCGTCTCCCGCGCTGTCGGTCGAGTCGGTCACCACGGCGGCCGTCGCGACGTCCCGCGGCCCCTCGTCCACCGATTCCTCGTCGGCCGTCTCGTCATCGGCCGTCTCGTCATCGGCCGTCTCGTCGTCGACGGTCTCGTCGTCGACCGCTTCCTCGTCGACGGTCTCGTCGTCGACCGCTTCCTCGTCGACGGTCTCGTCGACGGTCTCGTCGACGGCCATGTCGTCCGCCGGGGTGACGGCCTCGCCCTCGGCCGCCGCCGGGTACCAGCCGGCCTCAGGCTCTGCGCTCGTCTGCTCGGACGCAGCGAGGGTCGTGGCGACGACGACCCCGGTGCCGTCCGAGGACGGATCGACCACGAGGGATCCCGTGGGCGGGCCCGAGAGCTCGTCGCCCTCGAACGACCCCGGAGCCGTCGCGGCCCAGGCCGGTACCGCGACGGGTTCGGCCGTCAGCGGCGCGTCGGGCAGCACGGTGCCGGGTGCCGTGGCCGCCGTCACCGCGGTCGCCGCGGCAGCAGCCGCCGCTGCCTTCGCGGCGGCACGGTGGCGCTTGGCGACCCGGGCGCGCCAGAACGCGAGGATCGACAGCAGGACCAGGAGCACGCCCATGCCGACCGCTGTCCAGGCACCTGCCCACGCCTTGGCCAGCGAGTAGGTGACGACGACATCGGCATGTACGCCGGGAGATGCATCGGCGTTCAGGACGACGAGCGCGTCACCCGGACCGAGCGCCGTGCTGATCGAGGGTGCCGTGCCCTCGGACTGGGTGACCCAGAAGGACTGACCCGCCGGCGGCGGCGGCTGCTGGGTGCCCGGGACGTGCCGCGTGCGCGCTGCCGACCCCGAGGTGAGGTCGACGACGACGTCATAGGGGGCACCGGTGAGATAGGTGTCGAGATCGTCCGGAGACGCGGTGCCGGCGAACATCGCGCGTCCGTCGGGAGCCTTCACCGACAGCGTCAGCGTGCCGACACCGCGCGGCAGCGTCACGCTGCTGGCATCGATCCGCAGGTTCTCCGTCACGAGCGCCACGCCGGTGCCGTCGACGCGCGCAGGGGCGGTGGAGATCGAGTCGTCCGAGCCGAACACGGAAGCGACCGTCGCTCCCCCGGCGATGAGCACGACACCCAGGAGGAGGGCGACGATCCCCAGCAGGAGGTAGATCGCGCGTTTCACGTTGCCACGCTAACCGTCACGACGCGTACGCCGCGCGACCGCGGTGCCCGTGTCGTCGCCGCCGCTCCGAACGGTCCGCCGGTACCGATCGTGACCGTCGGCGCTACCGTTCGGGCGTGGACGACCTCGCCGCCATCAAGTCGCAGTGGATCCCGGTGCTCGACGACCTCGAGCGCACGCACCGCACGGCCTGGCTCGCGCTGTTCGACGGACGCCTGTCGTCCCTGCGCGACGGTGTGCTGACGCTCGACTTCTCCGACGCCAGCAAGATGGCCGGTGGTCACGGCTACGAGCGCGCCGCGAAGCCCGGCTTCGCCCTCGCGATGGCAGAGTCCATCGAGCGGGTCACCGGTCAGTCCGTGACCGTCGTGATCACGTCCGACGTCTGAGCCTGGTTCAGCCGCGCAGCGCCGACGCGAAGATCGCCGGCAGTGCCGTCACCTTGTCGGTCGCGAGATAGGTGCACAGCCGCTTCATGGTGAGCGACGCCGTCTTGTTCGTGACGAGCGCGGGCGACTTGGGCGAGAGGTGGAAGTGCCCCTTGAGGGCAGCTCGGTGCATGGGCCGGAACGGCATGCGCACGACGGACTTCTCGACGCCCTCGAGAAGGAAGGAGTTGTGCACCGAACCGATGCCGCTGCCGATGGTGTCGAGCGTGTCACCGGGGAACGCTCCCCAGGGGACATAACCGAGCAGGAAGCCCATCCCGCTCCACACGTTGACGCCCAGCGTCCCGAAGCGAAGCTCGGCGATCGCGCGGTCGACGGCAGGCTCGTTCTTCTCCGTTGCCGGGTCGACGAGCAGCGTGGCGCCGAGCGTCCCGGGGAGGACGTCGTTGGAGAACGCGACGGCGTTCGCCAGGAACTCGGCGGCAGTCGCCCCCGGCAGGCGCACGACCCCGAACGCTCCCGCGAAGACCTCGTCGGTGAGCAGGCTCTCGGTGCCGTGCGGATCGAGGTCCGGGACCAGGACGCACGTGTCACCGAAGACCTCGGCGTCCTGTGCGTCGATGGCACGGGCGACCTTGGCCTCCGATCCGGGGTAGTAGGCCTTGCGCGGCGGCAGCGACCGCAGGACCGCACGGACCCTGTCGAGGAGCTCGTCGGACCGGTCCCACTCGGCGGGGAGCACGAGCACCTGCGTGGCGATGCAGTTGTGGCCGGCGTTGTTGACCTTGCTCGAGACGATGTGCTCGGCCTGGTACTGCAGGTCGGCGTCGGTCCACGGCCCGGGTGTGACGATCAGCGGTGACACGCCACCGAGCTCGCTCGTGATCCGCTTGGTGAGCAGCGGCGTGCCGGCTGCACGGCGCTCGGCCGCCTCGGGCCCGGTTCCCCAGACGATGGCGTCGTGGGTCGCCGCCGAACCGGTCATGTGCACGGCGTCGACATCAGGATGCTGCGCGAGATAGCCGCCCACCTCCGCTCCGCCGTGGGCGAAGCGCAGCCAGCCCCTGTCGACGAACTCGGAGAAGATCCGCGCGAAGTACGGCGACAGGTAGTCGTTGACCGGGTTCATCTTGACGATGGCCACGCAACCCTCGGCGTAGAGCACGTGCAGGACGTCGAGCGGGGCGATCGATCCGACGTTCCCGGCACCGAGCACGAGCGAGACACCGGCGTGCGGATAGCCCTTGCCGCGATACATCGACGCGGCGCTGGCAACCGCCTGCTCACGGCTCACGCCGTCCTGCATCCAGACCTGCGCCGAGTAGCCCGAGAGGAGCAGCTTGTCGTCGAGGGTGGCCGGGAAGACGTCGACGACCGTGTGTCCGTCGACCGTGGTGCGAGTGCGCGAGAGCGCGATCGGCGGCTCACCGGCATCCACCCGGCGCAGCGTGAGCAGCAGGGTGCGAACGCCCTGCAGCAGCGCCCAGGGCACTCCGGCCCAGTCCTCGGCCGACCACGGCGAGTTGATCGGGAGCCCCTTGTGGCGAGCCGCCTCGGCGACCATGGACTCGGCCTCGGCGAGGATCTTGGGACGCAGCCCGTCGAGGAGCGTGATCTTCTCCGCCAGGGGCAGGGCCGCCCAGGACGGCTGACCCGCACGGAGGTCTGCGACCGCGACATCCAGCGCCACGGTGTCGAGCGTCGAGTCGACGGTCATGTCAGCCTCCTGCGAGCGCACCCGCGTGCCGAGGTGCTGCTGCTGCCGACCCTAGACGCTGCCCGGGCCAGCCACCATCAGGCCCACCGCCAGTCCGTCCTGTCGCGGCCGCGCGTGGCGCACGTCACCCGGGTGATGCGCGTCTCCCCGTGAGCACGAGCGTCACCGTTTCCTATCGGTCGATCGGGGAAGATGATCAGTGTCAGCCACCGCGCGAGGCGGTGGCGCCAAAGCCCGCCGACTGCGGGCAGGAAGGCCGCCATCATGCGCGCCATGTACGTGTCCGTCACGCAGCCGTTCGCCGGTGTGACCGTGGACCAGCTCCACGACCAGATCCTCGGCGAGTGGAGCATCAGCCCCCAAGAGGCCTCGGCCGCGGACCTGCTCGTCCCCGTGCACGACGGCCGCCCGATCGGTCTCGCCTGGCGCATCCGTGCCGCGTTCCACGGCACCGCGACCGGCGCCGAGGGTGAGCACACCACCGTCGTCGCGACGATGGGCAAGCCCATCGTCACCGCCGGCCTGGTCCCGAACGAGATCCCTGAGCTCACCCACGGTGTGGCCATCGCCGACATGGTGCTCGCCGCCTGATCGAACGCACTCCGCACGAAGGCCCCGGGACGTCGTCCCGGGGCCTTCGCCATGTGCGAGCCGCCCGCATTCACACTCAGTCGCAGCACCCGCGACTTCTTCGGTGAGCCTCACCTTCGTCGTGACATGACGAGATGTCCACGTTTGGCTCTTCACGATCACCGAACGCAAACCCTTGATAACACTGGGCAAATTACGTGTTGCAGGTCACATTCGCCCGATGCAGTCGAGGCTTCCCTGGCGCGCAACACGGAGTCCAGCAGCCTACTTTCGCCCTCGAAGTGAGGATTCCGGCGCGACGTCGCCGGGCGTTGATGCGGCCGTGGGGGCCGCGACAAAGGGGTGGGTGTCGTGAGGCGAGAGTTTGCCGCAGGTCTGTCACTGGCTATCGCTGTCGCACTGGGTGTCCCGGGCGGGACGACTGCTGCGGGGGCAGTGCCCGGCGCGATGCCGATGAGTGCTACTGACTCGTCGGTCGTGCCGCACTACTTCGGCCCGTACCCGAACTGGGCCAACAGTCCACAGGTGCTCGCCGACGCCGTCGTGACGCTGTCCGGTGGCGGGGGCACGGGCGCGCTGGCGACCGCATCCGTCGACCCGAAGACCGGCGGCGTCACGGCGATCACCGTGACCGACCCGGGATCGGGCTACACGTCACCGCCGGACGTGCTGATCACCTCCCCCGGCGTGACCCCGACGTCGCTCGCCGCGGCGACCGCGACGGTCTCCCTCGGGGCCATCACGAGCATCGCCGTCGATGAGCCCGGCTTCGGCTTCGTCGCGCCCCAGGTCACGTTGACCGGTGGCGGCTTCACGACGCCGGCCACGGCCGTCGCGAGCGGCGGCGTCGACAACCTCACGATCACCGACGGTGGCTCGGGCTACCTGACGCAGCCGATCGTGGAGTTCTCGTTGCCGGACCTGCCGGGCGGCGTCCAGGCCACCGCGACCGCGACCATGAACGCCGCCGGTGTCGTCGACAGCATCACGCTGGTCGACGCCCGGTTCGGGCTACACGCACGGCGCCGACCGTCACGATCACCGATGCCGGCGTAGACCAACCCGAACGCGGCCACCGTCACGGCGACCATCGGCATCGCGGCCATCGACGTCACCTCCGGCGGAGTCGGCTACGACTCCGCGCCGACCGTCACGATCACCGACACGGTCGGCACCGCGGACAAGGGCGCGAGCGCGACCGCGACGGTGGCCGTCAAGGGTGCGGTCACCGGCGTGACGGTGAGCACAGCCGGGTGCCGGCTACCTCACGCCGGGGCTCCGGAAGTTCGTCGACACGCTGGCCGGGCTCGGCCCCGACCAGGCCAACGACCTCGGTCAGTACATCCCCGTCGCCGTGCCCGACACGACGACGTACCCGGGCACCGACTACTACGAGATCGCGGTCGTGCAGTACCGCCAGAAGTTCCACCGCGACCTGCCGGCCACCCTGCTGCGCGGGTACGTCCAGCTGTCGACGCCCGTCGTCCCCGGCAAGCAGGTGGCGCTCACCAACGCCAACCTCGACCCGAAGGGGCCCGACACCCCGATCGCCGGCTACACCGGCGTCGACACCCCGCACTACCTCGGCCCGACGATCGTGGCGCAGAAGGACCGTCCGGTCCGCATCCTGTTCCGCAACCTGCTGCCGACCGGCGTCGCGGGCGACCTGTTCCTGCCCGTCGACACCTCGCTCATGGGTGCCGGACCCGGACCGAACGCCATGCAGCTGGACGCGAACAACGTCCCCATGGACATGGCGGCCGACCAGGGCACCGTCACCGACGGCGTGCGCAACCCGATGTGCGGCGAGACCCCGAAGCCGACCTCCTGCTACAGCGAGAACCGCGCGACGCTGCACCTGCACGGCGGCATCACCCCGTGGATCAGCGACGGCACGCCGCACCAGTGGACGACGCCGTCCGGCGAGGTCGACCGACTACCCGAAGGGCGTCAGCGTCAGCAACGTCCCCGACATGCCGGACCCCGGTCCGGGCGCCGAGACGTTCTTCTACACCAACCAGCAGTCGGCGCGGCTGATGTTCTACCACGACCACGCGTGGGGCATCACGCGGCTCAACGTCTACGCCGGTGAGGCAGCGGGCTACCTCCTCACCGACCAGATGGAGCAGGACCTCATCTCGCCGACCGGTGCGCTCGCCGGCCTCGGCCTCGGGACGCCGCTCGTGGTCCAGGACAAGACGTTCGTCCCCGACACCATCGCGCAGACCGACCCGACGTGGAACTCCTCGCGCTGGGGCGGCACCGGATCGCTGTGGACGCCGCACGTCTACATGCCGGCGCAGAACCCGAGCTCGGCCAGCGGCTCGAGCCCGTTCGGGCGCTGGATGTACGGCCCGTGGTTCTGGCCGCCGGCCAAGAACGCGAAGTACCCGCCCATCGCCAACCCGTACTACGACCCGACGTGCGACCCCAACGTCGCGCCGTTCTGCGAGCCGGCGCAGATCCCGTCGACGCCGAACGTCTCGGTCGGCATGGAGGCGTTCAACGACACGCCGATCGTCAACGGCACGGCGTACCCGACCACCACGGTCGACCCGAAGGCCTACCGCTACCGGATCCTCAACGCGGCGAACGACCGCTTCTGGAACCTGCAGTGGTACGTCGCCGACCCGACGACCGGCACGCTCAGTGAGGTCGCGCTCAAGCAGTCCGAGCTCGACGCCGCGCAGACCGATCCGAACGTCTTCCCGACGCCGGACACGGTCAAGAGCCCGGTCGGACCGAACTGGATCCAGATCGGCACCGAGGGCGGGTTCCTTCCGGCGCCGGCCGTCATCCCGGCACAGCCGATCACCTGGATCACCGACCCGACCCGGTTCGACTTCGGCAACGTCGACAAGCACTCGCTGCTGCTCGCCCCTGCCGAGCGGGCCGACGTCATCGTCGACTTCTCCCAGTTCCGCGGGAAGACGCTGATCCTCTACAACGACGCCCCTGCGGCGTTCCCGGCTCGCGTCAGCTCCTACGACTACTACACCGGCGGCCCGGACCTGTCCCCCGTCGGCGCCCCGTCGACGCTGCCCGGCTACGGGCCCGAACACCCGCACGATCATGCAGGTGAAGGTGTCGCTGGCCGCTCCGGACATCGCGTTCGACCGTCCCGAACCGGACCGACGACCGCCTGGGCGCGCTCAACGCCGCCTTCGCGCACCACCTGGACGACACCAACGGCAAGCCGGCCGGCGTCTTCGAGGCCGGTTCCGACCCCGTCGTCGTGGGCCAGGCGGCGTACAACACCGCCTACGGCACGAGCTTCGTGTCGACCGGCTACTGCTCCGCACCGACGAACCCGACCGCGAAGTGCGACGGCTTCGCGCGCATCCAGCAGCAGGGCGGTGACAAGTTCAAGTTCGACACCCTCAACGGAGCGCAGCTCTCGATCCCGCTGCAACCCAAGGCCATCCACGACGAGATGAACTCGGCGAGCTTCGACGAATGGGGCCGGATGACGGCCAACCTGGGCCTCGAGGCTCCGGGCGCCACACCGATCAACCAGAACATCATCCTGTACCCGTACGTGAACCCGCCGACCGAGGACCTCGACGCGACGGACCTGCCGAGCAGCCTGCAGGTGACGCCGATCTCGTCGTCGAGCGACGGAACCCAGATCTGGAAGATCACGCACAACGGCGTCGACACCCACCCGATCCACTGGCACCTCTACGACGTCCAGGTGCTCAACCGGGTGACGTGGGACAACATCATCATGCCGCCGGATCCCAACGAGCTCGGGTGGAAGGACACCGTGCGCGTCAGTCCTCTCGAGGACACCTACGTCGCGGTCCGTCCGATCGTCCCGACGCTTCCGTTCGGCGTCCCGGAGAGCGTCCGACCGCTCAACCCGATGATGCCGGTGGGTGCCCGAGGCGATCTCAACAGCACCATCAACGGCCAGGAGGCCGGGTTCAACAACACCGACACGGCGGGCAACCCGCTGACCACGCCCATCGTCAACGCGGTGACGAACTTCGGGTGGGAGTACGTCTACCACTGCCACATCCTCAGCCACGAGGAGATGGACATGATGCGGCCGGTCACGGTGCACGTGCCGACGGCGCTGCCGGACGCCCCCGTCCTGTCGTTCACGCGGGGCAGCGTCGACCTGCACTGGACGGACGGCACACCGATCGTCTACACGGACCCCTCCACGTGGGGCGGCCCCAAGTCGGAGATCGGTTACCAGGTCGAGCGCGCCGACGTCGTCAACGACGTCGCCGGGGACTTCACCACGATCGGTGACGCCCTGGCCAACAGCGTGACGTACATCGACAACCCGCCGGACCCGACGCAGACGTACGACTACCGCGTCACGGCGTGGAACGCAGCGGGCGGCTCGCCGTCCAACGTGGTCCGCGTGCTCGGGCTGCCGAAGGCGCCGACTGCGCTCGCGGCGAACGTCGTCCTCGACCCCGCGCAGACCGCCGGTGCTCGCGTCGACGTCTCATGGGTCAACAACGCGACGAACGCGACGAGCGTCGTGGTCGAGCGGGCTGTGGGAGCCGGTGCCTTCACCGTCCTCCAGACGCTCGCGCCGAGTGCCACGAGCCTCCAGGACACGACCGTGCTGCCCGGGACCTACCGGTACCAGGTCAAGGCGGTGAACTCGATCGGTGACTCCGCGTACGCGGGACCGGTCAGCGCCACCGTCCTCCAGCCGTCCTCGCGGACGACGCTCACGAGCTCACTGAACCCGTCCTTCTTCGGACAGTCGGTGACGTTCACCGCAACGGTCGACGCAATCGCGGCGACCGGGATCCCGTCCGGTTCGGTGACGTTCACCGTCGACGGCATCGGCACGGTGGTACCGATCGTCGCCGGCTCGGCGAGCCTGTCGACGGCTGCGCTCACCTCCGGCCCTCACGCCGTCACGGCGACGTACGGCGGTGATGTGGTGTTCGCGTCCAGCACGGACTCGCTCACCCAGACCGTCCTCGGGATCCTCACGACGACGACGGTGACGAGCAACCGCGTCCCGTCCTCGACGTACGGCCAGTCGGTGACCTTCACCGCGGCCGTCGTGCCCAGCTCGGGTGCTGCGGTGCCGACCGGCACGGTGCAGTTCAGGGTCGACGGTGCCGCCTTCGGGCTGCCCGTCGCACTCAACGCGCTCGGCCGTGCGACGCTCGCCACCACGACGTTGTCCGCCGGGACGCACAGCATCGTGGCGGTCTACAGCGGCTCGGGCGTGCACGTCACCAGCACGTCCGCGCCGTACAGCCAGGTCGTGCTGCGCGCCACGCCGACGTTGACCATCACGAGCAACCGGACGACCGGCGTCTACGGCCGCTCGGTGACGTTCACGGCGCGCGTGCAACCGGCCGGAGCCACCGGCACGGTGCAGTTCCGCGTCGACGGCGTGGCCGTCGGTTCGCCGGTGACCCTCGATGCGACGGGCCGGGCCACGTTCGTCTCGACGACGCTGTCCGTCGGCACCCACCAGGTGTCGTACACCTACAGCGGCAACGGCAACTTCAATGCCGCCACGAGCGGCAACCGCGCCTACACCGTCACCCGGGCCTCGAGCCTGGCAGTCGTCCGCACGTCCGGCAGTCCTGCCGCCCGCGGCACGACGGTCACGTTCACGGCGACGGTGAGCGCCGTGGCCCCGGGGTCCGGCGTGCCGAGCGGTACGGTCCGGTTCATGGTCGATGGCGTCGTGAGGGCGACGGTAGCGATCAACGCGAGCGGTGTGGCGACCTGGTCGACCACCACGCTGACCGTCGGCCGTCACACGGTGTCGGTCGCGTACGCCGGGGACACCCGGTTCGTCGGGACGACCAGCCAGACGATCACCCAGCGCATCCAGTAGCCGGGGACGGTCGAAGTACGAGAGGAGCCCTCGGACCTAGAGGTCCGAGGGCTCCTCGGCGTCCTGCATCAGGACCACAAAACGTCGGGCTGACAGGATTTGAACCTGCGACCCCTTGACCCCCAGTCAAGTGCGCTACCAAGCTGCGCCACAGCCCGAGACGTCCACCGCACGTTCGCGGCGACGGCAGATTACCCCACCCGGCGCGCACACTCGACACCGCATGGGCGCCACCGCGGCCGCCGCATCGCGTCGCTCAGCGTCGCGGCTTCTTCGTGCGGACGCGCAGGTTGATCCTGATCGGCGTACCGGCGAAGCCGAACTCCTCACGCAGCCGCCGCTCGATGAAGCGGCGGTAGCCGGCCTCGAGGAACCCGGACGTGAAGAGGACGAACGTGGGGGGCCGCGTCGCAGCCTGTGTGCCGAAGAGGATGCGGGGCTGCTTGCCTCCGCGGACAGGGTGCGGGTGGGACTGCACCAGCCCGGCCAGGAACGCGTTGAGCTTGGACGTGGGAACGCGCATCTCCCAGCCCTCCAGCGCCGTCTCGAGCGCCGGCACGAACTTCTCCATGTGCCGGCCGGTGCGCGCGCTGACGTTCACGCGCGGCGCCCACGCCACCTGGTGCAGGTCTCGCTCGATCTCCCGCTCGAGATAGCGGCGCCGCTCGTCGTCCATGAGGTCCCACTTGTTGAACGCGAGAACCAGAGCGCGACCGCTCTCGACGACCATCGAGAGGATGCGAGTGTCCTGCTCGGCGAGCGGCTCGTGCGACTCGAGCAGGACGACGGCCACCTCGGCCTTCTCGAGCGCGGCCTTCGTCCGTAGGGACGCGTAGTACTCATGACCGCTGGCCTCGTGGACCCGCTTGCGGATGCCCGCCGTATCGACGAAACGCCATGTCGTACCTGCGATCTCGACGAGCTCGTCGACGGGGTCGACAGTGGTTCCGGCCACGGAGTCGACGACGACCCGAGCCTCTCCTGCGAGCTTGTTCAGCAGGCTCGACTTGCCCACGTTGGGCTTGCCCAGCAGCGCCACCCGTCGCGGTCCACGCGGCTGCGCGACACGGCTGCCTTCCTCAGGCAGCGCGGCCACGACGGCGTCGAGCAGCTCTCCGAAGCCGCGACCGTGCAGCGACGAGACCCCGTACGGCTCGCCGAGTCCGAGCGACCACAGCATCGCCGCATCCGCGTCGCCCCGGCTGTCGTCGACCTTGTTCGCGACCAGGACGACGGGCTTCTTGGTACGTCGCAGGACCTTCACGACGTCCTCGTCCGCATCGGTGGCGCCGACCGTCGCGTCCAGGACGAACACGACCACGTCGGCCTCGAACATCGCGCGCTCTGCCTGCGCGGCCACCTGCGCCGCCATCCCCTGGGCCTCGCGCTCCCACCCGCCGGTGTCGACCATGAGGAACCGGTGACCCGACCAGTCGCCCTCGTAGGTGACCCGATCTCGCGTGACGCCGGGGACGTCCTCGACCACCGCCTCACGACGGCCGAGCACCCGGTTGACCAGGGTGGACTTGCCCACGTTGGGGCGACCCACGATGGCGACGACCGGGAGCAGGGCATCGTCCTCGTCATCGAAGCCATCGAGGTCGTCGAGGTCGAAGCCGAACGCCGCGAGAGTGGCGGGGTCGAGCTCCTCGTCGTCACCCAGGTCGCCGAGATCCGGGGCGTCGTCCCCGTCGAGGTCGTCGACCTCGAACACCTCCACGTCGTCCCAGTCGCCGCCGTACGCCGCGGGGTCGACGGCCTCGGGGGCGCCGTCGCCTTCATCGGCAGCGGGTGGCATCTCGTCGTGGGGGGTCACGCGTTGCTCCGAAGGTCGGCAGAGGGGTGCTCGGTCGGCGTCGGCGACTCGTCACCGTCGTGACCACCATGATCGGTCACCCGACGGGATGCTCGTGACCGGTTCACCTGTCGGCGCGTGCGCGAACGAGCCCCACGACGTGCCCGATGACCTCGGCCAGGCTCTGGTCGGTGGCGTCGACCACGACCGCATCCTCGGCCTGGGTGGTCGGCGACGCGTCACGGGTCGCGTCCGCGGTGTCGCGCCTGGCGAGGTCCTGCGCCACGGCGTCGACGGCTCCTGGGCCGTGCGCGTGCGGGAGCCGTCCTGCCGCCGCGTCCTCGGCCGCCCGTCGCGCGGCCCGAACCTCAGGATCTGCGACCAGCCACACCTTGAGGTCGGCGTCGGGCAGGACGACCGACCCGATGTCGCGGCCTTCGACCACGATCCCGGCACCCTCTGCGCAGGCACGCGCGACCGCCTGTCGCTGGTGCTCGACGAGCAGGGCACGGGCACGGGGCTCGGCCGCGATCGTCGAGACCACGGAGGTGACCGCCTCCTCCCGGATGGCCCGGGAGACGTCGAGGCCGTCCACGCTGATCTGCGACTCGTCGGGGTCGGTGGAGAACGTGAGCACGACCCGCTGCGCGACACCGGCGATGGCGTCGGCCGCGGCGAGGTCGATGCCGTCGCGCAGGGCAGCCCAGGTGAGCGCGCGGTACATCGCACCGGTGTCGAGGTAGTGCAGCCCCAGCGCGCGCGCCACCCCGCGGGAGACGCTCGACTTGCCGGATCCGGACGGGCCGTCGACGGCGATCACCACAGCGTCGGCCTGGCTCACGCATGTCTCCTCAGTGATCTGACGACCCTCGGCGGTCACGCCCGAGCCTAGGGCCTCGGGGCGCTCCCGTGACCTCGACCTGCAGTAATGCACGTCGAGTCATCGTCTTGTCGACATGACTCGCCAACGCTCGAGAGGAAGACTGTCGACTTAGCGATTCACCCACCTGCGGACAGGGAGACCGGTATCAGCCGCGGACCTCGAACCCCTGGGCCCGCAGCCCGTCCGCCAGCGCAGCCGCCGACTCCGGCCGCACCTCGAGCTCTACCAGGCCGGTGGGGCGGCCCTGGGCGTGCTCGATCCGCACGTCCTCGAGGTTGACCTCGGTGGACGCGGCAGCCGCGAACAGCCGCCCCAGCTCGCCGGGGCGGTCAGCGATCACGACCGGGACGATGGCGTAGGCGACCGGCTGGCTGCCGTGCTTGCCCGGCACCTTCGCGACGCCGACGACGCCGGCGGCGAGGGAGGCCCGCACCTGACCCGAGGACCCCGACCTCAGCCCGTCGCGCACCGTCGCCAACCGGTCGATCAGGCCGTCGAGGGCGTCGGCGACCGGCTCGGCATTGCTCGTGAGGATCTCGGTCCACAGGTCCGGGTCGGATGCCGCCAGGCGCGTCACGTCGCGCAGCCCCTGCCCGGAGAGCCGCGCGTCCGCAGCGTCGAGCGGTGCGAGGCCGGCCGCCACGAGCGACGCGACGACCTGAGGGGTGTGCGAGGTGATCGCCACCGCGCGGTCGTGCGCCTCCGGCGTCGTCAGCAGCGGGAGCCCCCCGAGCAGCTCGACCAGATGAGCCACCTGGGCTACGCGGGCCGGATCGGTGCGGTCGGACGGCGTGAGCGCCCACACGCGGTCGGCGAACAGATCGTCGCGAGCCGCGCTCGGCCCGGACACCTCACGACCGGCGAGGGGGTGTCCGGGGACGAATCGGGACAGATCGGAAGGAGAACTATCCATGTCACCTTGAAGGTGAGACTTAGTACTGGCAACATCACTCAATGTCGATGTGACATATACCCGAAGAGCTTCAGACACGACCATGGCCGTCCGGAAGGGCGGGACCGCCACGAATACGACGTCGGGATCGACGTTGGGCCGACCGACAACTCCGGCTCCGAGCCGTTCCGCCGTCGCCGCCGTGCTCGGGTCGTGGTCGTCGAGCCACACGGCGATCCCCCGGCGTCGCAGACCCAGGCCGATGGAGGTGCCGATCAGTCCCGTGCCGATGATCAGCACAGTGTCCGCCGGCCTGGGGGTGCCGCCCGCCGAGAACGCAGAGCCGGTCACTGGGCGAGATCCTGCCGCAGCACCTCGGCGCCACGGAGATACACGTGGACGACGTCTCGCCGCGACCGGTCCAGGTCGGCGTGCGCGAGGACGCGGACGACTCGGGTCAGGGCGCCGGCGACGTCGATCTCCTGGGCGCACAGCAGCGGGACGTCGCCGAGGCCGAGCCCGCGTGCGGCCGCCGCCGGGAACATGCACACGAGGTCCGGGGTCGCCGTGAAGATCACCGAGACGAGGGCGTCGCGGTCGACGTCGTTGCGCTCGAGCATGGTCGCCACGAGCTCGACGACGGCCTCGGTCATCTCGTTCGGGTCGTCGGCCGTGAGCCGGGTCGCACCACGGATCGCGCGCAGCACCAACGTCGTCGACCTCCCTCTCGTCGAGAGACACCCTAACGATGCCTCGACGACTCGCCATGGCGACTCACCGATGTCGCGGTACATCAACCCCTTGACTCATTCATTCATCGGTTGATGTATTTACCGATTTATCGGTTCACCAGTTAACAGGCTTAGTGCTTCACCGCCATGACGAGACTTCCCCTGATCGATCAAGAGCTCAGACACCTCATCGAGAAGGCGCTCCGGGCACCGAGTGTTGGACCCCGCCGCCGGCCGGCTCGCGTCCGCTCAGCCGCGGCCGCCTGTCGGCCACCTTCACGGCGTCGCCGGTCCCTGGACAGGTCCTCACATAGCGCCGTGACCTGCATCGATGCACTCCGCGCATCAGCTGGCCCCACAGCAGACCCGATCCAGCGCTTTATCGACTTTACCCGGGCCCCTCCTGCGACCGCGCAGGGGAAGTCGACACATCCATGAATCAGCACGCGGGATCCCTGAACGATGAAGGTCTATACCAATTTGTCGATGTAGCGCCTAGTCCCCTGGACGATGATCTCCAGAGCATACCTTCTGGCCGGAACGTCGGGCCGGGTCAGAGCCCCGCCGCGGCGTAGAGCTCGCCGACCTCGGTGAGCGTGAGGGTACGAACCTTGCCCGAGCGCAGGTCGCCGAGGCCGATAGGGCCGACCTTGACCCGGACCAGACCCTCGACCGGGTGCCCGACGGCGGCCAGCAGCCGTCGCACCACGTGCTTGCGACCCTCGTGCAGCACCACCTCGACGAGTGCCCGCCCCGGGGCCGAGGTGACCACCTTGAACCGGTCCACCCGGACGTAGCCGTCCTCGAGCTCGACCCCGTCGCGCAGCCGGCGGCCCAGATCCCGCGGGATGGTCCCCTTCACCTGAGCCAGGTAGGTCTTCGACACACCGTGCGAGGGGTGCGCGAGCCGCTGGGCCAGCTCCCCGTCGTTGGTGAACAGCAGCAGGCCCTCGGTGTCGGCGTCGAGTCGACCCACATGGAACAGCCGTTCCTTGCGACCCCGGAGGTAGTCCCCCACGCAGGGCCGCCCTCGCTCGTCGGTCATCGTCGAGTGCACGCCGCGGGGCTTGTTCATAGCGAGCACCACATGGCCCGGGGCGGTCGGTATCCGCATGCCGTCGACCTTGACCACCGAGCTGGCCGGGTCCACCCGCCTCCCCTGCTCGAGCACGACCTCCCCGTCGACCTCGACCCGTCCCTCGTCGATGAGCTGCTCACAGGCGCGGCGGCTTCCGATCCCCGCGGCGGCGAGGACCTTCTGAAGCCTGATCTGTGCACTGTCGTCGTATGTCATATAGATGTCTCAATCTCCACTTGACGTGTTGTCGATGAACTCGTCAAGCAACTCGATGTCAGGAAGATAATCGGCAACCGGCGGGAGATCCTCCAGGCTGCGGATGCCGAGGCGCTCCAGGAAGAGCTCCGTCGTTCCGTACAGGATCGCGCCGCTGCTCTCGTCGTGACCCACCTCGAGCACCAGGCCACGACTCGTGAGCGTGCGGATCACGCCGTCGACGTTGACTCCTCGCACGGCCGAGATCCGGGCCCGGCTCACCGGCTGGCGGTAGGCCACGACAGCGAGAGTTTCGAGCGCGGCCTGGGTGAGGCGCGCCTGCTGGCCGTCCCGCACATACCGCTCGACGATCTCGGCGCAGTCGGGGTGGGTATAGAACCGCCACCCGCCGGCAACCTCGCGAAGGTCGAAACCCCTTCCGGCTGAGGCGTAATCAGCGGCGAGCGCGGTGGACCTCGGCAGCGACCTCGTCGGCCGGGCGGCGTACCAGCGCGGCAAGTGTCGCGACGTCCAACGGCTGGTCGGTCACGAGCAGGACCGCCTCGAGGGCTGCTGCCAGGCTCGGGGCACCGAGCGTGCGCTCCAGGACGTCGTCCTCCGACGTGCCGTCGGGCCCCTGGTCTCCCCCGCCGTCCCCGACGTCTGTGCCGTCAGGAGGCGTCGGAGCCTCGTGGCCCTCCGCGCCCACCTCGGTGGGCTCCTGGGCGCCCACAGTGGGCGACAGGGCCTCCACGGCCCCTTCCGTGCTGTCGGTCACGGTGTCTGCTCCTCGTCATCGATCTCGTCCCCGTGCACGGCTCCCGGCGCGACCGGCCGTGCGGCGCCGGCCTCGCCACCCTCACGGGCGTGGTGAGGGGTCGCAGGTTCGGGCGACCCCTCGGTCGCTGGAGATATGTCCGTATTCGTGCCGTCTTGTTGTCGTCGGTCGCCGCCGGCGGGTGCCGCCGGCACGCCGTCGTACTCCTCGACCTCGACGAGCCCGTCGCTGGAACCGGTCCAGCGGATGTGCAGCTCCCCGAGGGGCGTCACCTGGTCGAACGCCACCGCCCCCTCGCGGTAGAGCTCCAGCAGTGCCAGGAAGCGGGCCACGACGAGCAGCGTGGAGTCACAGTCCGCGGTGAGGCTGCGGAAGGTGGACGAGGGGTGGCGACGCAGCTTGTCGACGAGGACGGCTACCTGCTCCTTGACGCTCACCCGGACCGCGTGGATGTGCCCGATCGCGACCGACGGCACCGGCCTGGGCGCCAGCGCACGGGCGGCCAACGCGGCAAACTCCAACGGCCCCAAGCCAATCAGCACTTCGGGCAGCAGCCCCGAGAACTCGGGGTCGAGGCCTACCTCGCGCGGGTGCCGACGCCCGCCGGTGCGCAGCATCTCGGCGAGCACCACCGACACGTCCTTGTACGCGCGGTACTGCAGGAGCCGCGCGAAGAGCAGGTCACGGGCCTCGAGGAGGGCGAGGTCCTCCTCGTCCTCGACCTCGCCGGAGGGCAGCAGGCGCGCGGCCTTGAGGTCGAGCAGGGTTGCGGCGATCACCAGGAACTGGGTCGCCTCGTCGAGGTCCAGGTCGGTGCCACGAGCCCGGATGTGGGCGAGGAAGTCGTCGATCACGGTGTGCAGCGCAAGCACCGTGACGTCGAGCCGGTGCTTGGCGATCAGCGAGAGCAGCAGGTCGAACGGGCCCTCGAACTCATCGAGACGTACCGCGAAGCCGGTCGCGATGGCGTCGCTGTCGTGGTCGGGGGACGCGGCCGTCGGCGAGCCTGCGATCGCGTCGGGCGTCCCAGACGGCCCGACGACACCGCTGTCCGCCGGCAGCACACCGCCGTCCGCCGCCACCTCGATCACGCCGGGCACCGTACCCGGCGCGACGGGCGACTCTCACCGCGACCCGCGGGGCAGTGCCATATGAAACCATGAACCGATGTGCCGACCTAGCGCCTTGTCGCTAAACACACGCCTCTGACCTGCAACGATGCCGCTATCAGTAGCGGACGAACGTCAGAGGCCGCGCAGCCGCCGTACCAGGATGCTGTCCTCGCCCTTGGCCTCGAGATCGGCGATCACGACCGCGATGGCCTCACGGACGATGCGGCCGCGGTCCACGGCCAGGCCGTGCTGGGCGCGCAGGCCGAGCTTGGCGCGCTCGAGGTCGACCAGCTCCTCGGGCGAGACGTAGACGGTGATCTTCTCCTCGTGCCGCTCGCGCCCGGTGGGGCGGCGGTCGCCGGCTCGAGGACGGCGACGTGTCGCCGAGCGCGGCGCGCGGTCCGGCTCGCCCGCGGGCGGCTCGGCCTCGACCGACTCGGTCACGGCCTCGGCGCTCGGCTCGGCCACCGCGGTGGCCAGGGCGGTGACCCCGACCGCCGACGGCTCCGGCTCGGGGGTCTCGGACGTGCGACGGAAGAGCTCGTCAGCACCTGGCAGCGTCGCTCGTCGGCTCATGGGGCCAGCACCTCCCGTGCGAGCTGGCGGTACGCCGCAGCGCCCGACGAGCTCGACGCGTACGTCGTGATCGGTTCGCCCGCCACCGTGGTCTCCGGGAAGCGCACGGTGCGGGCGATCACCGTGTGGAAGACCTTCTCGCCGAAGGCGTCCACCACACGGGCGAGCACCTCCCGACCGTGCAACGTGCGCGCGTCGTACATGGTGGCGAGAATTCCCTTAACCTCGAGTCGAGGGTTAATCCGCTCCTGCACGCGTGCAATGGTGTCCATGAGGAGGGCTACACCGCGAAGCGCGAAGTACTCGCACTCCAACGGGATGATCACACCGTCCGCGGCGGCCAGCGCGTTGACCGTCAGCAGGCCGAGCGACGGCTGGCAGTCGATGAGGACGATGTCGTACTCCCCCAGCACCGGTGCCAGCACCCGCCCCAGCGTCTGCTCGCGGGCCACCTCCGACACCAGCTGCACCTCGGCCGCCGAGAGGTCGATGTTGCCCGGGAGCAGGTCGAGTCCGGGCACCCCGGACTTGAGCAGCACCTCGTCGATCGCGACGTCACGCTGCATGAGCAGGTTGTAGATCGTGAGATCGAGCTCGTGGGGGTTGACGCCCAGCCCGACCGACAGTGCGCCCTGAGGGTCGAAGTCGACCAGCAGGACGCGCCTGCCGGTCTCGGCGAGCGCCGCACCCAGGTTGATGGTCGTCGTGGTCTTGCCGACCCCGCCCTTCTGGTTGCACAGGGCATAGACGACCGCCGGACCGTGCTCGTCGAGCGGTTCGGGTTCGGGGAACTCCAGCTTGGGCCGCCCCGTCGCGTCGAGGACGACGTCGGCCGGCCCGGCCGCCGCCGGTACCTCGAGGTCGGCGATGACGGTCGTGGCGGTCCCGCCCCCCTGGTCGCCCTCGGACACGCGCTCCCCCGGCTCCGGCGAGTTTGTCGACTTAGACACAGAACGACTCAACTCTGTCTCGATAGGACTTCTGATCGCCTTGGCGATTGGAGCGTCACCTTAGGCCCGGGCGAGGCGAGGAGGCAAGACCGGGCCCGGGCCGACCACCCGCTCGGGTGGATGGAGGAGTGTCGGCGCAGGTCAGGAGCGTGCGCGCGGGTGTGCGAGCGCGTAGACCTCGCGCAGGTGGTCCACCGTGACGAGCGTGTAGATCTGCGTCGTGGTCACCGACGCGTGCCCGAGCAGCTCCTGCACGACGCGGACGTCGGCGCCTCCGTCGAGCAGATGGGTCGCGAACGAGTGCCGGAAGGTGTGCGGCGACACGTCGGCCTCGACACCGGACCGCTCCACGGCCGCCGCGAGGATGGACCAGGCGCTCTGCCGGGTCAGCCGACCGCCGCGGGAGTTGACGAACAGTGCCGGTCCGCCGCGCCCCGCCGCTGTGAGGGCAGGGCGCCCCCGCACGAGGTAGGCCTCGACCGCCGACAGCGCCAGCCGGCCCACCGGCACGATGCGCTCCTTGGAGCCCTTGCCGCGCAGCAGCACGCTGGCCGTCTCGACGTCGAGGTCGTCGACGTCGAGACCCACCGCCTCCGAGATCCGTGCGCCCGTCGCGTAGAGCACCTCGAGCAGGGCACGGTCGCGCAGGGCGCGGGGTGTGCCGTCCGGATCGGCCGCGTCGAGGATCGCCTCGACCTCGGCGACGGTGATGGCCTTGGGCAGCCGGCGGGTCTGGGTCGGGGGACGGACGTCCTTGCCGGGATCCCCCACGGTCAGGCCTTCACGAGCGGCGAACCTGTGGAAACCGCGCACGGCCACCACGGTCCGCCCCGCGGACGACGCCGCGAGCGGCGGATGGTCGTCACCGCCCGTGCGGAGCGCCACGAGGAAGTCGGCGACGTCGTGCTCGTCCACGGCAGCGACCTCGGAGCGGCCGCGGCTCTCGCAGAAGGCGACGTAGCGCGCCAGGTCGCGTCGGTAGGCCGCCAGCGAGTTCGCGGCCAGACCGCGCTCCACCGTGAGGTGGTCGAGATACAGGCGCACCGAGCGCGCGAGCGGCGAGAGCCGCGCGGGGGGCGGCTGTGCCATCTCGAGATCCCTCGCTCCCGGCACCTGCGCCACGCCCCGACCGTACCTGACATAACCGACGCCGACGCAGCAACGTGCCGTCGGCGCCGGTCGGCAGATCAGTCCGCCGACCGGCGCGCCGGAGACCACGACGGACCGGTCCCCCGCGGGGCGGCCGGTCCGTGGTGGTGCGAGGCGGTGAGGTCAGGCGAGGACCGACTCGACGGTCGTCGAGGCCATGTCCGGGAAGGCCTCGGCGACCGCGCCGTAGGTGATCTGCCCCGCGTGCGTGTTGAGCCCGAGCGCGAGCGCCTTGTCGTCGCGCAGCGCCTGCGCCCAGCCCTTGTTGGCGAGAGCGACGGCGTAGGGAAGCGTCACGTTGGTGAGGGCGTAGGTGGACGTGTGGGGCACTGCACCCGGCATGTTGGCCACGCAGTAGAACACCGAGTTGTGCACGGTGTACGTCGGGTCGGCGTGCGTCGTGGGTCGCGAGTCCTCGAAGCAGCCGCCCTGGTCGATGGCGATGTCCACGAGCACCGAGCCGGGCTTCATTCGCGACACCAGCTCGTTCGAGACGAGCCTGGGCGCCTTGGCCCCCGGCACCAGGACGGCACCGATGACCATGTCGGCGTCGAGCACCGCGCGCTCGATCTCGTAGGCGTTCGAAGCGACGGTCTGCATGTGGCCCTGGTAGATCGCGTCGACCTGTCGGAGACGCGGGATGTTGAGATCCATGAGGAGAACCTCGGCCTGCATGCCGAGCGCGATCGCGGCAGCGTTCTGTCCGGACACACCGGCGCCGAGCACCACGACCTTGGCGGCGTACGTCCCGGACACACCACCCATGAGGACGCCGCGCCCGCCGTTGGCACGCATCAGCGCGTGCGCGCCGACCTGGGGCGCAAGGCGGCCGGCGACCTCGGACATCGGGGCGAGCAGCGGGAGCGAACGGTCCGGCAGCTCGACCGTTTCATAGGCGATGCCTGTCACGCCGGCCTTGACCAGCGCCTCGGTGCACTCGCGCGACGCGGCGAGGTGGAGGTAGGTGAACAGGGTCTGGCCCTCGCGCATCCGGTGGTACTCCTCCGCGATGGGTTCCTTCACCTTGAGGATCAGGTCGCCCGCGGCCCAGACGTCGTCGGCCGTGGGCAGGATCGTCGCGCCGGCCGCGACGTACTCCTCGTCCGTGATCGACGAGCCGACACCGGCGTCGTGCTCCACGACGACCTCGTGGCCGTGACGCACCAGCTCGAAGACGCCGGCAGGCGTGATCGCGACGCGGTACTCGTGGTTCTTGACCTCGCGGGGGATGCCGACCTTCATGTGCCAGTCTCCGTATGCCAGTAGGGGCCGATTGGGCGCAAGAATGAACCTGTGACCGGTCAAGCGGGAGTAGCACCGTACCTGGTTCGCTATATTGCGTCGGTGCCCGCATCACGTTCGGAGAAGTCCGTGAAGTCGCCCTCACCCCCGAATCCGGTTCACAAGCCGCTGGACGCTCTCGACCGCGACATCCTCACCGAGCTGGTGCGCGACGGTCGCATCCCCAACAACGTCCTCGCGGAGCGGCTCGGTATCGCAGCGTCGACCTGCCTCATGCGCACGCAGAACCTCATCAAGCGCGGCGTGATCCGGGGCTTTCGCGCCGACGTCGACCACGCCCGCATCGGAGCCGACCTGCAGGCGATCGTGTCCGTGCGGGTCCGTCCCGGCGCGCGCGGCAGCCTGCTCGAGTTCGGCAACCGGCTCGCTCACGAGCCGGGGGTGCTCAACGTCTATTTCGTCGCGGGTGCGTTCGACTTCCTCGTGCACGTCGTCGCGTCGGACACCGAGGGCCTGCGCAACTTCGTGACCCAGAACCTGTCGTCGCGACCCGAGACCGAGTCGACGCAGACGAGCCTGGTGTTCGAGCACTTCCACGGCGCCGGCGTCCCGCTCTGAGCCGTCGCGTCATCGCGATCGGCACACCTCAAGCTCCGGCACGGTGGGACCGATCGGCCTAGGCCCAGACTCGAAGAAGCCCCGCGAGCACCTCTGGCCAGTGGAGATCGCAGACATCCAGATGTCCCTCACCGGAGAAGATCACCAGCTCCGCACCGGCGATCCGATCCGCGTACCAGAGCACGTGACGGGCGCCGTCGCCGTCTGCGTCCCACAGCACGGTCGGTGCCGTCACGTCGGCTGGATCGACATCCCATGTCCCGCCCCACGCGAGGTTGTCTGCCACGTAGCCGTCCAGGCGATCGAGGACCACGGTCATGTTGCTGGCCCACAGTGCCCGATAAGCGTTGTCGTGGGTGAGTGGGCTGTCCGGCGCGTCAAGGATCGCGTCCACGCGGGCGTCGTCATCGAGGGCGCGCCAGCCGCCCATCTCCTGCTCGGCCAGGCGGTACAGCCCCTCCCACGCACCAGCCGTGTCCCCGGCGTCGAACATGGCGAGGCACGCGCGATCCTCCGCGTCCGCGTCGGTGGGCTCATCGAGCGTCGGCCAGGGCCCTACGCCGCCCACGACGGCCAGAGCTCGCACCGAACCGGGATCGGCGACGGCCGTGGCGACGGCGAACGGACCTCCACCGGAGATCCCCAGGACGGCGTAGTCGGTCAGGCCCAGCCACGCGGCAAGTGCCGCGGTGTCCCGGCCGGTCGCCATCAAGCTCGGCGCCGCGGTGGGCGTGGAGCCGCCGTAGCCGGGTCGGCTCACCGACACCAGGCGCACGCCCGCCGCCGATGCGGCCTCGTGTCCCCAGCGTCCCAACACCCGTGACGCGGGTGTGCCGGGCTGCATGACGACGGCGCGACCCCGGGGGTCGCCGCCATCCCAGTACTCGATGACCCGACCGTCCGACATCACCCACCGGGCGTCGTGACCAGCCTCAGGCACGGCGTCAGGCTACTCAGTCAGCACGAGACCGGTCCGCGAACCGGTTCGATCGCACGGGAACGGCGCTCCTGCTACCACCCCCTCAGCAGTCGAACACCGACCAGCAGATCTCGTTGCGCTGGCGCTGGTCGTCCAGGACCAGGTCTCGAATGGCGGTCGGCAGCTGTTCGCGCTGCCACTGGCATTCGAGTCGTGCTGCGTCGTCCCCACCACCGTCAGGCGCTGCCGCGCGTGCGGCCTTGATGGCGTATGCGGCCGCGCCCAGCTCGTGCGCTGCGACATGCGACACGACGGCGGCCTGCCCCGCGGCGTACGCGGCATGGCGAGCTGCACCGCTCAGGTCTCGCGCGGCGCCCATGGCATGTCCACCCAAAGACCGCGCCTGCATCATCGTCATCTCGTGGCGTGTCCAGGCGCGAGCCGCTTCGACCGCCCGCCGCGGTCGCATGTCTTCCGGACGTTCGGACTCGAAGAGGTCGAGGACGCGTTCGGCGCACAACGCCGCCCACAGTGCGAGCAGATGGTGGTCGGAATCCGTCAGCGTGCCGCCCCGCCGGATCGTGACGAAGCGTAGGTCTCGGACCTTCGGGAGAATCATGCGCGGTTCTGTCTCCGCTGCCCGTCCGCTCAGCCGCCGTAGACGCGCGCGCGGCCGGTCGAGGCCACGAGGTCGCGCTGCGGCCACGCGACGTCTGCCGTGCGCAGTGACTGCCACCCACGGGCGCGTGAGGCGTACGCCGCGAGCACGCCGGCCACGGTGAGCGGCGCGGTGAACCGCCCGTGCAGCACGGCGTCGACGGCGTCGTCGAGCGGCACCCACGTGAACGGCATGTCGCGCTCCTCGCCCTCGCCCACCGGGCGTCCCCCGGGCGCGGGCGCGAGCCCTCGGGCGAGATAGCAGCGGATGGTCTCGCTCGAGCCGCCCGGCGAGGTCTCGAGATCGACGAGCACGTCCCAGCGCTCGGCGACGAGCCCTGCCTCCTCGACGAGCTCGCGCGCGGCTCCGGTGAGCGGCGACTCGTCGGCGACGTCGAGCAGTCCCGCGACCGGCTCCCACAGCGCCATCCCGACCGGATGGCGGTACTGCCGCACGAGCAGCACCCGCTCCGCGTCGTCGAGCGCCAGCACTCCGACGGCGCCGGGGTGCACGACGAAGTCGCGCACGACGATCTGTCCGTCACCGAGGTCGACCGAGTCGCGTCGCACGTCCCACACGCGTCCGTCGACCAACGGCTCGCTCGCCACGATCTCGTTGACGACCGCCTCGTCGGCGAGAGAGGAGGGATCGCCGGCCCATGTGGGGTCGACGACGAAATCGCCCACGGCTCAGGCGTTCGCGAGGGTGATGTCGACCGTACGGCGCGTCAGCGCGGCGGCGACGAGCCCCGAGAACAACGGGTGCGCCTTGGTAGGCCGCGACCGCAGCTCCGGGTGCGCCTGCGTCGCGACGTAGTACGGGTGCACCTCGCGAGGCAGCTCGACGAACTCGACGAGGCGACCATCCGGGGACGTGCCCGAGAACCACAGACCTGCCTCCTCGAGGCGGCCGCGGTAGTCGTTGTTGACCTCGTAGCGGTGCCGGTGACGCTCGTCGACGAACTGCTCGCCATAGACCTCGCGCACGATCGAGTTGTCGGCCAGCCGCGCCGGGTAAAGACCGAGGCGCATCGTGCCGCCCATGTCGCGCTCGCCGGCGACGACGTCGCGCTGGTCGGCCATCGTCGCGATGACCGGGTGCGGTGTCGCCTCGTCGAACTCCGCCGACCCCGCGCCCTCGAGCCCGGCCACGTCGCGCGCGTACTCGATCACCATGCACTGCAGACCCAGGCACAGACCGAGGGTCGGGATGCCGTGCTCGCGCGTGTAGCGCAACGCCGCCAGCTTGCCCTCGATGCCGCGTACGCCGAACCCGCCCGGCACGCACACCGCATCGACGTCACCGAGCAGTCGCTCGGCGCCCTCCTCCGTGACGCAGTCGTCGGAGGTCACCCAGCGGATGTTGACCCGGCAGTCGTGCGCGAACCCGCCGGCGCGGAGCGCCTCGGTGACCGAGAGATACGCATCCGGGAGGTCGACGTACTTGCCCACGAGCGCGACGGTCACCTCGTGCTCTGGGTGGTGCACGCGACGCAGCAGCTGGTCCCAGTCGGTCCAGTCGACGTCGCGGAAGGGCAGTCCGAGACGGCGCACGACGTAGGCGTCGAGCCCCTCCGTGTGCAGCACCTTCGGGATGTCATAGATGCTCGGCGCGTCGACCGCGGCCACGACGGCCTCGACGTCGACGTCGCACATGAGCGAGATCTTGCGCTTGATCGACGCCGGGACCTCGCGGTCGGCCCGCAGCACGATCGCGTCGGGCTGGATGCCGATGTTGCGCAGCGCGGCGACCGAGTGCTGGGTCGGCTTGGTCTTGAGCTCGCCCGACGGACCGATGTAGGGCAGCAGCGAGACGTGCAGGAAGAAGACGTTGTCGCGGCCGATCTCGTGGCGAATCTGGCGGATCGCCTCGAGGAACGGGAGCGACTCGATGTCGCCCACGGTGCCGCCGACCTCGGTGATCACGACGTCGACGTCGGGGCCGGCCATGCGGCGCACGCGCGACTTGATCTCGTTCGTGATGTGCGGGATCACCTGGACCGTGTCGCCGAGGTACTCGCCGCGACGCTCCTTGGCGATCACCTGCGAGTAGACCTGCCCGGTCGTGACGTTGGCGGACCCGTGCAGGTCGACGTCGAGGAAGCGCTCGTAGTGGCCGATGTCCAGGTCGGTCTCGGCGCCGTCGTTGGTGACGAAGACCTCGCCGTGCTGGAACGGGTTCATCGTGCCCGGGTCGACGTTGAGATAGGGATCGAGCTTCTGCATGGTCACGCGGAGGCCACGCGACTTCAGCAGGTTGCCGAGCGAGGAGGCCGTGAGCCCCTTGCCCAGGGAGGAGGCGACTCCTCCGGTGACGAACAGGTGCTTGGTCGTCTGCGGGTTGCTCACGGGGGTCCAGATTATCACCGGACCACCGACACCCGAGCCGCCGATGCCAGGCGTGTCCGCCGTCCTGGACCGAAGGGGCGCCGATCAGCTCGTGGGGGTGGGTGTCGGAGTCGGAGTCGGGGTGGGTGTCGGGGTCGGGGTCGGGGTGGGTGTCGGGGTGGGTGTCGGGGTGGGTGTCGGGGTGGCACCGGGCGGGACCAGCCGGCGCGCCACCAGGAGGATCGCCCGCGCGTCGTACCTCGCCCAGGCCGCGGTGACCACGGCGGGCAGCTCGACGGTGATCGCGACGCCGGGGTAGCGGCTGTTGAACCAGGAGGTCAGCGTGCCGGTGCACGGTCCGGCGCACGGCACCGCGCGCATGCGCAGCCGCAGCAACGTCGCGAGCTGCCGGGCCCACGTCCTCGTCCGCGGGTTGCCGACGTCGACCGAGGCGTACGCCTGGTGCAGCGACACGACGAGGTCGGGGCGCAGCCGGTCGAGGAACACCATCACGGCGCGGGTCTCCGGCTCGCTCGCGGCCGACCGCCCCGCGTTGTAGAGCCACTGCGGACCCGGCGTGCGACGCCACCCCAGCGGGAAGTTGCGGTTGAGGTCCACCCGGTGCGCATTCGTGCGACGGCGCGCGATCGCACCGTCCGGGTTCATGGTGCTGATCGTCCAGACCTGCAGCTGGGGAGGCGGCCTGAGCGACGTGATCTCGCGCACCACATCACGGCCGCGCGGCTCGCTGCCGTGCATCTGCCCGAGGACGAGCAGGACGTACGGCGCATCCGCCGCCCCGACCCGGTGCGCCACGATCGGGCGACCCAGCACGGACCGGCCGATCACCATCGTGGCCGGTGCCGCAGCGCGCCAGGCGCGCGTCGCGCTCGTGACCGGCTTGACGACGGCCGAGGCTGACGGCGCGAGGGCCGGCAACGTCGCGACGAGGAGCCCGGCAGCAGCAACGGTCGTGATCGCGCGGATCCGGGACATGCGGCCAGGCTATCCGCCCGCCGTCGACCTCAGCCCCGGGCGAGCTCGCTGTCGAGCACCGCGAGCCCGACCGATCCGAGCGACAGCGCCTTCATGTGCCATGCCTTGAGGTCGAACGTCGAGCCGCCGGCAGCCTCGGCGCGCTCGCGCGCGGCGACCCACAACCGCTCGCCGACCTTGTAGCTGATCGCCTGGCCGGGCAGACCCAGGTAGCGGTCGACCTCGCTGCGGGCGAAGCTGTCGGACTGCAGGGCGCGAGCAGCGAGGAACTGACGCGCGATGTCAGCGGTCCACCCCGTGCCGCGCGGGTCGCCGTCGACCCCCTCGAACAGCAGCGGGTCGACGTCGGCCGGGATCGCCAGCCCGAGGTGCAGCCCGATGTCGAGGACGACGCGCGTCGCCCGCATCGCCTGGTTGGACAGGAACCCCAGGGCGTACGCCGGGTCCTCGTAGTAGCCGAGCTCGTCCATGAGCCGCTCGGAGTACAGGGCCCAGCCCTCCGCATGGCCGGAGACCATCGTCGTCCGCTGGAACCGTGAGAGGTGCTCGCTCTGGCACATCGCGTAGGCCACCTGCAGGTGATGGCCGGGGACCGCCTCGTGGTGCCACACGGACAGCAGCCACCAGTCCCGGAAGGATGAGGAGTCGATGGCCGGCAGCCAGGTGCGCCCCGACCGGCTGAAGTCCTCGCTGGGCGGCGTGTAGAACGGTGCGGCGGCAGACCCGGGCGGCGCGATCATCGCCTCGCACGCGAGCATCTGGTCCGGAATGTCGAAGTAGCGGCCGTTGAACGACTCCGTGGTCTCGTCCGTGACCTGCTGCAGCCATTCGCGGGTCGACTCGGCGTCGGGGTGGGTGTAGGCGGGGTCGCGGTTCAGCTGCGCCTGCGCCTGCGCCGGGGTGCTCCCGCCGTAGAGCTGGGCGGCGCACTCGTGCATGCGCCGAGTGATCTGGGTGAGGTCGGCCCAGCCCCACGCGTAGGTCTCGTCGAGGTCGACGTCGGCGCCGAGGTAGTTGCGGGCGTGCCCCGCGTAGCGCTCGCGTCCCACGCCGTCCTGCTCGAGCGCGTGGGGCGCGTAGTCGTCCCTCATCCACCGCGCTGCGTCGGCGTACGCCGCGGTCGCCGCGTCGGCGGCCGTCTGCAGACGCGCCACGAGGCTCGCGTCGGCGCCGGCGTAGGTCGCGACGAACCCGTCGAAGAAGGGTGCGGGAACGCCGTCGCCCTCAGCCTCGAGCCCCGCAGCGACGGCAGCCGACGTGGCGGCCCCGAGCACCTGCCGTCGTGCCGGCAGCACCTCGCGCGCCATGCCCTCGACGTAGGACGCGCGCATCGTGTCGAGCGCGTGAGGCACCTTCTCGAGCCTCGTGGCGATGGTCTCCCACTGCTCGTCGTTCTCCGTCGGCATGAGCGTGAAGACGTTGCGCGTGATCTGCACCGGGCTGAAGAGCACGTTGACGTCACGCAGGTGCTCGCCGGTGTCGTAGGACGCCGTCTCGGCACCGAGCCGCTCGCGCATCACCTCGATCGCAAGGCGGTCGTCGTCGTTCGCGATCGACAGTCCGTCGAGTGCCGCGATCCGTGCGCGGACGTCCGCGATGGTCGCGGCCGCCTGCTCGGCGCTGAAGTCGGTCAGCTCGGCGTCGTGGCCGGGCAGGCCGCGGTAGGTCGCCGCGATCGGATGGTGGGCCGCGCCCTCGCGCACGACCTCATCGGCGAACTCGAACACCTCGGACGGGCTCATGCTCCGGCCTTCCTCCGTCGGGACGTGGGTCGTGCGGCAGCCACCGATGCACGGTCGGCGGCCGCGAGATCGAGAAGCTCCTGGGCGTGGGCCGCGGCGTGCTCGGAACCCTCGAGCCCGGCGAGCATACGGGCCAGCTCGCGGACCCGGCCGTCGCCGTCGGCCGTCCGCAGCTGCGACGTCGTGACACGACCGTCGTCGGACTTCTCGACGACGACCTGACGGTCGGCGAACGCCGCGACCTGCGGCAGGTGCGTCACGACGAGCACCTGGCTCGTCCGTGCCAGCCGGGCCAGTCGTCGACCGACCTCGACCGCGGCCCGACCCCCGACGCCGGCGTCGACCTCGTCGAACACGAGCGTGGGAGCCGGGTCGGAGCCGGCGAAGACCACCTCGATCGCCAGCATGACGCGCGACAGCTCACCGCCCGAGGCCCCCTTGGCGATCGGCCGTTCCGGCGCGCCGGCGTGCGGAGTCAGGAGCAGCTCGACCTCGTCGATCCCGCTCGGACCGAAGGCGACCCGTCGGGAATCCTGCGCCAGCACGACGTCGAGGCCGTCGCGGCTGTCGGCGTGCCGCAGCGCCACGCCGAGCCGCGCGTGCGGCATCGCGAGGTCAGCGAGCTCGACCGAGACCGCGGAGCACAGGCGAGCCCCGGCTTCGGCACGGGCCTCGCTGACCTCGATGACCCACCGGGCGAGCTGCTCACGCACGGATGCGCGCTCGGACTCCAGCTGGGTGAGACGTCCGTCGTCGTCATCGAGCGTCGCGAGCCGCGTCGCACCGTCCTGCGCCCACGCGAGCACGTCGTCGACCGTCGCGCCGTACTTGCGGGTGAGGCGGGCGAGCGCGGCACGGCGCTCCTGCACGGCGTCGAGACGCGCGGGGTCGGCGTCGACGTCGTCGGCGTAGGACGCCAGCTCGCCTGCGACGTCGTCGAGCTGGGCCATGGCGTCGGCCAACCGGTCGGCCAGGGAGCCGAGCCCAGGGTCGTGGTCTCGCTCCACGTCGAGGCCGTGCCTGGCGGCCCCCACGAGACCGAGCGCATCGGACTCGTCGTCGTCGCTGCGCAGTGCCTGGTGCGCGAAGGACGCCGCCGCACGCAGCTGCGCGGCGTAGGACAGTCGCTCAGACTCCTGCGCCAGAGCCTCGCCCTCGCCCGGCTGGGGCGACACGGCCTCGATCTCAGCCAGCCCGTGGCGGAGCAGATCCGCCTCCTGCGCGCGTTCGCGCGCGTGCGCCGTGATCTCGACGAGGTCTCGCTCGACGACCCGGAGCCGGTCGTAGGCCGCGCGGTATCGGGCGAGCGGTGCCGCGACCGCGTCGCCGGCGTAGCGATCGAGCGCAGCGCGCTGCCGGGCCGGCGCGAGCAGTCGTTGCTGGTCGCTCTGCCCGTGGACGGCGACGAGATCGTCCGACAGCTCGGCGAGCACCGACACCGGCACGGACCGGCCGCCGAGGAAGGCCCGGCTGCGCCCCCCGGACGCGACCGTGCGCGCGAGCACCACGACGCCCTCGTCGAGGTCACCCCCCGCATCCGCCACCCGGTCGAGCACCGAGGTCGGTGCCCCGACGATGCGGCCTTCGATCTCGGCCCGATCGCCACGCACCACCGCCGAGTCCGCGCGGCCGCCGAGCAGCAGTCCGAGCCCCGTGAGCACCATCGTCTTGCCGGCGCCGGTCTCGCCTGTCACGGCCGTGAAGCCGGCGTGAGGTTCGAGCACGGCGTCGTCGATCACGCCGAGCCCGCGGATCCGGATCTCCTCGATCACGGCCGCTGTGCCCGGAGGTCGTGGCGGTGGTGCGATGCGATCACGAGCCGGCTCCGTCGTGCTGACGCCGGCGCGAGCCACGCCAGCCCTCGACCGGCAGGTCGAACTTCGCGACCAGCCGGTCGGTGAAGGGAGCGGTGTGCA
Organism: uncultured Actinomycetota bacterium; assembly: GCA_963782665.1. Taxonomy (GTDB): domain Bacteria; phylum Actinomycetota; class Actinomycetes; order S36-B12; family CAIYMF01; genus Longivirga. The sequence continues at coordinate 902,573 of CAWAKP010000006.1, read as the reverse complement.
GACGCGCGAAGCGGACCGGCTCGGGATGCCGGGTCACCTCCACCCGTGCGCCGGGCGGCAGGTCGACGGTCCGGCGCCCGTCGCACCACAGGACGCCGCCGACGCTCGACACGATCTCGACCGCGATGGTGCTCGTGGGCGACACGACGAGCGGGCGGGCGAACAGTGCGTGCGCGCAGATCGGGACCACGAGCAGGGCCTGCACCTCGGGCCAGACCACCGGGCCGCCCGCCGAGAACGCGTACGCCGTCGACCCGGTCGGGGTCGCGACGACGACGCCGTCGGCGCCCCAGCGCGACAGGGGTCGCTCGTCGATCGCCACGAGCATCTCGATCATCCGTTCGCGGCTGGACTTCTCGACCGACGCCTCGTTGAGCGCCCACGTCGTGGCGATCTGCTCGCCGTCGTGGGTGATGCCGATCGCGAGCGTCGTCCGCTCCTCGACGGTCCAGGCACGGTCGACCACCTTGCGGACCACCGACGACACCTCGTCGACCTCCGCCTCGGCGAGGAACCCGACATGACCGAGGTTCACCCCGAGGAGCGGCACGTCGTACGGACGTGCCATCTCGGCGCCGCGCAGAACGGTCCCGTCGCCGCCCAGGATGACGACGAGCTCGCAGCCCTCGGCTGCTGTCGTGGCATCGACCGACACGACCCCGCACTCGACGAGGTGCACCGCCTCCTCGCTCTCGGCGCGCACCTCGATGCCCGCCTCGCACAGCTCGAGCGCCACGGCACGCGCGAGCGTGAGCGCGTCCGCCCGGCCGGCGTGCGTGACGAGAAGGACTCGGCGGTCCGTCACTTCGGTCCCTCCTCGATCGCGCTGGCGAGATCGGACTCGTCGAGGGGTTCGGCCCCGCGGCGCAGGTGCAGGAAGTACTCGACGTTGCCGCTCGGCCCGGGAAGGGGCGACGCGACCACGCCCGCGACGCCGAGACCGAGGTCCGACGCCGCTGCAGCGATCCTACGGACGGCCTCGGACCGGAGAGCGGGGTCACGCACGACGCCACCCGCACCGACCTGGCCCCGCCCCACCTCGAACTGCGGCTTGACCATCAGCACGAGGTCCGCGTCAGGCGTCACGACGCCCACGAGCGCGGGCAGCACGAGGGCCAACGAGATGAAGCTCAGATCGGCCACGACGAGGTCGGGCACGAACGGCAGCAGCTCGGGCACCAGGTCCCGGACGTTGGTGCGGTCGAGGACGACGACGCGGGGGTCGGACCGCACCGACCAGGCCAGCTGCCCGTAGCCGACGTCGACGGCGGCGACCGCCGTGACGCCGCGGCGGAGCAGGACGTCGCTGAAGCCGCCGGTGCTCGCCCCGGCGTCGAGGGCGCGACGTCCCTCGACAGGCAGGTCGAAGGCGTCGAGCGCGCCGATCAGCTTGTGAGCTCCCCGAGAGACGTAGTCGGGACCGTCGTCACCCTCGCGCACCACGATGCTCGACGACCCATCGACCTGCGTTGCCGACTTGGTCGCGACGACTCCCCCGAGCACCACGCGGCCTTCCTCGACGAGCGTCTGAGCGTGCTCGCGCGAGCGCGCGAGACCGCGGTGTACCAGCTCGGCGTCGAGCCGACGACGCGCCACGAGAGCCTCAGCGCACCTCGGTGTCGGACAGCGCGTCCTGCAGGCGCCGGTGGACGTCGTCGTAGATCTCGACGTGGTCCGACGTCGGGAGGTCGGGCACCTCGGTCAGCCGCGAGGTCGCGGCGTCGACCCGTGCCTCGCCGGTGGGCGCGACGTCGTCGAGCGCGGCGAAGTGCTCGCGCACAGTCATGACGAAGGGCAGCGCCTGGGACGAGCCGACCGTGGCCGCACCGTCGTCAAGGCTGTCGACGCGCGAGTCCGCCGCCGCGTCGGCAGCGGTGTCGGATCCATCGCGCTGCTCCCCGCCCTCGTCCGAGCCCGCGCCGATCGTCCCGTCGCGCGATCCCGCCGGGTCCCACGTGCTCATGCCTGGTCCGTCGGCTTGCTCACCGGGATCTTCTTCCTCGCCGGCTTGGGTGCGGCCGCGGAAGGCTCCGTGGACCCCGTGGACCGCGTGGACGCTGGCCGGCGGGCCCGGCTGCTGCGGAGGCCGCTGCCGGAGCGGCGCTCAGGGACGAGCGGATGTCGACGAGCTGCGTCTCGAGGCGGGCGACGTGACGACGAACAGCGGCGAGCTCCTCCTCGCGGACGAAGCCCATCCGCCCGGCAGCGCGGTCGACCTCGGTCCGGATGAGCCCCACGAGCATCTCGCGGTTGGCCTTGCTGGTCTCGAGCAGGTCGTCGGCCAGCCCCTGGACCTGCGTCGCGGCGACCTTGGCCGCATCGGTGGCCTGATCCCCACCGGGGACGTCGCGGACCGCCGCCAGCTCGATGCCCTGCGCGATGACCGCTGCGGCGGCCTCGCGCGCCCGCGCCACCGTCACCTCGGTCAGGCCGGTGGCCAGCTGGACATATCCGCGCAGTGCATCGAGCACGCCCGTCACCTCACTCGTCTCCGGGCGAGCCTCGCTCGCCACCGCCACGCTATCGCGAGGCTCTGCGCTAGCGTCACGGAGGAGCCGACGTACCTCACGAAGGAGAACCGCACCCCGATGGCCGACGCCGACCAGGTCCGCGCATGCGTCAGCGACGTCGCCCGCCTCATGGACGGCGTCGACGACGAGTCCCGCCGCAAGATCCCGGACGGCACGCTCTCCGTGCGCGTCCCGGACGTCGAGCTCGCCTTCGCCGGCCGCTTCGACGGCGGCCACCTCGTCGACGTCCACGAGGTCGACGACGTGCAGGCAGGCGCCGCGAAGCTGCGGCTCACCCTCTCGTCCGACGACCTCATCGACGTCGTCGCGGGTCGGCTCCACTTCGGCAGCGGCTGGGCGCACGGCCGGATCAAGGTCGAGGCGAAGTTCCGCGACCTCCTGGCCCTGCGCTCGTTCCTCTAGAGGCATCGGACGACGGACTCCGGTCCGTGCCGCTGAACGAGGCGATCAGCGCAGCGCCTCCTCGACGTCCTGGGCGAGACGTGCCCGCTCGTCGACGCCGACCGGTGACCGCTGGCCCAGGTCGATCGCGGCCCACGACCGCACGCAGGCGCCACGCAGGGCGGCGAGCCCGTCGTCGTGGCTCTGCACCGCCTCGGCCATCTCGACGGGCGTCGCGGCACGGGCGTCGGACAAGCCGCGCAGGTCGGTCGACACGAAGGTGGGCCGGCGGTCCGGGCGCGCATCGAGGAGTTCGTCGACGCCGGTGACCCCGGTGAGGACCAGCAGGCTCGGGATGCCACTCACGTGGCCTGCTTGGACGTCCGTGTCGAGCCGGTCGCCGACCACGAGCGGCCTCCGGGCGTCGATCCGCTCGATCGATTCGCGCATCAACGGCGCGAACGGCTTCCCGGCGACGATCGGTGTGCGGCCCGTCGCCGCGACGACGGCACCCACGAGGGTGCCGTTGCCGGGCGCGATGCCTCGCGCCGTGGGGATGCTGGTGTCGGTGTTGGTGGCGACGAAGAGCGCGCCCGCCTCGACGGCGTAGGACGCCTCGGCGAGCTCGCGCCACGACACGTCGGGCCCGAACCCCATCACGACGGCGGCCGGGGAATGGTCGGCCCGCTCGACCACCTCGAACCCCCGCAGGCGGAGCGCCTCGGCCACCCCCGGGCCGCCGATCGCGAGCACGACGCTCCCGGCAGGAACCCGGGCGGCGACCTCACGGGCGCCGGCCTGGGCCGACGTCACGACGTCGGAGTCGTCCACCTCGAGCCCGAGGTCTCGCAGGTGCGACGCGACCGCGTCCGGCGGTCGAGCGGCGTTGTTGGTGACGAAGGCGATGGCGAGGCCGGCCGCCTTGGCCGAGCGAAGGGATCCGACGGCGTGCGGGAGCGCGGCACGCCCGCGGTAGACGACACCGTCGAGGTCGACGAGCAGAGAGTCGTGCCGGTCGAGCAGGGTTCCCGCGTCGCTCACGACATCCCCTCCCCTGGCTGACCGTCCGGCGCCAGTCCCGCCTCGTCGCGAGCCGCCAGGGTCGCGCGGACCTGGCGCAGCGCGGCCGCGTACTCGGGGCGATCGGGTCGCATCACTGCGGCCATGGCGAGGTGGTCTGCCGCGCGGCGGAACCGGCGCAGCCGCCACAAGGACATGCCGAGGCCGAACTGCGCGTAGTCGTCGTCCGGCGACAGCTCCACGAGGATCTCGAACTCGTGCGCCGCGTCGTCGAACCGTCGGGCGTCGAACAGTGCCCGGGCCAGCGACTCGCGGATCGAGTGCGCGGCGGGCTCCTCGCGAGCCGCCCACGCGAGCAGCTCGGCGGCTGCTGCCGCGTTGCCCGACTCGAGAAGGGCGCTGCCGCGACGGAACCAGTCGTACGGCTCCCCCGCCGGTGGCAAGGGGTCGGCGTGGCTCACCGCAGCATGATCCCACGCGTCAGCGAGCGACCCGGGAGACGCGCGCGGCAGTGCGGACCTCGACCTCGTAGCGCGACGCCGGCCCACCACCGGCGCGGAAGAACCGACGACGCAGGGCCCCGGTCACCTCGATCTGGTCACCGGGCTCCCAGCCCGACAGCTTGCGGCGGGCGTCGGACCGGAACGCCGCGCAGTCCAGCGTGTCGACGCGGGCCGATCCGCCCGAACCGGACTCGCGGTCGACGACGACACGGAAGGTCACCACCCGGTCGCCCGAGGGAAGCTCCCGCTCCTCCTGCACTCCGGCCAACCGGCCGCGTAGCCGGACCTCGTTGACCGACGTCGCGGGCTCGGACGCCGGTGCTCGTCGTGCGGCCATCTCGCCACCTCCTCACGTGTGGCGCTCCTGCACGCCACCAGGTGGTCGTACTGTGCGACCCACACAGCCACGAACGCCGTGCCGAGCCCTGCCGTTGGGGACGACACGGAGAAGGAGTGCCGACGTGGACGCGACCTCCGCCGTCGACCTGGGTGACGAGGTCTGGCTCGTCGACACCCAGATGGGCGGCTATGACGGGATCACCGCCGGCTACCTCATCAGAGGCGAACGACCGTGCCTGGTCGAGACGGGCGCCGCCCACTCGGCACCTCGTGTGGTGCAGGCACTGGCCGACCTGGGCGTCCACGCCGACGACCTGGCGACCATCGTCGTGACCCACATCCATCTCGACCACGCCGGCGGAGTCGGCGATCTGGCCGCGGCGTTCCCTCGTGCGCAGGTGGTCGTCCACGAGGCGGGTGCTCGGCACCTGGCCGATCCGTCCCGGCTCATGGCGAGCGCCGCACGCGTGTTCGGACCCGTTCTCGACGAGCTGTTCGGGGTGCTGCGACCCACCTCCGCCGATCGCATCCGCGTGCTCGCCGACGGCGACCACATCGATCTCGGCGGTGGACGGGCGCTCGAGTCCTTCGACTCCCCCGGGCACGCGCGACACCACGTCGGGCTGCTCGACTCGCTGTCCGGGGACCTCTACACCGGTGACGCCGCAGGCGTGTGGACCCCCGAGACCGGCGACCTGCGGCCGGCGACACCACCGCCGGACTTCGACCTCGATGCCGCCCTCGGCTCGCTCGCGCGCATGCGCGAGCGAACCCCGAAACGCTTGCTGTTCAGCCACTTCGGACCCGTGACTGACGTCGACACCACCCTCGACCGTTCCGTCGAGGAGCTCCGCCTGTGGGTCGAGCTCGTGCGTGAGGCGCGTGCGGACGGCCTCGACCTCGACCACGCCGTGACCCGCGTACGCGAACGGACCGCACAGCGTTACGCCGTGCGGTCCGTCCCCGAGGTCGAGCACAAGCTGGAGGTGCTGTCGAGCACCGAGGCCGACGTCGCCGGCATCTGGCGCTGGCTGGACGCTCAGGCGTCCCTGGAGTCCGCACCGGGTTGACCGTCACGAGGCGCGACGACGTCGTCGTCGCTCGCCTCGGTCGGGCCGTCCTCCTGCTCCAGGTCGTCGGCGTCATCGTCGTGCGTGGCGATCTGGTCCACGTCCTGCACGTCGTCGGCGTCGACAACCATCGCACCGGCCGGACCGCGGAACTCGAGTGCCACGACGTCAGCGAGGACGTCGTCCGCGTCGTCGCTGTCGTGGAGCTCCTCGTCCTCTTCGCGCTCGTCGACCTCGTCGAGGTCGAGGTCGTCCAGGTCGGCCTCGTCGCCATCGAGGGTGTCGACCCAGACGAGGCCGTCGAGCTCGGCGAGCCGCTCGGCCGCCTCGGTCTCCTGCTCGAGGTCGACCTCGGCAGCACGCTCGAACCACTCGCGCGCCTCGTCATCGCGACCGACGGCGACCAGCGCATCTGCGTACGCATACTTCAACCGCGCCGACCACGACTCGGTGCTCGATGCCGACAGCTCGGGGCACTGCAGGGTCACGACCGCGGCGTCGTCCTGGCCCAGGTCGCGGCGCGCCCCGGACGCGACGATACGCATCTCCACGCGGCCGGCCCGGTCGAGCCGGTCGACCTCGGGCGCCCCGGCCATCCCGATCGCCCGCTCGGGACGACCCAGACCGCGCTCGCAGTCGGCCATGATCGGCCAGTAGCTGTCGGATCCGGAGATCCGCCGAGCGGCCCGGAACTGGGCGAGGGCGTCCGCGTACTCGCCGGCCGCATAGCCCGCGATCCCCGCCGCCTCGCGCACGACGGCCAGCCGCCCACCGCGGGCCACCGCCGCCCTGGCGTGCTCCCACGCCAAGGTGGGGTTGGACTCGAGCAGGCGCTCGGTCATGACCAGGTGGCGCGAGACGATCTCTGCTGCCTCGACCGACAGGCCGCGCAGGTCACCGCGGATGTCCTTGTCGAGCTCCTTGCCGGTGACGTTGTCCGGGACCGACGGCCCGACCGGCCGTGCCGGACGCTGGTCGCGGTCGTCGCGACGGCCACGAGCCGGGGCCGCGCCGTAGGAACGCCGTCCACGATCCTCGGACGAGCGCGGGCCCCGGTCGCTGGAGGAACGCTGCGGACGATCACCCTGCGGACGACCACCGCGGTCGCCGTAGGGGCGGTCACCGGACGGACGACCGCCACGGTCGCCGTACGAGCCGCCGCCCGAGGGACGGCCGCCACGGTCGTCGAACGAGCGCTGCGGCGTGTCGTACGAACGCGGCGCACGGTCCCCCTGGGGGCGATCGGCGCGGTCGTTGTACTGGCGGTCGCCCGAGGGTCGACCACCGCGGTCACCGTACGAGCCGCCGGCTGCGGGCCGCCCGCCACGGTCGTCGTAGGACCGCTGCGGCGTGTCGTCGAAGGATCGACGCGGCGTGCGCTCGTCGTAGGAACGCGGCCCGCGGTCACCCGTAGGACGATCCCCCTGAGGACGACCGCCACGGTCGCCGTACGAGCTGCCACCCGAGGGACGACCACCACGGTCGTCGTAGGAACGCGGACCGCGATCGCCCTGAGGCCGATCCCCTTGAGGACGACCACCACGGTCGCTGTACGAGCCGCCACCGGAGGGACGACCACCACGATCGTTGTACGAGCCGCCACCGGAGGGACGACCACCACGATCGTTGTACGAGCCCCCGCCTGAGGGACGACCCCCACGGTCGCTGTAGGAACTGCCACCCGAGGGGCGGCCACCCCGGTCGTCGTACGAGCCGCCGCCCGAGGGACGACCACCCCGGTCGTCGTAGGAACGCGGACCGCGGTCACCCGCAGGCCGGTCACCCTGAGGACGACCGCCACGGTCGCCGTACGAGCCGCTGCCGGAGGGGCGACCACCACGGTCGTTGTACGAGCCGCCGCCCGAGGGACGACCACCCCGGTCGTCGTAGGAACGCGGTCCGCGGTCACCCGCGGGCCGATCCCCCTGAGGACGACCACCACGGTCACCGTACGAGCCGCCGCCCGAGGGACGACCGCCACGGTCGTCGTAGGAACGCGGCCCGCGATCGCCCTGAGGACGGTCACCCTGAGGACGACCACCACGATCGCCGTACGAGCCGCCACCCGCAGGACGACCACCCCGGTCGCCGTACGAGCTGCCGCCCGAGGGACGACCACCCCGGTCGTCGTAGGAACGCGCACCGCGGTCACCCGCAGGCCGGTCACCCTGGGGGCGACCCCCACGGTCGTTGTACGAACCGCCGCCAGAGGGACGTCCACCGCGGTCGTCGAAGGACCGCGGCGGCCTGTCGTCGAAGGATCGACGCGGCGCGCGGTCGTCGTAGGAGCGCGGACCGCGGTCACCCTGCGGACGATCCCCCTGGGGGCGACCGCCCCGGTCGTTGTACGCGCCGCCACCCGTGGGACGACCACCGCGGTCGCCGTAGGAGCCGGCACCGCCGGACGGTCGTCCGCCGCGGTCGTCGGAGGAGCGCGGTGCGCGCGAGCCGGAGGACGAACCGGTGGAGGGCTTGCCGCCCTTTCCGCGCGGTCCGGAGCTCGGGCGGCCGTAGCCGCCGCTGGAGCCGCCGCGCGGCTTGTTGCGGTCGTTGGCGGGAGTCGGGGTCATGCTGCATCTCCTGTCGTGCGCGCGGGGCCTGCTGCCTCGCACGTCGGGACTGACATCGAGCGGGAACCACGACCCCCGTAAACCAAGACGAGGCCGCCCCATACGGGGCGACCTCGTCTCGAAAGAATGTCCGGCGGCGTCCTACTCTCCCACGCAGTCACCCGCGCAGTACCATCGGCTCTGAAGGGCTTAGCTTCCGGGTTCGGAATGGGACCGGGCGTTTCCCCTTCGACATGGCCGCCGAAACTCTATGGAGATGTGATCGTTTCCCGACCGTATCTCGGGAACCGCACAGTGGACGCATTGATCTAGTTTGTTAAGTGTGGTCAAGCCCTCGGCCTATTAGTACCGGTCAGCTGCATGCATTGCTGCACTTCCACCTCCGGCCTATCAACCCAGTGGTCTCGCTGGGGGCCTTACCCGGTTAACCCGGTGAGAGTTCTCATCTTGAAGCAGGCTTCCCGCTTAGATGCTTTCAGCGGTTATCCCTTCCGAACGTAGCCAACCAGCCGTGCCCTTGGCAGGACAACTGGCACACCAGAGGTTCGTCCGTCCCGGTCCTCTCGTACTAGGGACAGCCCTTCTCAAAACTCTTACGCGCGCGGCGGATAGGGACCGAACTGTCTCACGACGTTCTAAACCCAGCTCGCGTGCCGCTTTAATGGGCGAACAGCCCAACCCTTGGGACCTACTCCAGCCCCAGGATGCGACGAGCCGACATCGAGGTGCCAAACCATCCCGTCGATATGGACTCTTGGGGAAGATCAGCCTGTTATCCCCGGGGTACCTTTTATCCGTTGAGCGACGTCGCTTCCACATGCCGACGCCGGATCACTAGTCCCGACTTTCGTCCCTGCTCGACCCGTCGGTCTCACAGTCAAGCTCCCTTGTGCACTTGCACTCGACACCTGATTGCCAACCAGGCTGAGGGAACCTTTGGGCGCCTCCGTTACTCTTTAGGAGGCAACCGCCCCAGTTAAACTACCCACCATGCACTGTCCCTGATCCGGATCACGGACCTAGGTTAGACAGCCAGTACGACCAGAGTGGTATTTCAAGGACGACTCCACATGAACTGGCGTCCACGCTTCAAAGTCTCCCACCTATCCTACACAAGCCGAACCAACCACCAATACAAAGCTATAGTAAAGGTCCCGGGGTCTTTCCGTCCTGCCGCGCGTAACGAGCATCTTTACTCGTAGTGCAATTTCGCCGAGTCCACGGTTGAGACAGCGCTGAAGTCGTTACGCCATTCGTGCAGGTCGGAACTTACCCGACAAGGAATTTCGCTACCTTAGGATGGTTATAGTTACCACCGCCGTTTACTGGCGCTTAAGTTCTGAGCTTCGCGCTTGCGCACTAACCCGTCCCCTTAACGTTCCAGCACCGGGCAGGCGTCAGTCCATATACATCGTCTTGCGACTTGGCATGGACCTGTGTTTTTAGTAAACAGTCGCTTCAGCCTGGTCTCTGCGGCCTCAGCCAGCTCCAGGAGCAAGTCCTGTCACCGGCCGGGGCCCCCCTTCTCCCGAAGTTACGGGGGCATTTTGCCGAGTTCCTTAACCATGGTTCACTCGATCGCCTTGGTATTCTCTACCTGACCACCTGTGTCGGTTTGGGGTACGGGCCGCGGTGTCACTCACTAGAGGCTTTTCTCGGCAGCATAGGATCACTGACTTCGCCTAATCGGCTCGGCATCGGATCTCAGGCACATGAGACGCGGATTTGCCTACGTCTCGCCCTACGTCCTTACCCCGGGACTACCATCGCCCGGGTTCAGCTACCTTCCTGCGTCACCCCATCGCTTGCCTACTACCGGTGTGGGTCGCCCGCTCCGCCTGGATCCGTCCGAAGACATCACCAGGTTTCAGGGGCTTAGCATTACCGGGCTCAGCATGGGCGCAACACCACGGGTACGGGAATATCAACCCGTTGTCCATCGACTACGCCTGTCGGCCTCGCCTTAGGTCCCGACTTACCCAGGGCAGATTAGCTTGACCCTGGAACCCTTGGTCATTCGGCGGAGGAGTTTCTCACTCCTCTTTCGCTACTCATGCCTGCATTCTCACTCGTGTAGCGTCCACGGCTGGGTTACCCCGCCGCTTCGCTCGCCACACGACGCTCCCCTACCCATCCACACACCTGGACCGTTGCCGGCCGGGTAATCGGTGTGAATGACACAACTTCGGCGGTATGCTTGAGCCCCGCTACATTGTCGGCGCGGAATCACTTGACCAGTGAGCTATTACGCACTCTTTCAAGGGTGGCTGCTTCTAAGCCAACCTCCTGGTTGTCTGTGCGACTCCACATCCTTTCCCACTTAGCATACGCTTGGGGGCCTTAGTTGGTGTTCTGGGCTGTTTCCCTCTCGACTACGGAGCTTATCCCCCGCAGTCTCACTGCCACGCTCTCACTTTCCGGCATTCGGAGTTTGGTTGACTTCAGTAAGCTTGTAGGCCCCCTAGGCCATCCAGTGCTCTACCTCCGGAAAGAAACACGTGACGCTGCACCTAAATGCATTTCGGGGAGAACCAGCTATCACGGAGTTTGATTGGCCTTTCACCCCTATCCACAGGTCATCCCCCCAGTTTTCAACCTAGGTGGGTTCGGTCCTCCACGCCGTCTTACCGGCGCTTCAACCTGCCCATGGATAGATCACTCCGCTTCGGGTCTAGGACACGCGACTCAATCGCCCTATTCGGACTCGCTTTCGCTACGGCTGCCCCTCACGGGTTAACCTCGCCACATATCGCTAACTCGCAGGCTCATTCTTCAAAAGGCACGCTGTCACGGAGAGCCACAAGGGCTCAAGACGCTCCAACGGCTTGTAGGCACACGGTTTCAGGTACTATTTCACTCCCCTCCCGGGGTACTTTTCACCTTTCCCTCACGGTACTTGTCCGCTATCGGTCACCAGAGAGTATTTAGGCTTAGCGGGTGGTCCCGCCAGATTCACTCGAGATTTCTCGGGCCCCGAGTTACTTGGGATCCCCTTCGACAGTCAATGCAGTTTCGGCTACGGGGGCGTTACCCTCTATGCCGGCCCTTTCGCATGGCCTTCGCCTACCACATTGATTTCTTACTGTCTGTCCGCTCGCCAGAACGGACTGAAAGGTCCCACAACCCCGGTACTGCAACGCCTGGCGGCTATCACGCAGTAGCGGTTTGGCCTCTTCCGATTTCGCTCGCCACTACTCTCGGAATCACTGTTGTTTTCTCTTCCTGTGGGTACTGAGATGTTTCACTTCCCCACGTTCCCTCCAACCGCCCTATATATTCAGGCGGAGGTGACTGGACATGACTCCAGCCGGGTTTCCCCATTCGGACATCCCTGGATCACAGCTCGGTTGCCAGCTCCCCAAGGCTTTTCGCAGGCTCCAACGTCCTTCATCGGCTTCTGGTGCCAAGGCATCCACCGTGTGCCCTTACTAACTTGGCCACATAAAACTAGATGCTCGCGTCCACTGTGCAGTTCTCAAGCTACGGGCGGGAGTCCTGGTCGACCGCGGTGCTGACGCCGGCATGCCGGGCAGTACAACCGCGAACCAGGCCCCGACCGAAACGCCCGAGCGCACAAGGCGTCCGGGCGTCGGTCTCGAAGGATCGGTTTCCCGTTCCCTCAGGACCCAACAGCGTGTCAGGGCACCCGTCCTGGTCGGCACGGTCCACTCTCCGAAGAGAAGTACTGGTGCGTCGCAGGGCCAGATGCCCTCAATCGATGTTCCACCCATGAGCTACCTCGGCAGGACGTACGCCTGCACGTGAGGCTCTTTGACGACCGGCGAACCGATCGTCGCAGTGCTCCTTAGAAAGGAGGTGATCCAGCCGCACCTTCCGGTACGGCTACCTTGTTACGACTTCGTCCCAATCGCCGATCCCACCTTCGACGGCTCCTTCCTTGCGGTTAGGCCACCGGCTTCGGGTGTTACCGACTTTCGTGACGTGACGGGCGGTGTGTACAAGGCCCGGGAACGTATTCACCGCAGCGTTGCTGATCTGCGATTACTAGCGACTCCGACTTCATGGGGTCGAGTTGCAGACCCCAATCCGAACTGAGGCCGGCTTTTTGGGATTCGCTCCACCTTGCGGTATCGCAGCCCTTTGTACCGACCATTGTAGCATGTTTGCAGCCCTAGACATAAGGGGCATGATGATTTGACGTCATCCCCACCTTCCTCCGAGTTGACCCCGGCAGTCTCCTATGAGTCCCCGGCATTATCCGCTGGCAACATAGGACGAGGGTTGCGCTCGTTGCGGGACTTAACCCAACATCTCACGACACGAGCTGACGACAACCATGCACCACCTGTATACCGCCCTTGCGGACCCCATATCTCTATGAGTTTTCGGTATATGTCAAGCCTAGGTAAGGTTCTTCGCGTTGCATCGAATTAAGCAACATGCTCCGCCGCTTGTGCGGGCCCCCGTCAATTCCTTTGAGTTTTAGCCTTGCGGCCGTACTCCCCAGGCGGGGCGCTTAATGCGTTAGCTACGGCACGGAGAACGTGGAAGGTTCCCCACACCTAGCGCCCAACGTTTACGGCGTGGACTACCAGGGTATCTAATCCTGTTCGCTCCCCACGCTTTCGCTCCTCAGCGTCAGTAGTTGCCCAGAGACCCGCCTTCGCCACCGGTGTTCCTCCTGATATCTGCGCATTTCACCGCTACACCAGGAATTCCAGTCTCCCCTGCAACACTCTAGCTAGCCCGTATCGAGTGCAGGCTCGGGGTTAAGCCCCGAGTTTTCACACCCGACGTGACAAGCCGCCTACGAGCTCTTTACGCCCAATAAATCCGGACAATGCTTGCACCCTACGTATTACCGCGGCTGCTGGCACGTAGTTAGCCGGTGCTTCTTCTGCGGGTACCGTCACTTGCGCTTCGTCCCCGCTGAAAGAGGTTTACAACCCGAAGGCCTTCGTCCCTCACGCTGCGTCGCTGCGTCAGGCTTTCGCCCATTGCGCAATATTCCCCACTGCTGCCTCCCGTAGGAGTCTGGGCCGTGTCTCAGTCCCAGTGTGGCCGGTCGCCCTCTCAGGCCGGCTACCCGTCGTCGCCTTGGTGAGCCTTTACCTCACCAACAAGCTGATAGGCCGCGGGCCCATCCCTCACCGAAGTTCTTTCCACCTGGTGCGATGTCGCACCTGGTCGTATCCGGTATTAGCCCCGGTTTCCCGGAGTTATCCCAGAGTGAGGGGCAGGTTGCCCACGTGTTACTCACCCGTTCGCCACTGATCCCAGGGGCAAGCCCCTGTTCACCGTTCGACTTGCATGTGTTAAGCACGCAGCCAGCATTCGTCCTGAGCCAGGATCAAACTCTCCGTTGATGTCTATTGGTACGTCGGCGGAATAGGCCGACAGTTACCGACTGAAGAGTTCCTGGCATGGATCGAGCTGTGCTCGATCAATACCAAAGGAAATTACTTGAACCGAACAGTGGAAGGCCCTACGACGAACGTCGCGGTGCCGTCCCCTGGACGGGGTTGTTGGCATCGATTGTTGACACGCTGTTGAGTTCTCAAGGAGCGGGCGCGCACCGAAGGCACCCACCGATTTCTCGGTGAGGGACACTCGGGGCAACTCGCCTAACTTAGCGGAGCCGCGGAGCACGGTCAAATCCGTGTCCGACCCCTTCCCCACCCGCCGGAGCGGGCCGACCGAGGTCCGTACGACCCGGAGGCCGTCGGTGTCTCGGTGAGGGAGTCTGGCCCCGGGACCGGCCACCTGAGTCGGTGTCCGTTCCTCCCTGTCGGGCTGACGTCGTGAACAGTAGGGGCCGAGGGACACGGAGGTCAAATCGGGCATCCGTACCGCGCGTCGCGTCGCGGCAAGGCCCGTAATGCGTTGTGCACCAGGGGTTCTCGCGAGCGGCGGGGTGGTGCGTCCGGCCGTCCGACCCGCTGTCAGGAGCCCTCGACGCGGATCCCGCCGATGTGACGCCGACCACGTCGGAGCAGGATCCACCGTCCGTGCAGGAGGTCGGACTCCCCCAGCACCGCCGCCTCGTCGCTGACCCGGACGTTGGAGACCGACGCCCCGCCCTCGGCGATCGCCCGGCGCGCGGCGCCCTTGCTGGCGACGAGGCCGCACCGCGACAGGGCGTCGGCCACGGACAGGCCCGCGTCCCACTCGTCCCGTGTCACCACGGCGTGGGGTGCCTGGGCCAGCGCGGCGTCGAGCGTGGCGAGATCGAGGTCGGCGACCTCGCCCTGCCCGAAGAGGGCTCGGGCTGCCGCGTCGACCCGGGCGCGCTCCTCGGGACCGTGCACGAGATCGGTCAGTTCCTCGGCGAGCGCGCGCTGCGCCTCGCGTGCCTGGGGTCGCTCCCGCAACGACTCCTCGAGCGCCTCGATCTGCTCGTGCGTGCGGAACGAGAACATCCGCAGCAGCGTCCCGGCGAGCGCGTCGTCGGTGGTGAGCCAGAACTGGAAGAAGGCGTACGACGAGGTCAGCGCGGGATCGAGCCAGACGGTGCCCGACTCCGTCTTGCCGAACTTGGTCCCGTCCGTCTTGGTGACCAGCGGCGTGGTGAGCGCGTGCACCCGTGCGCCCTCGACACGTCGGATCAGGTCGACGCCGGCGACGATGTTGCCCCACTGGTCCGAGCCACCTGTCTGCAGCGTGCAGCCGTGGCGGCGGAACAGCTGCAGGTAGTCGTAGGACTGGAGCAGCTGGTAGCTGAACTCCGTGTACGAGATCCCGGGTCCGGCCAGGCGGGCCGCGACGGCCTCCCGGTCGAGCATGCGGTTGACGCTGAAGTGCTTGCCGACGTCGCGGAGGAACTCCAAGGTCGAGAGTCCCTGCGTCCAGTCGTAGTTGTTGACCATGACGGCCGCGTTGGGGACGCCGTCGAACTCGAAGAAGCGCTCGAGCTGGCCGCGGATGCGGTCGACCCAGCCGTGGACGATGTCGACGTCCTGCAGCGTGCGCTCCCCGGACTCCTTGGGGTCACCGATCAGCCCCGTCGCCCCGCCGACCAGCGCGAGGGGCCGGTGCCCGGCGAGCTGGAAGCGGCGCACGGTGAGGATCTGCAGCAGGTTGCCCATGTGCAGGCTCGGCGCGGTGGGGTCGAAGCCGCAGTAGAGCGTCAGCGGACCGGCCGCCGCCGCCGCGCGCAGGGCTCCCAGGTCGGTCGAGTCGGCCACCAGACCGCGCCACATGAGGTCGTCGAGCACGCCGACCCGGGCGCGCGCGGCGTCATCGAGAGCCGCCTCGTCGAGCTCGACGGAGGGTGCGGTCGGAGGGGTGGTCTCGGCGGTCACGCGCCACATCCTCCCGCACGGGGCGGCTGCCCAGCGTGCCGGTTGCGCATCGGTCACGTGGTGTTACCGGGAGAGCCCGTCCTGCGCACCCGTTGCTCCGTTCGGGGGTTGTGACCCGAACGCGTCCGACCCGTTGCCTGGATGGCACTGACACTGGGCCCACGACAGGTAGGTTCCGACGACCCTGACGCACTCGCGTCGACTTTCGACCGGACAGAAGGACACCCCATGACGTTCCGTACCGGCGTATCGCGGCGCACCGCCGCGGTCGCTGCTGCAGCAGCCGCGGCCACCGCCGTGGCGCTGTCGGCAGCCGGATCCGCAGCCCCCACGGCTTCGGCGCACTCGCCCCAGGCGCACACCAAGACCCCGGCGGTCGGTGCCCGTCCCCACTTCGTGAAGCTGGGCGCGCCGCAGCCTTCCGGCAGCGTGCTCTTCGGCTGCCAGACGGTCCGCCCGGGTCGGCTGACCTGCTACGGACCCGACCAGATCCGTGCCGCGTACTCGATCCAGCCGCTGCTGGACCACGGCAAGGACGGTTCGGGGCGGACCATCGTCATCGTCGACGCCTACAGCCCGCCCGCGGTCGCTGAGGACCTGGCGACGTTCGACGCGACCTGGGGCCTGCCCGACCCGCAGCTCACCATCGTGGCGCCGCAGGGTGCCACCCCGTGGGACGGCACCGACGGCAACCAGGTCGGGTGGGCGGGCGAGACCAACCTCGACGTCCAGTGGGCGCACGCGGTCGCTCCCGGCGCAAAGATCGTGCTCGTCCAGGCTCGGACCAACGACGACGCGGACATCCTGGCGGCCACGAAGTGGGCCGTCGACCACCGCGTCGGCGACGTGATCTCGCAGAGCTTCGGCGAGGACGAGCGCTGCGTCGACCCGAAGATCGACAGGGCCCAGCACGCGGTGTTCGAGAAGGCGGTCGACCGCGGCATCACGCTGCTCGCCTCGGCCGGTGACCAGGGATCGGCGCAGCCGACCTGCGACGGCAACTCCTTCTCGCTCGCGGCGTCGAGCCCCGCGGTCGACCCCAACGTCACGGCGGTCGGCGGCACGAGCCTGTACGCCGACCTCACCTCGGGCGCCTACCAGGGCGAGACGGTGTGGAACGAGACCGACCTGTTCGGCTCGGCCGGGGGCGGCGGCTACTCGACCCTCGTGCGCAAGCCCGGTTACCAGTCGCCGGTCGTGAAGGGCCGCTTCCGTGCGGTACCGGACATCAGCTACAACGGCGGCATCAACGGCGGGGTCATCACCTACTTCGGTGACGACGCCGCCGGCGGCCCCGGCTTCGGCGGCTTCTACCTCGTCGGCGGCACGAGCGCCGGATCCCCGCAGTGGGCGGGAATCGTCGCCATCGCCGACCAGGTCGCGCACCGCCGCGTGGGCGCGCTGAACGAGAACCTCTACGAGCTCGGACGCAAGCGCAGCGCGGGCAGCTACTTCCACGACGTCACCGTGGGCGACAACGGCTACGCGTTCGACGACGGCACCGGGACCATCGTGACGATCCCCGGCTACTCCGCCGTACGGGGCTGGGACGCCGCCACCGGATGGGGCTCGCCGATCGCGTCGAACCTCGTGCCGTTCCTGGCGGCGCACCCGCACTGACCCTCTGACGTCGAAGGCCCCGCACCTCGTGCGGGGCCTTCGACGTTCACTGTCATGAGTTGAGGCGTCGCGGCCCACTGACGTGCGCGTCGCCGACGATCCGGAACCGCCACGGCACGTCGACCGCGCGACTGATCCCGATGCGCGGGCCGACTCGCACGTCGTCGTCGCGTGTCGTGCTGCCTCGGCGTACCCGCACCCGACTCGCGGTCGTCGTCACGTCGAGCCCGTTGCCGGCGGCGTCGAGCCCGAGGCACGCAGCGAGATTTGCCGGTCCGGATGCGAGCCGCGGCATCGCGGTGCCCGGTCGTCGGCGCGAGGCCGCGAGCTCCACCCCTTCGACGACCTCGCCGGCGCGCAGCAGGACGGCGGCCGCTCGACCCTCGACCTCGCACACGAGGTTGAGCGCCCAGTGCATCCCGTACGAGAAGTACACGTAGGTGTGCCCCGGCGGTCCGAACATGACGCCGCTGCGGGGCGTGCGGCCCCGCCAGGCGTGCGAGGCGGGATCGTCCTCACCGGCGTACGCCTCGGTCTCGACGACACGGACGGCCACGAGTCCGTCGGGACCGTCGACCTCGACCACGCAGCCAAGGAGGTCGCGCGCCACGGCGGCGGCGGGACGCGCGTAGAAGCCCCGCGGCAGGAGAGCACCCCGTCGCATACGGCAGACCCTACGGCGACGGCGGTCGTCGACATGGCCTCAGGTGTCGGATGCGTCCGCGGCCGACAATGCCTGCCACCACAGGTGCGACGCCTCGTCACGTCCGAACGCCTCGACGGCTTCGCGCCACAGACCCGGCAACGACGACTCGTCGGCGGCCGCGATCTCGGCGAGCAGATGGGCGCGCGTCGGAGGCGGGCCGTCGTGCCCACCCTCACCGAGCCATCGCTCGCTCATGACGCTCCCCTCCACCCCACCGTACGTCGGCACGGCGGGAGCGACCAGAGCAGTGCGGCCGTCAGGCGCCAGGATCCGCCGCGGCCCACGATGCGTCGGAGTCGACGGTGACGCGGACGTCGGCCAGCTGCTCGCGCACCCGGACCGGCGCCGTTCCGCCGTACGCCGAGCGGGACTCGAGCGCCCCGCGAAGCGACAGCACGCCGCGGACCGCGGGCGAGAGGTGGTCGCTGATCGTGCGGAGCTCGTCGTCGGACAGGTCCCACAGCTCGACGCCGCGCGCCTCGGCACGGCGTACGCACCCGCCGGCGATCTCGTGCGCGTCGCGGAACGGGACGCCTTGACGCACGAGCCACTCGGCGATGTCGGTGGCGAGCGCGAAGCCCTGCGGTGCCGAGGCCGCCATCCGCTCGACGTCGAAGCGCAGCGTCGCGACGCAGCCGGTCATCGCCGGCAGCACGAGCAGCAGGGTGTCGATCGCGTCGAATACCGGCTCCTTGTCCTCCTGCAGATCTCGGTTGTAGGCGAAGGGGAGGCCCTTGAGCGTCGTCAGCAGACCGGTGAGACCGCCGATGAGGCGTCCGGCCTTGCCGCGCGCGAGCTCCGCGACGTCCGGATTCTTCTTCTGGGGCATGATCGACGAGCCCGTCGACCAAGCGTCGTCGAGGCGGGCCCAGCCGAACTCGCGTGACGTCCAGAGGCAGATCTCCTCGCCGAGCCGCGAGAGGTGGACGCCGATCATCGTCGAGGCGAAGCAGAACTCGGCGACGAAGTCACGGTCGCTCACCGCGTCGATCGAGTTGGGGATCGCGCCGCGGAAGCCGAGCTCGGTGGCCACGGTCTGCGGATCGAGCGGCAGCGACGAGCCCGCCAGTGCACCCGCGCCGAGCGGTGACATCGCCGCGCGATGGTCCCAGTCGCGCAACCGGTCGATGTCGCGCGCGAACGCGTGCACGTGCTTGGCGAGCTCGTGCCCGAACGACACCGGCTGCGCGTGCTGCAGGTGGGTGAAGCCGGGCGACGGGCTGTCGACGTGGGCCTCGGCCTGTGCCAGCAGGGCTCGCTGCAGGTCGACGACGGCAGCCGAGACATCCCGTGCTGCGTCGCGGAGGAACAGGCGGAGGTCGGTGGCCACCTGGTCGTTGCGCGAACGACCGGCGCGCAGCTTGCCGCCGAGCGCGCCGAGCCGCTCGGTGAGCCCGCGCTCGAGTGCGGTGTGCACGTCCTCGTCGGCGGGCGTGGGCGCGAACGCGCCGGACCGTACGTCGACCTCGAGCCCGTCGAGCGCACCGAGGACCTGCACGAGCTCGTCGTCGTCGAGGAGCTGAGCCCGGTGCAGGACGCGCGCGTGCGCCCGCGACTGCGCGAGGTCGTACGGCGCGAGCCGCCAGTCGAAGTGGACCGACATCGACAGCGCGGCCATCGCGTCGGACGGCCCCCCGTCGAAGCGACCGCCCCAGAGCCGCTGCGCGCCGATGTCGGCGTCAGCCAAGGTCGCGTCCCTGACGCTCGTCGCGCACAGCGGCCATCTTGCTCGGGAGTCCCCACAGGTCGACGAAGCCCTTGGCGAGCGACTGGTCGAACGTGTCGCCCGTGTCGTAGGTGGCCAGGTTGAAGTCGTAGAGCGACTCGTCGCTGCGGCGTCCGCTGACGACTGCGCGTCCCCCGTGCAACGTCATGCGCACGTCGCCGGACACGGTGGAGTTGACCTCGTCGAGGAAGCCGTCGAGAGCCCGCTTGAGCGGCGAGAACCAGAGGCCGTCGTAGACGAGCTCGCTCCAGCGCTGCGACACACCCCGCGCGAAGCGGGCGAGATCGCGCTCGACCGTCACGTTCTGCAGCTCGGCGCGCGCGGTGAGCAGGGCGATGGCTCCCGGCGCCTCGTAGACCTCGCGGCTCTTGATGCCGACGAGACGGTCCTCGACCATGTCGAGCCTTCCGACGCCCTGGGCCCCCGCGCGATGGTTGAGCTCCTGGATCGCCTGCAGCATCGTGACCGGACGTCCGTCGATGGCGACGGGCGCGCCCTGGACGAACGTGACGACTACCTCGTCGGGCTCGCGCGCCACCGTCGGATCCTGCGTGTAGCTGTAGACGTCCTCGATGGGACCGTTCCAGATGTCCTCGAGGAACCCCGTCTCGACCGCACGACCCCACACGTTCTGGTCGATGGAGTACGGCGACTTCTTCGACTGGTCGATCGGCAGGTTGGTGCGCTCCGCGAACTCGATCGCCTTGTCGCGCGTCATCGCGTAGTCGCGCACAGGCGCGATGCAGGTGAGCTCCGGCGCGAGGTTGGCGATGCCCACCTCGAAGCGCACCTGGTCGTTGCCCTTTCCCGTGCACCCGTGCGCGACGATGGTCGCGTCGTGCTTCTTCGCTGCCGCCACGAGGTGCTTGACGATGACCGGACGGGACAGCGCCGAGACCAGCGGGTAGCGGTCCATGTAGAGCGCGTCGGCCTTGAGCGCGGGCAGGCAGTAGCCGTCGGCGAACTCGTCGCGCGCGTCGGCCACCTCGGCCTCGACGGCCCCGCAGGCGAGTGCGCGCTTGCGGATGACCTCGAGGTCCTCGCCCTCCTGACCGACGTCGATCGCGACGGCGATCACCTCGGCCCCGGTCTCCTCGCCGATCCAGCCGATGGCCACGGAGGTGTCGAGCCCGCCGGAGTAGGCGAGCACTACGCGCTTGGTCACGGTCGTACCTCTTCCCTGTCGTCGCCGGGTGTCGCCGGCGTGTTGCGGAGCCCGATCATCGGCCGTTGTCCGCGAGTCTCAGCATCGCAGCGGCGACGTCGCCGCCGCCGTTCGGGTCCCGCGTCACCAGGAGCACGGTGTCGTCGCCGGCGACGGTGCCCAGCACCGTGGGCAGCACGGTGTGGTCGATCGCCGATGCGAGGAACTGGGCCGCACCCGGAGGCGTGCGGAGCACGACGAGGTTGGCCGAGGCGTCGGCCGCGACGAGGACCTCTCCTGCGATTCGGGCGAGACGACCGAGGGCCGCGTCCTCCCCGATCGCGGCGAGCGGCGACGGGTCGCCGCCCTCGGCGGGCACGGCGTAGACCTGCACGCCGTCAGGCCCGGACACCTTCACCGCCCCGAGGTCGTCGAGGTCGCGCGAGAGCGTCGCCTGCGTGACGGACAGGCCGTCCGCCGACAGGAGCTCGGCGAGACGCGCCTGGTTGGGGACCGCGTGGTGCTCGAGCAGCTCGACGATGCGCGCATGGCGCGCCACCTTCGTGTTCGGCGCGCTCATGACGCGGCCTCGAGCAGCTCCGGCAGCGCGGCCCCGAATCGGTCGGCCTCGTCGCGCGTGAGGACGAGCGGCGGTGCCAGGCGGATCGTCCCTGGACGCACGGCGTTGACGAGGAATCCGGCGTCACGCGCGGCAGCCTCGAATGCCGCCGCCACGGGGGTCGACAGCTCGAGCGCGCGCCACAGGCCCACGCCGCGGTGCGACGCCAGCAGCGGGTGCTCGATCGCGTCGAACGTGGCGGCCCAGTAGTCACCGATCTCCGTCACGTGGTCGAGCAGGTGGTCGTGCTCGATGGTGTCGAGGACGGCGAGCGCCGCCGCGCACGACACCGGGTTGCCGCCGAACGTCGAACCGTGGTCCCCGGGCACGAGCACGTCGGCCGCATCGCCGCTCACGAGCACCGCACCGATCGGCATCCCGCCGCCGAGTCCCTTGGCGAGGGTCACGACGTCGGGCACGACGCCCTGGGCCACGCTCATGAGCCACGCACCGGCACGGCCGATGCCGGACTGCACCTCGTCGACGAGGAGCAGCGCGCCTGCCTCGTCGCAGATCGCCCGTGCGTCCGCCAGGTAGCCCGAAGGCGGCAGCAGGACGCCGCCCTCGCCCTGCACCGGCTCGAGGACGACCGCGGCCGTCTGCGCACCGACGACCGCGCGCAACGCATCGACATCTCCGAAGTCGACGAACGTGACACCGCCGGGCAGCGGCTCGAACGGCTCGCGCTTGGCCGGGGTGCCCGTGACTGCGAGGGCGCCCGCGGTGCGGCCGTGGAAGCCGCCGTGGGTCGACACGATCCCTCTTCGACCGAGAGCGTTGCCGCGCTTCCGCGCGATCTTCAGCGCGGCCTCGTTCGCGGTAGCACCGTCCTGGCAGAGGAAGACGCGCGCGCCGCCGGGTACGAGGGCCGAGAGTCGTTCAGCGAGAGCCACTCCCGGCTCGTGGATCGCGAGGTTGCTCGTGTGCGCGAGCGTGGCGACCTGCCGGCTCACGGCCTCGACGATCGCCGGGTGCGCGTGGCCGAGCGACGAGACGGCGATTCCGCCCAGGAGGTCGAGGTACTCGCGACCGTCGACGTCCCACACGGTCGCCCCCGAGCCACGCGCGATGGCGATCGGCGGGGTGCCGTAGTTGCGCAGCATCACGGAGTCCCAGCGCTTCTGCAGGTCGGCGGTGGCGGTCATGACGGCCCACCCTCCTCCGCGAAGAGCTCCGCGTCGTCGGGCAGCACCATCGTGCCCACCCCTGCGGTCGTCACGACCTCGAGGAGGACGCCGTGCGGGAGGCGGCCGTCGATCACGTGGGCACGAGGAACCCCTCCGCGCACGGCACGCAGGCACGCCTCCATCTTCGGAACCATCCCGCTCGCGAGCGACGGCAGCATCGACTCGAGGTCGGAGACGCCGATCCGGCGGATCACCTCGTCGCTGGCCGGCCAGTCCGCATAGAGCCCCTCGACGTCGGTGAGCACCACGAGCTTCTCGGCACGCAGCGCCACGGCGAGGGCTGCCGCCGCCGTGTCTGCGTTGACGTTGTAGGCCTGGCCGTCGACACCCCGTCCGACCGAGGACACCACCGGGACGAAACCGTCGTCGAGCAGCTGCACGACGAACTCCGGACGCACGTCGACGACCTCGCCGACCAGGCCGATGTCGACCGGCTCGCCCTCGACGAGCACGTCGCGCCGCTCCGCGGTGAACAGGTGGGCGTCCTCGCCGGAGAGCCCGACGGCGTACGGACCGTGCGCGTTGATGAGTCCGACGACCTCGCGCTGCACCGAACCCGTGAGCACCATGCGCACGACGTCCATCGCCTCGGGGCTGGTCACGCGGTAGCCGCCGCGGAACTCTCCCGGGATGCCGAGCCGGTCGAGCATCGCCGAGATCTGCGGGCCGCCCCCGTGCACGACGACGGGGCGGAGCCCGGCCATGCGCAGGAACATGACGTCTGCGGCGAACGCCGCGCCGAGGGCGGCGTCGACCATCGCGTTGCCGCCGTACTTGAGCACGACGGTGGCGCCGTGGAAGCGCTCGAGCCAGGGCAGCGCCTCGGCGAGCACGGCCGCCTTGGCGAGGGCATCGGCACGGTCGACGGTGTGCGGGGCGGTCATGACGAGTACGCCGAGTTCTCGTGGACGTAGTCGGCCGTGAGGTCGTTGGTCCAGACGGTGGCCGACGCGCTCGCCGACCTTCAGGTCGATCGTGATCGTGACCTCGCGACCCGACATGTCGACCAGGTCCCGGTCCTCGCCTGTCGAGCCCTCGCGGCACACCCACACGCCGTTGATCGCGACATCGACGGCATCGGGCTCGAATGCCGCGTCGGTCATGCCGAGCTCGGCCAGGATGCGGCCCCAGTTGGGGTCCTCGCCGTGGATCGCGCACTTGACGAGGTTGGCCCTCGAGACCGACCTCGCGGCCGAGACGGCGTCGTCCTCCGACGCGGCGTGGACGACGTCGATGCGGATCTCCTTGCTCGCACCCTCGGCGTCGGCGACGAGCTGACGCGCGAGCGAGGCGCACACGTCCACGACGGCGGTCTCGAGCTCGTCGTAGGAGGGAGCGACACCGGACGCACCGGACGCGAGCAGCAGGACGGTGTCGTTGGTCGACGTGCAGCCGTCACTGTCGACGCGGTCGAACGTGACGCGGGTGGCGGCGCGCAACGCACGCTCGAGAGTCTCGGCGTCGGCCACGGCGTCCGTGGTGACGACGACGAGCATCGTCGCGAGCGACGGCGCGAGCATGCCGGCTCCCTTGGCCATCCCCCCGACCGTCCATCCCCGCGCAGACGCCACCGCGGTCTTGGGGACCGAGTCGGTCGTCATGATCGCGGTGGACGCCGCGTCGCCGCCGCTCGTCGTCAGCGCACCGACGCACTGGCCGAGCCCGGCCAGGAGCCGGTCCATGGGAAGCCGTACGCCGATGAGACCGGTGGAGCAGACCGCGACCTCGCCGGCGCCGACGCCCAGCGCTGCACCGACGTGCTCGGCCGTGCGGTGCGTGTCGAGGAAGCCGTCCGACCCCGTACAGGCGTTGGCCCCACCGGAGTTGAGCGCGACCGCCCGGACCACCCCGAAGGACAGGACCTGCTGGGACCACAGCACCGGCGCGGCCTTGACGCGGTTGCGGGTGAACACGCCGGCCGCCGCGGCCAGCGGGCCGTCGTTGACCACGAGGGCGACGTCGGGTGCGCCGCTCGACTTGAGACCGGCCGCTACACCAGCGGCGCGGAACCCCTGGGCGGCAGTGACGCTCACGGTGCGACCCCGATCGCGCTGAGTCCGGCGGTCTCCTCGTAGCCGAGGGCGATGTTGGCGTTCTGCACGGCCTGCCCGGCCGCACCCTTCACGAGGTTGTCGATGGCCGACACCACGACGGCGCGACCGCTGTGCTGGTCCGCGGCGACCTGCAGGTGGACCGAGTTGGCGCCCAGCGTCGCCCCGGTCTGCGGCCAGGAACCCGGTCGCAGCACCGTCACGAACGGCTCCGCGGCGTACGCGTTGTGGAGGGCCTCGTGCAGCTCCTCGGTGGTCACGCCCTCTGCGGTGCGCGCGGTGGTCGTCGCGAGGATCCCGCGCGGCATGGGTGCGAGCACCGGCGTGAACGACACCGTCACGCGCTCGCCGGCTGCCGCCGAGAGCCCCTGCTCCATCTCGGGCGTGTGCTGATGGGTGCCGCCGACCTTGTACGCCGACAGCTGCCCCATCACGGTGCTCGCGAGCAGCGCGTCGCTGGGCCTCCGGCCGGCACCGGTCGTCCCGCTCGCTGCGACCACGACGACGTCGGCTGGCTCGACGAGCCCCGCCGCGAGCAGTGGTGCGAGCCCGAGGATCACACCCGTCGGGTAGCACCCCGGATTGGCCACCCGGCGGGCGGTCGCGATCTCGGCCCGCTGCTCGCCGAGCTCGGGCATCCCGTACGTCCAGGTGCCCGCATGCGCGCCCCCGTAGTAGCGCGACCACGCCTCGGAGTCGGCCAGGCGGTGGTCGGCGCCGAGGTCGATGACGAGGACGTCGGGGTCGAGCGCCGCGGCCACCGCGCCGGACTCACCGTGCGGAAGGGCCAGGAACACGACGTCGACGTCCGTGAGCACGCCCGCGTCGGTCGCGCCGAAGATGCGGTCGGCGAGCGGCGTGAGCCCCGGGTGGAGGGCGGTGACCGGCTGCCCGGCGCTGCTGCCGGCCAGCATCGGGCCGACCTGCAGGTGCGGATGGCCGAGCAGCAGGCGCAGGACCTCGCCGCCGGCGTAGCCGGAGGCTCCGACGACCGCGGCCGTACGGGTGCGAGTGGTCACCTCGTCAATATACACATATTCCGATATTGCGTCATCGGTGCATCGGGTCGCCGTCGTACGCGGGGTGCATCCGCAGGGTGCGGGCCCGCTCGTCGGACGTCGCGACGCCGGCGCGCAGCGCGGCGAGGTCGTCGGTCGCGTGCACGAACCGACCCGCGAGGTCGTCGACGTCGCCCGCGGCGACGGCGTCCAGCAGACCCAGGAGCCGCTCGACGGGCGTCCAGGCCGAGTCCGGGAGCTCTCCGAGCTGGGGCAGCCAGCGCAGCAGGTCCGGCGGCCAGTCGGTCATGTCGGTGCGCACCGTGCCCGGGCTCACGACGAAGCAGTGCACCCCGGTCTCGGCCAGCTCGCGCTCGAGCGACTCGCCGATGCGCGTCACGGCTGCCTTGCTCGCGGCGTACTGCGTCGCCCAGGGCCCGGGGACGTTGCCGATCCCGGACGAGATGAGCACCAGCCGACCGCTCCCCCGCGCGACCATCCCCGGCAGGACGGCCTGGGCGGTGGCGGCGACGCCGCGCACGTTGACGTCGACACCGCGCCACCAGTCGTCGAGGTCGACCTCCCACAACGGCCCGGGCGCCGTGAGCTGCCCGGCGTTGGCGATCGCGAGATCGAGCTCGCCCGCCGCTTGTCCGCACGGCGCGCATGCGCGCGCCGTCGGTGACGTCCGCGACGTACGTCGTGAGAGGCAGACCCAGCTCGGTCTCGAGCGCCGACAGCGCGGCCTCGTCACGCCCCACGGCAACGACCTCCGCCCCCGTGGCCACGAGGTGCGCCGACATCGCGCGACCGAGGCCGCGCGTGGCACCCGTGACGAGGGCGCGCACGTCGATCAGACCCGCTGGACGGCGCCGACGGCCGCGGCGGCCGCCAGGACTGCCGAGTCGCGCGCTGCGGACACCTCATCGACGGTGAGCGTCCGGTCGGGGGCACGGAAGCGCAGGGCGAACGCGAGCGACTTGCGGCCCTCCCCCACCTGCTCGCCCGAGTAGACGTCGAACAGCCGCACCGACTCGAGCAGCTCGCCGGCCCCAGCCGTCAGCGCCGCCTCCACGCTCGACGCGGGGACGTCCGAGGCGACGACGAGCGCGACGTCCTCCTTGGCGACCGGGTAGGTCGAGATGGACTCGGCCGCAAGCACACCCGAAGACGACGCGAGCAGAGCATCGAGGTCGATCTCCATCGCGGAGGTGCGGAGTGGGAGCCCGGCGTTCTCGCACGCGCGCGGCGCGAGCTCGCCGGCGTGACCGACGACCTTCCCGCCGACGACGAGCTCCGCGCAGCGACCCGGGTGCCAGGGGGCGGGGCTGCTGCCGCGACGTACGACGAGGTCGACACCGACGGCGTCGGCCACCACGCGCGCGGACTCGATCGCGTCGGCCCACGACGAGGCCGACCCGGCACCCCACCACCCCGAGGGCGAGCGCTGGCCCGAGAGCGCGACGGCGACGTGCAGCGGCTGATCGGGCACCAGCGCCTCGAGTGCGGCGACGTCAGCGTCGGACGGCCGACCGGCCACCGACGGGCGCGGCGGGTCGGTGACACCGGTGGGCGACTGACCGTCGCGGAGCGCCACGACGAGCCCCTGCTCGTAGACGGCCACATCGGTGCTGCCGCGACCCACGTTGCGACGCAACGTCGCGAGCAGCCCCGGGAGCAGCGTCGTGCGCATGCCCGGCTGCTCGTCGGACAGCGGGTTGGCCAGCAGGAGCAGGTTGCGGCGAGCGTCGTCGGCGGGGATGCCGAGCGCGTCGAGGTCCGCCGGCCCGACGAACGGGTAGGCAGAGCGACTCGACGTAGCCGGCAGCCGCGAGCGCCCGACCCACGCGGCGCCGGGCACGCTGGGACTCGGTGAGCCCGAAGCCGGCGTTGGCCCGCGGGAGGCGAGCCGGGATGGCGTCGTATCCGCCGAGGCGCAGCACCTCCTCGACGAGGTCGGCCGGGTCGACGAGGTCGGGACGCCAGGTCGGCGGCGTGACCCGCAGCGGGTCGGCGGCTCCGTCGGCGATCGTGGCGCCCACAGCCTGCAGTCGCGAGACGACGACGTCGCGCGGGACCTCGATGCCCGCGACCTTCGCCGGGAGGTCGACGGCCAGCTCGATGACGACCGGCTCGTGCGGCGCCTCGACGGCGGTCATGCCGACGTAGGCACCACCACCGTGGGCGATGAGCAGCGCGGCGGCGCGGGCGGAGGCGTACGGCGCGAGCACGGTGTCGACCCCGCGCTCGAACCGGCGCGACGCCTCGCTCGACAGCTTGTGCCTGCGCGACATGTGCGCCACGGCCGAGGGCGCGAAGTGTGCGGCCTCGAGCGCGATCTCCGAGCTCGAGTCGTGGATCTCCGTGTCGAGCCCTCCCATCGTCCCGGCCAGGCCGATGGGGCCGCGGTCGTCCGTGATGAGCAGGTCGGCCGCGTCGAGCTCGCGAGTGACGTGGTCGAGGGTCTCGAGGGTCTCGCCGCTGCGCGCGCGGCGGACGACGATCGGACCGCGCAGCGCGGCGCGGTCGAAGGCGTGCAAGGGCTGTCCCAGCTCGAGCATGACGTAGTTGGTGACGTCGACGGCGAGCGACACCGGACGCATCCCGCTCATGGAGAGGCGACGTCGCATCCAGTACGGCGACGGCGCCATCGGGTCGAAGCCCACGATCGTGCGCAGGGTGAAGAGGTCGCAGCCCACGACGTCGTCGACGACGCACTCGTGCGGCGTGCCGGCGACCGGGGCGGGCAGCTCGACGAGCTCGGTGCCCGGGTCCCGGAACGGCACGCCGTACTGGTGGGCGAGCTCACGCGCGACGCCGCGCATCGACAGGCAGAAGCCCATGTCGGGGGTGACGGACACGTCGAGCACGGCGTCGCCCAGGCCGACGAGCGGTGCCGCCTCGGTGCCCGGGTCGGCGGTGCCGGCCGGCAGCACGATGATCCCGTCGTGGTCGTCGCCGAGACCGAGCTCGCGCTCGGAGCAGATCATGCCGTCGGAGACGTGGCCGTACGTCTCGCGCGACGCGATCTGGAAACCGCCTGCGAGGAACGCACCCGGCAGCGCCACGACCACGAGGTCGCCCTCGACGAAGTTGCGCGCGCCGCAGATGATGCCGCGGACGCCCGGGGTGTCGGGGTGGCCGTGGGCGGCGCCGACCTCGACCTGGCACCAGCGGATCGGCTTCTTGAACTCGGTGAGCTCCTCGATCGAGCGCACGAGCCCGACGATGAGCGTGCCGGTGACGTCGTCGCCGAGTCGCTCGATCTCCTCGAGCTCGAGGCCGACGGAGACGAGACGCTCGCCGATGCGTTCCGGCGTCTCGTCGCTGGGGAGGTCGACGTACTCCCGCAGCCAGGACAGCGGGATGCGCATCAGACCTCCATGCCGAACTGCGTGGTGAACCGGACGTCGCCCTCGACCATCTCGCGCATGTCGGTGACGTCGTGGCGGAACATGAGGGTCCGCTCGATGCCGATGCCGAACGCGAACCCGGAGTAGACGTCTGGATCGATGCCGCTCGCGCGCAGGACTCGTGGGTTGACCATGCCGCAGCCGCCCCACTCGATCCAGCGCGGACCGCCCTTGGCCTGGGTGAACCAGATGTCGAACTCGAGCGAGGGCTCGGTGAACGGGAAGTACGACGGACGCCACCGGGTGCGCGTCTCCGGACCGAACATCGCCATGGCGAAGTGGTCGAGCGTGCCCTTGAGGTCGGCGACCGTGATGCCCCGGTCGACGACGAGACCCTCGACCTGGTGGAACACCGGGGTGTGCGTCTGGTCGAGCTCGTCGGTGCGGAAGACCTTGCCAGGGCAGATGACGTAGATCGGCGGCTCACGGTCGAGCATCGTGCGGATCTGGACCGGTGACGTGTGGGTGCGCAGGACGACGCCGGAGTCCTCGGTGCCGACGAAGAACGTGTCCTGCATCGTGCGGGCGGGGTGGTCGGGGCCGATGTTGAGGGCGTCGAAGTTCATCCACTCGGCCTCGACCTCGGGACCCTCGGCGACCTCCCAGCCCATCGCCACGAACACGTCCTCGATGCGCTCCATGATCGTCGTGAGGGGGTGGCGGGCACCGGCCGGGAGACGGTCGTAGGGCAGCGTGACGTCGACGGACTCCTCGACGAGCACTCGTGCGTCGCGCTCGTTCTCCAGCTCGACCTGACGGCTCTCGAGCGCCGCGCGGACCCGTCCGCGGGCCTCGCCCACGCGCTTGCCCGCCTCGGACTTGGCCTGTGGCGGGAGCGCACCGATCTCGCGGTTGGCGAGGGCCAACGGGCTGCGGTCTCCCGCGTGCGCCAGCCGCGTCGCCTTGAGCGCGTCCAGGTCCTGCGCGGCCGCGATCGCCGTGAGCGCATCGGTCACCGCAGCCTCGACGGCCTCCGGCTGGAGCACGGCGACCTCCACCGGATCGAACGACTTGTTGGGGGCGGACATGCTCCCTCTTCCTGTGCACGCGCCACCCGTCCGGGCGGCGTCCCGAGTCTAGGGAACGGCGGCGCGCTGACCGTCGTCGGCTCAGGGAGCGAGCGGCGCGGTCAGCGCCGGCGAAATCGCGTGCAGGAGTCCGACGTGACGCGCCCGAGCGAATCGGGGGTGCGAGCTCCGTCAGCCATGCGGCGAGCCTGCCGCTGCCGACAGCAGCGCGTCAACCGTGATGCCGCGCGGTAGGGCGGTCAGGCCTCGGAGAGCTGCTCGGTCTCCATGGCGGACCCCATCTGCTCCTCGAGGACGCGCAGGGTCCCGTCGCCGAAGCGGGGATCCTCGCCGCGGGCGGCGAGCGCCGCGGCTCGTGCGTCGCGCTTGCTCTGCGCGAGGGCCTCGCCCGCGGCCAGCTCCTCGTCGGTCAGCGGGTAGGACTCGACGTAGGAGACGCCGTGGTGCTTCTCGATGTACGCGTCGAGCTCGGGGCCGGACTCCCACGACGTGATGAGGCAGTAGCGCGGCGCACCGGCGCCGTCGCGGTGCCACACCGCGTGGTAGAGCCGCTGGGTGTCGACGATGAGCTGAGCGCCCGCCGGCAGCGGGATCCGCGTCTCGGTCGACGGATCGTCCTTGTCGTCGCGCAGCACCATCACCGAGTCGGGGTTGTCGGTGAGGTTGAAGAACCCGCGCACGATCCAGCCGGTGCCCTCGGGGTTGAGCCGGTTGTTGTCGTCGCGGTGGAAGTTGTAGAGCGTCTCGCCGTACTCGTTGGTCAGCAGCTCGATCACGCGGCAGCGCCCGATGTTGGCGCCCGGCTCCTGCGCTCGTCGGACGAGGTGCGGCGCCTTGTCGGCGTTGGCGGGGACCCAGACCCCGTCCTTGTCGGTCTTGGGCGGTGTGTGGTTCCAGAACCCGTCGCACTCCAGGTCGCCGTACGCCGAGGCGAGCGGGGCGAAGCGCGTCTCGCCGGACGACTTCCAGTCGACGAACTCGATGTCCTCCCACTCGCGCGGGTCGGCGGACTGGTCGTACCTGTCGAGCACGACGTAGCCGTTCGCGCGGAACGCCTCGAGCTTGGTGTAGCCGTTCTCCTGGTAGCTCGTCATCATCGCCCTCACGCGCTCGGGAACCGTCTCGGGCTGCATTCTGCCCCACAACAGCCGCGCGGCCCGACTCCTCGAGCGTGCCGTGCGACCCGCCTCACGTTCTCAGGAGCGACGAGGGTGACCGCCGCCGCCAGCAGGATGACGGCGGGCCCCACGACCCACAGCATGAGGGTGCAGGAGGCGACTGCGCGAGGGAAGCGTCCTCGACGTCCACGTACCAGGTCCCCCACTGCGAGCACACCGCCGGCCAGCCAGAGCGCGGCCGGGACCCCGAACGGCGAGGCGGTCGCGGAGGTTGCCGAGAAGGTCATCACGGCCAGCCACTCACCGACGAACGAGACCAGTACGAGGGCGAGGGCGACCCATGAGGTCCTCGGCGTCGTCGGCGCAGCCTCGCGAGCCGATCCGGTCCACGCCGAGCCGTCCCAGTACCTGACCCCGTCGTCCTCCCAGTCGTGCCAGCCAGGACGCACGGGAGCCGACGCCTTCGTCTGTCCCATGATCGAAGTGTGCTGGACGCCGGGCTCGTCGGACGGCGTTCGACGCACGATCGCAACCAGCGGCTGTCGCGCCGACCAGAGGGCT
The DNA here is from genome assembly GCA_963782665.1 of uncultured Actinomycetota bacterium. Taxonomy (GTDB): domain Bacteria; phylum Actinomycetota; class Actinomycetes; order S36-B12; family CAIYMF01; genus Longivirga. Next base: position 870,726 of record CAWAKP010000006.1, on the reverse strand, counting down.
AGGCCTCCGACATCACCGAGGTCGGGTCGTAGCCGTAGAACGCCGTGCGCGCGGCCCTGCGCTCCTGGGCCGCGTTCTCGCCGCGAACGGCGTCGCCCTGGTCGAGGATCGAGCTCTCGACGCGGGTCGTGGGGTTGTTGTCCCAGACCCACTTCTCGAGCGCCGTGCTCGACTCGACCGAGGTGATGAGGCAGTAGCGCGGTTCGCTCCCGACGTGCCACACCGAGTGCCACATCCGCTCGGAGTCGACCACGAGCTGGGCACCGGCGGGCAGCGAGATGCGCGTCTCCGTCGACGGGTCGTCGATGTCCTCGCGCAGCACCATGACGGAGTCGGGGTTGTGCGAGAGCTGCATGAAGCAGCGCAGGACCCATCCCTCGCCGTCGGGGTTGAGCCGGTTGTTGTCGTCGAGGTGGCTGTTGTAGAGCGCGTCGGCGTAGGAGTTGGGCTGCAGCTCGATGATGCGGCACCGACCGACGTTGGTCCCGATCGCCTTGACCCGCTCGACGAGGGTGGGGGCGATCGCCGTCTGCGAGTCGATCCACACGCCGTCCTTGTCCGCCTTGGGCGGGTCGAAGTGCCAGAAGCCGTTGCACTCGACGGCGCCGTACGCCGACGCGAGCGGCGCGAACCGGGTGTCGCCCGAGGACTTCCAGTCGACGTACTCGAGGTTCTTCCACTCCGACGGGTCGATCGGCTCCTGGTAGCTGTCGAGGACGACGTAGCCGGTCTCGTCGAGGATCGGCAGCTTCTGGTGACGCGCCATGACGGCAACCCTTCCTGCGTGCGACGTGCGTGGTCCAGCGGTGTGCGCCCAAGTCTGGCGCATCGCCGTGACCGAAACCCGTTCAGCACGAGCCGGTTTCGTCACATGTCGCGGTTAGGTGAGCCTTGCCGAAGCGAGGCTGGTCAGCTGCGGCGCTGCGCGCGGGCTGACGCGTAGAGGCAGACCGCTGCGGCCGTGGCCAGGTTGAGCGACTCGGCCCGGCCGTGGATCGGCACGCGGACGACGTCGTCGCACAGCGCACGGGTCTCCTCGGGCAGGCCCCATGCCTCGTTGCCGAACACCCAGGCGGTCGGTCCGGACAGCGTCCCGTCGTCGACGAGGTCGTCGAGGTCGCGCTCGCCGGCGCCGTCGGCTGCGAGCACTCGGAGCCCCGACGCCTGCAGCGCCGCGACGGTCGACCCGACCGAGGTGCCGCTCACGACGGGCAGGTGGAACAGGGATCCGGCGGAGGCGCGCACCGCCTTGGGGCTGTACGGGTCGGCGCTCGCCTCGGTGATCACCACGCCACCGACCCCGGCCGCGTCCGAGCAGCGGATGACGGTGCCGACGTTGCCCGGGTCGCGCGCGTGCGCCAGAACCGTGACGAGCGTCGGCGCCGTGGCGAGCAGGTCGTCGAGCGAGGATCCGACGTGGGCACAGACGCCGACCATGCCCTGCGGCGTCACGGTGCCCGACAGCGAGGCCACGACCTCGCCGGAGGCGCGGACGACCTCGGCTCCCCCGGCCCGTGCGGCCGTCACGATGTCGGCGTGCCGCGAGGCCGCCTCGGCGGTGACGTACAGCTCGAGAAGGACGCCGGGCAGCGCTGCGGCCTCGCGACAGCTCTGCGGCCCTTCGGCCAGGAAGCGAGCGTCCCGGTCGCGGAACGCCCGCTTGACCAGCCGTCGAGCGGCGTTCACCCGCGGCGAGCGGGTGGACGTGAGCTCGATGCTGCTCATGCGGGCGTCGCGACCGGGACGGTCGGGACGTTCCTGGCTCAGGCCGCGGAGACCGGAGCGTTGACGTCGGCCGGCAGGGCAGCCTTGGCGACGTCGACCAGCGCCGTGAACGCGGCGGCGTCGTTGACGGCGAGCTCCGCGAGCATCCGGCGGTCGACCTCGACGCCTGCGGCCTTGAGGCCCTGGATGAGGCGGTTGTAGGTCATGCCGTTGGCGCGGGCGCCGGCGTTGATGCGCTGGATCCAGAGACGACGGAAGTCGCCCTTGCGCTTACGGCGGTCGTTGAACGCATAGACCTCGGAGTGGAGCACCTGCTCCTTGGCCTTGCGGTAGAGCCGCGAACGCTGTCCGCGGTAACCGGAGGCCTGCTCGAGGATCTCGCGGCGCTTCTTGTGGGCGTTGACCGCCCGCTTCACGCGTGCCATGGGGAATCTCCTGCTTCACGATCGGGCCGCACCGGCCCGGCGATGTCGTCGGGTGGGTGCTCAGCGACCGAGCAGCTTCTTGGCCTGCTTCACGTTGGCCGGCGACATCTCGGCCTCGACGGACAGACGACGGGTGCGCCGGCTCGACTTGTGCTCGAGCAGGTGGCGCTTGTTCGTGCGCTCGTGGACGAGCTTGCCCGAACCGGTCACCTTGTAGCGCTTCTTGGCGCCGCTGTGGGTCTTCTGCTTCGGCATGTCGCCGTTCTCCTCGTACTCGGTCGTGCGGTGGTCGGTGGCGACCCTGGCGGGTCGTCAGGCCTCGGTGGTCTCGAGCTCCTCGGTCGTTCCGGTCGTCTCCGTCGCGTCGCTGACCTCGACGACGGCCTCCTCGACCGCGGCCGCATCGTCGAGGGCCCGCTCGGGGTGGTCCTCGGCCACGCGGCGCGCCTTCGCGGCGTCCTTCTCGGCCTGGGCCTCCGCCATGGCGTCGGCCTTCTTCTTCGTCGGTCCGAGGACCATGATCATGTTGCGGCCGTCCTGCTTCGGGGAGTACTCCACGAAGCCGTAGTCGACGACGTCGTCGGCGAGCTTCTTGAGCAGCCGGAACCCCAGCTCGGGGCGCGACTGCTCACGACCGCGGAACATGATCGTGATCTTGACCTTGTCCCCCGCCTTGAGGAACCGCACGACGTGACCCTTCTTGGTCTCGTAGTCGTGCGCGTCGATCTTGGGGCGGAGCTTCATCTCCTTGATGACGGTGTTGACCTGCTTCTTGCGGTCCTCACGTGCCTTCAGGGCGGACTCGTACTTGAACTTGCCGTAGTCCATGAGCTTGCAGACCGGCGGCTTGGCCATCGGAGCGACCTCGACCAGGTCGAGATCGGCCTCGGCGGCCAGGCGGAGCGCATCCTCGATGCGCACGATGCCGACCTGTTCCCCGTTGGGACCGACGAGTCGGACCTCGGGGACGCGAATCCGCTCGTTGATGCGGGGCTCGGCGCTGATGGGCTCTCCTCAGGTGTGCTGACTGTGCACCGCGACGGGCCCCGACATGGATCGAGGCCTCGCGCACACGCACGAGGCCTCGCAGTCGTCGGCGCGCGCCCGAGGGCGTACGCCGTTCGCCTCCCCCGTCGGGGAGCCGCGACCTGGACCCGACGGCCCGGAGGTCGTGGCGGGTGGGAGCGAGGGCTCCGCTTGTGTGACCCGCTCCCACGTACGGAACGGGCCGGTCCGGGGACGAGTGTACCCGGACCGGCCCGTGAGGCCCAAACCGCGCCGAGGCGCGGCGCGAGTGCCGGCCCGGACGGTGTCGCCGCAGGTCAGGCCAGGTCGGCCTGTCCGGCCGCCTCTCCGCCGGACCGGGTGAAGGGGTAGACGATCGCGCCGAGGGCGCCCCCGATGAGCGGGGCGAGGATGAACAACCAGACCTGGCTCAGCGCCGTGCCCCCCGCGAACAGGGCCGGGCCGAACGAGCGGGCCGGGTTGACCGAGGTGCCGTCCAGCGGGATGCCGAAGGCGTGGATGGCGGTGAGAGCGGCACCGATGGCGAGGCCGGCCGCGGCCGCTGTGGCGAACTTGTCGGTGACGAGCAGGATCACGAGGACGAACGCCGCGGTCGCGAGCACCTCGAACACGAATGCGCCCGTGAGGTTGATGTGGCCGTTGTCGTACGCGTTGGAGCCGAGCGCGCCGGTCTCGTCGGTGACCCCGCCCGAGCTCACGAGGAACTTGAGCACGCCCGCGGCGACGATGGCGCCGAGGAACTGCGCGACCCAGTATCCGACGGCTTCCGTGATCGGCTGCTTGCGCGCGAGCACCATGCCGAGCGTGACGGCGGGGTTGACGTGAGCGCCGCTGACCGGGCCGAAGGCGTACGCCGCGAAGATCAGGACGAAGCCGAAGGCGACGGCGACGGCGAGGGTTCCCGCGGACTTCAGACCCGAGACGGCCGCGCCGACCGCCACGAACACGAGCAGGAACGTGCCGACGAACTCGGCGATGAGCTTCCTGGACTGCATGACGATCCTTCCGGTGATGGACGCGCGTGGGCGCGCTGCCACAGCCATGATCGCGAGGCGCACCGCCGGAACGGTCGCGACACGCTCACAGGGCTCTCAGGCCGCGGACAGGACGAGGCGTCCAGCGCTGGTGCACGAGCCGTCGTTCCGGTGGTCGTGCGGCCGAGGCGCGTGCGGTCAGTCGGTGACGAGCTCGCCGACGTCGACACCACCCGGGCACAACGCGGCGACGACGGGGTCGGCGACCAGCCCGCGCGCCGCCCGGGTCGCGACATCGGCGAGATCGGCGTCCGGCTCGGCGGCCACGAGCACCTGCAGGTCGGTCCCGGTCCCACGACCGCGCGCCACGAGCCGCGCCGCCCGGAGCCCGACGACCGCCCCGAGCACCTGGGCCACGGCCGCGCGGACGTCCGGGTCCTCGTGCGCCGGCGGGAGCCCGCGCTCGAGTGCCACAGCGACGAGCAGCGCACCGTCGATCGCCACGCGCACCGGTCCGCCGAGATCGAGCACCAGCGCGTCGGCGGACTCCTCGAGCGCGCCGGCGGCGACCTTGGTCGCGCGGGCGGGGACGCCCCGCGCTGCCGGGTCCCACGTCGCCATCGCCGCGACGGACGTGAATGCGAGCAGTCCACGACGGCCGTCCGGCGTCACGATGCTCACGCTCGCCATGTGGCTGGACTTCTCCGTCTGCAGCCCGCCGGCGGTCTGGTCGGCCTCGTCGAGCACCGCCACGAGCGGGGTCATGAGGCGCGTGCCCTGCAGGGCCGCCGCCACGTCGCGCACCGACGCGCGTCCGGCGGCGTGCTCGGCGAGGACGTCGCCGAGGGCAGGATCGGGGCCGCCGTCGTCGCCGGCGAACTCCGGTGCCGGCACGCTCACGCCGGCGAAGCGGCGGTCGTCGGACGGGTCCACGCCTCGATCCTGCCGCGCGGCCGTGCCCGTCCGACGCTCGGGGCCGTGCCGGTGGATGACGTCGTACGAAGCACGGCAGACATCCGGCGCTGCTATAACCGAGGCACGTGCGGGTTCTCGATCCGCAGCGAATCCGTCGAGGAGCGTCATGAGCGTCGTGGTCGGCTACGTGCACACCGACGAGGGTCAGGCGGCCCTGGCCGCGGCGCTCGACATCCTCGGCGAGGGCGAGCGCATCATCGTCGTCAACAAGCCCGAGCCGGACGAGCTGGGCGAGTTCTCCGAGGAGCAGGACACCGACGCACTTCGCGACACGCTCGTGGAGCGCGGTGCCGACGCCGAGGTCATCACGCTCTACGCCGACGACGAGCCGGCCGCGCTGATCATCGACCAGGCCGTGTCGCACGATGCTCGGCTCATCGTCATCGGACTGCGCCGCCGCTCCCCGGTCGGCAAGGTGCTGCTCGGCAGCACAGCGCTCGAGGTCCTCTTCGGCGCCCCCTGTCCTGTGCTCACCGTCCGAGCCGGCACCGTCGACTCCGGCGCCTGACCGTCGGGCGGTGCTCCCGCCACCCCGGTCACCTGGTGGTGGCCAGCCGGCCGCCGACGCTCAGAGACGGCAGGCGTGGATGTCGGTGACGAGGATGCCTCGTGCACCGAGGTCGTAGAGGTCGTCCATCACGCGGTGGACGTCCTTGCGCGGCACCATCGCACGAACGGCCACCCAGCCCTGGTCGTGCAGCGGCGACACCGTCGGCGACTCGATGCCCGGCGTGATCGCCACGGCGCGATCGACCTCCTCGGCGCGGATGTCGTAGTCGACCAGGACGTAGGCACGCGCGACGATCACGCCCTGCAGACGGCGTACGAACGTGTCGACCGCGGCGTCGGCCGGTGCTCCCCCGCGACGCACGAGCACCGCCTGGTTGGCGAGGATCGGCTCACCGATGACCACGAGCCCGGCCTGCCGCAGGGTGGTGCCGGTCTCGACGACGTCGGCCACCGCGTCGGCCACGCCGAGGCGCACGGCGTTCTCGACCGCACCGTCGAGCTTGACGACCGTGGCATCGATCCCGAGCTCGCCGAGGTGCCGCTCGAGCAGGCCGACGTACGACGTCGCGATGCGGCGACCGGCGAGGACCGAGACGTCGCCCGGGCCCGCCTCCGCGGCGGGGACGGCGAAGCGGAACGCCGAACGGGCGAAGCCGAGCTCGAGCAGCACGTCGGACTCGTTGCCCGAGTCGATGAGCATGTCGAGCCCGGTGATGCCGACGTCGAGCTGCCCGGTCGCGACGTACGTCGCGATGTCGCGCGGGCGGAGGAAGAAGAACTCGGCGTCGTTGTCCGGGTCCTGCACGACGAGCTCGCGAGCGCCGTGCGCGGCGGGGTAGCCGGCCTCGCGCAGCATCTCGCGGGACGGGTCGGACAGCTGGCCCTTGTTGGGTAGAGCGACGCGCAGCACGGGGACTCCCGGGTCAGGCGGCGATTGCCGGATGGTGCGCTCGTGGCCCCGACGTCAGCGGCGGGGTCTCACAGGTGTCGGTAGACGTCCTCGAGCGCGACGTCGGCGGCGAGCATGAGCACCTGCGTGTGGTAGATCAGCTGGGCGATCTCCTCCGCCGTGCGCTCCTTGCCCTCGTGCTCGGCGGCCATCCAGGCCTCGGCGGCCTCCTCGACCACCTTCTTGCCGGCGGCATGGACGCCCTTGTCCAGGCGCGCCACCGTGCCCGACGACTCGTCGTGCTCGACCCACTTGGTGACCAGCTCGGCGTACAGCTCCTCGAACGTCTTCACGACGCGAAGCCTACGGAACCCTTCGGCTGCATCGAACGCAGGGTCAGCACGGTGGCGAGCGCAGCCTCGACGGCCTCGCGTCCCTTGTCGCCCGACGAGCCCGGGAGGCCGGCCCGGTCGAGCGCCTGCTCCTCGTCGTCGCAGGTGAGGACACCGAATCCGACCGGCACCCCGGTGTCGATCGCGACGCGCGTGAGCCCGTCGGTCGCGGCCGAGCAGACGTACTCGAAGTGCGGCGTCCCGCCGCGGATGACGACGCCGAGCGCCACCACGGCGTCGTGACCCGCCGCTGCCGCCGCCTTGGCCACCACGGGCAGCTCGAAGGCGCCCGGCACACGGATCACGTCGTACGTCGCACCCGCCTCGTCGAGGGTCCGCGTCGCGCTCGCCACGAGCGCGTCCATCACGGTGCCGTGCCAGGTGGACGCCACGACCGCGACCCGGACCCCGCGCGCCGCGCCGAGGTCGATCGAGGGTGCTCCGCTGCCGCTCATGAGGTGATCCCTTCGGTGACGTCGAGTCCGTCGTGCAGGTCGTGGCCCATCCGGTCCCGCTTGGTGCGCAGGTAGTCGCGGTTGTCCTCGTGCGGCTCGATCTCGAGCGACACCCGCTCGGTGATGGACAGACCGTAGCCCTCGAGGCCGGCACGCTTGGCCGGGTTGTTGGTGAGCAGGCGCATCGTCCGCACCCCGAGGTCGGCGAGGATCTGCGCGCCGGTGCCGTAGTCGCGGGCGTCCGCCGGCAGCCCGAGCTCGAGGTTGGCGTCGACGGTGTCGGCACCGCCGTCCTGCAGCTCGTAGGCCTGCAGCTTGTGCAGCAGCCCGATCCCACGTCCCTCGTGCCCGCGCATGTAGAGGATCACACCGCGGCCCTCGGCGGCGACACGGCGCATCGCGGCGTGCAGCTGCGGACCGCAGTCGCAGCGACGCGAGGCGAACACGTCACCCGTGAGGCACTCGGAGTGCACGCGCACGAGCACGTCGTCGCCGTCCCCGATGTCGCCGAAGACCAGCGCGACGTGCTCGACGCCGTCCAGGCTCGAGGCGTAGCCCACCGCGGTGAACTCGCCGTACTCGGTGGGCAGCCGTGTCTCGGCCTCGCGGCGCACCTGGCGCTCGGTCCGACGGATGTAGGCGATGAGGTCGGCGATCGAGATCATCGGGAGGTCGTGGGCGTCGGCGAAGGCACGGCACTCGGGCGCCCGCATCATCGAGCCGTCCTCGTTGACGAGCTCGCACAGCGCACCCGCCGGACGCAGGGCCGCAAGCCGTGCCAGGTCGACGGCAGCCTCGGTGTGACCGGCGCGACGCAGCACACCGCCCTCCATCGCGCGCAGCGGCACGACGTGCCCGGGCCGGGTCAGCTCCCACGACTCGGTCGCGGAGTCCGAGAGCACCTTGATCGTGCGTGCGCGGTCCTCGGCCGAGATCCCGGTGGCCTTCACGTCGCGCGCGTCGACCGTGACGGCGTACGCCGTGCCCTTGCGGTCCTCGTTCACCATCGTCATGGGCGGCAGCCCGAGCCGGTCGAGCTCGTAGCCCGGCATCGCGACGCAGATGTAGCCGCTCGTCCACCGGATCATGAACCCGGTGAGCTCGGGCGTGGCTCGCTGGGCCGCGAAGATGAGGTCGCCCTCGTTCTCCCGGTCCTCGTCGTCGACGACGACCACCGCCCGGCCTTCCTTGATCGCCGCAACAGCGGTCTCGATCGCGTCCAACCGGACGTCGTCGTGCCTCTCGGGGCCAGTCACCAGTTCCTCCACTCCAGCATGCGTTCGACGTACTTGGCGACGACGTCGACCTCGAGGTTGACCGGATCGCCGACGTTCTTGTGCCCGAGCGTCGTGAGCTCGAGCGTGGTGGGGATGAGCGACACGGTGAACGAGTCGCGGGCCGCTTCGACGACGGTGAGCGACACTCCGTCGACCGTGATCGAGCCCTTCTCGACGACGTAGCGACCGAGGTCGTCGGGCAGCGTGACGCGCACGATCTCCCAGTGCTCCCCGGGGACGCGTTCGAGGATCGTGCCCGTGCCGTCGACGTGGCCCTGCACGAGATGGCCGCCGAGCCGCGCAGCCAGCGTCACCGGGCGCTCCAGGTTGACGCGCGAGCCGGGGGCGAGTGCACCGAGCGACGAACGCTGCAGCGTCTCGTGCATGACGTCGGCGGTGAACTCGCCGTCGCCGTGGTCGACGACGGTGAGGCAGACGCCGTTGACCGCGATCGAGGCGCCGTGCACGGCGTCGGACGTGACGAGCGGTCCGCGCACCCGCAGCCGCGCGGCGTCGGACAGCGGCTCGATCGACACGACCGTGCCGAGCTCTTCCACGATGCCGGTGAACACGTCAGCTCTCCTTCTCGGTGCGGCGGACCACTCGCGCGTCGATCCGCACGTCGGTCCCGACGCGCTGGACGTCGGTGACATCGAGCCTCAACGCGTCGGCGATCGTCCGCATGCCCGCGTCGGCGAGGACGGACGAGCCCGCACCGAGCAGGGCAGGCGCGGCGTACCACCGGACCGCGTCGACGACGCCGGCCCGCACGAACGCGGCGGCGAGCGTCCCGCCACCCTCGAGCAGCACGTGCTGGACGTCGCGGTCGCGCAGCTGGGCGAGCACGACGAGGGGGTCGTGGGTGCGCAGGTGCACGGTCTCTGCGACGTCGTCGAGGATCCGCGACCCGGCGGGGATGTCGCGCTCGCCGACCACGACTCGGAGCGGCTGGTGCCCGGCGGCCACCGCTCCGTCGCGGCGCACCGTGAGGTGCGGGTCGTCGGCGAGCACCGTGCCCGTGCCGACGACGACCGCGTCGACGACCGCGCGCAGGGCGTGCGCGTCGGCCCGAGCCGGGCTCGAGGTGATCCAGCGGCTCGTGCCGTCAGCGGCCGCGATCCGACCGTCGAGGGTCGACGCGGCCTTCCACGTCACGAACGGTCGGCCGTGCGTCACGGCGAACGTCCAGGTCTCGTTGATCGACGCCGCCTGCTCGGCCAGCGGACCGCCGACGACCTCGACGCCGCCGCGACGCAGGACGTCGGCGCCTCCCGCCGCGACCGGGTTGGGGTCGGTCTGGGCGAACACCACGCGCGAGACGCCCGCAGCGACAAGGGCTTCCGCGCACGGCCCGGTGCGGCCGGTGTGCGCGCAGGGCTCGAGGGTCACGACCGCCGTCGTGCCCCGCGCCCGGTCACCCGCTCGAGCGAGGGCGTCGGCCTCGGCGTGCGGAGTGCCGGCGCCCCGGTGCCAGCCCTCGGCGACGGTCGAGCCGTCCGGCAGCGAGCAGCACGCAGCCCACGCGCGGGTTGGGACCGAGCGGGACGCCGTCGGCGACGGCCAGCACGAGGGCGCGACGCATCGCGTCGGTCTCGGTGGCGGTCACAGGTGCGGTGGTCATGCCGGTCCTCGGTCTCGGGCTCCCACGGACCGGGCCGAGAGGACAGGACGCGACGACCGACGCCGAGCCACGCAGGCCCGGCGTACGACGATCGACCGCGCGCGTCGCCTCCCATCCGGACTTTCACCGTCGGCTCCGGATGGCCCGCGGCACAAGGCCGCGGCTTGACCGGATCCACCGGCCACTGGAGGTGGCCGGGTCGCGGGCTGACACCGCCGGTTCGGAATTGCACCGACCCCGGGACGCGCGAGCAGGTTGCGCTCGTACGCCGGTCAGTCTAGCCCGGGCGCGTCCGGGTGCCGCCGTGCGCCCCCCGGACGGACGCCGCACGGGTCGCCCGACGGTCCTCCCACAGGGATCTGGTCCCCTCCCGCCCGACGCAGGTCAGGGGTGCGTGCACCACCAGGACGCCTCGGTGGCGGCCTGCGCCTGCGCGGCCAACGAGCGCACGGCCGCGGCCGGGTCGTCGGCCCCGTAGACGGCCGACCCGGCCACGAAGACGTCGGCCCCTGCGTCGGCGCAGCGCTCGATCGTGTCGGCGCCCACTCCCCCGTCGACCTGGATCCAGAGGTCGAGGTCGCGGCCCTTCACCAGCTCGCGGGCCCGACGGATCTTGGGCACGACGACGTCGAGGAACCGCTGCCCCCCGAAGCCCGGTTCGACGGTCATGAGCAGCAGCATGTCGATCTCGGGCAGCAGGTCGGCGTAGGCATCGACCGGGGTCGCAGGCTTGAGGCCGAGGCCGGCCCGCGCGCCGGCGGCGCGGATGCTGCGCGCGAGCCGGACGGGTGCGGCTGCGGCCTCCACGTGGAAGGTGACCGACGCCGCGCCGGCCTCGGCGTAGGGCGGCGCCCAGCGGTCGGGGTCGTCGATCATGAGATGGCAGTCGATCGGCGTCGTGACCGACCGCAGGAGGGATTCGACCACCGGTAGGCCGAGCGTCAGGTTGGGCACGAAGTGGTTGTCCATCACGTCGACGTGCAGCCAGTCGGCGGCACCCGCGACCCGTGCGCACTCGTCGGCCAACCGGGCGAAGTCGGCCGACAGGATGCTCGGGGAGACCTGGACGCTCATGGGGCGAAGGCTAACGCGCGGGCGACACCCCCACGAGCAACGAGGTGGGGCGCGGTCCGTGTGTCACCATCGTGGCGACGTCAGGTGGGAGGACCAGTGATGTCTCGGGCGCTGCGTGCCCTGCTGCACGTCGACCATGCCGATCCCAGCGTGCGGCTCCGCGCCCGCAACGCGCTCGTGATCGTCGAGCCGATCATCGCGATCGGCGTCGTCTCGATCTTCGTGCTGGCCTTCATCCCCAACGGGATCGTGGTCGCCGCCGTGGCGGGCACGGCGACGGCCGTGTTCGTCGGTGCCGCGTTCCTGCTGCGGTCCGGCCGGGTCACGGCCGGACTCTGGGTCTTCTTCGTCGCCTTCCTCGGCGCGTTCGCCGCGGTCCCGCTGATCAGCCACGACGCCCGACTGTCCGCCGTCTACTGCGCCATGCCGGTCGCGGTCGCCGGGATCACGCTGTCGCGACGCGGAGTGGCCGCCGTGACCGTCGCCGCCGTCGTCATCGCGGTCGTCGGCACGACCGTCTACCCGCCCACCGACCCGCCGCCGAAGCCGTTCGAGGTCGTCATCGCCGCCCTCTTCCTCATGGCCATCGGGCTGACCACGTCGCTGCTCGGCCTCGAGGGTCAGCGGGCCGAGACCAGGCGGGCCGACGAGCTCGCGCGCGGCCTGCAGAGCGCCAACGCCGAGCTCGAGCAGCGCGTCGCCGACCGCACCCAGCAGCTGCAGTTCGCGCTCGAGCGGCAGGAGGCGCTCGTCGCCGAGCTCGCCGAGCTGACTCTCCGCGACCCGCTCACCGGGCTGCACAACCGCCGCCACGCCGACCACGAGCTGCCCCGTCTGCTCGCGGCCGCCGACCGCTACGAGCACCCGCTCGCGATGGCGATGGCCGACCTCGACCACTTCAAGAACGTCAACGACGACTTCAGCTACAACGTGGGCGACGAGGTGCTCCGCCGCTTCTCGACGATCCTGGCGCGCGAGGCGCGCGCTGCCGACGTCGTCACCCGCTACGGGGGCGAGGAGTTCCTCGTCGCGATGCCGCAGACGGCGCTCGAGCAGGCTCTCGTCCTCTGCGAGCGGATCCGCAGCGAGGTCCAGGCCTACCCGTGGCACGAGGTGGCTCCGGGCCTGAACGTCACCGTGAGCATCGGGGTCACCGACTCCTCGCGGAGCGGCGGACTGGTCGGGCTCAGCGCGGACGCCGACTCCGCCCTGCACCGCGCCAAGCGCGAGGGGCGCAACCGCGTCGTCGCGCACGACGGTCGAGCGAGCCAGGGATCGGCCTCGGCCCAGGCCGTCTGACCCGGCGGCGGCGCTCCGTCCGGCCCGGTCTGCGCGAGCCGCTCGCCGCGAGCCTCAGTGCACGCGGCGGAGCAGAGCCAGGTACATCCCGTCCGTGCCGTGCACGTGAGGCCACAGGCGCAGGTCCGGGCCGGCGCCCACGTGGTCGACCTCGGGCAGCAGCGGGGCGACCGGGATCCGCTCGACGGCGCCGCCGGCGACGACGTCGTCGACCACGAGCGTGGTCTCGGCGAGGTGCGGCGAGCAGGTCGCGTAGCCCACGACGCCGCCGACGCGCGTGCTCCTGATCGCGGCCGCGAGCAGCCGTCGTTGCAGCGCCGCGAGGTCGGCGACGTCGGCCGGCGTACGCCGCCAGCGCGACTCCGGACGACGGCGCAGCACGCCCAGACCCGTGCACGGCGCATCGAGCAGCACCCGGTCGAACGACGCGTCCGCCCACGGTGCGGCGGTGCCGTCGGCCGCGACCGTGAGGTGGTGGCCCGGCGCGCCACGCAGCGCCTGCGCGACGAGTGCGGCCCGGTGCGGCGCCCGGTCGGCTGCGAGCAGCGCGGCGCCGCGCTCGAGCCCGAGCCCGGCCAGCAGCGCGGCCTTGCCACCGGGACCGGCCGCCATGTCGAGCCACCAGCGGTCCGCCCCTGCGACCTCGGCACGGGCGAGCGCGAGCGCCACGAGCTGGCTGCCCTCGTCCTGCACGCCTGCGTCGCCGTTGCGCACCGCCGCGATGGCGCCGGGCTGACCGCTGTCGAGCGTGACGGCGTAGGGCGACCATCGACCGGGACGCGCTCCCGGGATCTCGAGCAGCTCATCGACCGTGCTGCGCCCCGGACGCGCGGCGAGAGTCACCTCGGCGGCCTCGTTGTCGGCGATGAGCAGCTCTTCGGTGCGCGCCCACGACGGCGCACCGTCGGCGCTGGCGAGTGCGTCGTGCAGCGCGTCGACGATCCACCTCGGGTGCGACTGCACGACGGAGAGGTGTCCGGCCGGGTCGGCGGCGGCCTCCGGCGCGACCTCGTCGATCCACTCGTCGAGGTCTCGCTCCCCCACCCGACGCAGCACGGCGTTGACGAACCGCGAGCGCGCCTCGCCCCCGACGAGCCGCGCCAGCTGAACGGTCTCACCCACCGCGGCGTGCGGAGGGACGCGCATGAACAGCAGCTGCTGCGCCCCGATGCGGGCGACGTCGAGCACGCCGGGGTCGATGTCGGAGAGCGGTCGAGCGCTGCACGCCTCGAGCACGGCGTCGAGGAAGCCGCGACGACGCAACGTGCCGTACGCCAGCGTCGTGGCGAACGCGGCATCGCGCCCGTGCAGCCGCGCGTCGTGCAGCACGGTGCCGGCGACCAGGTTGGCGTAGGCGCCGTCGCGCTCGACGGCGCGCACGATGTCGTACGCCGCGAGCCGCGCCGGGTCGGTGGCACGTCGGTCCGGCCGCCACTGCACCGGGCGCGGGTGGTGTCCGCGCGTCCCGCCGCTCACGTTCCGAGCACCTCGTCGGTCGGGCGCACCCCGCGCGCCCAGTCGGCCGCGGCCATCGACTTCTTGCCCTGCGGCACGACCTCGCCGAGCCGCACCGGCTCGGTCGCTGTGCCGACCAGCACCTCGTGCTTGGTCACGGCGAGCGCACCTGGTGCCAACGCCGGGATGGAGGCCTCGACGGGCTCGACGGGACCCAGCTTGAGACGTTCGCCGCGGAACGTGGTCCAGGCGCCGGGTGCTGGCGTGCACGCGCGCACCTGCCGGTCCACCCGCACGGCAGGCTGCGCCCAGTCGACGCGGGCGTCGTCGACCGAGATCTTGGGGGCCATGCTCACTCCGTCGTGCGGCTGACGCACGGCTGACATCACGCCCGCGGCAAGGGCGTCCATCGTCGCGACGAGGAGGTGGGCCCCGCTGGCCGACAGCCTCTCGAGGAGGTCGCCGCTCGTGTCGCGCGCGCGGACCGTCTCGGCGACGGTGCCCAGCACCGGGCCGGTGTCGAGCCCCTCCTCCAGCAGGAAGGTCGTCGCGCCGGTGACGTCGTCGCCGTGCCAGATCGCGTGCTGCACCGGCGCCGCGCCACGCCACGCCGGCAGCAGCGAGAAATGCAGGTTGACCCAGCCGTGACGCGGGATGCCGAGGGCTGCGCGCGGCACGAGCGAGCCGTAGGCGACGACGGGGCAGCACTCGGGCGCGATCTCGCGCAACCGGTCGAGCAGGGCCGGGTCATCCGCGCGCTCGGGTCGCAGCACCTCGATCCCGCGCGACTCGGCGACCACGGCGACGGGCGACGGCGTCAGGGCCCGACCTCGTCCGGCGGGCGCGTCGGGGCGCGTGAGGACGGCGACGACCTCGTGCTGGGAGTCGAGCAAGGCCCACAACGACGGGAGAGCGACCTCGGGGGTTCCGGCGAAGACGAGGCGCACGGGGTTACAGCCAGCGCGACGAGACGCGGTGCGGGGAGAACTTCACCTTCGTGTCCTCGCCGAACCACTCCGCCTCGCGGATGGCCTTCATGGCCTCCTTGCGCGTCTCCGCGTCGAGCCGATCGATGAACACGATGCCGTCGAGGTGGTCGGTCTCGTGCTGGATGCAGCGGGCCATGAGCTCGCTGCCCTCGAGCACGACCGGCTCGCCGTGCATGTTCATGCCCTTGGCCACGACGCGCATGGCGCGACGGGTGTCGAACGCGAGGTCGGGCAGCGACAGGCAGCCCTCGGGACCGAACTGCTCGTCGTCGGAGAGGTCGAGCACCGGGTTGATGAGGTGACCGACCTCGTCGTCGACGTCGTAGGTGAACACACGCAGGCTCACACCCAGCTGCGGCGCCGCGAGCCCGGAGCCCGGGGCGTGGATCATCGTGTCGGTGAGGTCCTTGACGAGCTTGCGCAGCTCCTTGTCGAAGGTCTCGACCGGAGCGGCCGGGGTCGTGAGCACCGGGTCGCCGAAGAGGCGGATGGGCTTGACGGCCACGCGAAGCACTCCTTGGTCGAGGGTGGGGACAGTCTAGGGACACCGAACTGCGCATCCGCACCCACGCCGGAGCAGCCGTGGCCGCCGTGTCCTGCCGTCAGCCGAGGGCGACGGGGTCGATCCGCACCGTCACCGGCGCGCCTTCCTTGCGCGCGCTGCGCACGGCCGAGGCGGCGTGGAGCGCGGCCGCCAGCTCGGGACCGGTCGGGCGCGGCACGGTGACGAGCGCGCGTACTCGCGGCTCGGCGTCCGCGGTACGCCGCGACGCCACGACCGGCACCGGCCCGAGCACCGTGGCCTCGTCGGGCAGCGCGGTGTGCGAGAGCAGGTCAGCGACGTCCTCGGGTCGCCCGCTGAGCTCGGCCACCCGCCAGGCGGGCGGGAGCCGGAGCAGCTCGCGCTCGGTGAGCTCGCGAGCCGCGAAGCCGGCGGGGTCGCCCCGGACGACGGCCTGCACCGCCGCCAGGGCCGGGTCGGCCACGATCACGACGGTGCCGCCCTCGGCCGCCGGCCGGACGAGCGCGCTCGCGGCCATCCAGCGGCGTACCGCCTCCTCCGAGGCGCGCAGGTCCTGCCGGTCGAGCATGAGCCGGCCGTCCAGCAGCAGGGCTGCGGCGTAGCCCCCCTCGGCGCGTGGCTCCGCGCCCGGGGTCGCGACGACGAGCGCCGAGCGGCCGTCGACGACGTCGAGGACGCCGGAGCCGCCGGGGTCGCGGCCCGACACGCGCACGGGGTAGCCGGGGAACGCACGGCCGAGCTCCTCCGCCGTCCGTCGCTCGCCCACCGACACGGCACGCAACCGCTCACCGCCGCAGCGGGGGCACCGCCAGCCGCCGGCCAGGCGGCCGCACCACCCGCACGACGCCAGGGCGTGCCCGCTGCTCAGGCCGAGCGGGCCGTGGCAGTGCGCGCAGCGGGCCGGCTGACGGCAGGCCTGGCAGGCGAGCGACGGGACGTAGCCGCGGCGCGGCACCTGCACGAGAACCGGGCCCTTCGGCAGCGCTGCCTGGGCTACCTCCCATGCGGCGTGGGGCAGGCGCGCGCTGCGTGCGGCCTCGTCCCGGGCGAGGTCGCCGTCGGACCCGGACGTCACGACCCGAGGACGTCGACGGCGGTAGTCGGTGCGCGGCAGCGTCACCTCGCGCGCCCAGCCCACGCCGACCAGCGCCTGCGCCTCGACCGAGCGCGACGTCGACCCGAGGACGAAGGCCGCTCCGGTCTGTGCCGAACGCATGACGAGCACCTCGCGTGCGTGCCAGTACGGCGCGTGCGGATCGGCCAGGCTGTCGTCGCCGTCGTCCCAGAGGACCACGAGCCCGAGGTCGCGGACCGGGGCGAAGACCGCGGCACGCGTACCCACGACGACACCGACGTGCCCGCGGCGCACCTCGAGGTAGGCGCGGTACCGGGCCGAGGGTCCCAGGTCGGCGGTGAGCACCCGGCTGGAACCGGGCTCGAGACGGTCGCGGAGGGCGCCCGCGAGACGCGCGACGTCACGCGCGTCGGGCGCGACGACGATCACGCCGCGTCCGGCCGACGCCGCGGCCTGCACGAGAGTGGCGATCGACTCGGCCGGGTCGTCGCCGGGTCCCGCCGTCCACACAGCACGCGGTCCGGGCGAGTCGGGGCCGAACGCCAGCGCGGGATCGCCGAGACGGGCGAGCAGCGCCGTGCCGCCGGTGTGCGCGCTCCACGCCCCCGGGTCGCGGACCCGGCCGACCGGAACGGGACCGAGAACGCCGAGGGCGTCGACCGCCGCCTCGGTGGCGGCGTGCCTGGGCGGCACCGCCGACCGCAGGACGTCGGCCAGCGTTCCCGCCCAGCGATCGGCCACCGCGCGTGCGAGACCGAGGATCTCCGGCGTCAGCACCGGGTCGGCGCTCACGACCTTCGCGACGCGCTCGAGGCGCCCGCTGTGCGTCGAGGACCCGGTGCGCTCGACCACCCAGCCGTCGACGAGCTTGCCCGAGAAGCGCACCCGGACCCGGACGCCGGGCTGCACCGCTTCCGACAGCGGCTCGGGGACGACGTAGTCGAAGACCCGGTCGAGGTGCGCGAGCGGGAGGTCGACGACCACTCTCGCGATCGGGTCGACCTCGGCGGGACCTGGCGGCGGCCGGACCCGTGTCCTGCGCACCTTGGCCGCCACGAGGGCCAGCTGCTCGGCCCCACCGGGTTGGGTCACGGGTGAGTTCTACCGGAAGCGCCGTCGGTCGCGCTGCGGTCGGCCGCGGTCACGCGGTAGAGCGCATGGCTGCGCCACCAGTCACCGGGCTCCGCGCGTGGATGGTCGAAGACCCCGTCGTAGCGCATGCCGATGCGCTGCATCACGGCCTGCGAGGCCAGGTTGGGCGGCACCGTGAACGACACGACCTCGGTGAGCCCCGCGTCGTCGAAGGCGAACCGCAGCGCGGCGTCGGCCGCCTCGGTCGCGATCCCGAGCCCCCACCAGTCGGCGTCCAGCCGCCAGCCGATCTCGATGCAGGTGTCGCTGTGGGCGAACGGTGGCTCCCACGCCGGCGGCACCAGCCCGACGAACCCGACGAACGGCGCCGGCCCTCGTGCGGACTCCAGCAGCTCGACCGCCCACGCCGGTGAAGCCGAGCTCGTCGTGCAGCCGCACGAACCTGTCGACGGTCTGGTCGGAGACGGACCGGGGCTGGGTCGACGGGAACCAGCGCATGACGCGCGGGTCGGCGTTCATCGCCGCGAACGGCACCCGGTCCGCGTCGCGCCACTCGCGCAGGTGCAGGCGCGGTGTGCGCAGCTCGCGCCGGCTCATGCCCGCTCCCGAGGATCTCCAGCGTGCCGCGCGTCGCGGGCCCTGCGCCGCGCTCGGTCTGACGCCGGGCGGATCAGAGCCCGGCCGCCGCGCGCAGTGCCTCGGCGCGGTCGGTGCGCTCCCACGAGAAGTCCGGCACACCACGGCCGAAGTGGCCGTAGGCCGCCGTCTGCGCGTAGATCGGGCGCAGCAGGTCGAGGTCGCGGATGATCGCGGCCGGGCGCAGGTCGAACACCTCGAGCACCGCCGACTGGATCTCGCTGTCAGGCTTCACGCCGGTGCCGAACGTCTCGACGAAGACACCGACCGGGTGCGCCTTGCCGATGGCGTACGCGACCTGGACCTCGCAGCGACGCGCGAGGCCCGCGGCGACGACGTTCTTCGCGACCCAGCGCAGGGCGTACGCCGCCGAGCGGTCGACCTTGGACGGGTCCTTGCCGGAGAACGCGCCGCCGCCGTGGCGGGCCATGCCGCCATAGGTGTCGACGATGATCTTGCGACCGGTCAGGCCGGCGTCGCCCATCGGGCCGCCGATCTCGAAGCGGCCGGTCGGGTTGACCAGCAGGCGGAAGCCCTCGGTGTCGATCGCGAGGTCGCTGAGCTCGGGGCGCACGACGAGCTCCTCGACGTCCGGCGCCAGCAGCGTCGCGAGGTCGATGTCGGGCGCGTGCTGGGTCGAGACGACGATCGTGTCGAGGCGCACCGCGCGGTCGTCCTCGTCGTACTCGATGGTGACCTGCGTCTTGCCGTCCGGACGCAGGTAGGGGATCTGCCCCTCCTTGCGCACGTGGGCCAGCCGGCGCGCGAGGTTGTGAGCGAGGTGGATCGGCAGCGGCATGAGCTCGGGGGTGTCGTCGCACGCGTAGCCGAACATGAGTCCCTGGTCGCCGGCGCCCTGACGGTCGAGCTCGTCGGCTGCCTCGCCCTCGCGCTCCTCGAGTGCGTCGTCGACGCCCTGGGCGATGTCGGGGCTCTGCGACCCGATCGACACGCTGACGCCGCAGGACGCGCCGTCGAAGCCCTTCTTGCTCGAGTCGTAGCCGATCTCGAGGATCTTGTCGCGGACGATGCTCGGGATGTCGACCCAGCCCGACGTCGTCACCTCTCCGGCCACGTGCACCTGGCCGGTCGTGATGAGGGTCTCGACGGCGACGCGGCTCTTGGGGTCCTCCTTGAGCATCGCGTCCAGGATGGAGTCGCTGATCTGGTCAGCGATCTTGTCCGGGTGCCCCTCGGTGACGGACTCGGACGTGAACAGGCGACGGGCCACGGTGCGTGCTCCCCAACAGGTGCGGACGGCGTACGCCGGTCACCCTACCTGCACCTCCCGACCCCGCCCCAGCGCGAGTCACTGATCGAACGGTCGCTTCCCGGCCCGGGTAGCGACCCGTTGATCAGTTACTCGTGGGGTTGGGCGGGAGGAGGGGGACGACGGCGTCCCACACGGCGTCGGCCACGGCCTGCTTCGACGTGAGCGGGACGTGCGCGGTCGCGCCGTCCTTGCCGAGGATGACGACCTCGTTGACGTCGGTCTCGAACGCCTTGCCCTCGCCGACCTCGTTGACGACGAGGAGGTCGCAGCCCTTGCGCGCCAGCTTCGCCCTCGCGTGGTCGAGCACCGTGGCGTCGGAGTCGCCCGTCTCGGCCGCGAAGCCGACCACCACCTGGCCGGAGCCGGCCGCGTCGCGGCGCGCCACGAGCTCGGCGAGGACGTCGACGGTGCGCTCGAGCGCGATGGGCTCCGGCACCGCGCCGGACTCGTCCTTCTTGATCTTGTGGTCGGCGACCGCGACCGGTCGGAAGTCGGCGACCGCGGCGGCCATCACGACGACGTCGGCCGCTCCCGCGTGGTCGAGCACCGCACGACGGAGATCGTCCGCGGACACGACGCGCACCACGGTGGCGCCCGCCGGGTCCGGCAGGGTGACGTTGGCCGAGACGAGGACGACCCGCGCACCGCGAGCGACCGCGGACACCGCGAGCGCGTATCCCTGCTTGCCGCTGGACCGGTTGCCGAGGAACCGCACCGGGTCGAGGTGCTCGCGCGTACCGCCGGCGGAGACGACGACGGCGCACCCGACGAGGTCCTGTGCCGCTCGGGCCAGCACCGCCTGGCACGCGGCGAAGATCTCGTCCGGCTCGGGGAGCCGGCCGGGTCCGGTGTCGGAACCCGTGAGCCGACCCGACGCCGGGTCGAGCACGATCACGCCGCGATCGCGCAGGGTGGCCACGTTGGCAACGGTCGCGGGGTGCTGCCACATCTCGGTGTGCATCGCGGGGGCCATGACGACCGGGCAGTGCGCCGTGAGCAGGACGTTGGCCAGCAGGTCGTCGGCGAGGCCCGAGGCCGCGCGGGCCAGGAGGTCGGCGGTGGCCGGCGCCACCACGACGAGGTCGGCCTGCTGCCCGAGGCGCACGTGCGGCACGTCGGCGACGTCGTCCCACACCTCGGCCGTCACCGGCTTCCCGGACAGCGCCTCCCAGGTGGCGGCGCCGACGAACTTGAGCGCGGCGCGGGTCGGCACGACCGTGACGTCGTGGCCGCTCTCGGTGAACCTCCGGAGCAGCTCGGCGGCCTTGTACGCGGCGATCCCGCCACCCACGCCCAGGACCACACGGGGTCGGGCAGGGACGACGGGATCGGCGTCGGTCACGAGCGGGACGTCACTCGGCGATGGTGGGGGCGGGCTGCTCGGTCTCGGGGTCGTAGGCCTCGGCGGTGAGCAGGCCGGCGTTGATCTCGCGCAGGGCGATCGAGAGCGGCTTCTCCTGCACGTGCGTCTCGACGAGGGGGCCGACGTACTCGAGCAGGCCCTCGCCCAGCTGGGAGTAGTAGGCGTTGATCTGGCGGGCGCGCTTGGACGCGTAGATCACCAGGGAGTACTTCGAGTCGGTGGCCTCGAGCAGCTCGTCGATCGGCGGGTTGGTGATGCCCTCAGGGGTTGCGGCAGTGCCGGACACGGGGGCGCCTTTCAGTACGGGGTTCACGGGCGGGCGCCCGATCGTGGTGCCTCCGGCGTGCGGCGGCACGCAGACCAGCGGACGTCACGACTGGTCGGAGCGCCCACCTGGGCCGGGGAGACCCATGCATCCTACCAAGTCACGGGCGGCACCCTCGACGGACGCGTTGACCACGGTCGCGTCGAACTCGGACTCGGCCGCCAGCTCGACCCGGGCCGCCTCGAGACGGCGGTGGACGACCTCGTGCGGCTCGGTGCCGCGACCGACCAGCCGCCGTTCGAGCTCGTCCCACGACGGCGGTGCCAGGAACACCAGCAGCGCGTCCGGCATCGACGCGCGGACCTGCCGGGCTCCCTGCAGCTCGATCTCGAGCAGGACGGGCGTCCCGGCCCCGAGCCGGTCCAGGACGGGCTCGCGCGGCGTGCCGTAGGCGTTGCCGGCGAACTCGGCGTGCTCGAGGAGCTCGCCCCGCTCGACCATCCGCTCGAAGTCCTCGCGCGAGACGAAGAAGTAGTGGACGCCGTCGACCTCGCCGGGCCGAGGCGCCCTCGTGGTCGCCGACACCGAGAGCCACACCTCGGGATGGGTCCGGCACACCTCCGCCACGACGGTGCTCTTGCCGACCCCGGAAGGGCCGGAGACGACGGTCAGCCGGGCGTTCAGGCGGCGAACTCCTTCTCGAGCGCGGCGATCTGGTGCGTGCCGAGCCCGCGCACGCGGCGGTTCTCGGCGATCTGCAGTCGTTCCATGATCTCGGCGGCCCGGACCTTGCCGACGCCGGGCATCGACTCGAGCAGTGCCGACACCTTCATCTTGCCGATGATGTCGTCGGTCTGCCCCTGGGCGATCACCTCGCCGATGGAGGCACCGGACCGCTTGAGACGGTTCTTGACCTCGGCTCGGATGCGACGGGCCAGGGCGGCCTTCTCCAGCGCGGCGGCGCGCTGCTCGGGAGTCAGGGGCGGAAGGGCCACGGTCGGATCCTCTCGTCGTCGGTGCGCTCCGACCCTAGCGAGCCGACCGGTCCCGTCAACCTGCCCCCGCCATGTTGACTCTCCGTGCTCCCCGATTGACCCCACCGCCCCTGACCAGCAGCATCACTACGCGGCCGGCGCGTACGAGGCCCTCGAGACGTGGAGCACCCGATGGACCAGAACGCCCTGCGCGCCGTCCAGTCCCCGCTGAAGGAGCGCTACCGCGAGGAGCCCGCGGCGGCGCTCGTGACCCTGCGGGCCGAAGGCAGCCTCACCGACGGGCTCACCTGCTCGGTGCAGACCGGGCGCGCGCTCGTGGCCGCCGGGCTCCACCCGGCGAGCGGCGGCGACGGACTGTCGGTGTGCTCGGGCGACATGCTGCTGCAGGCGCTCGTGGCGTGCGCGGGCGTCACGCTGTCGGCGGTGGCGACGTCCCTCGGCATCGAGGTCCGCGACGGATCGGTCAACGCCGAGGGCGACCTCGACTTCCGCGGCACGCTCGCCGTCGATCGCGACGCGCCGGTGGGGTTCGGGGCGATCCGGCTGACGTTCGACCTCGACACCGACGCGGACGACGAGCAGCTCGCGACGCTGCTCAAGCTCACCGAGCGGTACTGCGTCGTCCTGCAGACGTTGCGGACGACTCCCGAGATCGCGGCGACGATGTCTCGTTCGGCCTGACCGCGACATCAGGTAAGGCCAGGGTTCCCTTATCCAGCAAGCGGTCTCGACCGTCACACCGGTCAGCGAGAGGCTCCCTCCGCGCTGGTTGCGGCGTACCGTCGGACCGTGGACACCTCGCAGCTTCGCTCGCGGGCTCGCGCCCTCGTCGACAGCCCCGCACTCACCTACCGCCAGCGCGTGCAGGCACTGGCCGGCCTCGCCGAGGAGTCGCTCGACCCGCCCTCGGTGTCGGTCGAGGTCGAGGACGCGCTCGCCTGCGGTCTCGTCGACGACCTGGCCGAGGGCCACGCGCCGTACCGTCCGCGCTACCTGCTGCCGGACTACGCGCGCGCTCTCCGCCACGGATCGGCGTACCTCGACCTGGCTGCGCCGCGCGACCTCTACGAGGCGATCGCGTTCCTGCTGTCGATGTACTCGCAGGTCCCGTCGATCACCGGCTACCCGGTCTACCTCGGCGACGTCGACCGGCTGCTCGAGCCGTACGCCGACGACGTCGACGACGCGACGCTGCGCAAGCTCCTGCGGCTGATGTGGGTGACGATCGACCGCACGCTGCCCGACGCGTTCACCCACGCGAACCTCGGACCGGACGACTCGCGCGTCGGGCGCGCGATCCTCGCGCTCGAGCGTGACCTGCTCCAGACCGTTCCCAACCTGACACTCCGGGTCGACACCGAACGCACGCCGGACTCCCTGGTCCTCGACGCCGTCCGCACGGTGTTCGCCTGCGGCAAGCCGCACTTCGTCAACCACGCGATGATGTGCGCGGACCTCGGTCCCGACCACGGCGTCGTGTCCTGCTACAACTCCCTCAAGGTCGGCGGCGGCTCCCACACCCTCGTGCGCCTCAACCTCGCGGAGTCCGCCGCTCAGCACGTGGGCGACGTCGAGTCCTACCTCGCCGAGTCGCTCCCCCAGGACGTCGCAGTCACCGCGGAGCTCATGTCGGCCCGCATCAGGTCGCTCGTCGAGCAGGCGCGGTTCTTCGACCACTCGTGGCTCGTCGACGAGGGACTGGTCTCGCTCGACCGATTCTCGGCGATGTTCGGTATCTACGGCCTGGCCGAGTGCGTGAACGCCCTGGTCGCTGGGTCCGGCCGGGCCGGGACCTACGGCCATGACGCCGACGCGACGGCTCTCGGCTGGCGCGTCGTGGAGCGCGTCGCCGAGCTCGTCGCGGCGACGCCGATGCCGTACTGCGCCGGCAACGACGGACACCCGTTCCTGCACTCGCAGTCCGGGATCGACAGCGACGTCGGCGTCACCGCGGGCACGAGGATCCCGATCGGCACCGAGCCGCCGTTGCTCGACCACCTGCTCGCGGTCGCACCGATGCACCGCTACTTCGCGTCCGGCGTCAGCGACATCGTCCAGTTCGACGAGACGGCGACGCGCAACCCCCAGGCCGTGGTCGACGTGGTCCGCGGAGCGTTCGCCACGGGGATGCGCGACGTCACCTTCAACCTCGACAGCAACGACTTCATCCGCATCACCGGCTACCTCGTGCGCAAGTCCGACCTCGCGCGGCTCGAGGCGACCGGTGCGTCGCGGCACGGCAGCGACGTGCTGGCAGCGGGGTCGGTCGCGAACTCGCACGTGACCGACCGGGTGGTGAAGCGGGTGGTGAGCGCGGAGTCGTCACCGCGAGCGCATGGCTGACGTCGTCGCAGCCGCGACGGACCGGCGTGCAGTCGCAGTCGCCCCGCCGGTGACCGCACTTCTCGCGGACGTCGTCCCGTTCTCCTGGGTCGACGGTCCCGGGAACCGCTACTCGATCTTCCTGCAGGGCTGCAACTTCGACTGCCTCGCGTGCCACAACCCGCACACGATGCCGCGACGCACGCCGCGGGCACGCGTGGTGACCGTGGACGAGATCGTCGTCGACGTCACCCGGGTCGCGCCGTTCCTGTCCGGCGTGACGGTCTCGGGCGGCGAGGCGACGCTTCAGGCACCCTTCGTGGCCGAGCTGTTCACCCGGCTCCGCGACGACGTCCGCACGTCCCGGCTGACCCGCTACGTCGACAGCAACGGGTGCGCGGCGGATGACGTATGGGACCTGCTCCTGCCGGTGACCGACGGCGTCATGCTCGACCTCAAGGCGCTCGACCCCGACATGCACGCTGAGCTCACCGGACGGCCCAACGACGTCGTGCTGGCGAGCATGCATCGCCTGTTCGCAGCCGGACGCCTGACCGAGGTGCGGCTGCTCGTCGTCCCCGGACACAACGACAGCGAGGACATGCTGCGCCGCACCGGCGCCTACCTCGCTGATCACGTCCCCGGTGTACCGGTGCGCGTCATCGGGTTCCGTCCGCACGGTGTCAGAGCCGCGGCGCGCGGCATCCCGGCGCCCACGGAGTCCGAGCGCACGGCGTACGGCTCCTGGGTCGCGGACTCGGTGGGGCCCGACCTCGTCACCGTCGTCTGACCAATCCGCAAACAATTCTTTGCAAAGACTTGTTTGCAGTGTAGCCTCGGCTCATGACCGGTTCCGACGACTCCCAGGTACGGCTCGACGCGCGCTCCCTGCGCGGCCTTGCCCACCCCGTGCGGCTGCGGCTGCTCGGTCTGCTGCGCGAGGACGGTCCGAGCACCGCGACCGCACTGGCCGCCGACATCGGCGAGTCCAGCGGGGTGACGAGCTACCACCTGCGCCAGCTCGCGGCCTACGGCTTCGTCGTCGAGGACGAGACGCCGCGGGCCAGCCGCCGCGAGCGCTGGTGGCGCGCCGCGCACCGCTCGACGATCCTCGAGCACCAGACCACCGACGACGTCGAGACCACCATGCTCGTCGACGAGTACCTCCGCAGCGTGGCCGGCGCCAACGCGGACCGGCTGCTGCGCTACGCCGACGGTCTGCCCGGCGTCCGCGAGACGCTCGGCACGGAGTGGGCCGACACGGCCGACCTCAGCGACTGGTCGCTCGTGCTCACCCCCGAGCAGGCCACCGCGCTCGACCGCGGGATCCACGCGCTCATGGAAGGCCTCACGCCGCACGACCCCCTCGTCCCGCTGCCGCCGGGGACGGCACGGGTCGTCGTGCAGCTGCAGCTCATGCCGACGCCCACGCGGGACGTGCCGTGACCACCGCGCAGGGCTCGTCGGTGACCGCGACGGCGCCCTCCCCCGGCCGCCGGCGGTTCCCGCTCTGGGCCTACCTGGTCGCCGAGGTCGTCTCCACCACCGGGACCCGCATGTCGATGGTGGCGATCCCGTGGTTCGTCCTCACCACCACGGGGAGCGCCACGGTCACCGGGGCGGTGGCCTTCGCGGAGACGCTGCCCTACGTCGTCGTCCTCGCCCTCGGCGGCCCGGTGGTCGACCGGTTCGGCGCCTGGCGCGTCGCGATCCTGGCCGGGGTCACGGCCGCGGCCCTCGTGGGCGCCGTCCCCGCCCTCTACGCCGCCGGCGCCCTCGGGCTCGGTGCGCTCGTCGTGCTCGTCGCCGCCGCCGGTGCGGTACGCGGGTTCGAGACGTCGACGTACGTCCTGCTCCCGAGCCTCGCGGAGACGGCCGGGATGCCGCTGACCCGAGCCACCGGGCTGCACGACGGGATGAACCGCACCGCGGGCATGATCGGCGCGCCGCTGGCCGGCGTCCTGATCGCCGTGTCGTCGGCGCCGGCGGTGCTGGCCATCGACGCCGCGTCCTTCCTGGTCGCCGCTGCACTGCTGGCCGCGTTCGTCCCTCGGTCCTCGCAGCCACCGTCATCGGTCGAGGAGCGGGACGGCGAGACGGGCGACGGCGCAGCCCCTTCCGTCGGGCCGGGGCGCGCCTACCTCGCCGAGCTCCGCGACGGGTTCCGGTTCCTGCTGCACGACCGGCTGCTCATGGGGATCGGCGTCATGGTGCTCCTCACCAACATGCTCGACCAGGCCTACAGCGCGGTCCTGATCCCGGTGTGGGTGCACGACGAGCTCGGCACCCCGTTGGCCCTGGGCCTGCTGTTCGGCGTGTTCGGCATCGGCGCGGTGCTGGGGTCGAGCGTGTTCGCCTGGCTGGGTCCGCGTCTGCCGCGACGCCGCAGCTTCGCGTGGGGCTTCCTCGTGGCCGGGGCTCCGCGCTTCTTCGTCGTCGCGATGGCCGTCACCCTCCCGCCCGTGCTCGCCGTGTCGTTCGTCGCGGGTCTCGCCGTCGGTGCGATCAACCCGTCGCTCGCCGCCACGGAGTACGAGCGCATCCCGCGCCACCTCCAGGCGCGCGTCATCGGAGCGCTCGCGGCGGTCGCGATGGCGGGCATCCCGATCGGCGGGCTGCTCGGCGGTCTGGCCGTCACCCGGTTCGGGCTCGACGCGGCGCTGGTCGCCCTGGGTGCCGTCTACCTCGTGACCACGCTGACGCCCTTCGTGTTCCCGGTCTGGCGCGAGATGGACACGACGGCCGCGACGAGCGCGGCGGACGGTGCGGACCTCGCGGCTCAGTGACCGCGCGCCCGAACCAGGTCAGGCGCGCAGCGAGTCCGCGATCGCCGACGCGGCGGCGGCAACGTCGACGGCCGCGGTGATGGGGCGGCCGATCACGAGCAGGTCGGCCCCGTCGGCGAGAGCGCGCTGCGGGGTGGCCACCCGCTGCTGGTCGCCGAGATCGGCGCCGGCCGGACGTACGCCGGGCGTGATGAGGACGACGTCGTCGGGCACCTCGGCACGGACCGCGGCCACCTCCTGCGGCGAGCACACGATCGCGCGCGCACCGGCACTCACGGCGAGGACGGCGAGACGACGCGCCGCATCCAGTGCCGGACCGAGCAGGCCGACCGCGGCCAGGTCGTCGTCGGACATCGAGGTCAGCACGGTGACCGCGGTGATGCGGGTACCGGGCAGCGCATCGACCGCGGCCCGCACCATCGCCGCGCCCCCGCTCGCGTGGACGGTGAGGTAGGCGGGCGCCAGGTGCGCGACCGAGCGAGCAGCACCGGCCACCGTGTGCGGGATGTCGTGCAGCTTGAGGTCGAGGAAGACGTCGCGGCCCCCGGACGCGCCGCGCGCGGCGTGCACCGCTGCGTCGCCGTCGCGCAGGTAGGTCTCCAGACCCACCTTCATCGTCGAGACGTACGGTCCGGTCGCGTCGGCCCACGCGGTGATCGTGGCGAGGTCCGGCCCGTCGAGCGCGACGGCGATGGGCGCCGGGGTCACCCCTCGACCCCCGCCTGGATCTCGTCGTCGGCGTCGACGGTGACGTCGTGGCCCCGCGCGGCCACCGGTCCACCGGACGCCGGGACGGTGCGCTCGCGATGTGCGTAGCCGACGGCGTCCGACAGCGACTCGAACCCGCGCTCGGCCAGCGCGACGGCGAGCTCGCGCGCCACGCGCACCGGTGCCGACGGGTCGTTGAAGGTCACGGTGCCGACGCTCACCGCGCTCGCGCCGGCGAGCACGAACTCGAGCGCGTCGAGCCCGGTGCGGATGCCGCCCATGCCCAGGATCGGGACGTCGGGCAGCGCGGCGTGCACCTGGTAGACGCACCGGACGGCGACCGGACGGATCGCCGGACCCGACAGTCCGCCCGTCACGCCGGCCAGCGCCGGGCGCATCGTGTCGGTGTCGATCACCATGCCGAGCAGGGTGTTGATCATCGACAGGCCGTCGGCACCGGCGTCGACGACCGACCGCGCGATCGCCACGATGTCGGTGACATCGGGCGAGAGCTTGGCGAACACGGGGATCCCCGGGTTGGTGTTGCGCCGTACGGCGGAGACGACGTCGGCCGCCGCGCCCGGGTCGCACGCGAAGACCTGCCCGCGGCTCTCGACGTTGGGACAGGAGATGTTGACCTCGATCGCCGCGACGTCGGAGACGTGGCGCAGCTTGGCGGCCAGCCGGGTGTACTCGTCGACCGAGCCGCCGGCGATCGACACGACGGCGCGGGCACCGCGCTGCCGCAGCCACTCGAGGTCCTTGTCCAGGAACGCCTCGATGCCCGGACCCTGCAGCCCGATCGAGTTGAGCATGCCGCTCGGCGTCTCCGCCATGCGCGGGGTCGGGCGACCCGAGCGCGGGTTGAGCATGACGCTCTTGGTGACGATGCCGCCGATGGCCGTGATGTCGAAGAACTGGTCGAGCTCGCGCCCGGCGGCGGCGCACCCCGACGCCGTGAGGACCGGCGAGTGCAGCTCGAGCCCGGCGAGGTAGGTGCTCATGTCGATGTCGGGGACGACAGCGGACCGGTCGGGGCGCGGCCCGTGCGTGATCACGGCGCGGGTCATGAGTGGCCTCCGCTCACGGGCGCACCGAGCGTGCCCTCGGGGATGGTCCCCACGTCCGACCAGCGGACCCGGTCGCCTCGGAACACCGGTCCGTCGACGCAGGATCGCAGCATCCGGGTGACGCCGTCGTCGCCGATCACGGGCAGCACGCAGGTCATGCAGACGCCGATGCCGCAGGCCATCGACTCCTCGACCGCGCACTGCGAGTAGGCACCGTGCTGTGCCGCGATCTCGGACACGGCCGACAGCATCCCCATCGGACCGCAGGCGTAGACGACGTCGGCGTCGGTGCGCGCGAGCACAGCAGGCAGGACATCGGTGACCCGCCCACGCTCGCCCACCGACCCGTCCTCGGTGCTGATGGTCAGCGACGCCGTGATGCGCTTGGCCTCGAGGACGCCGAACAGCTTCGACTCGGTCGCGGCGCCGAGCACGACGTCGACGCGGCAGCCGCGCGCGCGCAGTGCGTCGGCCAACGAGAACATCGGCGCCGACCCGTAGCCACCGGCGACGAGCACGCACGACACCGGCTGCTTGGGGAGCGCGAAGGGGCGACCGAGCGGTCCGACGATGTCGACCTGGTCGTGCCGGTGCAGGCGCGCGAGCCACTCCGTGCCCCGGCCGTGAGCCGCGAACACGATCTCGAGAGTGCCGCCGTAGACGCCGCGGCTCTGCACGGCGTAGATCGAGAACGCACGACGCAGCAGCATCGACGAGTCGGGTCCGCCCACGGACAGTGCGACGAAGTGGCCCGGCCGGCTGAGCTCGGCGATGCCCGGAGCGGTCAGCGTGAGCACGTGGTACTCGCCGGCACGACGCAGCCCGAGCACCTCGCCCGTGACCTGGATGGGCCCCTGCTTGGCCTGCACAGTCATGCTCCGCGCTTCCCGTCCTGATCAGCCGTGCCCGTGGTCGACGTCGGGGCCCCCGCGTCGGTCGATCCTGACGCATCGAAGGCCTGCGCCGCACGTAGTGACGCGAGATCCGCGGCCCACTCCTGGAGCGAGCGCACCCCGATCTCTCCGGAGATGAGGGCCTCGATGCCCTGCACGGTCGCGGCGAGTCCCTGCACCGTCGTGATGCAGGGGACGCCGCGCGCCACGGCGGCGGTGCGGATCTCGTAGCCGTCGAGGCGTGGACCGACGCCGTAGGGCGTGTTGACGATGAGATCGATGTCGCCCGCCAGGATCGCGTCGACCGTCGTCGGCTCCCCCTGGCTGCCCCGCCCGTCGTGCTGCTTGCGCAGCACCGTGGCCTTGAGGCCGTTGCGGCGCAGCACCTCCGCGGTGCCCTCGGTCGCGAGGATCTCGAAGCCGAGGTCGGCGAGACGCTTGACGGGGAACACCATCGACCGCTTGTCGCGGTTGGCCACCGACACGAACGCCCGCCCGCGCGTGGGCAGCCCGCTCGAGTAGGCGGCGGTCTGCGACTTCGCGAACGCGGTGCCGAACACCGAGTCGATGCCCATGACCTCACCGGTCGAGCGCATCTCAGGACCGAGCACGGTGTCGACGCCGTGGAAGCGACCGAAGGGCAGCACCGCCTCCTTCACCGCGATCGGTGCGCCGATCGGCAGCGTGCCGCCGTCGCCGTACGCGGGAAGCAGCCCCTCGGCCCGCAGCTGGGAGACCGTCGCACCCATCGTGACGCGAGCGGCTGCCCGCGCGAGGGGCACGGCCGTCGCCTTGGCGACGAAGGGCACCGTGCGCGACGCGCGCGGGTTGGCCTCGAGCACGTAGAGCACGTCGCCGGCCAGGGCGTACTGCACGTTGAGCAGTCCTCGTACGCCGACCCCGCGGGCGATCGCCTCCGTCGAGCGACGGATCCGGTCGATCTCTTGGTGGCCCAACGTGATCGGCGGCAGCGCGCAGGCCGAGTCGCCGGAGTGGATGCCGGCCTCCTCGATGTGCTCCATGACACCGGCGAGGTAGAGCTCGTCGCCGTCGAAGAGCGCATCGACGTCGATCTCCACCGCGTCGTCGAGGAAGCGGTCGACGAGCACCGGGTGCTCGGGCGTCGCCTCTGTGGCGCGGTCGATGTAGTCGCGGAGCATGGCCTCGTCGTAGACGATCTCCATGCCGCGCCCGCCGAGGACGTAGGACGGTCGCACGAGCACGGGATACCCGATGCGCTCGGCGACCTCGAGGGCCTCGTCGTAGGACGTCGCGATGCCGTGCGCGGGTGCCGGAAGGTCCGCAGCGGCGAGCACGCGGCCGAACGCGCCACGGTCCTCGGCCAGGTGGATCGCCTCGGGGCTCGTGCCGACGATCGGCACGCCGGCGTCCTTGAGCGGCTGGGCGAGCCCGAGCGGGGTCTGCCCGCCGAGCTGCACGATGACTCCGGCGATCGGTCCCACGGCCAGCTCGGCGTGGTAGACCTCGAGCACGTCCTCGAGCGTGAGCGGCTCGAAGTAGAGCCGGCTCGAGGTGTCGTAGTCGGTCGACACCGTCTCCGGGTTGCAGTTGATCATGATCGTCTCGTAGCCGGCCTCGCGCAGCGTGAGGCTGGCGTGCACGCACGAGTAGTCGAACTCGATGCCCTGACCGATGCGGTTGGGCCCGGAGCCGAGGATGAGCACCGCCGGCGTCTGGCGCGGCTCGACCTCGGTCTCCTCGTCGTAGGACGAGTAGTGGTAGGGCGTGCGCGCCGCGAACTCGGCCGCGCAGGTGTCGACGGTCTTGTAGACCGGCCGGATGCCGAGCGCGTGGCGCACCCCGCGCACGACGTCCTCGGGAAGTCCGCGGACAGCGCCGATCTGCAGGTCGGAGAACCCGTGCCGCTTGGCCAGGCGCAGCAGGTCGGGGGTGAGCTCGGCGGCGTCACGGAGGATGTCGCCGATCTCGTTGAGCAGCACGACCTGGTCGAGGAACCACGGATCGATGTTGGTCGCGTCGTGCAGCTGCTCGAGGGTGGCTCCGGCCCACAGCGCCTGTTGCACCTTGCGCAGCCGACCGTCGTGCGGCACCTTGACCTGCTCGAGGATCCCTGCGACGTCGACGTCGGACTTCGCGCCGGTCCACGAGAATGGCGCGTCCTTGCGCTCGATCGAGCGCAGTGCCTTCTGCAGCGCCTCGGTGAAGTTGCGCCCGATCGCCATCGCCTCGCCGACGCTCTTCATCGTCGTCGTGAGGGTGGGGTCGGCCTGCGGGAACTTCTCGAACGCGAACCGCGGCACCTTGACCACGACGTAGTCGAGAGCGGGCTCGAAGGAGGCCGGAGTCTCGCGCGTGATGTCGTTGGGGATCTCGTCGAGGGTGTAGCCGACGGCGAGCTTGGCCGCGATCTTGGCGATCGGGAAGCCGGTCGCCTTGGAAGCGAGCGCCGACGAGCGCGAGACGCGCGGGTTCATCTCGATGACGACCATGCGGCCGTCGTCCGGGTTGACGGCGAACTGGATGTTGCACCCGCCGGTGTCGACGCCGACCGCGCGGATCACGGCGATGCCGACGTCGCGCAGGTGCTGGTACTCCCGGTCGGTCAGCGTGAGCGCCGGTGCCACCGTGATCGAGTCGCCGGTGTGCACGCCCATCGGGTCGACGTTCTCGATCGAGCAGATGACGACGACGTTGTCGTTCTTGTCGCGCATGAGCTCGAGCTCGTACTCCTTCCACCCGATGATCGACTCCTCGAGGAGCACCTCGGTGGTCGGGGACGCCGCGAGGCCGGCACCGGCGATGCGGTGCAGGTCGCCCTCGTCGTAGGCGATGCCCGAACCCGCGCCGCCCATGGTGAACGACGGTCGCACCACGACGGGGTAGCCGAGCTCGACGACGGCGGCGAGGCAGTCGTCCATCGTGTGGCACACGACGCTGCTCGCCGACTCGGCGGCGAGCCCGGAGTCGTTGATGGCGGCGACGATGGCCTTGAACTTCTCGCGGTTCTCGCCGGCCTCGATGGCCTCGACGTTGGCGCCGATCAGCTCGACGCCGTAACGCT
This sequence comes from uncultured Actinomycetota bacterium, assembly GCA_963782665.1. Classification (GTDB taxonomy): domain Bacteria; phylum Actinomycetota; class Actinomycetes; order S36-B12; family CAIYMF01; genus Longivirga. The sequence goes on along the minus strand of CAWAKP010000006.1, from coordinate 837,596 downwards.
CGAGGACGCCCGACGAGTGGAGCGCCATGGCGCAGTTGAGCGCGGTCTGACCGCCGAGGGTCGCGAGCAGGGCGTCCGGACGCTCCTTCGCGATGATCTTCTCGACGTACTCCGGCGTGATCGGCTCGACGTAGGTGGCGTCGGCGAACTCCGGGTCGGTCATGATCGTCGCGGGGTTGCTGTTGACCAGCACGACCCGGAGGCCCTCCGCCTTGAGCACCCGGCACGCCTGGGTGCCGGAGTAGTCGAACTCGCACGCCTGGCCGATGACGATCGGACCGGAGCCGATCACCATCACCGAGCGAAGGTCGTCACGCCTGGGCACGAGCCGCCTCCATGAGGTCGCAGAAGCGGTCGAAGAGGTACGCCGAGTCGTGCGGACCCGCCGCCGCCTCGGGGTGGTACTGCACGGAGAACGCCGGGACGTCGAGGCAGCGCAGGCCCTCGACGACGTCGTCGTTGAGGCACACGTGGCTCACCTCGACCCTGCCGTACGTCGTCTCGCTGACCCGGTCGACAGGTGCGTCGACGGCGAAGCCGTGGTTCTGCGCGGTGATCTCGACGGTGCCCGTGAGGCGGTCCAGCACCGGGACGTTGATGCCGCGGTGGCCGTAGCGCAGCTTGTAGGTGCCGAAGCCGAGCGCGCGGCCGAGCACCTGGTTGCCGAAGCAGATCCCGAACAGCGGTCGACGGGCGTCCAGCGCTGCCTGCACGAGCGCCACCGCGTGGTCGGCGGTCGCGGGGTCGCCCGGGCCGTTGCTGAAGAACACGCCGTCGGAACCGACCTCGAGCATCCGCTCGGGGGTCGTGGTCGACGGCAGGACGTGGACCTCGATGCCGCGCTCGGCCATGTGGCGCGGCGTGGCGCCCTTGATGCCGAGGTCGACCGCGGCGACGGTGAAGCGCCTCTCGCCGACGGCGGGTACGACGTACTCGTCGTCGGTCGTGACCTCGTCGGCGAGAGCTGCACCGAGCATCTGCGGGCTGGCCAGCACCCGCTCGAGCAGGTCGTCGACGGACGCGGATGCGGCGGCGCCGCTGAAGACCCCGACCCGCATGGCGCCGCGCTCGCGCAGGTGCCGCGTGAGTGCGCGGGTGTCGATGTCGCTGATGCCCACGATGCCCTGCTCGCGCAGGTCGTCGTCGAGGGTGCGCTGCGCACGCCAGTTCGACGCGATGCGCGACGGGTCGCGGACGACGTAGCCCGCGACCCAGATCCGGCGTGACTCGGCGTCGTCGTCGTTGACGCCGTAGTTGCCGATGTGCGGCGCGGTCTGGACCACGACCTGGCGGTGGTAGGACGGGTCGGTGAGCGTCTCCTGGTAGCCGGACATCCCGGTGGTGAAGACCGCCTCGCCGTAGGTCTCCCCCAGTGCGCCGTAGGCCTGGCCGCGGAAGACCCGGCCGTCCTCGAGCACGAGCACCGCGGACCCGGTCACCGCCCTCATGCGGTGACCGTCCCGACGAGCTCGCTGTCGAGCACGGTCGCCCGACCGCGCAGGAACGTCGCGACGACACGCGTGGGAAGGGTGCGACCGGCGTAAGGCGTGTTGTGGCTCTTGCTGCGCAGCGCCGCGGCCTCGATCGTGCGGCTGGCGTCCGGGTCGACGAGCACGAGGTTCGCCGGCTCGCCCACCTCGAGGGGCCGGCCGTGCCCGTCGAGCCGGCCGATGCGCGCCGGACGGAACGACATGCGGTCGGCGACGCCCGCCCAGTCGAGCAGGCCGGTGGCGACCATCGACTCGGCGACGACCCCGAGCGCGGTCTCGAGCCCGACCATCCCCATCGCCGCCGCGCTCCACTCGCAGTCCTTGTCCTCGACCGGGTGCGGGGCGTGGTCGGTGGCGACGGCGTCGATCGTGCCGTCGGCGAGTCCCGCGCGCAGCGCCTCGACGTCGGCGCTGCCGCGCAGCGGCGGGTTGACCTTGAACACCGGGTCGTAGGAGGCCACGAGGTCCTCGGTGAGCAGCAGGTGGTGCGGCGTGACCTCGGCGGTGACGTCGACCCCACGGGCCTTGGCCGCGCGGATGATGTCGACCGATCCGGCGGTCGACACGTGGCAGACGTGCAGCCGCGACCCGACGTGCTCGGCGAGCAGGACGTCGCGCGCGATGATGGCCTCCTCTGCGACTGCCGGCCAGCCGCGCAGGCCCAGCACCCCGGACAGCGCGCCCTCGTTCATCTGCGCGTCCTCGGTCAGGCGTGGCTCCTGGGCGTGCTGGGCGATGACGCCGTCGAACGCCTTCACGTACTCGAGCGCCCGCCGCATGATCACGGCGTCGTGCACGCACCGGCCGTCGTCGCTGAAGACGCGCACGCCCGCCGCGCTGGTGGCCATCGCGCCGAGCTCGGCGAGCTGTTGCCCACCGAGGCCGATCGTGACCGCGCCGACGGGCTGCACGTCGACGTAGCCGGCCTCATGACCCAGGCGCCACACCTGCTCGACGGTGCCTGCCGTGTCGGCCACCGGGTCGGTGTTGGCCATGGCGAACACCGCGGTGTAGCCGCCGACGGCCGCTGCACGGCTGCCGGTCTCGACGGTCTCGGCGTCCTCGCGACCGGGTTCGCGCAGGTGGGTGTGCAGGTCGACGAGACCGGGCAGCGCGATGAGCCCGTCCGCGTCGACCTCGGTGGCGCCGTCGGCGACGGCGGCTCCCGGCGCGGTGATCTCGGCGATGACGCCGTCGCGCAGGACGAGGTCGGCAGGGTCGCCGCCGAGGATGCGCGCCCGCCGCAGGACGTAGGTGGTCTCGCTCATGTCAGGCCTCCGTGCCGGTCTCGGGCAGCTCGGCGTCGATCGACCCCAGCTGGGCGCCGCCCAGCAGCAGGTACAGGACGGCCATCCGCACGCTCACTCCGTTGCTCACCTGCTCGACGATCACCGAGCGCTCGGAGTCGGCGACCTCGGCCGCGATCTCCATGCCGCGGTTCATCGGTCCCGGGTGCATCACGATCGCGTGCTCGGGCAGCAGGTTCATCCGGCGGCCGTCCAGGCCGTAGCGCCGGCTGTACTCGCGCGCGCTCGGGAAGAACGCGGCGTTCATCCGCTCCCGCTGGACACGCAGCATCATGACGGCGTCGGCGTCCTTGAGGTGGGGGTCGAGCTCGTAGGACATCGAGCACGGCCAGGTCTCGACGCCGACGGGCAGCAGCGTCGGCGGTGCGACGAGCGTGACCTCGGCGCCCAGCGTCGAGAGCAGCAGGACGTTGCTGCGCGCCACCCGGCTGTGCAGGACGTCGCCGACGATGACGACGCGCCGCCCCTCGAGGTCTCCCGTGCCGCCGGCGAGATGGCGGCGCATGGTGAACGCGTCGAGAAGTGCCTGGGTGGGGTGCTCGTGCGTGCCGTCGCCGGCGTTGACGACCGACCCCTGGATCCAGCCCGAGTGCGCGAGGCGGTGCGGCGCCCCGCTCGACCCGTGGCGGATGACGACGGCGTCGGCGCCCATCGCCTCGAGGGTGAGTGCGGTGTCCTTGAGGCTCTCGCCCTTCGAGACGCTCGAGCCCTTGGCGCTGAAGTTGATGACGTCGGCCGAGAGGCGCTTGGCCGCCGCCTCGAACGAGATGCGGGTGCGGGTCGAGTCCTCGAAGAAGAGGTTGACCACCGTGCGGCCGCGCAGGGTGGGCAGCTTCTTGACCGCGCGGTCCGTGAGCGACGCGAGCTCTGCCGCGGTGTCGAGGACGAGCATCGCGTCGTCGCGGTCGAGGTCGGCTCCGGAGAGCAGGTGGCGCTTCATGCGGGGCTCCCTGAGGTGCTGGCGCTGATGCGGACGGCGTCGACGCCGTCGAGCTCGTCGAGCAGCACGTGCACCTTCTCCGAGTGCGACGTCGGGATGTTCTTGCCGACGTAGTCGGCTCGGATCGGCAGCTCGCGGTGCCCGCGGTCGACGAGTACCGCCAGCTGCACCATGCGCGGGCGGCCGATGTCGTTCATCGCGTCCAGCGCGGCGCGGATCGTGCGTCCGCTGTAGAGCACGTCGTCGACGAGGACGACCACCTTGTCGTCGATCCCGCCCGAGGGGATCTCCGTGGGCATCAGCGCTCGCGCCGGGGCTCGGCGCAGGTCGTCGCGGTACAGGGTGATGTCGAGCGACCCGACGGGGACGTCGGAGCCCTCGATCCCCCGGATGCGCTCCGCGAGCCGTCGCGCGAGCGGCACCCCGCGCGAGGGGATCCCGAGGAGCACGACGTCGTGGGCGCCCTTGGCGCGCTCGACGATCTCGTGGGCCACGCGCGTCAACGCACGGGCGATCTCATCACCGTCGAGGACGGTGCGTGTCGCGCCTTGCGCGCGACTGTCGTCAGGAGTCCGAGCAGCGGACATCACTGCGACCCCCTTCCCCGCCTCACAGGACGGATTTAAAGGACGTCGGTCGGGGCCGACCCTATCCGACGGTGACGGTCCGATGTCACGTCGGGGGAACCAGGTCGGCGGGTCGTTCACGGAGCGCAGCCGAGCTCCCGCGCCCGCCACGCTCAGGAGGCCGACGGCGGGCACGTGCTGTGACGAGAATCAGCCGAACGGCCCATGCCCGCAAGGCGCGAACGGTTGGTCACGCTCCGTAGCATTGCCTGTGACACTGGGACGGCGGGAGACACCCGTGGTCAGCATCAGGAGGACACGAGATGGCTAGCGACTACGCCAGGGCGCTGGGCGCCCGCCTGCGCGCCATCCGGCAGCAGCAGGGTCTGTCGCTGCACGGCGTCGAGGAGAAGTCGCAGGGTCGCTGGAAGGCAGTCGTCGTGGGCTCCTACGAGCGGGGCGACCGCGCGGTGACCGTGCAGAAGCTCGCCGAGCTTGCCGACTTCTACACCGTCCCCGTCTCCGAGCTGCTGCCCGACGCCTCGCCGGCCGCCGCCACCGAGCCACCGCAGAAGCTCATCCTCGACCTCGAGCGCCTCGGCCAGGTGCCGGCGGAGAAGGTCGGCCCCCTCGCCCGCTATGCGGCGTCGATCCAGGCGCAGCGCGGCGACTACAACGGCCGGGTGCTCTCGATCCGCCAGGACGACCTGCGCACCCTCGCCGTCATCTACGACGAGGCACCCAGCCAGCTCGCCGACCAGCTGATCGCCTGGGGCGTGCTCAACCCCGAGGCGCGCCGCGGCCTGGACTGACCGCTCCGCCTACCACGCCGCTTCGTCGGCGGCGACGCTCCACCACTCGAAGGTCGTGCCGTACCAACGGTCGGTGCTCCCCTGGTGCGTCATGCCCAGGCGCCGCATCACCGCGAACGACGGCCCGTTGCCGGCGAAGGCGATCGCCTCGACCCGCGGCAGCCGGAGCGTCGTGAACGCGTGCTCGAGCAGGGCCGCCGAGGACTCGGTGGCGTAGCCGTGGCCCCAGTGGTCGGGGTGGAAGTGCCAGCCGATCTCGACCTCGCCGGTCGGGTTCCGGTCACCATCGGTCAGCGGCACGAGCAGCACGGTGCCCACCGGTCGACCGACCTCGTCGGGGACCACGGCCCAGAGCCCGTACCCGGGCGTCTCCCGGTCGATGCCCGCCCAACGCTCGAGGCGGGTGCGCGTCTCCTCCAGCGACTGCCACGGCTCGGGCTTCGCGCCGAGCCACTTGGCGACCTCGTCCCGCCGGTAGATGTCGTAGGCGACCGCCAGCTCGTCGGCGTCGTCGGGATCCCAGGCGCGCACGTGCAGCCGGGTGGTTCGCAGGTCCATGAACCCAGTGTCGCGTGCACGACCCGCACCGCACAGGTGCGCGTGAGTCAGGTGCCCGACACAGCCGCCGCGGCGATCAGTCGCGCCGCAGGAGCAGAGTGTCGAGCCCGCGAGTGACACCGACGGTGGAGGAGACCGCACGCACCGCCAGCAGCGTCCCGGCGACGTACGGAGCGGCCGTGGAACCGGCGTCGTGGCGGATGCTCAGCCGCTCGTCCTGCTGGGCGAACACGACCTCGGTCGACACGACGAAGCTCGGCAGGCGCAACGAGTGCACCTGGGTCCCACCGATCGTCGCACCGCGCGCCTCGGGGTGACCGACGGTGTCGGCGACGGGGACGACCAGCGGGCTCGGCGTCAGGGCCCCCAACCGCTCGGCGAGCTCACGAGCCGTGCCGCTCGGGGCGTCGGGCTTGGTCGCGGACGCGTAGTCGATCACCTCCCGCTGGGGCAGGAACGGCGCCACCAGCAGGGCCGCCGCAGCCGCCATCGCCGCCGTGAGCGAGAAGTTGCCCGCCGCGACGACTCCAACCCCGGCGGCGCGCGCGGCGACGTCGAGCTCGTCGAAGTCCGACGCCGAGAGGCCCGACGTCCCGATCACGACGTGGACACCGCGGCCGATCGCAGTGAGGCAGTTCGCCTTCACGACGTCCGGGGCGGTGTAGTCGACCAAGACGTCGACACGGTCGAGCGCCTCAGAGACGCGTCGCCGAACGAGGACGCCGAGCGGCTCGCCGCCCAAGGCCAGTCCGACGTCCTGACCCGCGGAGCTGCGGGCTACGGCCGACACGAGTGTCAGGTCGTCGGCTCTCAGCGCCGCGCGGGCGATGGCCTGTCCCGTCCAGCCGGTCGCGCCGGCCACGCACACTCCGATCATGTCGCGACTCTAGGTCGGCTCCTCGTCGCTCGGACCGATCTGCCGCATCTGCGCCGCCGAGCGCGGCAGGATCACGACATCGCAGGGCCGGGGCGACGTGCCCTGCACATGGTGACGAGTGCGGTGAGAGTTCGAGCGCGGTGCAACCGATCGGGGCGGACATCTCGTCGCAGTCGCCCGACAGGTAGCTCGACCAGCGCTGGGAGCAGCTGACGCACGGCATGGCGGAGACTTCCGCGGCTGGGTCGGCGCGCGGCGGTCGACGGCTGCGCTCCACGGCGTTCCTGCGACGCGGTGACTGGCACCTCGCGAGGACCTGGCCCAGGAGACGCTCGCGCGGATGTTCGTCGGTGCTGGCCGCGGTTGGCGGCGACGCGCAGTCCGGACGCGTACGCCCGCCGAGGTGCTCGTCAACCTCGACGCTCGACTCACCGGCGCCGAACCCCGGTGGCTGACGCCGACCTGGGTAGGGATTCGACCGCTCTGCGACGGGATCCCCACCCAGGTTGGATCGCAGACCGAGCGGCCGGTCAGATACCGCTGGCGACCGAAGTGCCGATGCGGTGCACGCGCATGCCGTTGGTGGTGCCGGGCACGCCCGGCGGGACGCCGGCGATGATGACGATGAGCTCGCCCACGGTGACGCGGCCGATCTCCTGCAGGGAGGCGTCGACGAGTCGCACCATCTCGTCGGTGCTGTTCGCCTTGGGGACCATGAAGGTCTCGACACCCCACGACAGCGCGAGCTGGCTGCGCACGCGCGGGTTGGGCGTGAAGGCGAGCAGCGCCAGCGGCGGGCGGTAGCGCGCGACCAGGCGGGCGGACCGACCGGTCTCGGTGAACGCGATGACCGCGGAGGCGCCGACGTCGGCACCGACGTTGACCGCGGCACGCGTGATGGAGCGCGAGGTCGAGTCGTTGCGGTCGTCGATCGTGGGCAGCTGGTCGAGCGCCTCGCCCTCGACCTGCTCGATGATCCGCGCCATCGTGCGCACGACGTGGTCGGGGTGCGCGCCCACCGAGGTCTCGCCGGAGAGCATGAGGGCGTCGGTGCCGTCGAGAACCGCGTTCGCGACGTCGCTCGCCTCGGCGCGCGTCGGGCGCGTCATCGAGACCATCGAGTCGAGCATCTGCGTCGCGACGATGACCGGCTTCGCGCGTCGCCGGGCCAGCGTGATCGCGCGTTTCTGGACGAGCGGCACCTGCTCGAGCGGGAGCTCGACGCCGAGATCGCCACGGGCGACCATGATCCCGTCGAACGCGTCGACGATCGACTCGAGGTTCTGGACCGCCTGCGGCTTCTCGATCTTGGCGAGCACGGGCAGGCGCACGCCCTCGTCGTCCATGATCTTGACGACGTCGAGCAGGTCGTCGGCGCGCCGGACGAACGACAGCGCGATCATGTCGACGCCGAGCCGCAAGGCCCAGCGCAGGTCGGCGATGTCCTTCTCCGACATCGCGGGCACGCTCACGGCCACGCCGGGCAGGTTGATGCCCTTGTTGTCCGAGACGCGCCCGGCCTCGACCACGCGGGTGCGGACCTCGGTGTCGGTGACGGAGATCGCCTCGAGGGCGACCTTGCCGTCGTCGACCAGGATCGCGTCTCCGGGCTTCACGTCGCCGGGCAGGCCCTTGTAGGTGGTGGAGCAGATCGTGGCGTCACCGGGGACGTCCTCGACCGTGATCGTGAACTCGGCACCGTGCTCGAGCATCACCGGACCGTCGGCGAACGTGCCGAGCCGGATCTTGGGCCCCTGCAGGTCGACGAGGATGCCGACGCCACGACCGGACTCGTCGGCCGCCTTGCGGACCCACTCGTAGATCCGCTCGTGGTCGGAGTAGGCGCCGTGGGACAGGTTCATCCGGGCGACGTCCATCCCGGCGTCGACGAGCGAGCGGATGCCCTCCTGGCTCGCGACGGCGGGTCCGAGGGTGCAGACGATCTTGGCGCGGCGCACGGGCACGACCTTACTGGAAGCGGTTGCAGCGGGGGCACGCGCGTCCGGGCGGACCCGCGTGCCGGGTGTCAGGCGAGCAGCTGGCGCGCGGTGGGCGGGATCGGCGCCGGCAGCGTGGTGGAGCCGGTCAGGAAGCGGTCGACGGCCGCAGCCGCGGACCTGCCCTCGGCGATCGCCCACACGATGAGCGACTGCCCGCGACCGGCGTCGCCGGCCACGAAGACGCCCGGCACCGAGGACATGTAGTCGGTGTCGCGGCGCACGTTGCCGCGCTCGTCGAGCTCGACGTCGAGCTGGTCGATCAGTGCCCCGCGCTCGGGACCGGTGAAGCCCATCGCGAGGAACACGAGGTCGGCCGGCAGCTCGCGCTCGGTGCCGGGCACCGGCTCGAGGCGACCGTCGCGCATCTCGACCTCGACGATCTCGAGCGCGCGGACGCGACCCTGGCCGTCGTCGACGAATCGGTGGGTCGAGACCGAGTAGATCCGGTCGCCGCCCTCCTCGTGCGCACTCGTGACCCGGTAGGTCATCGGGTAGGTCGGCCACGGCTGCCCGGCGGGGCGGGTCTCCGGCGGGAGCGGCAGGATCTCGAGCTGCGTCACCGACGCGGCACCCTGGCGGTGGGCCGTGCCCAGGCAGTCCGCGCCCGTGTCGCCGCCGCCGATGATCACGACGTGCTTGCCCGCCGCGTCGATGGGGGCGACGTCGAGATCACCCTGCTGCACCCGGTTGGCGCCGGGCAGGTAGTCCATGGCCTGGTGGACGCCGAGCAGCTCCCGGCCGGGCACCGGCAGGTCGCGCCACTGGGTGGCGCCGACGGCGAGCACGACGGCGTCGTAGCGCCTGCGCAGGTCCGTGCCGGTGACGTCGGTGCCGACATCGACACCGGCGCGGAACTTCACGCCCTCGGCCGCCATCTGCGAGAGGCGTCGGTCGAGATGCCGCTTCTCCATCTTGAACTCGGGGATGCCGTAGCGCAGGAGTCCACCGACGCGGTCGGCCCGCTCGAAGACGGCGACCGTGTGCCCTGCCCGCGCCAGCTGCTGCGCGGCAGCGAGGCCGGACGGGCCCGACCCGATCACGGCGACCGTGCGCCCGCTCTGCCGCGGCGCGGGACGCGGCGTGATCCAGCCCTCGTCCCACGCCCGGTCGACGATCTCGACCTCGACCTGCTTGATCGTCACGGCGTCGGCGTTGATGCCGAGCACGCACGCGGTCTCGCACGGCGCAGGGCAGAGCCGACCGGTGAACTCCGGGAAGTTGTTGGTCGCGTGCAGCCGCTCGCTCGCGGAGCGCCAGTCCTTGCGCCACACGAGGTCGTTCCACTCGGGGATGAGGTTCCCGAGCGGACACCCGTTGTGGCAGAACGGGATGCCGCAGTCCATGCACCGTCCGGCCTGCTTCTCGAGGTCGTCGGCAGGGAACGTCTCGTAGACCTCGCGCCAGTCTCGGATGCGGACGTCGACGGGACGCCGCACCGGCGTCTCGCGAGGGGTGGTCAGGAAGCCCTTCGGGTCAGCCACGGGACGCCTCCATGATCGCGAGCTGGACGTCGCGGCCCTCGCGCTCCGCCGCGGCGCGGGCCGCGAGCACGCGCGCGTAGTCACGCGGCATCACCTTGGTGAAGCGGTCGGAGAAGGACGGGTCGGCGAGCAGCGCCTCCGCGACGCTCGACCCGGTCTCCTCGTGGTGGCGGACGACGAGGTCCCGCACGACCGCGATGTCGTCGTCGTCGAGACGCAGCAGGTCGACCATCTCGGCGTTGATGCGCGGACCTTGCGCGTCGAGCAGGTAGGCGACGCCGCCGGACATGCCCGCCGCGAAGTTGCGCCCTGTCGGACCGAGCACGACGACGAGCCCACCGGTCATGTACTCGCAGCCGTGGTCGCCCACGCCCTCGACCACCGCGGTGGCGCCGGAGTTGCGCACGCAGAACCGCTCGCCGACCACACCGCGGAGGAACAGCTCGCCCGATGTCGCGCCGTAGCCGATGACGTTGCCGGCGATCACGTTGTGCTCGGCCGTGAACGTCGCGGACCGGTCCGGCCGCACGACCACGCGGCCGCCGGACAGGCCCTTGCCGACGTAGTCGTTGCTGTCGCCCTCGAGCCGGAGCGTGATGCCGGACGGGAGGAAGGCGCCGAAGGACTGCCCGGCCGACCCCGTGAAGGTGATGTCGATGAGGCCGTCGGGCAGGCCGGCCTCGCCGTAGCGGCGGCTCACCTCGGAGCCGAGCATCGTGCCGACGGTGCGGTTGACGTTGCGCACCGCGAGCGCCGCACGCACCGGCTCGCCCCGCTCGAGGGCGGGTGCCGCGAGCGCGATGAGCTCGTTGTCGAGCGCCTTGTCGAGGCCGTGGTCCTGCGAGGTCGTGTTGCGACGCGGTGCGTCCGCGGCGACGTCCGGCACGTGGAACACGGGCGTGAGGTCGAGCCCCTCGGCCTTCCAGTGCTCCACCGCCGCGCGGGTGTCGAGCAGCTCGGCGTGGCCCACGGCCTCGGCCAGGGTCCGGAAGCCGAGCGCCGCGAGGTGCTCGCGCACCTCCTCGGCGAGGAACAGGAAGAAGTTCTCGACGAACTCGGGCTTGCCCGCGAAGCGGGCCCGCAGCTCGGGGTTCTGGGTGGCGACGCCGACCGGGCACGTGTCGAGGTGGCAGACCCGCATCATCACGCAGCCCAGGACGACGAGCGGCGCCGTCGCGAAGCCGAACTCCTCGGCACCGAGGAGCGCGGCGATGACCACGTCGCGACCGGTCTTGAGCTGGCCGTCGGTCTGCACGACGACGCGGTCGCGCAGGCCGTTGAGCATGAGCGTCTGCTGGGTCTCGGCGAGGCCGAGCTCCCAGGGCGCGCCGGCGTGCTTGAGCGACGTGAGCGGCGAGGCGCCGGTGCCGCCGTCGTGCCCGGAGATGAGCACGACGTCGGCGTGCGCCTTCGCCACGCCCGCGGCCACCGTGCCGACCCCGACCTCGGCGACGAGCTTCACGTGCACCCGCGCCCGTGGGTTGGAGTTCTTCAGGTCGTGGATGAGCTGGGCGAGGTCCTCGATGGAGTAGATGTCGTGGTGCGGCGGCGGGGAGATCAGCCCGACGCCCGGCGTCGAGTGCCGCGTCTTCGCGATCCAGGGATAGACCTTGTGCGCCGGGAGCTGACCGCCCTCGCCGGGCTTGGCGCCCTGCGCCATCTTGATCTGGAGGTCGTCGGCGTTGACCAGGTAGTGGCTCGTGACGCCGAAACGGCCGGACGCGACCTGCTTGATCGCGGATCGCCTCGAGTCGCCGTTGGCCTCGGGCTCGAAGCGCTCCGGGTCCTCGCCGCCCTCGCCGGTGTTGGACTTGGCGCCCAGCCGGTTCATCGCGATCGCGAGGGTCTCGTGCGCCTCCCCGGAGATCGAGCCGTACGACATCGCGCCGGTGGAGAAGCGCCGCACGATCTCGGACGCGGGCTCGACCTCGTCGATCGGTACCGGGGTGCGCTCGCCCGCGCGGAAGGAGAAGAGCCCGCGCAGCGTCATCAGCCGCTCGGCCTGCTCGTCGACGCGCGCGGTGTACTGCTGGAAGACGTCGTACTGCCCGGTGCGCGTCGCGTGCTGGAGCCGGAAGACGGTCTCGGGGTCGAACAGGTGCGGCTCGCCCTCGCGCCGCCACTGGTACTCACCGCCGACGTTGAGCCGACGGTGCGCGGGCGAGATGCCGGTCTCGGGATACGCGACGGCGTGCCGACGCGCTACCTCCTCCGCGACCACGTCGATGCCGACGCCGCCGAGCTTGGACGTCGTCCCGGTGAACCACCGGTCGATGACCTCCGGTGCCAGGCCGATGCACTCGAACACCTGGGCGCCGCGGTAGGACGCCACGGTCGAGATGCCCATCTTGCTCATGACCTTGAGAACGCCCTTGCCCAGCGCCTTGACGAGGTTGCGCACGGCGCGCTCGGGCGCGACGTCGAGGATGACGCCCTCGCGGACGAGGTCCTCGACCGTCTCCATGGCGAGGTAGGGGTTGACGGCGGCGGCGCCGTAGCCGATGAGGAGTGCGACGTGGTGCACCTCGCGGACGTCGCCGGCCTCGACCAGGATCGAGACCTTGGTGCGCTCCTTCTCGCGCACCAGGTGATGGTGGACGGCGGCCGTGAGCAGCAGCGACGGGATCGGCGCGAGGTCGGCGTCGCTGTCGCGGTCGGACAGGACGACGAACCGCACGCCGTCGGCGATGAGCGCCGACACCTGGGCGCAGATCTCCTCGACGCGAGCCTGCAGTGCCGCTCCCCCGCCGTCGACCCGGTAGAGGCCCGGAGACCTTGGCCGCGGCGAAGCCGGGCACGTCGCCGTCGGCGTTGATGTGCAGGATCTTGGCGAGCTCGTCGTTGTCGATGACCGGGAAGGGCAGCACGACCTGGCGGCAGTGCGACGGGCTGGACGTGAGCAGGTTGATCTCGGGCCCGATGTGGGTCGAGAGGGACGTCACGAGCTCTTCGCGGATCGCGTCGAGCGGCGGGTTGGTCACCTGCGCGAACAGCTGCTGGAAGTAGTCGAAGAGCAGACGCGGCCGGTCGCTCAGGGCGGCGATCGGCGTGTCGGTGCCCATCGACCCGATCGCCTCGGCCCCGGTGCGCGCCATCGGGGCGACCAGGACCCGCAGCTCCTCCTCGGTGTAGCCGAAGGTCTGCTGACGACGCAGGACGCTCTCGTGGGTGTGCACGATGTGCTCGCGCTCGGGCAGCGAGTCCAGGTGCATGATCCCGGCGTGCAGCCACTCGTCGTAGGGCGCCTCGGCCGCCAGCTCGGCCTTGATCTCGTCGTCCTCGACGATGCGGTGCTGCTCGGTGTCGACGAGGAACATCCGCCCCGGCTGCAGGCGGCCCTTGCGGACGACGCGGGCGGGGTCGATCGGCAGCACGCCGACCTCGGAGGCCAGGACGACGAGACCGTCGTTCGTGACCCAGTAGCGGCCGGGACGCAGCCCGTTGCGGTCGAGCACCGCGCCGATGAGCGTTCCGTCGGTGAACGCGACGTCGGCCGGTCCGTCCCACGGCTCGGTGAGCGTCGCGTGGAACTCGTAGAACGAACGGCGCGCGGGATCCATCTCGGTGTGGTTCTGCCACGCCTCCGGGATCATCATCAGCACGGCGTGCGGCAGGCTGCGGCCGCCGAGGTGCAGCAGCTCGAGCACCTCGTCGAAGGATGCGGAGTCGCTCAGGTCGTCGGTGCAGATCGGGAAGAGACGCGTGAGGTCACCGGGGATGACGTCGCTCGCGAGCTGCGCCTCGCGGGCGCGCATCCAGTTGCGGTTTCCCTTGACCGTGTTGATCTCGCCGTTGTGCGCGATCAGCCGGTACGGGTGCGCCAGCGGCCAGCTCGGGAACGTGTTGGTGGAGAACCGCGAGTGCACGAGCGCGAGGGCCGACTCGTAGCGCTCGTCGGTGAGGTCGGGGAAGAACCGGGCGAGCTGACCGGTGGTGAGCATGCCCTTGTAGACCAGCGTGCGGCACGACAGCGACGGGAAGTAGACGTCGACCTCGTGCTCGGCCCGCTTGCGGAGGCAGAACGCCATCCGCTCGAGCGCGAGTCCGCGCACGCGACCGCCCTGGGCGGACACGACGAGCTGACGCATGGCGGGCATGACGCTGCGCGCGGTGGCGCCGACGCCGGACGGGTCGACCGGGAGGTCGCGCCACGCCAGCACGGTGAGCCCCTCCTCGACGGCGATCGTCTCGATCGCCTTGACCGCCGAGGCGCAGCCCTCGTCGTCGAGGGGGAGGAACGCCGTGCCCACGGCGTAGCCGCCGGGAGTCGGCAGCTCGACACCCTGCTCGGCGAGCACCGCGCGCAGGAAGGCGTCGGGCACCTGGGTGAGGATGCCGGCGCCGTCGCCCGAGTCGGGCTCGGCGCCCGAGGCGCCGCGGTGCTCGAGGTTGACGAGTGCGGTGACGGCCTGGCGGACGATGTCGTGCGAGGGCTCCCCGGACAGCTGCGCCACGAAGGCGACGCCGCAGGCGTCCTTCTCCTGGGCAGGGTCGTAGAGGCCCTGGGGTGCGGGGATGGCCGACCGCATGGGGTCACTCCCGTCGTCGCTCGGACCGGCACCAGCCGGGGGTTCGAGCAGGGGACGACGTTGGCCACTCTGCTGTGCGGGGACGAGTGCTCCACCGCTGCGCCGAGAGTAGCGGACGGCGCGGGCGGCCCGCGACACGGGTGCCCCCGCGTGGCGCGGGCTGCGGGCGGCTGACCTGCGACGTTCCTGAGCGCCGTCGACCCGGCGTCAGCCCAGCGACGTCCCGACGAGGTGGCCGACACCGAACGTGACGACCGCCGCGAGCACGCCGACTCCGAGCTGGCGCAGCCCCGAGAACCACCAGGACCGCGCGGTGACCCGTGAGACGAGCACGCCGGCCACGAACAGGCCGATGACGGAGAGGACGGCGCTCACCAGCAGGGTCTGCGCGCCGAACAGGTAGGGCAGCAGCGGGATCAGCGCGCCGACCGCGAACGCGAGGAACGACGAGCCCGCGGCGACCCAGGGGTTGGGCAGCTCGCCGGGCGCGAGGCCGATCTCCTCGCGCGCGTGCACCTCCAGGGCAGCCTCGGGGTTGCGGCCGAGCTGGCGGGCGACCTCCTCGGCGAGCTCGAGGTCGACGCCGCGGCGCACCCAGATCTGCGCGAGCTCCTTGGCCTCGCCCTCGGCGTTGCGGTGCAGCTCGATGCGCTCGTTCTCGAACTCCTGCTCGGCGAGCTCGGACTGCGACGCGACGGAGGTGTACTCGCCCGCGGCCATCGAGAAGGCGCCGGCGGCCAGACCCGCGAGACCCGCGAGCACGACCGCGCTGCGGTCACCGCCGGAGGCCGCCGTACCACCGGCGACGCCGGCCATGAGGGCGAAGTTGGAGACCAGGCCGTCCATGGCACCGAAGACGGCGGGGCGCAGCCAGCCGCCGGTGACGTCGCGGTGGTGGTCGTCCGGGGGGATGGTGCCGCTCACGGGTCGACGCTATCGCCCTCCGGCGACGACGGCACGACCGGCTCCCGGGCGTCCGGTGTGGCGAGGTCGGGCTCGGGGGCGTCGTCGACGTGCTCGACCATGTCGTCGGAGGACGCCGCCGACGGCCGCGACGGTGCGCGGGTCGAGCTCGGCCGGCGTCTCTCGTCCGGGGCGCACGCGCGCGCTCACGACGATGTAGAGGAGCGCTCCGAGCGCCACGACGATCGCCGTGAACACGTTGAGCCGGATCCCGAAGAAGTGGTGCGCCTCGTCGATGCGCAACGACTCGATGAACCCGCGGCCGATGGCGTAGAGCATCACGTAGAGGGCGAAGGCGCGGCCGTGGCCGAGACGGAACCGACGGTCGACCCACACGACGACGGCAGCCACCGTGAGGCACCAGATCGCCTCGTAGAGGAACGTCGGGTGGAACGTGGCGTACTGCTCGTAGCCCGCCGGCCGGTGCGCGGGGTCGATCTCGAGACCCCAGGGCAGGTCGGTCGGCCGGCCGAACAGCTCCTGGTTGAACCAGTTGCCGAACCGCCCCATCGCCTGTGCGACGGCCACACCCGGTGCGACCGCGTCGCCGAACGGAGGCAGCGGGATGCCCCGCCGACGGCAGCCGATCCAGGCGCCGACGCCGCCGAGGACGACGGCGCCCCAGATGCCGAGACCGCCGTCCCAGATCTTGAGGGCGCCGACGACGCCGCTGCCCCCGGGTCCGAAGTAGAGCTGGTTGTCGGTGATGACGTGGTAGATCCGGCCACCGACGATCCCGAACGGCACCGCCCAGATCGCGACGTCGGCGACGGTGCCCGGCAGCCCGCCACGAGCCACCCACCGTCGGTTGCCGATCCAGATCGCGACGAAGATCCCCGCGAGGATGCACAGCGCGTAGGCACGCACCGGGATCGGCCCGATGTTCCAGACGCCCTGCGACGGACTCGGGATGAAGGCGAGGAGGTCCACGGTCAGGGGGAGATCAGGAACCCGAGGTCGCCGCGGCGACGGCCGCCGTGAGCTTGGCGGGGTCGGCTCAGGGTGTCGATCGGGATCTCCTTGCCGTTGAGGTAGCCGGTCGGGCGTTCCCGTCACCCCGTTGTCGGTGAACGTGAGGTAGGAGTTCGTCACCCACTGGTTGTACGTCTTGTTGTTGTAGCAGGCCGCGAACTTCACGTAGGCGTCACCGGTGATGCCGACCGACTTGCCGAAGTCGAGCAGCTGCTGGTCGGACCAGCCGTCCCCCTCGGTGGCGGGCTGGTTGGCGAAGATCACGTTGTGGTACTTCTCGGCCTGGCCGGCGTCGACCGCGCAGCCCCACGCCATCGTGGCGCGGTGCGACGAGTCGGGGTTCGGGCCGTTCTTCTCCGCCGATCCCTGGTCGAGGAACGTGGTGGGGCGCCAGACCAGGTTGACCTTGCCGTCGGTGGCGAGCTTGTCGATCGTGGCGCCGTTGGCCTTCTCGAGGTTGGCGCACACCGGGCACTGGAAGTCCTCCCAGATGGACAGGGTGGGCTTGCCGGGGGCCGAGTTGGCCGGTACGCCCCAGGGGTTGTCACCACTGTTGCTCACGCCCGTGGGGACCGCGGCGTCGGCGACCACCTGGGTCGGGTTGTTGGTCTGGGACCCCTTCACCGCGAAGAAGATGATGCCCGCCACGATCGCGAGGACGGCGACACCGCCGACGAGGCGGACGAGCCGCTCGCGGCGCCTGGCCTCGGCCTCGGCGGCCTCGCGCGCGGCGGCCGCCTTCTCCTTGGTCGAGCGCTTGCTGTCCTTGGGGGCGTTGCTCATCGTGCGGTCTCCTCGAGCGTCTCGTTCTCGTCGATGTCGTCGTCGTAGGTCAGCGGCTCGCGGTCCAGGGAGAGCTTCGTCGTCGGCCAGGCCACGAGCCACACGGCCATGCCCGCGAACAGCAGGTCGCGGAGGATCTCGGCCGTGTAGCGACCGTTCTTGCCCGCACCGGTGATGTCGCCGCCGCCGCCGAAGCAGCCGCAGTCGATGTTGTAGCCACGGATCCAGACGCTCGAGATGCCGATGATGAAGCCGACCATGAGCAGCGCGGTGCCGAGGGCGGCCCACCTGGTGAACAGGCCCACCAGCAGGAGGAGGGCCAGCAGGACCTCGACCGTGGGGAGCGCGTACGCGAGGAAGTCGATCGGTGCCCGCCGGGAAGACCCGGTAGGCCAGGATCGCCTCGCGTCGAGCCGGCTGGGACTCCATCAGCTTGGCGCCGCCGGACCAGAACAGGATCCCGGCCAGCACGAGGCGCAGCACCGTGCCGATCCAGGCACGCACGTCGTGGCTCACGCGTCGATCATCCCCTACTCGGCCGCTGACCTCGGTCCCGGGTGCCACGCGCGGCCCCGCGTGTCCGACGGACGACGCAGGGGTGGAGTTCCCGCGTGGAGTCAGGTCCGGCGCACACCACGCGCGAGGTCGGCGGACAGGCGCCCGACCGCCGCGACCGCCTCGTCGGGGCCGGACGCGTCGAGCACCGCACGCACGAACGCCGACCCGACGATGACGCCGTCGGCGTACGCGGCGACCTGTGCCGCCTGCTCCGCGTTGGACACCCCGACGCCGACGGCGACGGGCAACGACGTCCGCGCCTTCGTGCGGGCGACCAGGGCCTCGGCGCCGCCGCCCACGCTGGTGCGGGTGCCCGTCACGCCCATGGTCGAGGCGGCGTAGACGAAACCGCTCGACGCGGCGCCACGGTCGCGATCCGCTCGTCGCTCGAGCTCGGGGCGACCAGGAAGACCCGGTCGATGCCGTGCTCGTCGGTCGCGGCGACCCAGGGGCCCGACTCCTCGGGCGTCAGGTCCGGCGTGATGACACCGACCCCTCCTGCCGCGGCCATGTCACGGGCGAAGCGCTCGACGCCGTAGCGCTCGAGCGGGTTCCAGTACGACATGACGAGGGTCGGCGCGCCGGTGGCCGCGACGGCCGCGACCGTCCGCAGCACGTCGTCGGTGCGCGTGCCGGCCTCGAGGGCGCGCTGCACGGCCTCCTGGATGGTGGCGCCGTCCATGAGCGGGTCGGAGTAGGGCAGACCGACCTCGATGGCGTCGACGCCGTTCTCGACCATGGTCTCGATGAGCGCGACGTCGTCGCCCTTGCCCGGGAACCCCGCGGGCAGGTAGCCGATGAGCAGCGCGCGTCCGTCGGCCTTCGCCCCCGCGAAGGCCTCGGCGAGCCGGCTCACGCGCGTCCCTCCCGGCCGAGCTCGCCGTCGATGAGGCCGAACCACCGGCTCGCGGTCTCGACGTCCTTGTCACCGCGACCGCTCAGGTTGACCAGGATGATCGCGTCGGGACCGAGCGTGCGGCCCAGTCGCATCGCCCCGGCGAGGCCGTGGGCGCTCTCGATCGCCGGGATGATCCCCTCGGTGCGGCAGAGCAGCCCGAAGGCCTCCATGGCCTCGGCGTCGTCGACGGGCTCGTACGTCGCGCGACCGGTGTCGTGCAGCCAGGCGTGCTCGGGACCCGACACCCGGGTAGTCGAGCCCGGCGCTGATGCTGTGCGACGGGCGGGTCTGGCCCCACTCGTCCTGCAGGACGTACGTGCGTGCGCCGTGCAGCACGCCGGGCGAGCCGCCGGAGAACCGGGACGCGTGGCGACCGGTCTCGATGCCGTCGCCGCCGGCCTCGTAGCCGTGCAGTGCGACGTCGTCGTCGAGGAATGCGCCGAAGATCCCCATCGCGTTCGACCCGCCGCCGACGCAGGCCACGACCGCGGTGGGCAGACGACCCGTCAGCTCGAGCACCTGCGCGCGCGCCTCGATGCCGATGACCTGGTGGAACCGGCGCACCATCTCGGGGAACGGCGCCGGACCGGTGACCGTGCCGAGGAGGTAGTGGGTGTGGTCGACGTTGGTGACCCAGTCGCGCATGGCCTCGTTGATCGCGTCCTTGAGGGTGCGGCTGCCCGCCGTGACGGGCACGACCTCGGCGCCGAGGAGCTTCATCCGCGCGACGTTGAGCGCCTGGCGTCGGGTGTCCTCCTCGCCCATGTAGACCATGCACTCGAGCCCGAGCAGCGCCGCCGCGGTGGCGGTCGCGACACCGTGCTGGCCTGCACCGGTCTCGGCGATGACCCGCCGCTTGCCCATGCGCACCGTGAGCAGCGCCTGGCCCAGCACGTTGTTGATCTTGTGCGAGCCGGTGTGGTTGAGGTCCTCGCGCTTGAGCAGCACCCGCGCGCCGCCGCAGTGCTCGGAGAAGCGCGCGGCATCGGTGAGGGCGCTCGGCCGCCCGGTGTAGGTGCGCTGCAGCCGGTCGAGCTCGTTGACGAACGCCGGGTCGACGACCGCCGCGCGGAACGCGGCGTCGAGCTCGTCGAGCGCGGCAGTGAGCGCCTCGGGCACGAAGCGTCCGCCGTACGGGCCGTAGTGACCGCTCGCGTCGGGGCCGTGGGCGCCCGGCGCGCCAGGGAGCCCCGCGGGGCTCTCGGTCGTGGTCATGCTCGCTCCTGATCAGCCGCGGGCGTTCTTGATCGCAGGGTGCGCGCCCGCGGTCACGAGGTCGTGGACGGCCGTGCGGGGATCGCCGCCGGTCACCAGACTCTCTCCCACGAGCACCGCGTCCGCACCTGCGTTCGCGTAGGCGATGAGGTCGTGCGGGCCGCGGACGCCGGACTCGGCGATACGCACGCACGTGTCCGGGATCGAGGGCGCCACGCGGGCGAAGGTCTCGCGGTCGACCTCGAGGGTCTTGAGGTTGCGCACGTTGACGCCGATCACCGTGGCGCCGGCGTCGAGCGCGCGCGCGACCTCGTCGGTGTCGTGGACCTCGACCAGCGGCGTGAGCCCGATGCTGCGCGCCCGCTCGACGAGCGAGACCAGCGCAGGCTGGTCGAGCGCGGCGACGATGAGCAGTGCGACGTCGGCGCCGTAGGCACGCGCCTCCCAGAGCTGATAGCTGGTGACGATGAAGTCCTTGCGCAGCACGGGGATGTCGACGGCCTCGCGAACGGCGGCGAGGTCGTCGAGCGACCCGCCGAACCGACGATTCTCGGTGAGGACGCTGATGACGTGGGCTCCGCCGGCCTGGTAGTCGAGGGCCAGGGCAGCAGGGTCGGCGATCGCGGCGAGCGCGCCCTTGCTGGGGCTCGACCGCTTGACCTCGGCGATGACCGAGACGCCCTCGCCGCGCAGGACGGCCTCGACGTCGATGGCGGACGACGCTGGTCGACGAGCGTCTTGAGCTGCTCGAGGGACGTGCGCTCCTGACGCGTCGCGAGGTCTTCGCGGACGCCGTCCAGAATCTCGTCGAGCACGGTCACATCGGAAGGCTAACCGCAACGGGTGGCCGCGCCGTCCGCGGGTCGGTCGAGGGGACAGTGAGCGGGCCGTCTCAGGACAGCGAGGAACCGAGCCAGGCGAACGCCGCGACGCCGTGGATGTTGCGCACCACGGTGAAGACCGCGAACGCGGCGACGAGCGCCCACAGGACGGCCGGGCGGGTCCACCACGGGTCGCGCTCGGGCGGCGGGCTGCCGCGCCAGGCACGCACGAGGCTGCGCACCCAGAGCAGGACGACGACGGGGATGAGGAGCACGACCATCGCGTTGTGGTCGAGGGCGCCGACGACGTCGCCGTGCATGAGCGAGTGCACCGCGCGCAGACCGCCGCAGCCGGGACAGTCGAGGCCGGTGAGGTACTTGGTCGGGCAGAGCGGGTAGTGGCCCGCCGCGTTCGGGTCGACGAGGCCGACGTAGACGGCGCTGGCGAAGACGGCTCCGCCGAGGAGGAGCGGAGTGCGCATCCGCTGCGCGCGCGTCGGAGCCGCGGTCGGGGTGACCGTCTGCCGAGCTCCGGCCTGGGCCGTCACGACGCTCCGATCAGTGGTCGACGGTCTCCGGCTGCTTGCCCATGCCCATCATCGACATGACCTTGCCGACGACGCCGCCGAGGATGAACAGGCCCACGCCGCCGATCCAGAACAGCGGCCAGTTGCCCACGATCACCGCGAAGGAGCCGATGAGGAAGGCGAGGATGATGATGATGACGGCCGTCCAGGCTGCCGGGGTGTTGCCGTGGTCCTCGTGCTCGGCGGTCATCGCGGATCCTCCTCGTACGGTGTGGCTGGCATTGTGTCAGTCCCGGCGCCCGTTCCCCAGCATCGGGTCGGGATCCGCCGGCGGCGCCTCGGGAGGAACCGTGTCGAGGTCGGACGGCGCCGCGCCGGGCGCGGCGAGGGCAGCCTCGTCGGATTCGTCGGACGTCGGGTCGAGCGTCGGGTCGACGCCGTCGTCGAGGAGGTCCCACGCCGACGCGGACGTCGACGCCGGGCCGTGCGCCGCCTCCGCCGGCGGCTCCGGGTCCGCGGCTCGCTCGTAGCGGCGTCCGAGCGCCGGCCAGCGCGACCCGTGCGCGACGGTGAGCAGCCCTCCGACCAGCACGGCCGCCCCGCCCACCGCTGCCAGCAGCCACCACTGCGACACCACGACAGGCACTCCCGCGACTGCAGTTCCGACCTTCTCCCCCACCAGCCGGTCGATCGCGCCGCCGTCCCCTCCGGAGGCCGACCAGGTGAGGCCGAACCGGAGCGCGAGGGCGGTCGCGGCCGTGCCGGTGAGAGCCAGCACCACACCCGCGGCCCACCGCCCGACGCGACGGGTCGCGACGATGCCGGCGATGCCCGCGAGCGCGACGACCGGCAGCACGCCGCCGACCGGCTGCACGTCGCGCCCGGTGAGGGTGACGATGAGCCGCGGAAGTCCGGGCTCGGCGTACGTCGCGGTCGCCCAGACCTGCCCGTAGGACAGCAGCAGGAACCCGGCGCCGACCGCCAGCAGCACGAGGACACGCACGTACTCGCGACCGGCTGCGGCAGCACTCGCGTCGACGTCCGCCGACGACACCGGCAGCGGGGGCTCTGCCGTCATGCGCGCCGCATGGTCGAGGCGATCGCGACGGCGCGCAGGACGGCGGCCGCCTTGTGCCCGCACTCGGCGTGCTCGGTCTCGGGCACCGAGTCGGCGACGAGACCTGCTCCCGCCTGGACGTAGGCGACGCCGTCCTTGATCACCGCGGTGCGGATGGCGATGGCCGTGTCGAGGTCACCGGCGAAGTCGAGGTAGCCGACCGCCCCGCCGTAGATGCCGCGCCGTACGGGCTCGAGCTCGTCGATGATCTCCATGGCACGCGGCTTGGGCGCGCCGGACAGCGTGCCCGCGGGGAACGTGGCGGCGAGGACGTCGTACGCCGTGCGGCCCTCGGCGAGGCGGCCGACCACCGTCGAGACGATGTGCATGATGTGGCTGTAGCGCTCGACCGACATGAACTCGACGACCTCGACGCTGCCCGGCGCGCACACGCGACCGAGGTCGTTGCGGCCGAGGTCGACGAGCATCAGGTGCTCGGCGCGCTCCTTCTCGTCGGCGAGCAGCTCCTCGGCGAGCGCGGCATCCTCCTCGGGCGTCGCGCCGCGAGGACGCGAGCCCGCGATCGGGTGCAGCAGCGCGCGGCCGCCCTCGACCTTCACCAGCGCCTCCGGCGACGACCCGACGACGTCGAACGCGACCTCGTCGGAGAGCGAGCCGTCATCCGTCAGTCGCGGCACGCGCAGCAGGTACATGTAGGGGCTCGGGTTGCTGACGCGCAGCACGCGGTAGACGTCGAGCGAGGACGCCGTGCAGGGCGCCGAGAACCGCTGCGACAGCACGATCTGGAAGGCGTCGCCGGCTCGGATGTGCTCCTTGCAGGTCTCGACGCCCGCGAGGTAGTCGGCCCGCCTCGGTGCGCGCGGTCACCTCGACCTGCGCAGCGCTGTCGTACGTGGACGCCGATGCAGCCGCGCTCGTCGCGAGGTCGGCCTGCATCGCGTCGAGACGCCGCACGGCGTCGGCGTGCGCCTCGTCGACGCGCTCGTCGGTGGCGTCGTAGTTGATGGCGTTCGCGATGAGGAGCACCGAGCCGTCGTGGTGGTCGAGCACGGCGAGGTCGGTCGCGAGCAGCATGGCGAGCTCGGGGACGCCGAGCTCGTCGGGGTTGGCGTCGGGCAGCCGCTCCCAGCGACGGACGACGTCGTAGGACAGGTAGCCGACCATGCCGCCCGTGAGCGGGGGCAGACCGGGCAGCCGCTCGGTGTGCAGCGCGGCGACGGTGTCGCGCAGCGCCTCGACGGGTCGCCTCCCGTCGGGAGGCCGACGGGTGCGTTGCCCAGCCAGTGCGCGGCGCCGTCGACCTCGGTGAGCATGGCGGCGCAGCGCACCCCGACGAACGAGTAGCGCGACCACGCGCGGCCGTGCTCGGCGCTCTCGAGCAGGAAGGTGCCGGCGCGCTCGCCGGCCAGCTTGCGATAGAGACCGATCGGCGTCTCGCCGTCGGCCAGGAGGCGTCGCACGACCGGGATGACGCGACGATCGCGCGCCAGTGCGCGGAACGTCTCGAGGTCGGGGGCGACGGCACCCGCGAAGGTGGCGGCGTAGGGGGCGGTGACGGTCACGCGGGATCTCCCGTGGTGTCGGTCGTCGGGCCGGCGGACGTGTCGTCGGAGCGGGCCTCGACGTCGAGCAGGACGTCGGCGTCGAAGCAGGTGCGGTCACCGGTGTGGCAGGCGGCGCCGACCTGGTCGACGGTGAGGAGGACGGCGTCGCCGTCGCAGTCGAGGCGCACCGAGCGGACGTGCTGGGTGTGACCCGACGTCGTCGCCCTTGACCCAGTACTCCTGGCGCGAGCGGGACCAGTACGTCGCCCGCCCCGTCTCGAGCGTCCGGCGCAGCGCCTCGGCGTCCATCCAGGCGAGCATGAGCACCTCGCCGGTGTCCGTGCTGCTGGGCGATCGCGGCGACGAGGCCGTGCTCGTCGGGCTGCAGGCGCGCGCGGACGGCGTCCCACGTGACGGGGTCGAGCGGTGGCGTCACCCCGTCATTGTGCCGTGCGGCGTCGAGCCCGTTTCGCCGCGGCCGTTCCGCGGCGTCGAGCGGTCGGCCAGTGGTCAGGACTCGTTCATGAGCCATCGGCGTCCGTCGCCGGTGACGCAGTAGCGACAGCAGCACCACGACCAGGGCGACGGCCGAGGCCCGAGAAGAGGTTGATAGCCGTCGTGCACGCATCGGCCCACAACCTGCCGGGCAGGTAGATCCCGAACGCCGCCACGAGCATCCAGCCGCCCCAGCGCTGCGAGCGAGGGTCGCACCGCCGCCGACGCAGGAGGAACGCCGAGCAGAAGGCCAGGATCAGCAGACCCACGAAGTAGCACGAGAGGTAGCACCTGTGTCGAGCTGCGCACCAGACCGGCTTCCGGTAGCCGCTGCGGCGTCGACGAGGTTCTTGAGGTCGGAGTACCGCGAGAAGTCGATTGCACGTCGAGATCGAAGGCGAGAGGAGCACCGAAGAACGAGCCGAGGAGTGCGACCGCGCGGACGTTGCGCGGCAGCTCGTCCCGCGGCGTGCCGTGCCGGTGCGGTGACCGGCCGGCGCGTGCGCGCCCGGAGGCCTGCGGACCCTGCCAGGTCGTGACGAGGCCGGGCACGGGAGCGGGGGCGGTACCCATGCCAGGTGCGGCGTACGGGCCGGTCGGGACGGCGGGGAGCTCGACCGGCGTACCGAACTGGTTGACCGTCATGGTGCCCATCTGGAAGGTCCGCGCCGGCGGGGGCGAGTGGTACGTCGCGCCGACGACCGGTGGCACGGGTGAGGGCACGATCGGCGGCTGCCCTTCGGGCGGCGGGACCTTCGCAGGGTCGTCCGGACCACCGATCGCGAAGAAGTCGTAGCCGGGGTCGTTCATGACAGGTCCCTCCCACAGCGACGGACGGACTCCCGCCCCTCCCCCGCGTGATCGGCACGCCGTCGCCCGGCCTTGACCGTTCGTGCGGCGTCGCCGCCCCCGGATGCGAGGTCCGGCAGCCCGCCTAGGCTGAACGGGTGACCGCCTCCCCCGTGCGCCTGTGGCGCAGCGAACGCGATGCCCTCTGCGACCTGCTCATCGAGAAGGGCCCCGATGCCCCGACGCTGTGCGGTGACTGGACCACGCGCGACCTCGCCGCCCACCTGCACATCCGGGAGAACCGGCCCGACGCCGCGGTCGGCATCGTCATCGGTCCGCTGGCGCGCTGGACGTCGAAGGTGCAGGCGGACGTTGCGTCCGGGGACTACGGAAAGGTCATCGAGGCACTGCGCAACGGGCCCCCGCGGTGGTCGCCCGTCGCGATCGAGGCGATCGACGTCGAGACCAACACCATCGAGTTCTTCGTGCACCACGAGGACGTGCGCCGCGCGAGCGAGCCGTGGGAGCCGCGGGCGCTCAGCGACGCGGAGGTCGAGCAGCTGTGGGGCCGCGGCGAGCGCGCCGGTGGTTACCTGCTTCGCCGGTGCCCCGTCGGCGTCCTCGCGACGCCGAGCGACGGACCGGCGTCCGGGCGCACGGTCACGTTGCGGAAGGGCCCGCACCCGGTCGACCTGCAGGGACCGGTCGGCGAGATCGTGCTCGCCATGTACGGCCGCGTGACGAGGGGACTCGAGATCGTCGGTACTGACGCCGACGTCGCCGCGTTCCTCGCCTATCCGCGCTGAGGGCGCCGCACGATCGCCCGCTAGGTTGCGCCCATGCCGCACGTGAATGCCGCCGACAGCGTCCTCGTCGTCATCGACGCCCAGGACGGCTTCTATCCGCCGGCTCGGGTCGACGTCGACCACGTCGCCAAGGATGCCGCCCTCGACCGGGTCGGCTGGGTGTGCGGCGTGGCCGGCGCTCTCGGGGTGCCGGTCGTGGTCACCGAGGAGGACGCGTCGTCCAACGGGTCTACCGCCCCGCAGGTCCGGGCCCGCCTGGCCGCGTCGGTGCCCGTCTTCGACAAGCTCGTCTTCGGCGCCGCCGACCAGCCCGACATCGCCGCTGCCGTGGCCTCGACCGGACGCGACGTCGTCGTCCTGGTCGGGATGGAGACGGATGTCTGCGTGACGCACACGGCGCTGGGCTTCGCCGAGCAGGGGCGCCGCGTGGTCGTCGTCCACGACGCCGTCTTCTCCGCCGGTACGGCGCACGGCAACGGCGTGGCGCGCCTGCGCCAGGAAGGGGTCGAGCTCCTCTCCGCCAAGGAGCTCTACTACGAGTGGCTCCGCGACCTGCCGACCGTGCGCTCGTTCGATGCCGCCCACCCCGACCTCGCGCACCCGCCGGGCTTCTCGCTCTGACCGGCGGCGCTCCGCCGCTCCAGGCGCGTACAGTCGCGGCACCCCGACTGAGGAGTGCGGCATGGCATCCGATCCTGACGAGCTGCGCCGGTTCGCCGAGGACTACACGGCGGCCTGGTGCGGCATGGATCCGAGTGCCGTGGCGGCGCACTTCGCGCCGGATGGTTCGCTCGCCATCAACGGCGGAGCGCCCGCTGTGGGGCGGGACGCCATCACTGCCGTCGCCGCGAGCTTCTACGACGCTCTCCCCGACATGCAGGTCTACTTCCGGGATCTCGTCGTCGATGACGATCGCATCGAGTACCACTGGACCTTCACCGGTACGAACACCGGCCCCGGAGGCACGGGGCATGGCGTGCGGGTGGACGGCTTCGAGGCGTGGACGCTCGACGCGGACGGTCTGATCGCAGCATCGATCGGCAGCTACGACGCGGAGGAGTACGCCCGTCAGCTCGCCGAAGGCGTCTAGGAACCGGTGATGCCCCGGGCCTACGCTTCGCGGATGACGCCGGACGAGGTGGGTCGGTACGCGGAGTCGCTGCCGCTGGTCAAGCGCAAGGGAACGGCGTCGCGTCCGGCGTGGTACGTCAGGGACCGCCTTGTGGCGCGCCTGCACGACCCGAACACCCTCGTCATCCGGGTCCCGCTGAGCAAGCGGGAGGCGCTGCTGGCGAGCTACCCGGACAGCTTCGGCGTACCGCCTCGCATGGAGGCACATCACAAGGTCGAGGCGTATCTCGATCGGGCCCAGACTCGTGCCGTGCAGAGGGCCATCGACCTGGCCTGGGAGATGCAGCATCGGTGACCGCGACGGAACGAACGACCAGCACTCCATCCACTCGAACCGGGAGGCACCCGTGAAGCTGCTCCTCACGTCCGGAGGAGTCACGAACCCGAGCATCCAGGACGCGCTGGTCGAGCTCCTGGGCAAGCCGATCGCCGACTCGCACGCCCTGTGCATCCCGACGGCCGAGTACGGGCACCCTGCCTGCACACCCGCGTCGGTCTGGCGGTTCATCGCCGGCCGGACCCCGGGTCCGATGTGCGACCTGGGCTGGAAGTCGGTGGGCGTCCTGGAGCTCACCGCGCTGCCCAGCATCGGTGCGGAGCGCTGGGTCCCCTGGGTCCGGGACGCCGACGTCCTGCTCGTCGACGGCGGCGATGCGGTCTATCTGTGCCACTGGATGCGGGAGTCGGGGTTGGCGGACCTCCTGCCGTCGCTGCAGGACACCGTCTGGGTGGGAGTGAGCGCCGGCAGCATGGTGATGACGCCTCGCATCGGGGCGGACTTCGTCAACTGGACCCCGCCCGGCGGGGACGACCGCACCCTCGGCGTCGTCGACTTCTCCCTCTTCCCGCACCTCGCCCACGAGCAGATGCCGGGGAACACCATGGACGAGGCGGAGCGGTGGGCAGCGGGTCTCGGGGTGCCGGCGTATGCGATCGACGACCAGACCGCCATCTCGGTGACCGGTGATGCGGTCGCGGTCGTCTCCGAGGGGCAGTGGCGGCACTTTCCACGCTAGAGCCTCGAGTGCCACCCCGTTGCCGACGCGCGACGCACGCACGATGTCGCGAGGGTCGGCGACGTCGTGAGCGCTCGAGCGGGTGGCGGTCGGGGTGCGGCCGTGACGTGCGACATCGTCGTCACGGCGTGGGTGGTCGGTCGGGTGGATGGACGCGGAAGTAGCCGGTCTCGGTCGGTCTTCCTGCTGTCGTCGCGGGTGATGGTGAGCTGTCCGGCGTGCAGTGCGCGGTGGTGTCTCTCGCACAGCAGGAGGCAGTTGGCGATCGTGGTGTCGCCGCCGTGTTCCCAGTGCTGGACGTGGTGGGCGTTGCACCGTCTCGGATGTCGCCCGCAGCCCGGTGCCTGGCAGTGCCGGTCGCGGGCCTCCAGCGCGCGGCGCAGTCGCGGTGGCGCGGTGCGCTCCTCACGTCCCACGTAGAGCACGTCGACCGCCTTCGAACGGAGCAGCTCAGGCAGGCCACCGGAACGCGTCGCCGCCTGGCCGTCGGTGCCGGGCTGGGTGATCACGTAGGTGAGTCCGGTGTCGCACAGGATCCGGCGGACCGTGTCGCTCGAGACCAGGAACGGTTCGTCGTGGCCCGGGCAGCGGTGAGTTCGCCGCCGAGCCCGGCGAGGAGGTCGCGGACGTCGACGTGCAGCACGGTGTGCGGGCGGATGCCGTGGTGCATGCCGACCTCGGAGCGGCCCATCAGCCCGGTCATCACCTCGCCCAGGGCGAGCGCGAGCAGGTGACCGTTGCGGGCGCGCTGGTGGCGTCGGCCTTCGGCGGAGTCGGGGTCGACGCCGTCGGGGAGGCGGTCCTCGGCGGCGAGGTCGCCGGCGGCGCGCCACCCGTCGACCTGCTGGTTGAGCACGGTCATGACCGCGGCGGCGGCTTCGGGGTCGAGGAAGGCGCTGAGGTGCACGAGGTGCCCGACCGGGACGCAGGTCAGGGACTGCTCGGTGTAGGCGTCGAGCTCGGCCTGGCGCACCCCGTCAGGGTCGAGCACGAACCGCAGCCGGGCGATCGCCTGCTTGAGCTGCGCGACGGTGTGGGTGCGCGCCAGCGGCAGGAGCAGGTCGAGGGCTTCGGCGGTGAGCCGGTCGCGCTCGGCGGCGGGGTGGTGCTTGACCGCGGCGCGGATGCCCAGGGTGAGCTCGCGGACCTTGTCGTCGCTGAGCGCACCCGGACAGCCACCCGTAGCGCAGCCGCGGATCCCCAGTGGTCTGCGGCGTCGCGCAGGTCCCGGGCCCGAGCGGCCAACGCGGTCGCGGACCGCGACGACAAGCCCGGCCTCGACCTCGAGGAACCGCTTGGTCGACGCGTACGTCCCTTCGATCAGTTCCCGCCCCGACACGGCACGATCCACGACACCGGTCAGCACCGCGGCCGCGGCGCGGGCCTGGTCGGCCACGGTGAGCAGGTCGCGCAGCTGCGCGGCGACGGCGTCGACGTGCAGGGCGGCGAGGTCGGCGGGCGCGTCGGGGTCGGTCAGGTCGGCGGTGATCGCCTCGGTGAGCTCGCGGGTGTGCGCGATCAGGGTGCCCAGACGTGGTCCGCGAGCGGCGCCACGGGTCTGGTCAACGGTCGAACACATGTGCCAATCATGACCGACAGCGAGATGCGTGTCAACCCCGATATCGCAGTATTACCAACGACTTTCCCGATTCTGATATCCACAGGCGGACCGCCTCGGCGTGTCGTCCACAGCTCCCTGATGGTCGCGCATCGGCGCCGTGGACCCTCGGTGCTGACATCCGGGGTCGAAGGGGCCCACACGGTCGCGCGCGGCCCGCACGAGGACCTTCAGCCGGCCGCAGCTGGACTCCTGTGCGGAGACCTGACGTCGTCGCCGGCGCGATGTCAGCGGACGGTGTGGCCCGTCGCGGCGAGCTCGCGCTTGACGTCGGCGATCGTGAGGTCGCCGAAGTGGAAGACGCTCGCGGCGAGCACAGCATCGGCACCAGCGTCGACCGCGGGGGCGAAGTCTGCGACCTTGCCGGCGCCGCCGCTCGCGATGACCGGCACCGACACGCGAGCCCGGACTGCCGCGATGAGCGGGAGGTCGTAACCGTCCTTCGTTCCGTCCGCGTCCATCGACGTCAG
Organism: uncultured Actinomycetota bacterium; assembly: GCA_963782665.1. GTDB lineage: Bacteria > Actinomycetota > Actinomycetes > S36-B12 > CAIYMF01 > Longivirga. The sequence goes on along the minus strand of CAWAKP010000006.1, from coordinate 807,352 downwards.
CAGGATCTCGCCGGCGCCGAGGTCGGCGGCGCGCACGGCCCACGCGAGCGCGTCGGTGCCGGTCGAACGACGACCGCCGTGCGTGGTGACCTCCCAGCCCGACTCGGTCGTGACCCCGTCGCGGCAACGACGTGCGTCGATCGAGATGACGACGCACTGCGAGCCGAAGCGGTCGGCCGCCTCGAGGAGCAGCTCGGGCCGCGCCAGTGCCGCGGTGTTGACGCCGACCTTGTCGGCCCCCGCACGCAGCAGCCGGTCGATGTCGTCGACCTCTCGGACGCCTCCGCCGACGGTGAGCGGGATGAACACCTGCTCGGCGGTGCGCCGCACCACGTCGTAGGTCGTCTCGCGATCTGCGCTGCTGGCCGTGATGTCCAGGAAGACCAGCTCGTCGGCGCCCTGTGCGTCGTAGGCGCGCGCCAGCTCGACCGGGTCACCAGCGTCGCGGAGGTCGACGAAGTTGACGCCCTTGACCACCCGGCCGGCATCGACGTCCAGGCACGGGATCACGCGGATGGCGACGGGCATGGCGCCGAGCCTAGGGTCCGCGCCGGGCACCACGCCCTGGTGTCTCGGGTGCCGGACGCGGCACGGGACACATCCGATCGGCACATCTTGGGTACAGACCGACGCGCGTTCCGAGCGCAGCCGGTGGTCATAGGTCGTGGATCACGCCCGACCGACGTTCCCGAGCGGGTGCGGTCGCCCTAACGTCGCAGATGTCAGGGACGCGGCTGGAGAGACCGCGGACGGGCCAGGGAGCACCGGTGACTGCCGTCATCACGAGCACCAGCGAGGCGACGACGATCGACCTGACGGCGCCCCCGCACACGCTGCTCGCCGTCGTCGCGGACGCGCGTGCCGTCCCCAGCGCCGAGCGGGAGGCCTACGCAGCCGAGCTGCGCGGGATGGCCGTCGACGAGCGGGTGCTGGTCGTACGCACCTGCCACCGGGTCGAGGCCTACGTCGCGTGCCACGGCACAGACAACGTCGAGCTGCCGGTCGCGCCGCCAGGCGCCCGCCTGCTGCGCGACGTGGACGCCGCACGCCACATGATCCGGGTCGCATGCGGCCTCGAGTCGGCCGTCATCGGCGAGGACCAGATCCTGCACCAGATCCGCACAGCGCTGGCCGCGCGCCAGCAGAGCGGTCCGCTCGATCCCGTGCTCGGTCGCCTCGCCCAGGCTGCGCTGCACGCCGGCAAGCAGGCGCACACCGTCTTCGGCAGCGAACGCCGCAGCCTCGCCGACCTCGCGCTCGACGAGATCGAGCGCCGCGCCGGCTCCCTTCGCGGCCGCGAGGTGCTCGTCGTGGGCGCCGGCAGCATGGGTGCGCTCGCTGCGCGAAGCGCCGCGCGGCGCGGCATCGACGTCGTGGTCGCGAACCGCACCCGCAGCCGGGCCGACGACGTCGCCGCCGCAGTCGGCGGACGCGGCGTCGACATCGACTGCGACGTCCGCGATCTCGACGACATCGCCGGGATCGTCGTCGCCATGAGCGGGCCGTGGCAGCCCGGCGAGCACCGCGAGCGCATGCTGCGGTGCGGCTGGGCCGCCGTCGTCGACCTCTCGAGCCCGCAGTCGACGCCGTACGCGCTCGGCCGCGACCTCGGGCGCCGCTTCGTCGGCGTCGACGACCTCGCGTGGGCGACGCACGACGTCCTGGACGACGACATCGCCGACCAGATCGACACGATCACGCACGAGGCCGGACGCGACTACTGCCACTGGCTGCGCGCCCGCGCCGCGACTCCCACGTTGGCCCAGCTCGCCGAGATCGTCGAGGCTCGCCGCACGGTCGAGCTCGACCGGCTGCTGCGCCGCCTGCCCGACCTCGACCCGCACGCCCGCCACCTGGTCGAGACGATGAGCCACCGGATCGTGGCAAGCCTGTTGCACGGTCCGCGCACCGCTCTGCGCGACGACGTCGACGGCGACCTGGAGCGGGCCGCGCGCACTCTGTTCGGCCTCGACGAGGACACGCAGCCGTGACCACCGCAGATCCCGCCGCTCCTTCGACGAGCACCTCGTCGGCCGAGCCGCTGCGCGTCGATGTCGCCGTCGTCGGCGGTGGCGTGTCGGGTCTGGCCACGGCGTACCGCCTCGTCGAGCGGCTCGGAGCCGATGCCGGCGTCGTGGTGCTCGAAGCGGCCGACCGCCCGGGCGGGAAGGTCACCACGCGCACCGTCGCGGGTCTGCCGGTCGACACCGGGCCGGATGCCTTCCTCTCGCGCGCCCCCGAGCTGCGCGAGCTCGTGGACCGCCTCGGCCTCGCCGACGACGTCGTCGGTCCCCTGCCCGGTGGTGCGTTCGTGTGGTCGCGCGGCGAGCTGCACCCCATCCCCGCCGGGGGTTTCTTCGGCATCCCCGACCGCGTCCTGCCCCTGCTCCGCTCCCGGCTTCTCTCCCCGGTGGGCGTGCTGCGGGCAGGCGCAGACCTCGTCCGGCCGCGCACCTCGATGTCCGACGACCCGTCGGTGGCCGACGTCGTCCGGCCGCGTCTGGGCACGGAGGTCTACGACCGGCTCGTGCAGCCGCTGCTCGGCGGTGTGCACGCCGGTGCGGCCGACCGGCTGTCGGCGGCGAGCACCGTGCCCGAGGTGCTCGGCATCGCTCGCGGCGGTCGCTCGCTCGTGCTGTCGATGCGGCGGCGGCGTCGCGCGATCCCGGTCTCGACCACTCCGCCCGCTCCCCCGCTCGTGTCACTGAGCGGCGGCATGACCCGCCTCGTCGATGCCCTGGTCGCCGCGGTCGGTCCGTCGCGAGTCCGTACCTCGTCGCCGGTCACGACCCTGCGACGGGACGACCGCTCGTGGGTGCTCGAGACTCCGCGCGGTCGGGTCGTCGCGTCGCACGTGGTGCTCGCGGCACCGGCGTACGTCACGGCCGACCTCGTCGAGGCGGTCGCGCCAGAGCTCGCCGGACAGCTGCGGTCGATCGAGTACGTCGGCGTCGCCAACGTGACTCTCGCACTGCCTCGTGCCGAGGTGGGCGCGCTCGTCGGCACCGGCTTCCTCGTGCCGCCGGTGGAGCACGACATCGTCGTCGGCTGCACGTGGCTGACGAGCAAGTGGCCGCACCTCGCCGGGCAGGACGTCGTCCTCGTCCGAAGCATGGTCGGGCGCGACGGCGACCAACGCTGGCTCGACATGGACGACGACGAGCTCGTCGCGGCGGTCCGCGCGAGCCTCGCGCACATGATGGCCCTCACCGCGACGCCCACCGAGGTGCTCGTGCAACGGTGGCCGGCCGCGATGCCGCAGTACGTCGTCGGCCACGGCGCGCGGCTCACCACGATCGACGGCGCTCGTCCACGAACTGCCGGGCCTGAGCCTCACCGGTGCCGCGTACCGCGGCGCCGGTCTCGCCGGGTGCGTCTCGTCGGCGTGGCGCACCGCCGATGCCGTCGTCGACGCGATCGCGTCCGCCGACGTCCGCGACGTCGACCCCGAGCTCACGATCGATGCCTCACCCCTCGTCCGAGGAGCGTCACGATGACCCACCCCGCCGGTGTGCCCACCCGTCCGGTCAACTTCGCCGAGCGCCCGATGCTGGTGTTCTGGGAGGTCACCCGCTCGTGCCTGCTGGCGTGCAAGCACTGTCGGGCTTCGGCGATGTTCGGCGCACTGCCCGGGCAGCTCAGCCATGACGAGGGCATCGACCTCATCGACCAGGTCGCGGCGTTCGGACGCCCCTACCCGATCCTCGTCCTCACCGGCGGCGACTGCCTGCTCCGCGACGACATCTTCGAGCTCGTGGCCCACGCGAAGGAGCTCGGCGTCCCCGTCTGCCTGTCGCCCTCGGTGACGCCGATGCTCACGCCCGAGGCGATAGAGCGGATGGCGACCAGCGGCGTCAAGGCAGTGTCGATCAGCCTCGACGGCGCGTGCGCCGAGACGCACGACGGCGTGCGCGGCATCCCCGGCCACTTCGACAAGACGATCCCCGCGATCCGCGCCCTCGTCGACGCCGGGCTCACCGTGCAGATCAACACGACCGTGATGAGCGGCAACGTCCACGAGATGCCCGACATCGCGAAGCTCGTCGCCGACACCGGTGCGCACATGTGGGAGGTCTTCTTCCTCGTCCCGGTCGGTCGGGGCATCGCCACCGGTGCACTCACGCCCGAGCAGGACGAGGACGTCTGCCACTTCCTCTTCGACGCGTCGCACCACGGCTTCGTCGTCCGCACGGTCGAGGCGCCCTTCTTCCGCCGCGTCGTGCACACGCGTCGCAACGGCGGCGAGGCTCCGGTCACCGAGCTCTACGCCGAGCTCTCCGGACGCCTGCAGTCGCTGCTCGGCGAGGGCCGGCCCCGGGCGTCGGCCCACACCGCGGCCACGCGCGACGGCAAGGGCATCCTCTTCGTCGCGCACGACGGCGAGGTCTACCCGGCGGGCTTCCTCCCGCTCGGCCTCGGCTCGGTGCGCGAGCAGCCGCTGGCCACCATCTACCGCGACCACCCGACGTTGAAGGCGATCCGCGCGGCAGAGTTCAGCGGCAAGTGCGGCGTGTGCGAGTTCGCGGACCTGTGCGGCGGGTCTCGGGCCCGCGCCTACGCCGCGAGCGGTGACCCGCTCTTCGAGGACGCCGCGTGCCTGTACGAGCCGTCCGGCCGGATCGACCTCGTCGACCCCGCGTCCGACCCGTCCGCGCTCGTCACCTCCCGCGCCTGACGCTCGGGAAGGCACACCAGGGTCTCGCCCGGCTCCTCCCGACGCGCGCGGTGCGACGGGCGCTCGTAGCCTCGAGGCATGAGCACCGTGGCCGAGGTCGACCGTCTGGCGTCATCGACGTACATCGCGTTGACGACCTACCGTCGTGACGGCACGCCCGTGACGACTCCGGTCTGGGTGTCGCGCGAGGGAGACCTGCTCTACGTCTGGACCCAGGGCGACTCCGGCAAGGTGAAGCGGATCCGCAACGACGCACGCGTGCAGATCGCACCGTCGGACCACCGCGGCGCTGCACAGGGCGCACCAGTCGACGCGACCGCCCGCGTGCTTGACACGCCGACCGACCTGTCGCGGGTCGAGTCGCTGCACAAGGCGAAGTACGGCCTGCAGTTCCGTCTGTTCGACGTCGGCGCCAAGGTCTTGCGCCGCAACCGCCCGCTCTGCGGCCTCGAGATCACCCTGGTCGCGCCCGACTGACCGTCGTTACCGCCGCACAGCATGGAAACCGCCGGGTGGCTTCAGGTCATTCGGGCGGTTACGACGAGCTGCGGCCGCTTCAGCCTGACTGAATGTCGAACCGCCACGGGCCCTGCGTGCGGACGACGAGGTAGTAGCGGCCGGTGGGTCGGTCGCCTCCCCATCCACCGCCCATCCCCGCTTCGCCCGAGACGAGCAGGTCCCGGCGCGGGTCCAGCGTCTTGCCGACGGGCACGAGGTAGATCTCCAGCGCACCATCATCCTGAAAGTTGCCGCTCAGGCCCGACTTCGGGGTGCGGCGCAGAAGGAACGGCGCCGACTCACGGGATCCGAAGCCAGACGCCGTGAGTCTGGTCGCTCCCTGAGGTCCCGCCGTGAAGGACATCGACAGCGGCGGCTCGACCCACTGCACCAGCGTGAGGCTCCATGTGCTGCCGGGAGCCACCACTCGGACCACGTAGCGGCCTGACGCCGGTGCACGCATGGGGTGCCAGGCGATCACCGCAGCGCGTCCCGCACCTGACGACCGGGTCGTGGGATGGCGGCCCCGGGACACGGTCGAGGAAGACCTGCCCACTGAAGTCGTCCACGACGAACACCCCGCTCACGGAGTCGCCTCGCAGGCTGAAGACCGGGCTGGTCATGGATCCGCGCCCTGAGGCGTGGAAGACCTCGACCGCGCCATGCGCGTCCCTCCCCAACGGCGGGTCGAGCGCGAATCCGCTCAGAGCTGGACTGGGCTTGCTCGATGGCGTCGACGGGGCGGCAGCGGGAACCTGAGCGACCGGGAACGATGTCGGGGCGGGGGCTGGGCTCGACGCGACGTCCTTGGTCAGGTTCAGGGACGTAGCCGACGCTGAGGCCGAGCAGCAGCAGGACGAGCAACATCACCATCACGTATTCGCGCGTCGACGTCGGCTTGAGGTTGCCCGTGATCAGGGGCTTCCGGGAGCTGACGAACGGTCGTGGCGTCACGGCCCGGTGCGTGATGAGACGCCAACTGGTCGGGGGCGGACGTATGCACAGTCCACTCGACGCCGTCCCAGTAGCGGAGCTCCCCGGCGGGATCGACGTACCACCCAGGTGCCGGCAGAGACTGTGTCATCCATTCCCCCCGAGCGAGCCGTGCAACTCGCATCGGCGGGTCAGCCACCGACCTTGAGAGTCTCGGGCACGCCCTGCGACGCTCAGGCGGCGCGGCACTCGTGCCGACATTCACGGCATGGACGTGGCGGGTGGCGAGCAGCTGCCGCCGGCGGGCTGGTACCCCGACGAGGGCCAGGTGGGTCTGCTCCGGCACTGGACCGGGGCTGCCTGGACCGACGAGTGGTGCCCGGTGCCCGATCCCGCCCCTCAGGACGTCGTAGGACACCCGGGCTCTGCAGCGCGCGATCCGTTCTACGATCCCGCCCCCGTTCCGCCCAGCGACGGGCGGGTAGTACGCGCCATCTCCAAGGTCATCGCGGTCGTCCTTGCCGTGATGGGGCTGGGACGGCTGCTCACCGGTGTCCTCCTGCTTCGCACCGCGGACGGTGGCGTCTCCGGCTGGGCCGTCCTCGACTGCGCGTTCGGCCTGGTGCTCGCCGGCATCGGCATCCTGGCGCTGGTGCGTCCGTCCTGGGTCACGATCCGGCCGCTGCGTCCCGGCGAGAGGATCGACTCCACTCCCCGGTGGATCCAGATGCTGAGTCCTGCGCAGTCCTTCGCCCTGCGCATGGTGGTCGTGCTGTGCGTCGTCGGCGTCCTGGTCTGGAACGTCCGGGCGAACCTCGGTCGCTGACGTCGTCCGACCGTCAGCTTCGCGCCACTGGGGCGGTCACGACGTTCGACGTCTCGCGGGCCGCACCGGCCCAGCGGATGGCGGCGCCGGACAGGAGCAGGACGGCGATGGCTGCTGCGGCGTTGAGCGGCAGGCCGGCGTAGTCGATCACCTTGGTCGGGAAGCCGGCGAGGCCGGTCGCGGAGAGCACGAGCGTCGCGACGCCGACGCCGGCCGTTCCGAGCGCCGCGACCCAGGCGGCCACGCGCGGACTCGGGGCGCGCGAACGCGGCGCGGCGTCCCACCACACGAGCGGCTGGTGCTCGAAGGGCCACATGAGCCGGACGATCGCCCACACCCCGACGGCGTACACGGACCAGAACGCGAGGCTCCCGAGCAGGTAGCCCCACCCGTCCGGTGCCGGCCAACCGTCGGGCCCGAGCTCGGTGGGTCGCTCGACATGGAGAGCGTGGCCGAGGACGGTCAACGAGACGAGCACCGGCAGGTGCCACAGGTAGAGCGTCATCGCGCAGAGGTTGACCGCCGTCACCGGCTGCCAGACACGAGGACGGGCCAGCAGCCGACGCAGCGGCCGATCCAGCAGCGTCACCACCATCACGAGCCCGACGGAGTGCAGTGCGAGAACGACGGTCGGCGGTGCCATGTTGCTCACCGGCTCGCCGGGCATGCCGACCATCGACACCGGCCACGGTCCCTGCCGGATGAGCAGCGCGTTGAGCCCCACGCAGCCGAGCGCCACCACGCCGAGTCCCCACGCGGGATAGCGCGCCATCACGCCGTGCGAGCGCAGCGAGCCGAGGTAGGCCGGAACCGCCCAGACCAGCACGAAGTTGAGCAGTCCGATCGCGTCCGGCAGACCCAGGAAGAAGCGACCGGCGTCGATGACGCCGCAGGCGAGCAGCAGCGCCGACGCGACGAGGATCGCCCGTCCCGGCGTCGTCGGACGGAACAGCGGCGTCAGCGCGGTCACGAGGAGGTAGGCGCCGAGGAACCACAGCAGCTGGGTCACCAGCGTCATGAGCGGTTCGGCCGACTTCGCCGGCGCGACGAGCGTGACCACGAGAGCCACCGTGCCCATGATCGCGAGGTAGACGAACGCCGGTCGCAGCAGGCGGTCCGCGCGCGCCCACAGCCACGACGCATAGCTCTCGCCGCGTGCCGCGTGCCGGTCCCACGACAACGCGTTGGCCGCGCCACCGGCCCAGAAGAACAGCGGCATGATCTGCAGCAGCCACGTCAGCGCCTGGGTCCAGGGGTAGGCGGCGAGCAGGTTGCCGAGCACGGGTACGCCGTCGGGCCACGCCACGACCGCCATGATCGAGTGGCCGGCGACCACGACGACCAGCGCCGCCGCCCGCGCGCCGTCGACGACCCGGTCTCGGTCGGACGGCGTGGCGAGCGCCGCCTTCGCCGCCGGGACCGGCACGAACACCTTCACCGACACGGCGACCGCCTCCTGGCTGTCCGACGCTGCGCACCGCTCGCGCTCAGCGTGGCAGACGGCGCGGGCAGATCGCGCGTCGGCGCGCGAGCACCGTCCTGCCGCTCAGGGGCGGTGACGCGCGGCGCGAGGCGGACGAGCCTCGTGCGGTCAGGCCGGTGGTGTGAAGACCTCGTGCACGTCGCTGAACGAGGTACCGCCCACGACTCCGCCGCCGACGAGGTGGATCTTGCCGTTGATGACGCCGACAGCCATGCCGTGTCGCGGTGTCGGCAGGTTGGGCATCGACTTCCAGGTGTTGGTGGCGGGGTCGTACTGCTCGTTCTGCGGGAACGCGCCTGACGTCGCGGTGATCTCGCCGCCGGCCAGGTAGGCCTTGCCGTTGACGACCGCGGCCGCCATGGTGCGGCGTCCGGTGATCATCGCCGCCTTGGCGACCCACGAGGACGCACCGGACGCGAGTGCCTCCACCGTGTTGAGCGTGCCGTTGACCGTGGTGCCGTTGGCCAAGCGGGTGCGACCGCCGAACGCGTAGAGGGTCGTGCCGATGGCGACCACGCCGGGGTTGTCGCGTGCTGTCGCGAGCGACGGCGCGGTACCCCACGCCACCGGGTTGGTGAGGTCGAGCGTCTCGACCGTGGCGAGCGACGACCCGTCGTCGGCCATGCCACCGACCACGTAGAGCGTCGACCCGACGACCGCCGCGTTGGCCCCACCGCGCGCGGTGGTCAGCCCCGGCAGGGCCGTCCAGGTGGCGCTCCCCGGGTCGTACATCCACGCCTCGCCCACAGCGCCGCTGAAGGGCTGGGTCGAGCCGCCGACGACGTACATCCGCCCGTTGTACGTCGCCATGGCCGGGTTCTCGACCGCCGTGCCCGGCTTGTCGGCCAGCTGGGTCCACGCGTCGGAGCCGGAGTCGAAGCGGTAGAAGGTGTTGACGTGCGAGACCGACGTCTTGCCGGCGACGACGTACATGCTCGATCCGATCGCGACGCCACCGGTGTCGAGCACCTGGGCGGGCAGCTTGGTGTCGGTCGAGTAGCAGCCGGTCTCGTGCGGCTTGAAGACCGTGATCTTGCCCGCGCCGCCGGTCTCTCCGACGACGATCCAGCCCTGCGGAGTCTCGGTGATCGGCAGCGGGTCGAGCAATCCGCTCAGCAGCTGCGTCTGGCTGACGACGCTGCGCCCGTCGGCGGAGAGCACGACGCGCGTGACGTCCTTGCCCACCGAGTAGTTGGCGATGAGGAGGTTCTTGTCCAGGGCGCCGCAGAACGCGCCGCCCTGGTACTCGACGATGCCGTCGGCGGACTTGTCGTTGCCGAGGTTCGCGAGCGGCGGTGTGAAGTTGGCGAGGGGAGCGGCCTTCTGCCAGTGCCCGTCGCCGAACACGCACTCGTTGCGGTCGGGGTTCGGGTGCCCGTAGTAGCGCCCCTGCTCGATGAGGTTGAGGTAGTCGGGCTGCGTGCCGGGGTTGTCGCCGCCCGCGGTGTACGCCGCCGTGTTGCCGTAGCCGAAGCACGGCGCAGTGGTCACCGGCGGGTAGCTGCCGACGACACCGAGGCCGTTGTTGGGGCCGTACATGTGGCCGTTGGAGTCCCACACGAAGTCGTAGGTGTTGCGCAGGCCGTCGGCCCACACCGACACGTCGCACGGCGCGGGACCGTAGATGTCGGTGCCCACGGTCGGGTCGCACGTTCCGTCGAACGTCGGGCTCGCGACGTGGTTGACGTCGGCCACGACCACGGCGGCGGAGAGCTTCTGCTCGGCGAGCGTGCCGAACTCGGTGTTGGCCGTGTTGGGCGCACCCGCTCCGGTGTTGCCGCCGATCGCGATGTAGAGCTTGCCGTCGGGGCCGAAGTGCAGACCGTTGACGCTGTGGTTGCTGTAGGACCGGGGCAGACCAGTGATGACGTCCTGGCGCGTCGTGAAGCCGGGCCCGGACAGCCGGGTGACCGTGCCGGTGTTGGGGACGCCGACGGTGACGGACGGGGACGAGTGCGAGACCCAGAGGATGACGTTGCCGGCGGTCGACGACGGGTCGATGGTGATGCCGAGGGCGAGGCGGGCGCCGAGCGTCGTGATCGACTGGTCGGCGGTCACGTTGCCCGTCGCGTCGAACGTCAGCGCGTGGATGGTGCCGCCGAGCGTCGCGACGTAGAGGCGACCGTCGGGGCCGTTGACCATCGACGTGGGGAACGGCACGGCGTGGCTCACGCTGTCGAAGCTCAGGCCCGACTGCGGCGGCGGCGTGGACGCACCGTCGACGAGCGAGAAGCCGTTGAACGTGAAGACGGGCTTGACCGTCGCCTGGCGCGAGCTCGCCCACGTGCCGGCGAAGCTGCGCGTCGCGATGAGCGGGTCGATGCCGGCGGCGTCGAAGCTGTAGAACGCACCCGGGACCGTGAAGGTGCCGAGAGCGGTCCACGTGCCCGTGCTGCCGACCTTGTAGTAAGCGGTGTCGGTCAGGGCTGTCGGGTTCGTGGTGATGCGCACGAACACCGGGGTGCCGGTGGCGATCGCCTGCACCGCGCTGGTCGACTTCGAGACGATCTTCGCCCCGGTCTCCAGGGTGTGCTCGAACTGCCACCCACCAGTCACGCTGACGACGGCGATGCGCTCGACCTCGTCCTGCGTGTAGCCGAACCACGCACCGGCCTGCTCGAACTTGCCGGTGCCCGTGGGCAGCGTCGGCAGGTCGGCCTCGATGACGGTCGACGCGGTGCCGTCGAAGCCGACTCCGAGCATGTTGTCCTGCGTGTTCTCGGTCGTGTTGACGCCGCCTGCAGTGGTCTGGATCCCCAGGCCCTTGCCGGTCGGGTCGATGGTGACGTTGGCCGGCACGTAGCCGCCGCCGAGCGCGGTGCGCAGGTAGGTCGTGTAGCCGGTGCCGACGCCCGCCTTGTCGACGATGCCGGTGCCGGCCTCGGCGAAGGAGAGCTGGTAGGGCCGCTGGACCTTGATGAGGCTGCACGCCACGGGCAGGCAGACACCGGCCGCCGCGACGTTGAGCGCGACCGTCACCTTCGCAGTCGTGAACCCGGTGGCCGCGATCGTCACCGTCGCGGTGAACGTGCCCGCGGCCAGTGCGGCCGGGTCGGCCACGGCGGTCAGGGTCGTGTCACCGCTGCCGGAGGGCGTGACGGACAGCCAGGGCTGGTCGGTCGTCGCGGTCCACGTCGGCACGGCCGCACCGGTGTGCGTCAGCGTGATGCCTGAGTTGACCGTCGGGCCGCCGGGTGTCGCGTTCATGGCCAGGGCGGACGGGCTCGCGACCAGGGCGGCGGACGCCGCGCCGACCGAGAACGTCGACGTCACGACGTCGGTGCCGCCGGCCGTCTTGTCGATCGCGGCGGTGACCGTGTGCGAGCCGGACGCGATGCCGCTCGCGTTGAACGGGTTGGCGTTGCCCGTGGTGGCCGTCCCCGCGAAGTCCCAGGGTGCGGCGCCCTCGGTCTGACGCGGTGTTCCGGTCGCGCTGGTGTTGTCGAGGTAGAAGCGCACCTGCTTCACGCCGGTCGTCGGCGCGACGAACACGTAGACGGATCCCGAGAGGGTGGCGCCCTGCAGAGGCGAGGGAGCCGAGCGGGTGGCCGAGGTGCTCACCTGCAACGAGTACGGCGTGGGCGGCGGCGGGGTGGAGGGCACGGTGAACGTCGCCGTCACCAGGTCCGTGCCGCCAGCCGTCTTGTCGATCGCGGCCGTGATCGTGTGCTTGCCCGCGGCCAGCGCGCTCGAGCTGTAGGGGTTGGCGTTGCCCGACGTCGCAGTGCCGGCGAAGTCCCACGGCGCGTTGCTCTCGGTCTGTCGCGGCGTACCGGTGGCGCTGGTGTTGTCGAGGAAGAAGCGGACCTGCTTGACGCCGGTCGCCGGCGCGACGAACACGTAGACGGTGCCGGTGACGGTGCCGCCGTCGAGGGCGACCGCCGGCGCACGGGTGGCGCTGGTGCTCACCTGCAACGAGTAGATCGATGCTGCCTGCGCCGTGCCGGGCACCATCGCCAACGCCGCGGCCACGCACGCCACGACGAGCCAGGACAGTCGCTTCATCGTTTCCCCACTCAAGTCAGTGAGGCCAATGAATCACATGAGGACGCCCACTGGGGTGCTCCGCCACCCAGTGCGTCCCGAGGTAATTCGGTGCGTGATCGGGTGACCCCGGAGCGTTCCGGTTCTGCTGCGGATCCTGACCTTTCGGCCGATGGCGTCAGTCCGGTCGACGGTAGGCGTCGACCTCGACCTCGACGAGCATCCGCGGGTCGACGAACCGGGAGACCTCGATCATCGTCGCCGCCGGACGCACGTCCGCGAAGAGCTCGTGGTGCGCGCGGGCCACGGCGTCCTGGTCGTCGATGTCGGCGAGGTACATCCGGGTGCGGACCACGTCGTCGAGGGTGAGCCCGGCCTGCTCGAGCGCGCGCCGTGCCACGTCGAAGGCCTCGAGCGCCTGGGCATGCGCGTCGCCCACGTGGCGCACCTCGCCGTCGACCGTCGACGTCGACCCTGCGACGAGCACCCACGGCCCGGCGACCACGGCGCGGGAGTAGCCGACCACGTCCTCCCACGGACCTCCCGAGGAGATCCGCCGGTCGGCCGTCACGGCATCACGCCAGGGATGCCTCCCCCGTGGAAGGGGTTGTTGTAGGACTCGATGCGCGGCGCGACGGCGGCGAGCGCCTCGGCAAGCGTGAACGCCCCGGTGTAGAGCGCCTTGCCGATGATCGCGCCCTCGACGCCGTGCGGCAGGAGCGCAGCGATCGCGTGCAGGTCGGCGAGCGACGAGACGCCGCCGGACGCGACCACGGGCTTGTCGGTCGCCTCGCAGACACGGCGGAGCAGGTCGAGGTTGGGGCCGGTCAACGTGCCGTCCTTGGCGACGTCGGTGACGACGTAGCGCGCGCAGCCCTGGCCGTCGAGCCGGGCGAGGACGTCGAAGAGCTCGCCACCCTCCTGGGTCCAGCCCCGTGCGGAGAGCGTCGTGCCGCGCACGTCGAGCCCGACGGCGACGCGATCACCGTGCTCGACGATCACGCGCGCGACCCAGTCGGGGTTCTCGAGCGCGGCCGTCCCGATGTTGACGCGCGTGCACCCCGTCGCGAGCGCGGCGGCCAGCGACTCGTCGTCGCGGATGCCCCCGGACATCTCGACCTGGATGTCGAGCCGACCCACGACCTCGGCGAGCAGCTCGCGGTTGCTCCCGCGCCCGAACGCGGCGTCGAGATCCACGAGGTGGATCCAGGCGGCGCCCTGCTCCTGGAACGCGAGTGCCGCCTCGAGCGGGTCGCCGTAGGACGTCTCGCTGCCGGCCGCGCCCTGGACGAGGCGCACGGCCTGGCCGTCGGCGACGTCCACCGCCGGAAGCAGCTCGAGGACCGGCGGACCTGCCCAGAGCTCCTCGGCCTCGACGCCGGTCTCGTCAGGGGTGTCGTCGGGAGTCACGTCAGTCATGCGACCACCCTAGCCAGCGGTACGCCGCACGGGAGACGGCGGCGGCGAAGCGACCCGGCGGACCTCAGCGATGGTCGTAGAGCAGGGTGCGCAGCACCGGGGCGAGCAGGAGCGAGAGCGCCAGAGCGCAGAACCGCAGCACCCAGGACGGCGTCACGATCCACACGAGCACCTGCACGACCAGGAGGATCGCGACCACGATCATCGTGCGTCGACGGCGTCCACGGGCGAACGGGTCGCCCTTGGGGTAGGTGCGACGCCACCAGCGCGACAGCCGCGACTGCGCCTTGCTGGCCGGAGCGGTCACGGTCCCGACGACGGCGGCACGCTGCTGGGCGCGCTTGCGCGACGCCTCCTTCTTGCGCCGTTCGGCCTCCGCGGCAGCCTCGCGCTCGGCACGACGCCGTGCTCGCTCCTTGCTCATGACAGCGTCGCGACCCAGTTGGCCAGCAGCGCGGCGCCCGCGTCACCGGACTTCTCCGGGTGGAACTGCGTCGCAGCAAGGGGTCCGTTCTCGACGGCGGCGACGAAAGGCTCGCCGTGCGTCGCCCACGTCACGAGCGGAGGCGGCATCGGGTTCTCGCTGTCGACGACGAGCTCCCACCGACGGACGGCGTAGGAGTGCACGAAGTAGAAGCGCTCGGTCTCGATCCCGCGGAACAGTCGCGAGCCCTCGGGGACGTCGACGGTGTTCCAGCCCATGTGCGGCAGCACCGGTGCCTGCAGGTCGTCGACCGTACCGGGCCACTCCCCCAGGCCTTCGGTGTCGACGCCGTGCTCGACGCCGTGCTCGAAGAGCACCTGCATGCCCACGCAGATGCCGAGCACCGGTCGGCCGCCCGCGAGGCGTCGGTCGACGATCTCACCGCCTCGCACCGCACGGATGCCGGCCATGCACGCGGCGAAGGCGCCGACCCCGGGGACGACGAGGCCGTGGCACTCCATCGCCAGCGCCCGGTCGGCCGTGACGGTGACATCGGCACCGGCGCGTACGAGGGCGCGCTCGGCGGACCGGATGTTGCCCGAGCCGTAGTCGAGCACGACGACGCGCGGCCTCATCGGGGTGCCCATGCGACCGCGCTCGCGAGCGCGAGGAGCGCGGCTGCCCCGAGGATGACGGCGAGCAGCCAGTTCCGGGCGCGTGCGAACGAGATCACGCCGCCGATGAGGACCCCGGCGAGCACGAACATCGCGATGTCCACGGGACTACAGCGAACCCTTCGTGCTCGGGACGCCGACGACGCGCGGGTCGATCGACGCTGCATCGCGGAGCGCGCGGGCGAAGGCCTTGAACTGGGTCTCGACGACGTGGTGCGCGTTGCGTCCCGCGAGGACGTTGATGTGCAGGGTGATCCGCGACTCGGCGACGATCGACTCGAAGATGTGCTTGGTCAGGGTCGTGTCGTAGTTGCCGATCAGCTCGATGAGCTCCGGCTCGTCGTGCACGAGGTAGGGCCGTCCGGAGAGGTCGACCGCGCACTGCACGAGCGCCTCGTCGAGCGGGACGAGCGCATCGCCGTAGCGGCGGATGCCGGCCTTGTCGCCGAGCGCCTCGCGGAGGGCCTGTCCCACGGCGAGGGACGTGTCCTCCACGGTGTGGTGCGCGTCGATGTGCAGGTCGCCCTTCGTCCGCACGACGAGGTCGAGCCCGCCGTGCTTGGCGAGCTGCGCCAGCATGTGGTCGAAGAACGCCACGCCGGTCTCGATCTCGTGGACACCGGAACCGTCGATCTCGAGCTCGACGAGGACGTCGCTCTCCTTGGTCGTGCGCTGCACACGCGCGGACCTGCTCATGCCGTGACCTCCTCCAGCGCCGCGCGGAACGCGGCGTTCTCGTCCGGTGTGCCGACGCTGACGCGCAGCCACCGCTCCGGACCCGTCTCGCGGATCAGCACCCCTCGGTCGAGCAGTCCCTGCCACACGACGTGACGGTCGTCGAACTGCCCGAACAGGATGAAGTTGGCGTCGCTCTCGGCGACGTCGTGACCCCGCGAACGCAGCCACGACTGCAGCCCGTCACGCTCGTCGCGCAGGAGTGCCACCTGCGCCTGCAGCTCGTCGGCGTGGGCGAGCGCGGTGCGCGCAACCGCCTGCGTGACGGCCGAGAGGTGGTAGGGCAGGCGCACCAGCTGGACGGCGTCGACGACGGCCGGCGAGGCCGCGAGGTAGCCGAGCCGGGCGCCCGCGAGGGCGAACGCCTTGCTCATCGTGCGCGTGACGACGAGTCGGGGCTGGTCGGCCAGCAGCGAGAGGGCGCTCTGCGTGCTGGCGTGACGGAACTCGGCGTAGGCCTCGTCGACGACCACCATGCCGGGCGCGACGTCGAGGACGGCGCGGACGGTGTCCAGCGGCAGCGCCGTACCCGTCGGGTTGTTGGGCGACGCGAGGAGCACGACCGCCGGCCGGTGCTCGGCGATGGCCTCGCGCGCGACGTCGACGTCGACGCCGAAGTCGTCGCGGCGTGGCACGGTGACGTAGCGGGTGAACGTGTCGCGGCAGTAGTCGGGATACATCGAGTAGGTCGGCGAGAAGCCGAGCGCGACGCGGTCGGGACCGCCGAACGCCTGCAGCAGCTGCAGCATGACCTCGTTGCTGCCGTTGGCCGCCCAGACGTGCGCGCCGTCGAGCTCGACACCGGACTCGCGGCCCAGGTAGGCGGCGAGGTCGTCGCGCAGCGCTCGGGCATCGCGGTCGGGGTAGCGGTTCAGACCGCGTGTGGCGACGGCGACGGCAGCGGCGATGTCGCGCACGAGCGACTCCGACGGAGGGAACGGGTTCTCGTTCACGTTGAGCCGCACCGGGACGTCGAGCTGCGGGGCGCCGTAGGGAACCTGCCCCCGCAGGTCGTCGCGGACCGGGAGGTCGTCGAGGCCGGTCACGTCAGCCCTCGTCGCGGCGCGGGTAGCGGACCTCGATCGCCGCCGCGTGACCCGGGAGGTCCTCGGCGTTGGCGAGCGCGACGACGTGCGGCCCGACGTCGAGCAGTGCGGCCTCGTCGTAGTCGATGACGTGGATGCCGCGCAGGAAGGTCTGCACGGAGAGTCCCGACGAGTGGCAGGCGCAACCGCCTGTCGGCAGCACGTGGTTGGAGCCTGCGGCGTAGTCGCCGAGCGAGACCGGAGCCCACGAGCCGACGAAGATGGCTCCGGCGTTGCGCACCCGCATGGCGACCCCGCGTGCGTCGCGCGTGTGGATCTCGAGGTGCTCGGCGGCGTAGGCGTTGACGACCTCGAGACCCTTCTCGATGTCGTCGACGAGGACGATCCCGCTCTGCGGGCCGGCGAGGGCCTCGGTGATGCGCTCGCCGTGCTTGGTGAGCGCGACCTGCTCGACGAGGGCGGCCTCCACCGCGACCGCGAGCGACTCGCTGTCGGTGACGAGGACCGACGCGGCGATCACGTCGTGCTCGGCCTGGCTGATGAGGTCGGCCGCGACGAACGCGGGGTCGGCGGAGTCGTCGGCGAGGATGGCGATCTCGGTCGGTCCGGCCTCGGAGTCGATGCCGATGCGACCCTTGAGCAGTCGCTTCGCCGCGGTGACGTAGATGTTGCCGGGACCGGTGACCATGACCGTGGGGCGGCAGTCGTCGGCACCCGTGCCGGTGCCGTAGGCGAACATCGCGACGGCCTGGGCGCCGCCGGCGGCGTAGACCTCGTGGACGCCGAGGAGCGCGCACGCGGCGAGGATCGTGGGGTGCGGCAGCCCGCCGAAGTCCTTCTGCGGCGGGCTCGCCACCGCGAACGATGCGACGCCGGCGACCTGCGCGGGCACGACGTTCATGACGACGGAGCTCGGGTAGACGGCGCGACCGCCCGGGACGTAGAGGCCCACGCGGTCGACGGGGAGCCATCGCTCCATGACCGATCCGCCGGGCACGACCCGCGTCGTGACGTCGCTGCGGCGCTGGTCCTCGTGCACGAGACGAGCGCGTCGGATCGACTCCTCGAGTGCGGCACGCACGGCAGGGTCGAGGGCGGCGAGCGCCGCGTCGAGTGCCTGCTGGGGAACGCGGAGCGAGGGCGGGCGGACGCCGTCGAGCCGCTCACCCCACTCGAGCACGGCCTCGGTGCCACGCAGGCGGACGTCGTCGACGATCGGACGGACGGTCGCGAGCACGCTCTCGACGTCGACGGCTGCGCGGGGCAGGGCGTCGCGCGGGTCGGCGTCGGTGCCCCGCAGGTCGATGCGTCGGATCACGCTCCGAGTCTAGGGAAGGTCGGCCCCGACGGCCGCACCGGTGCTGAGCGCTGGCCGGCGAGTGCAGGCGCGGATCGGTCGGATCTGCGGCGAGCCCTGGCGCGATGATGCGACCGAGGTGCGGCCACAGCCCGTGTAGGCCACGCTGACCGGGTGTCCGCGCGCCAGGTCGGTTCCCGTGAGGTGATCCCGATCTTCCCGCTCGGCACCGTCCTCGTACCCGGGCCTCGTGCTCCCGTTGCACATCTTCGAGCCGCGCTACCGCCAGCTCGTGGCCGATCTGCAGGCTCGCCCGGTCGACGACCGCGGCTTCGGCGTCGTCGCCATCCGCGAGGGCTGGGAGGTGGGCGAGGACGGCGTCCGCGCACTCTTCGAGGTCGGCACGCTGGCCCTGGTGCGTGAGCTGTCGCCCTACCCGGACGGTCGCTTCGACCTCGTCGCCAACGGTGACGCGCGATTCCGCGTCGTCCGGCTCGTGGACACCGGGACGCCGTACCTGACCGCCGAGGTCGAGTGGCTCGACGAGCCGGACGGCGCGCCGCCCGGAGGAGACCGGCCTGCTCGGCCACGCGGTCGGACGACGTTTCGACGCCTACCGCGCGGCCGTCGCGCGCGCAGGTGCCGTGGAAGCGGCACAGATGCTCGAGCTGCCCGACGACCCGCGCACGCTGTCCTACCTCGTCGCCGTCGCGATGGTGCTCGACCTCTCCGACCGCCAACGGCTGCTGCAGGTCGTGTCGACACGTGATCGGCTGCAGGCCGAGCTCGGACTGCTCTCGCGTGAGACGACGCTCGTGCGGACGCTGCCGTCGCTGCCCGCGGTCGACCTCGCCCGTACGCCCAGCGGGATGAACTGAGCCGCCACCTGGGGTTGTGGCGTTGATCCGACGGTGCCTGGCCTTGGCGATGCGCCCCAAGAAGCCGCCGCGTCGCGTCAGGCGCATGCCGGCGTATCGACGATGATGCGTGCGTGGCCAAGAAGTCCGGCGCCGGTGGCACTCCCGCGACCGTCGCGCTGACCCGCGCAGGTGTCGCGTTCACCACGCACGCCTACGAGCACGATCCCGCAGCGAGCTCGTACGGCATGGAGGCGGCGGACGTGCTCGGGCTGCCGCACGAGCAGGTGTTCAAGACGTTGCTCGCCGACGTCGACGGCGCCTTGGTCGTCGCCATCGTCCCGGTCGCTCGCAAGCTCGACCTCAAGGCGCTTGCCGCCGCCGTCGACGGCAAACGGGCCGCCATGGCCGACCCCGCGGTCGCCGAGCGCACGACGGGCTACGTGGTCGGCGGCATCAGCCCGCTCGGGCAGCGCAAGCAGCTCCGCACCGTGCTCGACGACTCGGCGCTGACCTTCGACACCGTCTATGTCAGCGGCGGACGCCGAGGCTTCGACCTCGGCCTCTCCCCCACCGACCTCGCGACCCAGACCGGAGCCGTGACCGCCCCCATCGCCCGAGACTGACCGGCGCCCGGCCCGGGCCGTCACCAGCTCCGGCCGGCGTCCGCCGCTCCCCTGTGCCCGGTCGGCGAGCGCGGTGAGGACCCACTCGTGGGGAGCTCCGCGCGAACCGGCCGCCATCGAGTGCAGCGTCGTGCAACGGCGAGCCGATCCGCGCGATGCGCGTCAGGACGCTCGCGGCTCGAAGGTTCGTGATCGGATCAGAAGGGCGGCGGGTCGTCGTCGCAATCGGGGAGCCGGCCAGGGGCAGGTGGTGGTCCCGACGGTCGTGCGTCCTCGGCCTGCGGCGCTGGATCACCGCCGCGGTCGTCCGGGTCGTGCAGGAAGGGTCTGCGGCGGGATCGAGAAGCGCTGCCCCCAGGCGGTGATCAAGGTCGCCGAGCCGTCGGGCTTCGTGTCGGTGAAGCGGAGTCGTCGTTCGGTCTTGAGCTGGTGACAGGTCGTGCACCACGCGTGGCAGTTGGCCGCGCTGGTGGTGCCGGCCGGGTAGGGCTCGGCGTGGTCCATCTCCAGGCGGCTCGTGCGTGAGCAGATCGGGGTGCCGCACACGCCGTCGCGGGCCTTGACGTAGCGACGCAACGCCTCGGGCAGGTACTGCTCGGTGCCGTAGTCCAGCAGCACACCCAGAGACGGGGTCGGTGACGGCGCGGCGCCACAGCTTGGCGCCCTCGGCGAGGTCGCGGGCGATACCGGCGGGGATCGGTGCGCCGTCGAGGAGCGCGAACCGGTCGACCTCGCCCTGCAGGGTGTCCAGGTCCATCACGAGGGTCATCGAGACGACCTGCTGGGTGCTGCGGTCCCAGGTCACGCTGCCGTCCTCAGCCACAGTGCCCAGCATCCGGGCGGCCATCGCATCCGCGCGGGACGCATCGGCACGCGCGTCGTCATCACCGGCGCGGACGGCGGCGGAGCCGCCGCGGTCGAGCTGCAGGGTGCGCCCGTCCGCGGTGATGGTGGCGTGGATGGCTTGCACGGTGGTCCAGTCGTGGATCAGGCCGAGGAACCCCATCCCGTCGGGCAGCGGAGTGCACCAGACGCGGCGGTCCTCCCGCGCTGTCTCGATGCGGGTGGTGAGGTCGCGGTCGTAGCGGGCGATCGCCTTGGCGACCTCGCGACCGAACTCGTAGGGAGTCATCCGCGTCGCCTTGGCCAGCGTCGCGTCCGCGACCTGGCGGCGCACGTCGGGGTCGGTGACCGAGCGGGTCGCGGTGACCAGCTCGCGGCAGTGCCACTCGCTGATCTGCCCGGCCTGCAGTGCGGTGAGGAACTCGGGGAAGTGGACGGTCAACGCCCGGGCCACGTCGATGCTGGTGTGCGCGGACCCTTGCCCGACGCGGCGGGCCAACGCGACCTCGGTCACCACGTGCGCCTCATCCATCGACGCCGGTGATGCCTGCGCACCGGCGAGGGCGACCAACGCCTTCACCTTCAGCGCGGCCAGGAACGCCTCGACCTTCTCGACGCGCTGCAGGTAGGTGATGACGTCCATCGGATCGGACAGGTCCGCGGGGTCCAGCGCAGCGAGCAGCTGACAGGTCACTCGCCGACGGAGTCTCGGGCAAGGCGTCCAGACGTCCCAGGCTCCACGCCGGCTCCTGGTGCGCACCGTCCATCACGACCACCATGTCCGGCGCGCCAGAGCCAGGCAGGGGCCGGGAGAAGGGGCTGAGAGTGACGGACACGTGCCAACCCTAGAACATACGTGCTATTTCTGTCAAGCCCTGTGCACCTGATTTCGCTTGCAGCGCAACGGATTTCTGTGCTGGGCTCCCGGCGTAGCAAGCGGTCGAGTGCGCCGGTCCTGCGGAGGCAGATTGCATCCCGCAGGCCGAGCCGAGCTCCCGACCCGGCAGGCGACGTCCGCCACCTCGAAGGCCGATCCGAAACGCGGAAGTCAGCCCGACTCCCTGCGTTGCGGCGCCCTTCCCCACAACGAAAGCCCGCAGCCGGGAAGCGGAGAACACGACGCGAGTCGGCGACGCCACCCAACCCGTCAGGCGTACCCCTCAGGCACCGGTCCGAGGACACGCATGTGCGCGGCCTGCGCCAGCTCACCGAGTTCCGCGTCGTCGAGCACCCGGCCCGCGGAGGCAGCAGCGCTCAGACCGTCGAAGTAGGTCAGCATCGCCGCGGGCGAGTAGAGGTTGAGCTTGCGGCTGGGAACGTCACCGACACGGAAGCCGTGAACGACGCCCGCGGGGATGTAGACGAACGAGCCTGCCGGGCAGAGGAACTCGTCGTCGCGCAGGAAGATGCGGTACTCGCCCGCGAGCACGTAGAACGCCTCGGCGGCGTCCTCGTGGGTGTGCATCGGCGGGCCGAACCCGGGCGGCTCGTCGGCCTCGAGCAGCGAGAAGGCCCCGGACGTGACGGTGTCGTCGGCCTTCACCGACATCGTGAACGCACCCATCGGGATCGCTCGCCCCTCGCCGGGGAGCAGCACGTACCCGGAGCTGTCAGCCATCGTCGTGTCCTTCCTCGCAGGATGCCGACCGGAACGGATCAGGGAGCGACGTCGCGCGAACCGCGACGACGGTGACGACCGAGGAGCACGGCGACCACGATCGCCAGCACGACCGCGAGACCAGCGGGCAGCAGCCATCCCAGCGACGCACCCGAACCCGTCGACGCGGCCCCGTTCGTCGGAGCGGCCGAACCGCGCTCGCGGTAGTCGAAGGAGAGCTGCCGGGTGACCGGGTGACCGTCGGTCGACGTCACGCGGTAGGCCACGACGTAGCGACCAGCGAGCGTGATCGGGGAGAGGGCCTGGGTCACCACGTTGTCGAGGATCGCCGGCGAGCCGCTCTGCACGTGCGACCCGTCAGGGGCAGTGACGACCACGACGGCCCCGATGTCCTGGATGGGCGAGTCGAAGGTCAGCACCACCGACGTCGGCGCGGCTGTGAGGAGGCTGCCGTCGGCCGGAGTCATGGAGATCAACGTGCTGTGCGCCCGCGCGGGGCCTGCGACGATCAGCACGACAGCGCTCGCCAGGAGGAGGGCCGCCGCCCCCCGGCCGAGGAGCCGGGGAGCAGCGACCGAGAGGATCCTCACGTGGAGCGCCGCCGTGCGAGCAGCACACCGAGGCAGGCGAGCGCGACGACCAGCGCTGCACCGGCGAGCCAGCGCGCGGTGGTGTCCGACGTCGAGGCCGCGCTGTCGCCGGAGGCGACGGTCGTGGCCGTCACACTCACGGTCGGAGATGGCGACACCGAGGCAGACGCGGACGGCGACACCGACGTCGTGTCCGCCGCGAGGGAGATCTCCGGGGAGGGGTGCTCGGCCTCGCTGCCGTCTGTCGGCTCCGGCTCGTTCCACGCCACCACCTTGCCGTCGCTGTAGGTCTGGGTCGCAGTGAAGGTCAGCGTGGGGACGTCGGGCACCGGGTTCAGCACGAGGTCGAACACCTGGAACTCCCCCGGCGCGATCTGCGTGCCCTTCTGTGCCGTCCAGGTCACCGACGACGGCACCTTGGTCAGCGTGAAGTCGCCGATCTTGACCGGCGCGGACAGGGTGCGCTCGGTGCTGCTGACCGCCCAGCCGGCGATCGGCTGGGCGAGCACCTCGGCGACGGGCGCGTCCTTGGGCAGGTCGATGCGCACCACGACGGTCCCCGCCGAAGGCGACTCGTTGGGGACGCGGAACGAGAGCATCGCCGTCTCGCCACCGCGGACGGCGTCGGGCGAGGACACCACGACGTGCGCCGAGGCGGCCTGGGCGAGCAGAGGGATCGAGACGACGACGACAGCGGCCGCGACGGCCGCCCGTCGCAGACGGGGACGGGTGAGGACAGACATGAGACTTCCGTTCGGGACGAGTGACGAGTGAGGTGGAGGGCGACGCCGCTCCGGAGGATCCGCCGGCGCGGCGGATCCGTCGTGGTGGTGCTGCGTAGGAGGAGCTCAGGCCTCGTAGGTCAGCACCGGCGGACCACGGCGTCGCTCGTCGTCGACGGGCCACGCGGACAGCCACGCGGGCACGACCTCGGCGGCCGGCACGAGGTACGGCGTGGGCAGCAGACCGGCCGGACGCGGACGTGGCCGCCACAGCAGCGACAGGACCGCGCGCAACGCGCGCTCGCCGCGGGTGACCACCCAGGCCATCACCAGCGCGGCAAGACCGTGCCCGATCAGCATCGCGAGCAACGGCGGCCCGTTCATCGACCCCGTCGCACCGAGGTCTGCGGCCCCCGACATCGTGACGGCTCCGTGCCCGACCCCCCGCAGGCCGTGCGCGCCGTGCGCCGTCGCGAGCACCAGGTGCGTGACCGCCTGCAGAGCCACGAGGGCGCCCACCACAGTGACCGGGTTCCGCTCCCGACGCAGCAGCACCGTCGAGACTGCGACGGACACGACCAGGGCGACGGCGACGACCAGGAGGTCCGGGCTGCCGCCTCCCGCGAGGCCGTGACCGCACAGGGTCAGTGCCACGCCGATCGACGCCACGACGCCGACTCGCAGCGCGCGGTGGCTGTCCAGCGTCCGGTTGCGGCACCGGGTCAGGGTAGCCGCCGGGCGCTCGCCAGGGCAGTCCCGGC
Organism: uncultured Actinomycetota bacterium; assembly: GCA_963782665.1. Classification (GTDB taxonomy): domain Bacteria; phylum Actinomycetota; class Actinomycetes; order S36-B12; family CAIYMF01; genus Longivirga. Next base: position 783,341 of record CAWAKP010000006.1, on the reverse strand, counting down.
GACCGCGGTCCCAGCGAACGGCGGAGTGCGCCCACCGGACGCCGTCGTACCGGCACGGAGCGTGAGGACGGCCAACCCCCTCAGAGTCCGCCCAGCAGCGGCGCGAGGATCACCTTGACGATCATCGCGACGGGGTAGACGAGTGCGTACCCGAGGTTGACGCGCGGGTCCGCGCCGGTGAGGTCGTTGGAGTAGGCGAGCACCGCCGGCTGCGTCTGCGTCCCGGACACGACACCGGCGAGAGCGGCACCGTAGGTCTGGCTGACCCGACGGGTGAGCAGCAGTCCCGCGGCGACGAGAGCCGTGACGGCGAGACCCAGCAGCAGCAGGCGGACGCCGAGGTCCCCCGTCAGCGCGTCGACGAACGCCGCACCCGCGTTGGAGCCGGCGTAGGCGAGGAAGACGAGCATCCCGAGCTGGCTCAGGGTGGAGGACACCGAGTAGGGCAGCGACCAGAGCACCGGTCCGGTGCGCTGCAGCCGACCGACCACGAGCCCGACGAGCAGCGGACCCCCCGCGATGCCGAGCGACACCGAGCCCACGCCGGGCAGCGGGAGCTGGACGAGACCGACGAGAAGTCCGAGGGCCAGCCCGAGGAAGAGGCCGACGGGGTTGATGTCGGTGGCCGCCCGCTCGGAGTCACCGAGGAAGCGCGCCGTGTCGGCGATGCGGCCAGTGGGACCGACCACGCGCACCCGGTCGCCGAGTGCGAGCACGAGGTCGTCGGACGCGAGCAGGTCGACGTCCCCGCGACGGACCCGGGTGGCGGTGACGCCGAACTGCCCGGGCAGGTCGAGGTCGCCGAGGTGACGCCCGGCGACGTGTCGGTTGGACAGTGCGATGCGCCGGTAGTCGAGGGCCGACCGATCAGCGACGAGCCGCACCGACGAGCGGTGGCCGAGGTCGGTGATGATGCGGGCCACGGTCGGGCCGTCGCCCACCACCGTGACGATGTCGCCCCGCTGCGGCTCGTAGTCGCCGGCCGGCAGGTCGAGGTGACCCGGGTGGCCCGGCTCGTCGCCGACCATGAGCCGGGAGAACTTGATGTGCGCGCCGTACTGCTCGGTGAGCAGCGCGAAGGAGGGCAGACCGTCGACGTCGATGCGCACGCTGGCCCGTTCGAGCGCAGGCGGCGGTGCGGACCGCTCGGGGAGGTCGGCGGGCGCCGTCGTGCGTGCCGCCACCATGGCGGCGAGCATCATGCCGAGCACGCCGCCGAGGTAGGTCACCGAGTAGCCCACGATGGGCAGCTCGGAGTGCAGGTGCGCGAGGCTCGCGGCCAGCGCGGGCGTGTTGGTGAGCGCGCCGGTGTAGACGCCCGAGAGCACCGGACCGGAGATGCCCAGCAGGTGCCCGAGCCCGAGCGTCACCGCGGCGCCCGTCGCGAGCAGCGCGACCACGGTGACGAGGACGCGACCGCCGGTGCGCAGCGCGGCGAAGAACGACGGACCGGCCGACACGCCGATCGCGTAGGCGAAGAGCACGAGCCCGAGCTGGCCGAGGATCGCCGGCACCTTGAGTCGCTCGTCGTACGCCGAGACCGCGAGCGCCAGGAACAGCACCGCCGCCGGTCCGAGCGCGAAGCGGCGCACCGTGAGCGCACCTATCGCGCTGCCGATGGCCACGAGGAGCGCGAGGAGGACGAGCGGGTTGCTCGCGAGCAGGTCGGTGGCGGCGCTCATGACGTCGACCACGCTACCGGCGGTGTCACGACGCGGTCGGACGGCACGACCGCTCACGAGACCGGCGTCACCAGCCGTGCGGTCGCGCGCTACTGGAGGCAGGACGGTCCCAGCAGCGCCTTGAGGTCGGCGTACAGGGCCGGTGACGGGGTGACGCGCAACCGGTCGTCGAGCCGCACGACGGTGGTGCGCGGCCCGTTGGCGATCGCGAGCCGCACCTCGGTGACGCCGGGGTGCGCGGCCAGGACGTCCTTGAACCGCTCGACGACCGGCGGGATGCAGCGCGCGGCGGGGATCGTCACGACGACGGGTCCGGCCTCACCCGTCGAGAGGTCCGGGACCGAGACCTCCATCGCGATGAGCTTGGGTGCCTCCTCCTCGGACTTGTCGAGGCGTCCCTTGACGAGCAGGACGGCGTCGGGCACGACGTGCGGCCCCACGAGCTGGTAGGTGGCCGGGAACACCATGACGTCGATCGATGCCTCGAGGTCCTCGAGCGAGGCGATCGCCCACACGTTGCCCTGCTTGGTCACCTTGCGCTGCACGCTGGTGACGAGACCGCCGACCGTGATCGTGCGACCGTCGGCGACGTCGTCGGTGTGCAGCGCCGAGACGGGGACGTCCGAGCCGGCGCTCAGGATGTGCTCGACTCCGTTGAGCGGGTGGTCGGACACGTACAGCCCGAGCATCTCGCGCTCGTAGCCGAGCAGCGTGGTCTTGTCCCACTCCCCCGTCGGGATCGGCGGTGGCGCCCACGCCACGGCACCGGCCGCGTCGTCGTCGAGCCCGCCGAACAGGGAGTCCTGGCCGATGGCCTCGTTGCGCTTGATGTCGAGGATCGAGTCGATGCGCAGCTCGTGGACGAGGAGCAGACCCTTGCGGCTGTCGCCGAGGGAGTCGAAGGCACCGGCCTTGATGAGGGACTCGACCACGCGCTTGTTGACGACCGCGATCGGCACCTTCTCCAGGAAGTCGTCGAAGCCCGAGAAGCGTCCCTGCGTGGTGCGCGCGGTGATCAGGCTCTCGACGACGTTGGCGCCGACGTTGCGCACGGCCGACAGGCCGAAGCGGATGTCGGTGCCGCGCGGGGTGTAGTCGAAGTCGGAGTCGTTGACGTCGGGCGGCAGCACCTTGATGCCCATGCGGCGGCACTCGTTGAGGTAGACCGCCGACTTGTCCTTGTCGTCCTTGACGCTCTGCAGCAGGGCGGCCATGTACTCGGCGGGGTAGTTGGCCTTGAGGTAGGCCGTCCAGTACGACACGAGCCCGTAGCCGGCGGTGTGCGCCTTGTTGAACGCGTAGTCGGAGAACGGGACGAGGATGGCCCACAGCGTGTCGATGGCAGCCTGGCTGTAGCCGTTGGCGCGCATGCCGTCGGAGAACGGCACGAACTCCTTGTCGAGGATCTCCTTCTTCTTCTTGCCCATCGCACGGCGCAGCAGGTCCGCAGCGCCGAGCGAGTAGCCCGCGAGCTTCTGCGCGATCGCCATGACCTGCTCCTGGTAGACGATCAACCCGTAGGTGTCGCCCAGGATCTCGGCCAGCGGCTCGGCGAGCTCGGGGTGGATCGGCTCGACCGGCTTGCGGCCGTTCTTGCGGTCGGCGTAGTCGTTGTGGGCGTTGGCGCCCATAGGACCGGGGCGGTAGAGCGCGAGGACGGCGGAGATGTCCTCGAAGTTGTCCGGCGCCATCGAGCGCAGCAGCGCGCGCATCGGACCGCCGTCGAGCTGGAACACGCCGAGGGTGTCGCCGCGCGAGAGCAGCTCGTAGGTCGGCCGGTCCGTGAGCTCGAGGGTCTCGAGCACCACCGTCTCGCCGCGGTTGGACGCGACGTTGCGCAGGCAGTCGTCGAGCACGGTGAGGTTGCGCAGCCCGAGGAAGTCCATCTTCAGCAGGCCGAGCGTCTCGCACACGCCCATGTCGAACTGCGTGATGATCGCGCCGTCCTGGTCGCGACGCCAGATCGGGATGACGTCGATGAGCGGCTCGGCGCACAGGATCACGCCTGCGGCGTGGACCCCGGGCTGGCGCTTGAGCCCCTCGAGGCCGCGGGCGGTGTCGACGACCTTGCGGACGTCGGCGTCGGCCTCGTAGAGCGTGCGGAACTCGGTGGCCTCGGAGTAGCGCGCGTGCTTGCTGTCGAAGACGCCCGCGAGCGGGATGTCCTTGCCCATGACGGCCGGCGGCATCGTCTTGGTGATGCGCTCGCCGAGGGCGAACGGGTAGCCGAGGGCGCGTGCCGAGTCCTTGATCGCGGCCTTGGCCTTGATCGAGCCGTAGGTGATGATCTGCGCGACGCGCTCCTCGCCGTAGCGCTCGGTGGCGTAGCGGATCATGTCGCCACGGCGGCGCTCGTCGAAGTCCATGTCGATGTCGGGCATCGACACGCGCTCGGGGTTGAGGAACCGCTCGAAGAGCAGGCCGTGCTTGATCGGGTCGAGCTCGGTGATGCCGAGCGCGTAGGCGATGAGGGCACCGGCCGCCGAGCCACGGCCCGGTCCGACCCGGATGCCGTTCTCCTTCGCATGGCGCACGAGGTCGGCGGTGACGAGGAAGTAGCCGGGGAACCCCATCTGGCAGATGACGCCGACCTCGTACGCCGCCTGGGCGCGGTGCCCGTCGGGGACGCCGGTCGGGAACCGCAGCGCGAGGCCGCGCTCGACCTCCTTGATCAGCCACGACTCCTCGGACTCCCCCTCGGGCACCGGGAAGCGGGGCATGAGGTTGGCGCCCTCGTTGAAGGTGACGTCGCACCGCTCGGCGATGAGCAGCGAGTTGTCGCACGCCTCCGGGAGCTCGGACCAGACCTCGCGCATCTCGGCCGCGGACTTGAGGTAGAAGTCGCGACCGTCGAAGCGGAACCGCTTGGGGTCGTCCATCGTCGTGCGCGTGCCGATGCAGAGCAGGACGTCGTGCGACTCGGCGTCGCCGGGATAGACGTAGTGCAGGTCGTTGGTGGCGATGAGCGGGATGTCGAGCGCGCGGGCGATCCTGAGCAGCTCGTCGCGGTGGCGGCGCTCGATGCCGAGCCCGTGGTCCATGAGCTCGCAGAAGTAGTTGTCCTTGCCGAGGATGTCGCGGAAGTCCGCGGCAGCCGCCAGCGCGCGGTCGTAGTTGCCGGCCTGCAGCCAGCGGTTGACCTCACCGGAGGGGCAGCCGGTGGTGGCGATGATGCCGGTGCCGTAGGTCTGCAGCAGCTCGCGGTCGATGCGCGGCTTGCGGTAGAAGCCCTCGAGGCTGGACAGGCTCGAGAGCCGGAACAGGTTGTGCAGCCCCTCGGTGGTCTCGGCCCACATCGTCATGTGGGTGTAGGGCTGGCGGCCCTTGCCCGAGGTCTCGCCGTCCTCGCCGACCCCCTCGTCGTAGCCGCCGCCGAAGTCGAACGGCGCGCGCTCGAAGCGACCCTGCGGGGCGTAGTAGCCCTCGATGCCGATGATCGGCTTGACGCCGGCGGCCTTGCCGCGCTTGTAGAAGTCGTAGGCGCCGTAGAGGTTGCCGTGGTCGCTCATGGCGAGGGCCGGCATGTCGAGCCGGGCGGCCTCGGTGAACAGGTCGTCGAGGCGGGCCGCGCCGTCGAGCATGGAGTACTCGGTGTGCACGTGCAGGTGCACGAACGAGTCGCTCGACACGGGCGTTCCCCTCATCCCTCACCGTCGCCGTCCGACGACGCGAGCGCCGTCCGGACTGCCCTCGGGAGCGTCCAGGACGACCCCGCTGCCGACCGTCGGGGGAAGTCGACGGAAGGCCCTCACCCTAACGCGGGCCACCGACGGCGGCGCCCACCGCCCGGGCCGACCCACGTCACCCGGCGTGTCGCCCCGACCCCCACCCAGAGAGCCGCAAGCCAACCTTGAACGATCTGTCCCCTAGGGAAGATCCGTGGCACTTTTGTGCCCTCTCGCGTCCACGATTCGTGATCTTGGGCGGACGCCGGAAGCCGGGTGCGGCTCGGTCAGGACGGGCGCTGGATGAAGTCCAGCGCCGCCTGGGCGGCCTGCGCCGTCTCGAAGCCGCTGATGTCGAGGATGCCGCCGGCTACCTGGTCGGTCATCACGGGCGCCGCCTGCACGCGGCCGTGGCTCACGATGGCCAGCTTGGAGAGCGGGGCGGCCTCCTGCGACGCGCGCAGCGTGAGGTTGCTGAGCGAGGTCGCGCCCTTGACGTCCAGGCGCACCCGGACGACGGGCCCCAGGCTCGAGCCGGCGACCTCGATGCTCGTCGGACGGTTGCCGTCGACGGCGGCGGGCGCCAGCGTGTAGACGAGGGTGCCGTCCTGCGAGCAGAGGGTCGCGGGCGCGAGGGCCGGCGGCGTCGCGACCTTGCCGCTGGGGCAGCGCGTCGGGTCACCGGCCTCGATACCGAGCACCTGGCGCAGCTGGAAGTCCACCCGCTCGTCAGCGGGCGCTCCGGACCGCGCGGTCGGGGTCGGGTCGAGCGGGTTCGCCGCCTGGTAGCCGGGCTTGTCCGTCGTCGAGACGCTGCACCCGGTCAGGAGCAGACCCGCCAGCGCGAGGCACACGCCCCGTCCCACGACCGTCGACACGGACGACAGTGTGCCTCGTCCGACGTCGCGCCGTTCAGGCGGAGGCCACCGCGTCCAGCTCGGAGTACGTCGCCTCGTCGAGGACGACCGCCCCGGCTGCGCAGTTCTCCTCGAGGTGCGCCAGCGACTTCGTCCCGGGGATGGGCAGGACGACGGGCGAGCGGCGCAGCAGCCAGGCCAGCGAGAGCTGGGCCGGCGAGTGCCCGGTGCGCGCCGCGATCGCAGCGAGCGGGCCGTCCGCTGCGGCCACCTGCCCCGACGCGACCGGGAACCACGGGATGAAGCCGATGCCGTGCTCGGTGCAGTGGTCGAGCAGCGCCTCGCTCTGCCTGTTGGCCACGTTGTAGAGGTTCTGCACGGTGGCGATCGGCACGACCCGCTGCGCCGCGCCCAGCTCGTCGACGCTCACCTCGGAGAGGCCCACGTGCCGCACCTTGCCCTGGGCGCGCAGGTCGGCGAAGACGCCGAGCTGGTCCTCCAGCGGGAAGTCCGGGTCGATGCGGTGCAGCTGGTAGAGGTCGATCGTCTCGACGCCGAGGCGGCGCAGCGACATCTCGGCACACTGGCGCAGGTAGGCGGGGTGCCCGCACATGGTCCACTCGTGCGGCCCCTGACGGGTGAATCCGGCCTTGGTCGCGACGCGCACAGTGCCGTAGGGGTGCAGCGCCTCGCGGATCAGGTCCTCGGAGACGAACGGACCGTACGAGTCGGCGGTGTCGATGAAGTCGACCCCGAGCTCGACCGCGCGACGCAGCACGGCGATCGCGCCGTCGTGGTCGTCGGGCTCGCCCCAGCGACCCTCGCCGAGGATCTGCATGGCGCCGTACCCGAGGCGGTGGACGACGAGGTCGCCGCCGATCGCGAACGTCCCCGAACCGGTGATGCCGTCGCTCGTTGCTGCGCTCATGCCCCTATCCAACCGTGACGACGCCCGACCGCACCCTGCGGTACCACGATGCGGGCGCGCCCGGGTGCGCTCGCGCGGGAGCGCGTGGCCGTCTAGCGTGAGTGCCGGTTGAGGAGGTCGACAGCATGAGCGACTGGAACGCGAAGGTCATCGCCGAGTTCCGAGCCAACGAGGGCCGGGTCGGCGGCAACTTCGAGGGTGCTCCGCTGGTGCTCATGCACCATGTGGGCCGCAAGAGCGGCAAGGAGTCGATCAACCCGGTGATGTACCTGCCCGACGACACCGACCCGGACACGATCTACGTGTTCGCGTCGAAGGGCGGCCACCACCTCCATCCGGACTGGTACTGGAACATGACCGAGGCCGGTCGCGCCGTCGTCGAGGTCGGCAGCGAGACGTACGACGTCACCGTCCGCGAGGTCGACGGCGAGGCACGCGACCGCCTCTACGCCGAGCAGGTGTCGCGCTACCCCGGCTTCGGCGAGTACGAGGAGAAGACCGCCGGCGTCCGCACGATCCCGGTGCTGGCGCTCACCCGCGTGCGCGCCTGATGTGAGCGGAGTGCAGGGAGAGCCCTTGCCCCCGGCCCGTGACGACGAGGGGGTCGCCGGACTCCTCCGCCGAGGCTCCACCGACATCGAGATCAGCTCGCGCTGACGACGTCCAAGGCGTGCTGCAGGTCGGCGGGGTACGGCGCCTCGAACTCGACGCGCTCCCCCGTGCTCGGGTGGTCGAAGGCGAGCCGTACGGCGTGCAGCCACTGTCGGGTGAGCCCGAGCCGTTGCGCGAGAACGGGATCCGCGCCGTAGGTCAGGTCGGCGACGCACGGGTGACGCATCGCGGACATGTGCACCCGGATCTGGTGCGTGCGTCCGGTCTCGAGGTGGATCTCGAGCAGGGACGCGTGCCGGAACGCCTCGAGCGTCTCGTAGTGGGTGATGCTCGGCTTGCCGTCGGTCACGACCGCCCAGCGCCAGTCGTGCTGGGGATGCCGGTCGATCGGTGCGTCGATCGTGCCGCGCGGCGGGTCCATGAGTCCCTGCACGAGCGCGTGGTACGTCTTGTCGACCGTCCGCTCCCTGAACTGCCGCTTGAGCGAGGTGTAGGCGGTCTCGCTCTTGGCGACGACCATGAGACCGGTGGTCCCGACGTCGAGGCGGTGGACGACGCCCTGCCGCTCGGCGGAGCCCGACGTCGACACGCGGAAGCCGGCACCGGCGAGTCCGCCGATCACCGTCGGGCCGGTCCAGCCCGGTGAGGGGTGCGCGGCGACACCGACCGGCTTGTCGACCACGACGATGTCGTCGTCGTCGTAGACCACGCGCAAGCCGTCGACGAGCTCGGCCACGACCTGCACGGGCATCGGCGGGTCGGGCAGCTCGACCTCGAGCCAGCTGCCCGCGCGGACCCGGTCGGACTTCCCTGCCGCCTCGCCGTCGAGCGTGACCGCGCCCGCGGCCGCGAGGTCGGCTGCCTTCGTGCGGGAGAGGCCGAACAGCCGGGCGAGGGCGGCGTCGACCCGTTCGCCCTCGAGGCCCTCGGGCACCGGGAGCGAGCGCAGCTCTCCCACCGTCAGTCCCGCCGGCCGTCGAGCTCGATGCCCATGACCGCGAGGACCACCATGAGGAACGCCGAGCACACGATCGCGGAGTCGGCCAGGTTGAACACCGCGAAGTGCTGCACCGAGATGAAGTCGACCACGTGCCCCTGGAAGAAGGCCGGCGGCCGGAAGACCCGGTCGAGCAGGTTGCCGAGCGCCCCGCCGAGCAGCCCGCCGAGCGCGATCGCCCACGCGAGGCTGCCGAGGTCGCGCGACTTGCGGACGATGAAGACCACCACCGCGGCGGCGATCGCCGTGAACACGAACGTGTAGCCCGTGCCCATCGAGAACGCCGCACCCGGGTTGCGCAGGAAGTCCAGCCGGAGCCACGTGCCGATCACCTCGACCGGGGGCTTGCCCTCGAGGTACTTCACGGCGAGGTACTTGGTGAGCTGGTCGAGCACGACCACGACGGCGGCCACGCTGAACGTCACCGCGACGAGGTTGCGGCGTACCGGCCGGGTCTCCTCGGCGGCCACGACCACCTCACTGCTCATGATGGTGGAGGGTACGTGGCGCGACGACGTGCGCGCGAACCGCCCGCTCGCGGGACGCCGAGACCCAGGTCAGCGACGCTCTTCGAGCTGCTTGCACGCGACGCAGAGGGTGGCGCGGGGGAACGCCTGCAGCCGCAGCTTGCCGATGGGCTTGCCGCAGCGCTCGCAGATGCCGTACGTGCCGTCATTGAGCCGCTGCAGCGCGCGCTCGTTCTGCACGAGCAGCTCGCGCGCGTTGTTGGCCAGGGACATCTCGTGCTCGCGCTCGAACGTCTTGGTGCCGGCGTCGGCCTGGTCGTCGCCCGCGCCGTCGCCCGAGTCGCGCAGCAGGTCGGCGATGCCTTCCTCGGCCTCGGCGATCTGGTGGTTGAGCCGGCCGATCTCCAGGTCGAGCTCGGTGCGCACCTCGGCGAGCTCGGACGCGGTCCATGGCGACTCGTCCTCACGCACGGCGAGTCTCGGCGCCCTGGTGCCGCCCTTCGCCGGCGTCTTGGCCGCCGGCTTCGCGCGGCGGCGTGCCTTCTTCGCCGGCGCGGCCTTGGCGGGCGCGGCCTTGGCGGGCGCGACCTTCGTGGCCGGCGCCGCCTTCTTCGCGGGCGCGGCCTTGGCCGGTGCAACCTTCTTCGGCGGCGCAGCCTTGACGGGGGCGGCCTTCTTCGCTGGCGCAGCCTTGGTCGGTGCGGCCTTCTTCGCCGGTGCGGCCTTCTTCGCGGGCGCAGCCTTCTTCGCGGGCGCAGCCTTGGTCGGTGCTGCCTTCTTCGCGGGGGCAGCCTTCTTCGTCGGCACCGCCTTCTTCGCCGGCACGCCCTTGCTCGGAGCAGCCTTCGAGCCGGGGGCAGCCTTCGCGGGTGCGGCCGCCTTCGCGGTCGCACCCCTCGCGGGAGCGACCTTCTTCGCCGACGCGGCCATGGCCGCCTCCTTCTCCAGGCGTACCGCGGGTCCACCGGCGCAGGTCTCAGGACAGTCGACGGCCGGTCGGCGGCACGAGCCTGCCGAGGATAGGTGGGGTGGCCGTCATGATCAACACGCCGCGCCGACCGCGATCGTGTGATCGTGCTCCGCCGCAGGTCACAGGGCCAGCAGTGCCGCGATCCGGTCGTCGACATCGGTCGGAGGATCGGAGATTTCCACCAGTTTGTCCCGACTCGTCGACCCGTGGACCAGCGTCACCTGCCGGGGCCGGACGCCGAGCGCCTCCGCCACGGCCGCGAGCACGGCCGCGGTCGCGGCACCTTCGACCGCCCTGGCCGTCACGGCTACGACGAGCCGGACGTCGACATCCGAGCCGTAGGACCCGCCCACCCGGGTGCGCGACGCGCCGGGACGCACCCGGACGGCGACGCGACGGGGCTCGGCCATAACCGCGAGCCTGCCACGCGCTCGGCCGGATACCCTGGTGAGCGTCCAGGCACGGCGAGGACGGGGACGAGTAGTCCCGCACGCAGCCATGAGCGACCCGGGGACGGTGCGAGCCCGGGGGCGTGCGCGGGGTGAACATCACCCCCGAGCTGTCGGAGGAGCCGCGGGAGACCGCGGGGTAGAGCCGGCGGCCTGCGACGTTCCGAGCGGGTCCGACGCGCCATCCGGCGCTCGGGCCAAGGAGGGTGGTACCGCGGGGTGCCGGTGCTCGCGCCGACGTCCTCGTCCCTCCGTCACGTGCAGCACGCCCGCTGCCGACGACGACGGAGGCACGATGTACCGCCCGGTCCCACCGCAGGTCGACCTGCCCGCGCTCGACCACGAGGTCCTCGCGCTGTGGCGCGAGCGAGACGTGTTCGGGCGCTCGCTCGCCGCCACCGAAGGTCGTCCGCTGTGGGTGTTCAACGAGGGCCCGCCGACCGCCAACGGCATGCCCGGCACCCACCACGTCGAGGCGCGCGTCTTCAAGGACGTCTTCCCGCGGTACAGGACGATGAAGGGCTACCACGTCCCGCGCAAGGCCGGCTGGGACTGCCACGGTCTCCCCGTCGAGCTCGCCATCGAGAAGGAGCTCGGCTTCGCGGGCAAGAAGGACATCGAGGCGTACGGGATCGCCGAGTTCAACGCGCGCTGCCGCGACTCGGTGCTGCGCAACGTCGGCGCGTTCGCGGACCTCACCGAGCGCATGGGCTACTGGGTCGACATGGGCGACGCGTACTGGACCATGGACCCGCACTACGTCGAGTCCGTCTGGTGGTCGCTCAAGCAGATCTTCGACAAGGGCCTGCTCGTGCAGGACCACCGGGTGACGCCCTACTGCCCGCGTTGCGGCACCGGACTGTCGGACCACGAGCTCGCGCAGGGCTACGAGACGGTCGTCGACCCGTCCGTGTTCGTCCGCTTCCCCGTGACCGGCGGCGACCTCGTCGCCCGCCACCCGGGCCTCGCGCTGCTCGTCTGGACCACCACCCCCTGGACCCTGGTGTCCAACACGGCCTGTGCCGTCAACCCCGACGTCGAGTACGCCGTGACCCGTACCGCCGACGGCGAGGTCCTCCTCGTCGCGGAGGCGCTGCGGGAGCAGGTCCTCGGCGAGGGGACGACGGTGCTCGAGACGTTGCCCGGCACGTCCGTCGTGGGCACGCCCTACGCCCGGCCCTTCACCGGGGTGGAGTTCCCCGCGACCGACGGCCCGCTGCACACGGTGCTGCCCGCCGACTACGTCACCACCGAGGACGGCTCCGGCATCGTGCACCAGGCCCCGGCGTTCGGCGCGCCCGACCTCGCGCTGTGCCGTGAGTACGGACTCCCCGTCGTCAACCCCCTGCGCCTCGACGGCGCGTTCGAGTCCTGGGTGCCGCTGGTCGGCGACACGTTCTTCAAGAAGGCCGACCCGATCCTCGTCGACGACCTGCAGAAGCGTGGGCTGCTCTTCAAGCACGTGCCGTACGAGCACGCCTACCCGCACTGCTGGCGCTGCCACACGCCGCTGGTCTACTACGCGCAGCCGTCCTGGTACATCCGCACCACCGCGGTGAAGGACGCGCTGCTGCGCGAGAACGAGGCGACCGACTGGCATCCGGCCACGATCCAGTGGGGCCGCTACGGCGACTGGCTGCACAACAACATCGACTGGGCGCTCTCGCGCAGCCGCTACTGGGGGACGCCGCTGCCGATCTGGCGGTGCGAGGCGGGTCACCTCACGTGCGTCGAGTCGTTGGCCGACCTGGGACGTCATGCGGGGCAGGACCTTTCGGCCCTCGACCCGCACCGGCCCTACGTCGACGACGTCACGTTCGCGTGCCCTGACTGCGGCGACACCGCGACGCGCGTGCCCGAGGTCATCGACGCCTGGTACGACAGCGGCGCCATGCCGTTCGCGCAGTTCGGCTACCCGCACCGCGGGCAGGACGAGTTCGCGACCCGCTACCCCGCGGACTTCATCGCCGAGGCCATCGACCAGACGCGCGGCTGGTTCTACACGCTCATGGCGGTCGGCACCCTCGTCTTCGACCGCTCGTCGTACAAGACCGTCCTGTGCCTGGGCCACATCCTCGACGAGGAGGGCCGCAAGATGAGCAAGCACCTGGGCAACGTGCTCGAGCCGATCCCCCTCATGGAGCAGCACGGCGCCGACGCCGTGCGCTGGTTCATGCTCGCGGGCGGCTCGCCCTGGCAGTCGCGCCGGGTCGGGCACGGCACGATCCAGGAGGTCGTGCGCAAGACGCTGCTCACGTACTGGAACACCGTGTCGTTCCAGGCGCTGTACGCCCGCGAGTCCGGCTTCGTCCCGTACGAGACGCCGGCACCTCCGATCGCAGAGCGCTCGGCGCTCGACCGCTGGGCGCTCTCCGAGGTGCATCGGCTCGCTCGCGACGTCGACGCCGCCCTCGAGGCGTACGACACGCAGCGGGCGGGCCGCCTGCTGTCGGCCTACGTCGACGACCTCTCGAACTGGTACGTGCGCCGGTCGCGCCGCCGTTTCTGGGCCGGGGACGCCGCCGCGCTCGCGACCCTGCACGAGTGCCTCTACGTCGTGACCCTGCTCATGGCGCCGTTCACGCCGTTCATCACCGAGCAGGTGTGGCAGGACCTGTTCACCTCCACCAGCGACGAGCTGCCCGACTCGGTGCACCTCGCTGCCTGGCCGAACGTCGACGGCAGCCTCGTCGACGACTCGCTGTCGGACCGCATGGCGCTCGTGCGCCGTCTCGTCGAGCTCGGACGTGCCGCCCGCGCGACGTCCAACGTGCGTACCCGGCAGCCGCTGGGCCGCGCGCTCGTGGCCGCAGCCGGCTGGGACTCCCTCGACGACGAGCTGCGCGCGGAGGTCAGCGACGAGCTCAACTGCGGCGAGCTGCTCGCCCTGGGCGACGTGACCGAGGCGCACCTCGTCGACGTCAGCGTCAAGGCCAACTTCCGCGCGCTGGGCAAGCGCTTCGGCAAGGGCACTCCCCCGGTCGCCCAGGCGATCGCCGACGCCGATGCCGCAGCCCTGGTCGAGACCCTGCGCTCGACGGGGTCCGTCGAGGTGGTCGTCGACGGCGAGCACGTGACGCTCGGCGACGACGACGTCGTCATCACCGAGACGCCGCGCGCAGGCTGGGCGGTCGCGAGCGACGGTGGCGAGACGGTGGCCCTCGACCTCGAGCTCACCCCCGAGCTGCGTCGCGCCGGGCTCGCGCGCGAGACGGTGCGCACGCTGCAGGAGGCCCGCAAGAATGCCGGGCTGGCCGTGAGCGACCGGATCGTGCTCGTCTGGCAGTCGACCGACGACGACCTCGCCGACGCGCTGCGCGCTCACACCGACCTCGTCGCGGCCGAGGTGCTGGCCGTGTCGTTCACCGAGGGCACCGCACCCGACGACCCCGCCCACGACGAGGACCTCGGGCTGACGTACTGGTTGAGCAAGGCCTAGCAGAACGAGGAAGGACCCCACCGATCGGTGGGGTCCTTCCTCGTCGTGGAGCAGGGTGACGGCTCAGCCGCCGCCCGGGATCAGGCCTGCGACGGCGGGGCGTCGTCGCGCGGGACGGCGAAGGGGGACGGCGCGGGCGGCTGCCCGGGCGCGGGAGCGGCGGGCGGGGCAGGCGGGGCCGCCTGCGGGGGTGCCGGCTGGGGCGGTGCGGCCTGCGGGGGGGCCGCCGGAGGAGCAGCCTGCGGCGGGGCCGGCGGAGCGACCGGCGGAGCGGCCGGCGGCGCCGGGGGTGCCGCCTGCGGCTGCGGCGGGGCGGGCGGCGCAGCCTGCGGCGGCGGCGGAGGGGTCGCTGCCGTGGGCGAGGGTGGCGTCACCGGAGCCGGCGCGAGCGACGGGGTGGGCGCCGTCGGGCCACCGGCGGGCGCCGGAGCCGCCACGGGGACCACCGGTGACGGCGGGCCGCCGGCGGGGGCCGCCGACTCGCCGCCGCGGATGTCGAGATCCTTGAGGGCGCTCTCGTGGTACTGACGCAGCCGCTGCCGGTACTCGCGCTCGAACGAGCGCAGCTCCTCGACGCGGCGCTCGAGCACGGCGCGCTCGGCCTGGCCGCTGCGCTCGAGCTCGGACACCTTGGCCTGGGCCTCCGCCAGCATGTGGTCGGCCTCGATCTTGGCCCGCGCGGTGTGCTCGTCTGCGGTCTTCTGCGCCAGCGCGAGCATCGACACCGCCTGCGCGTTGAAGTCCTGCGGCGGGGCGGGCGGGGCCACCGGCTCGGCGACCGGTGCTGCCATCGGCGCCGCGACGGGCGCGCTCTGCGCGGCGGCAGCCTGCTCGGCAGCGGCCACCCGCCCGCGCAGCTCGGCGTTGTCGCGCAGGAGGGCACCCAGCTCGAGCTCGATCTGGTCGAGGAAGGCGTCCACCTCGTCCATCTCGTAGCCCTTGCGCTTGGCTGTCGAGAACTGCTTGTTGCGTACGTCCTCGGGGGTCAGAGCCATGGGGTTCACCTCGGGTGATCGGCGGTGCGGCGGGTCGGCGTACGGGTCGGATGCTAACGGGAGTCTAGAAGCGTGACGCGGCGACGATGAGCAACTCAACGACGATGAACAGGACGATGAACGCGATGTCGATCGCGGCGCCGCCGATGCGCAGCGGGGGGATGAAGCGCCGCAGCAGCTTGAGCGGCGGGTCGGTGACCGCGAACACGCCCTCGACGAGGACGAGGACGACGCCCTTGGGCTCCCAGTCGCGGGCGAAGATCATGACCCAGGTGATGATGAGGTTGAAGATCAGCAGCAGGATGAAGATCTGCAGCACCCCGACGACGATCCCACCCACGGTCACGGTGTCGATTCTGCTCTCGGAAGGTGTCGCACGCGGAGGCGGGGTGCGTCAGCTCTGGTTGAAGAAGCCGTCCTGCGCGAGGCGGTGCGCCTCGGCAGCGACGTCGACGTTCTGCGGGGAGAGCAGGAACACCTTGTTGGTGATGCGCTCGATCGTGCCTCGGCAGCCGAAGACGACGCCGGCGGCGAAGTCGACGAGCCGCTTGGCGTCCGAGTCGTCCATGTCGGTGAGGTTCATGATCACCGGGACGCCCTCACGGAACTCCTCGCCGATGCGGCGGGCGTCGTTGTAGCTGCGGGGGTGCAGGGTCGTGATGCGGTAGAGGTCGCTCACGGCCACCGGGTCGGCCGCGCGGACGTCGTAGCGCGGGTCGTCGTGCAGAGCCGTGTCGGTGGCCAACGAGGAGCGGCTCGCCGCCGGCACGTTGGCGGGGCGCGACGTCGTGGACGCGCGGGCCGGCTCCGGGCGCACCTCGCGGACGGAGCTGTACCGCGGCTCCTCCTGGCGGGCCGGGCGCGGGTCGACGTAGTCGTCGTCGTGATCGACGTAGTCGAGCCCGTCGTCCTCGACCAGGCCCAGGTAGACCGCCATCTTGCGCATCGCGCCCATGCCTGCTCCTCGTACGTCGGCCCGGCACGCGCGGCGGCGTCCCGGTTCTCCGGTCTCCCGGTCACGCTACCCGAGCGCGGCGCGACCGCCGAGCACCGCCGTACCCACACGGACGTGTGTCGCGCCGGCAGCCACCGCCTGCTCGAGGTCGTGGGACATGCCCGCGGAGAGCACGACCGCCTCCGGGTGGGCCACGCGGAGCTCGGTCGCGAGGCTGGCGAGCCGGGTGAACGCCGCCACGGGATCGGCGTCGAGCGGGGCCACAGCCATCAGCCCGCGCAGGCGCAGGGCCGACGCCGCCGCCACGGCCTCGGCCAGGGCACCGAGGTCGGCCGGTGCGGCACCTCCGCGGTGGGGCTGCGGCGGGTCGGCGAGGTCGACCTGCAGGAGGACGTCGATCTGTCTCCCGTGGTCGACGGCCGCCCGGTCGAGGGCGCCCACGAGCTCGACGCGGTCGACGGACTCCACGACGTCGGCGTAGGAGGCGACCGAGCGCGCCTTGTTGCGCTGCAGCTGGCCGACGAAGTGCCACCGCAGAGGCAGGTGCGCGACCGCGTCGTGCTTGGGTCGCGCCTCCTGGTCGCGGTTCTCCGCCACGTCGGTGACACCGAGCTCGGCGAGCAGCGCGACGTCGGACGCCGGCCAGGTCTTGGTGACCACGACCAGCGTGACCGCGCCCGGGTCGCGGCCGGCCGCGCGGGCGGCGTCGTCGATGCGGCGGCGTACGGCGTCGAGGTTCGCGACGAGCTCGTCGCGTCGATCGCTCACGGCTGCGGTTCCGCCACGAGGGTCACGACTCCCCCGTGCCGTCCGGTGACCCGGTCGCGGCGGTACGAGAACAGGCTCGGCGTCTCGAACGTGCACCCGCCGTGCAGGCTGCTCGCGACGCCGGCGCCGCGCAGCCGCTCGACGACGGCCGCACGGAGGTCGAGACCGGGACGACCACCGTCCGCCACGGACGCCGCGGCGGGAGCGACGGCCACGACGGCGTCGAAACGCTCGCGCGGGACGTCGTAGCACGCGCCGCAGATCGCCGGACCCACGACCGCGCGGGTGCTCTCGGGGCGGGCGCCGTGGTCGCGCATCGCGTCGAGGGTGACGCCGACGACGTCGGCCAGCACGCCGCGCCATCCGGCATGCACGACGGCGACGACGCCCGCGGCGCCGTCGGCGACCAGCACGGGGACGCAGTCTGCGGCGAGGACGAGCAGGGCGAGCCCGGGCACCGTGGTGACGAGCGCGTCGACCTCCGGCACGGGCTCGACCGACGCACGGTCGACCGCGCCCACCTCGTTGCCGTGCACGGGCGCCATCGAGACGACGTGCGCGAGATCGAGCCCGACCGCCCGCGCGAGCAGGTCACGGTTGGCGCGCACATGGTCGATGTCGTCGCCGACGTGGTCGGCGAGGTTGCCCTCGTCGTACGGCGCGAGGCTCACACCGTTGCTGCGGTCGGCGAACGCCCAGCGCACGCGTGGACCCAGGGCACCGTCGACGATCGTCACCGGCCCACCCTCTCATCGGCCGACGACGCGGCGCAGTGCGAACCGGCCCGCCGGTGCGACCGTGCGCGCAGTGGCGCCAGGCCCGGACGCAGCAGTGGCCGGGACCTCGTGGGTCCCGGCCACCGGAGCGGTTCGGCTGGAGCAGGTCTCGCGTAGGGATCGTCCGCGGACTACTTGAGGAAGTCCGGTACGTCGAGGTCGTCGTCGTCGGCGTTGTCGTCGAAGACGATCGTCCGCGGCTCGCGGCGCGGCTCGTCGTCGCTGCTGACGAGCGGGTCGCTCGCCGACTCGGTGGTGGACGCTGACGTTTCGGCGGGAGCGCCGTCGGTGTAGGCGGCAGCAGCGGCTGCGGCCGGCTTGGCCGTGGCGCGTCGGGCCGGCGGCAGGCCGCCGTCGAACCCGGCCGCGATGACCGTGACGCGCACCTCGTCGCCGAGGGTGTCGTCGATGACCGCGCCGAAGATGATGTTGGCCTCGGGGTGGGCAGCGTCGGCCACGAGACGAGCCGCCTCGTTGATCTCGAACAGCCCGAGGTCCGAGCCACCGGAGATCGAGAGCAGCACGCCGTGCGCGCCGTCGATGCTCGCCTCGAGCAGCGGGCTGGAGATGGCCGACTCGGCGGCTGCGACCGCGCGGTCGTCGCCGCGCGCGGAGCCGATCCCCATGAGGGCGCTACCGGCGCCGGCCATGATGCTCTTCACGTCAGCGAAGTCGAGGTTGATGAGACCCGGCGTGGTGATGAGGTCGGTGATGCCGGAGACGCCCTGCAGCAGCACCTGGTCGGCCTGACGGAACGCGTCGAGCATCGAGATGTTGCGGTCCGACAGCGACAGCAGCCGGTCGTTGGGGATGACGATGAGGGTGTCGACCTCGGCGCGCAGCGAGTCGACCCCGGAGTCGGCCTGCACACCACGGCGCTTGCCCTCGAAGCCGAACGGACGCGTGACGACGCCGATCGTCAAGGCCCCGAGCTGGCGTGCGATCTTCGCCACGACCGGGGCGCCTCCGGTGCCGGTGCCACCGCCCTCGCCGGCCGTCACGAACACCATGTCGGACCCCTTGAGGACCTCCTCGATGTCCTCGGTGTGGTCCTCGGCGGCGCGACGCCCGACCTCGGGGTCGGCGCCGGCGCCGAGACCTCGGGTCAGCTCGCGACCGATGTCGAGCTTGACGTCGGCGTCGCTCATCAGCAGCGCCTGCGCGTCGGTGTTCACCGCGATGAACTCGACGCCCTTGAGGCCGACTTCGATCATGCGGTTGACGGCGTTGACGCCGCCACCGCCGATGCCGACGACCTTGATCACCGCGAGATAGTTCTGGGGAGCCGCCACGGCCGTGCCCTTCGTCGAACTCTCATCCTCTCGTAGAGGCTAAGAGTTATGTCATCCTGAAGTAGTGGTGAACCTACGGCGCCCGACGGCAACGGCGCAACACGATCGCCGGAACTCGCCTCTGCGACACGCGGTCGCGAGCACGGGCCGACACCGTCGGTTCGCGACTCGGACCACGTCCGAGACGGACCGGGGACGGGTGTCAGGGATGCAGCGACCCGCGCGAGGTCGGCAGGTCGGGGGCGCTGACGTCGTAGGTCGCCGCGTGCACGTGGAGCAGGGCGGCGAGCACGGCCGCCTTGCGGTCGGACTGCTCCGCACTCCCCCACTGCACCGTCGCGCCGTCGGGCAGCCGCAGAACGACGTCGTCGCGCGAGTGCGCGGCGACGGCCGTGACGGTGGAGCGCAGCGTCGTGGGCAGGGCCGCGACGACCTCGACCGCGGACCGCAGCGCCGGGTCGGTCGACGCGCTGACCACGGGCAGACCGTGGGGCGCGACCGACACCGCCCCGAACCGGACACCGGTCGCGTCGACGTAGACGAGCTCGGCACCTTGGCGCGTCACGGCGACCGGGGTCCGCTCGGTCACGACGATGACGAGGACGTCGGGATAGCCGCGACGCACCTCGACCGCCGCGACCCGGGGGATCGCCGCGACGCGCGCCGTGATGCCGTCGACGTCGGCCCGGGCCAACGGCAGACCGGTCGGGACGGCCGCCGCCTGACGCACCTGGTCGGCGCTCACGTTCACGGCGCCGACGACGCGCACCTCGCGCACCGACAGCAGCGACGAGAACCAGACGACCCACACCGCGAGCGCGACGAGCAGCGCCACGACGACGAGCGCCGTCCAGCGACGCCAGTGGCGGGTGCGCTGCGCGGCGCCGAACCGTTGCGCCGACTCGACGACGGTCATGTCGTGGTGCTCTCTCGCGCGCGCAGCAGGTCGAGGACCTCCGTGCCGATCATCGCGATGTCGCCCGCGCCGAGGGTCATGACGACGTCGCCGGGACGGGCGCGCGAGACCAGCTGGGCCGACACCCTGCTCCACGACGGCTCGAACACCACCTGCTCGATCGGCAGCGGCACGTGCGAGGCCATCGCCACGCCGCTGGCGCCGGGGATCGGGTCCTCTCCCGGGGCGAAGACCTCGAGGACGACCACCTCGTCGGCCAGCCCGAGCGCCGCACCGAACTCCTTCACGAAGAGCGCGGTGCGGTAGTAGTGGTGCGCCTGGAACGCGACGACGAGCCGACCGTCGCCGACCAGGTCGCGCATCGCGTGCAGGGTCGCGGCGATCTCGGTCGGATGGTGCGCGTAGTCGTCGTAGACCCGGACGCCGTCGGCCGTGCCCTTGTAGTCGAAGCGCCGGCGGGTGCCGCTGAACGTCTCCAGCCCGGCGCGCAGATCGGTGGCCGGATAGCCCAGGCCCATGCCGGTCACCAGCGCTGCGGTCGCGTTGAGGACGTTGTGCTTTCCGGGGACGCCGAGCTCGACCGACCCGAGACGCACCCCGTGCTGCAGGACGTCGAAGGTCCAGCCCCGGTCCCCTGCGCCGAGCAGCTCGACGCGGAAGTCCGCCGCCTCGCTCTCGCCGTAGGTGCGCACGTCGACGCCGAGCCCCCGCGCCCGCCCGACGAGCCGTGCCGCTCCCTCGTCGTCGAGGCACACCGTCACGAACCCGTCGTGGTCGCGGATCGCGGTGCAGAACTCGACGAAGGCCTGCTCGATCGCGTCGAAGGTCCCCCAGTGGTCGAGGTGGTCGGGCTCGACGTTGGTGACGATGCCGGCGTACGCCGGAAGGGCGAGGAAGGCGCCGTCGCTCTCGTCGGCCTCCGCGACGAACTCGGGTCCGGTGCCGAGGTGCGCGTTGCTGCCGCTCTCGTTGAGCTCGCTGCCGATCGCGAACGACGGGTCGGCACCGCAGTGCTGCAGCGCGACGGTCAGCATCGACGTGGTCGTCGTCTTGCCGTGCGTGCCGGCGACCGCGACGCCGCGGTAGCCGTGCATGATCGTGGCGAGCGCCTCGGCGCGACCCATGACCCGCAGGTCCTGCGCTCGCGCGGCGACCAGCTCGGGGTTGTCGGGCCTGATGGCCGTCGAGGCGATGACCGTGTCGACGTCGGCGACGTTGGCGGCATCGTGACCCACGCGGGCGTCGACGCCGAGCGCCCGGAGCGCGGCGATGCGACGCGAGTCCTTGGCGTCGCTGCCGCTGACCGGGACGCCGCGCGCCACGAGGATCCGGGCGATGCCCGACATGCCCGCGCCGCCGATGCCCACGACGTGGACACGGCCGAGCTCGGACAGGTCGGCGTGCTCGGCGTCGGTGGTCATCGTGGGTCTCCTGCTGTCTCGTCGGGCAGGGTGCTCGCCCCCGCGACGGCGTCGAGCACCAGCAGCCTCAGTCTCTCGTCCGCGTCGCGCTGACCGTGGGAGGCGGCCGCCGTCTCCATCGCGCGTCGCTGCTCGACGTCGAGCAGGAGAGGTCCGAGGACCTCGAGCACCCGAGGGCCGTCGAGCGACGCGTCGTCGACCAGGAGCCCCCCTCCGGCGTCGACGACGGGCAGCGCGTTGAGCCGCTGCTCGCCGTTGCCGATCGGCAGCGGGACGTAGAGAGCAGGCAGTCCCACGGCGGCGAGCTCGGCGCACGTCATCGCGCCGGCGCGGCACAGCGCCACGTCGGCGGCCGCGTAGGCGAGGTCCATGCGGTCGATGTAGGGCAGGGCGACGTACGGCGCCGGTCCGGTCGCCGAGACCGGTCGCTGGTCGTCGTTGCGCAGACCGGCCGCGTGCAGCACCTGGATTCCGCGTGCGGTGAGCTCGGGTGCGGCAGCGACGGTCGCGTCGTTGAGCCGTCGGGCGCCCTGCGAGCCGCCGAACACCAGCAGAGTGGGTCGGTCCGCGTCGAGGCCGAAGAAGTCGCGGGCCTCCCGCGCAGCGCCTGCCGGTCGAGCTCTGCGATCGTGCGGCGCAGGGGCATCCCGATGTGCCGTGCGCCGACGATGGCGCCGGGCACCGCGCAGCCGACGTAGGGCGTGAAGCGCGAACCGACACGGTTGGCGAGGCCGGGCCGCGCGTTCGCCTCGTGGATGGCGATGGGCACCGTGCCGCGCGCAGCGAGGTAGGCCGGAAGGGCGACGTACCCGCCGAAGCCGACCACGACGTCGGCGCCCGTGTCCGTGAGCACCGAGCGCACCTCGGCGATCGAGCGCCGCACCCGGGTCGGCAGTCGGGCCAGGTCGAGGGTGGGACGCCGCGGCATCGGGGTCGCCGTGACGAGTCTGAGGTCGTAGCCGCGCTCGGGGACCAGTCGTGTCTCGAGCCCGCGGTCGGTCCCGAGCGCGGTGACGGCGACGTCGGGATCGTGACGGCGCAGGCAGTCGGCGAGGTTGAGCGCCGGTTCGACGTGACCGGCCGTGCCCCCGCCCGCGAGGACGACGTGCACCTGCGGTCACCGCCCCCGCACGGTCGCCGGACGGCGCTCGCGGACGTCGACCGCGCGCCCGGCCTCGGCGCGCGCGAACGACATCAGCATGCCGAGCGCCACGAGCGTCGGCACGAGCGACGAACCGCCGTAGGACACGAGGGGCAGCGGGATCCCCGTGATCGGGATCAGCTGCAGGACCGCACCGATGTTGAGCAGCGCCTGGGTGAGCAGCCAGGCCACGGTCGCGGCGGACGCGGTGCGGATGAACGGGTCGCGCGTCACGCGCGCGAGCCGGAGGCCCGCGACGCCGATCGCGGCGAAGAGCGCGATGACCAGGAGCGAGCCGATGATGCCGAGCTCCTCGCCCACCACGGCGTAGATGAAGTCGGTGTGCGCCTCCGGCAGCCAGTCCCACTTCTCGCGGCTCGCGCCGAGGCCGACGCCGAACCAGCCACCGCCGCCCATGGCGCTCTTGCCGTGCAGGATCTGCCATCCGGTGCCCAGCGAGTCGGCAGCGGGGTTGAGCCAGGCGCTGAAGCGACCGAGCCGGTAGGAGTGGCCCATCGAGAGCAGCGCGACGCCCCCCAGCACCGCGACCCCGCCCAGCGCGAAGAGCCGGAACGGTGCGCCGTTGACGTAGAGCACGGCGGCGACCATCGGCACCAGGATGAGGGCGGTGCCGACGTCGCCCTCGAGAAGGACCAGCATGATGACGAACGCGGCGACGGGCACCAGCGGGATGATCAGGTGCTTCCACTGGTCGAGGACGCCCTGCTTGCGCGCCATGAGGTCGCTCGCCCAGAGCACCAGCGCGAGCTTGGCGAACTCGCTGGGCTGGAAGCGGAACGGGCCGCCGAGCTCGATCCAGTTGCGCTGCCCGGCCACCGAGTGACCGATCACCAGCACCGCCAGCAGCGACACGACGGCGAACACGAGGAGCGGGTAGGCCAACCGCCGCCAGGCCGCGATCGACATCCGCGACGCGATCACCATCGCCACGAGGCCGACCGCCGCGAACATCACCTGGCGGAGCCAGAGCGTGTAGGCCGAGCCGAAGACCTGGTAGCTGAGAACGGTCGACGCCGAGAGCACCATCGCGATGCCGAGCAGGAGCAGCAGGAGGGTGGCGCCCAGGAGCACGTGATACGTCGCGAGGGGGTGCTCGCCACGCGGACGCCCGGTCGACAGGACTCGGCGTACGGAGTCCTGACTCACCGCTGCGACCGCCGCAGCACGGACGACGCGAACTCGTCACCGCGCTCGGCGTAGTCGCGGTACATGTCCCACGACGCGCAGCCGGGCGCGAGCAGGACGGTGTCGCCGGGCCGCGCGAGCTCCGCGGCGGCGTTCACGACGTCGTCCATGGCTCCAGTGTCGGTGCGCGGGACCTCGACGACGGGGACATCCGGGGCGTGTCGCGCCAGCGCCTCGCGGATGCGGTCGCGGTCCTTGCCGAGCAGCACCGCCCCGCGCATCCGGCGGCCGGTGCGCTGCACCAGCGCGTCGAACTCCTGGCCCTTGGCCAGACCGCCCGCGATCCACACGACGGAGTCGTAGGCGAGCAACGAGGTCTCGGCCGCGTGGCAGTTCGTGGCCTTCGAGTCGTCGACGTACCGGACCCCGTCGATCTCGGCGACCTCTGCGATCCGGTGTCCCGCCGGCTCGAACTCGCGCAGCCCGTCGCGCACGGCCGACGCCGGTACGCCGAAGGCTCGTGCGAGCGCCGCCGCCGCGAGCGCGTTGCCGACGTTGTGCGGCGCGAACGGCCGGACGTCGTGCACCGAGGCGAGCTCCTGCGCGCTGTCCGCGCGGTTGTCGATGAACGCCCGGTCGACGAGCAGATCGTCGACGACCCCGACCATCGAACGCCCTGGGACGCCGAGCGTGAATCCGATCGCGCGGCACCCTTCGACGACGTCGGCCTCCTCGACCATGCGCTCGGTCGCCGGGTCGGCGGCGTTGTAGACCGCAGCCACCTGCGTGTTGCGGTAGATGCGCGCCTTCGCCGCCGCGTAGGCCTCGAAGCCGCCGAAGAGGTCGACGTGGTCGGGAGCGAGGTTCAGGCACACCGAGGCGATGGGGCTCGCGGAGAAGAGGAACGGCAGCTGCGGAGCGCCCACCTCCACGGCGAGGACGTCGTAGCCCTCGGGATCCATGACGGCGTCGACGAGGGAGATCCCGATGTTGCCGACCGCGGCCGTCCGGTGGCCGGCCGCCCGCAGCATCGACGCGAGCATGAGAGTGGTCGTCGTCTTGCCGTTGGTACCGGTGACGACCAGCCAGGCCGCGGGATCCGGGCCGCGCAGCCGCCACGCCAGCTCGAGCTCGCCCCACACCGGCACGCCCCGCTCCTGCGCCGCGACGATGACCGGAGCCGTCGGTGGCAGACCGGGTGAGACGACCAGCACGTCAGCGTCCTCGGCGAGGGACTCGCCGTCGCCGAGCACGACGGTCGCACCCACGACCTCGAGCACGTCCGCGCGCTCGCGCTGCTTGTCGCCGTCCGCAGCGTCGATCACCGTGACGCGGGCACCGAGCTGCAGCAGGTGGTCGGCGGCGGCGAACCCGGCGACCCCGACACCCACGACCACGACGTGCACCCGGTCCCAGTCCGACGCGCGCTCGTAGGCGGTGACGTCGACCGTCGTCACTGCCGCACCCACTCCGCGTAGAACAGGCCGAGGCCGAATGCGATGAACAGTCCCTGGATGATCCAGAAGCGCACGACGATCTGGATCTCCGGCCACCCGAGCATCTCGAAGTGGTGCTGCAGCGGCGCCATGCGGAACATCCGCTTGCCGGTGAGCTTGAAACGACCCACCTGGCCGATCACCGACAACGTGACGATGAGGAAGATGCCGGCCAGCATCGGCAGCAGCAGCTCGGTGCGCGAGAGGATCGCGAGGGCTGCGATGGCACCGCCGAGGGACAGGGCCCCCGTGTCGCCCATCCAGATGCTGGCCGGCGACGTGTTCCACCACAGGAATCCGAAGCAGGCGCCCGCTGCCGCGGCGGCGAAGATCGCGAGGTCGAGCGGGTCGCGTACGTCGTAGCAGCGGGCGAACTGGCCGAACTGGCAGTTCTGGCCGTACTGCCACACCGACAGCAACGTGTAGGCGCCGAGAGTCATGACCGACGCGCCCGCCGCGAGACCGTCGAGCCCGTCGGTGAGGTTGACCGAGTTCGTAGTGGCGGTGACGAGGAACCAGATCCACAGCATCAGCAGCCCCGTGGGCAGCACGATGCCGGTGTTGCGGAACAGCGAGATCGCGTGCGAGGCCGGGTTGCGCCCGAGCTCGTCCGGGAAGTGGACCGACAGGTAGGCGAACGACAGCGCGACGGCGGCCTGCCCCAGCAGCTTGGTGCGCGCTCGTACGCCGGTGCTCCGCTGCTTGAAGATCTTGAGGTAGTCGTCCGCGATGCCGACGACACCGAGCCCGACCGTGAGGTAGATCGCGAGGAGCCCGGAGACGCTCGGCACCCGCCAGGCGACGAGGTGCGCCCCGAAGTAGCCGACGAGGAGACCACCGAGGATGGCGAGGCCACCCATCGACGGCGTGCCGCGCTTGCCCTCGTGCTCGGGATAGTGCTCGTCGGCCGTCGACACCCGGATCGCCTGCGCGTACCCGTGGCGGCGCAGGAACCTGATGAGCGCCGGGGTCCCGAGGAGCGCCACGATGAGACCGAGTCCGGCCGAGATGAGCACGAGCCTCATGCGACCGCTCCCTCGCGCAGCAGCGCGGTCGCGACGCGTTCGAGCGCGACGGCGCGCGACGCCTTCACGAGCACCACATCGTCGGCGGAGAGCTCCCGAGCGAGCAGTGCGACGGCGGCGTCGACGGAGGGCACGACCGCCGCGCGCGACTCGTCGCCGGACTCCAGCACCACGCCGTGCGCCAGCGCCTTCACCGGGTCGGAGGTGCCGACGGCGACGACGCGATCGACACCCAGACGCACCGCCATCCGTCCGATCCCCTCATGCTCCGCCACCGAGACGTCTCCGAGCTCGAACATCTCCCCGAGGACCGCGACGCTGCGCCGTGCCGGCAGCCCGGCCCGGGGTCGTGTCATCGCGATCAACGCCTGCAGCGCGGCTCCCATCGACTCGGGGTTGGCGTTGTAGGCGTCGTTGACCACCGTGACACCTGAGGCGGCCTGCGACACCTCCATACGCCAGCGACTCGCCGGACGGGCTGCCGAGAGGGCCGCTGCGACCTCGTCGAGGTCGAGCCCGAGCGCGAGTCCCACGGCGGCGACGGCCAGGGAGTTCGAGACGTGGTGCCGCCCGTGGAGACCCAGGGCGACGGCGGACGAGCGACCCTCGGCCGTGAGCGTGAACGACGGCCTCCCGAGGTCGTCGAGCACGACGTCGACGGCACGCACGTCCGCCGACGTGGACTCGCCGAAGGCCACCACGCGGGCCCGGGTGCGGTCGCGCATCGCGATGACGAGGGGGTCGTCGGCGTTCAGCACGGCCACGCCACCCATGCCCGCCGACGGCAGAGCCTCGACGAGCTCGCCCTTGGCCAGCGCGATCGCGTCGCGCGAGCCGAACTCGCCGACGTGCGCCGAGCCGACGTTGAGGACGACGCCGATGCGCGGCGGCGTGATGCCGCACAGGTAGCGGATGTGCCCGACACCGCGCGCACCCATCTCCGCGACGAGCACCCGGGTGGACCCGTCGACCTCGAGCGCCGTCACCGGCAGCCCGACCTCGGTGTTGAACGAGCCTCGCGGAGCGACGGTCGGTCCGTACGCCGGAAGCACCTGCGCCAGCAGGTCCTTGGCGCTCGTCTTGCCCGACGAGCCGGTCACGCCCACCACGACGATGCCCGGCAGGGACGCCAGCACGTGGTGCGCGAGTCGACCGAGCGCCGTGACCGTGTCATCGACCACGACGCACGGGACGTCGAGCTCCCGGGAGGCCAGCACAGCGACGGCGCCGGTCGCGATGGCGTCGGGCGCGAGGTCGTGCGCGTCGACCCGTTCGCCGACGATGGCGACGAAGAGGTCGCCCGCGACCACCGATCGTGAGTCGGTGCTGATCCCGGTGACGAGCCCGGTCGGTTCGGCGCCGCCCGCGAGCACGCCGTCGACGGCGCGCGCGACAGCATCGAGCGTCAGCGCGATCATGCGAGGTCCTCGTCGGTCGTCCGGTCGGCGGGGGCGACGGCGAGCGCCTCGGCGAGGACGACCCGGTCGTCGAACGGCGTGACGCTACCCAGGACCTCCTGGCCCTGCTCGTGGCCCTTGCCGAGAACGAGAACTACGTCACCATCGGCGGCGGCGTCCACCGCGAGCCGGATGGCCAGCGCCCGGTCGCCCACGTCGGCGAGCTGCGCGGCGCCGGCGCCGCGGGCGCCGTGCACGATGTCGGCCCGGATCGCGCCGGGGTCCTCGCTGCGGGGGTTGTCGTCCGTCACGATCACCTGGTCGGCACCGCGCGCGGCGGCCACGCCCATGGCGCCACGCTTGTGCGGGTCACGGTCACCGCCCGCTCCGAGCACCACCACGATCCGGCGACGTCGCCCGTCCTCGGCCGTCGCCACCTCGCGAGCTGCGGTCAGTGCACGCTCGACGGCGTCCGGGGTGTGCGCGTAGTCGACGTAGGCGAACAGGGCTCGCTCGACGTTCGGGTCGGGGATCCGCTCCATCCGCCCTGGCACTCCCGGGCACGCGGCGATCCCGGCGGCGGCTGTCGTGGCGTCGACCCCGACGGCCGTCAGGATCCCGAGCGCTCCGAGTGCGTTGGTCACGTTGAAGGCGCCGGGCAGGTGCACCTCGAGCCCGACGTCGGGCCCACCGGTTCCGCTCGCTCGTGCCACGGAGCCGCCGGGAACCGCGACGACGTCGCGCACCGTCCAGTCGGCACCTCGCTGCACGGCGTACGTCGTCACGGGGAGTCCCTGAGCCCTGGCGCATTCCGCGATGCGCTCGCCCCACTCGTCGTCGACGCACACGACCGCGCGCTCGCTGCGCGCGGCAGTGAACAGCTGCGCCTTCGCGTCGAAGTAGTCGTCCATGTCGGCGTGGAAGTCGAGGTGGTCGGGCGAGAGGTTGGTGAACGCCGCGACGTCGAACCGGACTCCGTCGACCCGACCGAGCCGGAGCGCGTGGCTCGAGACCTCCATCGTCACGGCGGTGACGCCGCGCTCACGCATGACGGCGAGCAGCGCATGCACGTCGGGCGCCTCCGGCGTCGTACGCGCGCTCGGCACGACCTCGTCCCCGATGCGAGTGCCGACGGTGCCGATGACACCGGTGGTGCGGCCGTCGGCGCGCAGCCCGGCGTCGACGAGATAGCTCGTGGTGGTCTTGCCGTTGGTGCCCGTGATGCCGATGACGACCAGGTCGTGCGACGGGTCGCCGTAGACGGCCGACGCCAGCTCGCCGAGCACCGCGCGCGGGTCGTCGACGACGAGAACGGGCAGGCCGGTGAGTGCGGCGCGCTGCTCCCCCGCCGGGTCAGTGAGCACGGCGACCGCCCCGAGGGCAGCCGCGTCCGCCACGAACTCCGCGCCGTGGGTGCGGAAACCCGGCAGGGCGGCGTAGATGTCACCGGCGACCACAGCGCGCGAGTCGTGCGTGACGCCCGTGACCGGCGTCGCGGGGTCGTGGTCGGGTCCCGCGGACCGTGTCGCCCCCGCGACACGCACGAGGTCGGACAGCGGCCGCGGCGGCGTGCTCGGGCGCGGACCTGCGGACACGATGCGAACCTATCCCGCGCTCACCAGGTGATCGGCAGGTTGGGGTGCAGGGTGCCGGTCGGCGGGATGCGGAAGTGCTCGAGCGCGAACGTCATGACCTGCTTGAACACCGGCGCCGCGAGCTGTCCGCCGAACTTGCCGACGCGCGGGTTGGACAGGAAGACGGCGACGACGAGCTTCGGGCTGTCGGCGGGAGCCATGCCGATGAACGAGGACGTGTAGCCGCGGTAGCAGCCGCATGCCGAGTCGATGCGGTTCGCCGTGCCTGTCTTGCCGGCGACGCGATAGCCGGGGATGGCAGCCTTCGGTGCTGTCCCGTCGGTGACGACAGACTCGAGCATCTGGCGCACCTGCGACGCGGTCGACGCGCTCACCACACGGGTGCGCGTCGGCGGCGCGGCGTCCTGGAACGTGCCGTCGGGCGAGGTGTAGCCGGCGACGAGGGTGGGCGAGACGCGCACTCCTCCGTTGGCGATCGTGGCGTAGACGGAGGCCGCCTGCACGGCGGTCACCGACAGGCCCTGACCGAACGCCAGGGTGCCGAACGTCGTGGCCGACCAGTGCGCCGGGTCCGGGACGCGACCCCGGCTCTCGCCCGGGAAGTGCAGACCGGTCGGTTCGCCGATGCCGAACTTCTTGAGGTAGGCGTAGAGCTTCGCGCCGCCGATCCGCTGAGCCGTCAGGATCGTGCCGATGTTGCTCGACTTGGCCAGCACGCCCGCGAGCGTGAGGTGCCAGGTGCCATGAGCGACGTCGTCGTGGAACGTCTTGGCCGGAGTCCTGAGCACAGGTGGCACGACGATCTTCGTGCGCGGCGTGACGGCCTTCTCCTCGATCGCCGCCGCCATCGTCATGACCTTGCTGGTCGACCCCGGCTCGAAGACGTCGGACACCGCGCGGTTGGCGATGTCGGACTGGGCGGCGTCCGCCGGCTTGTTGGGATCGAACGTCGGAACCGTTGCCAGGGCGTAGATCTGGCCGGTCGCGGGGTTCATGACGACGACGTAGCCGCTGTCGGCCTTGGCCGCCTTCACCTGTGCGGCGATCGCCGACTGAGCCACCCACTGGACGTCGCGGTCGATGGTGAGGCGCACACCGAGACCCGGCACCGGCGCCGTCCCGGACGAGTCGGCCGTCGGGATCGCGGTGCCGCGTGCCGACGCCTGGTACACCTCGCTGCCGGCCGTCCCGGACAGCTCGTCGTTGAACCCGTACTCCAGTCCCGAGCCGCCGTTGCCGTCGGGACGGACGTAGCCGACGACGTTGGCGGCCACCGAGCCGGCCGGGTAGACCCGCGTGGACGACACCTCGCTGAAGACGCCGGGGAGCTTGAGCGCCGCGACCTTCGCCCACGTCTGCGGCGTGACGTTCTTGGCCAGGTAGACGAAGCGACGCTCACCGGTCATGCGCGCGCGGAACGCCGCGGGGCCCCCGCCCAGAACTGCAGCGAGCTGAGCGGCCTCCGCTGCAGGGTCCTTGACGAGCGTCTGGTCGACCGTGACGTTGCGCGCCTGCACCGTCGTGGCGAGCGGGACACCGTTGATGTCGGTGATGTCACCGCGCACCGCAGGCAGCGTGACCGTGCGCATCCGGTCCTTGGTCGCCGCAGCGGCGAGCGCCGGACCCTGCACCGCCTGCACGTCGATGACGCGACCCGCGACGATCGACAGCGCAAGGAGCAGGCACACCTGCCAGAAGCGCAGTCGACGCACCGGGTCGCCGGGACGGAACGTGCGGACGCGCGGACGCGTCGGCGGACGCTGCGGTGGACGACGCGACGGCCCGCGCTGCGCCGGGCGGGCGGTCGGCCGCTGCCCGGGCCGGGGCGCGGATCGCTGGGCGGGCCGAGCCGCCGGGCGCGGCCGGCTGCGGGGCGGTGGGGCGACCGTGGTCATCAGCCGTTCCCCGAGGTCGGCGCGGCGGCGGCTCGCGCGTCAGCACCGGTCTTCGACGACGTGTCCGGCGCCGCGGCGTCGGTCGTCGGCGCAGGGTCGGCAGCGGCAGCGTCTCCGGTGATGGCGGCTGCGGGTCCCGTTCGCGGGAGAGAGCGCGGGGCGGCGGTAGCGGGATGCGGGATGCCGAGCACGGCGCCGTCGGCGAGGCGGAGGAAGACCGGCGACGTCACGGCGACCATGCCGAGCGCCGACGCACGCTTCTGCAGCGAGTCCGGAGCCTCCTCCAGCGCGACCTGCTGCAGCAGCTGCTGCTCCTGCACCGCGCGCTGGTTCTGCGTGCTGGTCAGTGACGAGATCTCGAACGCACCCTGCGCGAGCGTCGTGTTGAGCACGAGCAGCATCACCATGCCGCCGACAAGGAGACCGACGACGACGAGGGCGAACACTCCGTTGCCGGCCACCGCAGGAGCCGGGGCAGGGACCTCGACCAGCGCGGCGCGGCGTCGCGGTGTGACGGTCGAGGGACGCGGACGACGGGTCGCCGGGCGGGCGGCAGCGCTGCGGGCGGCGGCGCTCATGCCGCCTCCCGCATCCGCTGCGCCGCACGAAGCCGCACGGACGCCGCTCGCGGGTTCTCCAGGATCTCGGTGGCGGAGGCCTTCTCGGCGCCGCGAGTGACCAGGCTGAGCTCGGGCTCGTGACCGGCGGGGACGAAGGGAAGGTCGTCCGGGACGTCGGTGATCGAGCGAGATGTCAACGCACGCTTGACGATCCGGTCCTCGAGCGACTGATAGCTCATGACGACGATGCGACCGCCGACGGTGAGGGCGTCGATGGCAGCGGGCATCGCGCGACCGAGCACCTCGAGCTCGGCGTTGACCTCGATGCGCAGGGCCTGGAACGTGCGCTTCGCGGGGTTGCCGCCGGTGCGTCGCGCCGGCGCCGGGATCGACGCGCGGATCAGCTCGACGAGGCGTGCGCTCGAGTCGAACGGCTCGCGGCCACGCTCGCGGACGACGGCGTCGGCGATGCGCTTGGCGAACTTCTCCTCGCCGTACTCGCGCAGCACCCGGGCGAGCTCGTTCGCGGCGTAGGTGTTGAGCACCTCGGCGGCGGTGATGCCCTGCGTCGGGTCCATGCGCATGTCGAGCGGTGCGTCCTGCGAGTAGGCGAAGCCGCGCCCGGCCTCGTCCAGCTGCATCGACGAGACCCCGAGGTCGAACAGCACTCCGTCGACGCGCGGATGGTCCACGTCGTCGAGCACCTGCGGCAGCTCGTCGTACACGGCATGCACGAGGACGGTGCGCCGCTCGAACGGGGCGAGGCGCTGCGCCGAGAGCGCGAGCGCGTTCGGGTCACGGTCGACGCCGACGAGCCGGACGTCGGGGAAGCGCTGCAGCAGCGCCTCGCTGTGCCCGCCCAGACCGAGGGTCGCATCGACGACGACAGCACCGGGCCGGTCGAGCGCCGGGGTCAGCAGCTCGAGGCACCGGTCGAGCAGCACCGGGACGTGCGACCGCCCGCGGCGGGGCGTCGTCTCGTCGGTGCTGCTGTCGTCGTCGGTCACTGAAGTGCCTCAGCCCAGCCGCGCGACGACGTTCGAGACGGCGACGAGGAACGCGACAGCCAGCAGGGACGAGGCACCGAGGACGGGGACCGGGCCGGTGACGAGGGAGCGCCACCGGTGTCGACGCACCGATGGTGGGAGCCGGAGCTCGGTGGGCGTGCTGAGAGCCATGGTGACGGTGTCCTCCTCGCCCGAAGGCGCTCGCGGTGGGGGCTTCTCGTCGGCCGGCGTTCGCCGGGTGGAAGTCGGGTGGGAGGGACGGGCTTCGCGGGACCAGGTCCCCGTCCGTCAGTCGGGGTGGGTCTGCCTGGCACCGGGGAAGGTGCGCCAGGTAGCCGACCGACGGATCGGAGGCCTCGTGCCACGACGCCTAGGCGAGCGGGACCACCTCCCCGTCGATGTCGACGAAGGACTGCTCGGTCTGGGCCAGGTAGGCCTCCCAGGCTGCGGAGTCCCAGATCTCGATGCGGGTGTCGGCGCCGACGACCACGCAGTCCTTGACCAGGCCGGCGTACTCGCGCAGCGGAGCCGGGATGACGATGCGTCCCTGCCGGTCCGGTGCGTCGTCGTAGGCACTGGCGAACAGGACGCGCGTGTAGGCGCGCACCTTCTCGGTGGTCTGCGGGCCGTTGCGCAGGGTCTCGGCGTAGTGGGCGAAGCCGGCCCTGGTCCAGATGACGACGCAGCGGTCCTGGCCCTTGGTCATGACCAGTCCCTCCGCGAGCGCGTCGCGGAACTTCGCCGGAAGGATCACCCGGTTCTTGTCGTCCAGGCGCGGGCTGTGCGTCCCGAGGAACACCGGCCACCACCTCCCGAACGCTGCGAAGGCGGGTCGGTCCCGCCAACGTGCGCCAACATACTCCACTTCACTCCACCGTCAACCACTTGAACTCCACTCTTCGGCCGACTCCCTCGGGCGGCACGCTGGCGCAGCGTGCACGCAGGGAGATCACTGCAGGTCAGACCGGGTGGAGGGCAGTGGAGGGCGCTGGGGACGGGGCGTGCGCAACGGGCGTCAGAGACGCGGAATCGGGCTCGATCGCGGCGACGTCGGGCGTGTCGCGAGAGCGGCGATCCGCGGGGACGACGCGGCGGGACGCCGCCCGAGGCGCGACGGTGGGGGGAAGTGGAGGCCGGGCCTCAGAGCGCCTGGCGGGCCTCGACGTCGGTGAGGTCGGTGGGCGTGGACGGCACCGGCCAGTGGTGGATGACCGAGGTGCGCAGCACGATGTCCTGCACCGAGCGGTTCTCGCGGCTCACGGCGCACCAGAACAGCCCGATGGGGAACACGGCGTAGAACAGGGCGCGGACGAACGCCGTCCACCAGCGCAATCGCTTTCCGCTGCCACCGACGACACGCAGCCCCATGAGCCGGTCGCCGAACGTGCGCCCTGTGGTGGCGAACGAGACCCACAGGTAGACCACCATGAGCCAGAACCCGATGATCACCAACCAGGCTGCGCTCACGTGCGGCATCTCGTTGAAGTTCCGTGGGTCGACGAGGAAGCGCATCACGGCCATGCCGATGTAGGTGCCGAGCACCAGCCCGATGACGACCACGTAGTCGACGCCGCCGGCGATCACCCGCGAGATCACGCCGGCGCGCAGTCCCTGCAGCGGACGGGCGGCCGGCGGAATGGGGTTGGGCGGTGCGACGGGATGCCGGTCAGACATCTGCGGCCTCCTGTGCTGCGTCGTCATCGTGAACTACGTCGTGATCGCGCACTGCGTCGTCGTCGTCGCCGACCTGACCGACATGACCGCTGCCCTGACGGGCACCGACGATGAGGTGGGCGTCGTCCTCGTCCAGCGCGCCGGTGGGAGCCGCCGTCCGTCGCGCCTTGCGCCGCAGCAGGATCCGGTCGACGAGCCGGTTGACCAGCTCGTCGCCCTGCACGGCGCGCAGCCGCGTCCCGTCGATGACGTCGCCGGCCACGCCCGTCGTCGACTCGCGGATGATCTCGGGCAGGTTGACGTCGTCGATGACCTGGTTGGCGATCGCGGCGATGTCGATGTCGTCGAGCGCTGCGTTGATGACGGTGCCGAGGTCGACCCGGTCGAGGACGACCTGGGTGAGGTCCATCTTGTCGAGCACGGCGTCGACGATCCGGTCGAGCTCGACACGCTGCAGCACCAGCTCGGTGATGTCGATGCGGTCGAGCACCCGGTCGAGCACCGTCGGGATGACGAGGTCGAGCGCCTCTCCCCCGGCGACCTCGGCGTCCTCGATGCCGGCGAGACGGACGCCGCGACCGCGGTCGGCGAGCCGGTGGGCGATCTCGGCCGGCGTCCACGCGGGCGGCACGAGCGGCGGTCGCGCGAGCAGTCCGACGAGGTCGCGCGCGAGCGGCTCGACCGCGCGACCGACGACGAGGGTCACGCCCACGACCGGTCGAGCCACGGTGACGGCCGCGCCCAGCGCCGCGTCGAGCGGACCCTGCACACCGGCGGGCAGCTGGGGCCGACCCGGTCGCACGACCGGCACCAGCGCCTGCTGGTGGGACGCCGCACCCGAGTCGTCCGACCCCGGCACCGACGACGCTCGCTCGGTCGGCTGCTCGCTCACGGGGGCCATCCTGTCGGAAGCCTCGTGCTGCGGCATCCGACACCGGCGATTGGCTGGACCCGTCCGATCCCGTCGTGCCCCCGGCACCGACACGCCGCGGTGAGCGCCCATGACCCTGTGTGACCAGGCCCAGGATCCCGCTCCGCCGACCGCGACGCGACCCGTCGCCGGGCCCATCGGCACCCTCCGCACCACCCGTCACTTCGAAGGTCCCATTTCGATGAACCTTTGACGATTCGACGTGCGACTTCCACCGATGCGGTTGCAGCACCCCCCGCGAACAGTGATCCTCGATCGGAGCAGCCGCGCTCGAAGTGCACGGGGGACGTCACTCGCGGCATCCGGATTCAGGGGTGGGACATCACATGACTACGACAACGTCGGGCCGGCGCATCGTCGCCACGCTCGCCGCCACCGCACTCGCAGCCATCGGACTCGCCGCGGCCACGCAGAGCAGCGCCCAGGGCGCTGTCCTCGCTCAGAAGGTGAACGTCACCGTGACCACGGGAGGCGGGACGGTCTACACGAACACGCCGGTGCGCGCCGACTTCACCCTCGCGAACCCGAGCACCAACACCGGCAACGTCGACGTCTTCTCCGATCGTCGTCCCGGCCGGTGTCACCGGCGTCACCATCGGTGGCGCCAGCGGCCCGACCGGCAGCGTCTGGCGCGAGGCGCTACTGCCCTGCGGCACCCGCAGCCAACTGCTCGAAGATCCTCCTCGTCTACCCGGCCAGCTTCCCGCTGTCCAAGTCGTTCCTGCACCCCGGCCAGAGCATGGTCGCGTCGATCCTGTTCACCACCGGCAACAAGGCGGGAAACCTGCCGTTCAGCTTCATCGGCATCGGCAACGGCGTCTTCACCGCGAACAGCACCCCGACGATCACCGTGGTGAACGGCGACGCGGCGGACTACCTGGTCACCGGTGACGCGACCGTGACCGCGGGCGCTGCCGGGCCACTACGCCTTCCACACGCAGAACATCGCCAACCAGGACGTCCCCTTCGCCGGAGGCGACGTGACGTTCACCCTCGGCGTCACGCTGACGACATCGTCAGTCCGCCGTCCAAGCTCCAAGCTGACCTACGACGGAACTGACTACTCCTTCTCGCCTGCCGACGCGACGCACTCGTTCCCCTGGACCGTGGTCCATTTCGACTCCAGCGGTGCCGCTCTGGGCGATCTACAACTTCACGCTGACCCTCATACAAGGCGGGCGGCAACAGCCTGTCCGCCGGCGCCACCGGCAAGATGTCCGATCCCGCAGGCAATCGTCGTCAACGCAGCCCCGGCGACCACCGTCGCACTGATCGACGTCGTCGATGCCGGCGCACTCCGCCGAGCCCTGACCTCAGCGCCGGCGAGCCCTTCACCGCCACGTTCACCCTCGCCGACCAGTTCGGCAACCCGGCGCTGCTCGCCAGCTCGGTGACCTTCAGCGCGGTCGGCACCGGCAGCGGGAACCCTCACCCAGGGAACGATCGTCGGCCCCGACTACAGCACCAACCCGATCAAGCCGGGCACCATCCCGGGCTCGCTGGTCGACCGCAGATCCCGGCGTGACGTTCCACCGCACGCTGGCGAGAGCACCTCGTCGAAGCCCAAGCCGGTCGTGCCGGCTGAGTCGACAACGGCACTCATCGGGACCAGCGGCGGAACCGCATGGGTACGGGTGCCGGATGCGATCCCGCGGTGACGACGTGCGGCAGCGCGACCTTCCCGGCCTCCACCAACGACGCCATTCACGGCCACGGTGGGCGTGAACGTCTGCGGCGCCGAACGATCCGTGCACCACCGGGCAGCCGCAGATCCTCGTCGATCACCGGGATCTTCCTCTTCACCCCGACGCTCCGGCCTCGGCCACCTCGACCTGCCCTCGATGCTGTGCCCGCGACTGCCCGCACTACTCGACGATCACCGACTACCACTGGACGGACAACGTCGATCACGACTTCGACTGCATCGCCACCATCGGTCACCTGGCCGATTGCTACGGCCCCAGCCGAACGGGTGCGTGATCGCGTTCTGCACCCAACGCCGCCAACGAACCCGTCGGACAACGAACCGCTGCAACCCTGTCATGCGACCACACGGGGCAGCGATCCGCAGGACGGCTCGTTCGAAGCGTCCGCCCTGTGGCCGACAGCATCGCCTACCCGAACGGGCAGGCGCAGTCCAGCGCCGACCGCGGCGCTCCGTGGCTGCCCATGCCCGACTGCGTCAACGGTGGCACCTGCCGCCGGCATCGGTGCTCCCGGCTAGAGCACGTCGCGTGCATCGACCAGACGAGCTACGTGCGCGCGAGCGACGCTGCCGACGCGCCGCTCATCGTCACCTCGCGGTTCGTCGGTGACCCGAGGACGCACGCTCCCGCGGCGTGACCCTCAGCGAGGAGGCCCGGGCAATCGCCTGGGCCTCCTCGCTGTTGTCCGGGACCTGCGCTGACGGCGACGCGCTCGGGTCAGCCGGTGGGGCGTACCGCGCCCTGCTGGCGCAGGTCGTCCTCGCCCTCGCGTCGTAGCGCGTCGGCCGCGGGGTCGCCCTGTGCGGCCGCGACGTCGGCGAGCTCGACGAGGACGAACCCGAGGTCCCAGCGTCCCTCGTCCCCGCAGAGCACACGCGCCTCCTCCAACGACGTCCGCGCCGCCTCGAGCTCGCCGAGCTCCAGGGCCGCACGCGCGCGGATCCGGAGCAGCGAGCGGACCGCCTGACGCGCGTCGCACGACCGCGCAGCAGCGAGCGCCGAGTCGGAGAACGCCAGCGCCTCGGACCACTCACGTCGGGCGAGGAACCCCTCGGCCAGAACGGAATCGGCCTCGCTCACGTCGGTGTCGGCCTGGACGTCGACCAGCACGGCGCGGGCGTCCCGCGCGAGCTGCTCGCCCTCCTCGATCCGACCGGTGCGGACGAGCACGCGCCCGAGCTCGCGCTCGGCTACCGCCGTCCACTCGCTGTCGTCGAGGGATCGGAAGACCGGGACGAGGCTGCGCAGCACGTCTTCCGCCTCGGCGTCGCGACCGAGATGGATCTGCAGGTCGGCGATGTTGTACTGCGGTCGCCGCCGCCTCGAAGATCGAGCCGCAACGCCGAGACACGTCCACGCCGTCGCGGTAGTGCGCGAGCGCCTCCTCGCAGCGGCCCGCCACGGCGGCCTCGAACCCGAGGTGCGACAGCGTCGTCGCCTGGCGGAGCAGGTTGCCGGTCTCCTGGAACCCCGTGAGGGCGAGCTGCCCGTAGGGCCGCGGCATCGGCTTCCCGGAGTTGAGGTAGTACGCGAACAGCACGTCGTAGGCGTCGGCGAGCGCGAACGCGTCCCCGGACGCCTCGGCGTCGCGCTCGGCACGCCGGCCCCACGTCAACGCGTCCTTGAGCGGACCGCGCCGCAACCCGGCACCACGCGTAGTAGGACTCGGCGCGGGCTCGACGGGTGAGCCGCGCGGTCTCGTCGACCCCGCTCGCCGCGTCGAGCAGCCGGATCGAGCGGGTGAGCGTCCGCATCGCGTGCGAGAGCTGCTGCATGCGGTGCAGCGCCGCCGCCTCCTTGAGGAACAGCTCGGACTCCCGCAACGGGTCGTCGCAGAGCCGTCGCCCGGCGCGGTAGGCGCCGAGAGCATCCTGGAAGGAGCCGAGTCGCAGGTGCGCGTCGCCGAGCGAGAGGTGGACGTCGAGTCGGTCGAGCGAGGACACGTCCGGCAGCCGCCGCGCCGCATCCAGCGCCCGGCGGTAGTACTGCACGGCCTCGACGGACGCGTACTTGGCCGTCGCGAGGTCTCCGGCCAGACGCGAGAACTGCCACGCCTTGTCCGGGATCCCGGCGCTGGAGTAGTGCAGGGAGAGCGTGTCGGCGTCGGCGTCGAGATCGCTGGACAGCTGCTCCACGGCCCGTCCCGCTGCGGCGTGCAGCGTGGCCCGCATGCGATAGGCGAGCCCCTCGTAGGCCGCGTCCCGGATCATCGAGTTGCGGAAGCGCAGGCGGAGCGGTCCGTCGGGCTCCAGGAAGCTCGCGGAGGCGGTCGAGCGTCGCCGCGTCGACGTCGACGTCGTCGGCGCGCAGGGTCTCGTCCAGGACGCTGCGCCGGAACGATCGCCCGAGCACCGAGGCGTAGCGCAGGGCGCGGCGCGCCTGGTTGTCGAGCGCGTCGATCTCGGCGTCGAGCGCGGCGTACAGGCTCTCCGGCAGCGACTCGAGCGAGCCGGCCTCGCGGAACAGGCGGAGGAGCTCCTCGGCGAACAGCGGGTTGCCCTGCGCCCTCGCCACGATGCCGTCGAGCTCGTGCGGGAGCAGGGGAGCGTCGCGCGTGCCGTCGGCGATCGCGCGCCTGAGCACCTCCGGCTCCAACGGCGGGAGCTCGACCCTGGTGCCCAGGTCGAGGTCGAGCCCCTCGCCCTCGGCACGACGCGCCACCACCAGTGCCCACGGCCTGCCGGCCGTCGCCGCCGCGATGCGCCGCAGCACCGCGATCGACGACGCGTCGGCCCAGTGGCCCTCTTCGACGAGCAGGACGAACGGCCCGCGCACCGAGGTCTCGATCACCTGCACCACGAGGTCGGCGATGCGCTCCGGCCGGTACTGCGGGTCGATCGAGCGCGACTCCTCCGACTCGGGCACCGGGACGCTCAGCACGTCGGCGAGCAGCGGCGCGAGCCCGATCTGGTCGGGCATCCGCGCCTGCACCGACGCGAGGAACGCCGCCGTCATGGCGTCGGGCTCGTCGCGCGCGACGCCGAACGCCTCACGCAGCGGGTCACGCAGCATGCGGTACGGCGAGGTCATGCCGTACGGCTCGGCGCGCACCGTCACGACGGTCGCCTCGAGGCCGTCCATCGCGTCGTGGATCAGCCGCGACTTGCCCAGCCCGGTGCCCGCGGCGACCGTGACCACCCCGCCCTCACCAGACAGTGCGCGCTCGAGTGCTCCTCGTACCGTCGCGAGCTCGACCTCGCGGCCGGCGAGCGGAAGCGACGTCCGGTGCAGTGCCTCGCGCGTGCCGAGGTCGGGTCCGACCTCGTGGACGAGGACGGGAACGGCCTTGCCCTTCATGGGGAACGGGCCGGCGACCTCGGTCGCGAACAGGGTCCTCGAGTTCTCCGTCACCTCCGGGTGGGCGAAGAGGACGCCGGCGCCGGCCTTGGACATGATGCGCGCGGCGGTGTTCGTGGTGTCGCCCATGGCGGAGTACGCCGACCGGTTGAGCGTGCCCACCTCGGCGACGAACACGTGTCCGCGATTGACGCCGATCTGCACCGGCAGCGGCGTGCCGGTGTCGAGCACGCGGCGCATCGCGCGCAGCATGCTGCCCTCGTCGTCCTCGGTCGTGTAGGGAACGCCCGAGGCCATGAAGAGCTTGCCGCCGTCGCTGTCGATGTCGGTGGCGAGCAGCGAGATCCCCTCGGCGATCATCGCCTCCTCGAACACCGCCATCGTCTGCTCGAGCACCCGCGCGACGGCGTCGTGGCCCTCCTCCCGCAGCATGCGGTCGGTGCCGGAGAAGCGGGCGAACCCGATCGTGGCCACCTTGTGCTCGGGGTCGGGCACGCGGTCGGCGAGGTAGTCGCCCAGTGCATGGGGGAACAGGCCCAGGATCCGCTCCTGCGACACGTCCGGCGTGGGCGGCCCCTCGCCCTCGGGCGGATAGGTGAAGCGCCACTTGAGCTTGTGCAACCCGTCGTCGCGCAGGTCCGTGGAACCGGGCGGCAGGTGCCGTGCCGTGCCCTCGGTGACGAGGATCTCGCCGGCCACCGCGGCGTGCTCGGCCTCGGCGGTGGACGTGCCGGCGTCGCCGAGGATGAGCAGCTCGCGGGTCGGCGCGCCGACGAGGAAGAAGTCGACGGGTCCCGAGTGGATGCCGACGGACATCGACAGCTTGAGCCGACCGACCGACGTCGGCACCTTCGCCGCCTCCCGCAGCGCCTGTCGCATGTCGACCGCCGACCGGCACGCGCGCGCTTCGTGGTCGTCACCGCGGAAGGTGAACAGCAGCGCGTCACCGCCGAACTTGAGCAGCTCGCCACCGCGGAT
This sequence comes from uncultured Actinomycetota bacterium, assembly GCA_963782665.1. Taxonomy (GTDB): domain Bacteria; phylum Actinomycetota; class Actinomycetes; order S36-B12; family CAIYMF01; genus Longivirga. The sequence goes on along the minus strand of CAWAKP010000006.1, from coordinate 742,304 downwards.
CGCCGCCTGCGTCAGCATCGCGCCGAACACGCGGTTCAGGGTCTCGATGAGCTCCTCGGCGCCGATGCGGCCGCGTCGGGCGAGCTTCTCGGTGAGCGCCGTGAAGCCGGAGATGTCAGCGAAGACGAGCGAGGCATCGATCTGCTGCCAGGCGCGGTCGGGCGCGTCGTCGTCCCAGTCGAGCGCGATGCGCGGGATGTGCCGGCGCAGGTCGGTCCCGTCACGACCCGACGGCGTCGGCCGCGCGGACTCGTCGCCGACCGCCACGCGCAGATCCCCTTCGGTCGTTGGTCCGTCGTCGCCGACGACGTGCACCGACGGCGTCGTGACGATGTCCATACCTGCGTCGGCTAGCGGGAGCCGGCCTCCTGCGTGCGCAGCCGCGAGGCCAGCACGCGCAGCATGGGGATGGCCACCTCGGGGTGGTTCTCGAGCAGGTCCTCGAACGTCCACTTCGAGATCGCGAACGTCCGCAGTCCGCCCTCCTCGGGGACGACGTCGGCCGTGCGCGGCATGCCGTCGATGAGCGCGACCTCGCCGAAGTACTGTCCCGGACCGAGAACGTTGTGGGTGACGCCGTCGACGTCGACGCGCGCCCGACCCTCGAGGATCACGTGCATCTCGACGCCGGTCGGCGAGAAGGCCTTGAAGCCGGTCACCGACTCGCCCTGCACCACCACCGGCTCCCCGGCGGCGTAGGTCGCCTCGTGGCCGCGCTCGGCGATCTGGCCGATGACCTTCGGCGGCAGACCGGCGAACAGGTCGACGTCGCTGAGCACCGCCGTGATGTCTGAAACCGTCATGGCTGCCCCGCTCTCGTGCCTCGTGATTGCTGCTCAGCCTAGGGCACGCGCGCCCGCTGGACCTTCCGAATCCGGGGCCTCGCACTCCCCTGACCTGCGAGGCAACCTCGTCGGCCAGGGAGTCCGGGCAGCACCCCGACCGTCTGGGCCCCGGCGGTCAGCCCACCCCGTCGAGGGTCAGCGGGCCGCTCGCGGCCTGCGGGAAGTAGTCCTGGCCGATGCCGGTCTCCCGCTTGGGGACCATCACCGAGCGGGTCCACGACACGATGACGTCGCCGTCCTGGTTGAGCCCGCGCGTCACCATCGTGATGATCCCCATGCCCGGACGCGAGGAGCTCTCGCGCTTGTCGGTGCAGACGCTCTCGGCGTAGATCGTGTCGCCGATGTAGACGGGGTGGGTCAGCTTGATGTCGGTCCAGCCGAGGTTGGCGACGGCGTTCTGGCTCATGTCGATGACCGACAGGCCGAGCACGAGGGCGACGGTGAGACCGCTGTTGACGATGATCCGCCCGCCGGTGATCGGGTTGGACTCGGCCAGGTGCGCGTTGAAGTGGTTCTGGTTGGTGTTGCAGGTGAGCTGGGTGAACCACGTGGAGTCCGTCTCGGAGATCGTGCGCCCGAACGGGTGCTGGTAGACGTCGCCGACCTCGAAGTCGTCGTAGAACCGTCCGAGCTGTGCCGGGTGCACCGTCATGTCTGCCGCCTTCTCTCACGACGCCCGTGCAGTCGCACCGAGCGGAACCGGGACTCACCGACGAGCCTAGGGCCGGCGACGCCGGGTCGGTCCGCGACGCCGGGGCCTAGGGTCGGCGCGTGGACCGCGACGAGCTCTTCGCCCTCGAGTCGGTGTCGCTCGTCATCGACGGACGCCGCATCCTCGACGGGCTCGACGAGCACCTGCACGCAGGGGTCGCGACGGCGATCGCCGGTCCCAGCGGGTCGGGCAAGTCCACGCTGCTCCGGCTGCTCAACCGGCTCGCCGAGCCGACCGACGGGCATGTCCTGTTCCGCGGCACCGACGTCCGCGAGCTCGACGTCCTGCAGCTGCGTCGGCGCGCCGTCCTGGTGCCGCAGCGGGCCACCGCGCTGACCGATGCCGTCGCGACCGAGGTCCGGGTCGCAGCGCCGGCGCTCGCCGACGACGACGTCCGGCGACTCCTCTCCAGGGTCGCGCTCGACGCCGACGACCTGCTCCCGCGCGACCCACGCAGCCTGTCCGGCGGCGAGCTGCAGCGGCTGTGCATCGCCCGCGCCCTCGCCGTCGAGCCCGAGGTCCTGCTGCTCGACGAGCCGACGTCCGCACTCGACCCTCGCTCGGCCGACGCCGTCGACGACGTCATCCGAGGGCTGGTCCGCGACGGGCTCTCGGTCGTGCTGGTGAGCCACGACGTTCGTCGGGCGGCTGGTGTGGCCGACGACGTCCTGGTGCTGCACGAGGGACGGGTGACCGCACGCGGACGTACGTCAGAGCTCGACCTCGAGCACGAGCTCATGAACCCGCCGGAGGACGGTCACGCGCACGAACCGGACGACCCGCGTGGTCACGGACCGGCGCACGTGACGCACGACCACCCGGAGACCTCGACGACCGACCCGACCGGGCTCGACCCGACGATGTGGGAGCAGCCATGACCACCATCCCGAGCTGGGGCGCCGTCGCCGTCTCCGGACTCCTCGTGCTCGTGGCGGTCGCGATCGCGTCGTGGCAGCGGCTGGGCATCTCGCGCGAGATCGTCGTCGCGGCCCTGCGCGCCCTGGTGCAGCTCCTCGCGATCGGTGCCGTGCTCGCCTGGCTGTTCGCCCACGCCGGTGTGGGCGGGGCGCTGGCGTGGGTGGCGGTCATGACGGTCATCGCCGCCAACGAGTCCCGGCGGCGCGGTCGCGGTCTGCCGCGCGCGTTCTGGGCGGCCTGGCTCGGGATCGTGGTCGGCACCGCGGCCACCCTCGGGGTGCTGCTGGTGGGCGGTGTGATCTCCAGCGAGCCGCAGGTGCTCATCCCCATCGGCGGCATGGTGGTGAGCGGCGCGATGCAGGCCTCGTCACTCACGCTGACGTCGCTGCGTCGGTCGGCCATCGAGAACCGCCCGGCGGTCGAGGCCGCGCTGAGCCTGGGCCTCACGGCCCAGCAGTCCTTCGCCCGGGAGATGCGGACCGCGGTGCGGACCGCCCTGGTGCCGACCGTCGACTCGACCCGCGTCGTGGGCCTGATCTCGCTGCCGGGCACCATGACCGGTCTCATCATCGCCGGGGTCGACCCGCTTCAGGCGATCCGCTACCAGCTCATCGTGATGTACATGCTGCTCGCCGCCTGGGCCGTCTCCGCCCTGGTCACGGCCCGGGCTGCCCAGGGAGCGCTCTTCGACGACGCCCAACGTCTGGTGCCGGTAACCGCCTGACCTGCGACGGAACCGTTCGAGCTCGGGCCACGTCGAATGTATTGGTCAGGTGACCCTGCACGAGCGACACTCGCGGGGGACAATCTGTGCCACTGCGTCGACGATGTCGTGCGGGGGGATCGCCGAGAAGCGAGGAGTGCACGTGACGACGGACATGCACGAGGCGGGGTCCGGGCCGACCCGCGCGACGGCGAGCCAGGACGAGGTGGCCGAGCTCGTCCACACCGCCGCGCAGATCCGCGCGGCCATGGAGACGGTGATCGAGGGCAAGTCCGAGGTCGTGCGCACGGCACTCACGGTGCTGCTCGCCGAGGGCCACCTGCTCATCGAGGACGTCCCCGGCGTCGGCAAGACGATGCTCGCCAAGACGCTGGCCCGGTCGCTGGACTGCACGGTACGGCGCATCCAGTTCACGCCGGACCTGCTGCCCGGTGACGTCACCGGCGTCAGCGTCTTCAACCAGGACACGCGCGACTTCGAGTTCCGACCGGGCGCGGTGTTCGCCAACATCGTGCTCGGCGACGAGATCAACCGCGCCTCGCCCAAGACCCAGTCCGCGCTGCTCGAGTGCATGGAGGAGCGCCAGGTCACCGTCGACGGCACGACCTACTTCCTCGCCGCGCCGTTCATGGTCATCGCGACGCAGAACCCCGTCGAGATGGAGGGCACCTATCCCCTCCCCGAGGCGCAGCGCGACCGCTTCATGGCCCGCGTGTCCATGGGCTACCCCGACACCCGCTCCGAGATGGACATGCTCGCCGACCACGCCGCGGAGAACCCGCTCGACCGGCTCACCTCGGTCGCCGACTCGGCGCTCGTGTCCCGTCTCGTCGACGTCGTGCGCACGATCCACGTGGCCGAGTCGATCCGGCAGTACGCCGTCGACATCTCGAACGCGACACGTCAGCACGGCGACGTCCGCCTCGGTGCATCACCGCGCGCGACGCTTCACCTCGTGAGAGCGTCCAAGGCTGCTGCCGCGCTCGACGACCGCGACCACGTGCTGCCCGACGACCTGCAGACGCTGGCCGCAGCAGTGCTCGCGCACCGCCTCATCCTCACGGCTGACGCGCAGATCGCGGGCCGCACCACCGAGAGCGTCATCGCCGACATCCTGCGTCGGGTCAACGTCCCGGCGACCGCGCGGGTCTGACGCACGAACGGGGAGGTGGTCCCATGCGCGCGATGCTCAGTCATCTGACCCGACGTGGGCGCCTGCTGCTCGGCGCCGGTGTCGCCGGCGTGGTGGTCTCGCTGTTCCTCGGCCAGCGCGACCTCATGCGCGTCGGCGTCCTGCTCGTCGCCCTGCCGCTGCTCGCGGCGCTGCTGGTGGCCCGCACCCGGTACCGCCTGGCCTCGGCCCGTGGCCTGCGCCCCACGCGGGTGGTCGTCGACCAGCCGACCACCAGCGTGGTCCGGATCCAGAACGTGTCGCGCATCCCCAGCGGCCTGCTGCTCGTCGAGGACTCGGTGCCCTGGCAGCTCGGCCGCAGCCAGCGCTTCGCCATCGACCGCCTCGAGTCCGGGGGACGACGTGACGTCCGCTACGACCTCCGCGGCGCGCTGCGCGGTCGCTACACCATCGGGCCGGTCTCCGTGCAGCTCGTCGACCCCTTCGGTCTCTGCCGGGCGTCGCGACAGTTCACCACCACGGACATGCTCACCGTCGTCCCCGCTACGGTGCCGCTGCCGGCGATCCCGGTCGGTGGCGACTGGTCGGGCTTCGGCGAGGCGCGCGCCCGCGCGGTGGCCTCGGCCGGCGAGGACGACGTCATCCCGCGCGAGTACCGCACCGGCGACGACCTGCGCCGCGTGCACTGGAAGTCGACCGCGCGCAGCGGCGAGCTCATGGTGCGCCGCGAGGAGCACCCGTGGCGCACCCGGGCCACCATCTACCTCGACACCCGGGCGGTCGCCCACCGCGGCGAAGGGCCGGCGTCCTCGTTCGAGTGGGCCGTCACCGCGGCCGCCAGCATGAGCGTGCACCTGGCCTGGCGGGGCTACGCCGTACGGGTCCTCGACGCCGACGGCACGTGGCTTCGTGCCGGTCAGGCCCACACCGACGCGCTCAGCGGACCGGAGGCCGAGGGCCCGCTGCTCGACCTGTTCGCGACCGTCGCGCTCACCGAGGGCGTCGAGCCGGGCGTGCGCGACCCGACGTCCCGCTCGCGCATCCGTGACGGCCTGCTGGTCGCGGTGCTCGGTGACCTCGACCTCGACCAGGCGGAGAACATCGCGGCGCTGCGTCACGGGCACGCGAGCGCTCTCGCCCTCGTGCTCGACACCTCGGGCTGGGCGACCCGCTCGACGACGCCGGAGGACGGCCGGTGCACCCGCGTCGCAGCGCTGCTCTCGTCAGCAGGCTGGCGCGTCGCCGTGTGCGGACCGCAGACCGACCTCGCCCAGGCGTGGCGTGGACTGGCGACCGCCGGCATCACCGCGGCAGGTGCGCGATGACGTCGGTGCCGATGCCCTCGATGAGCCGCACGACGTCTCCGCTGGACGCCGTGAAGGGCTCGGGCGTCCTGGCGCCCGCGGGTGCCTGCGTCGTCGCGATCGCGCTCGCGTGCCTCTCCCTGGCGCCGGTGTTCGAGTCCGGCACGTGGTTCGGCACGGTCCTGATCGTGACGCTCGTCGTCGTCGGCATCGGCGCCCTCGCCATGTGGGTGCGGCTGCCGCTGTTCCTCGTGCCGGTGCTCCAGGTCCTCGCGCTGTTCTCGGTGCTCGTCGCGAAGTACGCGACCTCCGCCGTGTGGGGATTCCTGCCCTCGACCGACTCGCTCACCGAGCTGCGCGCGGTACTGACCAAGGGCATGCACGACATCAACCTCTACGCGCCGCCCGTGCCCGTGACGCCTGGGGTCGCCGCGATCGCCGCCCTCGGCATCGGCTGCCTCGCCATCGTCGTGTTCGTGCTCCAGGTCGCGCTGCGCATGCCGGTGATCGCGGGGCTCGCGCTGGTCGGCGTCTACGTCGTGCCCTCGTTGGTGCTCGACGACGGCTCACCATGGTGGGCGTTCGCGGCCCTGGCCGTCGCCTTCATGGTGCTGCTGGTGAGCGACGAGCGCGTCGGCCTGGTGAGCTGGGGTCGCATGCTGCGCCGGTCCGACGCCGGACCCGCGTCACCGTTCGCGGGGCTGTCGTCGGCGGCCATGCGCCTGGGCGCCGTGGCCATCGCCGCGGCGGTCGTTCTGCCGGTCATCGTCCCGGGTATCGCCGACGCCGTCCTCGGCCGCTCCTCGAGCGGATCCTCGCCCAACGGTTCTGGCTCGGGCGGCTCGCAGGGTGGAGATCTCAGCCCGCTGGTCGAGCTGCGCAAGCACCTCATCGACCAGAGCGACAACCAGGTGCTCACGTACCGCTCCGACACGCCCGGCACTGTGGTGCACTACCTGCCGACGATCATCCTGACGAGCTACCGCGACGAGGCGTGGCGAGCGGCGGACTTCTCCGTCGACCGGGCGACACCGCTCGACAACGGCGTGCCCCCCGACACCTCGATCGCCGCCGCGCTCGCGACCCCGAGCAGCCAGCAGCGGACGACCTTCACCTCCGCGGAGAACGCTCCGCGGTTCCTCCCGCTGCCGGAGCACTTCACCGCCGTCTCCGTGACCGGCGGCGACGCGTCCTGGTTCGTCGACAACGCCACGCGCAGCGTGGTCGCGGACCCGCCGCCCAACGGTCAGGCCACCTGGACCGCGGACTGGAACTCCGCCCAGCCGACCAAGGAGCAGCTGCAGGCGGCGCCGGCCGAGCAGCGGACCGCCGACGAGCTGACCTCGCTCCCGACGATCTCGCCGAACCTTCAGGCCCTCGCCCAGCAGATCATCAGCAAGTCGGGCGCCGTGACGCCCTACGAGAAGGCGCGCGCGATCCAGGACTACTTCCGTGACCCGGTCAACAACTTCCGGTACAGCACGTCCGTGCCCGACGTCACGGGGCAGTCGGGCGACTACCTCGACCAGTTCCTCACCAACAAGGTCGGCTACTGCCAGCAGTACGCCGCGACCATGGCGCTGCTCGCCGAGGCGATGGGGATCTCGGCGCGCGTCGTCGTCGGCTACACGCAGGGCAGCGCCGGCGACCAGCGGCACCTACGTCGTCCGGGGCAAGGACGCGCACGCCTGGCCCGAGCTGAAGTTCTCCGGCGTCGGCTGGGTGCGCTTCGAGCCCACCCCCAGCGCCCGCCGGTAACGTCCGTGCAGGTTCCCGCCTACGCGACGGGGAGCGATCCCGCCGTCGACCGACCGTGCAGACACCGGACTCCTCGTGTGTCGCCGAGCGCGGGCATGCCTGCCCGACCAAGAAGCCGCTGCCGGGTCACAACCACACGGGACGACGTCGGGGGCGCGATCCCCGCGACCACGCTCGCCGTGGACCAGGTGACGTCGGCGGACACGTGGCGGCTTCGCGGCATCCTCGCCCTGCTCGTCATCGCCGTCGTCGCGGCGGCCATCCCGGCGGTGCTGCGCCGGGTGCGCCGGCGCCGGCGGCTCTCCGAGCAGGCGGCGGTCGAGGACATGTGGAACGAGCTGCGCGACACCGCCCGCGACCTCGGGATCCCGTGGTCGACGGCGCAGACCCCGCGCCAGGCGGTGGCCAGCGTCATCGCCTACCGCCACCTGCGCGGTGACGAGGCCGACGCCGCCACCCGGCTCGGTCGTGCCACCGAGCGGGCGCGCTACGCGCCGACCGCGCCGTCGAGCGAGGGGCTCGCCGACGACGTCGTGACGGTTCGGCACGCGCTGTGGCGGCGCGCCGACCGCGGCCAGAAGTGGCGCGCGACGCTGCTGCCCGCGTCGCTGCGCGACCAGGACGACGTCCGCACCTGACCCGCGTCCACCGCTCCCGCCGACGCGACAGCACGACGGCCGTGAACCTCGAGGTTCACGGCCGTACGGAGGGGGCGAGGTGGTCGACGACCTCTAGCTGTCGTCGCCCTCGCGGCGCTTGCGGAAGCGCTCGTCGAGCTTGTCCATGAAGCCGGACTTCGGCTCGGCGGGGCGGGGCGCGGCGGTCGGCGCTGCGGCGGCGGTCGCGGCGGGTGCCGGGGCGCGCAGGGCGCGGATCACGAGGAACGTGCCGGCCAGCATGAGGAGGAAGCCGACGACGCCGATCGCGATGATGCCGGTGGCGGCACCGCCGACGAGCGCGGCGACACCGGCGATGGCGGCGAGGACGCCGAGGACGGCGGCACGCCGGACGCCCGGTCGGGGACCGGCCGAGCGCAGGCTGGAGGCGAACTTCGGGTCCTCGGCGTAGAGGGCCCGCTCCATCTGCTCGAGCAGTCGCTGCTCGTGCTCGGAGAGCGGCACGGGTGCCTCCTCGGTCGGAACGGCCCGGGCGGGTGACCCGGACACATGTCTGTCATCTCCGAGGATAAGCAGACATCGGCCCGGATGAAACCCGGTCGACCCATGTCGTGGGGTCAGATCCTGCCGTGTCGCGTCTCCGCGGCTGGTGGAGATGTCGGCTCCTGGGCGCTGGGACTGGAGCGTCCGAGCGGGCGAGGGGCTCGCTGACATCAACGGCTGCGGGCGCCGTGAGGTTCCCCGGACGGATGTCTGGGGTGTGTCACCGGGGTCGCGGAGCGACCGGCGCGCCCCCGAAACCGTCGTCGTCGCCCGTGCTGAGCAGGGCGGCCGGGCGCACCGATCCCCGGCCGAACCGGGCGGTGGCCCGGTCGACCGCCTGCTCGGCCTCGCGCCAGCCGACCTCGGGCTCGTCGAGCAGCATCTGCCGGGGTGCGTCGTCGGCGTCGACGATCCCCTCGACCCGGACGCCGACCAGCCGGATCCGGGCCCGCTGCAGGCCCAGGGCGTCGTAGAGGGCGCGGGCGGTGGCGTAGATCTCGTTGCCGACGTCGGTGGCCGAGCGCAGGGTGCGCGAGCGCGTGATCGTGGAGAAGTCGGCGAAGCGCACCTTGACCACCACGGTGCGTCCGGCGTAGCCGTGGCCGCGCAGCCGGGAGCCCACCTTCTCCGACAGGCGCAGCAGCTCGCGGTGGATCACCTCCGGGTCGTCGATGTCGCGCGGGAAGGTCTCCTCGTTGCCGACGCTCTTCTCCGCCTCGGGGGCCTCGACCGAGCGCGGGTCGCGACCCCAGGCGAGGGCGTAGAGGTGGGTGCCGCTGGCCTGGCCGAGCGCGCGGACCAGGGTGTCGACCGGGGTGTGCGCGAGGTCGCCGACGGTCGCGAGACCCAGGCGCAGCAACGCCTGCTCGGTCTTGTCGCCCACCCCCCACAGCGACCCGACCGGCAGCGGGTGCAGGAAGGCGATGACCCGGTCGGCGGGCACGACGAGCAGCCCGTCGGGCTTGGCCCGGGTCGAGGCGAGCTTGGCGACGAACTTGGTCGAGGCGACGCCGACCGAGCAGGTGATGCCCTGCTCGTCGTGGACGCGGGCGCGGATCGTCTCGGCGATGACCGCCGGCGGACCCATCCGGCGTACGGCGCCGGCGACGTCGAGGAACGCCTCGTCGAGGCTCAACGGCTCGACGAGCGGGGTGATGTCGCGGAACACGGCCATGACGCCGGCCGACACCTCGGCGTAGAGGGCGAAGTCGGGCGGGATGATGACGACGTCGGGGCAGAGCCGTTTGGCGCGCGACATCGGCATGGCGGAGTGGATGCCGTACCTGCGGGCCTCGTAGGTCGCGGCGGTGACCACGCCGCGCGAGCCGTCGCCGCCGACGATGACCGGCAGCCCGACCAGCTCGGGCCGGCTGCGCAGCTCGCACGAGGCGAAGAACGCGTCCATGTCGACGTGCAGGACCGGGCAGCCGTCGTCGTCGCGACGGCCGGAGTGCCCGGCGGGCCCGAGGTCGGCCTGGGTCAGCCGGGCGCCACGGGTGATCTGGCTGCGGCTCACCGACCCCTCCTCACGCGCCCATCATCCCTCGTGGCCCTGACCCGAGACTGATCGAACGGCTGCTTCCGCGGCCGGGTAGCGACCGTGGGACCAGTCTCGCGCGCTGGGCGAGGCGGACGGGCTCACCATCCCGAGCTGCCCGGGCTGGAGTGCCAGAGCTTGCTGGGCGGAGTCTTGCGCGGCGCGGGCTCGGGCTCGTCGGGATCCGGAGCACGGCGACGTCCCTGCGCGGCCTGGGCGCGGGTGTCGGCGGCGTCGACGCCCTGCGGCTTGATGTCGGCGTAGGGCGACTGCCGGAAACCGCTGGCGTGCACCAGGACCCGGCGGACCCGCTGCTCCGTGGTCTCGGTGGTCTCGGTGGTCTCGGTGGGCTCTGCCTCCCCGACCTTTGCCGGGTCGACCGGGCGGGCTCGGGCCGCCGCCGCGAGGTCCGAGCCGCGCCGTCCCATCCCGCCGGCACCGGACCCGACGTGCGGGCCGTGCTCGTCGAGCCCGGCGGCGACGTAGCCCCCGGGCGCGGCGGGAGGCGGCGGGCTCACGACCGGGCGGCTCGACCGGCTGCCCGCCCGCCCGGCGACCGCCGTGTCGGCGCCGTCGTCGAGCGTGCCGCTGTCGGCGGCGAGGAGCGCCGCGACGGCCTCGGCTCCCCCGCGCCGCCACACGTCGTGGACGACGCCGAGCTCCCACGCCCCGGTGGCCCGGATCGAGATGCCGCGCGGACCGGTACGACGGATGACCCCGCGCACCAGCAGCAGCCACGAGCCGAACACCGTGGCGGCGTAGGGACCCTGCACGTCCTCGAAGAAGGTGGCGTCGACCGGGCCGGTGGAGTCGTCGAGGGTGAGGAACACGACGCGGCGGCCCGAGCGCACCGGCGGGGTCTGGGTGGCGACCTTGACCCCGGCGACGAGCACCTCGGACTGGTTGCGCCGGCGCAGCAGGTCGCGCGAGGGCGTGACCCCGAGCGCGTCGAGCATCGGGAGGTAGAAGTCGACGACGTGCCGGCTCGCGTCGAGCCCGAGCACCTCGAGCTCGGCGCGGACCCGCTCGGCGTCGGTCATCTCCGGCAGCCCGCTCGGGGCGACCTCGCCGGGGGCGTCACCGAGGTCGAGCGCGAGCTGCACGTCGAGGTCGGCCGCGGCGACGGCGGTGGCGGGCGCCTCGGACTGGTGGCGCGCCGCCGCGACCGTGCTGCGTGCGATCTCGGCACGGGCGGCGGACGTGAGCGGCGCGGCCCGGCCGCGCGGCGCCGCCGCCTTGGCTGCGCGCGCGGTGGCCCGGCTGTGCCGGTCGAGGTCGGCGACCTGCAGCAGGAGGTCGCGGCGCGTGACCCGGCCGCGGCGGCGTACCGGGGCCGACAGGCCGATGCCGTAGAGCGAGTCGAAGGCGCCCGCGACGACGAGCCGCTCGACGACCGGGCGCGCGACGCGGGCGCGGTGCCAGAAGTCCGACAGCGAGCCGTAGGGACGGCCGGCCACGACGCGCTCGACCTCGGCCGCGCTGATCCCCTTGACGTCGGCGAGCGCGAGCCGGATGCCGTACGCCGAGCCGTCGGGGAGCCCCGGGACGTCGGGACCGCGGCGCGGCCGCTCGTCGAGGATCTCCGGCGGCGGCTCGTCGTAGGGCGAGACCTTCTCGGTGCGGTAGGTGCCGTCGGAGGCGTTGACGTCGAGCGGCAGGATCGCGATGCCGAGGTTGCGGGCGTCGTCGAGGATGAGCCGCTTGGGGTACATGCCCGGGTCGTGCGTGAGCACCCCGGCGAGGAAGGCCGCCGGATGGTGCGCCTTGAGCCACGCCGAGTGGTAGGTGGGCAGCGCGAACGCGGCGGCGTGCGCCTTGCAGAAGCCGAACGACGCGAACGCGCGCAGCACCTCCCACACCCGCTCGATCGTCGCGAGGTCGTAGCCGCGGCCGCGCGCCGCGGGATAGAACCACGCGCGCACCTCCTGCTGGCCGTCGGGCGAGCCGAGGGTGCGGCGTACCTCGTCGGCCTCGGCGAGCGAGCAGCCGGTCATCACCGCGACGATGCGCAGCACCTGCTCGTGGAAGACGACGACGCCGTGGGTCTCCTCGAGCGCGGGACGTAGCGCGGGGTGGAGGTACTCGGCGTCGTTCCAGCCCTGCCGGGCGCGCAGGAACGGGGTCACCATGTCCGACTTCACCGGGCCGGGGCGGAACAGCGAGATGTCGGTGATGAGGTCGTCGAACGTCTCGGGCGCGAACTTGCCGACGAGCTCGCGCTGCCCGGGCGACTCGATCTGGAAGCAGCCCAGGGTGTGGGCGGACCGGACCAGCGCGTAGGTGTCGTCGTCGTCGAGCGGCACGGCGTCGAGGTCGACCCGCTCGCCGTCGACGCGCTCGATCTCGTCGAGGGCGTAGGCCATCGACGACTGCATGCGGATGCCGAGCACGTCGAGCTTGAGCAGGCCGAGCTCCTCGACGTCGTCCTTGTCGAACTGGCTCATGGGGAAGCCCATCCAGCTCGCCTCGACCGGGGTGCGGTCGAGCAGCGTGGTGTCGGAGAGCAGCACGCCGCACGGGTGCAGCGCGATGTGGCGGGGCAGCCCGTCGAGCGCCTCGACGAGGGTGAGGAAGCCGTCGAGCTCGCCGCGCGCGGCGAGCCGGCCCAGCCCCGAGGAGCGCAGCTCGGGCAGCTCGTCGAGCGCCTGGCGCGCGTCGCGCGCACGGATGTGCGGGAACGCCTTCGCGAACGCGTCGATCTCGCCGGGTGGCATCCCGAGCGCCGCGCCGACGTCGCGCACCGCGTGGCGCACCCGGTAGGTGTCGCGCATCGACACGCACGCGCACCGCTCGCCGCCGAAGCGGTCGAGGATGCGCCCGTAGATCTCGGTGCGCCGGGCGGACTCGACGTCGACGTCGATGTCGGGCAGCGCGCGGCGCAGCGGCGAGAGGAACCGCTCCATGATCAGCCCGTGGGCGAGCGGGTCGACGCCGGAGATGCCGAGCAGGTGGTTGACCAGACTGCCGGCGCCCGAGCCGCGCGCGGCGACCCGGACGCCGTTGTCGCGGATGAGGTCGACGACCTCGCCGACGGTGAGGAAGTAGCCGGCGAAGCCGAGCGTGGCGATCGTGGCGAGCTCGGCGTCGAGCCGTTCGCGCGCGTCGCGGGCCGGGTGCCGGGTGCGGTCGAGGTAGGCGCCGAGCACCGCCTCGCACCGGCCGCGCAGGTGCCGGTCGGCCTCGAGCGCCTCGGCGGCGAGCGCGGCCGGGCCGCGGTCGCGCACCGCGCTGCTGCGCGCCGCGGTGCGCGCCGGCAGCAGCAGGTCGAGCTCGGGCACGTGCACCTCGCCGATGCCGAGGTCGACGACCGGGTCGAGCCGGCAGGCGTCGGCGAGCGCGCGGGTGTCGGCGAGCAGCCGCTCGACCTCGCGGCGTTCGCCCTGCTCCCCCGCCGCGACACCCGAGAGCCGCACGACCTCGCGCGCGACGCGCTCCATGTGCGCGCCGTCGGCGAGGTGGCCCTCGCCGTTGGCACGGTCGAGGTGCCGCGAGTCGAGCGGGACGAGGCGGCGGATCGCATCGAGGACGTCGACCACGGGCGCCTGGTCGCGCGTGGCGTGGCGGACGGAGTTGGTGAGCACCGCGGGCAGGTCGTGGTCGCGGGCGAAGCCGAGGGCGCGCGCGGCCGCGGACGAGGAGTAGGGCAGGCCGCGGCTCGGCGCACCGGACAGGTCGCTCGCCGCCATCCCCGCGTCGCGGGCGCGGTGGCTCACGACCTCGATCGCGAGCCGTCGGCCGAACACCTCGCGCCACGGGGCGAGCGCCTCGGCGGCGAGGTCGGGCCTGCGCCGGGCGAGCGCCCGGCCGACCTCGGACTCCGGACCGAGCAGCACGACGAGGCCCTCGCTGTGCTCGGCGATCACCTCGAGGTCGGTGACCGGGGAACCACGACGCGCCTCACCACGGACGTCGGGACCGCCGCGGACCTCCCCGGGCGGCGGCTCCGGTCGCAGCCCGAGGTGGGCGGCCGAGACCAGCCGGCACAGCGACGCCCATCCGGTGCGGCCCCGGGCGAGCAGCACCACGCGCGGGTGGCGCGGGTCGACCTCGGCCCCGCCGCGGGCGGGAGTGCGTCGGGACGACGTCGTTCCTGCGGTGCCCGGGGGCCGGGCCGTGCCGGTGGAGCCGGTGGAGCCGGCAGCGGTGGCGGCGGTGCGCTCGGCGAGGGTCGGGCCCGAGCCGAGCCGGCCGGCGGGGGTCCGGCGTACCCGGGCGCCGAGCGAGCCGCCCGACAGCGGCGGGGCGAGGACGGACGCGAGCGCGGGTCGCACCGCGAGGTCGAGGCCGAGGATCGGTGCGATCCCGACGTCGCGGCAGGCCAGGACGAAGCGGACCGCGCCGTAGAGCCCGTCGCGGTCGGTGAGCGCGAGCGCCTCCTGTCCGAGCTCGGCCGCGCGCGCCGCCAACGCCGCCGGGCTGCTCGCGCCGTGGCGCAACGAGTAGCCGGAGGCGACATGGAGGTGGACGAAGGGGTCGACAGGCACGGGATCGCGGTCGGGTCTCGGGTGGCGCGCGGATCAGGACACGCGGGTGTCGAGCACGGACTGGTGACCGACGCCGAGAGCGCGCGCCACCACGGCGAGGAAGGTCTCGACCTCGCGCACGAGGTCGTCGGCCTCGCGCTCGCTCACCACGCCGGCGAGCCCGGCCTCGGCGGCGGCGCGCTTGCCCGCACCGGCGGCGAAGAACGCCGCCCACTCACCGAGCTCGGGCGCGACCTCGGCGAGCAGCACCCAGGCGCTGCGCACCCCGCCGCTGCGCCGCCCGCGCGGCCGGGCCCGGGCGGCGAGGACGGCGGCGGCCGCGCGCAGCGCGGCGAGGTGCGCCCGCGCGTAGCGGGTCTCGACGTCGTCGGCCGCGACGGCGCCGAGCAGCTCGCGTGCGGACCCGGCGAGCAGGTCGCGGCTGGCGACCGGCAGCCCCGGGCGCAGCACGACCGGCTCGGAGGTGGATGCCGCGGGAGCCGCAGCAGTGGCCGCCCCGTGGGTCGACGTGGCGGTGGCCTCGGTGGTCGCGGCGGCAGCAGCGGCAGCGATGTCAGTGGCAGTGGCGCGCAGTGGCAGCGCCAGTGACAGTGCCGAACAGGACGGCGTCGAGGGTGGGCGCGGACACGGGGACTCCTCTCGGACGAGCGGGTCGGTGAGGTCGCGGGCGAGCCGCAGCGGTGGTGCTCGTGGTCGCTAGTGGCGTGGGCCGAGCGGCGGTCAGTCGAGGGCACGGGCCAACCTCCAGCGGTCCGGGCGCGTCGGTCCGCCGCGCGGGTCGGTGGCGGTGACGTCGCGCACGAGGTCGTAGACCCCGACGACGGCGGTGCGACCCGCGGCCGCCTCGACCCGCCACACCTCGCGCTCCACGGCACCGACGTCGGCGGCGACCGAGCGCGTCGACGAGGCGATGCCCGGGGCACCGGTGCCAGCGGTGCCGGCGTCCGAGGGGGAGCCGGACGCGACACCTGACGCGGCGCCGCCGGACGCGAGAACGGGACGGCGCGGCGACCGAGCGCCCCGGGCCGACCACCACGTGCCGAGCTCGACCCAGTGGGCGAGGACCTCGCGGACGAGGTAGAGCCGGCCGCGCCAGAGGAACTGGGCGGGCGGAGCGATCCCGAGCGACGACGAGGACGCGTCACCGGCACCGAGACCGCGGTCGGGACCGCCGCCATGGCCCTGCCCGGACGCGACGGTCCGGACGTCGATGGCCTCGCCGTAGGTGCGCACTGCTGCCTCCTGCCCGTCGGCGTAGGACGGGACGGTTCGGTTGCCGGACCGGTGCCGGGTGGGCACCGGAGACGTCGGGCGGAGGAAGGCAGCCCCGGTGCGGCCGCCGGTGCCGGTCGCAGCGCTTCCCCACGCTGATGACCGCCACCGGCGTACCGGCACCGTCGGACGGGTGCGGGACCGTGGGGACCGCGAGAACCCCACGGACCCGCCGATCGTCCGACCGGTCGGGGTGGGCCCTCGGCCGCGAATCCGTGGACCCGCCCCGACCGTGTTCGAACAGGTGTTCGATGTGGCTCCACCGTATCCCCCACCCCCGACAGCGCGTCAAGCCCTCCCGACTACGGGGTTCCGGATCGGTGGACGACACGCCGGGCCGACCGCATGGGGACGGGTGCACGGCGCACCCGGACGATCCGCGGGGCCACCACGCACCCGTGCCCCGCAGCCAGCGGCCGCCGCGACCGGCGTCCTGCCACGAACACGACCTCGGGACTCCGGAGGGCAGAAAAGTGCCCGAGATCGTCCCCAAGGGACAGAACCGTCGGCGCGGCGCCGTTAGCGTGTGCGGCCATGGACGACACGACGCGGCGCGCGCACGACCCCGACGTCAACGTGCACGTCGACGTGAACGCCGACGGCACGCTCGCGCAGCCGGTGCCCGACCTCGACGGGCTGCACCCCAACGCGGTCACCGTGGTCCGGGCCCTCGCCGGCCTCGGTGTCGCCGGTCAGGTGCGCGAGCTCGACGAGCGCGCGGCCACGGCCGCCGACGCCGCCGCGCTGCTCGGCATCGAGGTCGGTGCCGTCGCCAACTCGCTGGTCTTCGACGCCGACGGTGAGCCGCTGCTCGTCCTCACGTCGGGTGCGCACCGCGCCGACGTGCTCGCCCTGGCCGGGCTCGTCGGCGCCTCCCAGGTACGCCGTGCCACGCCGGACTTCGTCCGCGCCGCGACGGGGCAGCCGATCGGCGGCGTCGCACCCGTCGGCCACCCGCGTCCGCTGCGCACGATCGTCGACGTCGACCTCGCCCGTTACGACACGGTGTGGGCGGCCGGCGGCCACCCGCACTACGTCTTCCCGACCACCTACGAGGAGCTGCTGCGCATCACCGCGGGCGAGGCGGCCGAGGTCGGCGAGCAACCGACGTGAGGTCTGCAGCGACCGGCGAGCGACCCATCTGAGCCGGTCGCCGCGCACCAGGGATCCCACCCGCACCGCGCATCCCTCGCACACCGCGCCGCATCACCGCAGGACCGGCCCGAGCGGAAATCCGTGCGGCTTCACGAAGAACCTGCTCGCCGCGACCTTCTCGGGAACACAATGGCCCGGAGGCGATCCGGACCGCGCCTCACCGGACGACCCGACGCGGGCGGTCGGGGTCCACGTCGCAGCGAGGTGACGAGCATGCGCGCACCACGACAGCACGACGGACGACGTCACGCACCGGGCACGACCACGCGTCGTCGACGGGTTCGCCCGTTCGTCGCCGCCGCCGTCCTGGCCGGGCTCCTGGCGCCGGCTGCGATCGGGTCGGCGCACGCGGCACCGAGCCCGTCGCTCACGCGCTACCCCTACCTCACCGACTCGATCCAGTCGTCGATCACGGTCAACTGGGCCACCGACCGGTCGGCGACCACCGGCAGCGTCACGTGGGGACCCGTGGGCTCGTGCGCGGCGCACACCGTCGCCGCGACGAAGACGGCGATCACCGTGATCTCGAGCGCCCAGTACCAGTGGAAGGCGACGATCCCCGTGTCGCCGGACCAGCAGTACTGCTACCGCGTCGTGCTCGGCAGCGTCGACCTGCTCGGCGGCGACGCCTCGCCGACCTTCACGTCCCAGGCAGCGGTGGGGTCGACCGCGCCCTTCTCGTTCGCCGTGTTCGGCGACTGGGGTCAGGCCTACGCGGGTGGCGTCAACGCCGACCAGTCCCACGTGCTCGCGCAGATGGCGCGCAGCGGCTCGCG
This sequence comes from uncultured Actinomycetota bacterium, assembly GCA_963782665.1. Taxonomy (GTDB): domain Bacteria; phylum Actinomycetota; class Actinomycetes; order S36-B12; family CAIYMF01; genus Longivirga. Next base: position 724,527 of record CAWAKP010000006.1, on the reverse strand, counting down.
CTTCGCCGTCATGACCGGCGACACCGCCTACCCGGGCGGCGGCCAGAGCGAGTACGGCGACCTCTACCAGGCCGGCACCGACATCAGCACGGTCTTCGGTCCCTCGTTCTGGGCCGTCCCGGGGCGCTCGCTCCCGGTCTTCAACGTCACGGGCAACCACGGCTTCACCAACGGCGCCGTCCAGGTCGTCAACTGGCCCGAGAGCAACGCCGCCGCCACCTCCGGCGGCCGCTATCTCATGGAGCCCTACCCGTCGATCAACGGCTCGACCGCCAAGAGCTACCCGAGCATGTGGTACGCCTTCGACGCCGGTGGGGCCCGCTTCTACGCCCTCACCGTGGCGTGGGCCGACGGCAACGTCGGGACGGCGTCGGTCTACAAGCAGGACCGCGACGCGCACTGGACGGTCGCGTCGGCCGAGTACCAGTGGCTCAAGGCCGATCTCGCGGCGCACCCGGGGTCGGTGAAGTTCGCGTTCTGGCACTACCCGCTCTACGCCGACTCGAGCGGCCAGCCGTCCGACAGCTACCTGCAGGGCGGCGCCGGCACGCTGCAGGGACTGCTCGACCAGTACGGCGTAGACATCGCCTTCAACGGTCACGCGCACGGCTATCAGCGCAACCGGCCCGACTCGGCCGGCCTCATCAGCTACGTCGTGGGCAACGGCGGCGCAGCGCTCGGTCGCATCGGCACGTGCAGCGCCTTCGACCTCTACGCCGTCGGCGCAGGCGGCAGCCACTGCGGATCCGCGCCCGGCACCTTCACGAACGCGCAGGTCTACGGCTTCCTCAGGGTGACCGTCGACGGGCGCATCGTCACGGTCGCGCCGACCAACTCGCTGGGCCAGACCTTCGACGTGCAGACCTACGACTTCAGCGTCCCCGGAGGCGACGCGCAGGCGCCGTCCGTCCCCGCCCTCACGGCGGCGACCGCCGTGAGCCCCACGCGCGTCGACGTCTCCTGGGCGCCGAGCACCGACAACATCGGCGTGGTCGGATATCGCCTCTACCGCAACGGGTCGGCGACACCACTCGCCTCCACGTCGAGCACGAGCTTCTCCGACACGACCGTCGCTGCGGCGACGACGTACAGCTATCAGGTGTCGGCCTTCGACGCGACGGGCAACGAGTCGGCGCGGTCGACGCCGCTGAGCGCCACGACCCCGTCGGCGACCAGCACGACGTACTCGTTCACCGCGACCGGGGACGCGACGGTCGACGCGTCCAACCCCACGATCAACTACGGCACGGCCACGCGGGTGACGACAGACAACAGTCCCGTCAACCACGCGCTGCTCGCGTTCTCGGTCAGTGGTCTGCCCGCGTGCACCGTGACCCGCGCGACGTTGCGGCTCACCGTCGGCAGCACCGTCAACGACAACTCCGTCTACGGCGGCGACGTCTACGCCGCGAGCTCGACCGCGTGGTCCCAGTCGTCGGTCACCTGGGCCACCGCTCCGACCGCGGTCGGAGCGAAGGTGAGCAGCGTCGCGACGGCGGTGGCCCTCGGTACGAGCTACGCCTGGGACGTCACCCCGCTCGTCGCCGGTAACGGGTCGGTCGGCCTCGTCCTCTCGAGCACGAGCGGGGACGGCGCGCGCTACTACTCCACCGAGGGTGGCACCGCCGCACAGGCGCCGCGGCTCGACGTCGTCTGCTGATCGACGGCGCGGGCTCGGCCGCGCGGCCGAGCACGCGGTCGATCGTCATCGCGCCCGCGTCGCGACGCGGGCCCTCGACGCCCACTAACGTGACCATCGGTGTGCCGGGAAGCCTGGTCGGCGCTGTCGTCGGCGTGAGGAGGCACCGGTGCACGACCCGCTGGTCCTCGGGGTCTTCCTGCTCGCCACGGCCATCGCGCTCGCCGCCTCGCACCTGCTCATCGTGCGGCTCGAGCGGATCGGTGCCCGGCTCGCGCTGACCGAGGCGGCACTCGGGCTGCTCGCCGCCCTCGCCGCGGACACCCCCGAGATCGCCACGGCGGTCACCGCGCTGGTCCAGAAGCAGAACGACGTCGGCATCGGCGTCGTCCTCGGGTCCAACGTCGCCAAGCTCGCCATGCTCCTCGGCCTGGCCTCAATCGTCGCCGGACGCATCCGCCTCGACCGTCGGGTGGTGGCGCTCGAGGGCGTGGTCGCGATCCCGCTCGGATTCGTCACCGTGTCGGTCGTCGCACACGCCGTGGCGCCTACCCCCGGACTGCTCCTCGCGCTGCTGGTGTTCGCGCCCTACGTCGCGCTCCTCGTCATGAGCCCGGCGCACCGCGCGCGGCTGCCCATTCCCGAACGGCTGCGCGGAACCCTCACGTCGGCGGTGACGCAGGAGGAGGCCGACCTCGACGTCCACCCGGGACGCGGGGGTGCCGGCGACGTCATGGCGGCGGTGCTGCTCCTGGTCGTCGTCATCGCCTCGTCGGTCGTGCTGGAGCACACCGGCACGGACCTCGGCCACGCGTGGGGTCTCTCCGACCTCGTCGTCGGCGCAGTGCTCCTCGCGATCGTGACGAGCATCCCCAACGCCGTCGCTGCGCTCTACCTGGCCCGCAGCGGACGCGGCGCGGCGACGCTGTCGACCACGACGAACAGCAACAACATCAACGTGGTCGTCGGCTTCCTTCTCCCCGCAGCGATCCTGGGGCTCGGCACGATCACGGCCGCAGCAACCCTGGCGGCGTGGTGGTACCTCGATCTGACCGTCGTCGTCCTCGGGTGGGCGTTCCTGCGCCGGGGGCTCACCCGCCTCGACGGCATCGCGATCGGCCTGGCCTACGCGGTCTTCGTCGTCCTCCTGCTGCGCTGACCCGTGACGCCGGCGACTCCCGTCGACGTGGGCCCCACAGCGCGGCACGATGGAGTGGTGACGGTCACCCGGAACTCACCGTGACGGATCCGGTCTACGACGTCGCGTCGCGCCCCGGCGCTGCCGAGCCGGTCCCGGCCGTCGTCAGCCTGCACCTGTACGGCGTGCACGGCATGGCGGTGGCGCGCGCGCTCGGTCGGATGGCGCTCGACCGCCGCGCCGTACGACGGATCCCGGGCGCCACGTTCGTCAAGCTGCTCGGCACCGGTTCGGGACGCACGTTCACCCCGCGCGACGCCGACCCCGGCCACTGGGGCGTCCTCGCCTGCTGGAGCGACGACGACGGGCCGGGCAGGTTCGAGGCGTCGGCGAGCCACGCCGCGTGGTCGCGCATCGCCGACGAGCAGGCGCGCGTCCTGCTGCGTCCGCTCGCAGCACGCGGGACGTGGGCCGGGCGCACCCCGTTCGGCGACCCGGTCGCGCACCGCTGGGACGGCCCGGTCGCGGCGGTCACGCGGGCGAGGATCCGACCCAGCAAGTGGCGCACGTTCTGGGCGGCCGTCCCCCCGGTGTCCGGCGACCTCCGGGCGACCGAGGGGCTGCGCCTCGCCGTCGGCATCGGCGAGGCGCCCGTGGGACTGCAGGGCACGTTCAGCCTGTGGGACGACAACGCCGCCCTCACCCGCTTCGCGCACCGCGGCTCGCCCCACGTCGAGGTGATGCGCCGCACCCGCGAGGTCGACTGGTACGCCGAGGAGCTCTTCGCCCGGTTCGCCGTCGTCGCGGCGAGCGGCTCCCTCCACGGCCGGGCGCTCCTCGACGGCTGACCGCGCGGGTGGTGCCCGGACGGACGGACCGACGCCGTAGGGTCGGGCACGCGATGAGCATCCGCGTCTACTCCGGCCCGCACGCCGACCGCCGCCGCAGCGGTGGCGGAGGCGGCGGCTTCGGCCGCGCCCTGCCCTGGCTGCTCGCGCTCCTGACGATCCTCGCCCAGATCCTGTGGCCGCTCACCCACGGCAGCACGCGCGACCTGGTCACCGTGGTCGCCGTCGTGCTGTTCTTCCTCACGAGCGCGACGCACGCGATCCTCGTGCGCGGCTGGCTGTGGGCGATCGGCTGGTTCGTCGTCAGCGCCGGTGCCGGCTTCGTCGTCGAGGTGGTCGGGACGCGCACCGGGCTGCCGTTCGGCGACTACGCCTACGCCCACCGCGTGGGCCCGGCGGTGGCCGGCGTCCCCGTGATCATCCCGCTCGCCTGGGCGATGATGAGCTATCCCGCGCTGCTCGCCGCCCGTCGCCTGGTGCACGGTCCGCTCATGACACCGGTCGTGGCGGCGGTGGGGCTGGCGTCGTGGGACCTGTTCCTCGACCCGCAGATGGTCGGTGAGGGCCACTGGACCTGGACCATGCACAGCGTCCCGGTGCTCATCGGCATCACGAACGTCCCGGCGCAGAACTTCGTCGCCTGGCTGCTCGTCTCGTTGGTGCTCATGCTCGTCCTCGACCGGCTGCCGCGGCGTCGGGGCGACGGCGGTCCCGGCGACGGCGTCCCGGCGCTCATGTACCTGTGGACCTACGTCTCGAGCATCGCTGCTCAACGTGTTCTTCCTGCACCGTCCCGGCGTCGCGGTCTGGGGCGGCATCGTGATGGGCCTCGTCGCGATCCCCTACGCCTGGGCGCTGTGGACCGGCCGCGACTGACCCGCGACCGTCGGCCCGACGACGTCCCGGCCGGGTACGGCGATGTCCCGGCGTGAGGTCGGGCTCGGCGCTCGCGGCGCCGAGGCGGCCGTCGTCGCCGGGGCGCTCGGGGCGGTCCTGGCCACGGCGCACACGGCGTACAACCTGCGGGTGCTGCGGACCCCGTCGACCGTGCCTGCGCCGGTGGCCGAGCGGGTGAGCGTCCTCGTCCCGGCGCGCGACGAGGCGGCGAACATCGGCGCGTGCGTCGCGGCGCTGCTCGCCTCGGAGGGTGTGCGCGACCTCGAGATGCTCGTCCTCGACGACGGCTCGACGGACGGTACCGGCGAGATCGTCGGGAGCCTTGCCGACGACGTGCGGCTGCGGCTGATCGACGGGGGCGACCAGCCGGTGCCTCCGGGCTGGCTGGGCAAGCCGTGGGCCTGCGCGCGACTCGCCGCTGCAGCGACCGGATCCGTGCTGGTGTTCGTCGACGCCGACGTCGTGGTCGAGCCGCACGGAGTCACCGCGTCCGTACGCCTGCTGCGCGATGCCGGGCTCGACCTCGTGTGCCCCTATCCACGCCAGGAGGCCGACGGGGTGCTGCCGCGTCTCGTGCAGCCGCTCCTGCAGTGGTCCTGGGCCACGACGCTGCCGGTCCGGGTGGCCGAGCGGTCGCCCGCGCGAGTCGATGGCCGCGGCCAACGGTCAGCTGCTCGTGATCGACACCCACGCCTACACCCGCGCGGGCGGGCACGAGGCCGTGCGCGGTGAGGTGCTCGACGACATCGCGCTCCTGCGTGCGGTGAAGCGCAGCGGCGGACACGGCGCGGTCGCCGACGGCACGCACGTGGCCACGTGCCGGATGTACGACAGCGGCGCCGAGCTCGTCGACGGCTACACGAAGTCGCTCTGGTCGGCGTTCGGCTCGCGCCGGGCCGCGGCCGCCGCCGTGGGCGCGCTGTCGTGGCTGTACGTCGTCCCCGCGGTGGCGGCGGTGGCGGGCCCGACCCGGCGCGCCCGGGCCTGGGGCCTGGCCGGCTACGCCGCGGGCGTCGCGGGCCGCGCGCTCGTGGCGCGCCGCACCGGAGGGCGCGTCGTCCCCGACGCGGCAGCGCATCCGGTGTCCGTCATCGCCTTCGGCGTCCTGGTCGCCGAGTCCTGGCGCCGCCACCGAGCCGGCACCCTCACCTGGCGCGGCCGCCCCCTCCCCTGACCGCACCCCGTGCAAGATCTGACCCTTAGGGAAGATCCGTGGCACTTTTGTGCCATCTCGTGACCCTTAGGGAAGATCCGTGGCACTTTCGTGCCCTCTCGTGACCCGAATCCGTGATCGTGGGCGCCGTCCGCGACCCTCGTCGCACCGGGGCACGGTCGCGACGGCCTAGGCTCGGCGACCGTGGCACGGGTGGTGGTGATCGGCGCCGGCATGGGCGGCATGGCCGTCGCCGCACGCCTGGCCGTCAAGCGCCACCACGTGACCGTCGTCGAGCAGGCGACGACGTACGGCGGCAAGCTCGGCACGTTCGAGCGCGACGGCTTCGTCTTCGACACCGGGCCGTCGCTGCTCACGCTGCCGGCCGTCTACCGCGACCTCTTCCTCAAGACCGGCGGTGCGCTCGAGGACGCGATCGACCTCCAGGACCTCGAGCCGGCCTTCGGCTACCGGTTCAGCGACGGCACGACGATGGACATGCCCGGCGTCGACACCGCTCGCTGCGCACGCGCGCTCGGAGAGGCCCTCGGCGGTACGGCGGAGCAGGAGTGGCGCGCCTACATGCGTCGCGCCGGGGACATCTGGCAGGTGACGCGACGTCCGTTCCTCGAGGCCGAGCTCACCGGCCTGCGCGACCTGCTTCCCTTGGCGCGCAACGTGTCCGACGTGCGCACGGTCGCGCCGTTCCGGAGCCTGCGCTCGGTCGCGTCGTCCTACCTGCACGATCCCCGACTGAGGATGCTCGCCGACCGCTACGCCACCTACGCCGGGTCCGACCCGCGCAAGGCGCCCGCGGCGTTGGCCACGATCCCCTACGTCGAGCAGACGTTCGGCGCCTACCACGTGGGCGGTGGCGTGCGCAGGCTCGCCGACGCGCTCCATGCGCGCACCCTCGAGCGCGGCGTGGCGTACCGCTTCGAGGCCGACGTCGCCGACGTGCTGACGGAGTCGTCCGGCGTCACGGGCGTCCGGCTCGTCGACGGCGAGGTGATCGATGCCGACGTCGTCGTCGCGAACGCCGATGCGACGCACCTCTACCGCGACCTCGTCCACGACCCGCGCGGGACCGACGCGCTGCGTCGGCTGCGTCGTGCCACGCCGTCGCTGTCGGGCTTCGTGCTGCTGCTCGCCGTTCGCGGACGGACGCCGGGGCTGCGCCACCACAACGTGTGGTTCCCCGACGACTACGACGCCGAGTTCGACGCGATCTTCGGACGCGACGCCCGGCCCGTCGACGACCCGACCGTCTACGTCTGCGCGCCCGACGACCCGCTCATGCGCCCCGACGCCGACCACGAGTCGTGGTTCGTCCTCGTCAACGCCCCGCGGCACTCCACGACCGGCGAGCGCGGCACCATCGACTGGACGGCGAACGGTCTCGCCGACGCCTACCGCGACCGCATCCTCGCGGTCATGGCGGCACGAGGTTTCGACGTACGCGACCGGCTCCTGTGGTGCGAGGTGCGTACGCCGGCCGACCTCGAGCGCGACACCCGCGCACCCGGCGGTGCGATCTACGGGACGTCGAGCAACGGCGCGCGCGCGGCGTTCCTGCGCCCGGCCAACCGCTCCCCCGTCCCCGGGCTCTTCCTCGTCGGCGGCTCGGCCCACCCCGGCGGCGGGCTGCCTCTCGTCGGCATGTCCGCCGACCTCGTCGCGACCCTCATCGGCCGCGCCTGACCGACGCGACGCAACCCGGTCGCCCCACAGGAGGACGGGGACGGCCGGTGGCGCGGCTCTGGCAGGCTGCTGCGGTGGTCGTGATCCCGGAGCGCGAGCTCGAGATCGACGAGGCGCTCGTGCGGGCACTGCTCTCCGCGCAGGCCCCGTCCCTCGCACACCGTCCGCTGCGCTTCGTCGCCCACGGCTGGGACAACGACCTGTGGCGGCTCGGCGACGACCTGCTGGTGCGCCTGCCCCGTCGCGCCGCCGCCGCGGCCCTGGTCGAGAACCATCAGCGCTTCCTGCCACGGCTCGTCCCGCGCGTCCCGATCCTCGCGCCGCTGCCGGTCGTGGCCGGCGTCGCGACCGACGACTACCCGTGGCCGTGGAGCGTCGTCCCCTGGTTCGACGGCGAGCTCGCCGCAACGAGTCGTGCCCTGCCCGCCGAGGCCGCGCGCCTCGGCGACATCCTGCGTCGGCTCCACGTCGATGCCGACGCCGACGCCCCGCGCAACCCGTTCCGCGGGGTGCCGCTCGTCGAGAGGCTGCCGCTGCTGGACCAGCTCGAGGACGCCCTCCCCGAGCCTCGCGACGTCCTCGTCGAGTCAGCGATCGGCATCGTCCGGCACGCAGCGACCGTCGAGCCCGCTCGCCATCACGTGTGGCTGCACGGAGACCTCCATCCCCGCAACATCCTGCTGCGCGACGGTCGGCTGCTCGCCTTCCTGGACTGGGACGACCTCTGCGGCGGCGACGCCGCGACGGACCTCGCGTCGGTCTGGTGGCTGTTCGACGTCGACCACCACGACGCCTTCTGGACGGCGTACGGCCACGGCGACGAGCCGCTGCGGCAGCGCACCCTCGGGTGGGCAGCGCTGTTCGGGCTGATGTTCCTCACGTTCGTCCGCGCCGACGACCCGACGCGGGGTGACGAGGCGGCTGCCGCGCTCGCCCGCGCGCAGCTGGCCCGCGTCACCGCCCCCGCGTTACCGCTCCAGTGAACGCAGACCAGCCCGTTCTCCGTGCATTCCGGCGGTAACGACGACGGTCGTGCTTCCGGGCGCCCGCTCAGCCCGGCCCGCCGAGTCGACGTCGTACGACGACCAGCAGCTGCACGGTCGCCACGACCGCGACGCCCAGCGACACGGCAGCGCCCGCCGTCGCCCAGGACGCCGCGGCATCGGCGTAGATGCCCGCGCCGAGCAGGAACATCGCCACCACGATGACGCGTGTAGGTCGCTCGCCGATCGTCAGGACGCCGATGTCGTCCATGCCGACGGCAGTCGCACGTGCGCGCGTGTACTCCTGCACCATCACGACGGCGCCCGCGGCGACGCACGTCCACGTCGGTGCGCCGACGAGCCAGAACGCCAGCAGGTACAGCAGATCGCTCGCGCGGTCGACCACGGAGTCGAGCACCGCGCCGAACGCGGTGGCGCGACCGGTGAGCACCGCCACCGCGCCGTCCAAGGAGTCGACGAGACCCGACAACCCGACGACGACGGCCGCCAGCACCACCCACCGTCCGCCGATCGCGGAGAGCCACACGACGGCGCCGGACACGAGCAAGCCGAGCATCGTCACCAGGTCCGGCGGCACCCCGAGCCGCGCGAACGGACGCGCGACGGCGTAGACCACCGCCAGCCACGGTCCGACGAGCCGCGACCCACGCGGGTCGTAGCCACCGTGGAGCTCCTGCCACCGGTCGAGGTACGCCGACCGGGTCGGGACCTCACGGGCGCTCACGCGCGTCCACCCCCCTGGTGCACGCCACCACGAGCCACCGCAGCCGTCTCGACCCTCAGACCGACGGGCCGAGCGCCCACGTCACGGTGAGCACGGCCCCCACGGTCCCCTCGCCGCCGTCGATGGGCAGGCCGGCGTCGGTCGAGGCCGCCATCGCCATGACCCTGGGCATCGGGCCACCACCGCTCGCCGCCTCGACGACGTGGCGCACCTCGCCGAGCGCCTGACCGGCGAGCCCGGCGTACTGGCCCGCCTTGGCCACGGCGTCCGCGTAGGCCGCCTCCCGCGCCTGCGACGCGAGCCCGGCCGGATCGCTGTGGCTGAACTCGATGCCGTCGACGCGCGCGCCGTCGCCACCGGCACCGACGGCGGCGACGAGCAGCGAACCGACGTGATCGAGGTCGGTGATCCGCACGGCGAGGCCGAGGGTCGCCTCGTAGCCGACGACGGTCGGCCACGGGTCGTGCACGGGGCTCAACGAGACGTGGGTCGTGGCCAGCTTCGCCGGATCCGCCCCGGCGGCCACCACGGCGTCACGCATGCCGGCCATCGAGTACGTCGCACGTGCGGTGGCGTCGCTCGGGTTGGCGGCCCGCGCCGTCGCCGCCAAGCGCAGCGTGGCCTGGTCGTGGGGTGCGGACGCCTGACCGCGTCCCGTCACGGTCACTGATCTGCCCATGCCCGAGAGTCTGCCCCACGCGGGCACGCGCGGCCCGACGGACGGGGCGATCGACGCCTCGACGCGACGCGGCGCGACCTCAGGCGTAGGAGGCGAGTCCCAGCCCGGCGTAGATCTCGCGCGTCGAGGACGACCGGTTGAGCGTGTAGAAGTGCAGACCCGGTGCGCCGCCCTCGAGCAGTTCGACCGCGAGCGCGGAGGCGACCTCGACGCCGAGCGCGTGGACGGCGGCGTCGTCATCGCTCACCGCGCGGAAGCGTGCCGCGAGGTCGTCCGGGAACGCCGTCCCCGCGAACAGCGCGAACCGATCGATCTGCGCGACGTTCGTCAGCGGCATGAGACCCGGGATGATCGGGATCGTGACGCCGATGCCGCGCGACCGCTCGACGAGGGCGTGGTAGTCCGACGCCTGGAAGAACAGCTGGGTGACGGCGAACTCGGCGCCGGACTCCTGCTTCGCGAGGAGCACGCGCGCATCGTGGTCGAGCGAGGGCGACTCGGGGTGGCCCTCGGGGAACGCCGCGACGCCCACGGAGAAGTCGCCGAGCGACCGGACCAGCGTCACGAGCTCGTCGGCGTGCGCGAGTCCGCCCTCGTGCTGCACCCACGGCGTGCCCGGCCCGCCGGGCGGGTCGCCGCGCAGCGCGAGCACGTTGCGCAGACCGGCGTCGGCGTACTCGCCGATGACGGCGCGGAGGTCCGCCACTGACGCCCCGACGCACGTGAGGTGCGCGACCGGAAGCAGCGTCGTCTCGTCGAGGATGCGTCGCGTCAGCCGCACCGTGCGATCACGGGTCGTGCCGCCCGCGCCGTAGGTCACCGAGACGAACGTGGGGTGCAGGCTCTCCAGCTCGCGGATCGCGTGGAACAGCGCCCGCTCGCCCGCATCGGTCTTCGGCGGGAAGAACTCGAACGAGAAGGAATGCCCACCCGCGGCGAGCAGAGCGCCGACCGTGTCGGACGACGGCGAGGGTCGATAGGCGGCGGCCATGCGCACGAGCCTACGAGGAGGGTGCGCGGAACCTCGGTCCTGTCCGGATGGTGGGCAGCCGCGCGCCCCGCGCCGCTGCTCCCGGATGCCGCTCGACGCGGGTCGGACTACCCTCCGACCATGACCGACACGGGGGTGCCGCGCTCGCCGCTGGACGCCGAGGATCTCCGTGTGCGCGTCCAGAAGCGCCTCGACGACTTCATCGCGGCGCAGACCGTCGTGCTCGAGGACGTGAGCCCGGATCTCGCCCCGCTCGCCGACGCCCTCACCGACCTGCTGCGCGGTGGCAAGAGGTTCCGCCCGGCGTTCGCCTACTGGGGGTGGCGCGGTGCAGGAGGCGCCGACTGCGAGGAGGCCGTCACGGCGGCCACCTCCCTCGAGCTGCTGCAGGCATGCGCCCTCATCCACGACGACGTGATGGACGGCAGCGACACCCGGCGCGGTCTCCCGGCCGCGCACCGTCGATTCGCCACCCTCCACCGCGGTAACGAGTGGCTCGGCTCCCCGGAGATGTTCGGCGTCGGTGCGGCGATCCTGCTCGGCGACCTGTGCCTCTCGTGGGCCGACGAGCTGCTGATGTCGTGCGGCCTGCCGCCGCGGTCGGTCATGCGCGGCAAGCCGGTCTACGACATCATGCGCACCGAGCTCATGGCCGGGCAGTACCTCGACCTGCTCGAGCAGGCGATGGGCGGCGGTTCGGTGTCGCGTGCCATGCGCGTCGTCCGGTTCAAGTCGGCGAAGTACACGATCGAGCGTCCCCTGCACCTCGGTGGCTCGCTCGCGGACGCCGACCCGGCCCTCATGGTCGCCTACTCCGGCTACGGACTCCCTCTCGGTGCGGCCTTCCAGCTGCGCGACGACGTCCTCGGAGTCTTCGGTGACCCGACCCAGACCGGCAAGCCGGCCGGCGACGACCTGCGCGAGGGCAAGCGCACGGTGCTCGTCGCCACGGCGCACGAGCACGCGTCGCCCGCCCAGGCCGCGGTCCTGCGCCGACGTCTCGGGGATCCGGCGCTCGACGCCGACGGCATCGACGAGCTGCGCGGCATCATCGTCGACACCGGAGCGCTCGACCACGTCGAGGCGCGGATCGACGCGCTCACCGAGCAGGCGTTCGAGGTCCTCGAGTCCGCCCCGGTGGCGGACGACGCTCGGGTGGTCCTGCGCGACCTGGGCGTCGCCGCGACCTCACGGTCGGTGTGACGCGGAGCGTCGGCGCCGCACCGCTCGACGGGTCCACCTGCCGATGCCGAGACCCTAGGGCGCCCAGGGGGTCAGGGACGTTCCGTAGATGCGCAGCGACGTGATCAGACGCGTGCCGCCGCTCACGATGACCCGAGCCGCCGGGTGCCGGGCGGAGGGCGGGTAGGAGAACACCCACCCGCCCGCGAGACCGCGAGCACCGCGGAGGACGGACGTGATGCGCCCGTTCGTCGTCAGGCACAGGCTCGCGCCGGTCCGGTCCATGAACCGAGCCGTCGAGCGCGCCGGGTTGAGCGACACGAGACGCCACCGCGGGTCGAGTTGCAGCACCTGGTTGAGCGGCGTGGTCGCCGCGTCGGTCAACGCCAGGGAGTTGCGGACCGGGTCGACGGCGACGCGGCGCGACTGGCTCACCCCGAACGGCTTGCCGGTCATCGTGAACTGAAGGGTCGCGCCGGACCTGATCCCTGAGATGGCGATCGGCGCGCGCGGCGCGAAGCTGCGCGCCGGTGCCACCGGCGCGCTGTGCGCCACGATGGACCGCTGCCAGTCGCGCGCGGCGCCTGCGACGTAGGTGTAGGTGCCGGGGTCGACGAGCACCGGACGCCCACCTGCCCACCACACGACCGACATCCGGTCCTCGTGACCGTGCATCGCCCGTCGCGCACCGAAGCGCGCGGCGACGAAGTCGTCGGGCGCCGACGACGACCAGCGCCGGGTGATCACGCCGGCGTCCTTGTCGACGAACAGCAGGGTCCGCTGCGGTACGACGGCCTGCCGGTCGCCGACCTGGTCACCGAAGAGGACCGGGACGCCGACCGGGTCGAGCAGGTGCTGCAGGGCAGCGCGCGCCCGCACGAGGGTGGCCTGGATCGTCTGGGCGAGCGTCACGGCCTCGGGTCGTGCGCTGTCGTGCAGCGTCGCGGCGGCGATGCTCCACTTCTGCACCAACGACTGGTGATACGCCGACGACTGCTCGTGGCTCAGACCGGCCTTGGTGAACGAGCCGGCGAGCGCGACGCGAGTCCGCGAGATGGCCGCCGACACCCAGTCGTCGCGATGCAGCTCGATGCCGGCCTGCAGCAACGCCATGTTGGCCATCAGCCCGTGGTTGTGCGGCGGCTTCAGCGGTGGTCCGTAGTAGCGACGAGGATCGAGGTTCGCCGCGCTCACGGCCTTGATGAGCGGCACGAGCCGGACGTCGGGCGTCACGGCGTACAGACAGTTGAGCGCCTCCTGCCGGCGGAGGTTGGTGCCCTCGTTCCAGACGATGTCCGTGACCACGTGGTTGTCCGGACGCCAGGTCAGCGTGGCGGCCGTCTTCGCCACGAGCGCAGTCGAGCCGTGCCGCGGAGTCGGGCGCCTTCTGGATCGCGCGCAGCAGGCTGCGCATCCACATGGTGCCGTACGCCTCGAGCGCGTACACGCCGTCGGTGGTGCGGGGCGAGGTCCACGCCGTGCGCGCGAGCACGGACTGGTCGTAGTGGTAGCCGAACACCGCGTCATCGACGGTGAACCCGCCCGACGCCGTCAACGTCACGCGCGGCGACAGCGCCCCGGCGCACGTGTCGAGCGCCGTCCAGTCCGGCAGGGCGGCGGCGTGCGCCGACGAGACGGGAGACAGCAATGACAACGACAACGTGGCAACGAGCCCCGCACGCGCGGCCGACCGGAACATGGACCCCCCGAAGAACAGACGCGCTCAGGGTAGACAACGGGCCGCCCCGCGTCGCACCCGGCACGGGCGCGGCGCGCCGGAGTCACGCTCCGTCAGCGGCGTCCGGCGTCGACGCGGGGCGGACCCGTCGTCGATGGACCTGGCCACCGCGTCGCGCACCTGCGCCGGGTCGACGTCGGCCTTGATCCGCCACGCCTCCTGGACCGCCCCGAAGAACACCCGGATCACGACGCCGAGCACGACGAGGTCGACGAGCATCTGCACGGTCACGAGCACCCGCGCCAGCTGGCTCGTCGCGGTGATGTCACCGAAGCCGACCGTCGCGAACACCGTGACGGTGAAGTAGAGCGCGTCGGTGCGGGTCAGCGACCCGACGTTGAAGTTGCCGGACTCGTTGTTCGCGAGGGAGAAGTACATCGCCGCGAAGATCACCAGGAACAGCGGGATGGTGACGGCCAGCGCCTCGATGGCGGCGAGCAGAGGTGTGCGCGCGTTGAACACCCGACTGACCTGCCAGGCGATCACCGCGGCCAGCAGCAGCATCTCGACGCCGAGCATCAGGAACAGCCATCCGTCGGGCACCCGGTCGAGTGGGATCAGGTAGTAGACGAGCAGGATGCCCAGGGTCGCCAGCCCGGCCTTGACCGCCGTGCTGATCAGGAACCTGCGGCGCTCGCGGCGGGTGAGCGCCGGCATCGACGGTGGCATTCCACCCAGGCTCACTGGCCCCCCTCGGTGCTGTGTCGTGTCGCGGTGTCAGCGTCAGTGTTCCCTACCGGGACACGCGATGCCGACAGGCGCCGCGTCAGCGGGCCGGATCTCGAGGAGCCGGATGGCCGGACCGTCCCTAGGCTGGAGGCATGGCACCGCTGCGACGTGACCCGCGCACCGTGTCGGGGCCCACCGACCACGTGGTGGTCGTCGGCGCGGGGCTCGCCGGACTGTCGTGCGCGTTGCGGCTCGCCGGAGCGGGACGGCGGGTCACGGTGCTCGAGCGTGAGCCGGTGCCCGGGGGACGTGCCGGGCTCATCGACGACGCCGGCTTCCGCTTCGACACCGGGCCGACCGTGCTCACGATGCCGGACCTCATCCAGGACGCCTTCGGTGCCGTCGACGAGGACATGCACGACTGGCTCGAGCTGATGCCCGTCGAGCCGCTCTACCGGGCGTTCTACCCGGACGGCTCGCAGCTCGACGTCCACTCCGACGTCGACGCGATGGCCGACGAGATCGCGCGCGTCATCTCCCCCGAGGAGGCGGCCGGCTATCGCCGCTACGTCGACTTCGTCTCCCGGCTCTACCGCTACGAGATGCGCGACTTCATCGACCGCAACATCGACAGCCCCGTCGACCTGCTCACCGAGAACCTCGCCAAGCTCGTGGCGATCGGCGGATTCCGCAGGCTCGCCCCCAAGGTGCGGCAGTACCTCCGGGACCCTCGCACCGAGCGGCTGTTCAGCTTCCAGGCGATGTACGCCGGGCTCGCACCCCAGGACGCCCTCGCGATCTACGCCGTCATCGCCTACATGGACTCCGTCGCCGGCGTCTACTTCCCCAAGGGCGGCATGCACGCGCTGCCCCGCGCGATGGCCGCGGCGGCCGAGAAGCACGGGGTCGAGTTCCGGTACTCGACCGAGGTCACGCGCGTCGAGACCGTGGGCGAGCGCGCCGTCGCGGTGCACACCGCGGACGGGGAACGCGTGCCGGCCGACGTCGTGGTGCTCAACCCCGACCTCCCTGTGGCGATGCGCGAGCTGCTGGGTCGCGAGCCGTGGTCGGTGCGTCGGCTCAAGTACTCGCCGTCCTGCTTCCTGCTGCTCGCCGGGTCGAGCGCGACGTACTCCAGGACGGCCCACCACAACATCCACTTCGGCCGCAGCTGGGAGGGCGTCTTCCGCGAGCTCATCGACGAGCGACGGCTGATGAGCGATCCGAGCATCCTGGTCACGAACCCGACCTACTCCGACCCTGGCCTCGCTCCGGAGGGCAAGCAGATCTACTACGTGCTCTTCCCGACACCCAACCTCGACGCCGACATCGACTGGCGGGCCGAGGGCCCGCGCTATCGCGACGAGGTGGTCCGGACGCTCGAGTCGCGCGGCTACATCGGCTTCGGGGACGCCGTCGAGGTCGAGCACGTCACGACTCCGCTCGACTGGGCGGCCCGCGGGATGGAGCGCGGGGCGCCGTTCGCCGCCGCGCACTCGTTCGGCCAGACCGGGCCGTTCCGGCCCTCGAACCTGTGGGGCGAGAACGTCGTGTTCACCGGCTCGGGCACCCAGCCCGGGGTGGGCGTACCGATGGTGCTGGTGTCCGGCCGGCTCGCGGCGGAGCGCGTCACCGGGCTCGACCCGGCCTACGCCCCCTCCTACGTGCGCTGAGACCGGGTCGAGACCCAAGCCCGACAAAGGGCGCGAAACGGGCTGGCCGGCGGTGTTCCCGATCGTCGAGCGACGTGGATCACCCCTCTCGGTCCATCTCGGATGAGGTCGCCGCGGCGGCACGCCGGTAGTCTGTGCCCGTGGCTACCGTCGATCCCCTCGACGGCGCGCCCGACACGTCGGACTCCGGTCTGGCCTTCACCCTGCGCTACGCCGTCCCCGGCCTGATCGGGACCACGGCCCTCGCCGTGGGAGCCCTGGGGGTCGGCTGGCTCCCTCTGGACGGGCTCGCCGACCTCGCGCTCGTGCGCACCATGAGGCACACCGGCATCGGCACGTTCGTCTCGCACGCCCTCGTGATCCTCGGCGGTGCGGTCCTGCTGCAGTCGTGGCTCGTGCTGGGCGCCGACGTGCTCTCCGGCCACCTGCGCGACGTGCGGCGCCTCTGGAGCGTGCTGGCACTGTGGATCGCGCCGCTGCTCATCGCGCCGCCGCTGTTCAGTCGTGACGTCTACTCCTACTTCGCCCAGGGCAAGCTCGTGCTGCAGGGCATCGACCCGTACAAGAACGGCGTCGCGTCGATCCCCGGCTGGTACCCCGACGGCGTCGACCCGATGTGGCAGAACACCCCCACGCCCTACGGCGGCATCTTCCTGACGCTGTCGCGCGGCGTGGCCGCCCTCGTCGGCGAGAACCCGTTCCTCTCCGTCATCGCGTTCCGGCTCATCGCCGTCGCCGGCGTGGCACTGATGGCCTACTACGTGCCACGGCTGGCGTTCCACTGCGGGATCGACGGATCCAAGGCGCTGTGGCTCGGCGTCCTGAACCCGCTGGTGCTCATGCACTTCGTGCTGGGCGCGCACAACGACGCCCTCATGGTCGGCCTCATCGTCGCCGGGCTGGCCATCGCGATCGAGGGGCGTCCGGCGATCGGCATCGTCCTCGTCCTCGCCGCCGGGATGGTCAAGCCGATCGGCCTGCTCGCGATCCCCTTCATCGGACTCGTGTGGGCAGGCACGCACGCCACCACACGCCAGCGCGTCGTCGCGTGGGTGAAGTCCGCAGCGGTCGCGATCAGCGCCTACCTCGCGTTCGCCATCATGGTCGGCGGCAGCCTCGGCTGGATCCGCGCGCTCACGACGCCCGGCGAGGTGCGCACCTGGCTCTCGCCGATGACAGGGCTGGGCATGGCGAGCGGCAACGCCCTCGCCTGGTTCGGCCTCGGCGACCACGTCGACCTCACGGTGACGGTCTTCCGCGTCATCGGAGAGATCGCCGCCGTGGTCATCGTGGCGTGGCTGCTGCTCAAGCCGCAGGGGCGCACGCCGGTCGCGTCGGTCGCGTACGCGTTCCTCGCGGTCGTGGCGCTCGGTCCGGTGGTGCAGCCGTGGTACCTGCTCTGGATCCTGCCGCTCATCGCGGCGTCCGGCCTGCAACCCCGGTCGCTGCGGGTCGTGCTGCTGCTCACCGGGGCGTTCACCCTCTACGGCCTGTGCGAGACCAGCGCCACGGCCGACACGTTCATCCAGCTCACCGACGGCCTGGCGATGGTTGCGGCCGCGGCGGCGGTGGGCCTGGCGCTGACCGCGTCGCCGCGCGAGCGCGCGCTGGTGTTCGGCGAGCCGGCCTCGCACGGTCTCATGCCCGACGACGGGCCCGCCGAGGTCCGACGCCGCATGCTGGTCATCTCCGACCCGGCACCCGACTCCGCCTGACCGTCCGCCTCCACCCCTCCGCGTCAGAGGGCGTCGACGTCGATGTCGGGACCTTCGCCCAGCAGCAGGACGCCGCCGTGGACGTCGTCGCCGCCCCAGCTGCGCAGCGCGGTGCGCATGATGTCGACGCCGGTCGCGAAGTCCTTCGGGTCGGCCTCCGCGAACTCGCCCCAGCCGTTCCACACCACGACGATGCCCGAGGCCCCGTCCAGGTCGAGATCGACGAGGCACTCCTGCAGCGAGTCCCAGTTCATCGCGAAGTACTCGGGGAGCTCGAACGCCTCGTCGCAGGACTCCAGGAACGCGTGCTTGTCCTCGACGTCGGTCCCGTCGATCACGACCAGCCGCCAGCCGAGAGTGTCGGCGGCGGCCTCGACGTCGTCGATGGAGCCGACCCACTGACGGACGCCGTGCAGCGTGGTCAGCCACGCGCGCAGGTTGGCGGTCATGTCGACACCCCCGAGAGGACCTCGCGGAACGAGGCGTAGTGGTCGCTGGTGTAGAACCTGCCGCCGTCGTCGCCGGCGATGACGCGTCGCGCCCCACGATCGGGCGATCCGGGCGTGATCACGGTGTACTCCTGGTACCAGTCGCCGGGATGCCGCGGCAGCAGACCTTCGCGGTTGGAGAAGGTGACGCCGTCCTTGGCGTAGGGGAACGGCCCTCCGGCGGCGATGAGGCGCAACGTCGTGACGCCCTCCTTCGGCAGCTGGGCCACGGTCATCGTGGGCAGCTCAGAGACGGGCACGGCGGGCGCCAGCGCGGCCGCGTCGGACGGGATCGCGACCGACCCGACCGACGAGGTCGGAGCCGGGCCCGTCGACGCGGTCGCACCACGACCGCAGCCGGTGAGTGCGCCCAATCCGACGACGGCGGCGGCCAGCGCGGTGACGGCCCGGCGTCCGGGTGTCGCGAATACGAGCACGGTCGGTATGTAAGCACGTCCGCGGGGGCGGAGCGCGCTCAACGGTGCGAGGATCCCCGCATGGGACGCCGTGACCTCGACGCTGCCGGGATCACCGATCCCGGCCTGCGGGCCTCCTACGAGCGCTGCCGCGAGCTCAACGCCTCCCACGGCAAGACCTACTACCTGGCGACCCTGCTCCTTCCGCCGGCGAAACGACCGTTCGTGCACGCGCTCTACGGCTTCGCCCGGTACGCCGACGAGATCGTCGACGACCTGGCGTCGACGCTGTCCGCGCAGGAGAAGGCCGACCAGCTCCGGACGTGGAGCCTGCAGTTCTTCGCCGACCTCGAGCGCGGCACGAGCGACGACGTCGTGTGCCGTGCAGTGGTCGACACCGTTCGCCGGTGGGACATCCCGGTCGAGCATTTCGAGGCCTTCCTGCACTCGATGGCGATGGACCTCACGGTCACCGAGTACGCGACGTACGACCGCCTCTACGAGTACGTCTACGGCTCCGCCGCCGTGATCGGCCTGCAGATGATGCCGATCCTCGAGCCGACCGCACCCGAGGCCTACGAGCGCGCGAAGGATCTCGGTGCGGCGTTCCAGCTCGCCAACTTCGTGCGGGACGTCGGGGAGGACCTCGACCGGGGTCGCGTCTACCTCCCCCTCGACGAGCTGGCGTCGTTCGGCGTGACCCGAGCCGACCTCGAGCAACGTCGCGTGACGCCGCAGATCCGTGCTGCGCTGGAGTTCCAGGTGGCCCGGGTACGCCGGCTCGAGGAGGAGTCGCGGCCGGGCATCGCGTTGCTGCACCCCTCGTCGCAGCCCTGCATCGAGGCCGCCCGCGTCCTCTACTGCGGGATCGTCGACGCCGTCGAGGACATCGACTACGAGGTGTTCGACCGTCGGGCCACGGTCTCGACAGCTCGCCGGCTCGCCGTGGCGCTGCCCGCGTGGCGCGAGGCACGGCAGGCTCGCCGCGTGCACGGCGAGGGTCACCCGCGCGGCCTGCACTCCCCCGCCGCGCACTGGTGAGAACTCGTGGGACTGTCGTGACGAGCGCTGTCGCCCGAGCGGTCAGAAGTCGGAACAGGTCTGTCCAAACGCGTGCGGGACGCCGACGTATCCGACACCATCACGCCAGCACGGACCGTCGACGGGACGAGGGGCGACCATGACCATCGAGATCGTGTTCGGCGCCGCGGAGCTCGTGCTGGGCGCGGTGCTGTGGGTGCAGCTGGTCACGACGCGCGGCTCCGGGCACCGGCTCCCGCCGCTCTGGTCGTTGGAGCCCTTCCCGTGGCCGCCGGTGCTCACCGCGGTGTGGGCGGGTCTCGGCGGTGTCGGCGCAGCCTTCCTCTCGCACAACTTCCTCGTGAGCATCACGGCGTTCTTCGTCTACGCGCTGTTCTGCTCGGTCGTGGCCGTCGTGCACAACGCCCGGCTGAGCCAGACCGCCACGTAGCCGCGGTCAGCGGGACGTCGACGACGAGCCGGCGTCGGGCGCCGCCGACCCCGGCCACCTCACCCGCGGCGGGCCGGCGTACGGCGTGCGCTCGAGCCCTCGACGTCCGACCCAGACCCAGAGCACGAGCGTGAGCAGGACCAGGGCGAAGCCGAAGAGGAGATCCTCGAACGGGGCGTAGGCGATCCGTCCGTCGCCCAGGAACGGCGGCCTCGCGTCGACCGGTGTCGACGAGCCGACGATGGCAGCGCCGTCGTAGCGCACGATGCGCAGCCCGGTGAGGATCCCGTTGGTGACCAGCTGGAAGAACGCGATGATCGCGTAGGCCGTCCAGAAGACCTTGCGGCGCAGCAGGCGGGTCCGCGCCACCGTGAGGTCGAGCACCACGACGAGCACGACGGCCACGACCGCCAGCTGGGTGTACGTCATCGCGCACCGTCGTCGATGCGGACGCCGTCCCGGCACGAGCCGGGAGGCTCGTCACCGACCTCCCAGCGCTTCACCGCGCGCACCGCCTCGAACGTGAGCACCGCCGCGATCGGCACGACGACGAAGAACAGCACCTCGTCGAGCGGCAGCGAGCCGGGCAGCTCGATCCCGGTGACACGCGACGCGTCGAACGTCCAGTGCCCCTGAGCGATCGCGTAGAGGTCCCACGCCGAGAACACGACGACGACGGGCACGACCGCGAGCAGCAGCCGGCGCCAGCGGCGGGCGACCCGCGTGCGCAGCGCCACTTCGAGCCACGCCGTTCCCACGACGACGAACGCGAGCACCGCGACGTAGGAGAGGTGGCTCATCGCGTGCGCGTCACTCGGTGCCGCGCGACGACGTGGCCTGCTTGGCATGGTCCCACGACACGACGTTCGCGACCTCGAGCCGCAGCACCCGCTGCTTGGGGGCGCGCTCGCGGTAGGCCGTGCGCACGGCGTCGACGTGCTGCGGGTCGAGACCTTCGTACTTGACCATGAGGGCCGCGAACACGTCGCACACCAGGTCGACGTCGTCGACCACCGCCACCGAGCCCGACAGCTGGGCGCCGCGCAGCTCGACGTACCGGTCGCCGGTCTCCACGAGCGCGGCGAAGCGGGCATCGCGCTCGAGGTTGCGGACCTTCTGGCTGGCCGCGTACGTGCGCATGAGCACCGTGCCGCCCTCGTCGACCACGAACCACATCGGGACGGGATCCGGCACGCCGTCGGGACCGTTCGTGACGAGCACCATCGTGCGGGCGTCGCGCAGCAGCAGTGCGACCTCGTCGGCCGTCAGCGCGATGCGCGCCCGCTCGTTCGCCACGGCCCCATCCTGCCGTGCCTCGGGCCGACCCGCGCGCGGCCGGCGCCGGCCGGCTCCACCCGGAGGAACCGCAGGCCCGTGCGGTGCCCCCGGCGCGGCTCTCACGGCGCTACGGCGTGTCGAACGTAGACTCCTGGACCATGGAGACGTCTGCCGGGACCCGGGTCGCCGACCCGCTCGTCGGGCGCGTCGTCGACGGTCGCTACCGCGTCGAGCAGCGCCTCGCGCGCGGGGGCATGGCCACGGTCTACGAGGCGGTCGACCTCCGCCTCGACCGCACGGTGGCCCTCAAGATCATGCACGCGAGCCTGGCGGAGGACGCCGCCTTCGTCTCGCGCTTCGTCCGCGAGGCCAAGTCCGCCGCACGGCTCACCGACCCGCACGTCGTCGCCGTCTACGACCAGGGCGAGGACGACGACCTCGTCTACCTCGTCATGGAGTACGTCCCAGGACGCACGGTCCGGGACGTGATCCGCGAGCGCGGCCGCCTCTCCGCCGAGCAGGCGCTCACGATCCTCGACCCGGTGCTGCAGGCGCTCGACGCGGCGCACCGAGCCGGCTTCGTGCACCGCGACGTCAAGCCCGAGAACGTCCTCCTCACCGATGACGGCCGGGTGAAGGTGGCCGACTTCGGCCTGGCCCGCGCCATCTCGGCGGCCACGAACACCGCCGCGACGCAGGGCCTGCTCATCGGCACGGTCGCCTACCTCTCCCCCGAGCAGGTCGAGCGCGGCATCGCCGATGCGCGGAGCGACGTCTACGGCGCCGGCATCCTGCTCTACGAGATGGTCACCGGCTCGGTGCCGTTCGCGGGCGAGACCCCGCTGGCGGTGGCCTACCAGCACGTCAACGCCGAGGTGCCGCGGCCCTCGTCGGTCCGCAGCGGCATCCCGTCGGGCATCGACGCCCTCGTCGAGCGCGCCACGGAGCGGGATGCAGCCGATCGCTACCCCGACGCCGCGAGCTTCCTCGAGGCGGTCCGTGCCGCGCGCCGCGGCCTCCCTGCGCCGCGGCCCTTCGGCGTCGTCGAGGACCAGTCGCCCACCCTGGTGGTGCCGCTGCCCGGTTCGGCATCTGCGGTCACCGGACCGGTCCGTGCCCTAGCTCCTCCGGTGGCCCGTCGTCCGAAGAAGCGACGCCGCGGGCTGTTCGTGCTGCTCGCCGTGCTCGTGCTCGGGGCGCTCGTCGCCGGCGCCGGGTGGTACGCCGGCATCGGTCGGATGGTCACCGTCCCCGCGCTGGTCAACCTCACGCCCGCCGCCGCGCAGGCCAAGCTCGCGGGCAAGGACCTCTCCCTCGACGCCAGCCAGCGCAGCTTCAGCGAGACCGTGAAGGCCGGCCTCATCGTGTCGACCGACCCGCCGGCCGGTTCCGACGCCCGTCAGGGGTCGACGGTCACGGCTGTCCTCTCGAAGGGTCCCGAGCGCTACGCCGTGCCGCAGGTCGCCGGCATGTCGGTCGACGACGCGACGGCCGCGCTGTCGGACGCGTCGCTCACCGTCGGGGCGAGCACCTCGGCCTACGACCCCACTGTCGGCAAGGGCTTCGTGATCACCACCAACCCCGTCCCGCGCACACCGCTCAAGCGCGACCAGCCCGTCACGTTGGTGATCTCGAAGGGGCCCGCACCCGTGCCGGTGCCCGCCGTCGTGAACCAGCCGGCGAAGGACGTGCTCAAGCAGCTCACCGCGCTCGGCTTCAAGGTGACCACCTCCACGGCCTTCAGCAAGACCGTGGCAGCCGGCAACGTGATCTCGTCCGACCCGAAGGCGGGGACCGCGGTCCCCAAGGGTGGCGCGGTCGCGCTCGTGGTGAGCAAGGGGCCGCCGCTCGTGACGGTGCCGGACGTCTACACGATGTCCGAGCCCGACGCGAAGGTGCTGCTGAGCAAGCTCGGCTTCGACGTCCGGGCCACCTACCCCGTCGGCGTCACGCCGTTCGACCGCGTGATCAAGCAGTCGCTCAAGGCCAACAGCCAGGCGCCGTGGGGATCCACCATCGAGATCCAGGTCGTCTGAGACCGACCGGTCATCCACGAACCCGACGCAGCAGCAGCTCCTCGAGCGGCCAGGTACCCCTCCCGGTGTTCGACACGGCAGTGCACGTCGTCGCCGACCCGAGGCTGTGCACGCTGTAGAACGACACGCCCGCGTCGTATCCATGGATCTCGAGCAGGTCGTCGTCGGGGTGGAGCCACAGTCCGAGTCCGTAGTCGAGCTCATGCGTGGCGGCGCCTCGGCGAGGTCGGAGCATCTGCTGCACGGTGTCCACAGAGACGATCCGGCCGGCGACGAACGCCCGCCACATCGCGCTGACGTCTCCCACGGTCGAGTAGATGCCACCGTCACCGCTTCCGAGCACGGGCAGGTGAAACACGTTGGTGCGCAGGCCTTCGGCGTCCAGGTAGCCCACGGCGGCGGACGACGGCAGCTCGTCGGAGCGGAGGAACGCGGTCGCCCCGAGCGCCGCGGGAGCACAGACCCGTTCACCCACCAGGCTGTCGAAGGGACGGCCTGCCGCCCGTTCCGCCACGAGCGCGAGGACGACGTAGCCGCCGTTGTTGTAGGCGAACTGCGTGTCCGGAGCCGACACCTGCCGATGGCCGTCGAGGATCGGGAGGTACCGCTCGGTGGACGAGAGCCGCTGCGCCGGCACCGGCAGCTCGAAGTCGGCGATGTCGTCGAGGAGCGACTCGTCGAGGTAGTCGCCGATGCCGGAGCGGTGCGACAGGAGCTGCTCGATCGTGACGTCGTCGTCGACCAGGGGCAGGTCGTTCGCGAGCAGCTCGCGAACGCGCAGGTCGAGCCTCAGCAGTCCTGACTCGACCAGGCTCATCACCGTGAGTGCGGTGAACAGCTTCGTACCGCTCGCCAGGCCGAACCGCGTGGCCAGCTCGACGGCGGCGCCGGAGCGACGATCGGCAAGGCCGTACGCCGCCGCCGTGACCACGAACCCTGCGGTGTCGACGAGCACGGCACCGGAGAAGTCCGACTCGCGGGCTGCGGCGTCGAGGTCCTCGGCGAAGGCGGTCACGGCAGCTCCCGTCCGAATCGGCACCTCGAGGGGCACCTCGGGTGTCAGTCGTCGCGCGGCTGGTTCACCGGCGGGTGGAGGCCCGGCTCCTCCTGGTAGGTATACCGCTGCTCGCCCCACGGGTCGCCCACGTTGTGGTAGCCGCGCTGCTCCCAGAAGCCGCGGCGGTCCGCCGTGAGGTACTCGAAGCCGCGCACCCACTTCGGGCCCTTCCAGCCGTAGAGGTGCGGGACGACGAGGCGCAGCGGCCAGCCGTGGTCCGGCGTGAGGGCGACGCCGTCGTGAGTGTGCGCGAACACGGAGTCGTCGGCGAGCAGGTCGCTGAGCCGCAGGTTCGCGGAGTAGCCGCGCTCGGCCCACACGAGCACGTGCGTGACGCCGGCGTCCGGCGGGGCGGCCTGCACGATGTCGGCGGCACGCACCCCGGTCCAGCGGTTGTCCAGGCGCGAGAACTTCGTGACGCAGTGGAAGTCGGCGACGACGTCGACCTGCGGCAGGGCCATCACCTGCTCGTACGTCCAGCGCGTCGAGCCGCCGTCGATCGTGGCGCCGACGACGCAGAGGTCCCAGGTGTCGGGACGGAATGTCGGGACGCTGCCGTAGTGCATGACCGGCCAGTCGTCGGAGACCAGCTGACCGGGCGGCACCCGGTCGCGCACCGCGCCGCGCCCGGTCCCGCTGCCCGCCTCGCCCGCGCTCCCCACGACGCCATGCTGCCCACGCTGCATCGCGGGCCGGTACGCGGGGTCGACGTCGTCCCGCATCGTGGACACCGTGTCCGCGGGCTGGATGCCCCGGGCTACCCTCGCTGCCATGCGTTCATGGTGGTTCTATGGCGACCGGCCCGGGTCCTCCCGGGTGGGCCGTCCCACCTGACGCGTCCATCCCCACGAAGCCCCGCGCCGCACCGGCCGGGGCTTTCGTCGTCCCCGGGCCGGGACGGCACCTCACGAGCAGGAGAAGACCGTGGTCGTCGTCATGACCCCCGGAGCCACCGATGCACACATCGACGCCGTCGTACGCCGAGTCACCGACGCCGGCGGCGAGGCGTTCGTCAGCCGCGGCGACACGCGCACCATCATCGGCCTCGTCGGTGACGTCGACCGCTTCCACGGCCTCAACCTGCGGGCCCTGCCGGGCGTGGGTGACGTGGTCCGCATCTCGACGCCGTTCAAGCTCGTGTCCCGCCAGCACCATGCCGAGATGTCGACGGTCTACGTCGGCGCCGCGCGTGTGCCGATCGGCCCGGACACGTTCACGCTCATCGCCGGCCCGTGCGCGGTGGAGACGCCCGAGCAGACGCTCGCCGCCGCTGAGATGGCGCAGGCCGCGGGTGCCACGTTGCTCCGCGGTGGTGCCTTCAAGCCGCGCTCGTCGCCGTACGCCTTCCAGGGTCTGGGCGAGGCAGGCCTGCGCATCCTCGCCGACGTGCGCGCCGAGACTGGTCTGCCCGTCGTCACCGAGGTCGTGGACGTCTCCGACGTCGCGCTCGTCGCGTCGTACGCCGACATGCTCCAGGTCGGTACGCGCAACGCGCAGAACTTCTCCCTGCTCCAAGCGGTCGGAGAGGTCGGCAAGCCAGTCATGCTCAAGCGCGGCATGAGCTCGACCATCGAGGAGTGGCTGATGGCCGCGGAGTACATCGCGCAGCGCGGCAACCTCGAGATCGTGCTGTGCGAGCGCGGCATCCGCACGTTCGAGAAGGCGACGCGCAACACCCTCGACATCTCCGCCGTGCCGGTGACGCACGACCTCGCGCACCTCCCGATCATCGTCGACCCGTCGCACTCGGGCGGACGCCGCGACCTCGTCGTGCCGCTCTCGCGCGCCGCTATCGCCGTCGGTGCGGACGGGATCATCGTCGACGTGCACCCGCACCCGGACACCGCTCTCTGCGACGGCCCGCAGGCCCTCGTCGACGGCGACCTGCGCGAGCTCGCCACGGCCGTGCGGCAGCTCCCCCCGATGCTGGGCCGCCGCCCCGCCGAGCCCGAGAACCCGGCCTGACCCCGCCGAGACACGAACGTACGACGCGACCTGGGTCGAGTTCCGACCACTCTGCGACGGCATCGGCGCCGGCAGGTCGCAGTGGCGCGCACGCTCGACCAGCCGGTGGACGTCGTGCTCGAGACCGCCACCTCGGCGGCGCTCGCGGCGTACGGCAGCTGACCCTGACGGCTCAGGCCATGAGCACGCCCTCGTGCACGAGCAGGGCCTCCTTCACCGGCAGTCCGTAGGCGTAGCCGCCGAGCGAGCCGTCGGTGCGCAGGATCCGGTGGCAGGGCACGAACGGCGCGACCTTGTTCGTCGCGCAGGCCTGACCTGCGGCCCGCACCGCCTTCGGGCTGCCGGCTCGGATCGCGAGCCCGGCATAGCTGTCGGTCTCGCCGGCCTTGACCCCGCGCAGCTCGATCCACGCGCGCTGCATGAACGGGCCGCCCGGCTGGCGGACGGGCACCTCGTCGAGAGCGGTCAGGTCGCCGGCGGCGTACGCCGTCAGGGCCTCGACCGCGGGGCGCACCGAGTCGGCCGAGGGTCCGACCTCCCGATGTCCGCGCGCCTGCTCGGCCTCGCTGAGGAAGCCGAACGTGGTCGTGAGGTCGGCGAAGCCGGACGCGACGACCGCCCCGTCGTCCGGATCGACGACGACCACCACCCGACCGCCGGGGAGGGCGACGGACGTCGTCTCGAACGGGGTGCTGGTCATGGGGTCTCCTCGGGGGGTCGGGTCCACAGGTGCTGGGCGGCGTAGGAGCGCCACGGGCTCCACCGGGCGGCGCGCGCTGCGAGCTCCCGGGGTGCCTCGGGGAGGCCGAGCGCACGGGCCGCGTGCCGGATGCCGAGGTCGGTCTCCGGGAAGGCGTCGGGATCGGCGAGGCCCCGCAGCCGCACGTAGGACGCCGTCCAGGGGCCGATGCCGGGCAGCTCCATCAGCTGAGCGCCCACCGACGCCGGGTCGCCGCCGCGCAGGTCGACGACGCCCTCGGCGACGGCGCGCGCCGCCGCGTGGACCGTGCGAGCGCGGGCGCCCGGCATCCCGAGCGCGGCGATGTCCGCAGGATCGAGGGCGGCGACGCGCGCAGCGGGTGGGAAGGCGACGAAGGACCCCGTCACCGTCGCTCCGTAGCGCGCCACCAGCCGGCCGAGGATCGTCCGGGCACCGGCCACCGAGACCTGCTGGCCGACGATGGCACGCACCACCGTCTCCCACGGGTCGACCGTCGTCGGCACACGCAGCCCGGGACGCGCTGACACGAGCGGGCGCAGCGCGGGATCGCGCGCGAGCGCCGTGTCGACCGTGTCCGGGTCGGCGTCCAGGTCGAGCCAGCGGCGGACGCGACGAACGAGCGGAGCGGTGTCGCGCAGGTCGACGTCGCTGCGCACGACGACGTGGTCGTCGGCCACCCGGACGTCGACGACGGCCACCCGTGGGCCGAGCGGCACGACCCGGGCGTGCAGCCAGCCGCGCTCATCGACCACCTGCTCCTCGAGACCGGGGATCGCGCGTGCGGCAAGGAACTCGCCGACCGCGCCCGCGTCGTACGGAGGTCGGTGACGCAGCCGGAGGACGAGCAGCGGGTCGTCAGCAGCGATCGACGTCGGAGGACGGCGGCGCAGGGTCGACGGCGGCGAGCCGAACTCACGGAGCATCACGTCGTTGAACTGTCGGATGCTGGAGAACCCCGCGGCGAAAGCGATCTCGGAGAGCGGGAGCTCGGTCTGCTCGATCAGGAGGCGCGCCGTCTGCGCGCGCCGGCTCACCGCGAGCTGCAGCGGTCCGGCGCCGACCTCGGCCACGAGCGTGCGGTGCAGATGCCGCTCGCTCACGTGCAGCGTCTGCGCGAGTCCCGCGACACCCGACTCGTCGACCGCGCCGTCGGCGATGAGGCGCAGGGATCGCGCGGCGAGGTCGCCGCTGTGGTCCCAGTGCCTCGAGCCGGGGGCCGAGTCGGGCCGGCAGCGCTTGCAGGCGCGGAACCCGGCGCTCACCGCCGCCGCGGGTGCCGCGAAGTAGCGCACGTTGCTCTGCTTGGGCGTCTGCGCGGGGCACACCGGACGGCAGTAGACGCCCGTGCTCGTCACGCCGAACCAGAGCCGCCCATCGAAGCGACGGTCGCGGCTCGAGAGCGCCTGGTAGGCCGCGTCGACGTCCAGACCCGCGGGCCCGACGGGTCCGCCCCGCGGCTCCCGCACCGTCGTCCCGCTCGTCGCCATGCCTGCGATTCTGCCCGACCGTCCCCGACTCGGCTGGCGGAAATCGGACGTCGCCCCTCGGGCGTCGCTACACGCGGCGGGGGCGGTCGAGGATGTGGTCGGCCACGTCGAAGGCGAGCTCGAGGGACTGGACGCGGTTGAGCCGCGGGTCGCACGCCGTCTCGTAGCGGTCGCCGACCTGGTGCTCCTGGACACCCTCGGTGCCCCCGACGCACTCGGTGACGTCGTCGCCGGTGAGCTCGACGTGCAGACCACCGGGGAACGTCCCGAGCGACTTGTGCACCTGGAAGAAGCCCAGCACCTCGTCGGCGACATCGTCGTAGGACCGGGTCTTGTGCCCGCTCGCGGCCTCGCGCGTGTTGCCGTGCATCGGGTCGCACACCCAGAGGACCGGGTGGCCGCTCGCCGTGACCTTCTCGACGATCGGCGGCAGCGCCTCGCGAACCTGTCCCGCACCCATGCGCGTGATGAACGTGAGCCGACCAGGCGTGTGCTCGGGGTCGAGCCGTTCGGCGAGGTCGACCGCCTGCTCGGGTGTCGTCGTCGGTCCGAGCTTGACGCCGACCGGGTTGGAGATGCGCGAGGCGAAGTCGATGTGCGCGCCGTCGAGCTGACGGGTGCGCTCCCCCACCCACACGAAGTGCCCGGACACGTCGTAGAGCCGCCCGGTGCGCGAGTCGATGCGGGTCATGGCCTTCTCGTAGTCGAGGACGAGCGCCTCGTGGCTCGCGTAGAACTCGACGCGGCGGAACTCCTCAGGATCGGCGCCGCACGCCGCCATGAACGCGAGCGCCCGGTCGATCTCGCCGGCGACCTGCTCGTAGCGGTTGCCCGCGGTGGTCTCGGCGACGAAGTCCTGGTTCCACGCGTGGACCTGGCGCAGGTCGGCGTACCCACCCTGGGTGAACGCGCGGACGAGGTTCAAGGTCGCGGACGCCGTGTGATAGCTGCGTACGAGTCGCTGGGGGTCGGGGACCCGGCTCACGGCGTCCCACTCGAGCGCGTTGACGCCGTCACCGAAGTACGACGCCATCTCGACGCCGCCGCGCACCTCGATCGGGTTGCTGCGCGGCTTGAAGTACTGGCCGGCCATCCGGCCGATCTTCACCACGGGGAGGCTGGCGCCGTAGGTCAGCACGATCGCCATCTGCAGGACGGTCTTGAGCTTGGCCCGGATCGCGTCGGCGGTCGCGGTGTCGAACGTCTCCGCGCAGTCGCCCCCCATGAGCACGAACGCCTGCCCGCGGGACGCCGCCCCGAGCCGGTCGGTGAGGTTGTCGCACTCGCCGGCGAAGACCAGCGGCGGGAGAGCGCGCAGCTCGTCGATCGCGCGCGCGAGCGCCGCATCGTCCGGCCACACCGGCTGCTGGGCAGCCGGAAGGTCGGCCCACTCGATCACGTCCACCATGCGCACCAGCGTACGGGCACCGCTGCTCGACGGGCTCGCCACCCGCCGCCAGCCAGCCGCCACCGGATGAATGTGCCCTGGGCACGCATAGAGCGTGCTCAGGCTCCCCACTGCGTCCGTGCCTCAGCACGTCGTCCGCGGATGAAGGTGCGCTAGACACGTCCTTAGCGAGCCCGGGGCACATTCATCCGGAATCCCGCGGACCTAGCCGAAGAAGGTGCTGACCTCGTCGTAGCGGGCGCGGGGGACGGTCTTGAGGACGCCGGTCGCGTCGATGAGCGGCACGCGCGCGATGTCGGTGCCGCGCAGGGCGACCATCTTCCCGTAGTCCTTGTCGTGGATGGCGTCGATCGCCTGCAGGCCGAAGCGGGTCGCGAGCACGCGGTCGAACGCGGTCGGCGTACCGCCGCGCTGGATGTGACCGAGCACGGAGGCCCGGGCCTCCTTGCCGGTGCGGTCCTCGAGCGCTGACGCCAGCCAGTCACCGATGCCGGTGAGCCGCACGTGGCCGAACGCGTCGAGCGACTGGTCCTTCGTGATGAGGTCGCCGTCGCTCGGCAGCGCGCCCTCGCTCACGACGATGATCGGCGAGTAGTGCGAGCGGAACCTCGACTCGACCCAGCCGGCGACCTCGTCGAGGTCGAAGGGCACCTCGGGGATGAGGATCGCGTTGGCGCCGCCGGACACACCGGCGTGCAGGGCGATCCAGCCGGCGTGACGGCCCATGACCTCGACCACCAGCACACGGTGGTGCGACTCGGCCGTCGTGTGCAGCCGGTCGATCGCCTCCGACGCGATGTTGACCGCCGTGTCGAACCCGAACGTGTAGTCGGTGGCCGACAGGTCGTTGTCGATGGTCTTCGGTACGCCGACGACGGGCACACCGCGGTCGTGCAGCTGGGTGGCCACGCCGAGGGTGTCCTCGCCGCCGATCGCGACGAGCGCGTCGACACCGGCCGCGGCCAGGTTGGCCTTGATCTGGTCGACGCCGCCGTCGATCTTCATCGGGTTCGTCCGGCTCGAGCCGAGGATGGTCCCGCCGCGCGGCAGGATGCCGCGGACCTGCGGGATGCCCAGGTCGGTCGTGAGGCCCTCGAGCGGACCCTTCCAGCCGTCGCGGAAGCCGACGAACTCGTAGCCGTACTCCTTGACGCCCTTGCGGACGACGGCACGGATGACGGCGTTGAGTCCGGGGCAGTCGCCTCCGCCGGTGAGCACTCCGACGCGCATGGTTCTCCTCGAGCTGATCGTGGGATGAGCTGATCGTGGGGGTGAGGAGGCCCGACACCCTTGTCATGACCCGACGCGTCGAGCCTACTGGTAGCGCTCACGTCGTCTCTCGCCACCCGGCCGCGCGTCGCCGGTCCTCGTCATTGGCGCGACGAGGGGCGCTAGCGTTCCCGCAGAGGTCGCCCGACGGTCGCGCCGCGGCCGTCCTGCCGCCCGTGACCTGGGAGGAACCGCCGTGAGCGTGCTCGCCCTCGACGCCGGGACGACCGGCGTGACCGCACTCGTCGTCTCCGCCAGCGCGGAGATCCTCGCGCGCGGCTACTCGGAGTTCCCGCAGCACTTCCCCGACGACGGCTGGGTCGAGCACGACCCGAACGAGATCTGGGCGGCCGCGCTCACCGCGGTGAAGGCAGCGCTCGACGCCCTCGGTCCCGACGCGGACCGGCCGACGGCCGTCGGCATCACCAACCAGCGCGAGACGGTCGTGCTGTGGGACCGCGAGACGCTCGGCGCCCCGCGGCGCGCGATCGTGTGGCAGGACCGGCGTACGGCCGGCATCTGCGACCAGCTGCGCGCCGACGGCCACGAGCCGCGGGTGGCCGAGCTCACCGGCCTGCGCCTCGACCCGTACTTCTCGGCGACGAAGCTGGCCTGGATCGCTCTCAACGAGCCGCACGTCTGGGCGCAGGTCACGAGCGGCCGGGTGGCGGTCGGCACGGTCGACTCCTATCTCGTGGCGCGGATGACGCGTGGGCTGCACCACGTCACGGACGCCTCCAACGCGTCGCGCACGCTGCTCTACGACATCCACCTGGGCGCGTGGAGCCAGGAGCTGTGCGACATCTTCCGCGTGCCGATCGAGGCGCTTCCCGAGGTCGTGCCGTCCTACGGGGAGATCGGACGCACCGACCCGAGCGTGTTCCTCGGGCTCGATCTCCCCGTGGCGGGCATCGCCGGCGACCAGCAGGCGGCGCTCTTCGGCCAGGCCTGCTTCGAGCCTGGCACCAGCAAGTGCACGTACGGCACCGGCTCCTTCGTGCTGGTCAACACCGGCGACCGCCCGGTGGCGTCGTCGACGGGGCTGCTCACGACCGTGGCCTGGCAGCACCCTGACGGTCGGCTCACGTACGCGCTCGAGGGTGCTGTGTTCGTCACCGGTGCTGCCATCCAGTGGCTGCGCGACGGCCTGGGCATCATCGAGACGGCCGCCGAGTCCGAGACCCTCGCCCGGTCGGTGCCGGACTCCGGTGGCGTCGTCTTCGTGCCGGCGCTCACCGGCCTCGGTGCGCCCGACTGGGACCCGCACGCGCGCGGCACGATCCTCGGCATCAGCCGCGGCACCACCCGTGCGCACATCGCGCGCGCCACCCTCGAGGCCATCGCCTTCGAGGTGCAGGACGTCGTGTCGCTCATGGTGCGCGAGGGCGGTGTCACGGTGCCCGAGCTGGCCGTCGACGGCGGTGCCGCGGCCAACGACCTGCTCTGCCAGCTGCAGGCCGACGCGCTCCAGGTGCCGGTGGCTCGCGCGGCGCAGCTGGAGACCACGGGCCTCGGCGCGGCCTTCCTCGCCGGACTCGCGACCGGGGTGTGGGAGTCGACCGACCAGATCGCCGCCGTCGTCCACCGCGACGCGCACATCACCCCCGGCGCCCGCGACGAGCGCGCCCACCGCCGCTGGCGGGCGGCCGTCGAGCGCTCGAAGTCGTGGGCCA
Source organism: uncultured Actinomycetota bacterium (assembly GCA_963782665.1). Classification (GTDB taxonomy): domain Bacteria; phylum Actinomycetota; class Actinomycetes; order S36-B12; family CAIYMF01; genus Longivirga. Next base: position 691,507 of record CAWAKP010000006.1, on the reverse strand, counting down.
CGCTCTGACCGGTCGCGACACGCTCGGCCGTCGGGGCGCGGCATCCCGCCGCGGGCACGCGACGGTGCCACCCTCGACAGCATGACCGACTCGTTCCAGTACACGCGTCACCCGCACGTCGAGGCCAGGCAGCAGGCCGGACCGCCCACCACGATGGACGCGCGCCGCGCCCTGCACGGCAGCGGCACGATCGCGCGGTTCAACGCCAAGGTCGGGCTCAAGATCACCGTCATCGTCGGCACGATGTGGACGGCGTACCTGTTCACCTGCCTGGCGCTGGTGAGCGCGCCGTCGGCGTTCGGCACCGGCAACACGCTCATCATCGTCGCGTGGATCGCGCAGACGTTCCTGCAGCTCGTGCTGCTGCCGATCATCATCGTCGGTCAGAACGTGCTGGCCAAGGCGGCGGACGCGCGCGCGGAGGCGACGTACAACGACGCGTCCGCGGTGCTCGAGGAGGCCCGGCAGATCCAGGCGCACCTCATCGTGCAGGACACCGCGATCGAGTCGATCCTCGGCGAGATCAAGGCGATGCGCGGCTAGCACCGATCGCAGGGCCGTCCCTCCCTGGGCGCGCCGTCCCACTCGCGACGAACGGGGACGGACGACGGGGCGAGCCTCAGCCCGTCGACGCGGTCTGCCGCCGTGCCGGTGCCGGACCCGCCGACGCGGGGGCCCGGAGGTTCACGCCGCGGACGTCGCGCCCGCGGACGTCGACGTCGGCGGGTCGGATCGCCCAGCACCGCAGGATCACGGCTGCCGAGGCGGGGAGGTCCGGACCGCGGCTCAGCCAGGACCGCACCCGCTCGGCGCACAGGGCGCACTCGGGCAGCTGTGGGTAGGGGCGCAGATCGGCCGACGGCCGACCACATCCGGGACAGGCGCCGTCGTCGTGCTCCACGTGCGCGAGCTGTGCGGCCGGGTGCTGGCTCGTCGCGCTCACGACGAACAGCGCTCCGCAGCCCGGGCACTCGAGGAGCCGGTCCGGCGTGGCTCCGGTCGCCGTCGGGAGCAGCCACACGTCGAGCCGGTGCCCGTCGGGACAGCGCGCCACCTCGTGGAAGGCGAGCAGGCGATAGGGCTCCATGGTTCACCGCCTCTCGTCGACGACGGGGCCGGTGACCGGACGACGGTCACGCAGCCGTCCTCGTCCTCATCACGCTAGACCCCGTCCGGCGAGGAGTCACGGCAACGACCGCTGCCCGGACCAGCGCCCAGGTCAGACCTCACCCGCAGCAGCCGGGTGGCCGCGAACCGCGATTCAGGCAGCGGGGGCGGCGGCGAGCTCGCCGGGCTCGGGCGCCTCGATCACGAGAGCAGCATCGGCCGTCAGCGACTTCGCCTTCTGCGCGTACATGTCGACGTACTCCTGGCCGCTGAGCTGCATGAGCTCGTACATGATCTCGTCGGTCATCGAGCGCAGCACGAAGCGGTCGCCGGACATCCCCTGGTAGCGCGAGAAGTCGAGCGGGGCGCCGATCGCGATCCTCACCCGCATGATCTTGGGCCGCACACGGCCGGGAGGCTGGATCTCGTGCGTGTTGATCATGGCGCAGGGGATCACGGGGACGCCGGCCTCGAGCGCCATGCGGGCCACCCCGGTCTTGCCGCGATAGAGACGACCGTCCGGCGACCGGGTGCCCTCGGGGTAGATGCCGAGCAGCTCTCCGGTCCCGAGGACGCGCAGGCCGGTGCGCAGCGCCGCCTCGGAGGCGCGTCCGCCGGACCGGTCGACCGCCACCTGGCCGGCCGCGGACATGAACAGCCGCGTCAGCAGGCCCTTGAAGCCGGGGGTCGTGAAGTAGTCGCTCTTGGCGAGGAACGTGATCCGTCGCCGGCAGACCATCGGCAGGAAGATCGAGTCGGAGAACGACAGGTGGTTGCTCGCGAGGATCGCGGCGCCGTCGACGGGGAGGTGCTCGAGGCCCTCGACCTGAGGGCGGAACAGAAGCCGAAGCCAGGGTCCGATCAGGATGTACTTGCACACCCAGTAGAACACCGGCGCACCCCCTCCTCTCCTGTCTCGGGCCTGACAGTACGGCGCGACACGCCCGACGGGCAACGTGACAGGGCCGGTAGCGTCACCCGCATGGCCCGTCCCACCTGGGACGGGACCCGTACGTCCGCAGCGGCGCCACGACGACTCGACGCGATCGTGTCACCGGCCGCACCGTCTCGTGGAGGATCAGCCGTGCCCCTCATGCCGGGAGCCGACCCCTTCTCGCACGTGGGCGGACCGGTGGGCGCCCTGCTGCTGCACGGCTTCTCCGGATCGCCGCGATCGATGCGCCCGTGGGCCGACCGCCTCGCTGCCGCCGGCCTCTCGGTCGAGCTGCCGCGCCTGCCCGGTCACGGCACCCGCTGGCAGGACATGGCGGTCACCCGCTGGGAGGACTGGTACGCCGAGGCCGACCGCAGCCTCACGCTGCTGCGCGCCCGGTGCTCGACGGCGCTGGTGATGGGCCTGTCGATGGGCGGCACGCTGGCCCTTCGCCTGGCCGAGCAGCGGCCCGACGACGTGGCCGGGCTCGTCCTGGTCAACCCCTCGGTGCACTCCGAGCGCAAGGACCGCCACCTGCTCCCCCTGATGCGTCACGTGGTGAAGGCACTGCCCGGCATCGGCAACGACATCGCGAAGCCGGGTGTCGACGAGGGCTGCTACGACAAGCTCCCCCTGCAGCCGGCGTACTCGTTGGCCAAGGCGTGGGCCCAGGTGAGCGCCGACCTGGCCCAGGTGCGTGCTCCTCTGCTTCTGCTCCACTCACGGCACGACCACGTCGTCGAGCCCAGCAACGCCGCGGCCGTCCTGTCCGGCGTCTCGAGCGCCGACCGCACCGAGGTGTGGCTCGAGAACAGCTTCCACGTGGCCACGCTCGACCACGACGCCACGCTCATCGAGGACCGCAGCATCGAGTTCGTGCACCGGGTCGCGCCGGGGTCGCTGCAGGGCTGACACTGAGGACATGACCACGCCGACCGGACGCGACAACGGGCTGCCACCGGCGACCCGCTACGTCGCGCTGGTCGACGTCGACCCGCCCGTCGCCGACCACGTCCTCGAGCTGCTGCGCGACGCCGGGGTGACGGCGGTGGCGGAGCCCCTCGCCGGCGACCGCGGCCTGGCCCGCGAGTCCACGCCGCCGAGGCGCCCCACCGAACGGGTGCACGTCGACGGGGGTCGGCTGCGGCTGGCCCGCGACGTCGTGGGTGCGGCGCTGCCCACCCTGCGCGCGGACTTCCACGCCCTGGCCGCCCGGGCGACCGACGCGGACGACGCCGCGGCCGCACGCAGCGCGGACGACCTGCCGCCCGACGAGGTCGATCACCGGTTCGCCGACATCGTGGCCGGGTTCGACGAGCCGAGCACCGACCCGGTGCCGCGCTGGAGCGTGCTCGAGGACGGCGGCGAGGCGCTCCCCCCGCTCGAGGAGCTGCCCGAGCGTGCTCCGCTGTCGTCGCGGCTCATTCGCCGCGCACCCGACGCGGCGCCGCCACCGGAGGACCCCACCGAGCACTTCGTACCCCCGGACCCGCCGCCGCTGCCGGAGTCCGACCGCGTCACCCGGCTCGCGTGGGCGGGGCTGCTCGGCGGCCCCGCGATCATCGTGCTGGCAGCACTGCTGGGCATCGCGATCGAGGGCTGGGTCGTCGTCGCCGCGCTCGGCGCGTTCCTCGGCGGGTTCGCCACCCTGGTCATGCGGATGGCCGATCGCCGCTCCGACGACGACGGGTGGGACGACGGCGCCGTCCTCTGACGACCGGTCACCGCGACGTCCACCGACGTCGCACCGACGACGATGTCAGGGACCGGTCACCCGACGATGCGCACCGGGTCGCCGTCCAGGCCGGCCGTCCAGGTCGTCGTGTCGGACTGGCCCGAGGTCGTGCTGGTGCGGATCTTGACCCAGCAGGCGGCCTGGTTGTGGTCGTCGTTGCACGTGTAGCTCGCCGGGATCGGGATCGTGATCGACTGCCACTTCCCGCCGTTCGTCGCGCTGGTGGTCGTGATCGCGCACCCCGCGATCGGGCCGCTCACCGGCCCGGCGCCGACGCACCCGCTGAAGGGGACGCCCGCAGGAAGGCTGGACGTGTCCGGCTGCAGCACGGTGGCGGTGACCGCTGCCGACGCGTCGCCGATGTCGAAGAAGCGCAGCGTCAGGTTGTGGGCGGCAGCGCCGCTGCCCAGCCGCACCAGGTGGAAGGTCGAGGTGCCGGCGGTCACGTTGTTGAACAGGCTCTCCTTGCCGGCAGCGAAGATCGAGACGTTCTGGTTGCCCGAGCTGAGCTGGGCGCGCAGGCCGAAGCGGTTCTGACCGCCGCCGCCGACGGTCTTGATCTGGATGGAGTAGTCGCCCGGCTGGACCGCGATGGCACCGACGGTGCACAGCGGCGCCCAGCGGTGGAACACCTCGGCCAGCGCCTTGTCGTAGGTCGGCTTGGTCTTGTCCAGCTTCGCCGCGAAGTCGAGCGCACCGTTGGCGACGACTGCCGGGTTGGGGTTCGCGTTGGTCGCGGGCGCGGCGTAGATGTCGCCCCAGCCGTTCCAGCTGCGCGTGCACCCGGCGATCGGCGACCCGTCGAGCGGGTTGCTGGACACGAGCGGTGGCTGGCGCACGACGACGTCGGTGCGCACGATCGACAGGTCACCGTTGGAGTAGCCCATCTGCGTGTCGCCAGGGCAGTAGGCGCCACCGGTCGCGGCGTAGCGCGCCGTCGAGTCGGCGGCCGTCGTCACGTAGTCGTTGGTCTTTCCGGCCGCTCCGGCCATGTTGTTGCTGTCGGTGCCGGTGCACGTGTCACCGGTGGCCGCCCACTCGATGTCGTATCCCTCGAGGGTGAGCATCCCCGCGCTCTGGACACGCACGACGTAGGTGTAGCCGGTGTTGTTGTACTCCGTGTTCGTGCCCGGGGCGCTCGCCGACGTCACGGTCGGCGTGCAGTTGTCGATGGTCCCGGCGTCGGGGACGGTGCACCAGTTGTCGGCGTACGCGTCACCGCGCGCCTTGTTGACGTTGGTGCCGGCGATGTTGGCCCAGTACGTGCCGACGCCGTTGCAGTCCGACGACGCGATGGCGGAGTCCGCCCCGGTCATGTCGCTGCGGCCGAAGATGTTGCAGGGGCTGCCCATCGGGCTCGGTCCGGCGAACTCGGCCTTCGACGAACGGGTGACGGTGCCCGACGGGATGCCGATCGCGGCACCGAACGCGAAGCTCACCGACGTCGACACCGTGACGACGAGCTGGGTGGGTCGCTCGCCGACCGCAACCGTCGTGGTCAGCCCGGCGGTGGCCTGGTTGTTCTTGTAGTTGGTGGCGACGACCGCCTGCGCGGTGCTCGTCGCGAGCGCGACGTTGTCGGGCAGGTAGACCGCGCCCGCGAGCGACGCCGCGTCGGCCGCCTTCTGCAGCTGGGCGGCGACGGCGTACTCGCGCGCGACGTCGACGGACAGCGCCGCCATGCCCATGAAGACGACCATGAGCAACGCCGTCATGAGCGCGATGGCCCCGCCGTCCTCGCGGAGGTCGGGACGGCGCAGAGCAGGACGCGGGAGCTTCACCTGCACGGTCCCGGGTTCGTCGGGATGGGCTCGAACCGGAACGTCGCGCTGTCGTTGATGCCGATCGTCCCGCTGCCGAAGCGCCCGAACAGGTAGGCGTGGTTGACCTTGAGGTAGATGCCGACCGACTGCTGCTGACCGGCGCACGCGTTCATGCTCGACGCCGCCCAGCTGCCGCTGACGAGCGAGAATCCGCCGGTCACCTGCTGACCGGTCGACGGGTCGGTCCAGATGCGGCTCTGGTTGTAGGTGTAGCGGACGCAGTTGGTGCCGCAGGTCGTGAAGTTGCCGGAGAGCGGGTAGCCGTCGGCGTTCGCCTGGAACACCCAGACCTCGGCGATCGAGCCCTTCGGCACGCCGGTCGCCCCGGTCGACACGGCCTTCACCGCATCGGGCACAAGGCCGGAGATCGTCGCGGGCGTGTTGGTGGCGGCGTCGGCGTAGCCCGCGAGCCGTGGCTCCGCGGACGCGATCCGGCCGCCGGCGCGCACCGCGCTCGTCACGGCGACCTTGTCGCGGAGGATGAGGCTGAACTCGATGATGCCGAGGAACAGCGTGATGAGCAGCAGCGAGACCAGGGCGAACTCGACCGCCGCGGCGCCCTCGTCCGCGCGCGAACGCGGCCGGTCAGCCGTCCGTCGACCTACGACAATCCTGTGCATGCGTCCCCACCCGACACGACTGCGACGGTGCTGTCCGTCCACCGCTTCATCGTGTCACCGCGCGTGACCGCAGCCCTCGGACGCAGGGTCCGCCACCTATCCACCGTTCGTACGAGAGTGACCTGGTGAAGGGCTCCGAACAGCCGATCGCGTCACAGCGCGTGACGTCCGCGAGCCGGTGCGTGAGATCCGCTCAGTCGCTGGTGGTCCGGGCAAGGTCGGCCGCGCCGACGATCCCGGCATCGTTCCCCAGCTCGGCGACGACCACCTGCGCGTGGGGTCGGTGGTCGCCCGCGACCAGGGTCGACTCGAAGGCCGCACGCGTCGGCGCGAGCAGCAGCTCACCCGCCTCGGACACGCCTCCGCCGATGACGAACATGTCGGGGTCGAGGAGCGCCGCGATGTCGGCGAGACCGGTGCCGAGCCAACGGCCGATCCGCGAGAACGCCTCCAGCGCCACGGGGTCGCCGAGCTGTGCCGCCACGGTGATGTGCTGCCCCGTGACACCCTCCGGGGTTCCGTCGCCCAGTGACAGCAGCTCGGCAGCCTCGTTGCGTCGCTCGGCCGCGAGCTCACGTGCCTTGCGCAGCAGGGCGTTGCCGCTGGCGTACTGCTCCCAGCAGCCGCGCTTGCCGCAGCCGCAGAGGCGGCCGTCGGGCACGCGCACGAGGTGGCCGAACTCCGCAGCCATGCCGTAGGCACCGCGCACGAGCTGGTCGTGCAGGACGATGCCGCCGCCGATACCGGTTCCCACGGTCACCGCGACGAGGTCGTGCGCGCCACGACCGGCGCCGAAGCGGAACTCGCCCCAGGCCGCCGCGTTGGCGTCGTTCTCCACGACGACCGGGAGCCCGGTGCCCGCGGCGACGGCGGGACCCAGCGGCTCCTCCTGCCAGTCGAGGTTGGGCGCGAAGCGCACGATCGAGCGGGTCTCGTCGACGAGCCCGGCCGCGCCGAGCCCGACGCCCTCGATGGGGCCGACCCCCGCGGTCGACGCCGACGAGGTCAGCTCCTGCACCACCTCGACGATGGCCGCGACGACGCCGCCGGGGGTGCGTACCGGGGTGGCCTGGCGGGAGCGCAGGAGGATGGCACCGTCAACGTCGACGATGCCACCGGCGATCTTCGTGCCGCCGATGTCGACGCCGATCGTCACGGACATGGGAACGCCCTCCAGGTGAGTCGGCGTACGGCGTCCGCCGCAGGCCGGGTGGCGGGGGCGGGTCGGGACCCGCCGGCGACTCTCGTCATCGTTCCGCGTCACCGGTCTCGCGCTCGACCGGGATGGAGCGCACCCCGCGACCGCGAGCGTCATCCTCGGCGGTGCCTGCCGGGGCCCCGACGTCGTCGGCGGGCGACGCCGAGTCGTCGGGTGCGGCGTCGGGTGCGGCGTCGGGTGCGGCGTCGGGTCGGGGTCGGGGTCGGTGGGAGAGGTCGGGGATCCGGCCTGCGCGAGCGCTCCCGTCGCCGCGGCGACCGCGGCATCGACCCAGCGGCCGACGACGTCCGGGTCGACGTCGCGCACGGACACGACCACGCGGCACAGCGGGCACGAGCAGGTCTCCCCGTCGTCGCCCACGGGCGCGAGGTGCGGGGCCGAGGTGCGCAGCCAGTCCTGGGCCGTGGCGAGCAGCCGGGCCGCCTCCTGCCCGGCTCGCGCGTCGTCGGTCACGGGGCCATCGCCGCCGTCCAGCGCTCGAGCACCGGGTCGAACCGCACCCGCACGACCTGACCGTCGTCGGTCAGGTCGAGGGTGGCGCCCGAGACGTCGCACCGACGCAGCACCGACGGCAGCGTGATCACGCGCCGGTGCGGCCCGAGGTCGACCACGAGGTCGCCGTCATCGGTCACCGAGACACCGACGTCGTGGAGCTCGGCGCCGGGGACGGGGACGTCGAGGAACCATGCCGAGCCGTCGTGAGTGAGGTCGGCGCCGCGGCGCCGTGCGCCGAGGTCGAGAGGGTCGTCGCCCACCAGGACGGAGTCGGCCAGGGCGAGCAGGGCCGCGACGCCGACCGGCTCGTCGGGTGTGTGCGGGGCGACGCGCACCGGCAGGTCGGCGAAGCGGTCGCGAGCGGCGACGAGCCCGTCCCGGTGGCGTGCGACGACGCTCGCCGGCCATTCGTCACCGACGACGGCGCGGTTGACCACGACCCCGTCGACGTGGTGTCCGAGCATCGCGAGCGTGGTGCGGGAGCGCTGCGTCTCGGCGAGCACCACGCGCTCCGGTGTCGTGACCAGCCGGACGGCGGAACCGTCGCCGGTGAGCAGGTCGCGAACGGCGCCCAGCCGGGCGGCGAGGGCGTCGAGCGCGTCGAGGGCCGCGACCGCACCGGCCGAGAGGCCGGCCGGGCCGACGAGCCGGGAGATGCGACGGTCGACGGAGAACCCGCGCGCCACGAGCCGGCCGAACGCCTCGGGAAGCGCCAGCAGCCGCAGCGTCTCGGCGGTCGGTGCGCAGTCGATGACCACGGCGCCGTAGTCGTGGACGTGGTCGGCGACCTCGAGCAGGGCCAGGACGTCGTCGACGCCGGGGACGGCCGCCACCTCGGCGGCCACGAGGGGGTCGACGCCGACACCGCCGAGCAGGTCGGCGAGCATCCGGCGTACCGCCTCCCATGAGTCGTCGAGGCGGTCACGGGTGTCGATCTGGAGCACGTCGAGGTGCCCCGGCGCGCCGTCGACCGGCACCGGGACCGACGCTGCCTTCCACTCCCCCGCCGTGCCCGACGTGCCGGTGATCCCGAGGACGTCGGTGAGCGAGTGGGCCGGGTCCGTGCTCACGACGAGGGTGCGCTCTCCGGCGCGCGCAGCCGCGAGGGCGGTCGCGGCCGCGAGGGTCGTCTTGCCGACCCCGCCCTTGCCGACCATCAGCAGCACCCGCACGGGACGAACCTATCCCGCGCGCGTGCACGCCCGGCAGGGGCCAGGGCCTAGGACTCGACGCGCTCCTTGAGCCCGCGCAGGGCGGTGTCGACGATGACCTTCTCGGCCTTGCGCTTGATGAGGCCGATCATCGGGATGCTCACGTCGACCGCGAGGCGGTAGGCCACGGTCGTGCTGCCGTCGCCGTTGTCGGTGAGGACGTACGAGCCGTCCATGGCCTTGAGCATGCCGCCCTCGGTGAGCTTCCAGGAGACCGACGAGTCGTCGTCGGCCCAGTCGTACTCGAGGACGTACGTGTCCTTGATGGCGCCGGCGTCGACGACGAACCGGACGTCGGCGGGCTTGTCGTCCTCGTACTTCGAGAGGATCTCGACCGACTTCATGCCATCGGTCCACTCCGGATAGCGAGCGACGTCGGCGATCACGCCCATGACCACCGCGGGCACGGCGGCGATGACGGTGCTCGACTCGGTGCTGTCGGCCATGGCCGGACCCTACCGGCCGCTGCGCCCGTGTGCGGCCCCGCAGGTCACCACGACACGGCGAAGGGCCGGCCGGAACCGCGGAAGTGCCCCACGTTGACGCACTCGGTGCGCCCGATGCGGGTGCGGGCGACCAGCGGCTGATGGACGTGACCGAAGAGCACGAGGCGCGGCTGGCTGCGGCGCACCAGGTCGAGGATCGCGGTGCTGCCGTACTCGAACCGCCGAGCCACGACGTCGTAGCAGAGCTCCGGCACGGCCGGCGGGATGTGCGTGCAGAGCACGTCGACGTCGCCGAGCGCGTCGATCTTGGCGGCGTAGGTCTCCTCGTCGAGCTCGTACGGCGTGTTCATCGGGCTCACCAGCCCGCCGCCGACGAACCCGAAGCGCAGGCCGCCGATCTCGGCGGTCTGGCCGTCGAGCACCGTGTGGCCCTCGCGCACGTAGTCCGGCCAGTACGACGGGATGTCGACGTTGCCGTAGGTGAGGTAGGCGGGCGTCGGCATCGCCGCGAACATCTCGGCGTACTGCGCCCGGACCCGGCTCTCCATGAGCTCGTGCCGTGGACGGCCCTCGCGGGCGACGACGTCCGCCCAGAGCCCGGCGGTCCAGGCGCGCGCGTCGGCGAAGCGCCCGGCCGTGCGCAGGGCGACGAAGCGCTCGGTGTTCTCGGCGCCGAAGAGGTCGGCGAAGATCCCCTGCGAGCTGTCGGCGTAGTCGAGGTAGAGCACGAGGTCGCCGAGGCAGATCAACGCGTCGGCGCCGTCGCCGGCGCGGGCGAGCGCGTCGGTGGAGCCGTGGACGTCGCTGACGACATGGAGACGCACGGGTCGACCTTAGGCCGACGCGCCGGGCTCGCGACCCGGGCCGGTCAGTGGTTGAGGATCAGGTTGAGCATGACCGACACGATCATGACGACCAGGATGAGGGCGAACGCGCCCCCTGCGATGGCGCCCCACTTGCCCCCGGGCAGCGCGTCGTAGTCGATGGACGCCGGGCGTGGCTCGGACGCCGCCAGGTGGCTGAGCATCTGGTCGGCGATCTCGTCGACCTGGTCGGGGGTGATGTCGCCCTCGAGCTCGAGGTTCAGCGGCTCGGTCGGGAGGGGACGGGCTGCCGGGGCCACCCGGCCACCGGCGGCGTGCCGCCCGGAGCGCGGTCGGGCCGGCGGGGCCGGTGCCACGCCGCGGCTGTGGCGGCCGGCCGGGCGGTCGAGCTCGGGTGCGTCCTGGTGTGCGACCTCGGGTGCCGCCTCGGGTGCGGTGAGGGTCGCCGTGCGGGACCGGCGTCCGCTCTCCCCGCCCGGGACGACGGTGGTCGCGGACGACGTCGGGGACACCACGGACACGGCGGGGCGCAGGTCGGCGTGGCACAGCGAGCACCACGCCGCACCTGTGGGGATGCTGGCGCCACAGTTGGGGCACCGCGACTGGAACGGCACGTTCCCCACATCGGCACGAAGCACGGGCGGCTTGACCTACGCGTTCTCCTCGGGCAGCGGGACGTCGGTCGGCGTCGCCCGGTCCGGGGCGCTCACGCGCGGCTCCCCCGCCGCCCGGCCGGCCTCGAGCTCGTCCTTGAGAGCCCACACCTGCTGCTTCCAGGCGCGTGCCCGGCGGTCCCGCTCGCGGGCCGCCCGCCGCCATCCGGCCAGGTCGACGGGCTCGGCACGCGGCGCCCCGGTGCGTGGGTCGACCGGGTCCAGCCGCTGGTAGTGGTGCAGGAGCACGCCGTCCCCGTGCGGCTCGAGCCAGATCTCGACCGACCCGACCCAGGCACCGCGAGCCGACCAGCGCATGCCGTCGATGCCGCGGTCCATGAACACCGTGACCTCGAGGTCGGGCCACCAGCCGCGCCAACGGTCCGGGTCGGCGACCACGGACGCGAGCGCGGCCCGGTCGGCGACCACGAGGGTCTCGTCCACGAGGTCGACGGTCGGCACGAGCGGATCCTGACACGGGCGCGCGGCGTCGCGGGGTTCAGCCCCGCTCGTACGCCGGTGCGCCTACGGTGACGGGACACCGAGAACCTGCAGGAGCGCACCGTGCTCGAGATCCACGAACCCGCCCTCGTCCCGACTCCCGACGCCGTACGGCTGACCGACCACGTCGTCGCTCACGCGACGGCCACACCGGACGCCGTCCTCCTCTCGCGACGCGACGGAGGTCAGTGGCGCGACGTGACGGCCGCGCAGTTCCACTCCGAGGTGCGGCGGCTGGCGCGCGGTCTCATCGCGGCGGGCGTGGGCGTCGGCGACCGCGTCGGCCTCATGTCACGTACGCGGTACGAGTGGACGGTCGTCGACTACGCGATCTGGTACGCCGGCGGAGTCACGGTGCCCATCTACGAGACGAGCTCGGCCGAGCAGGTCGAATGGACCCTCTCGGACTCCGGTGCGGTCGCCGTCGTGCTCGAGAGCGAGAAGAACGCCGCCGTGTTCGACGAGGTGTCCGGACGGCTCGAGTCGGTGCGGTCGACGTACGTGATGGACCGCGGTGACCTCGACACCCTTGCGGCCTCGGGCGACGACGTCAGCGACGAGGTCCTCGAGTCGGCGCGCACGTCGCGCACGAGGGACGACCTCGCCACGATCATCTACACGTCCGGAACCACGGGTCGGCCCAAGGGCTGCGAGCTCACGCACGGCAACTTCATCTTCGAGGCGGAGAACGTCGTCGCGTGCGTGCCCGAGGTGTTCGGCGACCCCGAGTGCGCGACGCTGCTCTTCCTGCCGCTGGCGCACGTCTTCGGCCGCATCATCCAGATCGCCTGCATCCACGCGCGGGCGCGACTCGGGCACACACCCGACGTCTCGGACCTGCTCGGCGATCTTGCGGAGTTCAAGCCGACGTTCGTGCTGGCGGTGCCGCGTGTCTTCGAGAAGATCTTCAACGGGTCGCGGCAGCGCGCCATCGCCGACGGCAAGGGCGTCATCTTCAACCGCGCCACCGACGTCGCCATCGCCTACAGCACTGCGCTCGACTCCGGTGGCGCCGGCGTGTGGCTGCGGGTGCAGCACAGCCTGTTCGACCGGCTCGTCTACTCGCGGCTGCGCGCCGCGATGGGTGGCAAGGTCGCCTGGGCCGTGTCCGGCGGCGCCCCGCTCGGTGCGCGCCTCGGGCACTTCTTCCGTGGCATCGGTCTCACGATCCTCGAGGGGTACGGCCTCACCGAGACGGCCGGGGCCACCACCGTCAACCGGCCGACGCTCATCAAGATCGGCAGCGTGGGTCGCCCGTTCCCGGGCGCCGCGGTCAAGATCGCTGACGACGGCGAGGTGCTGCTCGCGGGTCCGCACGTCTTCACCGGCTACTGGCACAACGCGACGGCGTCGGCGGAGGTGCTCGTCGACGGCTGGTTCCGCACCGGCGACCTCGGCGCGCTCGACGACGACGGCTTCCTGTCGATCACCGGCCGGAAGAAGGAGCTCATCGTCACCGCCGGCGGCAAGAACGTCGCTCCGGCGGTGCTCGAGGACCGGCTGCGCGGGCACTGGATCATCAGCCAGTGCATGGTCGTCGGCGACCAGCGCTCCTACATCGCCGCGCTCGTCACCATCGACCCGGACTCGTTCCCCGTGTGGAAGGCCGAGCACGGCAAGCCCGAGGGGGCGACGATCGCCGACCTCGTCGACGACCCCGACCTGCTCGCGTCGGTGCAGCATGCCGTCGACGACGCGAACCGGGCGGTGTCCAAGGCCGAGTCGATCCGCAGGTTCCGGGTGCTCGCCGTCGACTGGACCGAGGACGACGGCCAGCTCACCCCGTCGATGAAGCTCAAGCGCGCCCAGGTGATGAAGGAGTTCGCCACCGACGTCGAGGCCCTCTACGCCTGACCACCGCCGTGGTGGTCCGCCTCACGCGTTGATCCGACGGCGATCGGACGACGGCTAGTCAGGGAGCTCGTAGTGGAGTTCCAGCGGCATGTACGGGTAGTCGGAGTGCGTGGAGCTGCTCGCGCAGGTGCCCGAGATCCCCACGAGGTCGCCCGTCGCCGAACCGGCGACGACGTCCGAGGAGCCCGAGGCCGTCGTCCCGTCGTAGTCGCCTTTGCCCGACAGCGTGAACGACCCGGATCTGCCGTCGAGCGTCGCGGTCAGTCGCATGACGTTGACGTAGTGGCTCGTCCCGTCCGGTCGGTAGAACATGACCGACTCGAAGGTGCCGCTCTCCAGTCCATCCGCCGGTTCCGACAGAGAGACGGTTGCTCGCGTGATCTTGCTGCCGTCGTCGAACTCGGCCACTGGCTTCTCGTCCCAAGCCGCGATGCGCAGCCGGGTGGTTATGTGCCCCATGTCGCGCACCCTACGTTCCGGCTCGTGCACCGTCGAGGGTTGCGCAGCCGCTATCGGTCGAGGACGACGTCACTGCTCATCGAGACGCGGCGGGTCTATGCGACGGCTGTGCCCGCTATGTGGGTGTTGAACGGGAGGAACGGCGAGTGGATCCGGTAGTGGTCGAGGTCGACGTGGCTGAAACCGGCGGTCCGGATCACGGTCTCCAGGTCTCGTTCGCACGAGCAGCCCTCGAAGAGCCATGCCCACGGCCGACGCAGGAGGCGCTGTGTCCAGCGCGTCGGAGTTCCGCGCTTCGCCGCAACGTGCTCGGTGAAGCTGAATCGCCCGCCAGGTCGCAGAACTCGACGGATCTCGGCCAGGACGAGGTCTGGGTTGCGGACCGTGCACAGGACGAGGCTGGAGATGACGGCGTCGGCGCTCGCATCGGGCAGGTCGATCCGCTCAGCGACGACGTCGCGGATGTCCAGATTCACGCCGGCGGCACGAGCGGCACGCCGCAGCCGTGCGTGCATGTACGGGTTGGGCTCGACGGCGATGAGGTGGGTGTTCGCCGACAGGTACCGCATGTTGGCACCCACTCCCGAGCCCAGCTCGACCAGGGGCGAGGGGAGGTCGGTGAACACGTCGGCCTTGCGCTTGCGCATGTGCCAGTTGATGTATCCGCCCATGACCCAGAAGAACACGGAGTTGAACCGGCCGCGGACCCGGTGCGCGTCGAACTCCTCGGGTGCATGGCTGCGCGAGGCTGACAGTGGGGCGGGTTGATCGGATCGAGGATTCATACCTGGAGCCTGCTGGACCAGCAGTGCTGTGGTCAGCAGTGGAAATACCGCAGTTCGGCGGTCAGTCACCTGGGTTCGACGCGACGTACCAGGCCGCAACCTGGGCACGCGAGCGGAATCCCAGCCGCGCGCGGATGCGTTCGACGTGGGACTCCGCGGAGCGCTCGGTGATCACCAGCTCGTCGGCGATCTGCCGGTTCGACCAGCCCTGCGCCACCAACGCCGCCACCTGGTTCTGCCGCGGTGTCAACGCCGGCGGAGACCGATGCTCGAGCGGGGGAAGCCCCAGTCCATGGCGCATCGCGTTCAGCACCGAGCGGCTGTCGCCCGCGAACGGAATGTGCGTCCGACCGGCGAGCACAGTCATCGTCGCGCCGTCGATGCCGGCCGCCAACCGCTCTCCTTCGGCGATCGGCACCGCGCGGTCATCGTGGCGATGGATGACCGAGGTGGGTGCCACGATGCGAGGGAGATCATCGGTCACGTCGATGTCGTAGCACGCCGCCAACAGGTGATGCGCCATCGCCGCGGTGGTCGACTCCCGTTGGTATCGGGAGAACGACGCGCGGAACCCGGCGCTCGCGTCGGGGGCGAAGATCTCGGTGAGCACGTCCGAGGCGAAGCCCCAATGCTGGTCGACCAAGCCGAGGACATGTTCGCGCAGGGCGGGCTCGGCCACTGAATGCCCGTCGACCCACCCGCCGTAGAGGACCAGGTGGGTCACGGAAGTCGGGTGGCGAGCGGCCCATCTCACCGCGAGGGGCGCACCGAAGGAAGCCCCGACGAGGTCGAAGCGATCGGTCCCGATCGCGGTCGCAACCGCATGCAGAACCTCCAGCTCGAGCTCGACGACGTCCGTGCGGCTCGTGGTCCCGGACAGGCCGCAGCCTGGTCTGTCGTAGCGCACGAGAGTCCGCCCCTCGGCCAGACCTTCGTAGAACTCGCGCTCGTCCGGCAGCGCCCAGCCCAGCTCCAGATGGGACACCCACCCCGGGACGTAGATCGCCACCGGACCGGTGCCAACGACGGCGTACCGGATCGTCGTGCCGTCCTGAAGTGTGGTCAGACCGAGCTGTTGCTCCACGACCGACATTGTGGAGCGAACTCGAGGAAGACAGCAGCCCTTCATCTCCTAGCTTCCGTCACTCCCTTGGGCGGCCGCGTTCGGCGCGGGCCGAACGTCCCAGGGGGAGGCCACTGTGGACGACGCGCGGTTGTGGACTACCTGTGGATGCATCTTGGCTGAATCTTGTTCATTGCCAACGGTTATCAGCCGCTTCGACTGTCAGAGGTGCTCCGTAGGGTGCTGGCATGTGCTCGATCACGGACCGCACCGACGGCACCTCCACGGGTGCCGATCTCGCGCTGCTGGTCGGGCACTTCCAGGAGCTCGCCGACGCCATCTCCACCCGGGTCGGGCAGTCGGTGGGCGAGCTGCCCGCCCTGCCCACGGACGCCGTCGCGGGCCAGCTGCGCGTCCTGATCGGCGTGGCCGACCAGGCCCGCGCCGCGGCGGCGGTGCTGACCGGGGTGGTCGATCGTGCGGTGTCCGGGCGGGAGCTGATCGAGGGGACCTACGCGTCGACGAAGCGGTTCCTCGAGGTCGAGGCCGGGCTCTCCCCGCGGTCCGCGACCGCGTTGGCGGCGCGGGCGCGGGACCTGCGCGACGCCGCCGACCACGGCGACCCTCGGCTGCGCTACGGGTGGCTCTCCGGTGCGCTCAGCGACGACAAGGTCCGCGAGCTCACCCTCGGCATCCGCGCCGCGGTCAAGCACCACCCCGCCGCCGAGCGCGACCGGCTCACCTCCGAAGCCCTCGACCTGCTCCTGCCGCTGGCCGCGCACCCACACCGTCGCGCAGCTCAAGCAGGCGATCGCCCGGCTGCGGTTCGTGCTCGACCCCGACGGGGTCCGCCAGGCCGAGCTCGACGCCTACACCGAGCAGTCCCTGACCTGCGTCCCGGTCGGACACCTCGTGCACCTCAGCGCCTTCCTCGACCCGGAAGCCGCCGCCGCGGTGATGACCGTGCTGACCCAGCAGGTCGACGGGTGGCGCGCCGCCGGCGACCTCGCCGCCGAGGACCGCCTCCCCGACGGCGTCGACCCCGACTCCGCCGAAGGCCGACGCCACCAGCGCGCCCGCAACGGTCACCTCCTCGCCCTCGCCCTCGGCGAGGTGATGACCGGGCTGATGGGCCGCTCCGAGGTCGGCATGCACCACGGCATCCGCCCCCACACGGTCATGCACGTCGACGCCCGCGACCTCCTCGCCGGGCTCGGCGGCGAACTCGCGCTGCCCGGCCACGACGAACCATTGCTGGTCTCGAGCGACACCGTGCGCCGCATCCTGTGCGACACCGGCCTCACCTACGTGATCACCCAACAAGCCGGCTGCGGAACGACGACCGAGACCGGGCTCGGTGCCTTGCCTGAGCTGCTCCGCTCGAAGGCGGTCGACGTGCTCTACGTCGGACGCGAGGACCGCACCGCGCCACCGCGACTGCGTCGTGCGCTGGAAGCCCGCGACCGGCACTGCCAGGCACCGGGCTGCGGGCGACACCCGAGACGGTGCAACGCCCACCACGTCCAGCACTGGGAACACGGCGGCGACACCACGATCGCCAACTGCCTCCTGCTGTGCGAGAGACACCACCGCGCCCTGCACGCCGGACAGCTCACCATCACCCGCGACGACAGCAAACGACCCACCGAGACCGGGTACTTCCGCGTCCATCCACCCGACCGACCACCCACGCCCTGATGGCATCCACCGTCGGGGCGCACCACGACGAGGTCCTTCCGAGCTGCACACCGCCAGCACGGTCGATGCCGCGCGCCGACCATCGGGCTGTGGTCAGCGTCCCGCCCGCCGACCGCCGGACGGGTGACGGAGCGGGCCCCGTGACCGTTCGGAGGGTGCCTCACACCCGCCGCCCACGGCAGGATGGTTCGTCGTGAGTGCGATGACCCCGGGGCCGCCGGTCGACGTCCGAGGCCTCGGCGTCTCGTTCGGTGCCGTGACGGCTGTCGACGACCTCGACCTCCGGGTCACCTCAGGCGGAGCCGTAGCGCTCGTGGGGCGCAACGGCGCGGGCAAGTCCACGACGCTGCGCGTGCTGGGCGGCGTCCTCCCACCCACGCGAGGCACCGTCATGGTCGCCGGCATCGACGCGGCCCGCGAGCCGCGCACCGCGCGCGAGGCCGTGGGCTACTGCCCCGACGTCGGCGGCCTCATCCCGCGAGCCACTCCGTGGGAGCACCTGCAGCTCGCCGCACGACTGCGCGGTCTCCCGCGCGGGTGGGAGGAGCGAGCACGCGATCTGCTCGAGCAGTTCGACCTCGCCGGAGCCACCGACCGCGTCACGTCCGGCTTCTCCCACGGGATGGGACGCCGATTGTCCGTGCTGCTGGCGGCATTTCACGAACCCGCCGTCCTTCTCCTCGACGAGCCGTTCGACGGCGTCGACCCGCTCGGTGTCGAAGCGACGCTCGAGGAGATCCGCCGCGCCCGCCTCCGCGGCGCCGCGGTCCTCGTCTCGACCCACCTCCTCGACCTCGCGGTCACCGCATGCGACGAGGCCGTCGTGCTGCGAGCCGGTCGCGTCGTCGCCGCGGCTCCGGCGGTCGAGCTGTCAGGTGTCGCGGGGGCCGCGCGCTACCGCGAGCTGCTGACATGAGTCGGCCCCGCTCGTGACCTCCGCCGCCCCGCACCAGGTCCGTGCGCTCCTGTCGCTGCGCTGGCGGATGGTGCGCGCGCGGCCACTGCGCACCGGGCTCACCATCATCGGCCTCGCGCTGCTGGCGCTCGGCGCGCTCATCGTCCTCGGCGCGGCCAACGTCCCGCTCGGCGCGGTCGCGTCCACCGACCCCTCGGTCAACGACCTGGTCGTCTCGGGCGCTCCGACCGACCGCACCGGCGAGATCGCCGCGCTCCTGCCCTCGGCGATGCTCGCGTTCGTCCTGCTCTGCATCGTCGCGCCCCTGACCGCCGGCGGTGGCTACGAGCTGTTCCCCGAGTCCGAGCTCGTCGCCTTCCCGGTGCGCGTCTCCACGCTCGTGCGCACCTCTCTCGTCCTCTCGCCACTCAACATCGCGTGGTACCTCCAGGTGCTCGTGCTCTCCGCAGCCACCGCGTACGCGATCCGAGGACCGGGAGGGCCGGCCGTTCCGCTGCTGGTCCTGCTGGCGTTCCTCGCGGCGTGCACCACGCTCGGGCACGCCATCGGCTGGGCGCTGGTCGGGATACGCCGCACCAGCCGAGGCCGCGTCGCGACCTGGACAGTGCTCGCCGCGTTGCTCGCTCTCGCGGCCTGGATCGTCGTGACCGACCGCGGTACCGCCATGCTCGACGTCGCGCCGACACGGAAGGTTCTGCGGGCGCAGCTCATGGGTGCGCGCGGTGACGTCGGCGGCTGGGGTCCCACTGCGGCGATCCTTGTGATCGCCTGCGTCCTGGGCTATCTCGCGACCGTGCGCGTGGCGGCGTGGGCGCTGCGACGTCCTGGCGACCTCGGCGTCGACGGCCCCCTCGCGCGACCGGTACGCCGCCGCGAACAACCGCGCAACGACCGCGCCGCCCTGCTCCACATCGACCGCGCGTCGGTATGGCGCTCACCCCCGATCCGGCGCGGCCTCCTCGTGCTGGCCATCCTCCCGGTCGCCGCCGCCATGATCGCGTCCCTGCCCTGGTCGTCCATCGCCCTGCTTCCGCCCCTGGTGTCGTCGGGCGCCGCACTGCTCTTCGGCGTCAACGCGCTGTCACTCGACGGCTCGGGCGCGACCTGGGTGTCGACGCTTCCCCACGACCCCGCGCTCGTGCTGCGGTCCAAGGCTCGCGTGGTCGCCGAGATCATCGGCGGCGCGGTCGTGCTGGTGCTCATCGGTGCCGTGCTGCGGTCCAGCGAGCGCCCTACCGCGGTCGATGTCGTCTGCGTCCTCGGCTCGGCACTCAGCTGTACGGCGCTCGTCGTGGCGGCGTGCGTTCGCCTGTCGGTGACCCGACCGCACCGAGCCGACCTGCGCGCGGCGCGGGACACCCCCGCGCCGCCGGGCACGATGGCCCTCTACTCCGCCGGCCTGGCGGCGACCACGACGACCCTCGGGCTGGTGTTCTCCGCCTCGACCTTCGGTGCGTCGTGGCCGGCACCGGTGCTCATCACCGTCGGCGTCCTGGCGGGGGCCGCCTGGTCGTGGTCGGGCACGCGGCGTCGCTGGGCCGACCCGACGCTGCGCGCTCACGTCGTCGCCACCGTGTCGGCCGGGTGACATCCCCCGCGCGGTCACGGATGGTCACCCGTTCGGGGGCTGGACTCATCGCTGCGTGTGAGCGGTGACTGTCACTCTCTGTCAGCCGAACGGACGACATCGGTCGACGAACGTTCCAACCACGTGCTGAGGGGGTTCCCAAATCGGGGCCCGTCGTTACCGTAAGTGGCGGAGTGGGAGGCGGGTTCCCATTCCCGCCGGGGGGTCCAGATCGCTCCGGTGACACCGCCGCCAGGCCCTTCCAGGAGGGCCCGGCGACGGACAGTCACCGGCACGAGATGTCCGGCGCCACCCGAATCGCGCCAGACGCGATCCGAACGCCAGAGGTCTTCATGGGTCGTCGAACGCTCCTCCTCATCGCCGCGCTGGTCGTTGCCGCGCTGGGCGCCACGCTCGTGTGGCTGTACGCCTCCAACGCGCAGAAGACGGCGCAGGAGGGACAGAGCCTCAAGACCGTCCTCGTCGCGAAGGCGAGCATCAACGTCGGCGTGACCGGCTCGGCCGCGTCCGCCAACGGTGACTTCGAGCAGGCGCAGGTGCCTGCCACGAGCGTCGTCCCCGGTGCGCTGTCCGACGCCACGCCGATCGCCAACCTCGTCGCGCTGGTCCCCGTCTTCCCGGGCCAGCAGATCATCGGTCAGCAGTGGGGTGCCGCTGCCACGACCGGTGGCCTCGCCATCCCTGACGGCAAGATCGCCGTCTCCGTGCAGCTGAGCGACCCGGCGCGTGTGGCCGGCTTCGTCAACCCCGGTTCGAAGGTCGCCATCTTCACCTACGGCAACGTCGACCCCAACGGCAGCGTCCGGACGCTCCTCACGAACGTCGAGGTGCTCGCCGTCGGTCCGTCGACCACGACCACCACTGCGTCGACGACGAACCAGGACGGCACGCCGACGACCACCAACAAGGAGCAGATCCCCACGGCGATCCTCACCCTCGCGCTCTCGCAGAGCGACGCGGAGAAGGTCATCTTCGCCGGTGGTGCGGCCGTCCCGGGTGCCAAGTACCAGGCGCTCTACTTCGGCCTCATGGACGCCAACTCCAAGGTGACGCCGAAGACCATCGGCGCCAACCAGGACAACCTCTTCAAGTGATCGGTGACGCGACGCCGTCCCTACGCACGTCCCACCGCACAGTGAGAAGGACACCCCGCTCATGACCGCGATCGTCGAGTTCGATCCCATCGGCGCCGAGTCGATCAAGTCGGCTCTGGGGCCGGAGGCCGCAGTGCTGCCGGGTCTCGACGCGCTCCACGCGCACCTCGACCTCAACCTGTTCGAGGACTGCGTGGTCCTCGGACCGAGCGTCGACCAGCAGGACGTGTTCGCGCTGTCCGAGGACATGCGCGTCAAGCGGCCGAGCCTCGGCGTGGTGATGCTCCGTCGGCGCATCGACACGTCGGTGCTCGCCGAGGCTCTGCGGTCCGGCGTCCGCGAGGTCGTGCAGGAGCGCGACATCGCGGGCCTGGCGACGGCGGTACGTCGCCAGCGCGAGATCGCATCGCGACTTCGCGAGCAGGTCGAGCACGGGGACGGCGTCGAGGCCAAGGTCCGGCGCGGCCGCATCGTGACGGTCTTCTCCGCCAAGGGTGGCTGCGGCAAGACGACGCTCGCCACCAACATGGCCGCGGCGATCGCCGACTCCGGCCGCGGCTCGGTAGCGCTCGTCGACCTCGACCTCGCCTTCGGCGACGTCGCGATCGCCCTGCAGCTGTTCCCGACGCACACGATCGCGGACGCCGTGACCATCGGTGAGGACCTCGACGGTCCTGCCCTCGCGTCGCTGCTCACCGCGCACCGCTCGGGCCTCCAGGCGCTCGTCGCGCCGCTGGAGCCCAGCACCGCGGAGACGATCGACACCAAGACCGTGGTCCGGGTGCTCGACCTCCTCGCCGAGGAGTTCGACTACGTCGTCGTCGACACGCCGCCGGCGCTCGACGACAACGTGCTCGCATCGTTCGACCGCAGCGACGTCGTGGCGCTGCTGGCCACGCTCGACATCCCGGCGCTCAAGAACCTCAAGCTCACGCTCGAGACCCTCGACCTCATCGGCTTCCCGCGGGAGCGCCTCAAGGTCGTGCTCAACCGCTCTGACTCCAAGGTCGGCCTCTCGCTGCCCGAGGTGGAGAAGACCCTGCGCGCACCCATCGTCGCGCAGGTCCCGTCGAGCCGTGATGTCCCGGCGTCCACGAACCGTGGCGTGCCGATCGTGACCGACGACCCCAAGGCGCCGGTGTCGGTCGCCATCCGCAAGTTCATCGACGACTTCGTCATCTCCCCCACGGGCGACGACGCCATCCCGTCCCAGATGCGTACCGACCGGCGCTCGCGCCGGTGGAGGAGGTAGCCGTGAGCCTCACTGACCGTCTCGCCCTGGCCCGACGCGGACGTTCCGGCACCACGCCGGACGACGCCGTCGACCCCACCACCGCGCGCAGCCGTCGGGCCGCGACAGCAGACCCGTACGCCGCGCTCAAGGCGTCGGTGCACCAGAGCCTGCTCGAGAGCCTCGGGCCGCAGCTCTACGACTCGCGGCTGTCCGAGGAGGACCTCGAGGCCAAGGTGCGGGTCACCCTCCAGGACGTCCTCGCCCAGGAGGAGACGCCGCTCACGGTCACGGACCGCGCGCGCCTGGCCCAGGAGATCGCCGACGACATCCTCGGCTACGGCCCGCTCGAGCCGTTCCTGCGCGATCCCGACGTCACCGAGGTCATGGTCAACGGTCCGACCACGATCTTCATCGAGCGCGCCGGCCGCATCTACCCGGCGACCGGTGGGTTCGTCGACGACGCCCACCTGCGCCGCACGATCGACAAGATCGTCGCGCGGGTCGGTCGTCGCATCGACGAGGCGTCGCCGATGGTCGACGCCCGTCTGCCCGACGGCAGCCGCGTCAACGCCGTGATCCCGCCGCTCTCGATCGACGGGCCGACGCTGACCATCCGCAAGTTCGCGACCGACCCCTACCTCGCCGAGGACCTCATCAGCTTCGGCACGATCACGACCGCCGTGGCCGACTTCCTCGAGCAGTGCGTTCGTGGCCGCCTCAACGTCATGGTCTCCGGCGGCACGGGAGCCGGGAAGACCACGACGCTCAACGTGCTCTCGTCCTTCATCCCTGAGGACGAGCGCATCATCACCATCGAGGACGCCGCCGAGCTCCAGCTGCACCAGGAGCACGTCGTCCGCCTCGAGTCGCGTCCGCCGAACATCGAGGGCAAGGGCGAGGTCCGGATCCGCGACCTCGTCCGCAACGCGCTGCGCATGCGCCCGGACCGCATCGTCGTCGGTGAGGTCCGCGACGCGGCCGCGCTCGACATGCTCCAGGCGATGAACACCGGTCACGACGGGTCGATCACGACCGCGCACTCCAACGGTCCCCGCGACACGCTCTCGCGCATCGAGACGATGGTGCTCATGGCCGGGGCGGACCTGCCGCTCAAGGCCATCCGCGAGCAGGTGGCCGGCGCGTTCGACCTCATGGTGCACCAGTCGCGGTTCCGCGACGGGTCGCGCCGCGTCACGCACGTGACCGAGGTGGTCGGCATGGAGGGTGACGTCATCACCCTGCAGGACCTCTTCCTCTTCGACTACGCAGCCGGCTACGGCGAGAACGGCGAACCCTTGGGAACGCTCAAGTCGACCGGCCTGCGTCCCAAGTTCCTCGAGAAGCTCGCGGCGCACGGGGTCCAGGTCGACACGTCCATCTTCGCGTTCGAGAAGTTCGGGGGCTGACCGTGCTGAGCCGGGAGACGGCGCGCGCCTTCGCGCGCGTCGGTGTAGCCGCTGCGGCGGTGACGCTCGTCGTGACGACCGCGTCCCCGGCGTTCGCCGACACGGCGCAGGGTCGCATCGACTCGCTGACGCCGCAGCCCGACGGGCACCTCTCGGTCGTGTTCTCCGCGACCGGTCTGGGGTCCAACGCGTCCATCGACCCCGCGTCGGTCACCGCGATGATCGCCGGTCAGCCAGTGACGGCGAAGGCCACCCCGATCACCGCGGCCGTGGACCGTACGACGATGCTCACCATCGACGTCAGCGCGAGCATGAGCACTCCGATCGGCACGACCCTCGTCAAGCGCATCGACGCTGCCAAGGACGCCGCGACGGCCTACCTGCGCTCGGTGCCCCGCGACGTCAAGGTCGGACTCGTCACCTTCGCGATCGTGCCCAAGGTCATCGTCGCGCCGACGCAGGACCACGCCGCCGTCGTCAGTGCGGTGAGCAAGCTCGCCATCACGCCCGGCGGCACCACGGCTCTCTACGACGGCACGCTCATGTCGATCTCGCAGCTCGGCAGCACCGGCACGCGCAACCAGCTCATCCTCAGCGACGGCGCCAACGACCACGGCGCCACCCTGGCCAAGGCTGTCCGCGGGATCACGTCGTCGCACAGCGTCGTCGACGCGGTATCGATCGGAGCTGACGCGGTCGGAGCCAAGCAGCTCACTGCGCTCACCATCGCCGGTCACGGCCAGACGGTCACTGCCGCCGACACCGCGGCGCTCAGGTCCTACTTCGAGCAGGCGGCGGTGTCGCAGAGCAACCAGCTCGTCGTCGACATCACGGTGCCGAGCAACGTGGCCGGCAGCTCGCAGCAGGTGTCGATCTCGGCGCTCGCGGGTGGGCAGACCGTCGGCGACAGCCGGGTGGCCATCCTCCCCGCCGTCGACACGGGCGTCGCCATCACCGACCCGTCCTTCGGCCCGCAGCCGGTGGCACCGCAGGCCCCGGGCATCACGGCGCAGCCGTGGTTCCTGCCGGCAGCCGTCGGAGCGGTGGCCCTGGGCCTGTTCGGGATCGCCGCCTTCGCGTTCCTCTCGACCGACCGGGAGAACATGAAGGCGGGCCGCGTCCGCCGCCGCCTCTCGCGCTACTCCCTGACGCCGCGCGCCGAGAAGCAGAAGTCCGTGGCGACCTCCGGCGCGCTCGGCCAGAGCCAGGTGGCCCGGTCCGCGACCGAGTTCGCCGGCCGCATGGTCGCGACGCGCGACCTCGACACCGGGCTCGCCCTCAAGCTCGACGCCGCCGGAGTCCCGCTGCGACCGGCCGAGTGGATGCTGATCCACATCGGCATCGCCATCCTCGCCGGGCTCGTGTTCACGATGCTGTCCGGCTTCGGCCTCCTCGCGACCCTGCTGGGTCTCGGGCTCGGGCTCGTCGGTCCGTACATGTACCTGTCCGTCAAGGAGGGCAAGCGCAAGTCGCGCTTCGCCGAGCAGCTCCCCGGCACGCTGCAGCTGCTGTCGGGATCGATCGCGGCCGGCTACTCGCTGCCTCAGGCCATCGACACGGTGGTCCGCGAGTCCGACGGCCCCATGGCCGTCGAGCTCAACCGCGCCCTCGTCGAGGCCCGGCTCGGCGTCCCGATCGAGGACGCGCTCGAGGCCACCGCGCACCGGATGGACTCGGTCGACTTCGCCTGGGTCGTCATGGCCATCCGCATCCAGCGTCAGGTCGGCGGCAACCTCTCCGAGGTGCTCAACAACGTCGCGGCCACGATGCGCGAGCGGGAGCGGCTGCGCCGTCAGGTGCAGGTGCTCTCCGCGGAGGGCCGCCTGTCCGCGATCATCCTCGGCGCGCTGCCCCTGCTGTTCGTGACGTACCTCGTCCTGGTACGTCCCGAGTACATCAGCCTGCTCGTCACCACACCGCTCGGGATCATCATGATCGTGGTCGGAGTCGTGTTGATGGTGGGCGGCTCGTTCTGGCTTCGCAAGGTCGTCACGGTGGAGGTCTGACATGGCTAACTGGGTCCTCCTCGTCGGCGTGATCGCCGTCTTCGCGGGTCTCGCCGGCGTGATCCTCGCGGCGGGCGGCTCGACCGAGCAGACCGGCGTCGCACGGTCCCTCGCGGCGGTCGAGGCCATCAAGGCCGCGCCCGACTCGATGCGCAAGGACCTCGACCGGCCGTTCAACGAGCGCGTCACCGGCCCGTTCTTCGACCGGTTGGTCAACCTCGGTCGTCGGTTCACTCCCAGCGACCAGGCCGCCAGGATCAAGCGCAAGCTCGACCTCGCGGGCAACCCGGCCGGCTGGGACACCGACCGGGTGCTCGGCTTCAAGATGCTCGGCGCGTTCGCTGGTGCGGCGCTCGGGTTCTTCGTGCCGATGCTCCTCGGCAACGCGCTCTGGGCGCTCGTCTTCGGTATCGGCCTGCTGGTGCTCGGCTACTTCGGGCCCAACCTCGTGCTGTACCAGATGGCCTACGACCGTTCGCAGCGCATCCAGCGCGAGCTCCCCGACGCGCTCGACATGCTCGTGATCTCGGTGGAGTCGGGACTCGGCTTCGACGCCGCGCTGTCCCAGGTCGCACGCAACACCCAGGGCCCGCTGGCCGAGGAGTTCTTCCGCGCGCTGCAGGAGATGCAGCTGGGCACGGGTCGCTCCGACGCGCTGCGTGCGCTGGCCGACCGCACCGACGTCGGCGACCTGCGCGGTTTCGTGACCGCCATGGTGCAGGCCGACGCTTTCGGCATCCCGATCGCGAACGTGCTCCGCATCCAGGCGCGCGAGATGCGCATCCGACGCTCGCAGCGAGCGGAGGAGACCGCGCAGAAGATCCCGGTGAAGATCCTCTTCCCCCTGATCTTCTGCATCCTTCCGGCGCTCTTCATCGTCATCCTCGGACCGGCCGCGATCCAGATCATGGACTCCTTCCGCCAGTTCTGAGCGACAGCAACTCCGGCGAGCAACACGTCGACCTCTGTCACGGCCCTGCGCCGTCGGCCGTCGCCCTCGGCTGTGCTTCAGTCGGTGAAGACGCGGGCGTCGACCAGCTGCTCGGCCACGAGCTGGCCGGTGCGCTCGAAGCGGGCCTGGTCGAAGCGCTTGAGGAACTCCAGGTCGACCGCCGACACACCGCCACGGTTCTTCTCGACCGAGAGCACCGCCCAGTTGCGGAACCGGTCCGCGTTGGCCGAGCCGTAGACCAGGTGGTGCCGGGCGACGACGTCGAACTTCTCGTTGAGCACGAGCACGCAGTCCGCCTCGTAGGCGAGCGCCGACGCGCCGCGCAGGTGCTGCGTGCGCAGCCGCGTGCCCTCCGAGATGCCGACCGAGTCGCTCGCCGAGACGGCGAGAACCGGGGCACCCACCGTGAGGGCGAGGTCCTTGAGCTGACCGGCCACGCGCGCCATCCGCTGCTCCTCGTCGACCTCGGCGCCTTCGGTCGCGACCTTCTGCACGTAGTCGACGACGATGAGCGGCTGACCGTCGCCGTCGCGCGCGACGTCGGCCACCGCGGACTCGATGTCCGCGACGGACGTGTCGACCCCGCCGCGGAGGACGTGCATGCGGGCGAGATCGCCGGTGATGGTGGCCAGGGCGTCAGCGCCCCCCGGAGTCTCCGCGAGCTTGTCCGACAGCGACGCAGCAGACCCGTCGCCCTCGATGAGGGCACGCACGTCGCGGAGCGGAACGGCGTCGCGGCCGGCGCGCTCGCCGGCCTCGGCGGTCAGCAGCCGCTCGAGGAGGTTGACCGCGTCGTGCTCGTACGACACGTAGAGCACCGGTGAGCCCTGGCGCAGCACCTGGCGACCCACCTGGAGCGCGAAGGTCGTCTTGCCCAGCCCCTGCGGCCCGCCGAGCAGGGTCAGCTCACCCGGACGCACGCCACCGGACAGGATCCCGTCGAGCGGCTCGAACCCCGTCGGCCACGGCCGGAGCGCGCCCGCCTCGCCCTGGCGCAACCGAGCGTCGGTGGCGCTGAGCACGTCGGACAGGCGCGACAGCCGAACAGTGGCAGCAGAGGCAAAGGTCATGTCCCCATGGTTCCAGAACAACGCGCAGTGATGCCGGATCTGCGGGATGTCACCCGGCTGACACGCCTGTCACACGGCGGATCGGGATCGTCACCGCAGCGCGGCGAGTCGCGCTCACGACCGGACGTGTGCGAACGTCGGGACCGTGAGCTCGACGACGCGTCCGGGGTGGCTGCCGCGCGGCATCGACCCGGCCGAGGCGATCGTCGTCGTGGTGCGCTTCGGCGTCCTCGGGCTCTGTGTGCTGTTGAGCCTGCTGTCGCAGCGCGAGGTGCCGACCGCGGACCTCGTCCTGCTCGGCGCTCTCGCGATCGCCGTCAGCATCCCGCTCCCGCAGTCGTGGGTCACCCGCTGGCGACCGCTGCTCGAGGCGGCCGTGGCCGCCGCCATCATCGGCGCCGGCGCAACGCTTCCCGAGCCGTTGCTGCCCTACCTCGTCGTCCCGCCGCTCGCCGCCGGCCTGATCTCCGGCGCACTGACGTCCACGCTCGCGGCGCTCGTCTCCCTCCTCGTCCTCGTGGTCCTCCGCGCGCGCAGCGGCGACCTCACCTCGCGGACGGAGGTGACGCTCATCGCGGAGTGGATCGGGCTGGGTCTGGCCACCGGGCTCGTCGGGGCGTGGGCCCGCTCGGTGGCTACTCGAGAGGGGCAGGCGACCTCGACGTACGTCGCGGCGCACCGACTCCTCACCCGGCTCCGCGACGTCGCGCGCGCGCTGCCCACCGGCCTGGACGAGACCACGCTGGCGCAGCAGGTGCTCACGGCGATGCGCGAGGACCTCGGCTTCGAACGAGGGGCCCTCTACGGTCGCGCCGAGGGCGGTGTGCTGATGCCGCTGGCCTACAGCGGCACCGACCAGGTCGACTGGCTGCCGAGCCCGGACGAGGGCATCTGGGGCAAGGTGTGGCGCACCGGACAGGTGGTGCAGCAGACCGGCACGTTCAGCGATCCGGGGCACGGTCACTCGGCGGTGTTCGCCCTGAGCCTCGGCGACCGGCGGGTCGGACTCATCGGCGTCGAGCGCGACGGCGGACCCTGGAGCGGGCGCCTCCTCTCCCGCGCCCAGGGACTCGTCGACGACGCCGCGCTGCGCATCGACACCGGACAGCTCTTCAGCGAGATCCGGGCGCTGGCCACCGTCGAGGAGCGCCGTCGTCTCGCCCGCGAGATCCACGACGGCATCGCGCAGGAGGTCGCCGCGCTCGGCTTCGTCGTCGACGACCTCCGCGCTCGCACCCACGACGACGAGACGCGGGTCGAGCTCGGCGACCTGCGCGGTGAGCTCACCCGCATCGTGAGCGAGCTGCGCCTGTCGATCTTCGACCTGCGCAGCGACGTGCAGCCGACGTCCGGACTGGGTGCCGCCCTCACCGGCTACGTGCGCCAGGTCGGCACCGGGTCCGGCCTCACCGTGCACCTGGTGCTCGACGAGTCCGCCTACCGACTGCCGATCGAGGCCGAGACCGAGCTGCTGCGCGTCGCGCAGGAGGCGATCACCAACGCCCGCAAGCACGCGCGCGCCCGCAACCTGTGGGTCACCTGCCGCGTCGACCCGCCGCGAGCCTTCCTCCGGGTGGCCGACGACGGCCAAGGGCTCGGCGCGCCACGCGGCGACTCGTTCGGCATGGAGATCATGCGGGAGCGCACCGCGCGACTCGGTGCCAGCTTCACCGTCCGGCAACGGGTGGGCGGCGGAACTGTCGTGGAGGTGACACTCGGCTCGTCCCCGAGCGGCGCAGCGACCACGACGCGACCCAGCACGCTCCTCTGATCGCACGTCCGTGCGGCACAGCGTGGCATGATCAACACGACATCACAGCAGGGAGCCCCCACGTGACGATCAGCGTGCTCTTGGTCGACGACCACGAGCTCATCCGCCAGGGGCTGCGTCGCGCCTTCGAGCGCGACGGCGACTTCGAGGTCGCCGGCGAGGCCGGGTCGCTCGCCGACGCGCGTCGCCTGCTGACGCTCGTCAACCCCGACGTCGTCATCCTCGACGTGCGCCTGCCCGACGGCGACGGCATCGAGGCATGCCGCAAGATCCGTGCCGATGACGCTGAGGTCGGCATCGTCATCCTCACGATGTACGCCGGCGACGACCAGCTCTTCGCTGCTCTCGAGGCCGGAGCGTCGGCCTTCGTGCCGAAGAACGCACCGTCGGAGGACGTCGTCGCTGCGGCGCGTCACGCCGCGAGCTCGCCGCACTCGTTCACCGCGAACGACCTGCAGGACGCGATGAAGCGTCGGCTCTCGCCGACCGGCCCGCAGCTGAGCCCGCGCGAGCGCGAGGTGCTCGGTCTGCTCGCCGACGGGCTCGGCGTCGCGCAGATCAGCCGCCAGCTCTACATCAGCGAGTCGACGACGAAGACCCACATCAGCAAGCTCTACGAGAAGCTCGGCGCCGGCAACCGCGCGCAGGCACTCATGACCGCGCTCAAGCTCGGCCTCCTCAAGCGCGACGAGGGTGGCCTCTAACCGTCCGCGCATACCTGCGCCACCGAGAGCGACGCGCGTCACCCGCTCGATGCAACAGCGCGTGACCACCTCCACCGAACGTATGACGTGCATGCACCGGCTCGACCGATCACGTCGTCACTCTGCGCTGCCATTGTGGGCGTGTGCCCCGAAAGGGTCGGGGGACACACTGCTCTGGAGGGCACTCTCATGATCACTCGCATCCGCACCTCGCTCCGTCACGACGAGGGCGCCTCGGCCGTGGAGTACGGTCTGCTGGTTGCCGCCATCGCGGCGGTCATCGTCGGCGTCGTGTTCCTGCTCGGCGGCAAGGTCAGCTCCGCGTTCAACAAGACCAACACCTGCATCAGCACCCCGACCGCAACCGGCTGCTGATCACGCTCAACCTTCGAAGGGGTCGGCGGGAAGTCCCGCCGGCCCCTTCGAGCGTCCCGAACCGCGAACCGACGCCAGGACAGCGGTCACGGCCGGTTCATCACATCCTCCGTTCGGTGGAGGAGCAGGGCCACGCGACCGATCACTCGTCGCGAGCCCGGCTGACACGATCGTCGAAGGGTTCGAACTACCACGAGGGGGACATCCGATGACTCGACTTCGAGCGGCACTGCGTCGCGAGGACGGCGCCTCGGCCGTGGAGTACGCCCTGCTCGTCGTCGCCATCGCGGCCGTCGTGGTCGCCGTCGTCTTCGCCCTCGGGGTCCTCACGCACGGCAAGTTCGCGACGACGTGCTCGGCCTGGGACACGGCGGCCGGCACCTCGAGCTGCTGACCCGTCGACCTTCGCCATGACCACCTCAGCCGCGGGCACGCCACGATGACGGCCGACGTCACCACGGCACGGCCAGAGCCCGTCGACGAGGCGACGCACCTCGTCGACGTACCGACGAACGGCGTCCCGTCGCGACCGGTGCCGTGGCTCGCCCTCGCCGGTGTCATCGCGCTGCTGGTCCCGCTCCGCGCGGCCGTCGGCCCGATCCGCGACATCGACAGCTACTGGCACCTCCTCGTGGGGCGCGACATCCTCGCCGGCACGTCCGTGACGGACGCCGCGCACGGCTGGTCGTTCGCGCCGGTGGCCGACACCTGGATCAGCACGCAGTGGCTCGCCGAGGTGCTCTTCGCCAAGCTCGACGAGTGGGGCGGCCTGCAGGCCCTGCTCGTCTTCCGAGTCGTCACGATGGTGGCGTCGCTCGCCGTTCTCGCAGCCGTCACGCTCGTGCACCGGCCGCAGCGCGCGGGCGTGGTCATGTTCGCCATCGGCTCGCTCATGCTCTCGATCACCGTGCAGGAGCGGTCGCAGCAGCTGACGTTCCTGCTCGCCCCACTCGTCGGCTGGTGGATGGAGCGGCTGTGGCGTGAGGGTCGGCTCCCCCGGTGGTGGATCGCGCTCCCGCTCGTCGTGGTGTGGGCGAACTTCCATGGCGGCTGGGTGATCCTGCCGATCGGGCTCGCGATCGCCGCGGTCGCGCGAACCGTGGACCATGGATGGCGCGATCGGTCCGTCTACGCGGCTCTGGCGCTCTGCGCGGGGACGGTCGTCGCCGCCTGCATCTCGCCGTCCGGGATCGACAACGCGCTCGCTGCACGCCGGTTCGGCTCGGCCACGGCGCAGATCATCGAGTGGCGTCCGGTCACCTTGTGGGACGCCACGGCCGTACCGCTCGCCGCGCTGCTGGTCGTCGTGCTCGTCGCGTGGGGACGAGGACGTGCACGTCCGACGCGCGGCGAGATCGTCATCGTCGTGCTGACCCTCGCGTTCGCGACCTTCGCCTGGCGCAACCTCACTCCGGCCGTGCTCATGCTGTGCCCCCTGCTCACCGGCACCGTCGCGCGCGCCCTCGGCGAACCGGACCCGACCACGGACCGGGCACCGCTTGCCCGCACCGCGGTGGGCATGGCTGTCGTGGGCGCCGTGCTGGCCCTCGCCGTCGCGATGGGGCAGACGCCGGTCGTCGATCCGTCCGTGCCGACGGGCCTCATCGCGACGATCGCGCACAGCAGCAGCGACCAGCGCGTCCTCAACACCTACAACGTGAGCGGGCCGCTGCTGTGGTTCGGCGGCGGGCCGGAGCACGTGTCCGTGGCGATCGACGGACGTGCCGACCGCTACGGCGGCGACTACATCGCGCGCTACACCGACCTCGTCGCCGCCCGCGAGGGCTGGCAGGCGATGCTCGACGAGCTCGGTCCGACCTCCGCCCTGCTGCGGCGCGACGAGGCGCTGTCCGGCGCGCTGGTCGCCGAGCGCGGCTGGGTGGTCGTCGGTCGCGAGGGCGACTACGTGCTGCTGCATGCGCCCGGAGCGCCTGGCTGGTCCACCAGCTGACCGACGGGGCGGCTGTCAGACCGACGGTGTCAGGGGCGAGCGGACCGGGCACGGGGACGTCGTGGGCGCGAGCCCAGGCGCGCGCGGCCGAGATCCGCTCCGGCGATGTGGGGTGCGACCCGAACCACACGTGCAGCAGACGCGGCGGTCGCAGCGGGGCGATGTTGGTCACGGCCAGGGTGCGATGCATGGACGCCACGGTCGCCGGGTCCGCCGTACGACGCAGGCAGTGCGCGTCGGCGCGTCGCTCGATGCGTCGCGACACCAGGTTCTGCATCGGCGCGCTCAGCACACCGAGCCACGCCGCCCCGACCACCAGCAGCCCGACCACCGCGGGGTCCGACGTCGTCGTCACGTGCCCCCACGACAGCACGCCGTCGAGACCGAGCAGCACCGATGCCAGTGCGACCGACAGCACCGCTCCCCCGGCCCCGAGCAGCGTGCCCGTGCGGACGTCGTGCGCCACCACATGCCCGAGCTCGTGGGCGACGACGGCGCGCACCTCGTTCGGTGAGGCGGTGTCGAGCAGCGTGTCGTGGACGACGATGCGACGGGTGCGACCGAGGCCGGACACGTAGGCGTTGAGCGCCGTCGTACGCCGTGACGCGTCAGCGACCAGCACGTCGCCGACCACGACAGCGTCGACCGCTGCGAGGGAGAACAGGTCGCGGCGCAGGTCGCCGTCGGGCATCGGCTCGAACTTCGAGAACAGCGGCTCGATCACCACGGGGACGAGGAAGCTCACGACCACGACGACGACCGCCGCGGCCGCGGCGACCGGCACCCACCACCCGCCCGGCCACGCACGCATGGCCCCGACCCAGCCGACGAGCGCGATCGACGTGAGCACGACGCCGAGCACCCAGGCGACGCCGACGTCGCGCCACCACCGTCGCCACGGTCCGGCCGCGAGCCCGACGTCGAGCGAGGCACGCCGGACCGCGATGCCGAGCGGCAGCGTCACGAGGCGCGAGACACCGAGCAGGACGACGACCCCGACCTCGACGCCGACCCACCACGGGACGTCGAGACGGCCGACGATGCGCGACAGCCCACCGCTCGCCACGAGCAGGGTGGGGACGAGCACGTCGAGCGCGACCGAGGCGAGACCGAGCGGTCGCACCCGTCGGCGGAAGCCGCGCTCGCGCGCTCGCTCGTCGTCGGTGAAGTCGCCGCGCAGGTCGTCGTCGCTCACGTCCGGCACCGGCTGCTCGGGGACGGCGACAGCCGTCAGCACCAGCAGCAGCGCGGCACCGAGGATGATCACGGTGACGGCCACGTCAGCGACTCCCCGGCCGTGCGGTCATCGCGCGAGAGCAGCCGCGCGGGTCCGCCACGCGGACTGGAAGGACGCCAGCGAGGAACCGGTGATCTGCCGCATGGCAGCCGCGACGTTGGCGTCCGGCGTCCCGGTACCGGCCTCGGTGAGCCGATAGAGACGCACGAGCCCGGCCTCGCCGTACTTCTGCGCGAGCAGCGAGCACGCGAGGTGCGCGGACTCGTAGGCGACATCGACGTGCGCGCCGCTGAAGTCGGCCGTCGTGGGCAGCGCCCTCGGGATGCCTGCGGTGCGCGCCGATCCGAGCAGGTCGCCGACCGCCACCCGCAGCGCGATCCCCGACCCGCGGTAGCCGGTGTACTCCGCGGCCCCCTCCACGAGCCACAGCGGAACGGATGACCGCTCGGGAGCCATCGTCGCGACGTGCGTGAGCTCGTGGCGCACCACGACCTCGCGACCCAGGCTGGTCAGCGTCGCGACGGCCGGCGTGTTGACGAAGACGCGCTCGGCGATGTGTGCACCTCGCCGTGGGCTGCCCTCCGCGGTCGTCACGGCGGCGAAGCCCGCGAGCGACGTCGCGCTGCGGCCCAGCAGCCGGCCGAGCAGGGCGGTGGTCCGCGGCACGACGACCACCGCGCGGCGGTCCCAGCCACGCCCCCACATCGACGACACGGACGACACCGCACGGTCGGCCACCGTCGCGTAGGCCTTCAGCAGCGCGCGCGACGTCGAGATCCCGACCACGACCGACGCCGCACCCCGCACGACCGTCACCGGCCCGAGGTCCCAGAGCGCGGCACGCGGTCCGCGCGTCCGCTCCTGCGACACCCGCCACCCCGACGACGTGGAGACGAGCGTGAGCGTCTCGTACGTCGTGGCATCGGCCGCCTCTCCGCGCAGGCGCGTGACCAGGCGAGCCTCGACGTCGACGACGCGCGGATCGGTGCGCGGCGCGACGCCGGGGAACAAGTAGGCCCACCGCGAGTAGCCGAGCGTCGTGAGCCGGTCGAACGCCGGGACGCGCGCGCGAGTCGTCTGCGTGGCGCGATAGGCGGCGGCGTCATGGCGTCGCACCGCGCTGCCGCGTGCGGCCAGCAGGTCGCGGATGGCGGCGTCGCGCCCGGCAGGGACGCCGGCTCGTGGCACGGCAGCCCCGCCGCCCACGACGCGCAGCCCGCTGCCCCAGGGCAGGCGCGGGTGGACCACGACGACGAGGCCGGCCACGAGCGCCGCGATGACGACGGTGACCAGCGCAGCGCGCGGTCGACCGCGGTGCGCCGTCGTCGCGGACGCGTCGTGGGACATGCCGTCCACGGTAGGCGACTGAGCGCGGTGGTGTGCGGTCGCGTCAGACGACGCGAGCCGCGCCGGAGTAGCGCGATCCGTACCAGGGGCCCCACGCCGCGATGACCTCGACGCCGTCACGCGGGTTGGACGCGCTCACCATCATGCCGCCGCCGATGTACATCGCGACGTGGTGCGCGCTGCCGCCGAAGTAGAACAGCAGGTCGCCCGGGCGCAGCTGGCTGCGCGAGATGTGACGGAGCATGCCGTACTGCGCGAAGGAGTAGTGCGGCAGCGAGACGCCCGCCGCGCGCCAGGCGGCCATGGTGAGACCGGAGCAGTCGAACGAGTTGGGGCCGTCGGCGCCGGCCACGTAGCGGTGACCGACCTTCGAGAGCGCGTAGGAGACCGCGATGCGCGCCCGCGACGACGGGCTGCCGCCGTTGTCGCCGCCGGTGACCGGCGGGTTGGGGTCGTGCGAGCCCGAGCCGGAGTGCGAGCTCGAGCGCGAGCTCTGGGTGGCCAGCTGCGCGGCGCGCCGAGCGGCACGCTCGCTGGCCGCCCGCTTCGCTGCCTGGGCGGCGCTCAGCCGGGCGCGCTCGTCAGCCTTGAGCGAGGAGAGCAGCGCCTGCGCCGCAGCGAGCTTGTCGTTGATCGACTGCTTCTGGGCCGCGGCATCCGCGGACGCCCCAGCGGCGGCCTTCTGCTGCTGGGCCAGCTGGGCCTGCAGCTGAGCGAGGACGAGGCGTGCTGCCGCGGTCTTGCGGAGCGAGGTTCCCTGCGAACGCGCCACCTGGTCGAGCGCAGCGCTCTGGTCCAGGAAGGCCTGGGGGTCATCGGCGAGAAGGGCCTGCAGGCTGGGGTCGATACCGCCGCTCGCGTAGGCGGCGCGGGCCATCGCGTCGACGTTTCCGACGACGCGGCCGTACTGGATCTCGGCGGCGGCGATCTTCACCCGCAGCGCGCTGATCTTGGTGGCGATGTCGTTCTGGCGCTGGCGGGCCTCGTTCCACAGCTCCGCGGCGTTGGCCGCGTCGTTCTGCAGGGCCTCGATCTGCGCCTCGACGTCGGCGATGGTGCGGGTGGGCTGCGCGGTGGCGGGTGTGGAGGTCGCGAGACCGCCGAGGACGACGCCAAGGACAGCCAGGGGCGCGAGTGCTCGAACCAGACGGCTCGAACGGGCGCGCGAGAGCGCAACAGAACTGGTCGCCACGCGGGCGGCCTCCCTCTCCCGTACCGCCTACCGGGTGAGCTGACGGGCTCGGGCGGGAAGATCGCCCTACGGCGGTGGCAACCCGACGTCGTGTCGGGCGTTCACCGCCGATTCGCCCCAGGGGAAGTGGGTCCCCGGCTCCGGTCGGATCCCTCGCGGGACCTCTCCGAACTCGGCGGGGTGGTCGCTGCCGTCGGATGACGGCGCCTCGCTTCCACCTGCCGACGACCCTACCAGCCACGCGAGGGTCGAATCGCCGACCCACCGACATTGGGTCGCAACCTCAGCGTGACCATTCCTTCACACTTGACACGCGTCACAGGCGCCTCATCCATCACTCCTGGCGCACGGTCAGCCGACGGCGCGGTCCGGTCGGTCCGGTGCGTCGCCGCGAGGCACGAGCCGCAGCGGTGGGACCAGGCCGGAGTCGGCGAGGACGGCGAGGGCCGCGGTCTCGGCCGGCGCCAGACCCTCCTGCCACCACTCCGGCGGGCCGAGCAGGACGGTGACGACGCAGTCGCCGCACGCGGGACCCCGCGCCACGCAGGTGTCGCAGTCGACGATCACGGTGGACCACCTCGGTGTCTGGACGGGTTCGGGACCTCCCCGAACCACCTGCCACGACGCTAGGGAGGGGGTCCGACAGCCGCCGTCGTCAGCCGAGGGCGCCGCGGGACCGTGCCGCCGCGGGATCGCGGCCGATCCGCGCGCAGGACGGCGTCCGCGTCGGCACCCAGCCCGGGCGCGGTCGGCGGCTCACCCTCCGGCTCGGGCAGCCAGGCGACCGGGCGCCCGAGCAGCACCGTGCTGCCGTCGGCCAGAGCCACCTCGGACACGACACCCCGCGCGCGGAGGTCCGGGTCGGCGAGAGCGTCGCTCGCCGACCGCACCGGCGTCACGCAGGTCTGGTCGTGCTCGAGCACCGCGAGCCAGTCGGCCCGGTCGCGGGACCCGAGGACGGTCGCGAGCCGTCCCCGGAGCGCGTCCTGGCCGACGATGTCGTACTGCAGGTCGGCGAGCGTCGGGTCACCGACGAGCTCGGCGACCCGACGGAAGAACTGCGGCTCGAGCGCCCCGACCGCGAGCTCGAGCCCGTCGGCGCAGCGATAGATGCCGTAGCAGGCCAGCCCGCCGGTGAGCACGTCCGGCGTCGGCGGCGCCTCGCCCGTCGCCGCGACCGTGCCCTGACCCAGGGCCGTCAGCGAGAGGGCCGAGTCGATCATCGACACGTCGGCCCGCAGGCCCACTCCCTCGCCGCGGTCCGCGATCCGCAGACCGGCCACGACCGCCAGCGCCGCCTGCAGACCGGACGCCATGTCGGCGATCGGGACCGACGGCATGGCGACGCTGCCGTCGGCGCCGCGCGCGAGGCCGAGGATGCCGGCGTAGGACTCGGCGTTGAGGTCGTGGCCCGGCAGCGTGGCGCGTGCACCGTCGCCGTACGCCGTGATCGACACGTGCACGAGCGCCGGGTTCACGTCCGCCAGGACGTCGGACCCGAGGCCGAGGCGGTCGAGCACGCCGGGCCGGAACGAGTCGACGAGGGCGTGGGCCGAGGCGACGAGGTCGAGCAGGATCTCCCGACCCTCGGCGTTCTTGAGGTCCAGCGCGATCGAGCGCTTGCCGCGGCACAGCGCCACGAAGACGCCGGACTCCCCCGACGACGTGTAGGGCGGAGTGATGCGCAGGCCGTCGCCTCCGCGCGGGTCCTCGACCTTGAGCACGTCCGCGCCGAGCCCGACGAGCAGCGCGGTCGCGTAGGCGCCGGGCAGCAGCCGGGTCAGGTCGAGGACGGTGACCCCGTCGAGCGGCGGTCGCGGCGGGCTCACGCCGGCTCGCCATCAGGTCGCGGCACGATCTCGACGACGGCGCTCTGACCGCACCAGCGGCACGCGACCGACTCCAGCGTCTCGCTCAGGGTCTCGGCCTGCTCGACCGTCGGCTCGCCGGCGAGGTCGAGATGCCAGAACTCGCGCACCCGGCTCGTGCGCACCACGTCGAAGCGGGTGAGGTTGCCGCACTGCGCGCATCGCCAGCGCGACCCGGTGCCGGGAAGTCCCTGTGTCACGGTCGGGCTCCTCGTCGTCGGTGCGCCGTGGTCCGCGCGCGGCGTGCTCGTCGTCGACCCTAAGGCGGCGCGCCTGCGGGACGCCGTCGGACCCCCCGCCTAGCGTCGATCCCATGAGCACTGCGCAGTCGTTCCCCCCGCCGGGGAACGCCGCGCCTGCCACCTCGCGACCCACGTCCCTGCGCGTCGAGCCTGAGCACGTCGAGCGGCGCCGCGCGTCGCAGCCGACGTTCGACGACCTCGGCACCCCTCTCGCCGGGGTGACGTTCGTCGTCGTCGACCTCGAGACCACCGGCGGTTCGCCCGCCGACGCCGGCATCACCGAGATCGGCGCGGTCAAGGTGCGCGCCGGCGAGATCGTGGGCGAGTTCCAGACCCTGGTGCAGCCGGGCATGTCGGTGCCGCCGTTCATCGCCGTGCTCACCGGCATCACCGACTCCATGCTGGTCGATGCCCCCACGCTCAACGCCGCCCTTCCGGCGTTCCTGGAGTTCATGACCGGGGCTGTCCTCGTCGCGCACAACGCGCCCTACGACGTCTCCTTCCTCAAGGGCGCGTGCCGCAGGCTCGGGCGCGCGTGGCCGGAGCCGACC
Organism: uncultured Actinomycetota bacterium; assembly: GCA_963782665.1. Lineage (GTDB taxonomy): Bacteria > Actinomycetota > Actinomycetes > S36-B12 > CAIYMF01 > Longivirga. Next base: position 652,576 of record CAWAKP010000006.1, on the reverse strand, counting down.
GTGGTCGACACCGCGCGGCTGGCGCGCGCCGTGCTGCTGCGCGACGAGGTGCGCAACTGCAAGCTCTCGACCCTGGCGGCGCACTTCCACGCGTCGACGACCCCCAACCACCGCGCGCTCGCCGACGCCCGCGCGACCGTCGACGTGCTGCACGCGCTGATCGGGCGCGTCGGGTCGCTCGGCGTCCACTCGCTCGAGGAGCTCGCGACCTACACCTCGCGCGTCACCCCGGCCCAGCGGCGCAAGCGCTACCTCGCCGAGTCCCTGCCGGACTCCCCCGGCGTCTACGTGTTCCGCGACGACCGCGACCGCGCCCTCTACGTCGGCAAGTCCCAGCGGATCCGCTCGCGCGTGCGCACCTACTTCACGGCGTCCGAGACGCGCACGCGCATGGCCGAGATGGTGGGCATCGCGTCCCGGGTCGACGCGATCCCGTGCTCGACCCCGCTCGAGGCCGAGGTGCGCGAGCTCCGGCTCATCGCCGAGCTCGCGCCCCGCTACAACCGGCGCAGCCGCAACCCCGAGCGCGCGGTATGGGTCAAGCTCACCGCCGAGCCCTTCCCCCGGCTGTCCGTGGTCCGTCAGGTGCGCGACGACGTCGACGACGGAGCGGCCTACCTCGGTCCCTTCGGCGGACGACGCACCGCGCTCGAGGCGGTCGAGGCGTTGCAGGCCGCGATCCCGCTGCGCACGTGCACCCCGCGGATCTCGCCGCGCGGGTCCGGGTCGGCGTGCGTGCTCGCCGAGATGGGCCGCTGCTCCGCGCCGTGCGTCGGTGCGGTCGACGTCGACGGCTACGCGCCGGTCGCCGAGTCGGCCCGGCGGGCGCTCGTCGACGACGTGCGCGAGGTCGAGCGGGCGCTGCTCGACCGGCTGCGCGGGCTCGCCGGCGAGCTGCGCTACGAGGAGGCCGCGCGATGGCGCGACCGCCTCGAGACGTTCGCCCGCGGCGCGGCCCGTGCGCAGGAGCTCGCGGCCCTGGCCACGCTCTCCGAGCTCGTCGCCGCCCGACCGACCGCCGACGGCGGGTGGGAGGTGCACGTGGTGCGCCACGGCCGGCTCGCCGCCGCGACGACCGTGCCGCGCGGCGTCGACCCTCGGCCGGTCGTCGACGCGCTGGTCGACGGGGCGGCCGTGGTCGAGCCGGGCGTGGGCCCCACGCCGGCGGCGCTCACCGAGGAGACCGTCCGCGTGCTGCGCTGGCTCGAGTCCGACGGCGTCCGCCTGGTGCCCGGCCCGCAGCCGGTCGCGTGGGCCCTGCCCGCGCACGGCGCCGCCGGCCTGCTCGCGCGGCTGGGCGCGTCCGCACGCACCGGGGTCGTCGCGCTCCCCGCGATCGAGCGAAGCCTGCGGCCGGCCGGCTGACCCGCCTAGGCTGGGCGGCATGGTGACCGCACTCGTCTTCGTCCGCACCGACATCCACGCCGTCAACGACGTCGCCGAGCAGATCGCCGGGATCGACGGCGTCAGCGAGGTCTACTCCGTCACCGGCGACCTCGACCTGGTGGCGATCGTCCGCGTGCGCCAGCTCGACGACGTCAGCGCGGTCGTCACCGACGGCGTCGCCAAGGTCCCCGGCATCCTGGCCACCCAGACCCACATCGCGTTCCGCACCTACAGCAAGCACGACCTCGAGGCAGCCTTCTCCATCGGCCTCGACTGATTGCCCCTGAGGGTCGGATCAGGGCACTTCGGTGCCATCTCGAGTCCACAACTCGTGATCGTTGTCGCTCGGAATCGGTGACGCGGAGTCCGGCCGCTCAGCCGGCGTGGAGGCGCTGAGACACGGCGACCCAGCGGTCGAGCACCTCGGCGGCCCGGCCGGAGTCGATCGCGGTCGCCGCCCGAGGCAGCGCTGCGGCCAGCCGGTCGCCGACCGAACCGGTCGTCGGACCGCCCGCCGCCGCGTCGTGCGCCACGAGCGCACCGGCCGCGCCGAGCAGCACGGCGTCGCGCACGGGGTCCAGGTCCGGCCGGCGCTCACCCGCGATCACCGCACGCGCGACGGCCGCGTTGTACGCCGCGTCCCGCCCGCGGAGCGCGTCGACCGACGACCTCGCGATCCCGAGATCGGCGGCGTCGACGACGCTCTCGACGATCACGTCCCCCGTCGCGTCCCACACCTGCGAGGGCGCGCCGGTCGACAGCTCGTCGAGCCCGTCGGTGCCGCGGACGACGAGAGCACGGGTGCCGCGGTCGAGCAGCGCCTGGGCCATCACCGGCGCCAGTCTCGGATCGGCGCACCCGACGATCTGGGCCGCGGGACGAGCGGGGTTGGCCAGCGGGCCGAGCACGTTGAACACCGTGCCTACGCCGAGCTCACGACGCGCCACCCCGGCGTGGCGCATGCCCGGGTGGAAGACCGGCGCGAAGCAGAAGACGATGCCCGCCTCGGCCAGGCACGGACCGACGAGCGGCGGAGCCAGGTCGACCGCGACCCCCAGCGCCTCGAGGACGTCGGCCGAACCCGCCGCCGAGCTGGCGGCGCGGTTGCCGTGCTTGACCACGGGCGCTCCGGCTGCGGCCACCACGACGGCCGCCATCGTGGAGATGTTGACGGTGTTGGCGCGGTCGCCTCCGGTGCCGCACGTGTCGACCGTGGGTCCGATGCCCTCGGGCAGGTCGACGACAGCGGCGTGCTCGAGCATCGCCTCGACCAGTCCCGCCACCTCGGCCGCGGTCTCGCCCTTCGCACGGAGGGCGACGAGGAAGCCCGCGAGCTGCACGGCAGTGGCGTCGCCGTCCATGACGCGGCCCATCGCCCACGAGGTGTCGGCGGGTGCGAGATCCTCGCGGCGCAGGAGCGTGGCGAGCAGGTCGGGCCAGCTGCGCTCGTCCGGAGCCGCCTCCGCGGGCGTCGTCACGTGCGGGCGGAGCCCTGGGTGAGGGCGAGGCGCGGACGCAGCAGCGCGGCGGCGGTCTCCGCGAGCACGACCGGGTCGATCGGGTGCGGCACCACACCCTCGGCCTGCGACCAGGTCGCCAGCCAGGCGTCCTGGGGGCGACCGGTGAGCAGGAGCACGGGCGGGGCGTCGTAGATCTCGGTCTTCATCCGCTTCGCGATGCCCATCCCGCCGGAGGGGGCCGCCTCACCGTCGAGGACCGCGAGGTCGACGCCGCCCTCGTGGAGGCGGCGTACGCACGCCGGCTCGGTGGCGAACTCGAGGTAGTCGATGAGCGGCAGGTCGGCGGCGGCACGACGCCCGAGGGCCGCCCGGACGGTGGCGCGTACCGCGGCGTCGTCGCTGTAGACCAGCACGGTCACGGGTCGCTCGGCAGTGCTCATGGCGGCATCGTAACGGTCGTCGCCGCCGATGCCCCGGGTGCCGGGAGGGTGCGCCGGCGCCGCGGTCGCCGAGCGGGGACCTGGCACCCGACCGGGCCGCTCGGGGCGCCGTCGGAGACCCCCGCGACGCGCCGCGCGGGCGAGTCGGGGGGTGGGGCTGCTGGAAGGCCCCGGACCTGACAGAATGCCGCGCGTGGCGACCGCAACCGTGACCCAGAGCTCACCCGCCCACCCACCGGCGGAGCGGCCCAACATGGTGTCCGTCGGCACCATCGTGTGGCTCTCCAGCGAGCTGATGTTCTTCGCCGCCCTCTTCGCCATGTACTTCACGATGCGTGCGGTCAACCAGGCCGAGTGGGTGGACTACACCGAGAAGCTCAACGTCCCGTTCGCGGCGGTCAACACCCTCATCCTCATCACCTCGTCGTTCACCTGCCAGTGGGGCGTGTTCAAGGCGGAGAAGGGCGACGTCCGCGGGCTGCGCCGCTGGTTCATCATCACGTTCATCCTGGGCACGGTCTTCGTCGCCGGCCAGGTCACCGAGTACGCCCAGCTCGTCCACGAGGGCGTCACCTGGTCGACGTCGGCGTACGGCTCGGTCTTCTACCTCACCACCGGCTTCCACGGGATGCACGTGACCGGCGGCCTCATCGCCTTCCTGTTCATCCTGGGCCGCACCTACGCCTCGCGGCGCTTCACCCACCGCCAGGCCACCTCGGCGATCGTCGTGAGCTACTACTGGCACTTCGTCGACGTCGTCTGGATCGGCCTGTTCACCATGATCTACCTCATCAAGTGACGCCCACGACCACGACCTGACCACCTACTGACGACGCGAAGGCGCACTCGTGACCAGCACCTCAGTACGACGGCACAGGGCCACCGGCCTCGTCGTCCTCCTCGCGGGACTCCTCGCGACCGGCGTCGGGTACGCCGCCGTGAGCGGCACCGCCGAGGCGGCGCCGCAGACCGGGTCGACCATCCAGATCGACCAGGGCCAGCAGCTCTTCCTCGAGGGGTGCTCCTCCTGTCACGGCCTCGCTGCGCAGGGCACCTCGCAGGGCCCGGGCCTCATCGGGGTGGGCGCGGCCGCCGTCGACTTCCAGGTCACCACCGGTCGCATGCCGCTGGCCCAGCCGGCGCAGCAGGCACCGCGCAAGACACCGATCTACACCGAGGAGCAGACCAAGGCGCTCGCCGCCTACGTCGCGTCGCTCGGCCCCGGCCCGGCCATCCCCAGCGCCGAGGACGTCAGCACCACCGACGCCGACCTCGCCACCGGTGGCACCCTGTTCCGCACCAACTGCCAGCAGTGCCACAACTTCGCCGGCAGCGGCGGCGCCCTCTCCGACGGCAAGTACGCGCCGAGCCTCATGCGCGCGACGCCCACGGAGATCTACGAGGCCATGCTCACCGGCCCGCAGAACATGCCGAACTTCCCGAACTCGACCCTGCCCCAGAAGGACAAGCAGGCGATCATCAAGTTCATCCAGCACCTCCAGGACTCGCCTGACCCGGGTGGTCTGGCGCTGGGCTCGTTCGGTCCGGTGACCGAGGGCGTCTTCATCTGGACTGCTGGCATCGGCGCGCTGCTGCTCGCCGCGGTGTGGATCGGGGCGAAGGTTCGATGAGCGGCGATAACGGCACCACCGAGGTCGAGCTGTCCCACGACGGGCACGGCGACGTCGCGATGTTCCCGCTGCCGCCGCACCAGCACCGCATCACCGACACCGACCCGCGCGCCGCGCGCCGGGCCGAGCGCCAGGTGGCGCTGATGTTCCTGGTGTCGGCCCTGTGCACGCTGGGCTTCATCGCGGCCTACCTCGCGATCCCCACCAACGTCTACATCGACCTCGGCATCCTGGGCACGGTGTCGCTGTCCAACCTGACCCTCGGGCTGCTCTTCGGGCTGGCCGTCCTGCTCATCGGCGTGGGCGCGATCCACTGGGCCAAGAAGCTCATGTCCGACGAGGAGATCGTCGACGAGCGCCACCCCGTCGGTTCGCCGCAGGAGGACCGGGACGCCGCCAAGGCCATGTTCGACCAGGGCGTCGCCGAGTCCGGGTTCGTCGAGCGCAAGCTGGTGCGACGGACCCTCATCGGCGCGCTGCTGCTCTTCCCCCTCCCCCTCATCGTCCTGCTCAAGGACATGGGGCCGCCCCCCGGGACGTCGCTGCGCAACACGGTGTGGCGCAAGGGCACCCGCATCGTCGTCGACGTCACCGGTCAGCCGCTGCGCCCCGAGGACCTCAACGTCGGCACCCTCGTCTCCGCGTCACCGGAGGGCCTGGACAAGATCCAGGAGGAGGACGGCAGCCAGAACGAGCGGGCCAAGGCGTCGATCATCCTGGTCCGGATGCGTCCCAGCGACATCAAGAGCCAGCAGGGCGACGGCTGGGACTACGAGGGCATCGTCGCGTTCTCCAAGATCTGCACGCACGTGGGCTGCCCGATCGCGCTCTACCAGCAGCGCACCCACGCACTGCTCTGCCCGTGCCACCAGTCCACGTTCGACCTGTCCGACTCCGGCAAGGTCATCTTCGGACCGGCAGCGCGCCCGATGCCGCAGCTGCCCATCACGATCGACTCCGAGGGTTTCCTGGTCGCGCAGAGCGATTTCCAGCAGCCTGTCGGTCCGAGCTTCTGGGAGCGGGCATGAGCGTCATCGTCAAGGAGGCCGGCAAGGCGATCAGCCGCGCCGACGAGCGGGCGCCGATCTCCTCGCTCGCCAAGAGCAACCTGCGCAAGATCTTCCCGGACCACTGGTCGTTCATGCTCGGTGAGATCGCGCTCTACTCCTTCATCGTCCTGCTGCTGACCGGCGTCTACCTCACGCTGTGGTTCAAGCCGTCGATGACCGAGGTCGTCTACCACGGCAGCTACGCGCCGCTCGAGGGCATCTCGATGTCGGACGCCTACGCCTCGACGCTCAACATCAGCTTCGACGTCCGCGGCGGGCTGCTGATCCGGCAGATCCACCACTGGGCCGCGCTGTTCTTCATGGCCTCGATGATGGTGCACATGTTCCGGATCTTCTTCACCGGAGCGTTCCGCAAGCCGCGCGAGCTCAACTGGGTCATCGGCGGCTCGATGATCCTCATCGGCCTGCTCGAGGGCTTCGCCGGCTACTCGCTGCCCGACGACCTGCTGTCCGGCGTGGGCGTGCGGATCGTGGCCGGCATCGTCGAGTCGATACCGATCCTCGGCACCTACCTCATGTTCTTCATCTTCGGCGGCCAGTACCCGGGAACCGACTTCATCCCCCGGCTCTACACCTTCCACGTGCTGCTGGTGCCCGGCATCCTGCTGGCGATGATCGGCCTGCACCTCGTGCTGATCTTCTACCACAAGCACACGCAGTACCCCGGCGCCGGACGCACCAACACGAACGTGGTCGGCTACCCGCTCTTCCCGGTCTACACCGCGAAGGCCGGCGGCTTCTTCTTCCTGGTCTTCGGCGTCACCTCGCTCATCGCGGGGATCGTCACGATCAACCCGATCTGGGCCTACGGGCCCTACGTGCCCGACCAGGTGACGGCGGGCTCCCAACCCGACTGGTACATCGGCTTCCTCGACGGCATGCTGCGCGCGATGCCGAGCTGGGAGATGTCGAACTTCCTCGGCCACACGTGGAGCTGGAACATCTTCCTCCCCGCGGTCGTGATGCCGGGCGTCCTGACGCTCCTGCTGCTGGCCTATCCGTTCCTCGAGGCCTGGGTCACCGGCGACAGCACCGAGCACCACCTGCTCGACCGTCCGCGCAACGCACCGACGCGCACCGCGATCGGCACGATGGCCATCACGTTCTGGGGCATCCTGGTCCTCAACGGCGCCAACGACATCATCGCGCAGGCGTTCAACATCTCGTTCAACAGCGTCACGTGGTTCACCCGGATCGGCATCTTCGTCTTCCCGCCCCTGGTGTTCCTCGCCACCCGACGCTTCTGCCTCGGGCTGCAGCGTCGCGACCGCGAGCTGCTGATGCACGGACGCGAGAGCGGGCAGATCCTGCGACTGCCGCACGGTGAGTTCATCGAGATCCACACGCCGATCTCCGACGCCGAGAAGGCGGTCATCCTGGCCAAGGTCGACATGCCCGTGGTCGAGGCCCCGCCCGCGACCGATGCCAACGGGGTGCGCACGCCCGGCCTGCGCACCAAGCGCTGGCGCGCGGCACTGTCGCGCTACTACTACGGCGACAACGTCGCCCGCCCGTCGGCCGCCGAGCTCGAGGCGGCCGCGCACCACCACCACGACGAGGTCGAGCACGAGGTGCACGAGCTCGAGGCAGCAGGCAAGGACATCCCCGCGAGCCTCACCGACTGACCAAGGTCCCGTCGACGCCCGCCCCTCCCCTGCGGAGGCGGCGGGCGTCGACCGTCCTGATCAGGACAGGGCCGCGATCAGTGCTGCGTCGGCCTGCCGCCACCCCGACGAGCCACCCAGGACGCGGTGGCACCCATCGGCCTCGATCAGGGCGTAGTCGTTGCCCGCGGTGAACAGGACGACGACCGAGCGTGTGACGGGTCGAGCACGGCCGTACTGCTCCGGTCTTGCGCAACGTCGCCGCCACCTGAGACGCCTGGGCCACGGAGGGACGGTGCCCGGACACGAACGTGAGCAGCGGCATGCCCTGCGCGTCGGCGGCCGCGGCGTACCGGCAGATCACCGTGGGCACCTGGCCGGCGCCGAGCACCGGGCGCTGCACCGTGCTCGGCTGCCCGGGGTCGCCTTCGGTGATCGCGATCATGTCCTTGAACTGCGAGACGCAGCCGAGCGCGGTCGCCCGCGCCTCCAGCGCCGCCTGCTCGGGCGTCTGCTCCTGGTGGAGTCGAGTCTCGTGAATGGTGGTGAATGCCAGCGCGCGGAACGCGTTGAGCACCGCGGGCAACGGCTTGCCGCACGCGTCGCGTGGGACGTCGACCCGCAGCAGGCGGCCCGAGGCATCCAGGAAGCCGAACCACGGCACCACGACCAGGACGTCGTCGCACCCCCAGACCGCCGGGGTGGGCTGCGACGGCAGCCTCATCGCCGCCACCAGCGCGTCGATGCCCCATCCGGCCTCGCGCTCCTGCAGGACCGACCACACGCCTTCGCCCGCGAACGGCTTGGACACGACGTCGCACTGGATCACGCTCGTCGGCACGAAGTCGGGGGGCAGGGAGCCCTCAGCGGCCTGGTCCGGGGGGAACGCGCCCAGGTCCGTCGGCGTCGGACAGCGAGATGCGGCCGTCGAGGCGGGCGTCGCCGGTGGGCTCGTCGCGACCGGGGCGATCACGGAACCACAGCCCACGGCGAGGAAGGCCACCGGTGCGACGATCACTGCGACGACGGTGCGCACGTGCCCTCCAGCGACCCGAGTCCGACACTCGTCCCTCGGACGTGCCGGGAGGCGATCCGGTTCCGCGCGGTCAACCGAAGCTGCGGCGGGACGTCCGTCAGGCGGAGAGCACGGAGTAGGTCTGCCACTTCGCCCAGGAGGTGTTCCAGACCGTGATGCCGTTGCCGGGCTCCATCGGCTTGTCGTGACCGGTGTAGACGACGACGTCGCCGATCTCGGAGTTGGCGTAGAGCCACGCCGCGTTGGCCGTGCTCATCCCGGTGCAGCCGTGCGAGACGTTCGTGTGGCCCTGGTGCGCCACCGACCACGGAGCCGCGTGCAGGAACTCGCCGCTCCAGGTGAGCCGCATCGCGTACTCGACCTGGAGCCGGTAGTACTCCGGGTCGGTCTTGGCCGTGCCGCCGGTGGCGGCGTCCATGATGCGGGTGCGCTCCTTGTTCATGATGACCTTGACGCCCGAGCGGCTCTCGAAGCCCGGCTTGCCCGTGGTGATCGGGATCATCCGGACGAGCTTGCCGTCCTTGGTCACCCGCATCATGTCCGTGCGCATGTCGACGTAGGACACCATCGCCGGGCCGGTGTGGAACGTCGTCGTGGTCGGTCCTCTCGCCCCACAGGCCGCTCATGAACTTGACGCCCTTGACCGCGGCGGTGACGGTCACGGTGGCGTTGCCGGGCCAGTAGGACTGAGGACGGTAGACCACGACCTGGTCGGTGAGCCAGCGCCAGCCGCCGACGACGGGGTTCCCGTCGACCTGCACCGTGACGTTCTTCTCGAAGGCCGCCTTGGCCGACTGGTTGGACAGCTTGCGGTCGAGGTTGACCGTGATCGGCATGCCGACGCCGACCCGCGCGCCCTCCGCCGGTGCCACCGACATCCCGAGGAAGCTGCTGGGCGCGACAGTGTGCAGCGTGGTGCGGAACTTGGTGGGCAGCCCGGTGCGGTCGACGGCGAGCGCCGAGACCGAGTACGCGGCGTTGTAGTCCAGGACGCCCGACTCCGAGGTCCACGTCCGACCGTCGACCGACAGCGCACCGGGCACCGCAGCGCCGCCGGGCCCCTGCACCACGACGTCGGTGAGGCGACCGGCCAGGACGCTCACGACGACCGGGGAGCTCGGGACGATGGACTTGGTCTTCGCCGGGCTCAGCGAGATGCGCGCCGAGGACGAGTCGTGGCCGTTGCCCGCGTGGACGCCGAGCTGCCCGACCGAGCAGCCCGACAGTGCCAGGACTCCGGCCACGGCGCCGGCGACGAGCAGGGTCGCGCGACGGACCCGAGGGCCCGCGGAAGGGGGGAAGCCAGGACTCACTCCCTGAGTGTCGGCACAACGTGCCCGATAGTCCAGCCGCCACCCGGTCTGATTCTGTCCGCTGGGCAACATGACACCGCCGTGTTCAGCCGGCTCTCAGGTTCGCGAGCGGGCGCCAGCCCCTGCAACGCACCACCAGGCGGCTGCCGCGCTCAGAGGTCGGCGAACGGGCCGCGGTAGTACTCGAACACGAACCCGATGAGCGAGAGCATCAGCAGCCCGACGCCGAGGATGACGATCCACGCCGCGAAGGCCAGGCCGATCGCAGTGACGGCGACGCTGAACCCGACCACGAGCGGCCACCACGAGTGCGGGCTGAAGAAGCCGTAGTCGGGGTCGACGTCCTCGATGTTGGCGTCGGGCGTGTCCTCGGGGAGGGTGCCGATCCGGCGGTGCGTGAACAGCACGTAGAAGCCGACGAGGAAGGCCAGGCCCCCGGTGAGGGCGAGTGCGGTGGCGCCGACGAGCTCTGCGGTGACGAACCAGTAGATGACCGCGAGCAGGCCGTAGAAGACGGCACCGCCCGCGAAGAGGTAGCCGGCGAGCTTCACGAGTCGGTCCCCTTCGGTGCGCTGCTCACGAGCTCGTCGAGGGTGCGGCTGCGCTTCTGCGTCGCGATGTCGACGAGGTCGGGGTGGTGCAGGTCGAACGCCGGACGCTCGGAGCGGATCGGCGGGATCGACGTGAAGTTGTGCCGCGGCGGCGGGCAGGAGGTGGCCCACTCGAGCGACGCGCCCCAGCCCCACGGGTCGTCGACGGTGACCTTGGGCGCGTGACGCCAGGTCTTGTAGACGTTGTAGAGGAACGGCAGGGTCGACAGCGCGAGGATGAACGAGCCGACGCTGCTGATCTCGTTGCCCAGCGTGAAGCCCTCGGACGGGAGGTAGTCGGCGTAACGACGCGCCATGCCCGCCGCGCCCAGCCAGTGCTGGATGAGGAAGGTCGTGTGGAAGCCGATGAACAGCAGCCAGAAGTGGATCTTGCCGAGCCGCTCGTCGAGCATCCGCCCGGTCCACTTGGGCCACCAGAAGTAGTAGCCGGCGAACATCATGAACACGACCGTGCCGAACACGACGTAGTGGAAGTGCGCCACGACGAAGTAGGAGTCCGACACCTGGAAGTCGACCGGCGGGGCCGAGAGCAGGATGCCGGTGAGGCCGCCGAAGAGGAACGTGACGAGGAAGCCCAGGGTCCAGAGCATCGGCGTCTCGAAGCTGACCTGGCCGCGCCACATCGTGCCGATCCAGTTGAAGAACTTCACACCGGTCGGGATGGCGATCAGCATCGTCATGAGGGCGAAGAACGGCAGGTTGACCGAGCCCGTGACGTACATGTGGTGGGCCCACACGGCGACCGACAGGGCGGCGATCGCGATGGTGGCGAACACGAGACCCTTGTAGCCGAAGATCGGCTTGCGGCTGAACACCGGGATGATCTCGCTCGCGATGCCGAAGAAGGGCAGGGCGAGGATGTAGACCTCCGGGTGGCCGAAGAACCAGAACAGGTGCTGCCAGAGGATCGCGCCGCCATTGACGGCGTCGAAGACCTGGGTGCCGAACTTGCGATCGCACTCGAGGACGACGAACGCCGCGGCGAGCACCGGGAACGCCATCAGCACGAGGATCGAGGTGAGCAGCACGTTCCACGTGAAGATCGGCATCCGGAACATCGTCATGCCGGGAGCGCGCATGCAGAAGATCGTGGTGATGAAGTTGACGCCACCGAGGATCGTGCCGAGCCCACCCATGGTGAACCCGAGGATCCAGAGGTCGGATCCCACGTTCGGCGAGTTGATCGCGTTCGACAGCGGCGAGTAGGCGAACCAGCCGAACGACGCGGCACCACCGGGGGTGAGGAAGCCGGCGACGACGATGAGACCGCCGAAGAGGAACAGCCAGAACGCGAGCATGTTCAGGCGCGGGAACGCGACGTCGGGCGAGCCGATCTGCAGCGGCATGATCACGTTGGCGAACCCGGCGAAGAGCGGGGTCGCGAAGAGCAGCAGCATGATCGAGCCGTGCATCGTGAACAGCTGGTTGTACTGCTCCTGGCTGAAGAACTGCAGGCCCGGCTGGGCGAGCTCGGCGCGGATGAGGATCGCCAGCACGCCGCCGAACAGGAAGAACATGAAGGTGGAGATCAGGTACATGTAGCCGATGACCTTGTGGTCGGTGGAGGTGATCCACTTGACCAGCGTCCGGCCGAACTTGCGCCGCTTCGGGTCGGTCGTCGTCATGCCGTCCGGGTCGGGCTCGGAGGCCACCGGCCGGTCGTAGGTGAGAGTCATGACGCCCCCGTGATGGTGGTCGTGCGGCCGCCGGCGACGCCGTTGGTGTCGATGCGGCCGGTCTGCAGCTTGCCGTTCTGACCCGACGCCTTGAGCGCGTCGATGTGCGCCTTGTACTCCTGCGGCGTCACCACGTGGACCGTGAAGAGCATGTCCGAGTGGTAGGTGCCGCAGAGCTCGGCGCACTTGCCGGAGAACGTCCCGAGCTTGTTGGGGGTGAGCTCGAACTGGTTCTCCCGGCCGGGGATGACGTCCATCTTGAACAGGAACGCCGGGACCCAGAACGAGTGGATGACGTCGGGTGACACCAGCTTGAACCGGACCCGCTCGTCGACCGGCAGCCACAGCTCGGCGGGCTTGGCCGGCGAGCCGACCTCGAACGCGTCGTCGTTGAGGTAGTTGAAGCCCCAGTTCCACTTGAACCCGACCACCTGCACGGTGTTCTGCGTGTTGTCGGTGAGCTTGAGCAGCTCGGTCTGGTCGCGCGCGGTGAAGAAGAAGAGCGCGCCGAGCATGATCGCCGGAGCGACGGTGTAGAGGATCTCGATGGGCAGGTTGTAGCGCGTCTGGAGCGGTGCACCCTCGTTGGTGCGACGGCGGTAGACGATGATCGCCCAGAAGATGAGACCCCAGGTGAGGACGCCGACGGCGAGGGCGGCGATCCACGCGCCCTGCCAGAACGACAGCATGATCGACCCCTGCTCGGTGGCGGGCGCGGGATAGCCCAGCCTGCCCAGCTCCGTGTCCGAGGAGCATCCGGCGGTGCCGAGGAGCACGAGGACCGAGCCGGCAGTCAGTGCCACCAGGCGCGCCCGGGTGCGGCGCGGAGAGCGGGTCGAGCCCACGGATCGCCTTCCCAAAGGGTCGGTGCCTCGCAGCGAGGGTGCACCTGCGCTCGGCGGTGCACCGCTCCCCGCGGGGCGGGGGGTCGGACGTACGCGGTGAGACTAGCGCAGCGGGGGTCCCTCGGCCCTTCGGGGTGGGGCATTACCGTCGGGGCGTGGCGCAGACTGAGTCCGACCCCGCGAGCAGCCCCGACGGTGCTCGGGACGCCGCTCCTGCGCGCCTCGCGCCGGCCGGCTATCTGGACGCCGCGACCGGTCTGCCGCTGCGGGCCGAGGGGCGGGCCGCGCTGCTCGAGGCGCTCGACCAGGGCTGGGCGGACCCCACCCGCCGCTACCACGACGCACGGCGGGCCCGACTGCTGCTCGACGCCGCCCGAGAGTCGGTCGCGGCGGTGCTCGGAGCCCGAGCGGACGAGGTGTCGTTCACGCCGTCGGGCACCGCGGCGGTCCATCTTGGAGTGGCCGGGCTCGCCCGCGGACGCGAGCGGTCCGGGCGCCGCGTACTCGCGTCGGCGGTCGAGCACTCGAGCGTCCTGAACGCCGCGCACGCACTGCCGGAGGCACCGCACGGCGCAGCCCTCGAGACCGTCGCTGTCGACCGGCACGGGCGCGTCGACGTCGAGGAGCTCCGCGCCCGGCTCGATCCCGGCGACGTCGCGCTGGTCGCCGTCCAGAGCGCCAACCACGAGGTGGGCACCCGGCAGCCGGTCGCCGCGGTCGCCGAGGCCACCGAGTGGCACGGCGTACCGCTCCTCGTCGACGCTGCGCAGTCGGTCGGTCGCGACCAGCTGCCCGACGCGTGGTCGGTGCTGACCGCGAGCGCCCACAAGTGGGGCGGAGCGGCCGGGGTGGGGGTACTGGCCGTCCGCACCGGCGTGCGCTGGCGATCGCCGTCGCCCGACGGCGCGCACCCGCCCGACGTCGTCCCGGGCTTCGTCGACCTGCCCTCGATCATCGCGTCCGCCGTGGCGCTCGAGGCCGCGGAGGCCGAGCGTCGGACCGAGTCGGTCCGGCTGGCCGCCCTGGTCGACCGGATCCGGTCGCGCGTCCCCGAGATCGTCCCCGACGTCGAGGTCGTGGGCGACCCGGTCGACCGGCTGCCGCACCTGGTCACCTTCTCGTGCCTGTACGTCGAGGGCGAGGCGCTGCTCGCCGACCTCGACCGTGCCGGTTTCGCCGTGTCCAGCGGGTCGTCCTGCGTCGCGGACGCGCTCACGCCCTCGCACGTCCTGGCCGCCATGGGAGTGCTCACCCACGGCAACCTGCGCGTGTCGTTGCCACCGGGCGCCGCGGCATCCGACGTCGAGCGCTTCCTCGACGTCCTGCCTGGCATCGTGGCCCGCGTGCGCGCTGACGTCGGGGCGGAGGGGCTGTGACGACCGGGGGTGAGGACGTGACCGGTGGGGCGGTGCCGGCGTACGACCGCGTCGTCGACGAGCGCGGGAAGCGCTGCCCGATCCCGATCATCACGCTGGCCCGCATGGTGACGGCGTGGCCGCAGGCGCGTCTGCTGCTGCTCGCCGACGACGCCGCGGCGGTCAGCGACGTCCCGGCGTGGTGCTCGATGCGGGGCCGGCTGCTCGAGTGGACCGGCGTGGCCCCCGACGGCGACGGGCTCGCCTTCCTCGTCGTGCCTGCGCCCGACGTCGCCGACGACGAGGTCGCGGACGTCTGAGCCGGGTCACTGGCCTCAGAACGCGGGTGGCAGCGCGAGGGCGACCTGAAGATCCGCCAGGTAGCGCGATCGCGGGACCTCGACGACTCCGAGCGATGCGAGGTGGTCGGTGCGCCACTGGACGTCGACCAGGCGGCGCGCGTCAGACCCGCCAGGCGCTGCCCGCAGCAGCTCGACCAGTGCGACGAGCGCGACCTTCGAGGCGTCGCTCACCGCGCTGAACATCGACTCGCCGGCGAACAGTCCGCCGATCTCGACGCCGTAGAGCCCACCGACCAGCTCGCCGTCAGCGTCGCGCACCTCGACCGAGTGCGCCCATCCGAGCCGGTGCAGCTCGGTGTACGCCGCGAGGATCCGGTCGTCGATCCAGCCGCCGTGACGTGACGGGTCGGCGCAGCCGCGCACCACGTCGACGAACGCCGTGTCGAGGGTGACGTGCAGACGTCTGCGCGATCGCCGCAAGGATCGCGAGACGTGCAGGCCGTCGAGGGGTAGCAGGCCCCGCGGGTCCGGCGACCACCAGCCCATCGGGCCGTCGGGCTCGACCGGCATCGGGAAGAGCCCGCCGCGGTAGGCCGCGAGCAGGGTGCCCGGCGCGAGATCGGCCCCGACGCCGAGCAGCTCCATCCCGGCGGGCGCCGCCCCGGCGTCCGGCAACAGCCACGGTGTCGGATCGGGCTCGATCCGACGGGTCGGCTCACGCGGCGTCACAGGTACCGACGTGGCCGCTGGCAGGTCGCTGGTGGGGCAGCGTCACGGGCGCGGGCAGCGGATCCGCGCGGCGACCTCGGCCGTGGCCTGCTCGCCGTACGTCTCCTCGAACCGCGAGAGGAAGTGGCGCTGCGCGAGGTCGTACTCCTGGGTGCCCACCGTCTCGATCACGTACGTCGCGAGCAGCGAGCCGATCTGGGCGCAGCGCTCGTAGGAGAGGTCCCACGCGAGCCCGGAGAGGAAGCCGGCGCGGAACGCGTCGCCCACACCGGTCGGGTCGGCCTTGAGCTCCTCGGGCGGGCAGGGCACCTCGATCGGGTCCTCGCCCTTGACCTCGACGCGGGCCCCGTCCTTGCCCAGCGTCGTGACGCGGACGCCGACGCGGGCGAGCACCTCGTCGTGCGACCAGCCGGTCTTGTGCTCGATGAGCCCGGCCTCGTAGTCGTTGCTGAAGAGGAAGGCCGCGCCGTCGACGAGCTGCTTGATGCCGGGTCCGTCGAGCCAGGCCAGCTGCTGGCTGGGATCGGCCACGAACGCGATGCCGCGGAAGCGGCACTCGTCGGTGTGCCGGGTCATCGCCTCAGGGTCGTTGGCGCCGACGAGCACGAGGTCGAGTCCGCCCACGCGGTCGGCGATAGGGCCGAGCTCGATCTCGCGCGCCTCGCTCATCGCGCCGGGGTAGAACGACGCGATCTGGCACTGCTCGGCGTCCGTCGTGCAGACGAAGCGAGCGGTATGGCGCACCTCGGAGACCCGCACGCTGTGCGTGTCGACCCCGTGCCGGTCGAGCCACGAGCGGTAGTCGGCGAAGTCCTGACCGACCGCACCGACGAGCACCGGCCGCACGCCGAGTACGGCCATGCCGAAGGCGATGTTGGCGGCCACTCCCCCGCGTCGTACGTCGAGCTCGTCGACGAGGAACGACAACGAGATCTTGTCGAGCTTGTCCGGGACCAGCGAGTCCGCGAACTTGCCCGGAAAGGTCATGAGGTGGTCGGTCGCGATCGACCCGGTGACACCCACGCGCACGATGCGTCTCATCTCTGCAGCTGCCGCGGTACCCCCGGCGCACCGCGAGCGACCGCCTGACCCTATCCGGCGCACTGCGATCGCGGCGGCCGGACGGGTGGTGCGGGAACCGGTGCGGGACGGGCTGCGTCACACCGCCAGCAGGGCAGGATGGCTGCCCCGGACCGAACAGGGTGACCACGATGCCGACGTCGCGCTCCGTACGCCGCTGGGTCCCGCTCGCCCTGGTCGCCGGTCTGGCACTGTCCGCCTGCGGCACGAAGGTCGCAGGCAGCACCGGCACCGGCGCAACCGGCGACCTGCCGGTGCTGCACATCGGGCAGCGGCTCGGTGCCCCCGCCGTGGCCGGGATGAACGGGTCCGACGACCCCTACCCGCTCACCGGGACCCTCCCGACCGGCCCCGCGTCGGCGCACGTCTACCGCTACGCCGACACCCGCACGGACCAGGCGGTCGTGGTCGCACTTGCTTCTGCGTTCCACGTGTCCGGCACCCCCGTCCGCCATGCGCACGGGTGGGTCGTCACCGCGAAGGACGCGTCGGTCGCGGTCACCGACGGCGACGCCGCGTGGTCGTACGCCGTGGCGCTGAACGGCTGCATGGGAGTGCCGGTCGACGTCGACAACCTGCCCGGTACCTCGTCCGCGGTGGGCTGCGCCGTCGACGTCGCCACCCCCTCGGCGGTTCCGGCGCCGGACGCGGGCGGTTCTCCGCGACCCGCGCCCGCGTCCTCGTCCTCCGACCTGACGGACGCCGACGCGCTCGCCGTGGCCGCACCCGTGCTCACCGCGCTGGGGGTGGACCCGTCCGCGGCGAGGGTCGCCGCCGGATCGGGCTCCGTGCGCTGGGTCACGTGGGACCCCGCGGTGGCCGGGACGTCCACGTCCGGCGCGAGCACCACGCTCACGGTCGACGCGACCGGCGTCGTCTCGGCCCAGGGCGTGAAGGCCGAGCCGGCCGTCGGGCCGGCGTACCCGCTCATCAGTGCTGCGGCGGCGCTCGACGCCCTGCGGGCGCAGCCGGTGCCCGAGATCGCCATCGCGTGCGCGATCGGACAGACCTGCCCAGGCGTCGGCCCGCACAAGGTCACCGGCGCGACGCTGGGGCTGATGTCCGCCTACGACGACGCGACACGGGTGCTCGTGCCGGCGTGGTTCTTCGCCGTCGCCGGGTCCGACGTCCCGGTGCCGGTGGTCGCGGTCGACACGACGTACATCGCCGATCCAGCCGGCGCCGGCGCCGGTTCCGGTGGCGGCGCGTCGGCCGAGCCGGGGTCCAGCGGTGGCAGCGCCGGCAGCGACCCGGGCTCGTCGTTCGTCCCGATCCCGCCGGGGACGCCGCAGCCCGAGCCCGCGACAGGCATCGGGCACGCGCTGCCGGTGCAGTCGGTGACACTGGGCAAGGACGGGCGCACCCTGGTACTGCACTCGTTCGGCGGGATGTGCGAGGACTTCGCGGCGTCCGCCGTCGAGAGCGCGAGGGAGATCCGCGTGACGCTGACGTCGACCTGGAACAAGGGCTCGGGCGTCGCCTGCCCCGCGATGGCCAAGGAGATCTCGGTGCCGCTCACCCTCGCGGCGCCGTGGGACAACCGCAGGATCGTCGACACCAGCACCGACCAGCCGGTGCCGGTCGGCTGAGCGACCAGCGCACAACGACGAAGGCCCGCACCCTCGAGGGTGCGGGCCTTCGTACGAGGCAGGGGCGCAGGTCAGCTGAACGAGTCGCCGCAGGCGCAGGAGCCGGTCGCGTTGGGGTTGTCGATGGTGAAGCCCTGCTTCTCGATCGTGTCGACGAAGTCGATCGTCGCGCCACCGAGGTAGGGGGCGCTCATCCGGTCGGTGACGACCTTGACCGCGCCGAACTCCTTGACGACGTCGCCGTCGAGCGCGCGGTCGTCGAAGAAGAGCTGGTAGCGAAGGCCCGAGCAGCCACCGGGCTGGACGGCCACGCGCAGCGAGAGGTCGTCACGACCCTCCTGCGTGAGCAGCGCTTCGACCTTGGAGGACGCGGTCTCGGTGAGCAGGATGCCGTCGGTGACGGGCGTCGAGGTCTCGATGGTGACGTCGGCGGTCATGCGGTCGTCCTCCTGAAGGTGGTGGTGCTCGTCTGTGGTCGCAACTCTCGGGCGGCGGATTCCATTCCCGAGAGGCACCCGCTGGCGTCCATGGTGCCATGGCCGACCCGGTTCGGCCGAGTCCGTCCCGTGTCGGCGCTCCGACCTGGGACGCAGCCCCCGCTTCGACGTGGTCAGCGCGACCACGTGCGCGCGGCCCGCTCCGCGAGGTCGGCGAGGCGGGACGCGGGCTCGGTGAGCGCCAGGTCGACGGGCAGCCCCCGGTCGCGCAGGTCGTCGACGACGGCGTACGCGCCGCTGACCCCGATCGCGGCGTACTCGCGCCGCCCCACGTCGACCCGGCCGGCGAGCACGACGCAGCCCCGTCCCTGCTCGAGCGCGGCCGCAGCGACGCCGGAGACCACCTTCCCGCGCAGGCTCTGCCAGTCGAACGAGCCCTCGCCGGTGACCACGAGGTCGCACTCGCCGATCGTGCGCGCCAGCCCGACCGTGTCGAGGACGGTGCCGATGCCCGGCACCCGGACGGCGCCGAGGTGCAGCAGCGCGTAGCCGAGTCCGCCGGCCGCGCCTGCTCCCAGGGCGACGGCCGGGTCCTTCCCGTCGGGACGTCGTCCGACCGCGGCGGCGAAGGACTCGAGCGAGCCCTCGAGCTCCATGACCGCCGCGTCGTCGGCACCCTTCTGCGACGCGAACCCGTTGGTGGCGCCACGCAGTCCGAGCAGCGGGTTGTCGACGTCGGACGCGATCACGACCTCGACGCCCCCGACCCGGCGGCGTGCGGGTTCGAGGTCGACACGGGCGATCTCTCGCAACCCGGCGCCGCCGCGCATGAGCAGCGGGGAGACGTCTCGGCCGACCGCGTCGTAGGCACGGGCGCCCATGGCGCCGAGAAGCCCGGCACCCGCGTCGTTGGTGGCCGAGCCGCCGAGTCCGACCACGACCCGCGTCGCACCGCGGTCGATGACCTGCTCGAGCAGCTCACCCACACCGGCCGTCGTGGTGGTGCGCGGATCGCGGTGCGCGTCGACGCACCAGACGGAGGCCGCAGGCCTGAGCGGACTCGACGTACGCCGTGCCGTCGACGAGCAGCGCGGTGGCTGCGACGGCCGAGCCCGACGGACCGGTGACCGTGCAGCGCAGCAGCTCGCCGCCGAGCGCTGCGTGCAGCACGTCGACGAAACCAGGACCGCCGTCCGCGAGCGGGGTCGTGACGATGACGTCGTCGGGCGCCGTACGCCGCCAGCCCTCGGCGATCGCCGCCGCGGCCTCGACGGCCGTCAGGGTGCCCGCGAACTTGTCCGGGGCCACGAGGATGCGCACGGCCGCGACGCTAGCGGTCGCGGGTCGCGCGTCCCTCGACGCGTGGCAGGATCGAGTCATGACGACCGACCGCTTCGTCGAGCCCTCCCCCACGCCGCTCGCGCTGCTCCTGCTCGGACGCGGCGCCGACCCGGACACCGAGAAGGGCGTCGAGTGCCCCGGCGACCTGCCGGCCGCGAGCGACCCGGACCTCGTCGCACGGGCACGCGCAGCCAAGGAGGCGCTCGGCGACCGCGTCTTCGTCCTCGGCCACCACTACCAGCGCGACGAGGTCATCGAGTTCGCCGACGTCACCGGTGACTCGTTCAAGCTCGCGCGTGACGCCGCCGGCCGTCCCGACGCCGAGTACATCGTCTTCTGCGGCGTGCACTTCATGGCCGAGAGCGCCGACATCCTGACCGCGACGTCTCAGGCCGTCGTGCTCCCCGACCTCGCCGCCGGTTGCTCGATGGCTGACATGGCGGCGATCGGCCAGGTCGAGGACGCCTGGGACGTGCTCACCGACGCCGGCATCTCCGACGTCACCATCCCGATCACGTACATGAACTCGACCGCCGCGATCAAGGCGTTCACCGGTCGCAACGGCGGCGCTGTGTGCACGTCGTCGAACGCGCGTCGTGCCTTGGAGTGGGCGTTCGAGCAGGGCCAGAAGGTGTTCTTCCTGCCCGACCAGCACCTCGGGCGCAACACCGCGGTGCTCGAGCTCGGTCTCAGCCTCGACGACTGCGTGGTCTACGACCCGTACAAGCCCGGCGGCGGCCTCACGCCCGACGAGCTGCGCGCGGCGACGATGATCCTCTGGAAGGGGCACTGCTCGGTGCACGCGCGGTTCAGTGCCGAGTCGGTGCGCGACGTCCGCGAGCGCGTCCCCGGCGTGAACGTCCTCGTGCACCCCGAGTGCCGCCACGAGGTCGTGACCGCTGCCGACTTCATCGGGTCGACCGAGTACATCATCAAGACCGTCGAGGCGGCTCCCCCCGGCAGCGCATGGGCCATCGGCACCGAGCTCAACCTCGTGAAGCGCCTCGCGCTCGCGCACCCCGACAAGCAGATCGTCTTCCTCGACAAGACGGTCTGCTTCTGCGCGACGATGAACCGCATCGACCTGCCCCACCTCGTCTGGGCGCTCGAGAACCTGGTCGCGGGCAACGTCGTCAACCGCATCCAGGTCGACGCGGACGTCGCGCACTGGGCGCGGGTCGCCCTCGACCGCATGCTCGCCCTGCCCGGCGTAGGAGCCAAGGACTGACGCGTGCGCCTAGAGGCCCGGTGCGCCCCAGACGGCGAACCAGCGGGCCACCTCGGGCTCGATGCGGAGCTCGTCCTTGAGCAGGTCGCGCACCTGGATCTCGAGCAGGTTGTCACGGCGTTGGGGCGTCGTCCCGTCGACCGTGGTCCCGGTCCCGACCGCGGGGGCGAACGGGTAGAACGTGCCCTGCTTGAACAGGTAGACCAGCGCGAGACGACGTCCGGCGGGGTCGGCGAACGACACGATCGAGCACAGCAGCGTGGGTCCGAACCCGGAGTCCTGGAGCGTCGAGTTGACGGCATGCAGGTCGGTCACCAGCGTCGCGGCGTCCGGCGGGTCGGTGCGGCAGACCAGCCAGGTGTAGCCGTACGAGTCGACCACGGCCTCGACCTTCGGACCCTGGCCGCCGTCGAGCAGCGCCTGCACCTCGGTCTGGACGTCGGCGAAGGCGCGGCCCTCCGGCGCACGGAAGGCGACCGACCCGGAACCTGTCGGCGTGAACCCGAGCGCGGCGTCGAGGCTGAGCGACGCGGACGGCAGCGCGAAGAGCTGGTCGAGGTCGGGACGCGCCGGCTTGCTCCGACCGAGGATCGAGTCGAAGAGGCCCATGACCCCAGCGTGCCACCCCCTCGTGGGCAGCGACGCCTAGGGTTGCGGGCATGGCCGGACGGCGTCCCTCCGCTCCTCCGCCGCGCGAGGAGGTGCGCGACGAGGACTGGTACGCGCGCGAGCTCGTCACCGAGGGCTACGTCGGCGTCGCCTTCATCGACGTCGACATGACCGAGGTGGCCAACACCGGGTCGGTCTTCGAGGACTGCACGTTCCGTGGCGTGCGCTTCAACGTGTCGACGCACACGAACGCCGCGTTCCTGCGCTGCACGTTCAGCGGCTGCTCGTTCTTCGACGCGACGTTCACGGGCAGCAAGCTCGTGGGCAGCTCGTTCACGCGCTGCACGTTCTCGTCGACCAAGGTCGCCGGCGGTGACTGGTCCTTCGTGTCGCTCGAGGGTGCCGACCTGCGGACGGCGTCGTTCATCGACGTGCGCATGCGCGAGGTCGACCTCGGCGGCGTGCGCGCCGACGGCGCGGTGCTCCGCAACGTCGACCTGTCCGGGGCCTCCCTGCGCGCCACGTCGTTCGCCGGGGCCGACCTGCGCGGCAGCGACCTGTCGACGATCGACCCGTCGGCGGTCGAGCTGCGCGGCGCGATCATCACCTGGGAGCAGGCGACGCAGATCTCGACCGCGCTCGGCCTCGACGTACGCCCCGAATGACGCGCCGGCTCGGCGTCAGAGCGAGAGCAGGAAGTCGATGAGACCCGGGAAGTAGTGCTGCGGGTCGTCGAACTGCGCGCAGTGGCTGCCCTCGGGACAGTGCAGGTAGCGCCCCCGCGGCAGCTGCTCGGACATCCATCTCATGTGCGCCGGGTCCATCGTGTCGTGCTCGGCACCGATGACGAGGGTGGGTACGTCGATGCCCGCGAGATCGGCCGAGCGGTCCCAGTCCTCGAGCGTCCCGCTGAGGCCCAGCTCGCTCGGACCCTGCATCGGGACGTAGATCGCCTGGTTGATGTGCGCGAAGGCGCGGACCAGCGGGTCGGGCCACTCGTCCAACGGGATCCGGCAGACGTGGTGCAGGTAGTGGTGCTCCATGAGGAGCTCCTCGTAGCGCGGATCGCTCGTCGTCCCGTCGGCCTCGAACTGCTTGATCTGTCCGAGCACGTCCGGGTCGATCGTCGGCATGAGGACGTTCTCGGCGTACTCGTTGTAGAGCCGCGAGCTCGACATCATGTTCGAGATCACGAGGCCCTTGAGATGCTGCTGGTGGTGGACGGCGTACTCCATCGCGAGCAGGCCGCCCCACGACTGGCCGAGCAGGACGAAGTTGCTGCTGTCGAGTCCGAGCGCCAGGCGTACCTGCTCGACCTCGTCGACGAAGCGGGTCAGGTCCCACAGTGAGGCGTCGTCGGGCTGGTCGCTGCGGAACGAGCCCAGCTGGTCGTAGTAGTAGTACTCGATGCCGACGCCGGGGAACCATGCGTCGAAGCACTCGTAGAGCTCGTCGCTCGCGCCCGGACCACCGTGCAGCAGGAGGACCTTGAGGTCGGGGTTGGTGCCGACCCGCTTGGTCCACACGCGGAACTCGCCGCTCGGCGTCGAAATCGGGATCAGGCGAGCACCGCCGGAGAGGACGTCGCGCGGCTGCCAGGTGGACGTGTCGAAGTACGACGATGTCGGCGTCATGCGCCGGACCCTAGACCTCCCGGCGTCGGTCGAGGATCCGAACGCGGCTCAGGACTCGCGTCGCTCAGCCGCCGAGCGAGCTCGCCACCCGCGCGAGCACGTCGGCCCGCTCCTGCAGGTCCGGGTGCGTCGCCTCTCCCTCGCCGCGCGACGAGCCCGAGCCTGCGACGAAGCCGACCGTGAGCGCCTCGCGCAGGTCTCGGGTCGGCGCGACCGACGCCGAGTCGCTGCACCGCTGGATCGCGGCCAGCAGCGTGCTCGGACGTCCGGTCAGCAGAGCTGCCGCACGGTCGGCCGACAGCTCGCGCTGCCGCATCATCGCGCGCACCGAGCGCAGCACGTAGGAGGCGACAGGACGCGGCGCCTTGCTGCCGGCCACGTCGGAGAGCTGTTCGAGCCGCCGGGTGAGTGCGGTGTCGCCGTGCGCGACGTGGAAGAGCTCGTGCGCGAACATCGCCTCGAGCTCGTCGGTCGGGCACGTCGAGAGGGCCGTGCTGGTCACCACGAGCGTGACCGGGTGGCCGGGGACGTCGACCACGAACGAGTTCGCCGACGCGGACTCCAGCACCAGGAGCGCCGGCGTCGGCATGTCGGCCAGTGCGGCCAGCCGGGCGAGGGTCGCCCGAGCCGGATGGTCGGGATCGAGCTCGACCAGGTCGCGCGGCATGCGCGCGTTGCTGGGCGCAGTGACGAGCCGGACGGTGACCACGACGACGATCGCGAGGAACGCGAGGAGCGCGCCCCACCAGTGCAGGGCGCCCAGGCCGAAGCCGAGGAGGCTACCGCCACCGTGGGTCGCCGCGATGAACCCGAACTTGGCGAGCAGCAGGGCGGTCGACACGACGATGAACAGTCCGGTCACGGCGACCGCGACGCCGACGTGCGCTGCCGCGCGGCGGGCGGCGCGCGAGAGCTCGCGATCCTCGCCGTACCTCCCCGTGACGCCCACGGCTCGACTCTACGCCGGGGTCATCCCCGGGAGCAGAGGACGCTCGGAGTCACACGTACTGCACAGGACCGCGGCCGCGACTCAGCGCTGGCCGAGCTGTGCGGAGATCTTGGCGAGCTGCTCGAGGCGGACCTCGAGCGGCGGGTGCGTCATGAACAGGCGCGAGAGCGAGAACTCCGACGTGAGGGCCGGGGCGAAGGCGAACGCCGACACGGACTCGACCTTGCGCAGGTCGCGGTCAGGGATCGCCGCGATGTCACCGGACACCTTCTGCAGCGCACTGGCCAACGCGCTCGGGTTGCCGGTCAGCAGCGCCCCGGTGCGATCGGCCGAGAGCTCGCGGTAGCGCGAGAGGGCCCTCGTGAGGAGGAACGATCCGATGTACACGACGACGCTGACGGCCATGACGACGAGGAACATCAGGGCGGCGTTCTGGTCGCGGTTGTTGCGACCCATGCCCGACCACAGCCACATGCGCGTGAGCAGGCCGGCAACGACGCCCGCGAACGACGCGACCGTCATCACCGTGACGTCGCGGTGCGCGACGTGCGAGAGCTCGTGCGCGAGAACACCTTCGAGCTCGGTGACCTCGAGCCGGCGCAGCAGACCCGTCGTCACGCAGACCACCGCACGCGACGGTGAGCGCCCGGTCGCGAACGCGTTCGGGATGTCGGAGTCGGCGACGGCGATACGGGGCTTGGGCATGTCGGCCAGGGCACAGAGCCGGTCGACGACGGCGTGCAGCTGCGGCGCCTCGGTCTCCGTCATCACTCGCGCCCGCATCGCGGCGAGCGCCATGGTGTCGCTGAAGTACCACTGGCCGAAGAGCAGCCCCCCGGAGAGGACCAGGACGAAGACCGCGGAGAAGCCGAGCGCGATGAGGACTGCCGCGAGCACGACGTACAGCAGGCCGAGGCCGAACATCGTCCCGACCATGCGATGGGTCAGGCCCTTGTCGTTCTCGTACCGCGTAGACACGTCGTCCCTCCTGAGACTGGTCCTGCAACGGTCAACGACCCGCGACCGCCGGGTGTTCCGAGTTGCTGATCGAAGGGTCGTTTCCCGGACCGGGAAGCAACCCCTCGATCAGTGGCACGCGCTCGATCGCGTCCGTCAGCCGGGGATGAGGCCGTCGTCGTTGAGCATGTCGCGGATGTCGTCCTCGCTGGAGTCGGCGAACGGGAGCACGGCGTCGGACTCGAGGAGCTCGTGCTCGGGGGGCCGTACGCCGACCCGGCGCACGTGGTCGAGGAGCGCATCGAGCGCCGGGCGGACGTCGTCGTCGGGCGTGCGGAGCGCGTGCTCGAGAGCGGTGTCGAGACGGTTGATCTCGTCGAGCTCGGAGTCGGGCACCTCGAACTGGCCCTCGCCCAGGATCCTGATGAGCACGTCGTCCCCCTCGGCCTACTCGGTCTTCTCGGCCTCGGTGGCGGCCTCGATGGCCGGGGCCGCAGGGCCCGAGCCGATCTCGGCCTTCATCGCCGCGAGCTGGCTCTCGACCTCGCCCGTGCTGGCCATCCGCTCGAGCTCGACGGTGATGCTGTCCTTGCTGGTCCCCGAGGCGTCGTCGAGCGCGCCGGAGGCCAGCAGCTCGTCGATCGCCTGGCCACGGGCCTGCATCTGCGCCGTCTTGTCCTCGGCGCGCTGGATCGCCATGCCGACGTCACCGAGCTCCTCGCTGATGCCGGAGAACGCCTCGTTGATCTTGGTCTGTGCCTCGGCCGCGGTGTAGGTCGCCTTGATCGTCTCCTTCTTCGTGCGGAAGGCCTCGACCTTGGCCTGCAGCCGCTGGCTCGCCTGCACCAGCTTCTCCTCCTGGTCCTGCAGCTGTGCCAGCTGCACCTGGAGGTCGGCGATCTGGGTCTGCAGCCCGGAGCGGCGGGTGAGCGCCTCGCGGGCGAGGTCCTCACGGCCACCGGCGAGGGCCGCCTTGGCCTGGCCCTCGAGCTTGTCGCTCTGCTGCTGCAGCTGCGTGATCTGCAGCTCGAGGCGCTTGCGGCTCGTGGCGACGTCGGCGACGCCGCGGCGCACCTTCTGCAGGAGCTCGAGCTGCTTCTCGTAGGAGTAGTCGAGGGTCTCGCGGGGGTCCTCAGCCTTGTCCAGGGCCTTGTTCGCCTTGGACTTGAAGATGAGGGTGAAGCGCTGCCAGAGGCCCATCGCGGGCGCCCCCTTCGGATCGTTCCGTAGCCGTACGGTCAAGGTCGTCGGTGCGGCGGCACGTGGCCGTGCACGAACTAACGTAGTCGCCGCGACCTGCGCTGTCGCCCTGCTACCCCCGCGTCGGGACGCTCACACGACGACGGCGGTCGACGCGGGCGCGGTCGAGCCTCGCGTCCCGGCGACGTAGGCTGCGCTCGTGTTTGGACGCAGCAAGGAACAGCCGGTCGTCACCGAGGTCGCCGCCGACGTGCCCGAGGCACAGCAGGTCAAGGGCCGTGCGACGCCGACCCGCAAGGAGGCCGAGGCCGCCCGCAAGGCCGCGCTCAACGGCCCGAGCGACCCGAAGGCGGCACGCAGGGCGGCCAGGGACGCCCAACGGCAGGTTCGCGACGAGTCGCAGGCGGCGCTGCGCAACGGGGACGTGAAGCGCCTGCCGCCGCGCGACGCCGGCCCGGTCAAGGCGTACGTGCGCGACTTCATCGACGCCCGCATCTCGGCCGGCGAGGTGTTCATCCCGGTCGCCATCCTGGTCCTGCTGCTGAGCCTCGTGCGCAGCCCGATCGTCCAGACCGCCGTCTTCTCGATCTGGATCGTGACGCTGCTCGCGGTCGTGTTCGACACCGCGTGGATCATCTTCCGGCTCCGCCGCGCCCTGCCGGTCGAGTTCCCGAACGAGGACCGCAGCGGGGCCGTCACGTACGCCGTGATGCGCGCCCTGCAGCTGCGCCGGCTGCGCCTGCCCAAGCCGCGCGTCCGCTGGAACGGCCAGCCCGTCACCCCCAAGACCCCGAAGGCCCCCAAGACCCCGAAGGCCTGAGTCCGCGTCACGACGTGGGCTGGATCGCGGGGGTCGTGGGGGGCGCATAGGGTCGTCGCATGCAGCATCGCTTCCTCGGCCGCAGCGGCCTCAAGGTCAGTGAGATCTCCTACGGCAACTGGATCACCCACGGGTCCCAGGTCGAGGAGGACGCCGCCACCGCCTGCGTCAACGCCGCCCTCGACAGCGGCATCACGACCTTCGACACCGCCGACGTCTACGCCGGAACACGCGCCGAGGCCGTCCTCGGACGTGCCCTGAAGGGCCTGCGTCGCGAGGGCCTCGAGATCTTCACCAAGGTGTTCTGGCCCACCGGCGAGGGACCCAACGACCGCGGACTGTCGCGCAAGCACATCCACGAGAGCATCCACGCGTCGCTGCGGCGGCTCGGCACCGACTACGTCGACCTCTACCAGGCGCACCGCTTCGACCACGAGACGCCGCTCGAGGAGACGATGCGGGCGTTCGACGACCTCGTGCGCCAGGGCAAGACGCTCTACGTCGGCGTCTCGGAGTGGGACGCCGACCAGATCCGGCGCGCGGTCGCCATCGCCGACCAGATGGGCTTCGACCGGCTCATCTCCAACCAGCCGCAGTACTCGATGCTCTACCGCGTCATCGAGGCCGAGGTCGTCCCCACGAGCGTCGAGCTCGGGCTGGGGCAGATCGTGTGGAGTCCCATCGCGCAGGGCGTGCTCACGGGCAAGTACCTCCCGGGGAAGCCGCCGCCGGAGGGCTCGCGGGCCACCGACCCCACGAGCGGTCACTTCACCGAGCGGCTGCGCACCGACGACATCCTCACTCGCGTACAAGGCCTGCTGCCGCTCGCCGAGCAGGCCGGGCTGTCCATGGCCCAGCTCGCCGTCGCATGGGTGCTGCAGCACGACTTCGTGTCGTCGGCGATCGTCGGTGCGAGCCGTCCCGAGCAGGTGCTCGACAACGCCGGTGCCAGCGGGATCCGCCTCGAGACCGACCTCATGGCGGCGATCGACGCCGTCCTCGGCGACGTCGTCGTCACCGACCCGCGGCTCACCGTCTCCCCCAACCCGCGGCCATGAACGAGTGGACCTGGCGCTACGAGCGCGCCGACGCCAGCGTGGTCGACGTCGAGGGCGACGAGGGTCCGGTGCGCGCGCCGGAGGCGTTCCCGGCCCAGGCCGACGCCGAGTCCTGGATCGGCGAGGTGTGGCGGGACCTGCTCGACCACGGCGTCGACGCCGTCACGCTCCTCGAGGGCGAGCGCGTCGTCTACGGCCCGATGAGCCTGCACCCGCCGGTCTGACGCGGCATCGATCGCGTCAGGTGGCGCTGGCGGGGACCGGGAGCTGCACCGCCGTGAGGGTGCCGCCGTACATCCCCATCACGCACGTCCACGCGAACGTCCCGGGCTGCATCGCGGGCAGTTCGACGACGTTCTCGCCGGTCTTGAGGTCGACGGTGAAGTCCGAGCCCACCCCGCGCATCGCGGACGCGCAGGTGAACTGGGACTCGGCGTTGATGACCCAGCGGATCGGGATGCCGGCGTAGACCACGGTGTCCGAGGGGGCGTAGCCGCGCGAGCCCTCGTCCATCCGCACGACCTGGACGCCCTTGTCGAGCGTGACGTTGGGTGAGACGCCGGTCGCCGTGACCGACGCACCGCGCGGCGTCGTCACGCCGAGCAGCGACAGCGCCGACGACATGTTGACGAGCGCGAACACGACCAGGGCGACACCGGCGACGGAGAGCACGGTGGCGCGGTGGCGACCGGTCGCCAGGGTCGGGAGGCCGCCGATCGCGAGCAGCCCCGGTGCGGTGCCGAGGGCGAAGACCGCCATCACGACTCCGGACTGGAGGGGTGACGCGGTCGTCATCGCGTAGAGCTGCACGACCTGGGTGAACCCGCACGGCAGGAAGAACGTGGCGGCGCCGAGACCGGCCGTCCGCAGGTCCGAGTAAGGGCCGCGCGCCTTCGCGTCGAGCCCGAGCCGCGCCGACCAGGACGCCGGCAGCGAGAGCGAGACGCCCGACAGCCGCGGGAAGAGCCCCGTGAGCCGCAGGCCGAGCAGCACCATGAACACGGCGACGACGATCATGAGGGCCGCGACGACCTGCGAGGGCAGCGCCAGCCGCGCGCCGATGGCTCCGAGCGCGGCGCCGAGCACGAAGAACCCGCCGATGCGACCGGCCTGGAACACGAACTGGGGCCGCCACGTCGCCGCCTCGGACTCGCCCACGGTCTGGGCGCGCGACGCCGATACCGCGAGGACCAGCCCTCCGACGAGCGCCATGCACGTCGAGACCCCGGCCGTGAGGCCGAGCAGCAGCACGACGGTGAGGCTGCCCGCACCGTCGCTCATCCGCGCCACGACGTCACCGAACCCGAGCCGCGTGACGACGAGGACGATGCCGACCACGGCGACCAGAGCGCCCAGCGCACGGATCCAGGACCGCCGGTCAGGGCTCAGCCAGGGCGTCCGGCCGACGCTGTAGCCCGCCCGGTCGAGAGCATCGACGACGCCCTCCCACGGCAGGTCCCCGTCGACGTCCAGGGTCGCCATCCCGCTGCGGGCCGACACCGAGACCGGGTGCACGCCGGGGACCCGGTCGAGCGCCTTGGCCACCCTGGTCTCGCACGCCGCGCAGGTCATCCCGAGGATCGGCACCCGCACGCGTGTGGTGCCGGGGGCGCCGGTCGACGGTGCGGTCATGGCCCGGCCTCGCCTCTCCCAGGGCAACCGATCTTCTCCCGCAGCACGCTACGCCGGGATCGTTCGGACACGCACGGTGAACGAGCACGGGTGAGCGAGGTCACCCGTGGCGCGCTCGCATCGCCGAGGTGGTGACGCGACGGGCTCGGGGGTGTGTACGGTGGCCCCACAACTGAACACCGCGTCTGACGTCCAGGGGAAGCCGGTCCGATTCCGGCGCTGTCCCGCAACCGTAGGCCGACCCGAACGGATCGGCGAGCCGGAGCACCTGGCGGGCGCGAGAGGCTCATCCCCGTCGTGGACTGCGGTACCGAGCCCGGACCCTCCGGTCCGCCTTCTCGCCCCTCGCACCGGCCACACGGCCAGTCGAGGGGTTTTCGTCGTCCCGGGGGCAGTTCCGGACGACGCCGTCGCACGTCCACTGTCCCGAAAGGACCCGTCGTGGTCAGGTCGCACCACCGGATCGTCGCCGCCTCGGCGGCGCTCGCCTCGGCCCTCTCGTTCACTGTGGGGTCGACGTTCGCCTCCGCCGGCGCCGCGCCGACACCGGCCCAACCGGGGCTCTTCGGGTCGCAGGACCCTACCTACGACGGCGTGTTCCGTCAGTCGCTCGCGCTCGTGGCGTACGACGCCGCGGGGTCGACGCCACCCGCGGCCGCGGTCACCTGGCTGGTCTCGCAGCAGTGCGCCGACGGCGGCTTCCAGGCGTTCCGGCCCGTCGTGAGCACCCCGTGCACGCCGAGCGACCCGGTCGCCTACGCCGGCGAGGACACCAACTCGACCGCGCTCGCCGCGATCGCCCTCACGCGGCTCGGCCGCACGCCCGAGGCCGCCAAGGCGGTCGCGTGGCTGGAGAAGGCGCGCGCCGCGGACGGCGGGTTCCCCTACTTCGTCGGCGGGTCGTCGGACGCGAACTCCACGGCGGACGTCCTCCTCGCCCTCACCACGTCGGGCGCGCCGTCGTCGTCCACGAACCCGGCCCGGACCTTCCTCGAGACCCTGCAGCTCGGGTGCGACGGCGCTGCGACCTCGGAGGACGGCGCGTTCGCCTTCCAGGACTACGGCACCGGGCTCGTCGCCAACGACGCCGCGACCGTCCAGGTGGTCGTCGCTCTCAGCGGCTCCGGGCTCCCGGTGCTGCCGGGCTCCTCGTCGAGCGCGACCCCGCGCGCGGTCTGCCCGGTCCCGGTCCCCGCTCCCCCGGCCGTCAACGCCGAGGACCTCGGTGCCGGCTACGTCGCGCGCCTCCTCGACACGTACGCCGGCGCCGTCCCGCAGTTCGACTTCTCGAGCGGCACGCGCAAGCCGGGCACGGTGTCCGCGGGCGACACTGCGTGGGCCGTCCTCGCGCTCGCCGCCACGGGTCGCGGCTCGGCGCAGCGCGATGCGGCGCTCGCCACCGTGACCAAGGCGGCCGGAGCCGCTGCCGACGACGACCCTGGCCTGCTCGCGCTCGCCGCCCTCGCGACGCGCGCCGGCGGCGGGACCTCGTCTGCCGTGTCGGCGTACGCCGCGCGCATCTCGGCGACCATCCGCGCCGCTGCCACGCCGTCGCCCACGACCACGTCGACCGCCACCCCGGCGCCGACGCAGTCGTCCTCGGCCACGGCGTCGAGCTCGGTCGTCGCGAGCGCCAGCTCGACCGACCCGTCGCTCCCGCCGACGGGCGGCTCGCCGCTGACGCTGTGGCTGGCGGCCCTGGGCGCGCTCGCGCTCGCCGCAGGCGCCGCGCTCGTCCTGGCCGCCACCGGACGGGGTCGGCACGCATGACCTCCGCACGCCGAGGGACGGTGGTCGCGCGCATGATCGCGGCCGCCGTCCTCGGCGTGCTCGTGACGTCGTCCGCGGTCGCGCTCGCTGCGGCACCCGCGCAGGCGGCGACGTACCGCTACTGGACCTACTGGTGGGGCGCCGGCAGCGGGAAGTCCGGCGGGGGCTGGACCTTCGCGCACGTCGGGCCGGCCGCGCACCGCGCGGGTGACACCTGGGTCCTCGGCTGGCGCTTCGGCACGAGCGCGACGACGAACGGCGGGGCGCAGCCGCGACAGTCCTCCCGCTTCGCCGACCTGTGCCCGAAGCTCGCGACACCCGTGGCCGGCGTGGACCGCGTCGCGCTCGTCATCGACTACGGCACGACCCAGGACGCCCCGCCCGGCCAGCACCCGCCGCTCGTCGGCTCGGTGCGTGTCGAGTGCCTGACGCTCCCGTCGCACCCGTCGGGTGTCACCGTGCTCAACGAGGCCAAGGTCTCAGTGCGCCAGAACGACAACGGGCTGCTGTGCGCGCTGGACGGCTATCCGAAGAACGAGTGCGCGCCGATCGTCGCCGACCCGACCCCGACCCCCAGCCCGACGCGCAGCTCGACGCACGTGCCGTCACCGACGCGTACACCGACCCCGGGCGCGAGCACCTCGACCCTGCCGCGGAGCGGAGGATCGAGCCCTGCGACGACCGCGACCCCGGCCTCCGGGCCCGCGGCCAACAGCGCGGCCTCGCCCTCGTCGTCGAGCGGCGGCGCCGCACTCGTGACGACTCCCTCGTCTGGATCCGGGCCCGCAGGGCAGGGCACGCTGCCCGCCGTCTCCGGGTCGCCGGTGGCGTCCGTGACCGACGCCGGGTCGTCGAGCCCGGTGCCCGCGGTCGTCGGCGTCCTGCTCGTCGCCCTGCTCGGGGGCTCGGCCTGGTGGACCTCGCGGCGGAGGTCGCCGTGAACCGACGTACGGCGAACGCCCTCGGCGACCGCGCCCTTCCGCGCTGGACCCATCCCGGCGCCTGGTGGGTGTGGGCGCTCGGGCTGGCCACGGCCGCGAGCCGCACGACCAACCCGCTGCTGCTCCTGCTCATCGTGGGCGTGGCCGGCTGGGTCGTCGCCCGCCGGCGCCCCGACGCCCCGTGGTCGCGGTCCTACGCGGTGTTCCTCCGTCTCGGCCTCGTCGTCATCGCACTGCGCGTCGCGTTCGTCATCGTGCTCGGCAGCGGGTTCGGCACCCACGTCCTGCTCGACGCTTCCGTCGATCCCGTTGCCGTCGTGGTTCGCCGGCGTCACGCTCGGCGGACCGATCACGCTGGAGGAGACGCTGCAGGCGCTCTACCAGGGACTCGTGCTCGCGACGATGCTGGCGTGCATCGGCGCAGCCAACTCGCTCGCGAGCCCGGCGCGCCTGCTGGCCAGCGTGCCGGCCGCGCTCTACGAGATCGGCGTCGCCGTCGTCGTCGCCATGACGTTCGCGCCGCAGCTGGTGGGCGACGTCGACCGGGTGCGCACCGCGCGACGGCTGCGCGGTCGGCCCGATCGGGGGCTGCGGGCCCTCGCCGGCTCCGTCATGCCCGTCCTGGAGGGGACCCTCGAGCGCGCCGTCGACCTGGCCGCCGCGATGGACTCGCGCGGCTACGGACGGACCGGCGACCTGGCGCGCGGCGTCCGACGGACCTCGGCCGCCCTCCTCCTCGGCGGTCTTGTCGGAGTCGTCGTCGGCCTCTACGGCCTCCTCGCGGGAGGTACGTCGGGCACCACCGGGATCGCGCTGCTCGTCGTCGGCGTCGCCGCCGCCGGCACCGGCATGGCGCTCGCCGGACGGCGCGCCATCCGTACGCGCTACCGACCCGACCCGTGGGCGCTGCCCGAGTGGCTCGTCTCGGCGTCCGGCGCAGTGGCGGGGCTCGTGCTCGTCGGCGTCTCGATCGTCTCGCCTGACGTGCTCGTCGGCCCGGTGGCGCCGCCGACGTGGCCCGCGCTCCCCGTGCTCCCCGCGCTGGCGATCCTCGTCGCGGCCCTCGCGGGCGTCGCCGCTCCGCGGCCTCCCGGGCCGGCCGTGGTCCGTACCCTGCGTGAGGACGACCGCAGGGCGCACCGGGAGGGGGTGGCCGCATGATCCGCTTCGAGGACGTCACGGTCACCTACGACGGCGCGACGACGCCGGTGCTCGCCCACGTCGACCTGCACGTGCCCGAGGGAGAGCTGGTTCTCGTCGTCGGCCGCACGGGCACCGGGAAGTCGACCCTGCTGCGGGCGGTCAACGGGATCGTGCCGCACTTCACCGGCGGCACCCTCTCCGGCCGGGTGACCGTCGCCGGACGCGACACCCGCCTGCACAAGCCGCGCGAGCTCGCGGACGTCGTGGGCGTCGTGCCCCAGGATCCCCTGTCCGGCTTCGTCACCGACATGGTCGAGGACGAGCTGGCGTACGGCATGGAGTCGATCGGCCTCGCCCCGGACCTGATGCGGCGTCGCGTCGAGGAGACGCTCGACCTGCTCGGCCTCGCCGACCTGCGCCACCGCGCGCTGCGCTCGCTCTCGGGGGGCCAGCGACAGCGCGTGGCGATCGGCGCCGTCCTCACCATGCACCCGAAGGTCCTCGTGCTCGACGAGCCCACCTCGGCTCTCGACCCCGGCGCCGCGGAGGAGGTGCTCGCCGCGCTGCAGCGCCTCGTGCACGACCTCGGCGTCACCGTCCTGCTCGCCGAGCACCGGCTCGAGCGCGTGGTGCAGTACGCCGACCGTGTCGTCGTCGTGCCGGGAGCGGGCGAGCCGCTGATCGTCGGGACGCCCGCCGAGGTCATGGAGACGGCGCCGGTGGCCCCACCCGTCGTCGAGCTGGGCCGCCTCGCCGGCTGGTCACCGTTGCCGCTGTCGGTGCGCGATGCGCGGCGCGCGGCCGGGCCGTTGCGTGAGCGCCTCGCCCCCCTGACGACCGAGGCGGCGCTGCGCACCCGCTCGGCGATGCACGTGGTGTCCGGCGAGCTCGCGCTCAGCGTCGGCGACGTCGTCGTGCGCCACGGCGCGGTGCCCGCCCTGCGCGGCGTCACCGTCGCGGCCGACCGAGGCGAGATCGTGGCGGTGATGGGTCGCAACGGCGCCGGGAAGTCCACCCTGCTGTCGACCCTCGTGGGTCTGCACGTGCCGCAGTCGGGCGCGGTCGGGGTCGGCGGGGCGACCCCGTCGCAGCTGCGCGGACGCGACCTCGTGAGCCGGGTCGGGCTCGTACCGCAGGAGCCGACCGACCTGCTCGTCGCCGACCGTGTCGGTGAGGAGTGCGTCGCCACGGACCGCGACTGCGACGTCGAGCCGGGGACGACGCGCGCCATCCTCGACCGCCTCGCTCCCGGTATCGACGACGACACGCACCCGCGGGACCTCTCCGAAGGCCAGCGGCTCGCCCTCGCGCTGTCCGTCGTCCTCGCCGCGTCTCCCCCGGTGCTCCTCCTCGACGAGCCGACCCGGGGCCTGGACTACGCCGCGAAGCTGCGCCTCGTCGCGACGCTGCGCGAGCTCGCCGCCGCCGGTCACTGCATCGTCCTGGCGACGCACGACGTCGAGCTGGCCGCGGAGGTGGCCACGCGCGTCGTGGTGCTGGCCGACGGCGAGATCGTGGCCGACGGACCGGCCACCGACGTCGTCGTCGGCTCGCCGATGTTCGCGCCGCAGGTGAGCAAGGTCCTCGCGCCGCAGCCCTGGCTCACCGTGTCGGACGTAGCAGCTGCCCTCGTGGCGGCGTCATGACGGTCGAGGCCGCGGCGCCGTCCGCGCCGCAGGCACCGGTCGCCGCTCCGCGCGTCGTCCGCATGGGTGCGCGCACGCGCATCGCCGTCGCGCTGGCCAGCGTCGTCGGGGTGATCGCGTTCTTCTGGCCGTTCCTCGCCGCCGCCGACTCGCAGGTCGTCGCGCACGCCTCGGACGCGCCGTGGCTGTTCGCGCTCGTCGTCCCGCTGGTGCTCGGCGTCCTGCTCGCGGACGTCGCCGACGGAGGTCTCGACGCGAAGGGCGTGGCGCTCCTCGGTGTCCTGTCCGCCGTCGCCGCCGCGCTGCGACCGTTCGGCTCGGGCTACGCCGGCTTCGAGCCGATGTGGATCGTCGTCGTGCTCGGCGGCCGCGCCCTCGGCCCCGGGTTCGGGTTCAGCCTCGGCGCGATCGGGATGTTCGCGTCGTCGCTCGTGACCGGCGGTGTGGGTCCCTGGCTCCCGTTCCAGATGCTCGGCGCGGCGTGGATCGGGCTCGGGGCCGGCCTCCTCCCGCGTGCGACCGGTCGGCGCGAGATCGGCCTGCTCGCGGCGTACAGCGCGTTCGCGAGCATCGCCTACGGCTTCCTGCTCAACCTGTGGTTCTGGCCCTTCCTCACCACCGACGCCGGGACGGCGCCCGGCCTCTCGTACGTGCCCGGCGCGCCGGCGTCGGACAACCTCGTGCACTGGCTGCGCTTCGACCTCGCGACGTCGTTGGGCTTCGACCTGCCACGGGCGGCCCTCACTGTCGCGCTGGTCGTGGTGGCGGGGCGCGCCGTGCTCGTCGCCCTGCGTCGCGCCTCGCGGCGAGCGGCCTTCGACGTCCCCGTGGTCTTCGCGGCGACGGACGCGGACTGATGCGCGTCCTGCTGCTCGGGACCGGCTCGGCCGACGGCTGGCCCAACCCCTGGTGCCGGTGCGCGTCGTGCACGTGGGCGCGCGAGCACGGCGCGGTGCGCACGTCGACGTCCGCGCTCGTCGACGGGCGGCTGCTGCTCGACTGCGGGCCGGACGCACCGCGCCAGGCCGACCGCGCCGGCGCCGGCCTCGCCGACGTCCGCACGATCCTGCTCACGCACGCCCACCACGACCACCTCGACCCGGCCTTCCTCCTGGCGCGCTCGTGGGCGCGACGCGACGACGAGCTGGTGGTCGCGGGACCACGCTCCGCCATCGAGGCGTGCCGTCAGTGGATCGGTCCGCGCGACCCCGTACGTCTCGTTCCGCTCGCCGCGGGCGACACCCTCGACAACGACGGCTACGCCGTGCGCGCGCTGGCCGCGGCGCACGAGGACGGTGTCGACCCGCTGACCGCCGACGCCCTGCTCTACG
The DNA here is from genome assembly GCA_963782665.1 of uncultured Actinomycetota bacterium. Classification (GTDB taxonomy): domain Bacteria; phylum Actinomycetota; class Actinomycetes; order S36-B12; family CAIYMF01; genus Longivirga. The sequence continues at coordinate 615,753 of CAWAKP010000006.1, read as the reverse complement.
ACGTCACCGCGCCCGACGGTGGACGGCTCCTCTACGCCACGGACACCGGACCGCTCCCCGCCGAGACCGTGTCTGCGGTGTCCGGGGCGGCGTTCGACGTCGCGCTGGTGGAGGAGACGTTCGGCACGACGTCCGACCACGGCACCGGGCACCTGGACCTGTCCACGTTTCCCCTCGAGCTGGCCCGGCTGCGTCAGGTCGGTGCCGTCACCGCGGCCACCGACGTGGTCGCGGTGCACCTGAGCCACCACAACCCGCGCGGCGACGAGCTCACCCGCCTGCTGACAGCGTGGGGTGCCCGGGTCGTGCCCGACCGCACCGAGCTGGTCGTCGAGGGTGGCGCCGGCCCACGCCCGTCCGCCGCACCGCGGCGCCGACTGGTGCTCGGCGGCGCCCGATCGGGCAAGTCGCGCGAGGCGGAGCAGTCGCTGCACGCCGCACCCTCGGTCGTGTACGTCGCGACCGGTGGCGACCGCGAGGGCGACGGCGAGTGGGCCCAGCGCGTGCGGCTGCACCGGGCTCGACGTCCGGCGCGCTGGTCGACGGTCGAGACGCTCGACGTCGCCGCTGTCCTCGCCAAGGCGGAGCAGCACGAGTCCGTGCTCGTCGACTGCCTCGCGCTGTGGCTGGTCGGACGGCTCGATGCGACGCGCGTGTGGTCGGTGGAAGCAGGCTCGACGGCGTACGCCGACTCCCTCGCCGCGGTCGAGCGCGATGTCGTCGACCTCGTCGCGGCGGTGCGCGACTGCCGCGCGCAGGTCGTCCTCGTCAGCAACGAGGTCGGCAGCGGCGTGGTGCCCGAGCACGCCTCCGGACGGCTCTACCGCGACCTCCTCGGAGCGCTCAACGCACGCGTCGCCGCCGTGTGCGACGACGTCGACCTGGTCGTCGCCGGCCGCGTCGTCCACCTCTGACCGCAACCAAACCCACCACCAGGAGACGGCACCCGTGAGCGCACCGCTGGACCTCGAGGCCCTCGCCTCGCGCATCGACCTGCCCGACGCGGACGCGGGGGACGCGGCCGTGCGGCGACAGGCGATCCTGACCAAGCCCGCAGGTGCGCTGGGTCGCCTCGAGGACCTGTCCGTGTGGCTGTGCCGCGTCCAGGGGGCCTGCCCGCCACGCCCGTTCGAACGGCCGCGCGTCGTGCTCTTCGCGGGCGACCACGGGATCGCACGCACCGCGGCGACGAGCGCCTACCCGCCCGAGGTGACGGCGCAGATGGTGCTCAACTTCCTGGCCGGCGGCGCGGCCGTGAACGTCCTGGCGCGCCTCAACGGCGCGACCGTCCGCGTCGTCGACATGTCCGTCGACGTCGACTACGCCGACCTCGGCGCGACGGTGCCCGACGACGTCACCCGGTTCAAGGTGCGACGCTCGTCCGGGTCGATCGACCGCGAGGACGCGCTCACGATCGACGAGGCGTGGACGGCGTTCGCGCACGGGCTCGCCATCGCCGACGAGGAGGTCGACGCGGGCGCCGACCTGCTGATCCCGGGCGACATGGGCATCGGCAACACCACTCCGGCGGCGGCGATCGTCGGCCTGTACGCGGGTGGTGACGCCTCGCTCGTCGTCGGTCGTGGCACCGGCATCGACGACGAGGCGTGGATGCGCAAGACCGCGGCGGTACGGGACGCGATGCGCCGCGGCCGGCCGTTCAAGGCCGAGCCGGTGCGGGTGCTGGCCACTGTCGGCGGTGCCGACATCACGGCGATGACGGGCTTCCTCCTCGGCGCCGCGATCCGGCGTACGCCGGTGCTCCTCGACGGCGTGGTCTCGTGCGCCGCGGCGCTCGTGGCGCACCGCATCGCCTTCCGGGCGGCGCAGTGGTGGCTCGCGGGGCACCGGTCGACCGAGCCCGCCGCCCGCGCCGCGCTCGACCACCTCGACCTCGACCCCGTCGTCGACTACGGACTGCGCCTCGGCGAGGGGACTGGTGCCCTGATCGCCCTTCCGATCCTGGCGGCAGCCGGGGCCACGCTGCGCGAGATGGCGACGTTCGACGAGGCCGGCGTCGCCGACAAGGACGCCGCCACGACGGAGGCTTGATGCCCGACTCGGTCCGGTTGGCCGTCGGGACGCTGACAGTCCTCCGCGTCTCAGCCCCGCGGGCGGTCACGCCGCAGGTGGCCGGACGGGCCATGGCGCTGGCGCCGCTGGTCGGTGCTGCGCTCGGCCTGGCGAGCGCGGTCGTCCTCGACGTCGTCCGCATCACGACCGGCTCGCACCGACCCTCGACGACCGTCGACCTGCTGGCCGCCGCTCTCGCGCTGGCGACCCTCGCCTGGCTCACGCGCGGACTGCACCTCGACGGGCTCGCCGACGTCGCGGACGGGCTCGGGGTCAAGGGCGCGGACGACGGCGTCCGGGAGCGACGCCTGTCGGTCATGCGTGCGCCCGACATCGGCGCCTTCGGCGTGGTCACCGTCGTCCTGACGCTGCTGGTGCAGACCGCGGCGCTCACCGAGTGCACGGTGTCCGGCTTCGGCACCGTGTCGCTCGTCGTGGCCGCTGCCACCGGGCGGCTCGGCATCGTCTGGTGCTGCACGCCCTCCACCCCGTCCGCCAGACCCGACGGGCTGGGCGCGGCGGTCTCCGGAAGCGTGCGGACCAGCAGTGCCGTCGTCGTGACCCTCCTGGTCCTGGTCGGCGCGGTGGCGCTCGGCATGATCGACGACGACCGTGGTCCACGGGTCAGTGCCCTGCTCGCGGTGTCCGTCCTGCTGGGCCTCGGCATGACGGTGCTCGTGCGCCGTCGGGCGGTCGCACGGCTCGGTGGGATCACCGGCGACGTTCTCGGCGCTGTCGTCGAGCTGACGACGGCCGCGGTCCTGGTCGCCGTCGCGCTCGGCGCCGGGCTCCTCTGACCGTCGCGTTCGGCCGTCCGCAGGGTGAGACCGCGCGGGCCGTTGTGCGCGAGGTCGGTGGCCGCGAACGGCCCCCACGGAGGTCCGGCGTACGCCGCGAAGCTCGCCTCGCAGACGACCGCTCCCTGACCGGGAGCCACCCGCCGCCCGCCGTGAGCTCTCAGCGCACGTGCGACTCGACGAACGGTGGCGACGTGACGACGAAGCGGGCCGGGCGTCCCCGGACGTCGAGCAGCACCTCGTCGCCGTCCACCAGACCGGCATCCGTCGCGACGAGGGCGAGGGCGACGCCGACCTTGCGGGTCGGCGAGAACGTCCCGCTCGTGACCTCGCCGACCGCAGTGCCGTCCACCGTCGACACGGCCATGTGCTGACGCGGGATCGCGCGGTCGAGCGAGACGAGACCGACTGATCGACGCAGGGGACCCCGCTCCTTCTCCGCCACGAGTGCGGCTCGACCGTGGAACTCCGGCTTGGCCCAGCCGACCGCCCAGCCCACGCGTGCCTGCACCGGCGTGATCTCGCGCGAGAGGTCCTGCCCGTGCAGCGGATAGCCCATCTCGGTGCGCAGCGTGTCGCGTGCGCCCAGTCCGCAGGCGCGGATGCCGGACCCGGCGCCCGCGGACATCACCGCGTCCCACACAGCGGCCGCCGCGGCCCACGGGACGACGAGCTCGTACCCGAGCTCGCCGCTGTAGCCGGTGCGGCACACGGTGATCGACGTCCCGGCGAGATCCGCCCGCTGAAAGGCCATGTAGTCCATGCCCGACGGCAGACCGAGCGCCTCGAGCACCTCCGGCGAACGAGGTCCCTGGACGGCGAGCACCGCGAAGTCGTGATGGCGGTTGGTCACCACGACGGCGTCGGGCGCGGCCGCCTGCAGCACCGCGACGACCTCGGTCGTGTTGGCGGCGTTCGGGATGAGGAACACGTCGTCGTCGGCCCCCAGGTAGACGATGAGGTCGTCGATCACGCCGCCGTCCTCGGCGCACAGCAGGGAGTACTGCGCCTGCCCGCCGCTGATGCGGCCGAGCGCGTTGGTCAGCACCGAGTCGACGTACGCCGCAGCTCCCTCGCCGACGACCGTGGCCTTGCCGAGGTGCGAGACGTCGAACAGTCCCACCGTCTCGCGCACCGCGGTGTGCTCGGCGACCACGCCGCCGCCCGCGTACTCGAGGGGCATCGACCAGCCACCGAAGTCGCCGAACTTCGCGCCGAGCGCGACGTGCCGGTCGTGCAGCGGTGAGAGCAAGGGGGAGGTGTCCGTCGTCATGGGGCGCAACCTACTCGCGACCGCGCGCACGACGCGGAACGGCCGACCGCAGGGCGACGCGGACGGGACCACGCGATAGGTTGCCGAGGTTCACCCCTGCCCGGCAAGGAGACACTGTGACCACCCTCGCCCTCACCTCGGCCGACCCCACGACGCAGGCCGCCGACGTCCTCATCGTCGCCACCTCTCCGGCCGGCGGCCGCAAGAAGGCGGCCGTGCTGGCCGGTCCCGCCGCCGGGTTCAAGGCCGCCGCCGCGCGCAAGCTGCTCGAGTCGCTCGCAGCTCTCGGCGCGACGGGCAAGGTCGACGAGGTCGTGCGCGTCCCCGGCGCCGGGATCTCGAGCGCTCCGGTCGTCCTCGCCGTCGGGCTCGGCTCCGGTCCCTACACCGAGGAGCGCCTGCGCCGTGCCGCAGGAACCGCTGCCCACGCTGTCGCCGGGAGCCGGCGCGCCGTGGCCGCGCTGCCGGTCGAGAGCGCCGCGACCCTCGACGCGGTCGCGCAGGGACTGCTCCTCGGCGCGTACAGCTACGACGCCTACCGCGTCGACAGCAAGGCCTCGAACAAGTCGCCGGTGGGTCGGATCACGCTGCACGTCGCCGACGCGAAGGACGCCGCGACGCTCGCCGCGGTCGCGCGCGCCAAGGCGATCTCGGCCGCCGTCACCCTGGCCCGCGACCTCGTGAACACCCCCGCCGGCGACCTCGTCCCCGCCGACTTCGCCGCGCACGCGGTGGCCGCGGCCGAGGCGGTCGGCGTCGGCGTCGAGGTGCTCGACGAGAAGGCGCTCGAGGCCGGCGGCTACGGCGGCATCATCGCCGTCGGCAAGGGCTCGGCGCACCCGCCGCGCCTGGTCCGGCTCAGCTACCGCCCCGAGGGGGCCACGGGTCACCTCGCCCTGGTGGGCAAGGGCATCACGTTCGACACGGGCGGCATCTCGATCAAGCCGTCCAACGGTATGCACGAGATGAAGGGCGACATGGGCGGTGCCGCCGCGACCCTCGCTACCGTCATCGCCGCCGCGACGCTGGGCGTCCCGGTCAGCATCACCGGCTACCTCTGCCTCGCCGAGAACATGCCGAGCGGCAAGGCGCAGAAGCCCGGTGACGTGTACCGCGCGTACGGAGGCAAGACGGTCGAGGTGCTCGACACCGACGCCGAGGGACGCCTCGTCATGGGTGACGCGCTCGTCCGGGCCCAGGAGGACAAGCCGGACGTCCTCATCGACATCGCGACCCTGACGGGTGCCGCAGTGGTCGCGCTCGGCTCCCGGACCACCGGCATCATGTCCAACCACGACGACCTCCGCGAGGCGATCTACGACGCCTCGCAGCGGGTGGGCGAGACCATGTGGCCGATGCCCCAGCCGGAAGAGCTGCGGGCGCACCTCGACAGCCACGTCGCCGACATCGCCAACATCCCGCTGGCCGGACGTCGCGAGGGCGGCATGCTGTCCGCGTCGATCTTCCTGCGCGAGTTCGTGCCGGACAGCCAGCGCTGGGCGCACCTCGACATCGCGGGACCCTCGTACAACAACCACCGCGAGTACGGCTACACCCCCCGAGGCGGCACGGGCGTCGCCGTCCGCACGCTGCTGCAGGTCGCCGAGGACCTCGCCGACGGCACCGTGTGACCTGACGCCGTCCTGAGCACTCAGGGGTGCGTGCCCGCTACCAGCGGGTACGCACCCCTGGTCACGCTCGGGTCTCGGCGGTGAAAGGATGGAGGTCGCGCCCGGACCGGGGCGCGCCTCGTCCCACCACACGCACCCCACAAGGAGCGCCCGTGTCCGGGTCCACGTTCGACCTCGTCGTCCTCGGTGGGGGCAGCGGCGGCTACGCCGCGGCACTGCGCGGAGCCCAGCTCGGCCTGTCCGTGGCGCTCATCGAGAAGGACAAGCTCGGCGGGACGTGCCTGCACTACGGGTGCATCCCGACGAAGGCGCTGCTGCATGCGGCCGAGGTCGCGGACGCCGCCCGGGAGTCGGAGAAGTACGGCGTGCGCGCGACGCTCGACGGCATCGACGTCCCCGGTGTCATCGCCTACCGCGAGGGCGTGGTCGGTCGCCTCTACAAGGGTCTTCAGGGCCTGGTGAAGTCGCGCGACATCACGTTCGTCGAGGGTGAGGGTCGCGTGACGTCGCCGACGACCGTCGACGTCAACGGCACGACGTACACCGCGGCGAAGGCCGTCGTTCTCGCGACCGGCTCCTACGCCCGGAGCCTTCCCGGTCTCGAGATCGGCGGGAAGGTCCTCACGTCCTACGAGGCGCTGGCGCTCGACCACGTGCCCGCCAAGGTGATCGTTCTCGGCGGCGGTGTGATCGGCGTCGAGTTCGCCAGCGTGTGGCGGTCGTTCGGTGCCGAGGTGACCATCGTCGAGGCGCTCCCCCGACTCGTGCCCAACGAGGACGAGGCCTGCAGCAAGGCCCTCGACCGCGCGTTCCGCAAGCGCGGCATCACCTCCAGGACCGGCGTGCGCTTCGCCGGCGTGACCCAGTCCGACGCAGGCGTCGTCGTCTCCCTCGAGGGTGGGGAGACGCTCGAGGCCGACCTGCTGCTGGTGGCCGTCGGCCGCGGCCCGAACGCCTCGGGAATGGGCTTCGAGGAGATCGGCGTGGCCATGGACCGCGGCTTCGTCCTCACCGACGACCGGCTGCGCACCAACGTCCCGGGCGTCTACGCCGTCGGTGACATCGTCCCCGGCCTGCAGCTGGCGCACCGCGGCTTCCAGCAGGGCATCTTCGTGGCCGAGGAGGTCGCCGGCCTGGCGCCCCGCGTCATCGACGAGGACGGCATCCCCCGCGTCACGTACTGCGAGCCCGAGGTCGCGTCCGTCGGCATCACCGAGGCGCAGGCCAAGGAGCGCTTCGGCGAGGGCAACGTCGAGACCTACGAGTACAACCTCGGCGGCAACGGCAAGAGCCAGATCCTCGGCACGACCGGATTCGTGAAGCTCGTGCGCGAGAAGGACGGACCCGTCGTCGGCGTGCACATGGTCGGCGCCCGCGTCGGCGAGCTGATCGGCGAGGGCCAGCTCGTCGTCAACTGGGAGGCCTGGCCCGAGGACGTCGCCAGCCTCATCCACGCGCACCCCACGCAGAACGAGGCGTTCGGCGAGGCCTTCCTGGCCCTGGCCGGCAAGCCGTTGCACGCACACGCCTGACAGGGCGCCCCGCACGCGCGAGACTCGACCGCACGACCGAGAGGACCCCAGGGAATGCCCGTCTCCGTCACGATGCCCCAGCTCGGCGAGAGCGTCACCGAGGGCACGGTCACGCGCTGGCTCAAGCAGGTGGGCGACACCGTCGCCGCCGACGAGCCGTTGCTCGAGGTCTCGACCGACAAGGTCGACACCGAGATCCCCGCTCCGGCGTCCGGGATCCTGCTCTCGATCACCGCGGCCGAGGACGACGTCGTCCTCGTCGGTGGCGAGCTCGGCGTCATCGGCGAGTCGTCGGACGCCGTCGCGCCGACGGCGTCGGCACCAGCTGCACCGGCTGCCGCCGCACCTGCGGACGCCGCCCCGGCCGAGCCGCCCGCTGCCGCGGCCGCGACGCCTGCGCCCGAACCCGTCGCCGCTGCCGCGCCCGCCCAGCCCGTCGCGCCCAGCACTGCCGCCACCGCGTCGTCCGCGACACCCGTGCTGCTTCCCGCCCTCGGCGAGAGCGTCACCGAGGGCACGGTGACGCGCTGGCTCAAGGCGGTGGGCGACGCCGTCGCCGCCGACGAGCCGCTCGTCGAGATCTCCACCGACAAGGTCGACACCGAGCTGCCCTCCCCCGTCGCCGGCACGTTGCTCGAGATCACCGTCGGCGAGGACGAGGTCGTGGCCGTCGGCGCCCAGCTCGGGCTGGTGGGTGCGGTCGGCGCCCCGGCCGCAGCTCCCGCGGCGCCGCCGGCGACCCCTGCTCCTGCTCCTGCGCCCGCGCCCGCCCCGACACCTGCGGCCGCCGCCGTACCTCCGGCGCCGACGCCGGCTCCTGCCGCGCCCGCAGCGGCCGCACCCTCGCCCGCTGTCGGCCCGCCCGCAGACAACGCCGCAGCTGCCCCCTCGGCGGCCGTGCCGTCGGACGCCTACGTCACTCCGATCGTGCGCAAGCTCGCCGCCGACCAGCGGGTCGACCTCGCGACCGTCGTGGGAACCGGGGTCGGGGGACGGATCCGCAAGTCCGACGTCCTCGACGCCGCAGCGAAGGCGGCCGCCGCGGCTGCCGCCGCCGTGGCTCCGAGCGGCGCTGCATCGGCGTCCGCACCGTCCGTGCCCGCAGCGTCGGCGGTCCCCGCGTCGCCCTTGCGCGGGCGCACCGAGAAGATGACCCGGCTGCGCAAGGTCATCGCCGAGCGCATGGTCGAGTCGCTGCAGACCTCCGCGCAGCTGACCAGCGTGGTCGAGGTCGACGTCACCCGCATCGCCAACCTGCGCCAGAAGGTCAAGGGCCAGTTCCAGGCGACCGAGGGCGTCAAGCTCTCGTTCCTGCCGTTCTTCGCCAAGGCCAGCGTCGAGGCCCTCAAGCAGTTCCCCCAGGTCAACGCGTCCATCGACCTCGCGGCCGGCACCGTGACCTACCACGACGGCGAGCACCTCGGCATCGCCGTCGACACCGAACGAGGGCTTCTCGTCCCCGTGATCCGCGACGCCGGCGACCTCAACATCGGCGGGCTCGCGCGCAAGATCGCCGACCTCGCCGAGCGCACCCGAACCAACAAGGTCACGCCCGACGAGCTCTCCGGCGGCACGTTCACGCTGACCAACACCGGCAGCCGCGGGGCACTGTTCGACACCCCGATCATCAACCAGCCGCAGGTGGCGATCCTCGGCACCGGTGCCGTCGTGAAGCGTCCTGTCGTCGTCACCGACGAGACCGGTGCCGACTCGATCGCGATCCGCTCGATGGTCTACCTCGCGATGAGCTACGACCATCGCCTCGTCGACGGTGCCGATGCCGCGCGCTTCCTGACGGCGGTGAAGTCGCGACTCGAGGACGGCTCGTTCGAGGCCGAGCTCGGACTCGGCTGAACCCCATGGAGTGGAAGCGATGACCGGTTCCCGCACCTACGTCGTCGCCGGGTCGTCCGGGTTCATCGGCAGCAGGCTGGTCGCGTCGTTGCGCAGCGACGGCCACCGGGTCGTGCGCCTGGTGCGCACGCCGTCGTCGACGGCTGACGACGTCCTGTGGAACCCGCAGCTCGGTGCGCGCGGCGCGTCCCGCGACCTCATCGCGGTCCTCGAGGGCGTCGACGCCGTGATCAACCTCGCGGGCGCCGGCGTCGCCGAGAAGCGCTGGGACGACGCGTACAAGCGCACGATCCTGGACTCGCGGGTGGCAGCGACCACCTGTCTCGCGACCGCCATCGCGGAGACCGAGGTCCCACCGGCGGCGTTCGTGTCGGGGTCCGCGTCGGGCTACTACGGCGACACCGGTCCGGAGGCGGTGCAGGAGGATGCGCCCGCCGGCTCGACCTTCCTCGCCAGGGTCGCGTCGACCTGGGAGCAGGCGGCACAGCCGGCGCGCGAGCGCGGCGTCCGCGTCGTCCACCCGCGCACCGGCACCGTCGCCGCCCCCGGAGCAGGAGCCTTCGGACGGCTGCTCCCGGTCGTGAAGGCGGGGATCGGCGGTCGCCTCGGCTCCGGGAAGCAGTGGTGGTCGCTCATCTCGCTCGACGACGAAGTCTCCGCGCTGCGTCACCTTGCTGACACTGAGTCACTCCACGGAGCCGTGAACATGACGGCGCCGGAGCAGGTGACCAACGGCGACCTCACCGCAGCCCTCGGCAAGGCTCTGCACCGGCCGACCCTCGCCGTGGTCCCCCGTCCGGCCCTGCGCCTCGTCCTGGGTGAGTTCGCCGACGAGCTGCTCATCGACCAGCGGATGTCGGCCAGTCGTTTGGCCGGTTCGGGTTTCGAGTTTCGTCACCCCACCGTCGCCTCCATGATCGCCGTCCTGGTGACCGATGAGTAACCGTGACGGCGGGGTCGAGGGCGACCCTCGTCGGGGCGCTCCGGCGGCCCGATCGTGGCCCGGACATCTCGGCGTAACCCGTTCGGAGCACTCGGGAAACGTTTCTGACGTTGAGTGACGACACGAACCAGACCGCACGGAATCGGTGCGGCGCGGTTCAGCCGTTTGGCCGACGATGGCCGTATCGTTTCGTGACATCGTGTGACGCACCAGGAGGACGAACCCGTCCTCACGTTCGACCGTGACAACAGCAGGAGGAACCACCGATGACGGCGTTGGACTCGACCTCGGGCGCGGCGCTGCCCGGTGAGTCGAGCGACCTGTCGCTGGCCTCGCTCCCGCTCCAGCGCACGGAACGGCCCGCGCTGCGGGTGTCGACTCCCCTCCCGACGGCCCTGGGAGACACCACGCGCACCCGATGGATGGCCAGCTACGCGCGCTTCGTCATGATCGCCGACGCGGTCGTGGGCCTGCTGGCCGCGTGGGGGGCGCTCGCCGCGGTGCAGCCGCGACCGGGCCACCTCGCTGCCGCACTCGTCGTCGTGCTCGTCCCCCTGGGCTGGGTCGGCGTCACGATGCTGGCCCGCGGCTACGAGCCGCGCTTCCTCGGGGAGGGCAGCGACGACTACCGCCGCACCCTCGACATCGGGCTCAAGCTCATGGCCCTCATGGGGGTCGCCGCCCTCATCTCGCAGGCCGAGCTCGGCCGCACCCTCACCCTCGTCGCCTTCCCGATCCTCATCATCGGCACGATGCTCGTGCGCTTCGTCGGGCACCGCGTCCAGGCCAGCGCACGACGCCACGGCGTCGCCGTGCACCGGGCGCTGGTCGTCGGCACGGAGCGCGCCACGGCCGAGATGATGCGTCGGCTCTCCGGTCGCGACGACCACTCCTTCCAGGTCGTCGGAGCGCTCGTCGACCGCAGCCAGCAGGACATCATCGAGGGCGTCCCCGTCGTGGGGACGAGCACCGACGTCCGCCGGGCTCTCGACCTGCACGATGCCGACACGCTCATCGTGGCCGCCTGGTCGACGTTCTCCCAGCAGGAGCTGCGCCACCTGTCCTGGGCCCTCGAGGACACCAAGGTCGACGTGCTCGTCTCGCCCAACCTCACCGACGTCGCCGGCACGCGCATCTCGGTGCGACCCGTGGTCGGTCTCCCGCTGCTGCACGTCGAGCGGCCGGAGTTCACCGGCAGCCGCCGCGTCGCCAAGGGACTCTTCGACCGGATCGTCGCGCTCGTCTCGCTGATCCTGCTCTCGCCCGTCATCGTCGGCCTCGCGCTGGCGGTGCGTCTCGACTCGCGCGGTCCGGCGTTCTTCAAGCAGACACGGGTCGGGCGCAGCGGCCGCACCTTCAGCATGGTCAAGCTCCGCTCGATGCACGTCGACGCCGACGAGATGATCGCCGACCTGCGCGACTCCAACGAGGGCGCGGGCGTGCTCTTCAAGATGAAGGACGACCCGCGCATCACCCGCGTCGGCTCGCTCCTGCGCCGCACGTCGCTCGACGAGCTGCCCCAGCTGTTCAACGTCCTCACCGGCTCGATGTCGCTGGTCGGTCCTCGACCGCCGCTGCCGGAAGAGGTGGCCCAGTACGGCGACGACGTCCACCGTCGGCTGCTCGTGAAGCCCGGCATGACCGGCCTCTGGCAGGTCAGCGGTCGGTCCGACCTCGACTGGGACGAGTCGGTCCGACTCGACCTCTACTACGTCGAGAACTGGTCGTTCCTCATGGACGTCACCATCATCAGCCAGACCTTCCGCGCGGTGATCGCCGCCCGCGGCGCGTACTGAGCCGTCAGCCGCCGGCACCGGCATCGCCCGGGGTCGTCACGTCGAAGATCCGCCATCGCCCGTCGAGGCCGCGCGCCAGCGTGACCTGCCACCATCGGGGCGCCCGGGCGGCCACCGCGGAGCTCGAGCCGTCGACCTCGACGCTGTAGGCGGCGCGCCGGTCGCGCACCCGGAGCACGGTCCGCGACGCCGTCGAGCTCAGCGTCCGCACGCCGAGCACCTGCAGCACGCCGCCGCGCAGTGCGGCTCCGCTGGCTGCCACCCGCAGGGCGAGGGCCGAGTCGGCGGCGAAGGCGGGGCCCGCCGGGTCCACGTAGTCCGCCAGATCCCCCACGGACCCGGCGGCGATCGCGCGGAGCCTCCCTGCGTCGACCTGGCGGAGCACCGTCGACCACGCCGGGGGCGGCGCCGCACCGCGGTCGACGTCGATGACGGACGACCCGGTCGACGCCACGTCGGGTGCGGGTGAGCGGGACGCGATGTCGTGCCGGTCGTCGAGCGAGGTCGGGGTGGCAGGCATGACCGGGTCGGGTGACGATCCGCCCGGCCGGCCCGTCGAGCCAGGACTCGACGCACTGCTGGGCGTGGCGCGCGGACCGGCGATCGAGAGCGATGACGACGACCCGGTGACGGTCTCCGACGCCGAGGCCACCCCACCGGCCGCACGCACGGCCAGCGCCCCGCCGACCGCCACGACGAGAGACGCCAGCACCGCCACCGGCGCGTAGGGCCGCCGACGTGGGCGGGCCGGTCGGTCGTCCCGCCGCCGCCCGCGGGCCGAACGCTCGGGCCCGACGTCCTCCCGCGTGCTCGTACGGCGCAGGCTCGTGTCGCCACCGCCGATGCCGCTCCAGGTCGCGTCACGGTCGTCGACGGGCGGAGCCGGTGGCCCCGTCCCCTCGTCGTGCGTCGACCGGGCGGGCTGCGGCCCGCGGTCGGTGAGCCAGAGCAGGTCGAGCAGCGGTGCCGCCCGACCGCATCGACGGACCGACTCCAGCAGCGAGGCGGCGTCCGGGCGCAGCACGGGATCCGGGTCCCCGGCCCGGAGGCCGAGCAGCACGAGTCCCGAGGACGCCGATCCGGCGCCCAGCAGGTGCCGGATCAGCTCCGCAGCGGCGGCGATGTCGTCCTCGGGCTGCGGGCCGTCCGGGGCTCCCGGCGGACGCGACCACGCCAGTCCGGACCCGACGAGAACCACGGACCCGTCCGGCGCGACGAGCAGGTGCTCGGCGTCGACGCAGCCGTGCGCGAGCCCGGCGTCGTGCAGGACGACGAGCGCCTCGGCCACTGCTGTCAGGACGGTCACGACGTGACCGGAGCGCAACGGGGTCGCCGCACGCAGCACGGCCAGCGTCTCGGCGTCGGCGGGCACGGCGTGCGTCAGCGCGAAGCCGGAGCCGACGCGATGCACGCCGACGAGCGGCGCGAGCGTCGCACCGCGCACGCCGCTGAGGCGATCGAGCGCCGGGGAGACCTCGTCGCCCGCCTCGAGAACCGACGTCCGCTCGACCGTCGGCAGGCGGTCGGTCGCGTCGCTCGTGGCCGGCGCGGTGCGCCCCTCGGCTGTCGAGTCTCCGGTGGCCGGGCGCGGGCGGCGCGGAGCGCGGCGGCGGGCGGACGGCGGCAGGTCGTCGGGCTGTGTCGTGGGCATGGCGGCAGAGTGCGTGCCGGCACGGACCGGCCGCTGCGCGCGTCCACAGCCACGTCGACCACGGCGAGACGGTGTCGGTCCCAGCGGCTCGCGGGCGGAGGACGTATCGCCGGCGCGACCCGGCGGTGGCTCGCGTAGGTTCTCTGCCCATGACGACCCGCCGCATCCTGGCCACGAGTGGTGGCTTCCTCCCGTCGCTGAGCCGTCGCGAGAACGAGCGACGTCCCGGCGGCCTGTTCCTCGAGGCGCTCCGGCTGAGCGGCAAGGACCGCCCGCGGGTGCTCTTCGTGATGACGGCGTCCGGCGACAACGAGGGCTACCTCGCCATGAGCCACCAGGCCACCCGCGACCTCTCCCTCGACAGCGACCACCTCGTGGTCTTCCCCTACCCCAACCAGGAGCCCGACGAGGCGTTCGGCCGCGCCGACGTCGTGTGGGTCGGCGGCGGATCGGTCGCCAACCTGCTGGCCCTGTGGCGCGTGCACGGCATCGACGAGGCGGCGCGCGACGCGTGGGAGCGCGGCGTGGTGCTCGGCGGCGTCAGCGCGGGGTCGATCTGCTGGCACGTCGGCGGTACGACGGACTCCTTCGGGCCCGACCTGCGCATCGTGACCGGCGGCCTCGGGCTGCTCCCCTACGCCAACGGCGTGCACTACGACAGCGAGGAGCAGCGGCGTCCCCTGCTGCACGCACTCGTCGGCAGCGGCGAGCTGCCGCTCGCGTACGCGACCGACGACCGCGTGGGCATCCGCTACGAGGGCACCGACCCGGTCGAGGTGCTCACCGACTACGACGTCGACCCGGCGACCGGTCCGGCGGCCTACCGGGTCGAGCGCGCCGGTCACGACGTCGTCGAGACCCGGCTGGCGCCGGGCCGCATCGCCTGAGCCGCACCACCGGAACACCGACACTGCCCTGCCCCCAGCCAGAACACCGACCACCGGAGCCGACGTGCGTCACCTCAACCTCCCCCTGCTCACCGCGACCCCGGTGCCCGCGCTCGGCGTCGGCGCGATGCCGCTGTCCGACGGCGGGCCCGGCGGTGAGCCGATCGACCACGACACGGCGATCGGCGTCCTGCACCACGCCTTCGACCTCGGCCTCACGCTCGTCGACACCGCCGACATCTACGCACCCGACGGCGCGCGCTTCGGCCACAACGAGGTTCTGGTCGGCGAGGCGGTCCGCTCGTGGAGCGGTTCGCGCGCCGACCTCGTCGTCGTCACCAAGATCGGCATCACCCGGACGCCGCGCCCGGACGGCGACGAGGACTGGGGACGCGACGGCTCGCGCGAGCACCTGCTGCGCGCCGCGGAGGGGAGCGTCGCGCGGCTGGGGTTCGAGCCGGACGCGATCCTGCTGCACCGGGTCAACCGCGAGCAGCAGCCGTTCGCGACGACGGTCGAGAACCTGCTGGCGGTGCGCGAGCGAGGCTTCGCACCGGCCATCGGCATCGGCAACGTCCACCTCGACGAGTGCCTCGTGGCGTGGGACGTCAGCGGCGGCACGATCGCCGCAGTCGAGAACGAGCGCAGCCCGCGCTACCGCGACGACTCCGACGTCGTCGCCTGGACCGGCGAGCACGGTGTCGCCTACCTCGCCTGGTCACCGCTCGGCCAGGACCAGGCACCCGTGCTCGGCGAGCTGTACCCGGCCTTCGCCGAGGTCGCCGCCGAGCAGTCCGCCTCGACCGGGCGTGCCGTGACCGCGCAGCAGGTCGCGCTCGCCTGGCTGTCGGCCACGAGCCCCACGCTGGTGCCCATCCCCGGCTTCCGGCGTCGCGAGACCGCCGCGTCCAGCGCCGCCGCCGCCGACCTGGAGCTCACGGGCGCCCAGCTCGCCCACCTCGACGCGAGCCCCGCCGGCCCAGGCTCCATGTACCCCGACGACGAGGACTGAAGGTGGCCTTCAGTGCATAGAGGGAGCCACCGGAGCCCTTCATCGGTACGCCGGGAGCGGACGCAGCGGGCCGCCCTGGTGCACCTGGCTTAGGCTGGCAGGCGTGACCGTGACGCCGACGCATCCCACGGCTGGCGTCGTGCATCCGGCGAGCGGCTCCGAGCCTGACCCGCGACCACGCTCGCGGCCGGACCTGCGCCGCCTCGGCTTCGGACCGGACGCCGTGCCCTACCTCGACGCGTGGGACGAGCAGCGACGGGTCCACGCGGGCGTCGTCGACGGATCGCTGCCGGACACGGTGCTCCTCCTCGAGCACCCGCCCACCTACACCGCGGGAAAGCGCACCCGGCCGTCGGACCGACCCGGCGACGGCACCCCCGTCGTCGACGTCGACCGCGGCGGGCGCATCACGTGGCACGGTCCGGGCCAGCTGGTCGGCTACCCGATCGTCCGGCTCGCCGAGCCCATCGATGTCGTCGAGCACGTGCGCCGCCTCGAAGCCATGCTCATGGACGTCTGCTCCGCGATGGGCCTCGAGTCGATGCGCGTCGACGACCGGAGCGGGGTGTGGGTCCGCGCCGACCGTCCCCTCGAGGGCACCCGCCCCGAGCGCAAGGTCGCGGCGATCGGGGTCCGCGTCTCGCGCGGCGTCACCATGCACGGCTTCGCCCTCAACGCCGACTGCGACCTGGGCTGGTACGACCGCATCGTGCCGTGCGGCATCGAGGACGCCGGCGTCACCTCACTGAGCGCCGAGCTCGGCACGAGCATCGGTGTGCTCGACGTCCTGCCGCTGGTCGAGGCGCGCCTGGTCGACGGACTCGAGCGGTGGAGCTCCCGATGAGCCCTGACAGCGACGTCGTCGCGACGGCACCGGACGGACGACGGATGCTGCGCATCGAGGCGCGCAACGCCGAGGTTCCCATCGAGCGCAAGCCGCCGTGGATCAAGACGACCCTGCGCACCGGCCCCGAGTACCGCCGGATCGACGGACTCGTGAAGGGCGAGGGGCTCCACACGGTGTGCCAGGAAGCCGGCTGCCCCAACATCTACGAGTGCTGGGAGGACGCCGAGGCCACGTTCCTCATCGGCGGCTCGCAGTGCTCGCGCCGCTGCGACTTCTGCCAGATCGACACCGGGCGCCCGGACCCGCTGGACCGCGACGAGCCGCGCCGCGTGGCGGAGTCGGTCGCCACGATGGGCCTCAAGTACGCCACCGTCACCGGCGTCGCACGCGACGACCTCCCGGACGAGGGCGCCTGGCTCTACGCGGAGACCGTGCGCCTGATCCACGAGCTCAACCCGGGCACCGGTGTCGAGGTGCTCATCCCCGACTTCTCGGCCGACCCGGCACTGCTCGCCCAGGTCTTCGCCGCCGCGCCCGAGGTTCTCGCGCACAACCTCGAGACGGTGCCGCGCATCTTCAAGCGGATCCGACCGGCGTTCCGCTACGAACGATCGCTCGACGTCCTGACCCAGGCGCGCGACGCCGGGCTCGTGACCAAGTCCAACCTGATCCTGGGCATGGGCGAGGAGATCGACGAGGTCGTCTCGTCGATGCACGACCTGCACGACGCCGGGTGCGACCTCCTCACGATCACGCAGTACCTCCGGCCGAGCCCCCGGCACCACCCGGTCGAGCGCTGGGTCAAGCCCGAGGAGTTCGTCGCGCTGGCCGAGGAGGCCACCCGGATCGGTTTCGCAGGCGTCATGAGCGGCCCGCTCGTACGCTCGTCCTACCGGGCCGGTCGACTGCACCAGCGCGCCCTCGAGGCCCGTGCCGCGGGCACCGGCACCGCGGCGATCGTGACGGGCGGCGCACGGGCCTGAGGCTCGGCGCCGTACGCTGGTCCCCTCCCCGACACCCCGGAGCCCCACCCGTGAGCAGCACCGCGCCGGCGACGCCCCCGAAGGGCCGCGTCGCCCAGATCCGCGAGACCTACCGCCTGACCCGCACCGCCGACCCGGCGATCGGCTGGATCCTCCTCGGGATCTTCGTGGCGGTGCTGGCGGTCTTCGTGATCATCGGCCTGCTCACCAAGACCCTGTGGTTCTGGATCATCATCGGCCTGCCCTTCGCGGTGCTCGCCATGGCCTTCATCTTCGGCCGTCGCGCCGAGACGGCCGCGTACTCCCAGGTCGAGGGGCAGCTCGGAGCAGCCGCCTCGGTGCTCAACGCGCTGCGCAGCGGCTGGTTCGTCACGCCGGCCGTCGGCATGACGAAGAACCAGGACTTCGTCCACCGCGTGATCGGGCGGCCTGGGGTGATCCTCGTGTCGGAGGGCCCGGCGTCACGCGCGGCGAACCTGCTGGCCAACGAGAAGCGGCGGCACGCACGGTTCGTCGGCGAGGTCCCGATCTATGAGATCCAGGCCGGTGACGGCGAGGGCCAGGTTCCGCTGCGCAAGCTGCAAGCGACCGTGATGAAGCTGCCGCGCAACCTCAAGCCGGCCGAGGTCACGGCGCTGCGCAAGCGCCTCGACGCGCTCACCACGACGCCGCTGCCGATCCCCAAGGGGCCGCTGCCCAAGGGGACGAAGATCCCGCGCGTCTGACCGGACCGGACATGACCGACTCGAGGTCCTCCGGTCGGACCGATCGTCGCGTCGCCCGTCGCCGGGCCTCGTGGCACCGAGGTGGTCGGCCACCGGCGTAGTGTGCGAGCAGCCGGACGTCGTGGACCGCGACCGACGCGGATGGAGGGTCCTCCTGTGCAGCAGTCCCGGGACCGCGACGACGCCGGTCGGGCGCGGCAGCTCCGACCACGCGATGCGCTGGGACGGCCGCTGCCGTACGGATCGGTGGGCGTGACCCAGATTCCCGACATCCCCAGGTCCGCGGTCGACACGGTCGACCTGGCCCGCCGACTCATGCTCGAGGGTCGCGCGTTCTCCGCGCATGAGGTCTTCGAGTCCCGATGGAAGCACGGTCCGGTCGAGGAGCAGGAGCTGTGGCAGGGACTTGCGCAGCTCTGCGTCGCGGTCACCCACGCAGACCGCGGGAACTCCGAGGGGGCCACGCGGATCCTGCAGCGAGCGCGGGGGCGGCTCGAGCACTATCAGGAGAGCGGAGGGCCTACCTACGGCGTGGACCTGACCCGAGCCTGGCTCCGGGCCCGCGACCGGGTAGCAGCGGAGGGGCCGTCAGACAGCGCACAGGCCCCGGCTGGACCCAGGTGACCAGGCCCGGGACACCGTCGCGGCGAACCTAGCGACGGACGACGGCGGTGCCGACGCTGCGGTCGTGCAGCCCGCGACCGTCCCGGTCCCAGATGAGCGGCGGGACCAGCAGGCAGACGAGCAGGGTCCGGGCGAACGCGCGCACGAGACCGACCGGACCGGCGTCGAGCCGGACGACGGCGAGGCCGAGGAGCCGCTGACCGAAGGACGCGCCCACGAGCCAGGTGAAGAGCGTGACCTCGGCCAGGAAGAAGCCCATCGTCGTGAGGCTCGAGGCCGGCGTGCCGTAGTCGATCCGCGGCAGGAACAGGCGCACCAGCACGAGACAGGCCAACCAGTCGATGAGCAGCGCAGCGAGCCGACGTCCCCACCCGGCGAGCGACCCGGCACCGTCCTCGGGCAGCCCGAGGCGCTCGCCCCGGTGACGCTGGTCGGGATCGAGCACCGACGACGGGCCGGACAGCCACGACCCGACGTCCTCGCGCGCCAGGCGCGGAGCAGGCGTGGGGTCCTCGTCGGTCACCGGTCCAGGCTACGGCGTGCCGGTCGTGCGTCGAGCCGAGGCCGAGGCCGCGACGAGAGGGCGCATCCACGATCGTCGGAAGGGGGGCCGTGGTCGGAGGGACGTGACCCGCGGCCCAGGGCGCTAAGAACGCGTTAACGTTCGCGCCGACCCGTCAGGGACGCGTCAACGCGCCCAGCGGTGCGGTGCGGCAGCCGCGTAGCACTGGACCGTGAGCTTTCTCAAGAAGATGGTCGTCGGCACGCCGATCGACTCCCAGGCCAGCCACCACGCGCTGCTGTCCAAGCGCCTCGCGCTCCCGGTGTTCTGCAGCGACCCCCTCTCGAGCGTCGCGTACGCCACCGACCAGATCCTCCTGGTCCTGGTGCTCGGCGGACTGACCGCCCTCGCCTGGACGCCGTGGGTCGGTCTCGCCGTCATCGCGCTCCTCGCGATCGTCGTGACGTCCTACCGCAAGACGGTCTACGCCTACCCGGGCGGCGGTGGCGCCTACGCGGTCGCCAAGGACCAGTTCGGGCAGGGGACGGCACTCGTCGCGGCCGCGGCCCTCGTCGTCGACTACATCCTCACGGTCGCGGTGTCCGTGACGTCCGGCGTCGCCAACTTCACGTCGGCGTTCCCTAGCCTGGTGCCCTACTCGGTCGTCATGAGCGTTGTGCTCGTCGGTGTGCTCACGTTCATGAACCTGCGCGGCATCCAAGAGTCCGGCAAGGCGTTCGCGGCACCGACCTACCTGTTCATCATCAGCGTGCTCACCCTCATCGGGGTCGGTGTCTTCAAGGACCTGTTCGGCACGCCGATCGTCGCCGAGTCGGCCAACCTGCCCGTGCACGCGCAGGACGCGATGGGCGCCACGGCGATCTTCCTGCTGCTGCGCGCCTTCGCCTCCGGCTGCACCGCGCTCACCGGTGTCGAGGCCGTGTCGAACGGCGTCCCCTACTTCCGGCCGCCGAAGTCGCGCAACGCGTCGATGACGCTGCTCGCCATGGGCACCTTCGCCATCACGATGTTCGGCGGCGTGACCTACCTCGCGATCTCGTCCGGCGTGAAGCTGTCCGAGGACAACGCGACGCTCGGGCTTCCCCCCGACGCCGTACAGCCGACGGTGCTCGCGCAGCTCGGCGAGGCCGTGTTCGGCGCCGGATCGTTCGGCTTCTACGCGTTGCAGATCTTCACGACCCTCGTGCTCGTGCTCGCCGCCAACACGGCGTACAACAGCTTCCCGATCATGGGGTCGGTGCTCGGTCGCGACGGCTACCTGCCGCGACAGTTCGGTCGCCGCGGCGACCGTCTCGTCTTCAGCAACGGCATCCTGTTCCTCGCCGGCGTCTCGATCCTGCTCATCATCGCGTTCGATGCGAGCGTGACCCGGCTCGTGCAGCTCTACATCCTCGGTGTCTTCCTCTCGTTCACCATCTCCCAGGCGGGCATGGTCCGGCACTGGAACAAGGAGATCCCCCGGGCTGCCGCCGGCGAGCGTGGGGCGATGAAGCGGTCGCGCATCGTCAACCTGGTCGGTGCCTCCGTCACGGCGCTGGTGCTCGTCATCGTGATCTTCACCAAGTTCTCGCACGGCGCCTGGCTCGTCATGATCGCGATCCCACTGTTCTTCGCCGTGATGATCGGGATCAACCGGCACTACCGTCGCGTCGACGACGCGATGGCTCCGGCTCCGGGAGGCGTACGTCTGCCCAGTCGCGTGCACGCGGTCGTGCTGGTCTCGCGCCTGCACTCCCCCGCCATGCAGGCGCTGGCCTTCGCCCGCGCCACGCGTCCCGACACGCTCGTGGCTCTGCACGTCGTCACCGAGCGGAGCAACGTCGACGACCTGCAGCAGACCTGGGCCGACCGTCAGATCCCGGTGCCGCTCGTGCAGCTCGAGTCGCCGTACCGCGACCTGACCCAGCCGATCCTCGACTACGTCCGCAGCGTCCGTCGGGAGAGCCCTCGCGACATCGTGTCGGTCTACATCCCGGAGTACGTCGTGTCGCACTGGTGGGAGCACCTGCTGCACAACCAGAGCGCGCTGCGCCTTCGGGTGCGCCTGCGCCAGGAACCTCGCGTCATCGTCATCTCGGTGCCGCTGCTGATGGACGACGAGAACGACGACTCGAGTCTCCCGGTGCTGACCGCCTGACGGCGGTGCCACACTGTCGACCGTGACCGACCTGCGTGGCCCCGTCGACCGCTGGAGCCGGAGCCTGCGGCTCGCCGTGTTCACCGTCGCCGTCGTCGTGGTCTGGGTGTCGGTCCTCGTGGCCGAGACGCACGTCCCCCTCGACCTCACGGTGGTGCTGCTCCTCGCGCTCGCCGTCGTCCTCGGGGTGGCCGTCGTGACCGGCCCCGTCCTCGGCATCGTCTTCGCGCTCATCGCGGTGTTTCTCGTCAACTGGTACCTCGTCCCGCCGTACCACACGTTCGCAGTGGCGAGCCCGGACAACGTCGTGTCGCTCGTCGTCTTCACGCTCGTCGCCGGCGTGGTGGCGGTGCTCGCCGAGATCAACGCGCGCGTCCGGGCCGGAGCGACGCAGCAGGCCGCGCGCGCGGACCTCATCGCCGACGTCGTCGCGAAGTCGGACGACGACCCTGCGATGTCGCTCGAACGCGTGCGCAGCGCGCTGGCGCTGGAGCGGCTGAGCCTCGTGCGTGACGGACGCCGTCCCGAGGTGCTGGCGACCGCGGGCGAGGGTCCCGACGGGCTCGGGGGCGGTGCCGCGCTCGACGTCGTCGTCTCGGGTGGCTACCGGCTCGTCGGCACCGGACCTGCGCGCATGGCCGAGGATCCGGCGTTCATCGACTCGCTGGCGTCGGCAGCCGTGCGCTCCTACGAGAGCGACCGGATGGAGGCCGAGGTCCGGCGCGCCGAGCAGTTCGCCGCCATCGACTCGGCACGCACCGCGCTCCTCGCCAGCGTCGGCCACGACCTGCGCACTCCGCTGTCCGGCCTGCGACTCGCGGTCGACACCCTGCGCGACCCGCACGCGATGCTCGACGCCGACACGACCGACGACCTGCTCGAGACCGTCGACAGCGCCACGTCGAGGCTCGACGAGCTCATCACCAACCTGCTCGACATGAGCCGCCTCGAGGCCGGCGTCGTCGCCGTGCGCATGGAGGCGACGTCGGTCGACGCCGCGATCGCGGCCGCCCTCCTGGCGAGCCCGCGAGCTCCGGTCGAGACCGTCGTGAGCGATGCGCTGCCGCTCGTCGATGCCGACCCGGCACTGCTCGAGCGGGTGCTCGAGAACCTCGTGTCCAACGCCGTCCGCTACGCCGCCCCCTCGGCCGACGTCCCGGTCGTGATCTCGGCGCACGACACGGGTGACGCCGTGGTCGTCGACGTGGTCGACCACGGGCCGGGTCTCGGTCCGCGCGCGGCCATCCCCGGTCGGGT
This sequence comes from uncultured Actinomycetota bacterium, assembly GCA_963782665.1. Taxonomy (GTDB): domain Bacteria; phylum Actinomycetota; class Actinomycetes; order S36-B12; family CAIYMF01; genus Longivirga. The sequence goes on along the minus strand of CAWAKP010000006.1, from coordinate 593,208 downwards.
CACGGCCGGTGGCGGTGCCGACCGCAGCACGGGACTCGGCCTCGAGATCGTGCGCGGCTTCTGCGCCGCCATGGACGCAGGTCTCGACTTCCTCGACACCGAGGGCGGCGGCCTGACCGTGCGGCTCCGGCTGCGGCACGCGGAGAAGGCGTCATGACCGATCTGCTCGTTGTCGAGGACGACGACCAGCTGCGCAAGGCACTCACGCTCACGCTGCGCTCCCGCGGGTACGTCGTCCACCCCGCGGCGACGGGCGGCGAGGCGCTCGCGCGTGTGGCCGCCATCCGCCTCGACGTCGTCGTGCTCGACCTCGGGCTGCCCGACATGGACGGCGTCACCGTCATCGAACGGATCCGTGAGTCCAGCGGAGTGCCGATCGTCGTGCTCTCCGCACGCCGCGACCAGTCCGACAAGGTCACCGCGCTCGATGCGGGCGCCGACGACTACCTCACCAAGCCCTTCGGGGTCGAGGAGCTGCTCGCGCGACTGCGTGCGGCGGCCCGGCGCTCCGGGGCGTCCGTCGACGCCGGCGTCGTGCACACGCCCGACTTCGACGTCGACCTCGGCCGCAAGCAGGTGCTCGGCCACGACGGCGCCGCCGTGCACCTGACCCCCACCGAGTGGGGGGTGCTCGAGGTGCTCGTACGTGCCGGCGGACTGCTCGTGCCCGGTGCCGAACTGCTGCGTGAGGTGTGGGGGCCGCAGTACGAGGGCCAGACCAACTACCTGCGGGTCTATCTCGCGCAGCTGCGCGCCAAGCTCGAGCCCGACCCGGCCCACCCTCGCTACCTGCTGACGTCGCCCGGTCTCGGCTACCGGTTCGACCCGTCGGGCACACGCGCCTGACCTGCGACGTCACTCGCACACCGCGGTCCACGCCGGTCCTCGACGCCGTCCCACCAGCCCCGCCCGTCGCACGCGCCCAGGCACCTTGACCCCGGCGTCACCCATGGAAACACGCACGAAACAATCGGGACACCGGTGGGAAACCCCCGGCGCCTAGGTTCACCATCAGCACCGCGACGGACCCGTCGCGGCAGAGGCGAGGCGATGCGACGGCGCAGGCCGACGGCACCGCGAGGAGGATGGATGTTCAAGAACGCGGAGGAAGTTCTCCGGTTCATCCGTGAGGAGGACGTCAAGTTCGTCGACGTCCGGTTCTGCGACCTGCCCGGCGTGATGCAGCACTTCAACCTGCCGGCCGTCCACGTCGACGAGACCCTCTTCACGGAAGGCCAGATGTTCGACGGTTCGTCGATCCGCGGCTTCCAGGCGATCCACGAGTCGGACATGAAGCTCATCCCCGACGTCACGACCGCCTTCATCGACCCGTTCCGCGTGGAGAAGACGCTCGTCGTCAACTTCTCGATCCGCGACCCGTTCACCAACGAGCCCTACAGCCGCGACCCGCGCAACATCGCGGCGAAGGCCGAGGCCTACCTCGCGACCACCGGGCTCGCCGACACGGCGTTCTTCGCACCCGAGGCGGAGTTCTACATCTTCGACGACGTGCGCTTCAAGACCTCGCAGAACGAGGGGTTCTACCACATCGACTCCATCGAGGGCGCCTGGAACACCGGCCGCTCCGAGGAGGGTGGCAACCGCGGCTACAAGCCCCGCTACAAGGGCGGCTACTTCCCGGTCTCGCCGGTCGACCACCTCGCGGACCTGCGCGACCAGATGGTCCTCGGCCTCGAGAACGTCGGCCTGCAGGTCGAGCGCGCCCACCACGAGGTCGGCACCGCCGGCCAGCAGGAGATCAACTACCGGTTCGACACCCTGCTCAAGGCCGCCGACGACGTCATGAAGTTCAAGTACGTCATCAAGAACACCGCGTGGGACGCCGGCAAGACCGTCACGTTCATGCCGAAGCCGCTCTTCGGCGACAACGGGTCGGGCATGCACGTGCACCAGTCGCTGTGGAAGGACGGCACGCCGCTCTTCTACGACGAGCTCGGCTACGGCGGCCTCTCCGACATGGCCCGCTGGTACATCGGCGGCCTGCTCGCGCACGCGCCGTCGCTGCTGGCCTTCACCAACCCGACCGTGAACTCCTACCACCGTCTCGTGCCCGGCTACGAGGCCCCGGTCAACCTGGTCTACAGCCAGCGCAACCGTTCGGCGTGCATCCGCATCCCGATCACCGGCGCCAACCCGAAGGCCAAGCGCATCGAGTTCCGCTGTCCCGACCCGTCGAGCAACCCCTACCTCGCGTTCTCCGCGATGCTCATGGCCGGTCTCGACGGCATCAAGAACAAGATCGAGCCGCCCACGCCCGTCGACAAGGACCTCTACGAGCTCCCGCCGGACGAGGCCGCCTCGATCCCGCAGGTGCCGGCGTCCCTCGGCGAGGTGCTCGACGCGCTCGAGGCCGACCACGACTACCTGCTCGAGGGCGGCGTCTTCACGCCCGACCTGATCGAGACGTGGATCGCCTACAAGCGCACCAGCGAGATCGACCCGATCCGCCTGCGCCCGCACCCCCACGAGTTCGAGCTCTACTACGACATCTAGGCCTTGCGAGCCTCTGACCTGCGGAAACGCTCGGTCGAGGGTTCGCCAGTCCGCAACGAGTCCGCACGAGCCGCCAGCACCGCACGCACGGCGGCCCGTGTGGACTCGTCTGCGTCCGGCCAAAGATGCGCGGAGGTGTTGAGCGTCGCTGGTCAGCCCGGGCGCACCGCCAGGAGTGCATGCACCTGAGCGGCACTCGGGACGCGTCCGGAGAGGACGACCTCGTCGTCGATCACCAGGCCCGGCGTGCGCATGACACCGTACGACGCGATCTCGGCCGGGTCGGTGACGTGCTGGAGGTCGGCCTCGATGCCGAGTTCGGCGAGCGCGTCTCGGGTGACCTTCTCGAGGTTCTGGCAGTTGGTGCAACCGGAGCCGAGCACCTTGATGATCACGGTGTTCTCCTGGAGGGTACGGGTGGATTCAGGTGGCGAGCAGGGCGTTGAACAGGTATCCGACAAGGACGATCCCGGTGCCGACGACCGCGACATAGGCGGCGAGCAGCTGCGGCTTGAGGACCCGGCGGAGCAGGATCATCTCCGGCAGCGAGAGCGCGACGACGGCCATCATGAACGCGAGCAGGGTCCCCATCGGGAGACCCTTCTCGTACAGGGCCTGCACCATGGGCATGATGCCCGCGGCGTTCGAGTACAGCGGGATGCCGATGCCCACGGCGATCAGGACCCCGAAGGTGGAACCGGGTCCGGCGTAGGTGGTGAAGAACTCGGTCGGGACCCAGCCGTGGATGACCGCACCGAGGCCGATGCCGACGAGCAGGTAGGGCCAGATCTTGTGCAGGACCGTGCCGACCTCCTCGACGCCCATCTGCACCCGGTCGTCGAAGGTGAGACCGACCGACGAGTCGATCGCCTTGCCACGCAACGTGGTCTCGAACACGAACGGCTCGACCCACTTCTCGACACCGAGGCGGCCGAGGATCCATCCGGCGATGATCGCGATGACCAATCCGGTGCCGACGTAGACGGCGGTGATCTTCACGCCGAACAGGGTGAGCAGCATGCCGATGGCGATCTCGTTGACCATCGGGGAGGCGATAAGGAAGCTGAGCGTCACTCCGATGGGCACGCCGGCGGCCACGAACCCGATGAACGCGGGGACCGCGGAGCAGGAGCAGAACGGGGTGACGACGCCGAGGCCGGCGGCCATCACGTTCCCGACGCCCTCCCGCTTCCCGCCGAGCATCGCGCGGGTGCGCTCGACGCTCATGTACGAACGCAAGAACGTGACGGCGAAGATGACGAGTACGAGGAGAAGGGTGATCTTGATCGTGTCGTAGACGAAGAAGTGGATTGTCTCGGTCACCCGTGCGGTCGGATCCATGCCGAAGCCGGCGTAGAGGACCCAGTCCCAGAGGTGCTCGTTGAGCTGGTAGACCGACAACCACACGGCCGCTGCACCGCCGAGGACGAACCACCGACCTCTCCTGATCTCCGGCATCCGCTCGAGCAGCGTCATGGCAGGTCGCCTCCGGCGCTGGTGGGCAGGGCAGCCACAAGCCGGTCATGGGTATCTGCCGACAGCGCGTAGTCGATCCAGCGACCCCGTCGTGTCGCGGTGACCAGGCCGGCCCCGCGAAGCACCTTGAGGTGATAGCTGAGCAGCGTCGGTGAAATCGACACCTGCGCCTGGATCTCGCAGACGCAACAGGGGCTCGAGGAGAGGTGAGCGAGCACGTTCCAGCGGATCGGATCGGCCACCGCCTCGAGCAGGGTCACGCGGTCGCCGGCAAGTTTCGGTTCTGGATCGGCGCGCGTCAGTACAACCACAGTTGAACTGTCGTCCTGGCGCCGCCGTCGTTGCTCGTCGAGGGAGCGGCTGTGACGCGCGGAACATCGGCCGTCGATCCGACGTTGGGAACCGCGATGGTGGCATCGTGGCCCATCGAGAGTTGAGGATCCGAGTCACCGAGGAGCTGACATGCAGTTGGACGACGAGTCTGCCGCTTCCGTCGCGGCACGGCTGCGCCGAGCACGCGGTCAGATCGAGGGCGTGCTCGCAATGATCGAGGCCGGTCGTAGCTGCGAGGACATCGTGACCCAGCTGTCGGCGGCGTCGAAGGCGGTCGATCGGGCGGCCTTCACGATTGTCTCCTGCGGGCTCAGCCAGTGCATCGAGGCAGAACACGAGGGCAGGCCCGCACCCATGGACCGCGCCAAGCTCGAGAAGCTCTTCCTGTCGCTGGCCTGACGAGGTTACGGGTTCGTTAGCCTGTCCTAAGACATACCCCCTGGGGTATGCTGGGCGAAGGTTTCCACCCGTGAATCGTAGGAGCAGGCATGGCCCGCGTCGTTGTTCTGGGTGCTGGCATCTCCGGCCACACCGCCGCCCTCCACTTGCGTCGTCTCCTCGACAAGAAGCACGAGGTCGTCGTCGTCTCGCCGAACTCGCAGTGGAACTGGATCCCGTCGAACATCTGGGTCGGCGTCGGTCGGATGACGGCCGCGCAGGTGACGTTCCCGCTCAAGCCGGTGTACGACAAGCACGGCGTGGACTTCCGTCAGGCGAAGGCCGTCGCGTTGCACCCGGAGGGCGACGACCGCACGGCGAAGGGCTACGTCGACGTCGTCTACACCGACCCCGCGCGGGCCGGCGAAACGCAGAGCATCGAGTACGACTACGTCATCAACGCCACCGGCCCGAAGCTCAACTTCGCCGCCACCCCCGGCCTGGGCCCGGACGGGCACACGGTGTCGGTCTGCACCTACGGCCACGCCGAGCAGGCCGCGAAGCAGCTTCACGACGTCATCGCCAGGCTCAAGGCAGGGCAGAAGCAGACCCTGGTCATCGGCGTCGGCCACGGCACCTGCACCTGCGAGGGTGCCGCGTTCGAGTACACCTTCAACGTCGAGCACGAGCTGCGCGAGGCCGGCGTGCGCGACCTCGCCGAGATCATCTACCTCACGAACGAGTACGAGCTCGGCGACTTCGGCGTCGGCGGTCTGAACTTCAAGCAGAACGGCTTCGTGACCACGAGCAAGCTGTGGACCGAGTCGCTGTTCAAGGAGCGCGGTGTCAAGTCCATCCTGCGGGCCCACGTGCAGAGGGTCGAGGAGGGGAAGCTCTTCTACGAGACCCTCGACGGCTCCGAGGACTCGCTCGACTTCGACTTCGCCATGCTGCTCCCACCCTTCCGTGGCGCGGACCTGCAGGCCTTCGCGAAGGACGGCACCGACATCACCGCCACCGTCTTCGCGCCCAGCGGGTTCCTCAAGGTCGACGCCGACTACACCGCCAAGCCGATCGAGGAGTGGAAGGCGTCGGACTGGCCGTCGACGTACGTCAGCCCGTCCTACCCGAACGTCTTCGGCGTCGGCATCGCGTTCGCCCCGCCGCACCCGATCTCCACCCCGCGCAAGGCCCCCAACGGCACCGTGATCTCCCCCGCACCCCCTCGCACCGGGATGCCGTCCGGGCTCATGGGCCGCGCTGCGGCGATGAACATCGCCGACATGATCACCGGCAAGGCGACCTCACCGCAGCACCGCGCGTCGATGGCCGAGATGGGCGCCGCCTGCGTCGCCTCCGCCGGGGCCGGCTTCACCAAGGGCAGCGCCGCTTCGATGACGATGTACCCGGTCGTCCCGGACTACGACAAGTTCCCCGGCTACGGGCGCAGCCTGTCGGAGACCACCGGCGAGATCGGCCTGGCCGGCCACTGGATGAAGCACCTGCTCCACGTCATGTTCCTCTACAAGGCGAAGGGCAAGCTCGGCTGGTCCATGATCCCCGAGTGACAGCGACCCGCCCACGACGACCAGCGAGGAACCCATGACCACGACCCCGTCCCCACCAGACGCCGGCACACCCCGCGGTCCCGCCGCCGGGCTCACCGATCCCTCGGCTTACGAGGCGCCTATGCCGACACAACGCACGCTGAAGCAGCGCACGAACCTGCCGATCCAGGCCTACCGGTTCGCCGCGGTCAGCCTCAAGATGACTCGGATGATCCTGCGCTCGCACGGCTGACCCGACACGGCAAGACTGGCTGCCGCTCCGCACAACCCGGGGCAGGACCCGTCACAGCCGGGCCATTAGTGCGACGTCTTCCTCGAACGATGACCGGACACCCTCGGTGACCGAGGGCTTCGCTGCCGAGATGGCTGTCAGGTAGTCGCCGGTGGTTGGGCCGTCGCCCTCCCCTCCGGAGAACACCGACCGCTCGAAGGACGCCTGGGCCGCGGAGCTGGCGGCATGCTCGATCTCCGCTGGCGTGAACGAGTCGCTCCGTTCGACGAGCGCGTCGATGTCGATCGCCTCGCCACCCACGTAGCGTGACCAGATCGCGGCGCGTGCTGCACGATCCGGCGTGCCGATCGGGATGACGTAGTCGAATCGGCCGGGGCGCGTGAAGGCCGGGTCGAGGGAGCGCAGGTCGTTCGTCGCGCACACGAGCAGACGCTCGTCGTGCTGCCGGAATGCAGGGACGACCTTGAGCAACTCGTTGGTGAGGCCGTGCAGCGCGCTCACCTTGGCCTCCCCGCGAGCCGACGCGATCTCCTCAACCTCGTCGATGAACACCAGCACGCGCTCGAGCTGGCGGATGAGGTCGAACGTCGCCCGCAACGCTGCCGACGGCCCGGCAGGGTCGGCGAGCAGGGCGCTGGGAAGCACTTCGACGAACGGCCAGCCGAGGCGGCTCGCGATTGCCCGCGCGAACGACGTCTTCCCTGTGCCGGGAGGGCCGAACAGGACGATTGCCCGCGGCGGCTTGACGCCGTGTCGCTCAGCCATCTCGGGGCGCGCGATCGGGGCGACGACCCTGCGTTCGATCAGGTCCTTCTCGCGGTGCATCCCGGCCAGGTCGTCCCAGAGCCGTCCAGGCAGGACCTGGCCGCCGAGCTCGGCCAGGACGTCGGCCTGACCGGCCTCGATGGAGACGATCTTGTCGAAGTAGGCGACGGCCGGTCTTCGGGTGAACCCGGCGTTCACCAGGCCGTCGGCCAGCAGCTCCTCCTCGGGAAGCACGTAGGAGAGCACGCGCACCCGCCGATCGGCCAACGTGCGCTCAAGTCCGAGGAGCAGGGCCGACACCATCCCTTGACCGCGGCAGGACTCAGCGATGGCCAGGCGGGTGACCCATGCACGATCCCCGGCGACGGAGCACACCACTACTCCGAGCACTTCCTCGTCGCGCTGCGCCACCATGGCCGGCTGGTCGTCACGCACGGCTGCGATGACCTCGGCAAGGCCGAAGACGCTGCCTTGCTGCGCGCTGGTCGCATCCAGGAGGCGGACCACCGGTTCGAGGTCGTCATCGTGGTACTCGCGCACGAACCAACGCATGGTGCCCGACCTCCGATGGGTCGTCGCGACGCGCGGGGATGCTGATCCGGAGCAGACACTTGTGCCGGCACGCGGACGCGCGGAACTTCAGACCTTCGCCTTGCGCCCACCGAAGAGCCGCTCGACGAGCGAGGGCGTCGGAGGGCACGCGCAGCGCTTCGACTTCGGGACGCCGCGCATCACCTGGTCGACGTGCTGGCCGCAGCCCGCCCATGTCGCGTTCCCGCACTTGCGGCAGGTCACCTGTCGGCACATCGAGGGTCCTCCTGGTCGGTGTTGACTGATCGGAGCATACCCCCAGGGGTATGCTCCGATCAACTACTGGAGCGCCGCGAGGCCCCGCTCGGTGCTCGGGAGACGCAGCCACCGCAGATGTTCCACGTCACCCAGCAGTTCGAGCCGTCGCCAGAGGACACTGCCCGGAACGGCCTGGCTCGGATGGCACGTCACTGCCTCCAGCTGATGGTCGCGGCGCACCGGCAGGACCATGTCGACCTCGCTGGGGTCATGGCCGGTGAAGCCGGCCCCGAACTCGTCCGAGAGCTGCGTCGGGACCGGGTTGGGAAGTGTCCACGCAAGCACGCCCAACCCCAGACGCTCCCCCGCCGTCGCCGCGACAGCGGTCGCGCGAACATGGTCCGGATGCCCGGTGACGCCCGAGGAGTCGAACACCAAGAAGCCTCCCGCTCCCGTCTCGCCTGCCATCATCACCACCTCGTCGACCAGCGCCTGCTCGCCAACGTCGCTCAGTCCGCCATCGGGGTAGTCGAGCAGACGAACGCTCGAGATACCCAGAACCCGGGCGGCCTCCGCGAGCTCAGCTGCGCGCACGTCTCGAAGGTCGCCGTCGACGCCGTGCAAGGTCGACGCCTCGCCATGGGTGAAGCAGAGGACCGCGACGGACGCTCCCGACTCCACGAAGCGGTCGATCACCGCGCCCAGCCCGAACGACTCGTCGTCCGGATGCGCCACGATGACCAGGACGGATCTCCATGACGGGAGCTTCCTCGTGCGCTCGCGTGTGTCCATCACGTCGTCTCCGCTTCTCGAGAGGACGGCCGCCGCATCCCATGTATCCCTCGCGGCCAGCCGTACGTCCATGCCTCAGACACCTACTGGAAGGACCACACCATGCACACCAACGAGAGCACCCTCGACCGGGGCCTGCGCGCGATTTCCGGTCTGCTCCTCGCTATCGCGGCGTTCGTCATCGGAGCTACGACTGCGCTGGGGATCGTCCTCATCGTCCTGGCCGCCATCCTGCTGGTCACCGCCGCCGTCGGATTCTGCCCGCTGTACCGGCTTCTCGGCCTCCACACGAACAAGGAGACCGTCACCGCGGGCGTCACGCGCTGATCTCGTTCGACGTGACATCAGCATACCCCCGGGGGTATGCTGATGTCATTGTTTCCGAGAGAAGAAGAGGTCCGTCCATGTGTAGTCCCGCTGTCTGCCGTTCCTGTGGCAAGGTCACCTACTCCGGCTGCGGCATGCACGTGGACCAGGTCATGCGCAGCGTGGTTCCGGAGAACCGCTGCACGTGCAACTGACCGAGCTCGTCGTGGACCACGTCGACGTCCCCGAGGCTCGGGACGTCGACGTGTGGTCCGACCGGCTCGTGGCGGAGGTGCCCGGGCTCTTGCGCTATGCCCGCACGCTCGTGCGTGACGGAGAGCAGGCCGAGGACCTGGTGCAGGACACCGTCGTACGCGCCCTCGAGAAGGCCGGCTCGTTCCGCAGCGAGTCGCTGCTCCGCACGTGGCTGCACCGGATCCTGCACAACATCGCCGTCGACCAGGGCCGCAAGCGGCGCGAGGACGCGATCGACGTGTCGGACGAGGCGGTCGGCCGAGTCGAGCTGCTCTGGCACGACGACACCTACACGGTCGATGCAGCCGCGGTCGTCGAACGGGCCGACGCGCGCGCACACCTGCAGGACGCCCTGCTTCGGCTCCCCCTGATCTACCGTTCGGCTGTGGTGCTCCACGACGTCGAAGGGCTGACGATGAGCGAGGTGGCCGAGATTCAGCAGATCGGGCTGCCCGCGGCCAAGCAGCGGCTCCGTCGCGGACGGATGATGCTCGTGACCGAGCTCGACCGTCCGCCGGAGCACCTCTCCCCCGCTGGTGTGCCCATGCGCTGCTGGGACGCGCGGGCGAAGGTGTCTGACTATCTCGACTCCGAGCTCTCACCGCGCGACCAGGGGCTGCTCGAGGAGCATCTCGCCGGCTGCCCCACCTGTCCTCCGCTGTACGCCGGACTCGTGGGGGTGCGGGACGCGCTTGGTAGCCGACGTGATCCGGACGACGTCATCCCCACTCGTATCCTCCAACGCATTCGCAACGCGGGCCGATGACGGACCCGCTCGTCCTCGTCGCCATCGGCGCCGCCCTGGGCCTCGTCATCGGTCTCCTGGGCGGCGGCGGCGGGATCCTGGCCGTCCCGCTTCTCGTGGCCGCGGGACAACCCTTCCTCGTGGCGTCGTCCCAGTCCCTCGTGATCGTGGGCGCAGGCGCTGCCGCCGCCCTCGTGCCGCACCACCGTGCCCGCCGGGTCGACTGGCGCGTGGGGCTGACCTTCGGCGCCCTCGGCGCCGTCGGAGCCGTGGTGGGCGCCCGACTGGCGCAGTACATCAACCCCACCATCCTGCTCGGCGGTCTCACCGTGCTGCTCCTGGGTGGAGCGGTGACGATGCTCCGTTCGGCCCTCGGTGAGCACACCCGTGCGGAGACCCGCGCGATGGCCAGCGTCGAGATGGCCGGCGGAGCCGTCGCGCCCGCGTTCGGCCGGGCCGCGGATCAGGACTCATCCGTCGGGTCGAGCCGAATGCGCATAGTCGCGCTCGCGTCGTCCGTCGGGCTGGTCACTGGGCTCCTCGGTGTTGGCGCGGGATTCGTGGTCGTCCCGGCGCTGGTCAGCGCGATGAAGCTGCCCATCAAGAAGGCCACAGCCACGGCGTTGGTCGTGATCGTGATGAACAGCGCGGTCGCCGCCGTCGTCCGGCACGGCTCCCAGGGCAGTCTCGCGATCACCGTGGGTCTGGCGGCCGCGAGCGCGACGTTCGCCGTCATCGGCGCCCTCGTCTCGCGACGGTTGCCCGGTTGGGTGCTGTCGACCGCGTTCGCCGTCCTGATGATCCTGGTGGCCATCTACACCGTGATCCACACCATCGTCACGGCCTGACACGGGCGATGCCCGATCCCCGCATGCGCTACTGAGAGCCGGCTCACTCCACCGTGCGCCGGAGGGTGACCCACGTGAAGGGCTGCAGCGCACCCCAGGGCGTCAGGTGCTCCTCCCGGTCCGCGTCGACCAGGGTGAAATGTGCGGAGAACTCCGCGACCAGGCGCGACCGGTCGTAGCGCGCCACCTCGAGCCCGGAACAGTGCGTCGGGCCGTCGAGGGCGAACGTCGACAGGACCAGGTGCCCACCGGGTCGAACGCAACTCGAGGCCAGTTCGACGTATCGGGCTCGGTCCCCGACATCGGTGAGGAAGTGGAAGACGGCACGATCGTGCCAGACGTCGAACGTCCGACCGGTCGCCATTCGCAGGACGTTCGCGCAGGTGAACGTGACGGCCCCCGCCCGAGGGCCGAGCCGGGCGCGCACGACCGCCAAGCGCCTGCTCGGAGATGTCGACGACGGTGAGATCGTGGAACCCGGCATCGAGCAGCCTGTCGACAAGGACGGAGGCACCCGCGCCGACGTCCACGATGGAGCTCCCGACTTGGGCCACGCCGACGATGCGGCTCAGCGACAGATCCGGCTCGGACTGGAACCAGCTGACTTCGTCCGTCGCCTTCGAGGCGTACACATCGTCCCAGTGGTCAGCCTGTGAGTCCGTCACGCGAGCATGTTCTCGGATCGCGGCGCATCCGCCCACCTGGGCGGCATCCGGTCCGCATTCCACGGTTCGCCACTTCACCGATAGGTACCCCTGGGGGTATGCTCGGTACTCGGCTCCAGGGAGTGCAATGGACATCCGCGGCAAGGAACACGATCAGGTCGTCAACCGGCTCAAACGTGCGCGCGGCCAGATCGACGGCGTCCTGGCCATGATCGACAGTGGCCGAGACTGCAGCGACATCGTCACACAGCTAGCCGCGGCGTCGTCGGCGATCGACCGGGCCGCCTTCATGGTGCTGTCGATCAGCCTCCGACAGTGCTACGTCGAGGGGCAGGAGCCTGACACCGAGGCTGCCAAGAACCTCGAGAGGCTCCTACTGTCGCTGGCCTGATCCACGACGAGATTGCGGCCCCGCACACGGGCACATCCGTGTCGCGGTGATCCACGAACGAGGAGCCATGGACGCACACGACTGGGACACCCGCTACGAGAAGACCGATCTGATGTGGTCCGCGGGTCCGAACCAGTGGATCGAGGAGGTCGTGAGCGACCTGCCCCCGGGTACCGCTCTCGACCTGGCGGCGGGCGAAGGGCGCAACGCCATCTGGCTGGCCGGCCGCGGCTGGGAGGCCACGGCGCTGGACTTCTCAGCAGTGGCACTCGAACGTGCGACCCGTATCGCCACTGAGCGGCTCGGTGACGCCGCCTCCCGCTTCCACACCGAACGCGCCGACCTGCTCGCCTGGACTCCCCCACCCGGTGGCTACGACCTGGTGATGGTCGTCTACCTCCAGATCACAGCCGAGGATCGGTCCAAGGTCCTGCGGGCGGCGGCTCAGGCGGTCGCGGCAGGTGGCAGGTTCGTAGTGACGGCGCACGACTCGGAGAACCTGCACCGAGGCTACGGAGGTCCGCCGGACGCTTCGGTCCTGTACACCGCGGACGACGTCGTCCGTGACCTCGAAGGCTCGGGGCTCGATGTCGTGCGCGCCGAGCGAGTGACCCGAGTCGTGGCCACCGACGCCGGCGAGCGCGAAGCTCTGGACTGCCTCGTGGTCGCCACCAGAGCACTCAGCTGATCGGCGCGGCCACCTCGGTCGTCCTTGGCAACGTCACCGTGAACGTGGTGCCGCTGGTGCCGTCGGAGTCGACCGTGACACGTCCGCCGTGTGCCGTGACGAGCTCGCGGACGACAGCGAGGCCGATACCCGATCCGGCTGCGTCAGTGTCAGCTCTGCCTCGCCACAGCCGGTCGAACACGTGGGGCAGATCAGCCGTGTGGGATGCCCGGTCCGGTGTCTGCCACGACAACCCGGGCCTGCCTTCCCGCGTAGTCGACCGAGACCATGACGGCGTCCCCCGCGCGGCAGTGGCGCGCCGTGTTGGCGAGCAGGTTCCCGAACACCTGATGCAGGCGATCCGAGTCGCCTTCCACGATCACGTCCCGGGCGATCTCGGCCTCCACCAGCAGGCCGGCCGCGTCGGTCGTCGGTCGCGCGGCGGTCACCGCCTGCTCGACGATCAGCCCGAGGTCGGCAGGGGTACGTCGCAGCGTCAACGAAGCGCTCTCCGCGGCGGACAGCTCGGCGAGGTCGTCGACGACGCGCCCGACGCGCAACGACTGGCCGTGCAAGGCGTCCAGGCGCTGGTGGTCCGGGTCGACCAGGCCGTCACGCAGCTCCTCGAGACCGGCCTGCAGGGCAGCCAATGGGGTGCGCAGCTCGTGGGCGAGGTCGGCCGACATCCTGCGCCGCGCCAGCTCGGATCGCTCGACCTGCTCCGCGGTCGAGTCGAAGGCGCGAGCCAGCTCGCCCAGCTCCCCCGGGGCTGCCACGTCGCTGGCGGCCGCGCGCGCCGACCGGTCGCCGGCCTGCGAAGGTGCGGGCGGTGTCGGTGAGGCGGGCGAGCGGTCGGGAGATCCGTCCGGTCACGTACCAGGCGACCGCGAGGGCGGTCAGGAGGGCGACGACGCCGGCGATGACGATCCAGGTCCAGGCGATCTGCTGCGCCGCACCCGCGGTGGGCGCGCCGAAGCCCAGTCGCACGCTGCCTACGGTGGTCCCGTCGACGACCACGGGCTCGACGACGTAACCGCGCCCGGACGCCATGCCGCCCATCCCCATGCCCGAGCCCATCCCCGTGCCGTACGGCGACTTCACGACAGCACCGTCGGCGTCGAGCACGACGAGCCGCGCGCCGGCGTCGGCTGCCACCGCGTCCGCCCGTGAGAGGTCCGCACCCTCCCAACCCCCGGCCCGCGAGTAAGCGTCAGCCGCCACCGCCGCCGTGGCGACCGATGCCGCAGCCCGGTCGGCGTCCTCGGTCGCCGCGAGACCGCGGGCGGTCCCCACGAGGGCTGCCACCGTGAGCACGACGACGGAGGAGAGCGCGACGAGCACGAAGGCGAGCAGGAGCCGGTGACCCAGCGGGCCCAGGCCGCGACGCGATTCAGTGGTCACGATCGAGCCCGAGTCGGTAGCCGACGCCCAGGACCGTCTCGAGGATCCGAGGTCCGTCCTCGCCCAGCTTGTGCCGCAGGTTCTTCACGTGCGAGTCGATCGTGCGGTCGTATCCGGCGAACTCGTAGCCGCGCACCCGGTTCACCAGCTCGGACCGGGAGAAGACACGACCCGGAGCGGAGGCAAGCGCAGTCAGCAGTCCCCACTCGGTCGGAGTGAGATCCAGGGGCGAACCGCGCCACGACGCGGCATGTCGCTTCTCGTCGATCAGCAGCTGCCCGCCTCCGTAGCTGCGGATGTCGTCGCAGGCCGGGCCGGAGTGACGTGCGAGGACGGCGCTCACCCGGAGGACGACCTCCTTCGGGCTGAACGGCTTGGTGACGTAGTCGTCCGCCCCCTTCTCCAGCCCGATGATCCTGTCCTCGACTGAACTGCGCGCGGTCAGCGCGATGACGCTCATCCCCACCGTGTTCGCCAGTCGTAGCACGTCCAGGCCGTCGATGTCCGGGAGCCCCAAGTCGAGCAGGACGAGATCCGCCGAGCCGTCCTCGACGAGCCGCATCGCCTCCGCGCCAGAGCCGGAGGTGAGCACCGAGTGCCCGGCGCGCTCGAGGTAGCGACGTAGCAGGTGGCGGATGTCGCGCTCGTCCTCGACGACCAGGATCGTTGCCACGCCGACATCCTGACCGATCGGTCGAGCGCAGTCGCGGTCCGCGGACAAGGAGCGACGTTCTCCACGGGATCTCCACATCGAGCACACCGCGGCTGCAGACGCCGGGCCGAGAGTCAACAGTGACAGCGACACGGACACTCCCGGCGGACCGACCGGGATCTCTTGAGGAGGACACCATGCGACGCAACGTCGCCATCGCCACGGGGATCGCCGCCGGCGTCACCGCCATCGCACTCGTCGCAACGCCGGCGCTCGCCCAAGCGGGTCCCTGGTCCGGAGCCCGCTCCACCTCCGACACGACCTGCCCCATGCTCGACGACGACGCCTCCAGCCTGGGGACTGGCTACGGCATGGGCAGAGGCGCCGGTCAGGGCCCTGGCATGGGTCGCGGCAACAGGATGCAGGCCGGCATGGGCATGACCGGCGGCACGACGGCTCCAGCAGGAACACTGAACGCCGACCAGAAGACGGCCCTTGCGGGGATGGCTGACGAGGAGAAGCTGGCTCGGGACCTCTACGCGGCGCTCGCGGTGACGTACCCCAACGACGTGCAGTTCGCGCGGATCACCAGGTCCGAGTCGATGCACCTCGCCGCGATCCGTACTCTCCTCGCTCGCTACGGCGTCACCGACCCGACAGCCGGGCTTGAGCCCGGGGACTTCGCGAGCACGACGACGCAGTCGCTCTACACCAACCTGCTCGCCGGAGCGACCAGCGACGCTACAGCGCTGGCTGCGGGCGTGTCGGTCGAGAAGGACGACATCGCCGCGCTGAACGCGGCGAAGTCCGGCGTCACCGCCCCCGACGTGCTGCAGGTCTACACGAACCTGCTCACAGCCTCACAGCGCCACCTGACCGCCTTCGGCGGCTGAGAGTCGCCGTTCCCGCGCCCCTTCCTGCTGATGCCGGCGACAGGCTCGCGTGCTCGCGGGATACCCCCTGGGGTACCCTGCGAGCACGCAGACATAAGGGAGGGCGTGACGTGATCCGGACCTGGCCCATCGGTCGCTGGGCCGTCGCGGTAGGCACTGCCGTTGTCACGGTGCTGGTCGTCGGTCTCCCGACCGTGCTCATCCCCAACCCCTGGTTCGGTCGCACGGTCCCCCCGACCTGGTGGTCCTGGCCAGTCCTTCTCGTCACTGCTGCGCTGTCCGGCCTAGTCACGGCGACGTACGTCAGACGACCTTCGACCACGTCGGCCGAGGCGCCCACCCGCTCCGGGCTCCTGGGAGCCTTTCTGGCATACCTCGCGGTCGGCTGTCCGGTGTGCAACAAGGTGGCCCTGCTCGCCCTCGGGTCCGCAGGCGCGATCCAGTGGTTCGCCCCGGTCCAACCCGTGCTCGGGCTTGCTGGACTCGTCCTCCTCAGCTACGCCCTTCGACGTCGCCTCGCAGGTGAGCGGTCCTGCCCGATCGTCGCCGGTCCGTTGCTGTCGGACTCGACCCGTAGGTGAGCGACGACGTGCCCACACGCCTCGAGCTCCTTCTCCGTGGGGCAGAGGCAGCCATGCATGAAGCGTCGAGTGGCGCCGCGGTCTGCGCGTTCAGTCGGTCCGGCGTTTCGGTCCCCGGGATCAAGTACTACGAGGGGCGACGGGCGGCTCTCAAGGAGCTGTCTCGTCGACTGGAGCGCAACCCCGACCAGACGACAGCTGCGCGGGAGATCCAGCGGGACTGGTCGGCCGCCCTCGAGCACGCCGTCGAACGGTCCGCGGGATCAGACTGGATCGCGTACCGACGGGGCGGCGTGGACGCGCTCGCCGAGCTCCCCCTCTGACCCCCGCGCCGACGGCAGACCACGAGGCGCTGGGACGTCCAGCCCCGAACTGGTCCGTGTCACCGTCATCCTGAGATGACGGGAACATACCCCCGGGGGTATGCTGTTGAAGTCTTCGCAGGACACCGTCTGGAGAGGAACCACAGCATGGCCACCGTGCAGCTGACCGGCGAGAACTTCGAGGAGAAGGCCATCGGCGAGGGCATCACGCTCGTCGACTTCTGGGCCTCGTGGTGCGGACCGTGCCGGGCGTTCGCGCCCGTCTTCGACAAGGCGTCGCAGACGCACCCGGACATCACGTTCGGCAAGGTCGACACCGAGGCCGAGCAGGGCCTGGCCGGAGCCGCCCAGATCACCGCGATCCCCACGCTCATGGCCTTCCGCGACGGGATCCTGGTCTACCGCGAGGCCGGTGCGCTCCCCGCGCGAGCGCTCGAGGACCTCATCACCGAGATCCGTGCGCTCGACATGGACGAGATCAAGGCGAAGGTGGCCTCTGCATGATCCACGCGGCCACGATCCAGGAGACCTCGCGGGCACGTGGGCTCCGCCGCGGGACCGTGCTCGACGTGCGGAACCCGGACGAGTTCGCGCGCGGCCACGTGGGCGGCGCACTCTTCATGCCGCTGCACATCGTCCCCCTGCGCACCTCCGAGCTCGACCGTTCCGAGACCTACTTCGTCGTCTGCGAGTCCGGTGCCCGATCTGCCCAGGCATGCGCCTACCTCGCGCAGCAGGGTTACGACGTCCGCAGCGTCCAGGGCGGCATGGCGGCCTGGCGGTCCGCGGGCCTCCCGGTCGAGACCGGCTGGCACGAGTCGGCGTCGCGATGACCGTTCCCCCCGCGTCCGAGCTGCCCGACGTACCGACCGTCGACGTCACCGAGACGGTGGCGCTCCTCGCCGGGGGCGTCGTCCTCCTCGACGTGCGCGAGCAGAACGAGTGGGACGCCGGGCACGCGCCGCACGCCGTGCACATCCCGATGGCCGAGCTGTCCGAGGCCACAGCGTGGTTGAGCCGGCAGCGCCGGGTCGTCGTGGTGTGCCGCTCCGGCCGCAGGTCCACGTTCGCCACGGCCGCAGCTGCGCGCCGCCGGGGTCGACGCCTACAACCTCACCGGCGGGATGCAGGCCTGGCGCGACGCCGGCGCCGAGATCGTCGCCGACCACGGCGCCATGCCGTCCGTCATCTAGAAGGAGAACCGTGAAGAAGTTCCTCGTCCTCGTCGCCGCGGTGTTCGGCATCGCCCTGATCGCCGGGTGCGGCTCAAGCAGCAGCGGAGCCGTTCAGACCGTCGACCCCCAGGCGTTCCTCACCGCGGCGAGCCAGACGGGGACCGTCGTCGTCGACGTCCGAACGCCGGCGGAGTACGCCGCGGGCCACATCGACGGCGCGGTCAACATCGATGTCGAGGCGCCCACGTTCGATGCCGAGATCGCCAAGCTCGATAAGAACGCGACCTACGCCGTCTACTGCCACAGCGGGCGACGGTCCGGTCTCGCGACCGACGCCATGGGCAAGGCTGGCTTCACCCACGTGTACAACCTCTCCGGAGGCATCGCAGATCTGGCTTCGGCCGGAGGACAGGTCGTGACGTCATGACGCACCTCGACGTCGTCTCCATCGAGACGCCCAACCTCGGTGACCGCAGCTACGTCATCGGTCGCAACGGCACCGCCATCGTCGTCGACCCGCAGCGCGACATCGACCGGGTCGAGGCGATCCTCGACCAGCGCGACTGGACAGTGACGCACGTCCTGGAGACGCACTTCCACAACGACTACGTCAGCGGCGGCCTCGAACTCGCCCGCGTCCTCGGCGCGGAGTACGTCGTCCCGACCGGCATGGACATCGCCTTCCCGGCCCACCGGATCAGCGACAAGGCGGAGATCGAGACCGACCTCGGTCTCGTCCGGGTGATCCACACCCCGGGGCACACCCCCCACCACATCTCGTTCGCCGTGAATGTGGACGGCCAGGACCTGGCGCTGTTCACCGGCGGCTCGTTGCTCTTCGGCAGCGTCGGGCGCCCCGACCTGCTCGGGCCCGACCTGACCGAGCCGCTGGCCAGGGCGCAGTGGAACTCCATGCGCCGCATCGCCAACGACGTGACCCGGTCGGCGCAGGTCTACCCGACGCACGGCTTCGGTTCGTTCTGCAGCGCCACCGCCACAGTGGGAACGGCGTCGACCGTGGCCGAGCAGATCCTCACCAACCCCGCCTTCACCGTCGACGAGGAGACGTTCGTCCGCGAGCTCGTCGCCGGACTCGATGCCTTCCCGGCCTACTACGCCCACATGGGCCCAGCCAACCAGGCAGGTGCAGGCCCGATCGACCTGTCCCTCCCCCGCCGGGCCACCGCGTCCGACATCGCAGCTGCGATCGCCAACGGTGAGTGGGTGGTGGACCTTCGCCATCGCCGAATCTTCGCCGGTGAGCACGTCAAGGGATCGCTGTCCTTCGACGTCCACGGCAACGCCGTCACCTACCTCGGCTGGCTGATCGACTGGGGTACGCCCATCACGCTTCTTGGCGCGACGGTCGAGGAGGTCGCGGCCATGCAGCGCGACCTCGCCCAGATCGGCATCGACCGCCCCAACGCCTACGCCATCGGCTCTCCCACCGACTGGGCGAGCGACTCCGCACCGATCTCCGACTACCCGCGCGCCACCCATTCCGATCTCGCCGCCGCGCGGTCGATCAACCCCGACCTGGCGATGCTCGACCTGCGCCGCAACAGCGAGTGGGACGACGGGTTCATCGCCGGCGCGAAGCACGTGCCTCTGCACGAGCTACGCGGCCGGCTCGACGAGGTCGTCGCCTGGGCGGCCGAGGCTGGCCAGCCGATCTGGCTGTACTGCGGCAGCGGCTTCCGCGCCTCGGTTGGCGCCTCGATCCTCGACACGGTAGGGATCGATCTCGTGCACGTCGACGACGACTTCGCCAACGCCGCAACGGCGGGCCTACCGATCAGCCGACCAGAGCATGGCCACCGTCTGGGCACGACCTACGCCGACTGATCCCCCACGGGCAGCGTCGACACGGAGGTCTCGACCTCTCCCGCCTTCGCACCGGTCGCTACCACGACATCTGAGGCTGGACGGCGTAGATCGCCGTTCCCCCAACCGCTGCAAGGCATCTGCGACGCGGGCCCCCTTCGGGGGGTCCGCGTCGTTCACGTATGCCGTCAGAGAGGCCGCGGCGTCGGCCATGGCGATTCATCACCGAGATCCCCACATGTGGGGAGGCCCAGTCATCACTCCTCTTCCTAGGTTGCGGATCGAAGACATCACGACCCAGCCCGCTGAGACCCAGTCGGGCGCCCGCCAGCAGAGGACAAGACCATGCGCACCACATCGACCCGCCAGCAGCCAGAGCCCGGTGGCTACGAGATCCGTACCCACGGTCACCTCGATGCTCGCTGGCGAACCTACTTCGACGGGCTGGTCCTCACGAGCGATGCCGACGGAACCACGGTCATCCACGGGCCGGCACTCGACCAGGCAGCCCTCTACGCGGTGCTGCTCAAGCTGCGCGACCTCGGACTCCCACTGCTGTCCGTGACGCGCATCCCCGACGAGACCGGCCCGAACGAGAACCCTCCGCGCTAGTCCGGCACGCACCGTTACCGCCCACCTCACAAGGAGAATCGCCATGACGAACAACGCACGCGCAGCCCGCACACCTCGGGTGCCCATGACCTCAGCCCGGAAGACCGCGCTCGTCGCGGGCATCTTCTACCTCATCACCTTCATCTCCATCCCCACGTTGGGTCTCTACGGCAACCTCAAGACCGACCTCGCCTTCGTCACGACACCCGGCAGCAGCACGGCCATCCTGTGGGGCGCCTTCCTCGAGGTGATCGTGGCGCTGGCCGGCATCGGCACCGCGGTCACGCTGTTCCCCGTCGTCAAGCGGCAGAACGAGGGGATGGCGCTCGGGTTCGTCACCGTGCGCACCCTCGAGGCCGCCATGATCTTCACCGGCGTCCTGAGCCTCCTCACGCTCGTCCACCTGCGCGACGGGCTCGCCACGACCCCCGGCGCCGACACCGGCGCACTCGAGACCACCGGTGCAGCGCTCGTCTCGGTGTACAACGGCACCTTCCTCCTCGGCCAGACGCTCATGCCGTGCATGAGCGCGATCCTGCTGGGCACCCTGATGTACCGCTCCCGGCTCGTTCCCCGCGTCCTCCCCGTGATGGGCCTCATCGGGGCCCCGCTGCTCATCGCATCGTCGATCGCGGTGTTCTTCGGTGTCATCCCGGCCATCTCGACGTGGTCGGGGATCGCCACCGCACCCGTCGCCCTGTGGGAGCTCTCACTCGGTCTCTGGCTGACCTTCAAGGGCTTCAAGCCGTCACCGCTCACGGACAGCCCGGTCGACATCCGCGCGCCGCACGCGGTCATGGCCTCAGCGTCCTCCTGACCGACCAGGGTGCGACCGGGCCGAACAGGCCCGGTCGCACTCGTGTGCTCGACAGATCCGGTGCTTCGTGACAACGTCACAGAGTTGGCTGCTCGCGCCCGCCCCAAGACGTCGCGCATCACGTGAGTGCCTCCGGTCGCCGCCTTCTTCGATGTGGACGTGAGGAGCGCGCCGTGGCCGTCATCCCTCCCGACAGCAGCTCCTCCGCCTACGAAGGAGCCCTCGCAGGCGAAGGCGTTCAGTCGATGACCCGGATCTCATCGGTCGGAGATTCCCGTCGTGGGCAGGCGAGGGTCGGCTGGGGGTTCATCTCGCTCTACACCCTCGCCTACATGAGCACCTGCCTGCTCTTCCTTGCACCGGCGCTCGTCACGCTGGCACTCAAGGTCAACGCACTCGTCGGCCTCGACCAGGCACCTCGCAGCCTGGCCCAGGTGACGGCCGTCGGAGCCCTGGTATCGATGTTCGGCAACCCGTTCTTCGGCCGGCTGAGCGACCGGACCTCGTCGTCCTGGGGTATGCGTCGGCCCTGGATGCTCATCGGTCTCGTCGGCGGGTCGCTGGGCATCCTCGTCGTCGCACTCGCACCCGGCATCCCCGAGGTCTTCGTGGGGTGGTGCATCGCCCAGCTGCTCTTCAACGCGCTGCTGGCCGCGATGGTCGCTGTGCTCCCGGACCAGGTTCCGGTCGCGCAGCGCGGTCAGGTGTCCGGGATCCTCGGGGTCTGCCTGCCCGTCGCCGCGGTGAGCGGGACGTTCCTCGTCCAGCTCTTCTCGGGTGACCAGCTCGCGATGTTCATGGTCCCGTGCGCGATCGCCGGCTTCTTCGTCCTGCTCTTCGCCCTCCGGCTCCACGACAGACGGCTGAGCGGCCAGGTCGTACCGCCCTGGACGGTCCGGGAGTTCCTGCTGCACGTTCTACGTCGCCCCGAGGCGCAACCCCGACTTCGCGTGGGCCTTCCTCAGCAGGCTGCTGTTCGTCCTCGCGTACGCGTTCCTGGTGACCTACCAGGCCTACTACCTGCTGGACCACCTCCACAGCGCGGAGTCCGACGTACCCCATCAGATCTTCGTCGGCACCCTGGTGCAGTCCGTCGTCCTCGTCATCGCGTCGATCGTGGCCGGCCGCCTGTCCGACCGGACCGGTCGGCGCAAGGTGTTCGTCGTCAGCGCATCGATCGTCTACGGCGCGGCCATGTTCGTCGTGGCGGTCGCGAGCAGCTTCAACGGCTTCCTCGTCGGCATGGCGATCAGCGGCGTCGGCTTCGGCGCCTACATGGCCGTCGACCTCGCACTCGTCGCCGACGTGCTTCCGGACGACGACAACGTCGCCAAGGACCTCGGCGTGTTCAACATCGCCGGAGCACTCCCCTTCGCGCTCGCTCCTGCGATCGCGCCCGCCATCCTGCTGCTGGGCGGCGGGAGCTACGCCGTCCTGTACGCCGCAGCCGGTGCCTGCGCCATCGTGGGGGCGTTCGCGATCCTGCCCGTCCGCGGCGTGCGCTGACGACGGCGCCGGTGGCGGTCGGATCGTCTGCTGGCAGGATGAGGAGCGAGACCCCCGGTGTCGCCAGCGACGACGTCGTCGACCGCTCGTGAGATGTGCCGGTGAGCGAGGTGGTGATGATGGGCCCGCTCCTCGAGACGAAGCTCCATCGGCCACGACCGCGCACCGGGCTCGTGGCGCGGCCGAGGCTCAGCGACCGACTCGATCGCGGCGGGCATGCGTCCCTCACCCTCGTGTCGGCTCCCGCCGGCTTCGGCAAGACCACGCTGCTGACGGAGTGGCTCGCTGAGACGAGCGCCGCCGGACAGCAGGTCGCCTGGCTCTCCCTCGACTCACGGGACAACGACCCGGAGGTGTTCTGGACCTACCTCGTCACGGCGCTGCGGGTGGCTGGACCGGGTGTCGGGGCAGAGGCCCTCACCCTGCTCCGGCCTCCGCAGGCGCCGATCGACGCGGTCCTCGGAGCACTCCTCAACGACCTCAGCACCGTGTCCGGCGAGGTCGTGCTGGTGCTCGACGACTTCCACGTCATCGACGCTCCTGAGGTGCGCGAGGGGCTGGCGTTCCTGCTCGAGCACCTGCCTGCGCACGTCCGCCTCGTCATCGCGAGCCGTACCGACCCGACCCTTCCCCTACCCAGGCTGAGGGCGCGCGGCGACCTGCTCGAGATCCGAGGTGCTGACCTGCGCTTCACGGCGGACGAGGCGGCGAGCTACCTCACGGGCGCGATGGGCCTGTCCCTGACGGCCGCGGACGTCGCGGCGCTGGAGGACCGGACCGAGGGATGGATCGCCGCCCTCCAGCTCGCCGCCCTCTCGATGCAGGGGCGGGACGACGTCGCCGAGTTCATCGCCGGCTTCGCCGGCGACGACCGCTACATCGTCGACTACCTCGCCGAGGAGGTCCTGCAGCGTCAGCCAGCACCGGTGCGGCAGTTCCTGCTCCAGACCTCGATACTCGACCGGCTCACGGGACCGCTCTGCGACGTGGTCACCGGCCAGGTCGGCGGCAAGGCACGGCTGGCAGCGCTCGATCGGGACAACCTGTTCCTCGTGCCCATGGACGACCGACGGCAGTGGTACCGCTACCACCAGCTCTTCGCCGACGTGCTCCAGGCGCACCTGCTCGACGAGCAGCCCGACCTCGTCGCCGAGCTGCACCGGCGGGCCAGCGACTGGTTCTCCGACGCCGCCGACCCGTCGGACGCGATCCGCCACTCACTGGCTGCCGGTGACTACGAACGAGCAGCCGATCTGGTCGAGCGGGCCATCCCCGACCTCCGCAGGACTCGAGGCGAGGCCACGGCGCGCGCCTGGCTGGGCGCCCTGCCCGACGAGGTCGTCCGGGTCAGACCGGTGCTCAACGTCGGACTTGCGGGTGCTCTGCTGTCCGTCGGCGAGATCGACGGTGTCGAGGAACGGCTCCGAGAGACCGAGCTCCAGCTCGCCGCGACGCCCGCCCGCTCGACGTCGACCGGCACCTCGGCCCTCGTCGACGAGGAGCTGCGACGAGTGCCCGCGATGATCGAGCTGTACCGAGCCGCCTTGGCCCTGGCCGACGGCGACGGCGCGTCGACGGTGACGCACGCCCTGCTGGCGCGCGAGCGGGCGGCCGAGGACGACCACCTGTGCCGTGCGGCCGCGGCCGGGCTCCTCGGAATCGCGTACTGGGGCAGGGGCGATCTCGACGCTGCGCACGCCTCGTACTCCGAGTGCGTGGTGGGGCTGCACCGCGCGGGACACACGGCCGACACTCTCGGGTGCGCCGTGGCGCTCGGCGACATCCGGCGTACCCAGGGCCGGCTCTCCGACGCGCTGCTCACCTACGAGCGCGCGCTCGAGCTGGCCCAGGGGCCTCCCGGCGCCCCGCTGCGCGGCACCTCGGACATGTACGTCGGGATGAGCGAGATCCTCCGCGAACGCGACGACGTCGAAGCGGCCACCGAGTGGCTGGTGCGCAGCCAGGAGCTCGGCGACTGGAACGGCCTGCCCCAGAACCGCTACCGCTGGCGGGTTGCGATGTCACGCGTCCGGGAGTCCGAGGGCGATCTCGCTTCCGCCTCGGACCTGCTGCGCGAGGCCGAGCGCGTCTACGTGAGCGACTTCTTCCCTCGCGTGCGCCCGGTCGCCGCGATGCTCGCGCGCGCCCGGCTCGTCGAGGGTGATCTCGCGGCGGCTCGCGCCTGGGTCCGCGACAGCGGGCTGTCGGTCGAGGACGACCTCGACTACCTGACCGAGTTCGAGCACGTCACCCTCGCTCGGATCCTGCTGGCTCAGCGCTCCTCGGCACCCGGCGAGCCCGGCAGCGACGCCGTGCCGGACCTGCTCGAGCGGCTGCTCCAGGCTGCGGACGACGGTCGCCGAACGGGGAGCGTCATCGAGATCCTGGTGCTGCAAGCACTGGACCGTCAGTCGCGCAAGGACCTCCCGGCGGCCGTCACCGCGCTCGCACGCGCACTTGCCCTGGCCGAACCGCAGGGCTACGTGCGCGTCTTCGTCGACGAGGGACCACGGATGGCGAACCTGCTGCGGACGCTCGAGCCGTCCGCAGCTGCTCCCCGGTACGTCGCCGAGCTGCTGCGCGCGCTGACACCGGAGCAGCACCGACCGTCGCCGACACAGGGGCTGATCGAGCCGCTGAGCGAGCGCGAGCTCCAGGTGCTGCGGCTGCTCGCCACGGACCTGGACGGCCCGGCCATCGCGCGACACCTCGTCGTGTCGTTGAGCACGGTGCGTACGCACACGAAGAACATCTACACCAAGCTCGGCGTCAACAGCCGACGCGCCGCGGTGCGCCGCGGCACCGAGCTCGGCCTCACCGCGCAGGTGGCGGGCACGGGCTCCTCGTCGCGGGGAGCGTGACGCCGGCCCGCCGCTGGCCGTCCGTCGCGGCACCTGCGAGGGTGGCGACGTGAGCACGATCATGTCCCGACGGGACCTCGACTTCCTGCTGCACGAGTGGCTCCGCACCGAGGACCTGCTCGCTCGCGAGCGCTACCGGGACCACTCGCGCGACACCGTCGACGCCGTGCTCGACCTCGCCGAGCGGGTCGCCACCACCGAGTTCGCGCCGCACAACCGGGCGTCGGACCTGCAGGAGCCGACGTACGACGGCACCACGGTCACCGTCATCCCGGAGGTGGCCGCGGCGCTGCGAGCCTTCGCCGACGCGGGCTTCCTGTCGCTGCGCGTGGAGCAGGAGGGCGCGAGCCCGCTTCCCGCGAGCGTGACGGCCGCGTGCATGGCGTGGTTCCAGGCCGCCAACGCGGGCACGAGCGCCTACGCCCTGCTGACCACGGCCGCGGCGAACCTGCTCCGCGCGCACGGCAGCCCCGAGCAGGTGGAGCGGTACGCCGTCCCCATGACCGACGGCCGCTTCTTCGGGACGATGATGCTGTCCGAGCCGCACGCGGGGTCCAACCTCGCCGACATCACGACCCGCGCCGAGCGTCAGGACGACGGCACGTACCGGCTGTTCGGCCGCAAGATGTGGATCTCCGGCGGTGACCACGAGATGGCCGAGAACATCGTGCACCTCGTGCTCGCGCGCACGCCCGACGCGCCGCCCGGCACGAAGGGCATCTCGCTGTTCCTGGTCCCGAAGGTGCTCGTCGGCGACGACGGGTCGCTCGGCGGGCGCAACGACATCACCCTCGCCGGGATCAACCACAAGATGGGGTTCCGCGGCACGGTCAACGCCGCTCCGGTCCTCGGTGACGGCGCCTTCACCCCCGGTGGTCGCGCCGGCGCCGTCGGCTACCTCGTGGGCGAGGAGCACCGCGGCATGGCGCTGATGTTCTCGATGATGAACGAGGCGCGCATCGGCGTGGGGCTCTGCGCTGCCGCCATCGGCTACACGGGCTACCTCGAGTCGCTGGCCTACGCCCGCGAGCGCGTGCAGGGCCGTCCCGTCGGCGCGGACCCGACGTCGCCGCAGGTTCTGCTCGTCGAGCACCCCGACGTCCGCCGCATGCTGCTGGCGCAGAAGTCCTACGTCGAGGGCGCGCTCGCCCTCGTGCTGCTCTCGGCGCGGCTCTTCGACGACTCCGAGACCCATCCGGACCTCGACGCCCGCACGGAGGCGGGAGCGCTGCTCGAGCTGCTGACACCGGTGGTGAAGAGCTGGCCGTCGCAGTACGGGCCGGCGGCCAACGACCTCGCGATCCAGGTTCTCGGCGGCGCCGGCTACACCCGCGACCACGACGTCGAGCAGCACTACCGCGACAACCGTCTGAATCCGATACACGAAGGGACGCACGGGATCCAGGCCCTCGACCTCCTCGGACGCAAGGTGCTGCTCGATGGCGGCCGCGGGCTCGGTCTGCTCGTCGCCCGGATCGACGCGACGACGCAGCACGCACGGTCCACGGGAACTGACGGCGTAGCACTCGCCGACCGGCTGTCCGCGGCCTGCGCCGACCTTGTCGCCACCACGGCGGCGATCGCGGCGCTCGCCGACCCTGCGCGGATGATGGCCGACGCCACGGCCTACCTCGAGGCCGCCGGTCACGTAGTCGTGGGATGGGTGTGGCTCGAGCAGTGGCTCGCCGCGCACGGCGGGGACGGCGCGTTCTACGACGGCAAGCGGGCAGCGGCGACGTACTTCCTGACCCGTGAGCTGCCCAGGACCGCGCCGATGCTGGCCCTGCTCCGCGAGGCGGACGGGCTCACCCTGGCGCTCGACCCGTCCGTGCTGTGACGGGTCCGCGCCACCGTGCGGGCGTGCCCGACTAGAGGCCCATGTCCTTCGCGATGATCATCTTCATCACCTCGGACGTGCCGCCGTAGATGCGGTTGACCCGGTTGTCGGCGTAGAGCCGCGCGATGGGGTACTCGTTGATGAAGCCGTAGCCGCCGTGCAGCTGCAGGCACCGGTCGATGACGCGGTGCGCGACCTCGGTGCAGAAGAGCTTGGCCGACGCCGCCTCGGCCGCCGTCAGCTCGCCGGCGTCGAGCGCCTCGAGCGCCCGGTCGGCCACCGCCTGCGCCGCGTCGACCTCGGCCTGGCACGCGGCGAGCTCGAACTTGGTGTTCTGGAAGTGCGCGACCGGCTGTCCGAACACCATGCGCTGCCGGGTGTACTCCTTCGTGAACTCCACCGCCGCGGCGGCCTGTGCGTAGGCACCGATCGCGATCGAGAGGCGCTCCTGCGGGAGGTTCTGCCCGAGGTAGGAGAAGCCCTTGCCCACCTCGCCGAGGAGGTCCTCGACCGGGACCTTGACGTCCTGGAACGACAGCTCGGCGGTGTCCGAGGTCTTGAGGCCGAGCTTGTCGAGCTTGCGGCCCACCGCGTAGCCCGCCGACGTCGTGTCCACGACGAGCAACGAGATGCCGAACCGGCGGTCCTCGTCCGTCGCCGGCGAGGTGCGTGCGCACACGATCACGCGGTCGGCGTGGACGCCACCCGTGATGAAGGTCTTGGCACCGTTGAGCACGTAGTGGGTGCCGTCGTCGGACAGAGTGGCCGAGGTGCGCATCCCGGCGAGGTCCGACCCGGTGCCCGGCTCGGTCATCGCGATGGCCCACATCTGCTCGCCGGTCACGAACGGCGGCAGCCAGCGCTGCTTCTGCTCCTCGGTTCCCAGCGACAGGATGTAGGGCAGGCACAGCGCGGTGTGGACGCCGGACCCGCCGAAGCCCACGGCGGCGCGTGTGACCTCCTCGGTCATGACCGCCGTGTACTTGAACGAGCTGATCCCCGCGCCGCCGTACTCCTCGGGCACCTCGATCCCGAAGATGCCGAGCTCGCCGAGCTTGGTGTAGAGCTCGCGCGGCACGAGGCCCGCGGCGTACCACTCGTCGTAGTGCGGCGTGACCTCCTTGGCGATGAAGTCGCGCAGGTTGAGGCGGAAGGCCTCGTGGTCCTCGGTGAACGTCCTACGGCGCATGGCTCCCCACTCCTCGTTACTCATGGGTAACCCTGCCAGCACGGGGCCGGCGGCGCACGTCCGACCCCCTCGTGGCGCCGGGCGCCGGGACCACCGCACGACGTCCAGGCACGCCGGGCCGGCGAGCCCGGGCTACGCCGTGCGGCCGCCGTCGCTCTCGGCCGCCACCTCGGTGTCGACCGCGCGATGGCGGCGCAGCAGCACGACGATGCTGAGCAGTGCCACCCAGATGGGGAAGAGGAACTGCGCGAGGGTCGGCAGCGGCGGGGTGAGCAGGAGGAGCAGCCCCACGACGTAGCTGATCCCGACGAGCCATCGGGGCAGCGATCCCCCGCGCAGCCCGGCCGTGGTGAGGCTCAGCGTGAAGACCGCGGCCATCCGCATCCCGAAGCTGCCGAGCAGCACCGAGGCGAACACCCAGGCGTACGCCGACACCCCTTCCGGCACCGGTGCCGCGGTCGTGACCTTGATGACCGATCCGAGGGCGGCCGCGGCGACGAACAGCGCTGCCACGAAGATCAGGCCCGAGCCGAGGAAGACCGTCTCGAAGAAGCGGTCCTCCCGGTCACCGAGCTGGGAGCGGACGACCGCGATGAACCAGAGGAAGGCGATCCCGGCGAAGGGCAGCAGCTCGAGGGCCAGGGACACCGTGCGCCGCGCGGCGGGATCCGACGTCCAGGCACCGGCGTGCGCGAGGGAGTCGGGCGCCACGGACTTGAACAGCCCGATGGAGATCATGAGCAGGACCGAGAACACCAGGCCCGCGACGGCCGCCGACGACGGCTGGCGGACGGCGTGAACGACCTCGGCGCGTGTCATGGCGACTCCTGTCTCGTCCCGATGGTCTAGCCGAGTGCGTTGATGGCCTGCGCGAGCACGAGCGTCACGATGATCAACGACATCGACGACTCGAGGATCATCATCAGCTTGGCCCAGTGCCGCACCGCCGAGACGTCCGTCGGGCTGAACGCCGTGCAGGTGTTGAACGACAGGGCGAGGTAGTCGACGAACTGCGGGTACCAGTGCGTGTCCTTCAGCTCGGGCAGGTCCACCTCGGGGAAGACGAAGGCACGACGAGGTTCTGGGCGCCCGTGGTAGCGCGCGGCGGGACCTCCGGCGTCCATGTGCCAGAACCAGAGCGCGAACGCGATCATGTTCGTCACGAGGACGATCGCGCCGATCTCGAGGAGGGCGGCAGCACTCGCGAACGGCGCCTTCGTGAGGATGCCGATGACCAGGCGCACGACCTCCACGAACGTCACAAGGGTGATCACGAGGATCATCGCCCCGGTCGCCACCCGCAGCCACTGAACCTCACGGTCGATGCGACCCGGGTCTCCGATGATGAGGATCCCGAGGAACAGCACCAGCATCACCGGATAGGCGATCGCGGTGCCTTCCGCGATCCGGAAGTTGTCCGGGATCAGCAACGACAGCACGGCCACGGCGAGCACCGCCAGCGCCATCGGGGACCGGCGTTCACCCCGCTTCATCTCCTGGACGGTCTCCGGGTCCGGGGACGTGGCCGACGCGTCGGTCATGTGCTGCCTTCCGTCGGGGGTGCGTCCGGCCCACCGGCCCGCGGGACGAACGAGTCGATCCACGAGGTCTCCCCGTCGCCGCCCCCGAACCGCTGGCGCAGCGTCGCGGGGTCGACGCCCCACGAACGCAGCTGGTTGAGGGCGGAGTCGCGGGCAGCGCCGAGGCGACGCGCGAGAAGCCGGCGTACCGACCACTGCAGCTCGCGCTCGCGCAGCGCCTGCTCGACGAGCTCCTCCTGGTGGAAGTCCAGCCCGTAGGCACGCGCCACCGCGGCCGCGGTGTCGTACCGGTAGTCGTGACCGGGCGACGGCGTGAACTCACCGGGCCGCAGGTTCATGGCGTTCTTCACGTCGGCCAGCTCGACGAGGAACGACACGAGCGGCACGTGCGTGCCGGTCGGTCGGCCCCAGTAGTCGACCTGGTGGCGGACCAGGCTGCTCGGGTCGGCCAGGGCCACCGGATCCGTCGGGTGCGTGAGGTTGACGTGTCCCGGCTGCGCCGCGAGGGCCTGGTCGCGACCCGTGACGTACTGCAGACCGCCCTGCACACGCGTGTCAGGGTGTCGGGGCCGAAGGGCACGGTCGGTGTGCGAGTAGACCGGCACGCCGGCGTAGACGCCGCCGGAGAAGCCCATGCCGTGCAGCTCGTCGACGAGGGTCGCGCCGAACCCGTCGAGCGCCACGATCGACCCGAGCGACTCGCCGAACGCGTAGAGCCTGATCGAGGGGTTCAGCTGGTGGGCTCGGGTCGACAGGGCACGCGCATAGACGGCGTAGGCCGCGGCTGCCGCCTTGCGCCTCGGCATGGCCAGCGCCGACGGAACCTGGGCGTACGGCACGGTCACCGTGGTGCAGTCCCCTGCCGTGAGGAGCTCGACGGACTCGGTCTGCACGTACGACACGTAGCCGTCCCCCGTCGGCGCCGCGAGCACGATCACGCTCTTGCGGAAGCCACCGAGCCGCTCGACCTCGGCCACCAGCGACGCGGCGTCCTTCGCCGTGTCGCCCGTCTGCTCGGGCAGCGGGAGCATGGCGCGCACCGGATCGACCGCTGCGACCCCCAGCACCCGCGTGAGCTCGCCGGCCGTGTACGCCTGCGAGATGAACCGGCGTCCCTCGCGGCCGAGATCAGCGAAGTCGTACGCCGAGTCCGGTCCACCCGTGACGCCGCTGCGGGACGGGACGGCGGCGTACGCCTCCTCGAGCAGCTGCTCCTGGACCGCGACCCGCGAGGAGTAGAACGCCAGACCCGCACCACCCGCGGCGACGACGCCGAGACCGATCACGGTGTGGGCGGTCAGCAGCGCGAAGCCGCCGGGATCGTCGTGGCCCACGATGCCCCGCGCGATCAGCTCGGCAGCGATCGTCTCGGCGGTGATGACACCGAGGGCGAGAACGGCCACACCGGCCGCGCGCCCGACGGCGATCGGCATGCTTGCGCCCGCCTGGAACTCGACGCGGGTGGGCGGGCTTCCCTGGTGCGGCGGCAAGGTGAAGTAGTAGAGGAACCGCGGGTGCCTCGACGCCGCCGCGAAGGCCACTCCGATGGCCACCTCGCCGAGGACGACGATCACGGGGTTGCGCGGCCGCAACGGGTCGGGCAGCAACGCACCGAGGGTGTCCGACAGGGCCACGGCGGCCGCGGCGCCGGATGCGACAGTGACGACCTCGGCGAGCGAGCCGACCGAACCGGCAGCGACGCTGACGCGCTCCTCGTGCTCGGCCAGGGCTCGGGCACGTGCCCGCACCTGCCAGGCGACGACTCCCGCACCGGCGGCGACGAGCGACGACAGCACGGCCACGCGCCGGTCGATGACGGCTTCGGGGGTGCCCCGACCGCCCACGAGACCGCGTGCCGTGTTCATCGTGGCTGTGGCGCTCACGTAGGCGACCGCCATCGTCGTACCCGACACGATGGCGCGGTCGAGCGCCGGCCGCGGGATGGTCCCGGCCAGCCGGGTGAGCGGGTAGACCGCCACCGCGGCGAGCACGCCCGCACGACGGCCGTCGGTGAGGCGCGGCAGTGCCAGCTGCATGCTCACCTCGCTCGTCGTCACGGTCGCGGCACAGGTCGCGTCGCGGTCCGGGGGCGCCAGACTACGGCGGAGCAGCTCGGTCGGGGGCGCGGGCGGCCGAATGACGCGCGGTCCACCGGACGGCTCACCAGGATCGGACCGTGCCCGACCTACTCTGGTAGCCGGACGTCCGACGGCGAGGAGGTGCACGGGTGCGCAGGATGGCTGCGGTCACGGCCCTCGCCGCGTCGCTCGTCGTGCTGGCACCGGTCCCGTCCGGTGCCGCACCCCCTGTCGTCACGGCTGCGGGGGGCAGGGTCGCGACCTCGGTGGCCGGGGGCGGCGTCGCCTCGGCGGCAGCGACTCTCGTCGTTCCCGACGGCCTGGTCGCCGCGCCCTCCGCCGTGACCGCGTCGACGTTGCCCGCACCGCCGATCCCGGGAGCCACGCGCTACACCGGGCGGCTTCCCGGCACGGTGCGGCAGGTCATCGTGGTGTCGTCGCGCAGCTGGCGCACGACGTACGGCGTGGTGACCCTCTGGCAGCGATGGGGCTTCGGCTGGCGCAAGGTCGCCTCGTGGTCGGCGCGCCTGGGCTATGGCGGCATGGTCCTGGGTACGCGTCGCGTGCAGAGCACGGGGACGACGCCGGCCGGCGCGTACTCGATCACCGAGACGTTCGGACGACTCGCGGACCCCGGCACGACGATGCGCTACACGAAGGTCACCGACGACGACTGGTGGGTCGAGGACCGGCGTTCGCGCTACTACAACCTGATGCGACGCGGGAGCCTCGGTGGCTTCGCCGTGACGACGCACGGCTACAACGGGTCCGAGCACCTGCGGCGCATGGGCGCGCAGTACGACTACGTCGCCGTCATCAACTTCAACAGGCCGCACCCCGTGATCGGTCGTGGCGCCGGGATCTTCCTGCATGCCTTCGGGTCGGGCGCGACCGGGGGCTGCGTCTCCATCCGTCACGATCGCATGCGTGCCACCCTGCGCTGGCTGCGACCGAACTGGCACCCGTGGATCATCATGGGCCCGACGTCCTGGCTCAACCCCTGACCCAGCCACCTGCTCGTGATCGATCAGGTGGTCAGGAAGTCCAGGACGAGGCTGTTGAAGGCGTCGGCGTGCTCGATCTGGGTCCAGTGCCCGCAACGGCCGAAGACGTGCAGGCGGACGTCGCGCAGCGTCTGCAGCAGGTGCAGCGCGTTGTCGATGGGGATGACCCGGTCGTCGCGGCCGTGGACCACCAGCGCGCGGTGCGGCAGCGCGACAAGCTCGGCGTCCGGCGTCACCATCGCGTCGACCCAGCGTTGCCGTGGCGCGGGGAACATCGACGAGAACGACTCCTGGAACCCCGGCTGGACGCTCGCCTCGTAGCGCACGCGGGCGAGGTCGTCGTTCACGAGCGACGTGTCGTAGGCGAAGAGCCCGAGCAGCTCGCGCATGTTCTCGACCGACGGCTCGTAACCCCACACCCGGTCGAGGCCGTCGGTGATCGTGAACGGGACGCCGACGCTGCCCATCAGCACCAGACGGTCGACGCGATCGGGGTGACGGGCCGCCAGCCGCAGTGCGAGAGCCCCGCCGAAGCTGTTGCCCACCACCGACGCGCGCTCGACGCCGAGCGCGTCGAGCAGTCCGACCGCCTGACCGACCCACGTGTCCATGTCGTAGCGGACGCCCTCCGGTCGCTCGGTGTACCCGAACCCGACGGCGTCCGGAGCGATCACGCGCAGGCGCTCGGCGAGCGCGGGGATCGTGAGACGCCAGTTGGCGTACGCCGAGACACCGGGACCGGACCCGTGCAGCAGCAGCACCGGCGGGCCGTCGCCCGCCTCCAGGACGTTGGTCGCGATGCCGGCCGCGACGACCGACCTGCCGATCTCAGGACGCCCACTCATGCACGCCAGCCTGCCGTGCCCCGCCGCGGTGCCGCACGCCACGTTCCCCGTGGCGGCACGTGGGTCAGCCGGCCGGCTCCTCGAGCCGGCGCACGTCGGCCCGCAGCGACGGCGCCGGCCACATGAGGTAGGCGACCCCCGCGACCACGAGCCCGACGACGGCCATCACCACGACGGAGAACGCCGGGCTGGTGACAGCGGCGATCGACCCCGCGAGCAGGTAGCCGAAGGTGGTGAACAACGCGAACCCAGCACCGGCGATGCCCGCGACGCGACCGCGCTGCGAGTTCGGCGTCAGGAGCGACGTGAGGCTCATGACGGGCACGAGGAAGGCCTGCGCGGCGCCGGACAGCGCCCAGAGCACCACGAGGACGCCGATCGGCGGCTCGATCCCGGTGACCAGCAGCGGCAGCGACATGGCGATGGCGAGCGGCAGCACGAGGTCGAGCTGCTCCCGGACCGGGCGCCGGCTCACGAGGAGCGCCCCGATGGCGGCGCCGATGACGACCGCAGCCATGAGCGCGCCACCCCACCCCTGGACCTCGCCGGTGTCCTGCGCATACGCGAGGCCGACGGCCTCGGGCGCGACCAGGGTCGCCGCCAGCGCCCAGCCCAGGAGCACCAGCGCACGACGGGACGGGTCGTGCATGAGCAAGGTCCAGCCCTCGCCGAGGTCTCGCAGGAGCACCCGAATCGAGGCGGTCGACTCCTGGGCCGGCGGACGCGGGTGAAGGGTCGCCGCGAGCACGGCGAAGGAGACCACGAACGAGAGGGCGTCGACGGTCAGGGCGATGCGGGGGCTCGTGAGCTGCACGATGACGCCGCCGAGCAGCAGACCGAACGCCTGGTTGGCGAGGTTGAGGGCGCGCGCCAGACCCGATCCTGCGGCGACGTACGCCGGGGAGCCGAGGACGTCCGGGATCGAGGCCAGCCGCGCCGACCCGAACAGCGGGGTGAAGAACTCGGAGAGGAACAGCAGCCCGAACAGCAGCCACACGGAGACGCCCGGCACCGCGAGCAGCGCGATGAGACCGACCGTGACCGCGCGCCCCAGGTCCGCGCCGAGCATGAGCGTGCGCCGGGAGAAGCGGTCGGCGAGCGGCCCGAGCAGCGCCGAGCCGAGCAGGGACGGGACGAAGGAGATCGCGAAGGTGGCGGCCGCGAGCAGCGGGGAACCGCTCTGCGAGAGCACGAGCAGCGCGATGGCCACGCGGGCGATCTGGTCGCCGGCCTCGCTGATGATCTGCGCGATGATGATGCCGCGGAACTCGGGCACGGCGAGGACGTCGCGCACGCCCACGCGCTTGGACCTGGGTCCCCGGTCGAGCATCACGCGTAGAACACCCTCTCCACCACTGCCCGGGCGCGCCGGGTGATCCGTCGGTAGTCCTCCAGCAAGGCCCCGCTCTCGCCGGGTCGGTAGCCGAGCACGTGGGCCACCGCCGCCAGGTCTCGGGCATCAGTCGGGACGAGGTCGGTCGCCGTCCCGCGCACCAGCATGGCGGCGTCGCGCACCCGAGTCGCGATGCGCCACGCCGACGCGAGCTCATCGGCGTCCTCGGCCGCGAGCAGGTCGGCCTCGACGGCGGCGCGCAGTGCCGGCAGCGTGCGCGTGGTGCGAAGTCCTTCGACCGCGTGCCCGTGACGCAGGGTGAGGAGCTGGGCGACCCACTCCACGTCGGACAGACCGCCACGTCCGAGCTTCGTGTGCAGGCCGGGGTCGGCCCCGCGCGGCAGGCGCTCGGCCTCCATGCGCGCCTTGAGCCGGCGGATCTCGCGCACGTCGTCGTCGCCGATCCCGTCGACCGGATACCGGCGCGGGTCGATCATCGCGACGAAGGAGGCACCGAGCTCGGTGTCACCCGCGACCGGCTCGGCCCGCAGCAGCGCCTGCGCCTCCCACGGCGAGGACCACCTGTCGTAGTAGGCGGCGTACGACGCCAGGGTGCGCACCAGGGGTCCGTTGCGCCCCTCCGGACGAAGGGACGCGTCGACCTCGAGCGGCGGGTCGGGCGTCGGGAGCATGAGCAGTCGCCGAAGCTCCTCGGCCACCGCCAGCGCGGCCTGGTGCGCGTCGCGCTCGTCGGCACCGGGTCGCGGGTCGTGCACGAAGAGGACGTCGGCGTCACTGGCGAACCCGAGCTCACCCCCGCCGAAACGACCCATCGCCACGACGAGGAAGCGGGTCGGGAGCGGACCGCCCCGCCCGGCCTCGACCGCGCGGGTCGCGATCTCCAGTGCCCCGGTGATCGTCGCTCCCGCGATGTCGGACAGGGCGACACCCGCCTCGTCGACCCCGGCGACGCCCAGCAGCTCGGCGGCCGCCGTGCGGAAGAGCTCGCGCCGTCGCAGCGCACGGACCGACGTGACCGCGACCTCCGGGTCGTCGTGCCGCCGTGCCGCGGCGAGGGCCTCGGTCACCAACGCCTCACGGCCGCGCGGTTCGAGCTCGTCGTCGTCGGCGAGCATCGTCACGGCCTCGGGCGCGCGCAGGAGGAGACCGGAGGCGTAGCGGCTCGTAGCGAGGAGCGTGGCCAGACGTTGCGCGGCGAGGGACTCGTCGCGGAGCAGCCGCAGGTACCAGTGGGTCGACCCGAGCGCGTCGCTGACGCGCCGGAAGTTGAGCAGCCCGGCGTCGGGGTCCGGGGCGGTGGCGAACCAGCCCAGCATCACCGGCAGCAGGGTCCGCTGGATCGCGGCACGGCGCGTGACTCCGGACGTGAGCGCCTCGAGATGACGCAGCGCGCCGGCGGGGTCGGCGTAGCCCAGGGCCTCGAGCCGCTGCCGCGCCGCCTCGGGGGTGAGCCGCGCCTCCCCGGCGTCGAGCCGCGCGACCGCGTTGAGCAGCGGTCGGTAGAACAGCTTCTCGTGCAGCCGGCGCACCTCACGTCGATGGCGGCGCAGGTGGTCGGTGAGCTCGGCGACCGGATCGGTGCGATAGCCCATGGACCGACCGATGCGTCGCAGGTCGTCGTCGCCGTCCGGCACCACGTGCGTGCGACGCAGCCGGAACACCTGGATGCGGTGCTCGAGCGTGCGGAGGAAGGTGTAGGACGTCGCGAGCGCGCTGGCGTCGTCACGCCCCACATAGCCCCAGGTCGCGAGCGACTCGAGGGCGGGCAGCGTGCTCGAGCTGTGCAGCATGACGTCGCTGCGCCCGTGCACCAGCTGCAGCAGCTGCACGGAGAACTCGACGTCGCGGAGGCCGCCCGATCCGAGCTTGAGCTGGCGGTCGGTGTCCTTGGTGGGCACGTTCTCCTCGACCCGGCGGCGCATGGCCTGCACGTCCTCGACGAAGTGCGGACGATCGGCCGCGGTCCACACGAACGGCGTGACGAGCTCGACGAAGCGCTCGCCGATCTCGCGGTCGCCGGTCGCCGGCCGGGCCTTGAGCAGCGCCTGGAACTCCCAGGTCGAGGCCCACCGCCGGTAGTAGCCGTCGTAGGACGCGAGGGTGCGGACGAGCACGCCGTTGCGACCCTCGGGCCGGAGGTTCGCGTCGACCTCCCACAACGACCCCTCGGACGTGGAGGCGCCGCACGCGTGCACGAGCGACTGCGCGAGACGAGTAGCCGCCGCGAGGGCCTCGTCCTCGTCGACGCCGTCGACCGGCTCGGCGACGAAGAGGACGTCGACGTCGGAGATGTAGTTGAGCTCGCGTCCGCCGCACTTGCCCATCGCGATCACCGCGAGCCGCGTGCGCGCGGCGTCATCGACGTGCTCGGCCCGTGCGACGGCGAGCGCGGCGGCGAGCGCGGCATCGGCGAGCCCGGCGAGCGCGGCCGACACGTCCAGGAAGGGGACCGCGTCGCCGATGTCGGCAGCGGCGATCGCGAGGAGGCGACGGCGATAGCGAGCGCGCAGCGCCGACAGCGTGACGTCGCTGCTGTCGCCCGCGACCGGGCCCACCGGGCCGTCGACGGCGTCGACCGCGGCGAGCAGCTCGGCGCGCATCTGGTCGACGTCCGCCAGCGGGGGCGCCATCGCGATCCCGTCGACGTCGACGCCGCGGAGCACCGTCCAGTCCTCGGCATGCCGCACGAGATGGTCGCCGAGCGCTGCGGACGTGCCGAGGACGGCGAAGGCCCGCGCGCGCAGGTCCGGTTCGGCGTCCAGCGCGCTCACGAACGACAACGCGTCGAAGGACGCGGCGTCCGCGACCCGCGACAACGTCGTGAGCGCGAGATCGGGATCCGGCGCGAGAGCGAGGTCGTCGATCGCCGCCGAACCGAGTGCCACGAGACCGGGCTCGCTCAGCAGCCGGACGCCACGTGCGGCGTCGGCGAAACCGAGACGCGCGAGACGTCCCTGCAGGCTCCCTGCCCTGATGTCGCGCGCCCCCTCCGTCATGCCGCCCGTGTCAGCGAGTCGCGGCGGAGCGCACGACGTCGGCGAAGGCGTGCGCGAAGGGACGCCACGTGTCGACCAGCTCGGGTTCCCGGATGCGGAAGTCCGCGACGATGGCGTCGGGGTCGTAGCCGTGCTCGGCCACGGGGTCGGGATCGTCGACGATCCACGACGCCATGATGTCCGCGTCGATCTCGGGGTGGAACTGCAGCGCCCACGCGCGCTCGCCGAGCCGGTAGGCCTGGTGCGCGCAGTCGGCGCTCGACGCCAGCAGCACCGCGTCGGCGGGCAGCTCGGCCATCCAGTCGACGTGGTACTGACCGACACGCGCTCCCTCCGGGATCGTGCCGAGCAGCGGGTCGTGCGCCGCCTCGGCTGTGAGCCTCAGCTCGGTGAGACCGATCTCGGCGACCTTGGCGCGCTCGACGTGCCCGCCGCAGGCCAGCGTCATCACCTGGCCACCGAGGCACACCCCGAGCACCGGGACGCCGGCGTCGACGCTCGACCGGACGAGCTCCCGCTCCGCAGGCAGCCACGCCGCGATGTGGTCCTCCCAGGCGGCCATCGCACCGCCGAGGACGACGAGACCGTCGTAGCCCTCGGGGAGCCGGGTCGGCACGTCGTGGCCCTCGTCGGCGTGGACCACGTCGATCTCGACGCCGACCTCGCGCCACCACTCGCCGAGCAGTGCCGGTGGGTCCGTCGGGTCGTTGCGCACGACGAGCAGTCGCACGCCCTCGTCGCCCGTCATAGCACCGGGAGGTAGCGCGAGAGCTCGAAGGGCGTCACCTGCCGGCGGTACTCCGCCCACTCGGCGCGCTTGTTGCGCAGGAAGAAGTCGAAGACGTGCTCGCCGAGGGTCTCCGCCACGAGCTCGCTGCGCTCCATCGCCTGCACGGCCTGGCCGAGCGAGCTCGGGAGCGGCTCGATGCCGAGGGCGCGACGCTCGGACTCGGTGAGCGCCCAGACGTCGTCCTCGGCACCCGGCGGCAGCTCGTAGCCCTCCTCGATCCCCTTGAGCCCGGCGGCGAGCATCACGGCGAATGCGAGGTAGGGATTGGCTGCGGTGTCGATCGAGCGGAACTCGACGCGTGTGGCGTTGCCCTTGGTCGGCTTGTACATCGGGATGCGGACCAGTGCGGAACGGTTGTTGTGGCCCCAGCACACGTAGGCCGGTGCCTCTCCCCCGCCGGCGAGCCGCTTGTAGCTGTTGACCCACTGGTTGGTGACGGCTGTGATCTCTGGCGAGTGCTTGAGCAGCCCGGCGATGAACGACCGACCGACCTTGGACAGCTGGTACTCCGAGCCGGCCTCGTAGAAGGCGTTGCGGTCGCCCTCGAACAGCGAGACGTGCGTGTGCATGCCCGAGCCCGGGTGGTCGGCGAACGGCTTGGGCATGAACGTCGCGTAGACACCCTGCTCGAGCGCGACCTCCTTCACCACGAGACGGAACGTCATGATGTTGTCGGCCGTCGTGAGCGCGTCTGCGTAGCGCAGGTCGATCTCCTGCTGACCGGGCGCGCCCTCGTGGTGGCTGAACTCGACGGAGATACCCATCGCCTCGAGCATCGTGATCGCCTGACGGCGGAAGTCGTAGCCCTGACCGTGCGGGCTGTGGTCGAAGTAGCCGACCTCGTCGATCGGGGTCGGCACCTCGCCCTTGGCGAAGCCCTGCTGCAGCAGGAAGAACTCGATCTCAGGGTGCGTGTAGAAGGTGAACCCGAGGTCGGCGGCCTTGGCGAGCGCACGCTTGAGCACGTGCCGCGGGTCGGCGTAGGACGGGCTGCCGTCGGGCATGAGGATGTCGCAGAACATGCGCCCCGTGCCCGGGCTCTCGCCGCGCCACGGCAGCACCTGGAAGGTGCTGGGGTCCGGCTTGGCGAGCATGTCGCTCTCGTAGACGCGGGCGAAGCCCTCGATCGCCGAACCGTCGAACCCGATCCCCTCGGCGAAGGCGCCCTCGAGCTCGGCCGGGGCGACCGCGACCGACTTGAGCATGCCGAGGACGTCGGTGAACCACAGCCGCACGAAGCGGATGTCGCGCTCCTCGATCGTCCGGAGCACGAACTCCGTCTGCTTGTCCATGCGCCCATCTTGGCCCAGGACCTCCTGCCGTGGGTCGTCGGCTCGCCCGGATCACCCCTGCGCGGCACGAGCGGCCCCGAGCGGGGGTCGCACGTGCGCCCTAGGCTGGCGGTGTGCCCCAGCTGCGACTCGCCCTGGCCCAGGTGAACCCGTGCGTCGGCGACCTCGCCGGCAACCTCGAGCGCATCGTCGCCACGGCGCACGAGGCGGCCCGATCGGGCGCGCACCTCGTGGCGTTCCCCGAGATGGTGCTCACCGGCTACCCCGTGGAGGACCTCGCGCTGCGGCCGTCCTTCCAGGACGCGAGCCGCGCTGCGCTCGACGAGCTCGCGGTGCGTCTCGACGTCGAGGGCCTCGGCGCCACGACGTTCGTCGTCGGCTACCTCGACCGGCTCGAGGACGTCACCGACACGCTCGGGCTGCCGCGCCGCGGACCGCAGAACGCCGCGGCGGTCATCACCGGGGGCCGTGTCGTCGCGCGCTACGCCAAGCACCACCTGCCCAACTACGGCGTGTTCGACGAGTACCGCTACTTCGTGCCGGGCGACGACACGGTCGTCGTGCGAGTCCACGGCGTCGACGTCGCTCTCGCGATCTGCGAGGACCTCTGGCAGGACGGCGGACCGGTCGCGCGGGTCCGCGACTCCGGCGCGGCGCTGCTGCTGGTGATCAACGGGTCGCCGTACGAGCGCAACAAGGACGACGTGCGGCTCGACCTGTGCGCCCGCCGGGCCCGCGAGGCCGGCTGCGCCCTCGCCTACGTCAACATGGTCGGCGGCCAGGACGAGCTGGTGTTCGACGGCGACTCGATCGTCGTCGACGCGACGGGAGCGGCGATCGCCCGCGCGCCCCAGTTCGACGAGGCGCTGCTCGTGGTCGACCTCGAGCTGCCGATGGCCGACCCGACCACCAGCCGGTCGGTGGCGGCGATCGGCTTCCCGGTTCCTCCGTACGACGCGCTCGCGCCGACGGTCGCGCCGCGCATCTCCGACGACGAGGAGGTGTGGCGTGCGCTCGTCCTCGGCCTGCGCGACTACATCGGCAAGAACGGCTTCCGGTCGGTCGTGCTCGGTCTGTCCGGAGGCATCGACTCGGCGGTCGTGGCCGCGATCGCCGTCGACGCGCTGGGCGCCGAGAATGTGCACGGCGTCTCGATGCCCAGCGTCTACTCCTCCGAGCACAGCAAGGGAGACGCGACGGAGATGGCCCGGCGCACCGGGCTGCACCTGCGCTCCGTCCCCATCGAGACGATGGTCGACTCCTTCCAGGCGCAGCTCGGCCTCACGGGTCTCGCGGAGGAGAACCTGCAGGCGCGTGTCCGCGGCGTCACCCTGATGGGGATCTCCAACCACGAGGGCCACCTCGTGCTGGCCACGGGCAACAAGAGCGAGCTCTCGGTGGGCTACTCCACGATCTACGGCGACGCGGTCGGCGGCTTCGCACCGATCAAGGACGTGCCCAAGGTCGACGTGTGGCGGCTGGCCCGGTGGCGCAACGAGGTCGCGGTCGCACGCGGCGACGCGCCACCCATCCCGGAGAACAGCATCGAGAAGCCGCCGTCCGCCGAGCTGCGACCGGACCAGCTCGACACCGACTCGCTGCCGGACTACTCCGTGCTCGACGACCTCCTCGACGACTACGTCGAGAACGACCGCGGCGCGTCCGAGCTCGTGGCCGACGGTTTCGACGCGACGCTCGTCGAGCGGGTGCTGCGGCTGACCGACGTCGCCGAGTACAAGCGCCGCCAGTACCCGCCGGGCACCAAGATCTCGGTGAAGGGGTTCGGCCGCGACCGGCGTCTGCCCATCACCAACCGCTGGCGGGAGACAGCCGACTGAACGCCGTCCCCGACTCCCGCGAACCTAGGCGAGGAAGCCCGCGAGGATGCCGTCGACGAGCTCGGCCGGGCCGACACCGGGCAGGGCGTCGCGGCCGCTGGCGCGGATCTGCAGGGTGTAGACGGACGACGCGATGATGAGCGTCGTGAGCAGCTCGACGTCGGTGTCGGAGCGCAGCTCGCCCGCCTCGATCCCTCGGCCGATGACCGCGCGGTAGACGTCGCGACGGGGTTCGATGACCTGGTCGTAGAACGAGCAGAACATCCGCGGGTTGCTCTTCGCGTGGGCGAGCACCCGCGGGAAGAGCTGCCCGCTGCGGCTGTCGGCGTTCTGCTCCCACCACGCGGTCACCAGCGTGACGAGGACGTCGCGCACCGGACCGTCGACCGCTCCGGCCATCAGCGACTCGTTGAGCGACGCCAGCGCCGCCACCACGAGGTCGTCCTTCGTCGGGAACCGGCGGTAGATCGTCGCCTTCGAGACGCCGGCGCGCGACGCGACCTCCTCGACCGAGAGGGCGGTCGGGCCGACCTCGGCGAGGAGCGCGAGCGTCGTCTCGACGATCGCCTGGTCGACGCGCCCGTCGCGCGGCCGGCCCGGCGCCCGCGTGCGGACGACGGAGCCGGCCCCGGTCTGGACGTCGTCGACGGTGCGGTCCGGCGTCATGCCTTGTCGGTCTCCGGCACTGCGCTGCTCCGGGCCTCCTGCGCCGCGTACTCCTCTGCCGCCTCACGGGCGTAGGAGTCCTCGAGCTCGGCCGCGCCGAGGTTCGCCTCGTCGCGGTTGTGCGCCCCGGTCACCAGGGTGTGCGGCTGGTCGGCCGTGTCGTCGGTGGGTACCTGGGTCGGAGCCATGGCGCCCTTCCTCGGCGGCG
This sequence comes from uncultured Actinomycetota bacterium, assembly GCA_963782665.1. Taxonomy (GTDB): domain Bacteria; phylum Actinomycetota; class Actinomycetes; order S36-B12; family CAIYMF01; genus Longivirga. The sequence continues at coordinate 550,201 of CAWAKP010000006.1, read as the reverse complement.
TGATGGGCGGCAGCATGAACCACACCACCAGGCTGGCGACGAGTGCGAGCGCGGCCGAGACGAGCGTGGTGACGTGCGAGGCGTCGAGGAACGCCGAGAACGCCGTGTCCTTCGTCGCCGCGGCCACCTGCGCCGGCAGCCCTTGCGTCACGGCCTTCTCGAGCACACCGACCGTTGCCACGACCGAGTTGGACATCGCGTCCTTGGCCGCGGCGGGGAACTGCGCCGGAAGGGCGTCGAGCGCGGGCTGCAGGTTCTTCGCGTACTGGTTGGCCAGCAGCGTGCCGATGACGGCGACACCGAGCGCACCGCCGACCTGCCGCACGGTGTTCTGCACCGCCGAGCCGGCACCGGCGCGCGCGAGGGGCAGCACGTTCTGCATCACGGTCGATGCGGGCGCGATGACGTTGCCCATGCCGAAGCCGAAGAAGAAGAACACCGCGAGGATGAACCACAGCGGGGTGTCGAGGTGGAGCATGAACGAGAGCGCGAGCAGCGACAGCGTGACGACGAACAGCCCGCCCGCCATGACGCGCTTGTAGCCGAAGCGGTTGACCATTGCGGCGCTGCGCGGAGCAGCGATGATCTGCCCGACGGCGAACGGCAGGAAGCACAGGCCGGCCGACAGAGTCGAGTAGCCCCGCAGCGTCTGCAGGAAGAACGGCAGCGTGAAGGTGATGCCCGACATCGCGAAGAAGGACAACGTCACGGCTGTGAGGCTGACGGCGTAGCCGCGGTTCTTGAAGAGGGTGACGTCGAAGGAGCGGTGGTCGCTGCGCGCCTCGGCGATGACGAACCCGGTCAGCACCAGGGCGCCCAGGATCATGGGGATCAGCACGGACGGCGTGAGGAAGGTGTGCTCGGTCGAGGCGTGGATGATGCCGTAGACGAACAGCACGAGACCGATGAACGAGATCACGAGGCCCGGGATGTCCAGCGCCTGCGGGTGCGGGTTCTTCGTCTCGGGCACCACCATGAAGATGCCGACGAGGCCGACCGCGACGATCGGGACGTTGATGAGGAAGACGCCGCCCCAGTCGTTGTTGGTGAGCCACGAGGTCCACTGCGGGTTCTCGAGCAGCAGTCCGCCCAGGACGGGGCCGAGGGCGACGGCCGCACCGACGGCGCCGGCCCAGGCACCGATCGCCTTGCCGCGCTCGTGCGGGGGGAAGACGACGGTGATGACGGCGAGCGTCACGGGCAGCACGGCGGCGCCGCCGATGCCCATGATCCCCCGGAACGCGATGAGCATCTGCGGCGTCGTGGCGAAGGCGCAGGCCGCCGAGGCGATCGCGAAGATCACCAGTCCGATGATGAGGATGCGCTTGCGGCCGTACTTGTCGCCGAGCACGCCCCAGGTGAACAGCAGCGCGGCGAACACGAGGATGTAGGCGTCGACGGCCCAGAGCAGCTGGCTCGCGTCGGCTCCGAGGTCCTTCTGGATGGTCGGCAGCGCGATGTTGAGGATCGTGTTGTCGAGCACCACGACGAGGAGGCTCGTCACCAGCACGCCGAGGATCGCCCATCGACGCGGGTGGCCGGCGCCGCTGGTCTGCCAGCCGGCGCTCGGAGCCTGCTGGCTGGGACGCAGGTCGCTCTCGGGAGTGGGGTCAGACATCGGGCTGCCTTCCGGTCGGCACAGGTTTCGGCTGTCACCTTAGGTGAGCCTAATGCGAAACGCAACCGTATCGTTTCTAATCGTCGGACCTGCGACGCCGCCCACGAGCACCGCGTGCTGCTGTGCGGCCGCGACGTTCCGTGCCACCATGGTCACGTCCGGGTACCCCGTCCTGGGGACTCGAGTCGATGGAGGTCCTCATGACCGGCACGTCCCCGCACGTCCCCGAGCCCCTGTACGGCGGTCCGCCGAACGGGAGGCGCATCAGCGTCACCGACCTCGCCGACGCCAAGCGTCGCGGCGAGAAGTGGCCGATGATCACGGCCTACGACGCCCTCACCGCACGTGTCTTCGACGAGGCCGGCATCCCTGTGCTCCTCGTCGGCGACTCGGCGGCCATGGTCGTCTACGGCCACGACTCGACGATCCCCGTCACGGTCGACGAGCTGCTGCCGCTCGTGCGCGGAGTCGTGCGCGGCTCGCAGCGCGCGATGGTCGTCGGCGACCTGCCCTTCGGCTCCTACCAGTCCTCGCCCGCGCAGGCGCTCGAGACGTCGGTGCGGTTCATGCAGGAGGGCGGCGCGCACGCCGTCAAGCTCGAGGGCGGCGCTCGCGTGCTGCCGCAGGTCGAGCTGCTGGCGTCGTCCGGCATCCCCGTGATCGGGCACCTCGGCCTGACTCCGCAGTCGGTGCACACCTTCGGCGGCTACAAGGTGCAGGGGCGCGGTGAGGCGGGCCAGCGGCTGCTGCAGGACGCCAAGGCGCTGCAGTCGGCCGGTGCGTTCGCCGTCGTGCTCGAGGTCGTGCCCTCGGACCTCGCTGCTGCAGTCACCGAGGTGCTCGAGATCCCGACCGTAGGCATCGGCGCCGGCCCTGCGACCGACGCGCAGGTCATCGTCTGGCAGGACATGGCCGGCCTGACGCCAGGTCGCACTGCCAAGTTCGTCAAGAAGTACGCCGACATCCACGGCGTGCTGCTCGACGCCACCAAGGCATGGGCGGCCGACGTGGTGAGCGGCGCGTATCCCGCGCCGGAGCACACCTACGAGTGACGGACGCGACGATCGACGACGGAGCCCGTCACACGGTCCTCACCGGGACCCTGCACGACGGGCTCCGTGTCGTCGTCACCACTCTCGTGGCGGACGACCGCGACGACGTGGCGCACGGCTTCGACGCGTTGTCGGACCGCACCAGGTACCTCCGCTTCCTGACCGCGAAGCACCACCTCTCCCAGCGCAGCCTGACGCGCCTGGTCGACGACGTCGACGGCCACGACCACGTCGCGCTCGCACTGTGGTGGCAGCGGCACTCGACGTCGGACGTGCTCCTCGGCGACGCGCGCTTCATCCGGCTCGTCGACGACCCGGAGTGCGCCGACGTCGCGGTCACCGTGGCCGACGTCATCCAGGGGCAGGGCGCCGGCACGCTGCTGATGCGCGCCCTGGTGCTGCGCGCGCGGGACGAAGGCATCACGCGCTTCTCCGCCGTGATGGACCCGTCCAACGAGGCCTCGCACCGCATGATGCTGCGCGTCGGCCCGGTGCTGCGCGACGTCGTCCACGACGGAACGCGCGAGGTCGAGGTGCGGGTTCCTCGGGGCGATGACGAGTGACGGGTCGAGGCTGACGATCAGACGTCGGTGACGCGCAGTCCCGCGTGCGCCTTGTACCGCCGGTTCATCGAGATGAGGTTGGCCGTCATCGCCTCGACCTGACCGGCGTTGCGCAACCGGCCGGCGTAGACACCGCGCATGCCGGGGATGCGACCCGCGAGCGCCTGGACGATGTCCGTGGCCTCGCGGTCGTCCCCCACGACGAGGACGTCGGTGTCGACCTCGACCACGGACTCGTCGAGCAGGAGCACGGCCGACACGTGGTGGAAGGCACCGACGACCCGCGCGCCGGGGAGCAGCGAGGCAGCCTGCTGCGCGGCGCTGCCCTCGTCGACGGTGAGCGCGAAGGCTCCCTGCTTGTCGAAGCCGAGCGGGTTCACGCAGTCGACGACGACCTTGCCCGCCAGCTCGGTCGCCAGGGACTCGAGCAGCGCAGCGTGGCCGTCGTAGGGGACGGCGACGATGACGACGTCTGCGGCCCGCGCGCACCCGGCGTTGTCGGCACCGGTGACGCCCGCACCGACCTCGGCGGCTGCCGCCCGGGCGCGCTCGGCGCTGCGCGACCCGATCACGACCGGCTGGCCCGAGGCGGCGAGGCGCGCGGCAAGCCCGCGACCCTGCTCGCCCGTTCCACCGAGGACGCCGACGACGAGTGACGACACGTCGGGCAGCTCGTGCGGCGATGCGGCGGATGGCTGACTCATGGTGTCGATCCAATCAGGTCGCCCGTAGGTACGGCACCATGAGGGCGTGGACGAGTCGAGCGTGAGGCTGCTGCGCGAACTGCTGTCGAGCACGGGGTGGGTCGATCGCACGCGCGGGTTCGCCCGCACGCTGCGACGCAGCACCGACCACGGCGACGGGCTGCTGCTCGTAGGAACTCCGACCCAGGAGCCGTGGCACCTCGCTGCCCACCTCGACGACGAGGCACGGCTGTCCGGCATCCCGACGCTGTCGCCGACGCTCGTGCGCTGGGCTCCCCCGCCCGGTGCGCCGCCGCACCTCGCCGTCGGTCTCGACCGGCTCGAAGCGGCGCGGCGCGGCGAGACGCTCTTCGTCGTCGCCCCCGACGAACCGACCGAGGGACTGCTCGAACGACTGGCCGACGCGCGGCGCGTCGGTGCGGTGCTGCTCACGATCGACGGCGGCAACGACGATCTCGCGGGCCTCGCCCACGACCAGCTCATCGTGCCCAGCCGGGGGCTCGCCGCTCCCGGCGAGCCGTCGGGACTCGCAGTCCCGGTCGCCCTCGCCGGCCTCGGCGAGATCGATCTCAGCCTCCCCGGCGTCTCGTTCGACACGGTTCAGCACCTGGTGTCGGCTGCGGCAGGAGAGGAGCAGCTCGCGGTCGCCTCGTCGGTCTCCGGCTCGGCTGCGCGCCGCGGATTCCGCGACCGTCTCGCGCGGGTGCTCGACGGGATACAGGGATCTGGCGCGGCCAACGACTGGTGAGCCCCGAGGCTCGGACGGCGGCAGGAGGGGTTGGCTCCACGCCCTCGCGAGGTCGGGTGCGGACAACGTGGATGCGGCGCGCGACGTCCACCGCGCAGACTGACCTCTCGTGACCAGCGCGCGGCGGATCCGCATCGACACGACACCGTTGCGGACGTCACGCGACTTCCGGATCCTCTTCTCGGCCGGCGTCGTCACCTACCTCGGCTCGATGTTCACGATGGTCGCAGTCCCGCTGCAGGCGCAGCAGATGACCGGATCCTTCGTGGCGGTCGGCCTGCTCGGCCTCGTCGAGGTCGTACCGCTCGTGGTCTTCGGCCTGTGGGGCGGCGCGCTCGCCGACCACATGGACCGTCGACTGATGATCCTCGGCGCCGAGATCGGGTCGCTCGTCTGCTCGCTGGCCCTGCTCGCGAACGCGCTGAGCCCGCAGCCACGGCTGTGGGTGCTCTACGTCGTCGGTGCGCTCGCCGCGACGTGCGACTCGCTGCAGCGCCCGTCGCTCGAGGCGCTCATCCCGCAGACCGTGTCGCACGACCACCTGCCGGGTGCCATCGCCCTGATGTCGCTGCGCTGGAGCGCGGGGTTCATCATCGGTACCTCGATCGCCGGCATCGTCGCCAGCACGTTCGGCGTGTCCGTGGCGTACGCCGTCGACGTCGTCTCGTTCGTCGTGTCGGTCGCGCTGCTCACCAGGTTGCGCAGCCGCGGTCGCGTCTCCGAGGAGGGAACGCCGGGGCTGTCGGCCATCGGCGAGGCGCTTCAGTACGCGTGGACGCGCAAGGACCTGCTCGGCACGTACGCGATCGACACGCTCGCGATGGTGCTCGCGTTCCCCACGGCCGTCTTCCCGTTCGTCGCGCAGAAGTACGACGCTCCCTGGGCGCTCGGCCTGCTCTACGCCGCCGAGGCGATCGGCTCGACGATCGCGTCGCTCACGAGCGGATGGACGTCGCGCGTGAACTTGCACGGACGCGCGATCGTCATCGCCGCGACGTTGTACGGACTGGCCATCGCCGGCGTCGGCATCGCACCATCTCTCGCACTGACCCTCGTCTTCCTGATGCTCGCCGGCATGTTCGACATGGTGAGCGGACTGTTCCGCGGACTTGTCTGGAATCAATCGATCCCGGCCGCTCTGCGTGGACGCATGGCCGGTGTCGAGCTGTTGTCGTACTCCATCGGACCTCAGCTCGGAAATGCGCGCGTGAGCTTCGTCGCACAAGCGCGTGGATTGAACGCATCAATCGCATCGGGCGGAATCCTTTGCGCGGCAGGCGTTCTCGCGCTCGCTGCTGCGCTGCCGACGTTGTGGCGCTATGACGTGCGCTCGTCGACCGATGTTGCAAACGTTCGTCGTGAACGACAGGACTCGACGAGTTACGACGAACTCTGACACCATGGAGCGCACTACACGCGTTACCACGAGCGCGACACGAAGATGTCGTACGACGCGAAGATGCGACAACTTTCTGGCACGCTCTGACAGAGTTCGATCGAAGGCTTCCGACACAGAGTCGGAAGACGACTCAGGGAGGCACCGTGGCGGTCGCTAAGAAGGCGCCTGCAAAGAGGGCTCCGGCCAAGAAGGCCGCAGCCAAGAAGACCACAGCGAAGAAGGCTCCGGCCAAGCGCGCAGTGGCGAAGAAGGCCCCGGCGAAGAAGGCTCCGGCCAAGCGCGCAGTGGCGAAGAAGGCCCCCGCCAAGAAGGCCGCGGCGAAGAAGGCTCCGGCTCGCAAGGCAGCAGCCAAGAAGGCCCCCGCCCGCAAGGCAGCGGCCAAGAAGGCCCCCGCCAAGAAGGCCGCGGCGAAGAAGGCTCCGGCTCGCAAGGCAGCAGCCAAGAAGGCCCCCGCCCGCAAGGCAGCGGCCAAGAAGGCCCCCGCCAAGAAGGCTCCGGCCCGCAAGGCAGCAGCCAAGAAGGCCCCCGCCCGCAAGGCAGCGGCCAAGAAGGCTCCGGCCCGCAAGGCTCCGGCCCGCAAGGCTCCGGCCAAGCGCGCCGCCAAGAAGGCCTGAACCACCTAGAGCGACCGAGGACCCGGCACCGTCACGGTGCCGGGTCCTCGCGCGTGAGTCGGCCGTCGGAGCGCGACGGCCCGAGGTGCCTGCGAGCTAGTCGTCGTCCTCGCGGTCGAACGTGTCGGTGCGCGCGTGCATCCGCGCGAGCGCGCCCTCTGCTTCGTCGCGCGTGGCGTACGGGCCGAGACGTTCGGCGTTCGGATCGCCCGGCCCCTGCTCGACCTGCTGGCTGCGCAGGTTGAACCACCAGTCGCCGTCGCCCATCGACCACTCGGTCACTGGTCCTCCTTCGTCCGTCACTCGTACTCCGTCACGGGCAGCATGCCCCTGCCAACCCCTCCTCGTACACTTGCACCATGTCCTTGCAGCCTGGTGTGGTCAGCCCGCTGCGTGCCGTGCCGCCGAGCATCGCGCGCCCCGAGTACGTCGGGAAGCCGCGCGCCGCGCGCTACACCGGCAGCGAGGTCAAGGACGCCGAGACCATCGAGCGCATGCGCATCGCCGGCCGCCTCGCCGCTCAGGCGCTCGACGAGGTGGGCCGTGCCATCAAGCCGGGCGTCACGACTGACGACCTCGACCGCGTGGGCCACGACTTCCTCTGCGACAACGGCGCCTACCCGTCGACCCTCGGCTATCCGGGCGGCGGACGCGGCCCCGCGTTCCCGAAGTCGCTGTGCACGTCGGTCAACGAGGTGATCTGCCACGGCGTCCCCGACTCGACGGTCCTCGGTGACGGCGACATCTGCAACATCGACATCACGGCGTTCATCGGCGGCGTGCACGGCGACACCAACGCGACCTTCCTCGTGGGGGATGTCGACGAGGAGGCCCGGCTGCTCGTCGAGCGCACGCACGAAGCGACGATGCGCGCGATCAACGCCGTGGCGCCCGGACGCGCGCTCAACGTGGTGGGTCGCGTCATCGAGTCCTACGCACGTCGGTTCGGCTACGGCGTCGTGCGCGACTTCACCGGGCACGGCATCGGCACCGCGTTCCACTCGGGTCTGGTGGTGCCCCACTACGACGACCCGTCGGCCACGACGGTCCTGGAGCCGGGCATGACCTTCACGATCGAGCCGATGCTCACTCTGGGCACCTACACGTGGGACATGTGGGACGACGGCTGGACGGTCGTGACGGCCGACGGTCGGTGGACCGCGCAGTTCGAGCACACCGTGCTCGTCACCGACGGCGGTGTGGAGATCCTCACCCTCGCGTGAGGGCATGCACCGGCACGACGCGGCCACCGTCCCTTAGCCTTCGGACATGGCGACGCAGGCGATGGGCTGGCCGGAAGTGCGCACCCTGGCGATCGATGTCGGCGGCAGCGGGCTCAAGGGCGCGATCCTCGACTCGAAGGGCGAGATGCTGACCGAGCGGGTGCGCATCGAGACGCCCTATCCGTGCCCTCCCGACAGGCTCGTGTCGTCACTCACCGGGCTGACGGCCGACCTCGGCGAGAGGCACCGCGTGTCGGTCGGCTTCCCCGGGCTCGTCCGCAACGGCCGCGTCCGCAACATCCCGTCGCTGTCCCGGACGACGTACGACGGAGACGCCGATCCCGAGCTCGAGACCGCGTGGCGCGGGTTCGACCTCGCCGGTGCGTTGAGCACCGCGTTCGGCGTCCCGACGAAGGTGGCCAACGACGCCGACGTGCAGGGCTGCGCCGTCGTCACGGGCGAGGGGTTCGAGTTCGTGATGACGCTCGGGACCGGCGTCGGCACGGCCCTCTTCCTCGACGGCCGGCTGCTCCCCCACCTCGAGGCCGGGCACGCGCCGTTCCGCAAGGGGGACACGTTCGAGGAGCAGCTGGGCAACGTCGCCCGCAAGGACATCGGCAACGATCGGTGGCGCACGCGGGTCCTGGAGGCGATCATCGCCTACGACCGATTCCTGTTCTTCGACACGATCCACATCGGCGGCGGCAACGCCAAGCACCTCGATCCGCTGGACCTGCCGCACCACGCCCGCATCGTCGACAACACGGCCGGGATCACCGGCGGCGTCCGCCTCTGGGATCTCGACACCTGATCCCCGCCGGCCACGACGCGGTCGGACCTGGCGAGGCGTTACCCTCTGCGGCATGACGCGATGGCTGAACGCCGGGCAGCAGCAGCACTGGCGCGCCTACATCACGGCGTCGACCCTGCTCGACGAGCAGCTCGCTCGCGAGCTGCAAGCTGCCCACGGCCTCACGATGGCCGACTACGAGATCCTCGTGCGCCTCTCCGACAGCCCGACCCGACGCCTGCGGATGAGCCAGCTCGCCGAGCGTTCGCTCGCCAGCCGGAGCCGCCTGTCGCACCAGATCGATCGGATGGAGAAGGCTGGTCTCGTGCGGCGCGAGCCGTGCGAGGAGGACCGGCGTGGCGCCAACGCCGTCCTCACCGACCACGGGTGGAAGACCCTGGTCGAAGCTGCACCCACCCACGTCGCAGGTGTCCGCGAGCACCTCGTCGACGTGCTCACCGACGACGAGTTCGCCGCCCTCGGGCGAGCCTGCGCCAAGGTGGCGGACCACCTGCGTCCGCCCGAGTGCGACTCCGACGCCTGAGCGGTCCGTCAGCCTCTCGGCTCAGTGCCGCGTACCGTCCGCGCTCAGTGGTGCTGACCGCGGCGGCGGGTGCCGAGGATGATCACGAGTCCCACGCTCGCGAGGCCGAGGCCGAAGACTGCGAAGTCCGACGCGTTGGAGCCGGTGTGCGGCAGGTTGCCCGGCGCGGTCGAGGACGACCCGGTGGCGGGCTCGGACGTGGCCGGGCTGCTCGTGGCCGGTGTCGTCGCCCCGGTCGGCGAGTGCGACGGGGTCGAGGTGCCCGAGTCCGAGGGGGATCCGGTCGGGGTGCCGGTGTCCGTGGGGGTGCCCGTGTCGGTCGGGGTGCCGGTGTCGGTCGGGGTGCCCGTGTCGGTCGGGGTGCCGGTGTCGGTCGGGGTGCCCGTGTCGGTCGGGGTCCCGGTGTCGGTCGGGGTCCCGGTGTCCGTGGGGGTGCCCGTGTCGGTCGGGGTGCCGGTGTCCGTGGGGGTGCCCGTGTCTGTAGGGGTGCCGGTGTCGGTAGGCGTGCCCGTGTCGGTCGGCGTGCCGGTGCCCGAGTCGGTCGGCGTGCCGGGGCTCGAGTCGACCGGTGAACCGGTCGGCGAGCCGTCGGTCGAGCTCCCGCTCGGCGTGCCGGTGGACGTGCCGCCGGACGACGACGACGCGGGGCTGGAGTCGACCGGTGACCCGCTGTCGCTCGGGATGAACGGCGGGCAGACGATCACGTGCGAGATCGCCTCGCTGGAGGGCGGGGCGTAGACGCCGGCGGCGGCCGGCTTCCAGACGTCGACGTGCGACGTGGTCGTGATGACGAGCAGGTCGGCAGCATCGACGAGGTGGAACGTCCCGGTCTGGTGGTCGAGGCGGTAGCCGTGCTGGCACCACGTCGCGACCGTGTTCGAGTCGGACTTCAGCGCGAGGACCTGGTCGGGGCTGGTGTTGACGGGCTGGTTGGTCGTCGCTGTCGCGACGCCGAGCAGCGGGGCGGCGGCGAGCCCTACGCCGAGCAGCGTCATGAGGCCGGCGACGGTGACCGCGGTACGTCGCGATCCCGAGGGGCCGGCGGGCCGTTCGTGCTTCGTGGCGACGGGACCAGTGGGCCGTTCGTGCTTCATCGTCATCCTGACCTGGTGTCGAGCGTGCTGAACGGGCGGCTGGACGCCCGTCGCGCGGCTCTCACCACACCCGCGGGCATTCGGAGCGTATCTGTCACGAGGTTCACCCGAACAGACGAACACGCCACTCGTCGGTGAACGTCATGCCTGCGTAATCCGAACGGGCGCAGTCGATTTCGGGCTGACACGGAGCGACCACGGAGCGGAGTCACATCCGTCCCAGCGGCACCACGGCGGCTCAACCTGACGAGGTGATCGTCAGTCGGGCGCGACGTCGGACTGCTCGTCGCGACCCGACGGCGCGTCGCCCATCCCCCAGATGCGCACTCCGAAGCCAGGAAACCTGTCGTGCACGGCCGCCACGCCGGCGTACACCGACGTGATGTCCCCCGCGAGCTCGAATCGCACCCGCACGGACTCGCCCACCTGCTCCCAGGAGCGCCCCACGATCGCGTCGTCCCGCTCCACCACGGCACCGACGTCGCGGAGGACCGTCAGCACCATCGACAACGTGCGCGGGCCTCCGGGAATCGCCTCGATCTCGTACCGCGTCACGGAGGACATTCTGGCGCGAGACAGGTCCGGGCCACAGGTGTCTTCCAGAAGGGCGGCGCCCGTGGCGACGACGGCCCGTCCCTGTCCCTGCGAGGATCGCCTAGGGCTGACCGGTCGCCTGCACGACCTCGACCCGGGCACACGAGAGCAGCTCGTAGACCGCTGCGGTGTGCCGTGGGGCTCGCCAGTCGTAGAGGGCCTGCTCGATAGGCGTCCACCCGATCGTCCACGCGCCGATCACGGCGATGAAGGCCAGCGCGTAGAGCGCCGCTGTGAGGATCGAGTGGTCCATGCTCTGGGCGAGATAGCCGCACGCTCCACCAAGGACGGCGGCCACCACGGCCAGGAACAGGGCGCGCGGCAGCTCGCGCAACCCACCCGCCCGAAGCGTCATCGCCTCACGCCACGCCGCAGCGGACTCACCGCGGCAACGAGCGCGAAACGCCTCGACCTCGGGCCGGCCTTCGGCATGGGACGGTGCCAGAACTCGGAGCTCCACGTGGAGCGAGGTCGGTAACCGCAGCATCGACTCGAGTGTCCCCACGAGCTGGTCCAGGCCGGAACCACCGACGCGGTCGTCATCCAACAGGTCCTCGACCGAGGCCAGCTCCAGGTCGATGATGCCGGCACGTCGCAACTTCTCGTGTGCGGCGGTAAGGATCTCACCGCTGTGCGTCGGTGCCATGACCACTCCACCGAGGGACGCGCCCTCACCGATGCGACCGTACGCGCACCGTGGACAATCACTCCACTCGGAGCAGGCCGCCATGCCTGGCTCCGCCTCGTGCCACGACGACGCTCCGTACGAGTCGCATGCACTCGCCGGTTGGGCGTCTCGACACGGCCTTCGGATGCCGCACCAGCGGACCCTCTGCGCGGATCCTCTGCGGGCCAGGTGCGGACTGGTTGATCGTGGAACAGGCATCGCCACAGGCCAGCGGCCGAGTGCAGACGAGCCGGTCTGTAAGCCGGATTCTGTCCCGGTCGCGAGCGACCGGGGGCGACCATCCCTCTGGGGCCGCTGTCACCAGCGACCTCGGTGCGGTCTACCCGCAGGCTCGGACGGGCCGTCCTCGAACGCCTGCGCAGGAGGCGAGCCTCCCTCTTGACCTTGCTCCGGGTGGGGTTTGCCGAGCCGCGGCCGTCACCGACCGCGCTGGTGGTCTCTTACACCACCGTTTCACCCTTACCGCCGAACTCGGCGGCGGTCTGTTCTCTGTGGCACTTTCCCGCGGGTCACCCCGGGTGGGCGTTACCCACCACCCTGCCCTGTGGAGTCCGGACTTTCCTCAGCGCTCCCGAAGGAGCCACCGCGGCCGCCCGACCGACTCGTCTGCAGCGTCAGGATAGCGGCCGTCCGGCCGGACCGGTGCCACGCGGTCATCAACCTGCTCGCCACTCGAGCTGCCGGCGACTAGCGTCACGCTGCGTGGAGGACATCATTCCCGTCGGACGCGACCGGATCTGGGTCGAGGACTCGCAGGGACCGGGACCGGCGGTGCTGCTGCTGCACCCCGGCATCGCCGACTCGCGCTGCTGGGACCCGATCTGGCCCGCCCTGTCCGCTGCCCGCCGAGCCGTGCGGTTCGACGTCCGCGCGTTCGGACGCTCACCTGCAGCCACCGAGCCCTACTCGATCGTCGGCGATGCGCTCGCCGTCCTCGATCACCTCGGGATCGAGGACGCGCACCTCGTCGGCTGCAGCATCGGTGGCGCCGCCTCGCTCGACCTCGCGGTGCACCACCCCGGTCGGGTGCGGTCGCTGTTGCTCCTCTGCCCCGCGGTCAACGGCTACGACTGGCCCGACGAACCCCTGCTCGAGCAGGAGTACGACACGCTGGTCGCCGCCGACGACCAGGAGGGCCTGTTCCAGTTCGGCGTTCGGCGCTGGCTCGCGGCCGGGCTCGATCCGCTCGTCGAGCCGATCGTGCGCGATGCAGGGAAGGCGCAGGCGAACGAAGAGGCGTTCGCCACGGCAGGCGACCCCACCTACGACCGGCTCGGCGAGATCACCGTGCCCACCGTCCTCATGGTCGGCGACATCGACAACCCGACCCTCGTGACGGCAGACCTCGCCGCGGCCGACCGCATCCCTGGCTGCCGGCTCGTCATGATGCCCGGCGTCGACCACCTGCCGATGATGCGGGAGCCCGACCAGGTGCTCGCCGAGGCGCTCGCACTCTCGGCCGGCTGATCCACGCGATCCCGGCGGGTTCCGTGCGCGGCCGCGCGTTCAGGCGGGTGCGAAGAGGACGCGTCGTCGGGACGGGTCGGCCTCGACGAGGCGTACGCGGACCCGCTTGCCGAGACCGAGGCCGCCAGGCACCGCGTGGGCACGCACCGCCGGCCAGTGCAGCTGTACGGCGTCGTAGTCCTTGCGCTCGTCGACCACGACGGCGAGGTACTCCTCGCCCACGTGCGGGGCGAGCACGACCGACTCCATGAGGTCGACGCAGGAGCGGTCGAGCGCGCGCGCCTTCTGGTCGGCGACCCTCATCTCCTCCGGCAGCGAGGGGAGCATGTCGGTGACCCACGCGGGCACCGGCTCCCCGCCGGCGATCGCGAGGCAGCACTCCGCGCCGTAGCGGTCGACGAGGCGACGCAGCGGCGCCGTCACGTGCGCGTACGCCGCGGCCACCGCGGCGTGCCGCAGCACGTCGGGCTCGTCGTCGCCCACCGGTGCCAGCACCTGCGTGTAGCCGGCGGAGCGCAGGAGCACGGTGACGAGGTTGAGGAACGCGGCGTGCGTCGGCACGCGGGGGTCGAGGTCTCGGACGAGCTCGGCGTACGACGTGCTCGCGGGCCAGTCGATCTCGAGTCCGGCGGCCGTACGGCGCAGGCGGTCGTAGTCGTCCTGCGCGGGCGGTGACATCGTGCGCACGATGCCGACACCGGCGTCGAGCATCATCCGCGCAGCGCACATGCCGGTGAGCAAGGAGATCTGCGCGTTCCACGACTCGACCGCGTGCGGTGCACGCATCACCAGTCGGTAGCCGGGACCGTTGTCGACGATCTCCTGATCGGGAAGACGGACGTCGATGCCGCCGCGCTCGACCTCGAGGGCCTGACGCAGCAGACCCACGTCCTGGAGGCACACGAGCGCGTCATCGGCTGTGCCGTCGTCGATGGCCCGCTGCACCTCGCCGTAGGAGAGCTTGGCGACACTGCGGACCAGAGCGCGTTCGACGTCGACCTCCACCGGGTAGCCGGAGGCGTCGAGATCGATGCGCCACAGCACCGCGGGACGCACGACGTCGGGGAGCAGGCTCGCGACGCCCTCGCTGAGCAACGGCGGGTGCAGCGAGGTCCGCAGGTCCGGGCTGTAGAGCGTGACGCCGCGACGGTGCGCCTCGACGTCGATCGCGCCGCCGGGGCGCACGAAGGCGGCGACGTCGGCGATCGCGTAGTGCACGCGGAAGCCCCTGCCGAGCCGCTCGATGTGCACGGCCTGGTCGAGGTCGGTCGAGCCCGCCGGGTCGATCGTGACGAACGGGCGGTCGGTGACGTCGCGGTACGTCCAGCCCTCGACCGTGGGTGGCTGCGGCGCGTCGGCGACGGCGTGCGCCTCGGCGAGGACGTCGTCCGGGAACGCGACCGGCACGTCCTGCTCGTCGCGGATGGACTGGAACCCCGCGCGCAGCACATCGCCCTGCCGCGTCTGGGCGCGCAGCCAGCGTCGGGTCACCGGCCCAACCTACGACGCCGCTCGGACCGCGGCACCCGAACCCGATCGCATGCAGCGGGCCGACGTGGCTGCGCGGCGCCCCCGTCGTTCCAGGTGGGCCGCCATCGGCGAGGATCTGCACGTGCTGGTCCTGCTGCCACCCTCCGAGGGCAAGCTCGCGCCGCGTCGCGGCAAGCCCCTCGACCTCGCGACCCTGTCGTTCCCCGAGCTCACGGCCGCTCGCGACCGCGTCGTCGACGCGCTGACCCGGCTCGCCTCGCGGCACCCGGCGCAGGCGCTCGACGTCCTCGGGCTCTCGCCGCGGCAGACCGACGAGGTGGAGCGCGACGCCGGCCTGGAGTCCGCGCCGACGGCCGCCGCGTCGGCGGTGTACACCGGCGTGCTGTACGAGGCGCTCGACCTCGCCACGCTCGACACAGCGTCTCGACGACGGGCGCAGCGGATGCTCGTCGTGCAGAGCGCGCTGTTCGGGGCGCTGCGTCTGGGTGACCGCATCCCCGCGTACCGCCTCTCGGGAGACGTCTCGCTGCCGGGGCTCGGTCCGGTCGCGGCGCTGTGGCGCGACCCGCTGTCGGTAGCGATGCCTGCCGCGGCGGGGCGCGGGCTCGTCGTCGACCTGCGGTCCGGGACCTACGCCGCGCTGTGGAGGCCGACCGGCGACGTCGCGACGCGCACCGTGTCGGTCCGCGTCCTGCAGGAGCTGCCCGACGGGTCTCGCAAGGTCGTGAGCCACTTCAACAAGGCGACCAAGGGGCGGCTGGTGCGGCACTGGCTCGAGACCGCCGTCGACGCACGCGACGCCGACGACCTCGCCCACGCGTGCGAAGCGGCCGGCGTGAGCGCCGAGCTGGGCGAGCGCCCCAGACCGGGGAGCGCCCGCCGCCTCGACGTCGTCGTGAAAGACCTCTGACCGCCTGCCGGAACCCGCACCGGGTGGCTCGCGCGTTACCGCTGCAATGCACGCACACTGGCTGGTTCTGCGTGCATCAGGGCGGTAACGCGCGCTGGGGCGGGCGGTGGGCCGACCGGGCGATCGGGCTGGTCGGTCGTCTGCTCGGCGCGCGATGGTCGGGGATGGAACCTAGTGTCGTCGCTCGGAGGTGCGCGCATGAGCCCGGTCGTGGTGGCGTCCGACGACGACGTCAAGTTCCTGTCCGCGCGCATCTCCGACATGCGCAAGGTGCTCATCCTCACCGGAGCGGGAGTGAGCAGGGCGTCGGGCCTGCCCACCTATCGCGGCGAGGGCGGCATCTACCAGGACACGCACATCGACGAGCTCCACCACGCCGACCGGCTGCCCGACAGCCTCCCCGAGCTGTGGGCGTTCTGGGGCCCGAGACGTCGGACCATCGCCGACGCCCGGCCCAACACCGCGCACGACGCGATCGCCGCGTTCCAGCTGACGTCGACCCTCGAGGACCGCGAGGTCACGCTCGCCACGCAGAACATCGACGACCTGCACGAGCGCGCCGGCAGCGCGCAGGTCGCGCACCTGCACGGACGCCTCATGACCACGCGCTGCCTCGACGACACCTGCGCCTACGGGATCCGCGAGGACGTCACGCCCTACGACGCACCCCCGCGCTGCCCGGTGTGCGGCCTGCCGCTGCGTCCGGCCGTCGTGCTCTTCGGTGAGCCGCTCGACGTCGACGCCCAGTGGACGGCCAAGCGCGCCGTGCGCGACTGCGACCTGCTGCTCGCGGTGGGCACCTCGGTCGAGGTCTCCACCGCGTCGACTCTCGTCCGGTACGCCGTCGACGTGGGCGCGCGGGTCGTGAGCGTCGATCCCGCGCCCGAGGTGTCTCCCCTGTTCGACGTCCACGTGCAGATGCCCGCCGAGGTCGCACTCCCTCGCCTCCTGCGCTGAGTCCCGCCACACCCGCAGGCCGTGTCGCCGTCGAGGCAGGGCGCCGCTATCGATCAGGTCGTCCAGACGGTCGTCAGCCCCTCGAGGTGGCTGGACTCGGCGAACGACCGCATCGACGCGTTGCCGTCGGCGTACCACGTGAGGGTCGTCAGCGACGCCGGTGCGAGCTCCATCCGGTTCATCGACTCGAGCGGCGCACCGAGCGCCCGCGCGGTGAGCACGCGGATCGTGCCGACGTGCGCGACGACGAGCACCCGTCGGCCGCTGTGGTCGGCGAGCACCCGGTCCAGGGCCGCCCCGATGCGCACGGCGGCAGCGCGCGCGGACTCACCGCCCGGTGGAGCCACGTCCGGAGACTCGAGCCACGCCGCCATCGCGTCGGGCCAGCCCGACATCACCTCCGCGAAGGTGCGGCCCTCCCACTCGCCGAACCGCATCTCCTCGAGACCGTCGACGACGATCGGCGTGAGGCCGAGCTGGTCGCCGACCACCTGTGCGGTCTCCCGGGTACGGACCATCGGCGAGCAGACGAGGACGTCGGCTCCGCCGCGCCGCTCGATCTCCGCGGCCGCGGCCGCGGCCTGCTGGCGCCCTGCCTCGACGAGCGGCGGGTCGAAGGGACCGCCCGAGCCCGAGAACCGACGTTCGAGCGAGTGCTGCGTGACGCCGTGGCGCAGCAGCACGGTGACGGTCGGCGGACCGATGTCGGGCCCCCAGCCCACGACGGCGGGCGTCGGCCGTGTGCCGCCCGGCACCGTGGAATCCTCGACCTCGGTCTCGTAGAGGTCGGTGCGCCAGCGGCGGACCACGCCGTCGCCGCCGCGCGCGGCGTCGTCCATCGACTCGTTGGCCAACGCATCGGCAGCCTTGTTCTTCTCGCGCGGCACCCAGGTGTAGTCGACCTGCTCGCGCGGCACGACATCGCGCGCCTCGAGCGCGATACGTCGCAGCGCGTCGTTCTTGATCGCCCAGCGGCCGCTCATCTGCTCGACGACCAGCCGCGAGTCGAGGCGCGCCTCGATGCGCGCCTCGGGATCGATCTCGTGCGCGGCACGCAGACCCTCGAGGAGACCGGTGTACTCGGCGACGTTGTTGGTCGCGACGCCGAGGTGACCCGCCAGCTCGACGAGCACGTCGCCGGTCGCGGCGTCACGCACGAGCGCACCGTAGGACGCCGGTCCCGGGTTGCCGCGCGACCCGCCGTCGGCCTCGACGATGAGCCGGCGGTTCACAGCCCGGACTCGGGTGTGCGCACGAGGATGCGACGGCACTCCTCGCAGCGCAGGACGGCATCGGGCGCGGCATCGCGGATGCGACCGATGTCGGTCGGAGTGAGCTCCATCCGGCAGCCCTCGCAGCGACGCTGGCGCAGCGCGGCGGCGCCGACGCCGTTGTGGTCGGCACGCAGCTTCTCGTAGAGCGCGAAGAGGTCGGCGGGGATGTCGGGCAGCACCGTGGCGCGCTCGCCGCTCACCCACTCGCGGTCACGGTCGCCCTCGGCCCACGCGGTGTCGCGCTCGGCGGCAGCCGCGTCGAGCTGGGCGGTGAACCCGTCCCGCTCGGCGGTCAGGGCCCCGAGCGCGGCGCGCGCGTCCTCGAGCCGCTCCATGACCTCGAGCTCGTCCTCCTCGAGGTCGCCCTGCCGTCGGGCCAGGGATGCGACCTCCTGCTGCAGGCTCTCGAGCTCCTTCGCCGACGTGACGCGCCCCGAGAGCAGCAGCTCCTGGTCCTTGGTGGACCGGGCCCGGACCTGCTCGACGTCGCTCTCCGCCTTGGCGAGGACGCGCTCGAGGTCGCTGACCTCGGTCTCCGCAGCGATGATCCGGTCGCGGAGGGCGCCCAGCCTCGACTCGACCTCGGCGATGGTCGCCAGCGCGGGCAGGCTGCGCCGACGGTGCTCGATCTGGTCGAGGCGGGAGTCGAGCGCCTGCAGGTCGAGCAGACGCAGCTGGACGGCGGGCTCGGCGGACACCTGGCTCCTCATGTTCTCGTGTGGTCGTGCGAGGCCCACCGTAACGCCGGGTCCGCCGTCGCGCGGCACCTGGTCAGGCGCGGAAGGTCCACGGGTCGGTCACGAGCGACGAGTGCCGGACGTCGACCTCGTAGCCGCTCGCCTCGAGATCACGCGTCAGCAGCGCGGCGTACGCCGGGACCCACGGCCACTCGGACGCGAAGTGCGCGACGTCGATCAGGGCCGGTCCGCCGGACTCGCGGTGGTCGAGCGCGGCGTGGTGCTTGAGATCGGAGGTGACGACGACGTCGACCCTCGCGGCGCGCGCGGCCTCGAGCGCGTCGGCACCGGACCCGCCGACGACGGCCACGCGCTCGATCCGGGACGCCGGGTCGCCGCTGACGCGGACTCCGTGCGCCGTCGCCGGCAGGGCGGCCGCGACGCGCGCGGCGAACTCGCCCAGAGTTGTCGGCGCCGACAGGATCCCGACCCGGCCGAGACCTGTGCTCGGCTCGCGGAGCGACGCGACGAGCGGTGTCGTGGACGTGACGCCGAGCGCCGCAGCGAGGGCGTCGTTGACGCCGTCGAGCGCGACGTCGGCGTTGGTGTGCGCGGCCAGGAGCGCGCACTGGCCGAGCACCAGTCGATGCACGATCCGACCCTGCGGCGTGGTGGCGGCGACCGACGACACCGGGCGCAGCAGCAGCGGGTGGTGCGTGACGAGCAGGTCGGCGCCCACGTCGGCGAGCGCCTCGTGCACGGTCGCCTCGACGGCGTCGACGGCCACGAGGATCCGGCGTACCGGCTGCGCCGGATCGCCGCACACGAGGCCGACCGCGTCCCAGTCCTCGGCGGTCGCGGGATCGTAGCGACCGTGCACGATCGCGACGACGTCGCCGAGCGAGGGGGTCGAGGTCACGGGGTGAGCCTAGGGCGCAGCCGACCCGTCGTCCGGGTGAGCGGGGTCGCACCGCTGGTCGGAATACCCCCCGGTGCATCAGAGTTGACGCAGGTGCACCACGAGCGGTCCCATCGGCGACCCCGCCGCCGCCCGGGTGGGAACAGGAGCACGCATGTCCACGATCGAGCTCACCGCCAGCGCGTTCGACGAGACGGTGACCGGCAGCGACATCCTCCTCGTCGACTTCTGGGCCGCCTGGTGCGGTCCGTGCCGCGCCTTCGGGCCTGTGTTCGAAGCGGCGTCGGAGACCCACTCCGACATCGTGTTCGCCAAGGTCGACACCGAGGCCGAGCAGTCGCTGGCCGCCGCGGCCAACATCACCTCGATCCCCACGCTCATGGCCTTCCGCGAGGGCGTGCTCCTCTACTCCCAGCCCGGCGCGCTGCCTGCGCAGCAGCTCGAGAAGCTCATCGAGGCCGTCCGCGGCGTCGACATGGCCGACGTGCACAAGCAGGTCGCCGAGCAGCAGGCCGACCAGAGCGCCGACGCCTGACTCCACCAGCTCGACGAGGCCCCCGCCGGACACCGGTGGGGGCCTCGTCGTGGGTCCGGGCGGCGTTCTCTCTCAGCAAACCCGGAGGCGAACGGGCGACGAGCCGCGCAGGATGACCGATGATGGAGCCTCACCCACAACGCGCCTGGAGAACCTTGTGCTGATCGCGCTGCTGCGGCGCTACCTGCAGCCCTACAAGGCCGCCCTGATCGCTGTGGTCGTGCTGCAGTTCTTCGGCACGCTCGCAGCGCTCTACCTGCCCACGCTCAACGCCGACATCATCGACAACGGCGTGGCGAAGGGCGACACGACGTACATCGTGCAGGTCGGCGTGGTGATGCTCGCCATCACCTTCGTGCAGGTTCTGTGCTCGATCGCCGCGGTCTTCTTCGGGGCACGGAGCGCGATGGGATTCGGCCGCGACACGCGCGCGGCGGTCTTCCACCGGGTCGGGATGTTCTCGGCGCGCGAGGTGACGCACTTCGGCGCGCCCTCGCTGATCACGCGCACCACCAACGACGTGCAGCAGGTGCAGATGCTCGTGCTGCTCACCTGCACGATGATGGTCTCGGCGCCGATCATGTGCGTCGGCGGCATCGTGATGGCCGTTCGGCAGGACATCGGCCTCGCCTGGATCATCGTCGTCAGCGTGACCGTCATGGTGACCGCGATCGCCCTCATCATCTCGCGCATGGTCCCGCAGTTCCGCCGCATGCAGAAGCGGCTCGACAGCGTCAACATGGTGCTGCGCGAGCAGATCACCGGCATCCGGGTCGTGCGCGCGTTCGTCCGCGAGCCGGCCGAGCGTGAGCGGTTCGAGGACGCCAACGCCCAGCTCACCGACACCGCGCTGCGCGTCGGCCGGCTCATGGCCCTGATGTTCCCGATCGTCATGCTGGTGCTCAACGTGTCGAGCGTCGCCGTGCTGTGGTTCGGCGCCCATCGCATCGACGGCGGGCAGATGCAGATCGGGTCGCTGACGGCGTTCCTCAGCTACCTCGTGCAGATCCTCATGTCGATCATGATGGCGACGTTCATGCTGGTGCTGATCCCGCGTGCAGCCGTGTGCGCGGAGCGGCTCACCGAGGTGCTCGAGACCGAGTCCACGGTCGTCACGTCCGGTGATCTCGTCACCGAGCTGCAGGCGCACGCTTCCGTCGAGATGCGCGGCGCGGGGTTCCAGTACCCCGGTGCCGACGGGCCGGTGCTCTGCGACGTCACGTTCAGAGCGGGCCCTGGAGAGGTCACCGCCATCATCGGTGGCACCGGCTCGGGGAAGACCACGCTGCTCTCGCTCGTGCCGCGCCTGTTCGACGCCACCATGGGCTCCGTGCTCGTCGACGGCGTCGACGTCCGCGAGCTGCACCCGGACCTGCTGCACTCGCGGATCGGCCTCGTTCCGCAGAAGGCGTACCTGTTCTCCGGCACCATCGCGACCAACCTGCGCTACGGCAAGCCCGACGCCACCGACGACGAGCTGTGGGAGGCGCTGCGCATCGCGCAGGCCGACGACTTCGTGTCCGCGCTCGCCGACGGGATGGATGCGCACGTCGCACAGGGCGGCACCAACTTCTCCGGCGGGCAGCGCCAGCGCCTGGCCATCGCACGCGCCGTCGTGCGCAGACCTGAGATCTACCTGTTCGACGACTCGTTCTCCGCACTCGACCTCGCCACGGACGCGCGCCTGCGCGCCGCACTCAAGCCGACCACGCGCGACGCGACGGTGCTGATCGTGGCCCAGCGGGTCTCGACCATCGTCGACGCCGACCGGATCATCGTTCTCGACGGCGGTGAGGTCGTCGGTCAGGGGACGCACGACGAGCTGCTCGAGAGCTGTCCGACGTACGCCGAGATCGTGCAGAGCCAGCTTCCGGCGGAGGTGGCGGCATGAGCTCCACCACCCGCAACCCGAACCGTCCGCAGGGCGGGATGATGCGCGGTCCCGGCGCGATGATGGGCGCCGGGATGCCCGCGGAGAAGTCGCTCAACTTCTGGCCGTCCGCCAAGCGACTGCTCGCACGGCTGCAGCCCGAACGACTGCCCGTGATTGCTGTCATCGTGCTGACCGCGCTGAGCGTGACCTTCTCGGTCATCGGGCCCAAGCTGCTCGGCAACGCGACGAACATCATCTTCGAGGGGCTCATCGGCAAGCAGCTGCCGGCCGCCCTGACCAAGGACCAGGTCGTCGCGGCGCTGCGCCTCAAGGGCGACGAGGGGCAGGCGAACCTGATCGCGGGGATGAACGTCGTCCCCGGTCAGGGCATCGACTTCACGGCGCTCGCCCGCGTGCTGCTCTTCGTGCTCTTCCTGTACGTGCTCGGCTCGCTGGCCATGTGGGCGCAGGCCTACGTGCTCAACGGCGTGGTGCAGCGCACGGTGCTGCGACTGCGGCGCGAGATCGAGGAGAAGCTGCACCGGCTCCCGCTGAGCTACTTCGACACCGTGCCGCGCGGCGAGCTGCTCAGTCGGGTGACCAACGACATCGACAACATCCAGCAGACGATGCAGCAGACGATGAGTCAGCTGCTCAGCTCGATCTTCACCCTCATCGGCGTCCTCGCGATGATGCTCTGGATCTCACCGCTGCTCTCGCTGGTGGCCCTCATCTCGGTGCCGCTGTCGATGGTCGTCACGGCGGTCATCGCCAAGCGCTCGCAGCCGCTCTTCATCGAGCAGTGGTCGCAGACCGGTCACCTCAACGGCCACATCGAGGAGGTCTACACCGGCCACGCGCTGGTCAAGGTGTTCGGCCACCAGCACGAGGCGGAGGAGCTCTTCGCCGAGCGCAACGAGGCGCTCTACGAGGCCAGCTCCGGCGCCCAGTTCCTCAGCGGCATCATCATGCCGGCCATCCAGTTCATCGGGAACCTCAACTACGTCTTCATCGCCGTCATCGGCGGGCTCAAGGTCGCCAACGGCACCATGTCGTTGGGCGACGTCCAGGCGTTCATCCAGTACTCGCGCACGTTCAGCCAGCCGCTCACGCAGGTGGCATCGATGTCCAACCTGCTGCAGTCCGGCGTCGCGTCCGCTGAGCGCGTGTTCGAGCTGCTCGACGCCGACGAGCAGTCCCCCGACCCCGTCGAGCCGGTGCGCGTCAGCGACCCCGACGGTCGCGTCACCTTCGACGACGTCTCGTTCCGCTACGAGGCCGACACCCCCCTCATCGACAACCTCTCGCTCGTGGCGGCACCGGGTCAGTCGGTGGCCATCGTCGGGCCGACCGGAGCCGGCAAGACCACGCTCGTCAACCTCATCATGCGGTTCTACGAGATCGACGCCGGACGCATCACCCTCGACGGTGCCGACATCTCGACGATGACGCGCGACGACCTGCGCGGCGAGATCGGCATGGTGCTGCAGGACACCTGGCTGTTCAACGGCACCATCCGCGACAACATCGCCTACGGACGGCCGGGGGCGACCGAGGACGAGATCCACGAGGCGGCGGTGGCGACGTACGTCGACCGCTTCGTGCGCGCACTCCCGGACGGCTACGACACGATGATCGACGACGACGGCGGGAACCTGTCGACCGGTGAGCGTCAGCTCATCACCATCGCCCGCGCGTTCCTGGCCCAGCCCTCGCTGCTCATCCTCGACGAGGCCACGAGCTCGGTCGACACCCGTACCGAGGTGCTCGTCCAGAAGGCCATGACCGCGCTTCGCTCGGACCGCACGAGCTTCGTGATCGCGCACCGCCTCTCGACGATCCGTGACGCCGACCTCATCCTCGTGATGGAGCACGGCCGCATCGTCGAGCAGGGCACGCACGACGAGCTGCTCGAGCGTGAAGGCGCCTACTACGCGCTCTACCAGTCGCAGTTCGTCGGCGCGATCGACGAGGACGACGACGCCGTCCCGGTCGGTGCAGCCGCCGGCCCGCCGCGCAGCTGATCCGATCATCCGGTGCTGGTGGGCGGCGAGACCTTCTCTCAGGGGCTCGGCCTCGACGCGCACGAGGACGCCTTGCGAATGCTCGGCCAGGCGCGCCAGGACGCGACACTCACCACGCACCGGGCGCACGAGGGCCGCGCGTAGCCGCACACCCGACGACCCCGCCCACTCCCCCGTGTGGCGGGGTCGTGGCGCGTCTCGGCGGTGGCGTACATCCGCCACGAGGGCCCCATTGACGGCCTACGGTGGGAGCGTTCTACTCGCCACATGGCGGTCGATTGCGACTACGGCGCGTGCTCCGAGCAGGCCACGCACTGGCTGGTGCGGTATCTGCCGTCGGGATACCAGCCCAACCCGGACGTGCGCGCCTACTGCGACAGCCACAGGGTCACGGCCCGCGAGGCGCGGGACTTCCGAGCCCCGGTGCGCCGCGTCGAGGTCGTCGAGCTCGAGTCCGCGCGCAGCACCTGAGCCGGGGCCGGGCGGTGGCGTAAGCACTGCCGAGGACGTCCCCGCCCGACCCCGCTGCGCGTTCCGCGTCGCGGCGGTGTCCGTCACGGGCTCGTCTGGCGCAGCCGGACCCGTGCGGCGTCACTGACGGTCAGGTGCTCGGGCCCCGCGAGGCGTCGCAGGGCAGCGCGCAGCTCCGCCCGCCGAGTGTGCTCAGGATCGAGTTGGTCGACCGCTCGACCAGGGCGAGAATCCCTTGTCAGCGTTGAGATGGTGGGCGCAAAGGGACTCGAACCCCTGACCCCCTCCTTGTAAGGGAGGTGCTCTAACCAACTGAGCTATGCGCCCCTGACGGACGAGGCCACCGGGTCGCGAGAGTACCCCGACGACCGTGCGCACCACGAACCCGTGCGGACGTGAGGCAGTCCCGCCGCCGGGGTCTCGGGCCACCAGCGGCGGGACTGTCCTCCATGGTGCGACCGGTCCGGGAGACCCGCATCTTGATCTTGATGGGGACGACGAACCCGCTACGGCTCGTCGGTGCGTGGTGCCACGTCGGTGCCCAGCACCCGGTCCAGCGCTGCCGCGACGTCCGCGGCGAGCGCGTCCCGACCTCTGCCGGCTGCGGGTGCGGGGTTCTGCAGCGCACCGACGACGTCGTCGGTGGCTCCGCACTCACGACACGTGACGACGCCGAGCCGCTTCGCGAGGGCGGACGACCCGCAGACCGCGCACCGGTCGAGCAGGTCGGTCCAGCTGTCGGTCTGGCACTGCGGGCACACCAGCACCTGCTCGCCGCGGCGCACGCCGCGCCTCCACAGCGAGGGCCCCGAGGCCGGGTCGACCTGGCGTCGACCGCACCGCACGCATCCCACGACGCCGATCATGCCAACTGACGCTCTGGGCGCGGGCCTGGCCGGGAACAGTCGCACGACCGCGACTCAGTCGTTGCTCTGCGCCTCACGCTCGGCGACGAACGCCGCGACAGCCTCGCGCGTCGGATGTCCCCAGCCGATGCAGAAGGGGTGACCGGCCGGGTCGACGTAGACCTGATGACCCTCCTCCGCGTCGAGGTCGCCCGCCTGAAGCAGCCGCGCGCCGAGCTGTACGGCTGATTCATGGGCCTGGTGCTGATCCTCGACATGGAGGTCCAGGTGAACCTGCTGCTGCTCCCCGTCGGGCCACTGCGGAGGCACGTGGTCCGCTGCCCGCTGCACACCGACGTGCCATTCCCCCGACGAGTCCAGGACGGAGTGGAAGTCGTCGTCTCCGAAGACGACGCCGCCCAGCATCCCCGCCCAGAAGGCACTCTCGGCTGCGATGTCGGCGGCGTCGAACACGACCACCTTGCGGACGAGCTTCATGGCGGGATGGTATCCGCGCTCCGTGCCGGTCCACCGCGAGTGGGCCTGACCAGATCAGAGGGCTGCGAGCGCCTCGCGGTAGTCGGACGTGCGTCGGGCGTCGGCCGGGCTGTTGACGACCGACCAGCGCACCAAGCCGTCCTTGTCGATGATGAACGTGCCACGCAGCGGGAAGCCGCGCTCCTCGATGAAGACGCCGTAGAGCCGGGACACCTCGCCGTGCGGCCACCAGTCCGAGAGCAGGTCGAACTCGTACCTCTCCTGCTCGGCGTAGGCGCGCAGGGTGGCCTCGCTGTCGCACGAGATGCCGAACACGACCGTGCCGTCGTTCTCGAACACCGTCGACTCGTCGCGGATCGCGCACAGCTCGCCGGTGCACGTCGGGGTGAACGCCTTCGGGTAGAAGACGAGGACGACGTTCTTGCCACCGCGGAACGACGACAGGCGAACCGGGTGCCCGTGCTGGTTCCTGAGCTCGAAGTCGGGAGCCTCCTGGCCCACCTCGACCGTCATGACAGGTCCTCCTGAAGGTCCGATGAACCGTCACGCGGGCGCGCACGGCAGGATTCGATCGTGGCACAGGTTCCGGAGGCGCTCGTCCCGAGCCCGCTCGAGCGCGGTCTGGCGACCTCGGATCGGCCCGCGCTCGAGGCGTCGGTCCTGTCGTCGTGGGACGCGTTCATCGCGCTCGTCGGTGACCTCGACCTCGACGCCGTCGCGCGCGGCAAGGGGCTGCTGGCTCGCGAGGTCGTCATTCCGCTCGGCGCGTGGGACGACAACCGGCCGATGCCGGCGCTGCTCGACGAGGCGCGTCGTGGCGTGGTGGGCGAGCACGACCAGGGCGCGTTGGTCGACGCCGTGCGCGAGGCGCACCGAGGCGAGTCCGACGCCGCCATCCGCGCGGCGCTGCAGCGACAGCGCGACGAGCTCGCCGCGTTCTTCGCCCGGGACGACGCCGACGAGCTCGCAGGTCTCCCGGTCGCGTCCATGCTCGGCACGCTGCCGCTGGTGACGTTCCTGCACGCGGCGACGTACCCGCTGGCGACGTCCGCCCTCGATCTGGAGCAGGCAGGTGCGTCGGTGCCTCAGTCCCTGCTCGACGCCGGGCTGCTCGGTCTCGTCGACACCATCGGTGCCCTCGCCGGGCGGCAGGGCATCTCGGCGTCGATCGCCGCACTGACCCCGACGCGATCGATCGCGACGGGGGCACGCGACGGCGCATGGCGAACCGTGCTGCTCGATCCCGGCGCGAGCAGCGAGGAGACCGGGCCCTCGCTCTCGGCCTCGACCCGGCTGCTGCTCGACGTCACCGCCGGTCGGGCCGACGTGCCCGGTGCGCTGGGTCGGCGCGAGCTGACGTTCCGGGACGTCGGAGGCCTCATGGCGCTGGCGCCGATCGTGGAGCAGGTGCCGGGCATCCCCGGACGCGGCGCCCTCGTCGCCGCGATCCGCGCCGCGAACGCGATCGGCGCGGCCGCGCGGCTCCTCCCCTTCGGCCGCCGATGACGGACGCGTCGTTACCGCCCGAATGCACGAAGCAGTCGTGGATCGCGTGCATGGGAGCGGTAGCGACGGAGGGGGACGACGGTGAGCTCAGCGGCGGGCGGCGCGAGGGGCCACGAGCCGGGTGCCCTGCCAGTCGCGCGAGGCGGAGACGGTGCTGGTGGCCTGCAGACCGGCGGTCGGGGCCGCGTCGGAGATGTCGGAGGCCTCGACGTGGCCGTCACGCCCCGGCTTCGGCGTGAACAGCCAGACGGTGCCGTGGTCGGCGAGGATCGCGATCGCGTCGACGAGCGCGTCGACGAGGTCCCCGTCGTCCTCACGCCACCACAGCAGCACGACGTCGACGACGTCGTCGTAGTCCTCGTCGACGAGCGCTGATCCCGCGAGGGTGACGATCGCTGCGCGAAGGTCGTCGTCGCAGTCGTCGTCGTAGCCGATCTCCTGCACGACGGCACCCGGCGTGATGCCGAGCTTCGCCGCGACGCTGGGCTGGTCGTCCGCGTCGCGCGCGGTCGAGGTCACGACGTCCTCCGTCTCTGATTCCTGGCACCCGGGGTCGGGTGACCGCGGGTGGTTGGGCGTAGTCCATCCGACCGCGAGCACCGGACGCAAGCACAACAGCGCAATCCCTGCCCGGCGAGTCGCCCGGACGAGCGCCGTGGAAGACCCACACGCCGGTCGGACAGGGCGATGCGGCGCGACTGATGAGTAACAGGCAGGATGGAGACCGTGACCTCGCCGTGACCCGGTGGGATCGCACCGAACAGCGCGAGCCGAGGAGATGGATACCCCCGTGGCACCCGGACGCGACCGCGAGCCCCTGCTGGCCGGCGGTCTTCCCACGCAGTACGTCGACGTCGACCCGGACGAGACCTCGGAGTGGCTCGACTCGTTCGACTCGCTGGTCTCGAACGCCGGCCCGTACCGCGCGCGCTACATCATGCTGTCGCTGCTGCGCCGCGCCGCCGAGCAGAACGTCGGCGTACCCAGCCTGCGCAGCACCGACTACATCAACACGATCCCGCCCGAGCGCGAGCCCTGGTTCCCCGGCGACGAGACGGTCGAACGGCGCATCCGCGCGTACGCACGGTGGAACGCCGCGATCATGGTGCACCGGGCCCAGCGTCCGGGCGTCGGCGTCGGCGGGCACATCTCGACGTACGCCTCGACCGCGACGCTCTACGAGGTCGGGTTCAACCACTTCTTCCGCGGCAAGGACCACGCCGGCGGCGGCGACCAGATCTTCTTCCAGGGGCACGGCTCCCCCGGCATGTACGCGCGTGCCTTCCTGGAAGGCCGCCTCTCGACCGACCAGCTCGACGGCTTCCGCCAGGAGCTGTCGCACCCGAGCGGCTCGTTGCCGTCCTACCCGCACCCCCGGCTGATGCCGGACTTCTGGGAGTTCCCCACGGTGTCGATGGGCCTCGGTCCGCTCAACGCGATCTACCAGGCGCGCTTCAACCGCTACCTGAACGGCCGCGGCATCAAGGACACCAGCGACCAGCACGTGTGGGCCTTCCTCGGCGACGGCGAGATGGACGAGCCCGAGAGTCGCGGCGCCCTGCAGATCGCGGCGCAGGAGGAGCTCGACAACCTCACGTTCGTCGTCAACTGCAACCTGCAGCGCCTCGACGGTCCGGTGCGCGGCAACGGCAAGATCATCCAGGAGCTCGAGTCGTTCTTCCGCGGCGCCGGCTGGAACGTGATCAAGGTCGTGTGGGGCCGCAAGTGGGACGACCTGCTCGCGCAGGACTCCGACGGTGCGCTCGTCAACCTCATGAACCGCACGCCCGACGGCGACTACCAGACCTACAAGGCCGAGGACGGCGGGTTCATCCGCGAGCACTTCTTCGGCCGCGACCCACGCACCCGCAAGATGGTCGAGGAGTGGAGCGACGAGGAGATCTGGTCGCTCTCACGCGGCGGCCACGACTACCGCAAGATGTACGCCGCCTACCGTGCCGCGACCGAGCACAAGGGTCAGCCGACCGTCATCCTCGCGAAGACGATCAAGGGCTGGACGCTCGGCAGCCACTTCGAGGGCCGCAACGCGACCCACCAGATGAAGAAGCTGACGCTCGACGACCTCAAGCTCTTCCGCGACCGGTTGCAGATCCCGCTCACCGACGACCAGCTCGACGAGAAGCTGCCGCCCTACTACCACCCCGGCGCTGACCACGAGCACATCCAGTACATGCTCGAGAGGCGTCACGCGCTGGGTGGCGGTCTCCCCGAGCGCCGCGTCGCGGCCACGCCGCTCGTCCTGCCGGGTGACGCCGTCTACGACGTCGTCAAGCGCGGCTCGGGCAAGCAGCAGATCGCGACGACGATGGCGTTCGTCCGCCTGCTCCGTGACCTGATGCGCGACCAGGGCATCGGCAACCGCATCGTGCCGATCATCCCGGACGAGGCGCGCACGTTCGGCATGGACAGCCTGTTCCCGACCGCGAAGATCTACTCGCCGCACGGGCAGACGTACACCTCCGTCGACCGCGACCTCGTGCTCGCCTACAAGGAGTCGACGTCGGGCCAGCTGCTGCACGAGGGCATCAACGAAGCGGGGTCCGTGGCGTCGTTCACGGCCGTGGGCTCGTCCTACGCGACGCACGGCGAGCCCATGATCCCGATCTACATCTTCTACTCGATGTTCGGGTTCCAGCGCACGGGTGACGGCTTCTGGGCGGCGATGGACCAGATGGCGCGCGGGTTCGTCCTCGGCGCCACGGCCGGTCGTACGACGCTCAACGGCGAGGGCCTGCAGCACGAGGACGGTCACTCGCACGTGATCGCCGCGACCAACCCCGCGGTCGTCGCCTACGACCCGGCGTACGGCTACGAGCTCGGGCACATCGTCCGCGACGGCTTGCGTCGCATGTACGGCGAGCACCCCGAGAACGTCTTCTACTACCTGACGATCTACAACGAGCCGTACGTGCAGCCCGCCGAGCCGGACGCGGTCGACGTCGACGGCATCCTGCGCGGCATGTACCTGCTCTCCGAGGCGGGTGACGGCGAGGGACCCCGCGCCCAGGTGCTCGCGTCCGGCGTCGGGGTGCCCTGGGCGCTCGACGCCCAGCGGTTGCTCCGCGAGGACTGGGGCGTCCATGCCGACGTGTGGTCGGTGACGTCGTGGACCGAGATGCGTCGCGACGGCCTCGAGGTCGACCGGCACAACCTCCTCGAGCCGCAGGCCGAGCGTCGTACGGCGTACGTCACCGACCGCCTGCGCGGACGTCCGGGCCCCGTCGTCGGCGTCTCGGACTACATGCGCGAGCTGCAGGACATGATCCGTCCGTGGGTGCCGACCGACTACGCGACGCTCGGCACCGACGGCTGGGGGATGTCCGACACCCGCGGCGCGCTTCGGCGTCACTTCCTCGTCGACGCGCAGAGCATCACGGTGCGCACGCTCGCCTCGCTCGCGGAGCGTGGTGAGATCGACGCCGCCACCGTCGCGGACGCCATCGCCCGCTACCAGCTCACCGACCCCAGCGCGGCCGAGGCCGGCAGCACCGAGGGCGGCGGCTGACCCCGAGCCACCGTCCTAGCCGACGGTCGCGTGCATCTCCCAGACGAGCGCCTCGGCGGCGCCTCCGACTGCCGTGATGCGGCGGCCGTCCGACGCCGTGATCCTCGCCGAGTCGCCGGTCGACAGGACGCCCGCGCCTTCGAGGTCGACCGCTCCGCGCGCCACGAACAGGTGCACGAACGGCGCGTCCGGCAGGGACACGGTCTCGCCGTCGGCGAGCCGCGCCGCGTGCAGGCCGGCGTGGGCGTTGCGGATCCTGATCGCGCTCGCGTCCGCGTGCTTGTCCATCCCGGACGCCACCGTCACGAGGCCGCCGCGCTCGAGCTCGGCGGTGATGTCGAGCTGCTCGTAGCCGGGGTCGATCCCGGCGGTGTCGGGCACGACCCACATCTGCACGAAGTGCACGGGCTCGTCGTGCTCGGCCGAGCCGGTGAGCCGCCACGAGTCGTTCTTCTCCGAGTGCAGGATCCCGGTGCCGGCCGACATGCGCTGGGCGAGGCCGGGGTGGATGACGCCGGTGTTGCCCTCGGAGTCCTGGTGCACGAGCGCGCCGTCGAGGACCCAGGTCACGATCTCCATGTCGCGGTGCGGGTGCGTCTCGAACCCGGTGCCGGGCGCCACGACGTCGTCGTTGGACACCAGCAGCAGGCCGAAGTGCGTGTTGGCCGGGTCGTAGTGCGGCCCGAAGGAGAAGCAGTGCGCGCTGTCGAGCCACCCGACGTCGGTGGTGAAGCGATCGCTCGCGCGGCGCAGGTCCACCCGTGGGCTCAGCCCGGTCGTCATGTCGTCCCTCTCGTCGTCGATGTGCAGTTGACCCTTCAACCGCTTTCGGGTTTGTCGCATTCCCCCAAAGACCGCCCCCTAGGCTGCCATCCGTGACCGTCCGTCGTCGTGCCGCGACCGTACGCCGCCTCGAGCGGTCGACCGGCTCCCTCGCCACGGCCGCGTCGGCACGGATGGAGGCCGAGCTCCCCTGGTACGCCGCCATGTCGGCCGAGGACCGCTCGTGGGTCAACCTCGTGGCGCAGGCCGGCATCGCGGCGTTCGTGCAGTGGTTCCGCGACCCCGAGGGCGCGCAGGCCATCACTGCCGACGTGTTCGGCACGGCACCCCGCGAGCTGGTCCGTGCGGTGTCGCTCCAGCAGACCGTCGACCTGGTGCGCGCCACGATCGCCGTGGTCGAGGAGCGGGTCGACGAGCTCGCCGGAGGTCCCGAGGACGCCGCCTGGCTCCGCGAGGCGATGCTGCTCTACTCCCGCGAGATCGCCTTCGCCGCGGCCGAGGTCTACGCGCGCGCGGCCGAGGCCCGCGGTGCCTGGGACGCCCGGCTCGAGTCGCTCGTGCTCGACGCGCTGCTGCGGGACGACCTCGACGACGCCGTCGTCTCCCGCGGCGCCGCGCTCGGCTGGGGCCAGGTCTCCGGCGTCTGCGTCGTCACCGGCAATGCGCCCGACGGTGACCCCGAGCAGGTCGCCGAGGCGGTCAAGCGCAGCGCGCGGCACCACCACCTCGACGCCCTCACCGGCGTCCAGGCGCAGCGACTCGTCGTGGTGCTCGGCGGGGCCACGGACCCCGAGCGCGCCGCCCGAGCGGTGCTCTCGCACTTCGCCCGCGGCCCCGTCGTCGTCGGCCCGCTCGTGCCGCGGCTCGTCGACGCACCCCGCAGCTCGCGCGAGTCGCTGGCCGGGTTCCGCGCCGTGGTGGCCTGGCCGGACGCGCCCCGCCCGGTGGCGGCGTCCGACCTGCTGCCCGAGCGCGCGCTCGACGGCGACACCGACGCGCTCACCCGGCTCGTCGACGACGTCTACCTGCGGCTGCTCGCCGAGGACCCGGCGCTCATCGAGACGCTGGCGGCCTACCTGGAGCGGTCCGGGTCGCTCGAGGGCGCGGCCCGCGAGCTCTTCGTCCACCCCAACACCGTGCGCTACCGCCTGCGCCGTGTGGCCGACGTCACGGGCCTCACCGCGACCCTTCCGCGCGACGCATGGTCGCTGCGCCTGTCCCTCTCCCTCGGGCGGCTGGCCGATCAGGCGGGCTCGTTGTAGGAAACCTACAAAGTTCGTGGGACGACGTTGGACAGGTCGTCAGCGCGGGACGGTCTCGACTTCGACACGCTGGACACGTGCTCGTCGTCGTCGCGCCCGGTCAGGGCTCCCAGTCGCCCGGTTTCCTCACCCCTTGGCTCGAGGTCCCGGGTTTCCGCGACCGTCTGGGCTGGCTGTCGCTGGTCTCGGGGGTCGACCTGCTGCGGCACGGCACCGAGAGCGACGCCGAGACCATCCGCGACACGGCGGTGGCCCAGCCGCTCATCGTGGGCGCCGGGCTGGTCTCGCTGCTGAGCCTGTTCCCGCACCCGTCCGAGGCCTACACGAAGGTCGGGGCCGGCTCCGGGCACAGCGTCGGCGAGATCACCGCGGCCGTGGGTGCCGGCGTCATCACCGCCGAGCAGGCGATGGTGTTCGTGCGCGAGCGCGGCCGGGCGATGGCCGCGGCCGCTGCCGTCACCCCCACCGGCATGACCGCGGTGCTCGGGGGCGACCGCGACGCCGTCGTCGCCCAGGCGGCCAAGCACGGCCTCACCGCCGCCAACGAGAACGGCGCCGGGCAGATCGTCGTGGCCGGCACCCTCGAGCAGCTCGAGGCGTTCGCCGCCGACCCGCCGGAGAAGTCGCGGCTGCGCCCCCTGCAGGTGGCCGGAGCGTTCCACACCACGCACATGGCTCCCGCCGTGGCGGCACTCGCCGACGTCGCCCGCTCGATCTACGTCCACAGCGCGCGTCTCAGCGTCATCTCGAACGCCGACGGCACGATCGTGCACAGCGGGCGCGAGGTCCTCACCCGGCTCGTCACGCAGGTGAGCTCGCCGGTCCGCTGGGACCTCTGCATGACCGCCATGACCGACCTCGGGGTCACGGCCCTGCTCGAGCTGCCGCCGGCGGGCACGCTCGCTGGTCTGGCCAAACGCGCGCTGCCCGACGTCGAGACGGTCGCCCTGACGACGCCCGACGACCTGCCGGCGGCCCTCGACCTCATCGAGCGCCACGCCACGGCGAGCCCGACCTCGCAGGCCCCGACCTGGCGCCTGCTCGTGTCGCCCGCCAAGGGCACCTTCCGCCGCGCGATCGACAGCGAGGCCGGCGACAGCCTGCAGCGCGACGTCGTCGTCGGCTCGGTCGTCAACCTCCGCGACGAGCAGCCGGTGATCGCCGCCCACGGCGGCACCGTCGTCGAGTGGCTCGTCGAGGACGGCGACCCGGTCTCGCCCGGCCAGCCGATCGTGCGGCTGCACCCCGAGGCGGTCGGCGCGTGACGGCGACGCTGCGGATGCCGCAGACCCGTCCGGGCAGCCGCATCCTCTCCACCGGCAGCTACCGTCCCGCGCGCGTCGTGACGAACGACGAGCTCGCACCGCGGATCGACTCGTCCGACGAGTGGATCCGTGAGCGCACCGGGATCGTCGAGCGTCGCTTCGCCGCACCCGACGAGTCGGTCGCCGACATGGCGCTCGCCGCCGCCGGCAAGGCGCTCGCCCACGCCGGTGTCTCCCCCGATGCCATCGGCATGGTGCTGCTCGCCAGCGTCACGCACCCCTACCAGACGCCCGCCGCCGCGACCGAGGTCGCCGACCGGCTCGGGGCACGCAACGCCGGGGCGATCGACGTCGGCGCTGCGTGCGCCGGCTTCTGCTACGCCCTCGCGCTCGCCGACACGGTCGTGCGCACCGGCACGAGCGAGTTCGTCCTCGTCATCGGCGTCGAGAAGCTCAGCGACTTCGTGTCGCTCGACGACCGCGGCGCGTCGTTCATCTTCGCCGACGGCGCCGGGGCGGTCGTCGTCGGACCCGCCGACCACCCGGGCATCGGCCCGGTGGTGTGGGGTGCCGACGGCGCGCAGAAGGACGCGATCACGATGACGCAGTCGTGGGTCGAGTACCGCGACGAGCCTGCTGACACCTACCCCGTCCTGACGATGAAGGGCCAGGCCGTCTTCCGCTGGGCGGTCGGCGAGATCTCCAAGGTCTGCCAGCAGGCGCTGGACGCCGCCGGCATCACCACGGACGACCTGGTGGCCTTCGTGCCGCACCAGGCCAACATGCGCATCACCGACGCGATGGTGCGCGCCCTCAAGCTGCCCGAGCACGTCGTCGTCGCTCGCGACATCGAGACGACCGGCAACACGTCGGCCGCCTCCGTGCCGCTCGCGCTCGACGCGCTCATGCAGGCGGGCGGGCTGCCCAGCGGCGGTCTCGCCCTGCTCGTCGGCTTCGGCGCCGGCCTCGCCTACGCGGCGCAGGTCGTCGAGCTCCCCTGAATCCCCCGCGCCGTACCGGCACCGGGTGCACGATCGGCACGTCCCCCGTCCAGCACCGCACCAGCATCGCAAGGAGAGAGCGCGTTCATGTCTAACTCAGAGATCCTCGAGGGCCTCGCCAGCATCGTGAACGAGGTCGCCGGTACGCCCGTGGCCGACATCACCCCGGACAAGGCGTTCATCGACGACCTCGACATCGACTCGCTGTCGATGGTCGAGGTGGTCATGGCGTGCGAGGACAAGTTCGGCGTCAGCATCCCCGACGGCGAGGTCAAGAACCTCAAGACCGTCGGCGATGCCGTGACCTACATCGAGAAGAACCAGGCCTGACCCGTGACGGCGGCGCCCTGCCACCGGGGCGCCGCCAGCTCACCACCGCACACGAACGAGGAGCAGGTATGACCCAGCGACGCATCGTCGTCACCGGACTCGGCGCCACCACCCCGGTGGGTGGCGACGTCGACTCGACCTGGGAGGGCCTGCTCGTCGGTCGCTCCGGCATCCGGCTGCTCGACCAGGAGCGCTACGCCGAGCTTCCCGTGCGCTTCGCCGGCCAGGCGGCCGTCGACCCGACGGACGTGCTCGAGCGGCCCGAGGCGCGCAAGCTCGACCGCAGCCAGCAGCTCGCCCTCATCGCCGGGCGCGAGGCCTGGGCCGACGCCGGCTCCCCCGAGGTCGAGCCGGAGCGACTCGGCGTCGCGCTGGCCAGCGGCATCGGTGGCATCGTGTCGCTGCTCGAGCAGAACGAGGTGCTCAAGGAGCGGGGCTGGACGCGCGTCTCGCCGATGTCGGTGCCCATGCTCATGCCCAACGGCGCAGCCGCGTGGGTCGGGCTCGACCTCGGCGCGAAGGCCGGCATCCATACGCCGGTGAGCGCCTGCGCGTCCGGTGCCGAGGCGGTGTCCGTCGCGCTCGAGATGATCCGCAGCGGCCGGGCCGACGTCGTCGTCGCCGGTGGCACCGAGGCGTGCACCCACCCGATCACGATCGCCGCCTTCGCGGCGATGCGCGCCCTCTCGACCCGCAACGAGGAGCCCGAGCGCGCCAGCCGCCCCTACGACAAGGGTCGCGACGGCTTCGTCATGGGCGAGGGCGCCGGCTGCCTCGTCCTCGAGACGCTCGAGCACGCGCAGGCGCGCGGCGCCCGCATCTACGCCGAGGTCGCGGGCGTCGGCATCACCTCCGACGGGCACCACATCGCCCAGCCCGACCCGACCGGAGCCGGCGCCTCGCGCGCCATGCAGCTCGCCATCGACAGCGCTGGCATCACGGCGTCGGACATCATCCACGTCAACGCGCACGCGACGTCGACACCGCAGGGTGACGTCGCCGAGGCCGGCGCCATCCGTCGCGTCCTCGGCTCCGCCGCCGACGGGGTCGCGGTCAGCGGCACCAAGTCGATGACGGGTCACCTCCTCGGCGGTGCGGGCGCGGTCGAGTCCGTCGCCGCCATCAAGGCGCTCTACCACCGCATCGCGCCGGTCACGGCGAACCTGGACGACCCCGACGACGAGATCGACCTCGACGTCGTGAGCGGCGCCGCGCGCACCCTGCGCGACGGTGACGCCGCGGTGCTCAACAACTCGTTCGGCTTCGGCGGCCACAACGTCGCCCTCATCTTCCGGAGCGTGTGATGACCGCGGTCGCGACCGACGCAGGCATCGAGGTCAGCGACCTCGACCCCCGCCACCCGCTGGTACGGATGCCCGCGTTCCTCGACGAGGGCACGATGCAGGTCATCACCGACGTCGACGACTGCGGGGTCATCGCCGCGACCGGCACCGCGCTCGGCACGCCCGTCGTCGTCTTCTGCACCGACCCCACCGTCCAGGGCGGCGCCATGGGCATCAAGGGCTGCAAGGCGATCCTCACCGCCTACGAGCGTGCGATCGCTGCCGGCGCTCCCGTGGTCGGCCTCTGGCACTCCGGTGGGGCGCGGCTGCGCGAGGGCGTCGAGAGCCTGCACGCGGTCGGCGAGGTGTTCGCGATCATGACGCGCGTCTCCGGACGCATCCCGCAGATCTCGGTCGTGCTCGGCCCGGCCGCGGGCGGTGCGGCGTACGGACCCGCTCTCACCGACGTCGTGGTGCTCGGTCCGGAGGGCCGCGTCTTCGTCACCGGACCCGACGTCGTCCGCTCGGTCACCGGTGAGGACGTCGACATGCTGCGCCTCGGCGGCCCCGAGCCGCACGGCCGGCGCAGCGGTGTCGTCCACGTCGTGTCGGCGAGCGAGCGCCAGGCGCTCGACGACGGCGCACGGCTCGCCTCGCTGCTCGGCGACCACGGCACGCTCGACGTCGACGCGGTCCACGACTCCGACCTCGGTGCGCTGTTCCCCGACAACCTCAAGCGGGCCTACGACGTCCACCCGGTCATCGACGCGCTCCTCGACGACGGCTCCGCCCTCGAGCTGCACCCCAAGTGGGCGCCCAACGTCACGACCACCCTGGGCCGCTTCGGCGGTCGGGCCGTCGGCGTCATCGCCAACAACCCGCTGCGTCTCGGCGGCTGCCTCGACGCGACCAGCGCCGAGAAGGCCGCACGGTTCGTCCGCATGTGCGACGCGTTCGGCGTCCCGCTCATCGTCGTCGTCGACGTCCCGGGCTACCTCCCGGGCGTGGGTCAGGAGTGGGACGGCGTCGTGCGACGCGGCGCGAAGCTGCTGCACGCGTTCGCCGAGGCCACCGTCCCCCGCGTCACCGTCGTGACCCGCAAGGCGTTCGGCGGCGCCTACATCGCGATGAACTCGCGCGCGCTCGGCGCGACGAAGGTGCTCGCGTGGCCCGACGCCGAGGTCGCCGTCATGGGCGCCGTGGCCGCCGTACGGGTGCTGCACCGGCGCAAGCTCGCCGACATCCCCGAGGACGCCCGTGCCCAGGTCGAGGCCGAGCTCGCGGAGGAGCACGCCCGCATGGCCGGCGGGGTCGACAAGGCCGTCGCCATCGGCGTCGTCGACGAGGTGGTCACGCCCGCGACCACCAAGTCGGCGCTGGCGACCGCGCTCGCCGACGCGCTGGCGGCAGATCCGGAGATCCGCGGCCACCACGGCAACATCCCGCTCTAGTCACGACGCTCCCGGCCCGGTCCCTCGACGTCGAGGGGCCGGGCCGCATCGCGTCGCAGCACCCCCGAGACACCTGGGCAGACTCGTCGGCCCCCCGGACGGAAGGATCCGGGGGGCCGACGCTCCCTCAGGGAGGAGGGTTCGTGGGGTCGGTCAGGACACGACCTGCTGCAGCCAGCGCACGTGCGACCCGTCCCCGGCCACGCGGAACGGCTCGAGCTCGTCGTCCCAGGGGGCACCGAGCAGGCTCGCGATCTCGGTCTCGAGGCAGGCGCCGTGCAGCGCCACCCGCGCGAGCGCTCCGCGCAGCCGCTCCTCGGGCACCTGGACGTCGCCGTGCACGCCGATGACCGCGCGGTAGATGCCGAGGGACGGGGTCACCGAGA
The DNA here is from genome assembly GCA_963782665.1 of uncultured Actinomycetota bacterium. Lineage (GTDB taxonomy): Bacteria > Actinomycetota > Actinomycetes > S36-B12 > CAIYMF01 > Longivirga. Next base: position 511,836 of record CAWAKP010000006.1, on the reverse strand, counting down.
ACCGCTCGCCCTCGCTCGTGGCAGTGGCCTCCTCGGTGACCTCCACGCGCAGCCGGCCCCAGCCGTGCAAGGTCGACACGATCCGCGAGGCGGTCGAGACCGCGCCGTCCCAGCACAGCTCGCCCCGGACCGTGCCCGGCAGCACCGGCTGAGCCGACCAGTCGATGTCGATCCGGCGCCCGAGGATGTCGCCCAGCGCCCACTCGACGTGCGCGGTGAGGGCCCGGGGGCAGGAATGCACGAAGACGACACCCCGGGTGCGCACCCGTGCGTCGTCGGGCACCGCGCGGGTGCCATGGTGATCGGCCATCGCCGGACCTCCTCCTCGAGGGACGCCTTCCCCAGCGACCTCGGGATCCGCGGTGATCCGACCGGGACCACGATAGCCCCCACCGCACCACCCGCACCAGCCGTCACGTGCGTGTCACCCAGAGTCAAGGTTTACTCACCCACGGTCGCTAACGCGCGTCGCCACGCCGAGGCAAGAAAAGACGCCGCAGACTCAGGACCGGCATCCCGGGGCGCCGATACAGCCAGCAGCAGCCTCCCCGCATGCGGGGGGTGGTCGGCCGTGCGGTCGACGGAGGCGGCGAGGGAGGGCGCGTCACCATGGGCGATTCCGAGATCTTCATGACCGAGATGTACGACGAGGGTGTCGTCACGGAGGTCATCCGTCCTGCCGCGATCGTCCCCGAGGAGGCCGCCCGCGCCGTCCTGGTCGAGCTGGCGCTGCGCGACGTCCAGTACGGCGGGCTGTGGCTGTCCGACCCGTCCCGGTGGGCCCTGTACGACGCTCCGTGGAACGCGCCGGGCCAGCCCGGTGAGGCGGGGCTGGTGGGCACGATCCAGGTCGCCTACGGCACCCCCACGCGCTACGAGATCACGATCTACCGCGCCACGATCACCAAGCGCGGCACCGAGCTCGGCTGGACCGTCAGCCGGCTCTGCGACGAGGCCCTCGGCTACGGCGGGCTCGACCTCGCGACGTGCCCGCGCGCCTCGCTCGCCACACCGCCCAAGCCCTTCCACTTCTGACGTCCGGGCCGACGACGTCCGACGAGTCCGCCGATGCTCCACTGCCGCAGCCCTCGCGCCGCGGTCCGGTGCGGATCCGCCGTGGGCTTAGGGTCGGTCCCGTGATCACGCGCGTGGCGAACCGCTGGGTGGTGGTGGGCGTCTCCGTCCTCCTGCTCGGCTCGCTGCTGGTCGCCGTCTTCGTGGGCATGCGCTGGTTCTGACCTGCGGCACCGCTCACCCTGCCGACAGCGGACTCACAGGCGAACGGCCGAGCGCTCACACGCACCTCACAGGTTCACGCGGGATCGTCGAGTCATGTCCAGCCGCCCGGCAGCCCGTGGCAGCGCGCGCCCCGCTGCGCCACGCGCGGCCCTGCCGCGGCCGAGCGGCGTCCGCCCCGGTGCGGTGACGCCCGGGTCGAGCCAGGCGCCGCGCCCCGCAGCGTTCGATCGGGCCCCGGCGCTCGCCCTCGTCGCGGCGGGCGTGGGCCTCGGCTTCGTCATCGGCATCCAGCTCGAGACCCGCAGCCCGCTCTCCGGTGCCGGCGCCCTGCTCACCGAGCTCGGCCGGTGGAGCGCCCTGCTCGGCACGTACGGCGCGCTCCTGGTGGTCCTGCTCGTGGCCCGCATCCCGTGGCTGGAGCGCGGAGTCGGCCTGGACCGCATGGTGATGTGGCACCGACGGCTCGGTCCGCTGGTGCTGGTGCTCATCGGCGCGCACGTCGTCCTCGTCACCGCGGGCTACGCCGCCAGCGAGGGCGTCTCCTACCTCTCCGAGACGTGGACGTTCCTGACCACCTACTCCTGGCTGCTCCCGGCCGCGACCGGATTCACGCTCATGCTCGTCGCGGGCGTCTCGTCCTGGCGCGTGGCGCGGCGACGGATGCGCTACGAGACCTGGTGGGTGACGCACCTCTACTTCTACCTCGCCATCGCGCTCGCCTACCTGCACCAGATCACGCTCGGCCAGCAGTTCGTGACCCACCGCTGGGCGCGCTGGGTGTGGATCGCGCTGTACGTCGTCACCTTCGGAGCCCTGATCGGCTACCGCGTCCTTCGCCCTGTGCTGCGGTCGCGGCGGCACGACCTCCGCGTGCACGCCGTCGTCCGCGAGTCCCGGGACACCGTGAGCGTGTGGATCAGCGGCCGGAGCCTCAGCGGCCTCGACGCGCGCGGCGGGCAGTTCTTCGGCTGGCGGTTCATGACCCCGCAGCTGTGGTGGCAGTCCCATCCGTACTCCCTGTCGGCCGGCGCCGACGCGACCTACCTGCGCATCACGGTGAAGGACCTCGGCGACCACAGCCGGTCGCTGACCCACCTGCGACCCGGCACGCGCGTGATCGCCGAAGGGCCCTACGGCGTCCTCACCGCCGACTCGCGGCACAGCGACCGCGTCGTGCTCATCGCCGGCGGTGTCGGCGTCACCCCCCTGCGAGCCGTCATCGACGACCTGCCTGCCGACGTCGTCGTCGACGTCCTCTACCGGGCCCCGCGCAAGGACGCCCTCGTGCTGCGCAAGGAGCTCGACGCGATCGCCGCGGCGCGGCCGCACGTGCGCGTCCGCTACCTCGTCGGTGCACGTCGCGACTACCCGATCGACGCCCGGACCCTGCTGCACCTCGTCCCCGACGTCCAGTCGGCCGACCTCTACACGTGCGGTCCGGGCTCGCTCATCGACGACGTACGGGACGCGGCGCGGGTGCTCGGCATCGAGCCGCACCGCGTGCACGACGAGGCGTTCTCGTTCCACTCGCCGGACACCTACTCCTTCGCGGCGACCAACCCCGGAGGTGCGCGATGATCCGCGCCGTCGTCATCGGTGCCGGCACGGTCATCGGCGTGGCCACCGTCCTCGCGCTCAACCCCGACGGCCGGACCGTGGCCGCAGGGCTGCCCGGCGGCACGGCGACGACCGGTGGCGCGACCACCGGCGGCGCGAAGACCGGCACGTCCGGAGCCGGGGCCCAGACCGCGACGGGGGATGCCGTCGACGTCGGGTACGGGCTGGTCCAGGTCTCGGTCACCCTGTCCGGCGGCTCCATCACCGACATCAGCGCGGTGCAGCTGCCGCAGAACGACGGCCACAGCGCGCGCATCTCGCAGCAGTCCTGGCCGATGCTCGTGCAGCAGGCCATCGCGGCGCAGAGCTCGTCGATCGCCGGCGTCTCGGGCGCGTCGTACACGACCTACGGCTTCCAGCAGTCGCTCAAGTCGGCGCTGATCTCGCTCGGGCACTCCGCATGACCCGACGCCGCATCGACTCGCCCGTGCCCGCGCACCGAGCGGAGCACCACCTCACGCTGTCACCATGGACCCAGCGCCCACCGCACCGGTCGACCGACCGGGCGAGGCGCGGCACCGCAGGGAAGAAGGAGTCATGACGATGACCCGTGGCGAGGAGACCGACCTCCCGCAGAGCTACCTGCGCGCAGGCGACGGTGTCCCGCCCGTCCGCGTGCTCGTCGTCGACGACGAGCCCGACCTCGCCGACCTGGTGTCGACCGCTCTGCGCTTCGACGGCTGCCGCACCGCGACGGCGGGCGACGCCGACGAGGCGGTGCGCGTCGCGCGTGAGCTGCGTCCCGACATCGCCGTCCTCGACATGATGCTGCCCGGCGACGACGGCGTGCGCCTGCTCGCCCGGCTCCGTGCCGAGCACCCGGACCTGCCGGCCGTGTTCCTCACCGCGCGCGGCGACACACGCGACCGCATCGCCGGGCTCCGTGCCGGCGCCGACGACTACATCGCCAAGCCGTTCAGCCTCGAGGAGCTGCTGGCACGGCTGCAGGCCGTGCTGCGCCGCACCGGACGTCTCGACGAGCGCGGCGCGGTCCTGCGCGTCGCCGACCTCAGTCTCGACGAGCTCACCCGCGAGGTGCGTCGCGGCGACGAGTCCATCGAGCTCACCCCCACCGAGTTCGACCTGCTGCGCTTCCTCATGCAGAACGCCCGTACCGTGGTGAGCAAGGCGCAGATCCTCGATCGCGTGTGGCACTACGACTTCGCCGGCCGCAGCAACATCGTCGAGCAGTACGTCGGCTACCTCCGTCGCAAGGTCGACACCGACCACGAGCCGCTCATCCACACCGTTCGTGGCGTGGGCTACGTGATGCGCGCACCACGGGCGGACGACTCCGGTGCGTGATGCCGTTCGACGGGGGTGGGCCGCGATGCCACTGCGTCGCCGGCTCGTCCTCGGCCTGCTCACCGTTCTCGCGGTGACGCTGGTCGTCGTCTCGGCTGCCACCTACCTCACTCTGCGCGCCTGGAAGATCCAGCAGATCGACGCCGCTCTCACCCAGACCAAGGCGCACGTCTACGCCGACGGCGGTGACGACCATCGCTGGACCGAGGCCGCGCTCACGTGGACGCGCAACGGGTCACAGGTGTTCTTCGTCGCCAACGGGCGCGGCGTGGCCTACTCCCCCGGCATCCCCGGTGGCCCCGAGCCCACGCCCGTGGCGATCTCCGCAGCCGACGTCGCCGAGCTCGAGGCCGTGCCCACCGGACAGAACGCCGCCCCGGTGACCGTCACGACCGAGGCGACGGGCAAGGGCCGCGCCGTAGCTCTGCAGGCGCCGGCGGGCAACGGTGGCACGGTCACCGTCGTCGCAGTGACGCCGCTCGAGCGCGCGACCAACGACACCGACAAGCTGCTCGCGATCGAGGCCGTCACGATGGCGCTCGCCCTGCTGCTCGCGGGTCTGCTCGCGGCCTGGTTCATCCGTCGCTCGCTGCGTCCGCTCAAGGACGTTGCCGACACCGCGAGCGCGGTGGCCAAGCTGCCCCTCGAACGCGGCGACGTGGCCATCCCGGAGCGGGTGCCCGACCCCGTCCCCACGACCGAGGTGGGCCAGGTGGGCCTGGCGGTCAACGCGATGCTCGACCACGTGGAGGCATCGCTCCAGACGCGTGCCGACACCGAGGACCGGTTGCGCCGCTTCGTGTCCGACGCCGGTCACGAGCTGCGCACGCCGCTGGCCGCCGTGCGCGGATACGCCGAGCTGATGCGTCGGGGCGCGGCCTCCGACCCGGAGTCCGCCCGAGCGGCGGCCGAGCGCATCGAGAGCGCCGGCTCGCGCATGGGCACGCTCGTCGACGACCTGCTCCTGCTCGCCTCGCTCGACGAGCAGCGCGAGCTGCAGCAGGAACGCGTCGACATGCGCCACCTCGTCGACGAGGCCGTCGCTGAGGCGGCGACCGCAGGGCCCGATCACGAGTGGTCCCTCGACGGTCCCGACGTCCCGATCGTGGTGGTCGGCGATCCGCTGCGACTGCACCAGGCCGTCGCCAACCTGCTCGCCAACGCCCGGTCGCACACGCCCGCCGGCACCGCGGTCGCCGTCACGGTGCACCGCGACGAGCGATCCGCCTACATCGACGTCGTCGATGACGGCCCCGGCTTCCCTCCCGAGCTGCTGCCACGCGTCACCGAGCGCTTCGCACGTGGGGACGCGAGCCGCTCCCGCTCGACCGGCGGCAGCGGTCTCGGCCTCGCCATCGTCAAGGCGGTCACCGACGCGCACGGCGGACGTCTGCTCATCGCCAACCGCAACGACCGCACTGGCGCGGCGCTGCGCGTCGTGCTCCCGCTCGCACCGGCGCACGCCGAGTCGACGTCGGTGACCCCGCTCGGCGAGCCCGAGGTGGTGCGCTCCGACGACGACTCCGTGTGGGCACCTGACGGCGCCGCCGATGATTCGACTGCTGCGGTCCCGAGGACCTGATCCGGCGACGTCCCCGGATCACGAGGCTGATCTCCGCAATGGCCGCGACGATGTCGGCGCGGCAGGGCAGGATCACCGTCATGACCTGGACCGCTCCCGAGACCGACCATGACTTCCCCGGCCGTGCCACCGACGAGCGCAGCGCGCTGCAGGCCTGGCTGGACTTCCATCGCGGGACGCTGCTCTGGAAGTGCACGGGGCTCACCCACGAGCAGCTCAGCATCCGCAGCGTCGAGCCGTCGTCGCTCTCCCTGCTCGGACTCGTGCGCCACATGGCCGAGGTCGAGGCGTGGTGGTTCCGCACCAACCTCACCGGGGTCGCTGCCCACGGCTTCTTCGGCGAGGACGGCGACGAGGACTTCGACAACCTCGACCAGGTGCCCGCCGAGGAGGTGTTCGCGCGGTTCCGCAGCGAGTGCGAGCTCGCTGATGCCGCGGCAGCCGACCTGCCGCTCGAGACGACCTTCCGCACCCAGCGCGACAACGAGCTCGACCTGCGATGGATCTACCTGCACATGATCGAGGAGTACGCACGCCACAACGGCCACGCCGACCTCCTCCGCGAGCGGATCGACGGCGTCACCGGCGACTGACACTCGTCGAGGCGGATCCGACGCCTCGCGAGCCACACCCTGATCAGCCGCGAACCTCGCGGACGGTCGATCTCGGGGAGCACGACCTCCGGCGTCGGCACGATGAGGAGCCACACCCGCTTCTTGCCGACGAGCCGCAGCGGCCAGCGGGCCGGCCACATCATCGCGAAGTGCCGACCGTACTTCGCGCGGTGCGCCGCGCACGCCCGGACGGAACTCGCTGCGGTCCAGCAGCACCGCGCGCCCGGCGACGTACTGCTCGTCGTCGGCGACGTTGCCCGGCCCGTCACAGGCCGCCAGCGCGACGACCGGGTTGGCACGGATCCGCCGCACCTTGAACGAGTCCCCGAACGTCGACACGAACAGCTGCTCGCCGTCGCCGCTCACCCACACGGGCGTGTGCGCGGGCGACCCGTCGGCACGGTAGGAGACCAGGTCGATGAACGGCTCGTCACCGAGCCGCCGGGCCACTCCGCGCGCATCCATGTCCCGACTCTCGCACGGCGACCACATGATGTGGGGGTGCGCGACGACGGAAACGTCCTAGGGTGTGGGCCATGACCGAGCAGGCCGCGCCGGCCCCCGCACTCGACAAGAAGAAGACCGCCATCATGGCGGTCGTCGGACTCGTCACCCTGGTGCTGATCTTCGTGAAGGTGATCCCTCAGATCGGCTCGTACGAAGAGGCGTTCCAGGCGATCCAGGCGATGGACGCGTTCGACATCACCGTCATCGCGATCACGGTCGTCATCTATCTCACCGTCTACGGGTTCCCGTTCATGGCGGCGGTGCCCGGGCTCCCCTACCGGCAGTCCTTCCAGCTCAACCAGGGCGCGTTCGCGATCAGCAACGGCGTGCCGGCGGGAGGCGCGTTCGGGCTCGGCGTGCAGTACGCGATGCTCGCGTCGTACGAGGTGCAGCCGACCGTCGCCACGGCGGCCATCGGCGCGACCGGCGTGTGGAGCATCTTCGTCACGCTGGGCCTGCCGGTGTTCGGCCTCATGGCGATCGCGGCCTCCGGCACCATCGACGCCAGCACCTACGTCTACATCGGCGCGATCGGTCTCGCCGTCCTCGTCGCGATGATCGTCATCTTCGCGCTCATCATGCGCAGCGAGGCGCTCGCGGCGCGCATCGGCGGCTGGGCCAACGCGGTCGCGCGACCGGCGATGCGGATCCTCAAGAAGGATGCGCCGGACCTCGTCCCGATGGTCCTCAAGTTCCGCACCGACACCGTCGACCTCGTGCGCAAGCGGTGGGGTCTCATCACCGTGTCGCAGGTCGCGGTGTCGCTGTGCCAGTTCGCGATCTTCTACGCCTCGCTGCGCGGTGTCGAGGGCAACCAGTCGACCGTCACGCCGTTCCTCGTCGCGTTCGGCGCCTGGGCCGTCGCGCAGATCGGCATCATGATCCCCATCACGCCGGGCGGCCTGGGCACCGTCGACGCGTTCATGATCTCGCTGCTGACGGCCATGGGCGTCTCCAGCGGCGACGCCACTGCCGCGGACCTGGTGTGGCGGGCGGCGAGCTTCGTGCCGCAGATCATCATCGGCGTCCTCTGCCTCGTCTCGTGGAGCCGCCGCGCGGCTCGCACCTTCGCCGTGGCCAAGCCGGTCGAGGGCGAGACCGCCTGACGCACCGCTGCGACGGTGGGCGACGAGGGTTCAGCAGACTCGGACGCGTGACAGGTCGAGGGCCTCGGCGACGAGCTCGAACACGGCGTCGCGCTCGATGAGGAAGCCGTCGTGCCCGAACGGCGACGCGATCGTGCGCAACCCGCCGACCGTGCCCGGTGCGGTCTCGGCGATGTGCGCCTGCTGGTGCAGCGGGTAGAGACGGTCGCTGTCGATCCCGCCGACGACCATCGGCACCGTGATCGGAGGCGAGGGCTGCATCCGTGCCGCCCCGGTGACGTCCGACGTCCCACGTCGTCATCGCGTCGGTGAGCGCGACGTAGGAACCGGCGTCGAACCGCCACGCGAGCTTGTCGGCGTGATGGTCGAGGTAGGACTGCACCGCGTAGCGCCCGTCCTCGAGCGGGTCCTCGCCCGGTTGCGGCTCGGCGCCGAACCTCGTCTGCAGCTCCTGCTCGCGTGCGGTAGGTGAGGTGCGCGATGCGCCTCGCGACACCGAGCCCGGCGCTCGGCCCGTCCCCGGCGCGAGCGCGGTGGTAGTCGCCGCCGCGCCACCTCGGGTCGGACGTGATGGCGAGGTTCTGCGTCGTCTGCGTGGCGATCTGGTCGGCGGACGCGACGGCACCCGACCGCGAGCACCAGCGCGCTCGCCACCTGCTCGGGTCGACCCGCCACCCACTCCAGGGCCCGCATGCCGCCCATCGAGCCGCCGATCACGGCAGCCCAGCGCCGGATGCCCGAGCGCTCGGCGAGCGCCGCCTCGACCGCGACCTGGTCGCCGACCGTGATGCGCGGGAAGCGAGAGCCGTACGGGCCGTCCGTCGTGGGTGCGCGAGGACGGGCCGGTGCGTGCCCTGGCAGCCGCCCAGCACGTTGGGTGCCACGACGTACCACGAGCCGGTGTCGATGGCGGCGCCCGGACCGATGAGCCCGTCCCACCACCCCGGCGTCGGATGACCAGGTCCCGCGGCCCCGACGACGTGCGAGTCGCCGGTGAGGGCGTGCAGCACCAGCACCGCGTTGCTGAGGTCGGCGTCGGGCGTACCCCAGGTCTCGTACGCCACGCGCACGTGGTCGAGCCGTCCGCCGAGCTCGAGACCGACCGAGCCGACGTCGAGGAAGCGCCGAGCGCCCACGGGGTCACCCTCCCGCCAGGCACCGCTGGCAGGAGGGAGACCGTCGGGCGTCGACATGGAGGGGTCAGGCCTCCTTGGCGGCGCGGAAGCCCGCGTCGAGGTCGGCGAGGATGTCCTCGATGCCCTCGATGCCCACCGCGAGCCGCACGAGGCCGGGCGTGACGCCTGCCGAGAGCTGCTCCTCGGGCGTGAGCTGCGAGTGCGTCGTGGATGCCGGGTGGATGACGAGCGAGCGGACGTCGCCGATGTTGGCGACGTGGCTGTGCAGCTCGAGCGCCTCGACGAACTGCGTGCCGGCCTCGATGCCGCCCTTGATCTCGAACGCGAGGACGGCTCCCGTGCCGAGCGGCGCATACTTCTTTCCGCGCTCGTGCCAGGGCGACGAGGGCAGGCCCGCATAGTTGACCGACAGGACCTCGTCACGGGCCTCGAGCCACTCGGCGACCTTCTGCGCGTTCTCGACGTGACGCTCGATGCGCAGCGACAGGGTCTCGAGGCCTTGCGCGATGAGGAACGCGTTGAACGGGGCGACGGCGGAACCGAGGTCGCGCAGCAGCTGCACGCGCGCCTTGAGGATGAACGCCAGGTTGGCGCCGAGGGCCGAGCCGACGCCGAGGTCGCGCGCGTAGACCAGGCCGTGGTAGCTCGGGTCGGGCTGGTTGTAGTTGGGGAACCGCTCCGGGTCCTGCGCGAAGTCGAAGTTGCCGCTGTCGACGATGACGCCCGCGATCGCCGTGCCGTGGCCGCCGAGGTACTTCGTCGCCGAGTGCACGACGATGTCGGCGCCCCACTCGATCGGGCGGATCAGGTACGGCGTCGCCACCGTGTTGTCGACGACGAGCGGGACTCCCGCTTCGTGCGCGACCTTCGGCGACACCCTCGATGTCGAGGATGTCGTTCTTCGGGTTGGAGATCGTCTCGGCGAAGAACGCCTTCGTGTTGGGTCGCACTGCCGCGCGCCACTGCTCGAGGTCGTCGGGGTCGTCGACGAACGACACCTCGATCCCCAGCTTCGGGAAGGTGTAGTGGAACAGGTTGTAGGTCCCGCCGTAGAGGGACGGGCTCGAGACGATGTGGTCGCCGGCCTCGGCGAGGTTGAGCAGCGCGAGGGTCTCGGCGGCCTGCCCGCTCGAGACGAGCAGTGCGGCGACACCGCCCTCGAGGGCCGCGACCCGCTCCTCCACGACCGCCTGGGTGGGGTTCATGATGCGGGTGTAGATGTTGCCGAACTCCTTGAGCCCGAACAGGTTCGCGGCGTGCTCGGTGGAGTCGAAGGTGTAGGACGTGGTCTGGTAGATCGGCAGGGCACGGGCGTTGGTCTGGCTGTCGGGCGACTGCCCGGCGTGGATCTGCTTGGTCTCGAAGCTCCAGGAGCTGCTCATGTCGTGGTCTCCAGGTGAGGAAGGTGGGGCTCGGGAGTGCGGTGAGGGTGTCTGGCGGCGGCTGCCCGTCGATCGGGTGCGTGGGTTCCGTCACGGAACGAGGAAGGCCGGAGACGAGGTCTCCGGCCTTCGTGCGCGTGGGGTCGCCGTGCTAGGTAGCGGCGGACATGCGCACGTCCGTGTCGCGACACATCTGGCTGGCCACGCGTCGCAGGTCGACGAAGCGGCGGGACACCAGGTTCACGCGGGGGCGCATGGAGGGAGGCTAGCCGACGTCGACGCGGAGCGCGCACAGCGGCCCACGTGGTGGACAGTTGATGCGAAGTGTTCGCAGTAGCGCGATCAGATGGGCAGACGCCGGAAGACCGCTCGCGGCAGATGTCGCAGCCCCGACATGACCACGCGCATCGCCGGCGGGCGCGTACACGACGGTCGAGCCGCGCCGAAGACCGGTGGCGACAGCGTGGGCCACGTCCGCCGCGGAGACCGACAGCGGTGCCGGCTCGAGGTGCTCGGTCATCGACGTGCGCACGAATCCCGGTCGGACGACGAGGACCTGGACGCCGGATCCCACGAGCGCGTCGGCGAGGCCGGACGCCAGCGTGTCGAGCCCCGCCTTCGTGGACCCGTACACGAAGTTGCTCCGCCTGGCCCGCTCGCCGGCGACGCTGGACAGCACGACGAGGGACCCGTGCCCCTGCGCCCTCAGCAGCGTGGCGGTGCGCAGGCAGACCGAGAGACCCCCGACGTAGTTGACCTGGGCGGCCCGCACTGCGGAGTCGGGATCGTCCTCGTAGCCGGCCTGGTCGCCGAGAACGCCGAACGCCACGACGACCACGTCGACGTCGCCCGGCGCGAACGCCGCCGCGAGCACGGACTCGTGGGTCTGGGTCGCCTCCGCGAGGAAGTCGACGGCCGTGACGTCCGCGACCCCCGCGAGCGACGACACAGCAGCGTCACGTTCTGCGGACGGCCGTGCCGCCAGCACCACGCGACGCAAGGCAGGACTGCGCAGCTCGTCCACGATCGCCAGGGCGATCTCGCTGGTGCCGCCGAGCACGAGGATGCAGCTGGGTCGGGACAGGGCGTCGGTCACAGGGCGAGTCTCCTCGAGAGATCGGACACGAAGACGCCGTCGGGGTCGACCGCGTGGCGGAGCCGTCGGAACTCGGGGAGCCGGGGGTAGCCGGCGGCGATCGTCGCCGGGATCGCGCGCGAGTCCTTCGCGAGGTAGAGCCGACCGCCGGCGGCGACCACGAGCTCGTCGAGACCGTCGAGCACCTCGCCGAGCCCGGGCACGCGAGCCGGCAGGTCGATGGCCAGCGTCCACCCGGAGAGCGGGAACGACAGGGGTGCCCGCTCGCGGGCGGGTCCGAATCGCTTGAGCACGCTGAGGAACGACGGAGCGCCCATCCCGGCCAGCCGTTGCAGGGTCTGCCGCACGACGTCGGCGCCGGAGTCCGGGACGGCGAACTGGTACTGGAGGAACCCGTCCCGACCGTAGAGACGGTTCCATCCGGCGACGCCGTCGAGGGGGTAGAAGAACGGCGCGACTCCCTGGATCTCGCCCTGGCGCGAGCGCGGCGCCTTGCGGTACCAGACCTCGTTGAAGGCGGCGAGGGTCGCACGGTTCAGCGGACTGACCGGGACGGGCGGCACCGAGACTCGCGGACCGGCGAGCTGGTCGGGGACGTCGCCCGACGGCCGCGCGTCGGCCTCCGCATGGTCGCCGACTGTCAGCACTCCGCGCCCGAGCCTCGCGCCGCGCGACATCCCGTCGACCCAGGCGACCGAGTACCGCGAGGTCGCGTCCGCGTCGACCATGGCGGACATGAGCGAGTCCAGGTCCGCGCACCGGGTCGTGTCGACGCGCATCAGCGGAGTAGGAGCAGCCACCGTCGCGAACCTCGCTCGGACGACGACACCGGTGAGACCCATGCCGCCGGTCGTCGCATGGAACAGCTCGGCATCCGACGACGGGCCGTCCGGGGCGATGCGGTGGGCGGTGCCGTCCGCCGTCACGAGGTCCAGCCACCGCACGTGAGCCCCGAACGACCCGTCGCGGTGGTGGTTCTTCCCGTGGACGTCGGCGGCGACGGCACCGCCCACCGTGATGTAGCGGGTGCCCGGCGTCACCGGCAGGAACCGGCCCTGCGACAGGAGCGTGTCGACGAGCGTCGACAGGAGCACGCCCGCCCCGGCCTCGACGTCGCCGTCGTCGTGCAGGACGACGGTGTCCAGAGCGCCGAGGTCGAGCACGGTCCCGCCGCCGTTCTGAGCGGCGTCGCCGTACGACCGGCCGGCACCGCGGGCGATGACGCCGCGCGGACCCGCGCGCACGACCGTCTCGCTGACGTCGTCGACGTCGCGGACCGCGACCACGACGGCGCGGCTGGGCATCGTGCGGCCCCAACCGGTGAGCAGCTCGGTCGTGGTCCTGCTCGGGTCTGGCTCAGGAGAGGCGGACAACGACGAAGTCCTTCTTGAACGGGTGGAAGTAGGTCGACGGGTCGCGGACGATGTGCGGGTCGATCCGGGCGCCTGTCGTGCGGCCCCCGCTGTGCGAGTAGACGAAGCCGGTGGGCCAGGACTTGTTCATGTCGAGCATCACGGCGTCGACGACGTGAACTCCCGCGAGCGCGGACGCGAGCTGGAGCGCGGTCACGTCGTGGCCCATCGCGAAGACGAACGACCCATCGGCAAGGGAGCCGAGCGCGGAGCGGTTCGCGTGCGCGGCGTTGCCGTTCGCGATGCCCCACGTACGGGTCGTGTCGGACGGTGACGCTCGCACGACGCCCTGCTCGATGAGGGGTCGGAGGTTCTCGCGCACGACGACGGTGTCCGGCGTCATCGAGAGGTCTCGTCCCCACACCCCGACGTGCAGGCTGCCGTCCGCACGTACGGTGAACGCCGCGAGGCCTGAACGCAGGGGCGAGACGGTGCGACCGAGGTAGTAGAAGCCGCCCACGTGGTCGCGCAGCTTGTAGCCGGAGTTGAACGCAGCGACCATCGTCGGCACCCACGATGCCGGCGTGCGGTCGGCACGAGATGCCGGCGAGCGTTCGGGGAACTGCGTGCCCGCGACGTAGCGGAAGCGCACGCGCGTGGGATCCATCCACATGAGCGTCACGCCTGAGGTGTGCGCGACCTGGACCGACGTGCCGGCCGGCGACGCGGCCCACGAGGGTCCGGTCGGCGGCGTCAGCGCAGCCACCGCGCCGGACGAGGTCGGGGAGGGCGTCGACGTGGAGCCGGCGGCGCCGGACTGCGGCGATCCCGACGACGGGTGGGCGGTCGCCGGGGACGTCGCTCCCTCGGTGCCGGACCCGCTCGCGGTGGGTGCGCCGCATCCCGCGACTGCAACGACCAGACAGCACATCACGGCTGCCCGACCGGAGCTACGTCTCACACGAGGACCGTGGCGTACGCACGTGTGAGGCCGCTGAGAGCGCGCACGTGTTTGCGTCTGGGTCGGGCGAAGAGCGCGCGACATCACGGACTGCGACGTAGCGTGACGGAGGTGGGTGAACGGACGCGAGCGGGTGCGGCAACCGCGCTCTGCCTCGCGCTCGGGGTCAGCCTGCTGGTTCGCGCGGCCGGGGACGCCCCGGCGCAGCCGATCCCGGCGACCGCTCGTGCCTCGACGCCGTCGGACGTCGGTCGTGTCGTCCCGCTGGCACCGCGCACGTCCTCGTCCCCCGCGCCCATCGCACGGGCGAGGCCCAGCCTGGTCCCGGTGTGGCGGGCCCGCCGGGTGACGGCCGGCGGTGTCCGTCAGTGGATCGAGTGCGCGGGCACCGGTCCGGTGACCATCGTCGTGATCGCCGGGCTGCACGCCGACCACCGCATGTGGAGCCTCGTGCTCAACGCCTTCGCCCGCACCACGCGCACGTGCATCTACGACCGCCCCGGCCTCGGGAGCAGCCCGCCGCGCACGCCGCACCGCATCGTGTCCGCGGCACGGCACGCGGGCGAGCTGGCGGAGCTGCTGACGGCCGCCCGTGTCCCGGGACCCTTCATCGTCGTCGGCCACAGCTACGGCGGCCTTGTCGCGCGCGCCTTCACGGCACGATTCAGGTCGCACGTCGCGGGACTGATGCTCATCGAGGGCGTGGGCCCGAACGACCACACGTCGCACTACTGGCACGAAGGTGGCGACACCGTCGACGTCTGGGCGTCCGAACGTGCTGCCGCCGCGCTGCGGCTCGGCGCCGTCCCGCTGGTCGTCGAGGCGGCCCAGGATCCGAACCGGAGCTACTGGGGCGGGCCGTCGTACGGCGAGTCAGCGTCGGCGCTGGCGCAGTGGCGCGCCAACCAGCGGGCGGCCGCTCGCCTGTCGTCGCAGTCGACCTACGTCGTGGTCCGACGGTCGGCGCACGTCATCGAGCACGACCGTCCGGACGCCGTGATCGCCGGTGTCAGGCTGCTGGTGCGCTCGATCGTGACGCACCACCGGCTGCCCCGGTGCGCGCTGTCGGCGTACGGCGCGCAGCCCCTGTGCTGACGCCCCGGGTCAGAGCCCGGCCGCACCGAGCGCGAACATGACGACCCACGCCACAGCGAACACCTGAAGGACGCGGTCGCCGAGCGCGATGTCTTCCGGCGCACCGGCTTCCGCGCGGTCGATGTCGAGGCTGAAGCGCAGCATCGCGAGCAGGAACGGCACGACCGACCACGTCGCGAGCGGGACCGAGCCGTGGTCGCGGGTGCCGGCCTGGAACGCCCACAGGCAGTACGCCGTCAGCATCACGGTGGCCGACAACGTCCAGACGAACCTCAGGTAGGGGGCGGTGTATCGCGCGAGACCGGGGCGGGCCGCGCGGCCCTCCTCGCCGAGCGTGACGTACTCCGAGTAGCGCTTGCCGGCAGCCATGAAGAGCGATCCGAACGCGGCGACGGTGAGGAACCACGGCGACATGGCGATGCCGGTCGCCGTTCCGCCCGCGATGGCGCGCAGCAGGAACCCCGCGGCGATGAGGACGAGCTCGACGACCGGTTCGTGCTTGAGCTTGATGCTGTACGCGAACGTGCAGACGAGGTAGGTGACCAGCGTGACGAGGAAGGCCGGGTAGGTCGAGATCGCCGCGACCGTGAGCGACAGCACGACGAGCACGGCTGCCACGACGAGCGCCAGAGCGACCGGCAGCTCGCCGCTCGCGATCGGCCGGAACTGCTTGCGCGGGTGCGCACGATCGGCGTCGGCGTCGATGACGTCGTTCACGAGGTACGTCGCGGACGCCGCGGCGCAGAAGCACACGAACGCGATCGTGGCGTCGGTCATGTTGTCGCGGTTGGCGAGCTTGCCCGCCGCCAGAGGGACGGCGTAGACGAGCAGGTTCTTCACCCACTGCTTGGGCCGGAGCGCGACCACCAGGGCGAGCAGGAGGGGTCGGCGGGGGCGCACCAGGTCGACGTCGACGACGGTGTGCGGTTCGTGTGTGCTCGGTGAGGCGGCCATCGACGCCGATTCAACGCCATCAAGGGGTCAGGGAACGTGTGAGCCGCCTGTGAGCTCGTTCTGGACATCGCCAAGCACCCTCCTACGGTTGGCGGCGGCAGGGTGCGGCGGGCTCTAATGAGCGCGGCTGCGCGGGATCGCGCGGTCGCGCCCGTCCCAGGAGAGCCCGTGGCCGTCCCGACCAAGCTGCCCGCCCGACCGAGCAGCCGCCCGACGTCGTACCGGCGTCGGCGCCGTCCCTGGGTCTACCGGTTGCGACGCACCGTCCTGGCTGTCCTCCTCGTCTTCATCCTCGTCACCACCTGGTCGCTCGTCTCCGCGCTCCGGGCGCCGGGCGACGACGTCCCGACCAAGCTCGCGGAGTGGGCTCGCGACCATGCGCTCGGACCGGTCGTGACGCTGGCGGAGAACATCCAGTACAAGCTCAACCCTCCCAAGACCGGTGGCGCACCCGACACGGGCGACCTGTCGGCGGGCGCGAAGGAGGGCACCCACGTCGCCACGGTGGCCGACGGCGTCCCGCTCCAGCCACGCGTCTCGAGCCCGGTCTCCCCCGCCCTCGCCGGCGAGGGCGTCTACGTCCCCGCGGTGACCACCGCCCGCGGACCGCTCGTCCAGATCACCTACGTGCGCCCGGACACGGTGCACACGTCCTACCTCGCCGGGATCGCCTGGATGAGCAGCAGGCTGCGGTTCGTCCTGCACCCCGGCTACGAGGACCCGGGCACGACCGGGATGTCGGTGCCCTCGACGCTGTCGGGATCGGCGCTCAACGGGCTCGCCGCGACGTTCAACGGCGGGTTCAAGCTCAAGGACGCCAACGGCGGCTACTACGACAACGGCTACACGGCGAGCCCGCTGGTGGACGGCGCGGCCTCCCTCGTGATCGACAAGTCCGGGCGCGCGACCGTCGGCGTGTGGGGCTCGGACGTGCGCATGGGACCGAACGTCGCGTTCGTCCGGCAGAACCTCCAGCCCCTGATCGTCGGTGGACAGGTCGCGCCCAACCTCGACTCGAACGTCCAGGCGTCGTGGGGCACCACCGTCGGTGGCTCCCTGGCCGTGTGGCGCTCGGGGATCGGTGTGACGTCGAGCGGAGACCTCGTCTACGTCGGTGGCGACGCCCTCACCGTGTCGGCCCTGGCCGACCTGCTCCAGCGCGCCGGCGCGCAGACCGCGATGCAGCTCGACATCAACAAGGCCTGGGTGTCCTTCATGTGGTACTCGCACCACGGCAGCACTCCGGTGCCGCACAAGCTGGGTCACTTCCAGCGCCCCGGCGAGCGCTATCTCGGTCCGGTCAGCCGTGACTTCGTCGCGGTCTACGCACCCTGAGGTCAGCCGCGGTGACGGCGACGCCGAGGACTCCGCGACCGGAGGCGGTGCGTCGGGTCGGTTCAGGATGTACTGCGGCAGCACGATCATCCGGATCTTCGAGATGACGAGCAGCACGAGCGCGATGAACGTCAGCAGCACCTGAACCTCTCGGCCCCCACACCTTGGGCGACACGTAGCATCGGAGCGGTCCGACAGCCGAACGTGCGGAGAGGGTGAGGATGACGGAGCTCCTCACGACCTGGACGTTCGCGCCAGCCCCCACGCTGCTCGCCGTCGTGGCCGCCGTCGTCTACCTGCTCGGCGTCCGACGGCTGCGGAGCCAAGGGCGCGGCTGGCCCTGGTGGCGCACGCTGCTCGTCGTCGGCGTCGGACTGCCGCTCGTCGTGCTGACGGTGTCGTGGTGGCCCGGAGCGCGGTCGCACCAGCTGTTCTCGGCGTACATGACCCAGCTCGTGGTGCTCGCGCTCGTGGTGCCGGCGATCCTCGTGCTGGGTGCGCCGGTACGTCTCGGCCGCTGGGCGCTCGACGGGTCGCCGGCCGGCACCCGGTGGTCGGCCGCCTTCGACTCCCGAACGACCCGCTTCCTGTCGCACCCGTTGTTCACGCCGCTCCTCATGCTCGCCCTGCCGTGCGTCGTCGTCTTCACGCCGGTCATGCTCACGACCTTGCAGAACGCGACCGCGTACGCCGCCATGCAGGTGCTGCTCGTCGTGCTCGGGCTCGCCGCGGTGCTCGGCTTCGTCGACGAGCAGGTCCCGGACTCCGGGGTGCCCCATGCGGCGGCCGCGTTCGTCGCCTTCTTCGAGCTCATCCTGGACGCGATCCCGGGGATCATCCTGTTCTTCACGACGGCGCTGTTCGCGGGTGGCTGGTACGCCGTCCACGGCGACCCCGGCGGGGTCGAGTGGGCGCAGTCCGACCAGCGGGCGGCCGGCGCGATCCTCTGGGCCGTCGGCGAGGCGATCGACCTGCCGTTCCTCATCGCGATCGTCGTGCTCTGGATGCGCGCCGACGCCGAGGAGGCGCGCCGCCAGGACGCGCTGCTCGACGCCCAGGACGAGGCGGCTCGGCGCGCGCGCGAGTACCTCGCGGGCGACGCCTGACCTTCAGTGCCGGTGACCGCGGTGCAGAGCGACGATCCCGCCGTGGATGTTCATCCACTCGACGCCGTCCCAGCCGGCGTCGCGCATGCAGCCGGCCAGGGTGTGCTGGTCGGGCCAGGCCGCGATGCTCTCGGCGAGGTAGACGTAGGCATCCGGGTTGCTCGCCACATGCCGTGCCACCGAAGGGATCGCGCCCATGAGGTACTCGGAGTAGAGCTTGCGCCACATCGGGAACGTCGGGTGGCTGAACTCGCAGACGACGAGACGACCGCCGGGGCGGACGACGCGGTGCAGCTCACGCAGCGCGGTGGCGGCGTCGTTGACGTTGCGCAGGCCGAACGAGATCGTCGCGCCGTCGAAGACCCCGTCGCCGAAGGGCAGGTGCAGCGCGTCGCCGGCTGTGAACGGCAGGTTCGGGCGCCGGTCGTGCCCCACCAGGAGCATCCCCGGCGAGAAGTCGCACGGCACCACGCGAGCGCCGCGCTCGGCCATCGGCTCGCTCGACGACCCGGTGCCGGCCGCGAGGTCGAGGATGACCTCGCCGGACATCGGCGCGACGGCGTTCACCAGGGCCCGGCGCCAGACCCGGGTCTGGCCCAGAGCCAGCACCTCGTTGGCGACGTCGTAGCGGGCAGCGACGCCGTTGAACATGGACGCGACGTCGTCCGGAGCCTTGTCCAGGTGGGCGCGCGTCCAGGGCGTGTCGAACGCAGGTGTCGCGGTGGTCATCATCCGGGTCAGCCCGGTGACTGAAGTCCTCATCGTCGCCCCTCGCGTCGATGGCGGTTGGTCCACTTGTCACCCTAGGAATCCGGATAGCGGGATGCGCGCCCGGCAGGTCGTTCGCACCCGAATGTCTGCAAGGTCACCGTCGGCGTGGCGGGTTGCGCCGCGACGCCGAGCAAGGACCCCCTTCTTAGCCGTTCCTTGACCGTTCTCTCATCCGGGCCACACCTGCGCCCCAGGGGTCGATCAGGGCGCACTGGCACCGTGTGAGTCGTCGGGACACCCCGGCACCCCGATCGGAGGACCTCATGACCGAGCCCTGGACCGCCCGCCGGCGCGACGACCTGCTGACCCGCGTGACGCGGACGACGGTGCTCACCGGCACGGCCGCCCTGCTGGCCACCGCGGGAGTGTCCTTCGGCCTCGCCAGCGCCACCACGTTGGCCTCCGCAGCCCAGGACGCGGCGAACAGCGCGGCGGCTGCCACGACCGCCGCCAGCACGTCGGGCACGACGACCGGCACGACCGTGGCCGCCGGCAGCACGACGACCGGCACCTCGACCACCGGCACCTCGACCACCGGCACCACGTCGACGGGTACGTCGACGACCGCCAGCGTCTCCGCGGGCACGGGGAAGCCCGCGACGACGACCGGCGGATCCTGATCCACCGAGCCGCGACGAGGGGCACAGCGATGCGCAGCACCACGTTCGACCTGTGGGGTGGTCTGGCCACCGTGGCGACGACCGCCGACGGGACCGAGCACGACGTCGCCCTCGCGACGGTGCGCGCATGGGTCGACGAGGTCGACCTCGCCGCCTCGCACTACCGCGACGACTCCGAGCTCGCCGCGGTCAACGCGGCCCACGGCCGGCCCACGAGGATCGGCCCGGTCCTCGCCGAAGCTCTGCGGATAGCTCTGGACGCCGCACGCCGCACGGATGGTCTGGTCGATCCCACGGTCGGCGCGGTCACGCTGTCGCAGGCTGCGGCGCTCCCCCGGGTGACGCGCGCCGGATCGTGGCGCGACGTCGTCCTGCACGACGACGCCGAGGGCACCACGGTGACCATGCCTGACGGCGTGCAGCTCGACCTCGGCGCGACCGCCAAGGCATGGGCCGCCGACCAGGCTGCCGAGCGCGCAGCCGTCGCCGCCGGCACCGGCGTGCTCGTCTCGCTCGGCGGCGACATCGCGATGCGCGGTGCCGCACCCGAAGGCGGCTGGGTCGTGCTCGTGACCGACGACCACCGCGAGACCGCCGACACCGCCGGTTCCGCCGCGCAGACGGTGAACGTGAGCGGCGGCGGGCTCGCGACGTCGAGCACCACGGTGCGTCGGCGCACGGCCATCGACGGCGGCACGGTCTCGCACGTCGTCGACCCCATCAACTGGCGGCCGGTCACACCCGTGTGGCGCACCGTCACCGTGGCGGCCGACGACTGCGTCAGCGCCAACACGGCGACGACCGCCGCGATCGTCCTCGGCGATCGCGCACCACAATGGCTCGAGAGCCTCGGCCTGCCGTCACGGCTGGTGGGCGTCGAGGGCGACATCCTCCGCATCGGCGCATGGCCGCTGCCGGAGACCGAAGGAGCGAAGCGCATGAGCGTGTTCTGGCTGGCGACGCGGGCCACGGGCGAGATCTCGCTCGTGCTGTTCACGCTCGTCACGGTGATGGGCATCGCGACCACCAAGGGGTGGGCAAACTCGCGCTGGCCGGAGTCGGTCGTCACCCTGCTGCACCGCAACATCTCGTTGCTGGCCCTGGTGTTCCTGGCGGTCCACATCGGCACGACGGTGCTCGACGGGTTCGTCCCGATCGGCTGGCTCGACGTCGTCATCCCGTTCCAGCAGCCCTACCGGACGCTGTGGGTGGGCCTCGGCACCATCGCCTTCGACCTCATGCTCGCCGTCATCATCACGAGCCTCGTCCGTCGCCGGATCCCGCCCACACTGTGGAAGGGCATCCACTGGACGGCCTACCTCATGTGGGGCTGCGCGGTCGTGCACGGCCTCGGCGCCGGCACCGATCGGCTGCTCACCCGCATCGTGGCCGCCGTCATGGTGCTCGCCGTCGGCGCGGCCGTGGCCGCACGATTCATGACTCCCCACCGGCAGGACGACCCCGTCGTCTCGGTGCCGACCCGGACGGGACAGCCGCGATGACCACCGACACCAGGAGCGCACCGCCGATGACCACCGACGCGCACCACCGCCTGCTCGGGGAGCTCATCGGCGCAGACCTGGCCCGCCACGTCTCGACGTTCGGTGCGATGCCCGGCCAGCCGAAGGTGCGGCGCGGGCACGCCGGCCCCCTCGTGGCGGAGGTCGAGCGGTCCGGGCTCGCAGGGCGAGGTGGCGGCTGGTTCCCGACCGGCCGCAAGATGAACGCCGTCGTCGCCGCAGCGCACTCGGCGCGCAAGGAACCCGTCGTCGTCGTCAACGCCATGGAGGGCGAGCCGGCCGCTGCGAAGGACGCGGTCCTCGTCCACCGCAACCCCCACCTCGTCCTCGACGGTGCCGTGCTGGCTGCGCAGTCGATCGGCGCCTCCGTCGTCCACGTCGCCGCGCACCGCGGCGGCCGCAGCCTCGGGACGCTCGAGCGCGCGATCGCCCAGCGCGGCGGGACGGACCCCGTCGAGCTGCGTCTCGTCGACGGGCCCGACCGCTACGTCGCGAGCGAGGAGAGCGCCCTCGCCCACCTCGTCGGCGACGGCATCGCGCTCCCCGTCACGACGCCGCCGCGCGTGTTCGAGTCCGGCGTACGCCGTCGCCCCACCCTGCTGTCCAACGCCGAGACCTTCGCGCACCTCGGGCTCATCGCCCGGCGCGGCGCCGACTGGTTCCGCTCCGTCGGCGACCCGACCGTGCCCGGGACGACGCTCGTGACGGTCGGCGGCGCCGTCGCCAGCCCCGGGGTCCTCGAGGTCCCCACGGGCACGACCGTCCGTCAGATCCTCGGTCTCGCCGGCGGTACCACCGGATCGGTGAACGCCGCTGTCACCGGCGGCTACGGCGGCGCGTGGGTGTCGGCGGGCGAGGTCGTCGACCTGCCCTGGACGCCGAAGGGCCTGGCCCCCGCCGGCGGCCTCCCCGGTGCCGGCGTCCTCGTCGTGCTTCCCGAGGACGCCTGCGGGCTGGTCGAGACCGCGCGTGTCGTGCGCTGGATGGCCGGTCAGTCGGCCGGTCAGTGCGGACCGTGCCGGTTCGGCCTCGCCGCGATCTCGGCCGACCTCGACCTGCTGGCCGCAGGCAAGCTCAAGGGCTCGGCGCTCGACGGTCTGCGGATGCGGCTCGGGATCGTCCCCGGGCGTGGTGCGTGCCGCCACCCCGACGGTGTCGCCCGGTTCGCCGCGTCCGCCCTCACCGTGTTCGACGACGAGGTGGCGCGCCACCTGTCCGGCCGGTGCGCCGCAGGACGGCGTACGTCGGTGCTCCCCGTCCCGTCCGGCGCGGTCTCGCTGCCGGTCGCACGACCCGGTGAGGAGTGGCGATGAGCGGCCACGTCGTGAGGATCGACCGCATCGCGTGCGACGGCTTCGGCACGTGCGCACAGCTGCTCCCCGAGCGGATCACGCTCGACGAGTGGGGCTACCCCATCATCGACGAGACCCCGGTGCACGGATCCGAGCACCAGCACGCGAAGCGCGCGGTCAACGCGTGCCCGCGGCTCGCGTTGCGTCTGGAGAAGGCACCGCAGGCAGTAGCGTCCGCCACGACGGTGATCAGGTCAGCTGGTCGAGCATGTCGGCCAGCATCCGGTAGCGCATCGTCAGGCCGGTCCGCGTCAGGTGGATCCCGTCGAACTGCAGAGCGGGGTGCGCGCGCACGACTGCTCCCCAGTCGGGGACGCGCATCGTCGGCCGGTCCCTGGCCAGGTCGCGGATGACGTTGTTGACGACAGCGCAGTTGTGCTGGAGCGCGCGGAGGTAGGTCTGCGGCCGGGAGCGCCAGATCGTCGGCCAGACGACGTTGTGGCCGGCGAGCTTGCGCAGCAGGGCGATCGCCTGCACGCGGAAGCGGAAGGGGTAGCCGCGGGCGCCGGTGAAGATGTCGTTGTTGCCCAGCGCCACGATCACGCTCCGGGGCACCCGCACGCGCCCGGCAGCGATGCGTGCGAGGTGCTCGTAGATGCGCGTGCTGGACTGGGCGTTGATGCACGGCACGTAGCCGCGTGCCTTGAGCGCCGCGAACATGCCCGGGACGTCGTGCGCGGTGATCGAGTCGCCGAGCACGAGCACGCCCTTGGGGCTCGCGAGGGCGGCCGCGCACTGGGCCGCCGAGCTGGTGATCAACCACTGCGGCTTGGTGCCGGCCCACGGGTGGGCGTTGAGCATCAGCTCGCCGAGCCGCACCAGGATCGCGCGACCGGCGACCGCGCCGGACGCACCGCTCGGCCACCCGCTGATGCGGCGGCGGGAGTCGATCCCGGAGTCGGGAGTGCCGATGAGCCGGCGGAACGGCGGCTGGGCCCTCCACAGTGCCACCTGTGCGGCCGTGCCGTGCACGGCGAGGACGACGGTGTCCGGCCGCCGGACGGCCGGCAGTCCCGACCACCACCGGTAGGCCGTCGCGACCGACTGGCCGCGCACCCGGCGTACGCAGGCGGTGCGTCCCATGCCCTTGAGCGTCGCGACCAGGCGGGTCGCCTGGTACGCGGAGATCCGGGTGTCGACGAAGACGAGCACGCCGCCGGGGTCCCAGCTCGCGACGCGCAGGCAGACGTCCATGGCAGGGGTCGGCGTGGTGACCATGGGCGCGGTGACCGCCGCCGCGGCGACGTCCGCCGTCGAGGCGGAGACCGGACCGGGACCTGGCAGCAGGACGGCGACGAGCCCCACCACCAGCGCCAGCAGCACGGTTCGAGCCGACTTCGTACGAGTCGTGCTGCGCCCCGTCATGCACTGCATCCTGGCAAACGCCCGGAAGCCGGTCGTCGGCGACCCCGAGGCACCGCACGGAGGAACGACGACGGCGCCCGGGACCGAGGTCCCGGGCGCCGTCGTGATCAGCTCAGCTCGCGAGTCCAGGCCGCGACCTTGTCCGGGTTGGCCTCGACCCACGCCTTGGCGGCGTCGTCGTAGGACTTTCCGGCGGCGATGTCCGCCGCGACCTTGTTCTGGTCGTCGTTGGTCCACTGGAACTTCTTGAGGAAGTTCACGGCCGGACCACCGGCGTCGATGAACGCGGTGCGGGCGATCTTGTTGAGGGTGTAGGGCGGGTAGTCGCACGCGACCGTCTTGGGGTCGGCGTCGCAGCCCGCGGTGTACGGCGGCAGCGCGACACGGGCGACCTTGATGGTCGACAGCGCGTACTGAGGCTCGTAGAAGTAGAACAGCAGCGGCTTCTTCTGGTCGGTCGCCGTCTGCAGCGCGGTGATGAGCGCCGCCTCGGAACCACCGGTGACCACCGTGTAGTTCAGGTTGAGGTTCTTCACGAGCGCCTTGTCGTTGGTGACGTAGGACGGGTCGCCGTCGAGCAGCTGGCCCTTGTCGCCGGACTCCGACGTCTTGAACATGTCGGCGTACTTGTTGAGGTTCTTGTAGTCGAGGATGTCCGGGTACTTGTCGGCCATCCACTGCGGCACGTACCAGCCGATGATGCCCTGGTTGCCGGTCGGTCCGAGGTCGACGGCGACCTTCTGGTCGGTGATGTACTTCTTGGCGAGATCCTCGTGGCCCCAGTTCTCGAGGATCACGTCGATCTGGCCGGTCGGGAAGCCCTGCCACGAGACCTGCTCGTCGACCTTGGAGATCTTGGTCGTGCAGTTGAGCTTGGTACGCAGCACGTAGTCGACGACCGCGACGTTCGCGGCGTAGCCGGTCCACGCGTTCTCCGCGATGTTGATCGGCGTGCTGCCGCAGCTCGCGGTCGTCGCGTTTCCGGACCCGCTGGTGCTCGTGCCCGAGCTGGCGTTGCCGGCGCACGCAGAGAGCAGGAGTGCTGCGGCCGCCATGACGCCCACAGCGGAGAACCTTCTCCGAGAGATACCCACGAATTTCCCTTCGTCGCCCGGCGAGGTGCCGGATCTCCTACCTGACGTCCGCCGCGGTGCGACGGACCTTCCCTGCCGACTGGCTGATCCGGTCGAGCATGATCCCCAGGGCCACGATCGCAATACCTGCGGCCAGTCCGAGGCCGGCGAAACGCTCTTGGGAGAAACCTGACACCACGTCGTAACCAAGTCCGCCTCCGCCGACCAGGCCGCCGATGACGACCATGGCCATGACGAAGATGATCCCCTGGTTGAGCGCCACCAGGATGAGCGGGCGGGCCATCGGGATCTGGACCTTGAGGATCTCCTGGCGCGACGTCGCCCCGACCGACCGGGTCGCCTCCATCGTGTTGGTCGGCACGGTGGCGATGCCCTCGCCGATGATCTTGATCGCCGCCGGCGCCGCGTAGGCGACGGCAGCGATGATCGCGGTGAAGCGAGTGGGACCGAACAGCGCCAGGCACGGCACGAGATAGACGAACGGCGGCAGCACCTGGCCGGCGTCGAGCGTCGGTCTCAGGATGCGGTCTGCCCAGGGGCTGCGCCCGGTCCAGACCCCGAAGATCATGCCGAGGACCATGGTGAGGGCAGCGGCGATGATCACCTGGGTGAGCGTGACCATGCTGGAGGGCCACAGGCCGAGCAGCACGCACGAGACCAGGCACACTGCGGCGGTGACCGCGGTGCGCACGTAGCCGACGATGAGGGCCAGGACGGCGAACATCGCGATCGTGATGAAGAACGGCGTCGACGTGAGCACCGACTCGAGCGGGTTGATGAACCACGTCGTGAACCACTCGGTGAATGCCAGGGTGATCGGGTAGACGTTGACCCGGATCCAGCCGAACGCGCTGTTGACGGGTGCGGTGATCGGGTGGGTCCAGGCCTGGTTCCACGTCGCCAACGACGGGACGACGGCCGGGATCACGGCACCGACGACGACGAGCGCGGCCCCGATCCCCCACACCGTCAGGCGTTCACGTCGCGACACTGCGACCCGGCCGACGCGCTGGCTGGCGCCGGAGATGACCCGGTCGAGCATGATCGCCATGACGACGATGGCGAGGCCGGCGTTGAACGCTGCCCCGACGTTGCGCACCTGCAGCGCGGCCAGCACCGCCTGGCCGAGACCGGGCGTGGCGACGAGCGCCGCCACCGTGATCATCGACAGGGCCGCCATCACGGTCTGGTTGACGCCGACGATGCGGGTGCGGCGCGACATCGGCAGCTGGACGTCGCGCAGCACCTGCCGGGTGGTGGCGCCCAGCGATCGCGACGCCTCGACGGACTCCGATGCCACCCCGCGGATGCCGACGTCGGTCAACCGGATCACGGGCGGGATCGAGTAGACGAGGGTCGCCACGATGCCGCTCGGCGGCCCGATGAGGAAGAACAGCGCGATGATCGGCAGGTAGGCCAGTGACGGCAGGATCTGCATCGTGTCGAGGATCGGCAGCAGGAACCGCTCGAAGCGGTCCGACATCCCGGCCCACACCCCGAGCGGGATGCCGATGAGCACCGACAGGAACACCGAGATCGCGACGAGGACCAGCGTCTCCATGCTCTCGTCCCAGAGGCCGAGGACGCCGAAGGCCAGGAAGCCGATGAGCGTGAGCACGGCCAGCCGCCAGCCGGCGACGACGAGCGCGACCGCCGTGCCGATGGCCGTCATGCCGGTCCAGCCGAGCTGCTTGGTCAGCCAGATGCCGGTGTCGTAGGCGGCCTGGAGCGCGTGGGTGATCGGGTTGAACACGTAGACGAACAGCGGGTTGGTGAGTCGGCCGTCGCCGATGGTCGAGACGACGTTCTGCAGCCAGTCCTGGATGCCGGATGGCTCGCCGTCCTCCAGCGGCCACCGACCGCCGAACGCCAGGTAGAGCCCGATCCACACCAGGACCAGGACGAGCAGCTGCCACTTGACGGCCGGTCGGCGTCGCCCGCCGCCGTCGGCTGCCGGCATGAGCTGGCCGGGGGGCGCCTGTCCCGCGATCGGCGGGACGATCCCGACGCTCATGCCTCCTGCCCCGCGATCACGGTGAGGAGGTCGTCACGGCTCACGACACCGAGCAGCTGGCCGTCCCTCACGACGCGCGCCGGCGCCGACGCGCCGCTGATCGCCGGGATCGAGTCACGGATCACCATGTCCGACGACAGCTCCGGTCCGTCGCTGCCCTCGCCCTCGTGCAGCGGTCGGGCGATCCACTTCATCGTGAGCACGTGCGAGCGGGGGATGTCGCGCGTGAAGTCGCGGACGTAGTCGTCGGCGGGGGCGCCCACGAGCTCGTCGGGACGGCCGACCTGCACCATCCGACCGTGCCTCATGATCATGATGCGGTCGCCGAGGCGCAGCGCCTCGGACAGGTCGTGGGTGATGAACACCATCGTCTTGCCGACCTCGTTGTGGAGCCGCAGCACCTCGTCCTGCATGCCGCGGCGGATGAGCGGGTCGAGGGCGGAGAACGGCTCGTCGAAGAACATGATGTCGGGGTCGCCGGCGAGGGCGCGGGCCAGACCGACGCGCTGCTGCATGCCGCCGGAGAGCTGGTCGGGGAAGGACTGCTCGAAGCCCGACAGCCCCACGAGGTTGATCACTTCCTGAGCCCGCGCGGTCCGGCTGGACTTGTCGTCGCCGCGGACCTCGAGGCCGTAGGCGACGTTGTCGATGACGCGTCGGTGGGGCAGCAGCCCGAAGTGCTGGAACACCATGGCGAAACGCCGGCGCCGCAGCTCCCGCAGCTTCTTCTCGTCGGCGGCCGACAGGTTGTCGCCCTCGACGAGGACGTCGCCCGACGTGGGCTCGATGAGACGGGTCACGCAGCGCACGAGGGTCGACTTGCCCGAGCCCGACAGGCCCATGACGACGAACACCTCGCCGGGCGCGACGTCGAACGAGACGTCGTTGACCGCGGCGACGCAGCCTGTCTTCTCCTTGAGCTCGGCGGCCGACAGCGCGGCGTCGGGCGAGCCCGGGATCGAGTCGGCCTTGGGGCCGAACACCTTCCAGAGGTTGCGGACGGAGACCGCGGGGACGGCGGATGACGTCGTGGCTGCCTCGGCAGCGGGTGCGGGAGTGCTCATGAAGCGGTCGGCTCCGTCCCCCCGAACCAGCCGCTGGGGGCCGGTGCCAGGTTCTCGTAGATGTGCTTGGGCTCGACGTACTCGGACAGTCCGGCGTATCCCAGCTCGCGCCCGACGCCGGACTGCTTGAAGCCACCCCACTCGGCCGCGGGGCGATAGGGGTGATAGTCGTTGATCCAGATCGTGCCGTGCCGCAAGGCGGCCGCGACACGCTGCGCCTTCGACGAATCGGTCGACCATACGGCGCCGGCCAGTCCGTAGACAGTGTCGTTGCCGAGCCGGACCGCCTCGGCCTCGCTGGTGAACGTCTCGACCGTGAGGACCGGACCGAAGGACTCGTCCTGCACGCACGACATCGACGAGTCGCAGCCGTCGAGCACCGTCGGCGGGTAGTACCAGCCGTCCGCCAGCTCCGGTGCCGACGGGACGGCACCGCCGACGCGCAGGCGCGCGCCCTCGGCCACGCCCCGGTCGACGTACGCCGCCACCTTGTCGCGGTGGGCCTGGGAGATCAGCGGACCGGACTCGGCACTCTCGTCGAACGGGCCGCCCAGGCGGATGCTCCCCGCGATCGCGACGACGCGGTCGACGACCTCGTCGTGGATCGACTCCTCGACGAGCAGCCGGGCACCGGCGGAGCAGACCTGACCGGAGTGCAGGAACACCGCGGTCGCGGCGTTGTCGATCGCGGCGTCGAGATCGGCGTCGGCGAACAGGATGTTGGGGTTCTTGCCGCCGAGCTCGAGGGCCACCTTCTTCACCGTGCCCGCGGCGGCCGCCATGACCCGGCGACCGGTGATGAGGCCACCGGTGAACGACACCATGTCGACGTCGGGGTGGTCCGACAGCGGAGCGCCCGCCTCGGCGCCCGCGCCGAGCACGAGGTTGGCCACGCCTGCCGGGAGCCCCGCCTCGGTCAGCAGGTTCATCAGGTGCATGGTCGTGGACGGTGTGAGCTCGCTCGGCTTGATCACGAAGGTGTTGCCTGCGGCCAGGGCCGGCGCGACCTTCCAGGACGCCTGCAGCAGCGGGTAGTTCCACGGCGTGATGAGGCCGCAGACGCCGACGGGCTCGTAGACGACGCGCGAGAACGACCCGCCCGCGCCGGGGTCGACGACGCGACCCAGGTCGCTGCCGGCGATGCTCGCGAACCAGCGGAAGCAGGCCACGATGTCGGCGACGTCGTAGCGCGACTCGACGATGCGCTTGCCGGTGTCGAGGGACTCGGCGCGAGCGATGACCTCCGTGTCGCGCTCGAGGAGCTCGGCCACGCGGTGCAGCAGCTCCCCGCGTTCCGCCGCCGGGACGCTCGACCAGCGTCCGTCGTCGAACGCGGCCCGGGCGGCGGCGATCGCGCGCTCGGTGTCCTCGCGGGTGGCCTCGTCGACCGTCGCGACCAGCGTGCCGTCGGCCGGGCAGCGGATCTCGCGCGTGAGGCCCTTGACCGACGGCGTCCATTCGCCGTCGATGAACAGGTCAGGCATGGTCGACCCCCGCGGCCTTCTCGTAGCGGTAGAAGTCGAGGTGCTCGGGGGCGAGCGGCGTCCGTCCGGCGATGAGGTCGGCGGCCTTCTCGGCGACCATCATCACCGGCGTGTAGAGGTTGCCGTTGGTGACGTAGGGGAACACCGACGCGTCGGCGACGCGCAGGCCCTCGACACCGTGCACCTTCATCGTGAGCGGGTCGACGACGGACATCTCGTCGACCCCCATACGTGCGGTGCACGACGGGTGCAGCGCGGTCTCGCCGTCCTTGCGGACCCAGTCGAGGATCTGCTCGTCGGTCGACACCGAGGACCCTGGTGAGATCTCGCCGCCGTCTGAACGGCGCGAACGCCGGCTGGGCGAGGATGTCGCGCGTCACGCGGATCGCCTCGATCCACTCGCGGCGGTCCTGCTCGGTCGACAGGTAGTTGAACTGGATGGCCGGCTTCTTCGCCGGGTCCGGGCTGGTGATGCGCACCCAGCCGCGCGCGTCGGAGTACATCGGCCCCACGTGCACCTGGTAGCCGTGACCCTCCGCGGGCGACGTGCCGTCGTAGCGCACGGCGATCGGCAGGAAGTGGTACATGAGGTTGGGGTACTCGACGTCGTCGTTGCTCCGGACGAAGCCACCGCCCTCGAAGTGGTTGGTGGCACCAGGACCCGAGCGAAGGAACAGCCACTGCGCGCCGATGAAGGGACGTCGCCACCACGACATGAGCGGGTTCATCGACACCGGCTGCGTGCACGCGTGCTGGATGTAGACCTCGAGGTGGTCCTGGAGGTTCTCCCCGACGCCAGGCAGGTGGTGCACCGGCTCGATGCCGACCGAGCGCAGCAGGCCGGCGTCGCCGACACCCGAGAGCTGCAGCAGCTGCGGGGTGTTGAACGCTCCCCCGCAGAGCACGACCTCGCCGCCGAGGATGCGCTCGACGCCGCCACCGCGCTTCATGACCTCGACGCCGATCGCGCGGGTGCCGTCGAACACGACGCGCGCCACCTGGGCGTGCGAACGGATCTCGAGGTTGGGACGCCGCTTGTTCGGGTGCAGGTAGGCACGGGCTGCAGACAGCCGGCGGCCCCGGTACAGGTTCGCGTCGAAGCGCGAGAACCCTTCCTGCTGATACCCGTTGACGTCGGTCGTGAGCGGGTAGCCCGCCTGCTGGACCGCCTCGAAGAACGCGCCGAAGAGCGGGTTGGTGGCCGGACCCCGGGTCATGGTGAGCGGTCCGCGCTTGCCGCGCCACGGGTCGTCGGCGGCGGCGGCGAGGGAGTTCTCGAGCTTCTTGAAGTAGGGCAGGCAGTGCGCGAAGTCCCAGGACGCCATGCCCGGGTCGGCCGCCCAGCGCTCGTAGTCGAGGGGGTTGCCGCGCTGGACGATCATCCCGTTGATGCTGCTCGACCCGCCCATGACCTTGCCGCGGGCGTGATAGACCTTGCGGCCGTTCATGTTGGGCTCGGGCTCGGTCTCGTACATCCAGTCGTAGTACTTGTTGCCGAGAGTGAGGAAGAGCGCCGCGGGCATGTGGATCAAGACGTCCCACTTGTAGTCCCACCGCCCGGCCTCGAGGACCAGCACGTTGGTGCCCGGGTCCTCCGACAGTCGCGCCGCGATCGCCGAGCCGGCCGAACCGCCGCCGACCACGATCACGTCGTAGGACTGCGCCATGCTCTTCCTCCCGGGGTCGGACTGCTACGTGCATCGTGCTGCTTCCGACTCCCCCGGGTCGGCGGATCGAGAGTATTCAGTCGCCGAGCTCCGCGCGCCGCCGGATGACGAAGTCCTCGAGCTCCTCGCGGATCGCGTCGTCGAGCGCGGGAGCCTCGAACTCCTCGAGCGTCTTGTCGACGATCTCGCCGGCGCGGGTCGCGGTGTCGCGTCCGCCCAGGCGGGTCCAGCGCTCGTAGTTGTCCGATGAGGAGAGGAAGGGACGGTAGAAGCACTCGCGGAACCGCTCCATCGTGTGCGCCGCGCCGAGGAAGTGACCGCCGTGGCCGACCTCCTCGTGGGCGCCGAACGCCATCGACGCCTCGTCGATCTGCAGCGGAGTGAACTCCTTCTGCAGCATCTCGAGCACCTGGACGTCGACGACGTACTTCTCGTAGCACGCGACGAGGCCGCCCTCGAGCCACCCGGCGGCGTGCATCACGAGGTTGGTGCCGGCCAGGAACGTCGGCAGCATCGTCATCAGCGACTCGTACGCCGACTGCGCGTCGACCGTCTGGGAGGAGTTGAGCCCGCCGCCGGTGCGGAACGGGAGTCCGAAGTGCCGCGCGATCTGCCCGGTGCAGAGCAGCCCCATCGCGGACTCGGGGGTGCCGAACTGCGGGGAGCCGGACTGCATGTCGATGTTGGAGAGGAACGAGCCGAACACGACCGGGCAACCCGGTCGGATCAGCTGCGAGAGCGCGATGCCCGAGAGCGCCTCGGCGATCTGCTGCACGAGCGCAGCGGGGATGGTGACCGGTGACATCGCGCCCATGAGGAGGAACGGGGTGAGGATGACCGGCTGGTTGGCGGCCGAGTACTCGAACTGCGCGTCGAGCATGCGGTCGTCCCAGCGCAGCGGCGAGTTGCAGTTGATCAGGGACAGCGCCACGGGCGTCTGCTCGATCGACTCGCGTCCGCCGAAGACGATGTCGGCCATCGCCAGGGTGTCGCGCGCGTTGACCCCGCTGACCACGTTGCCCTGGAAGATCTTGTCGGTGAGCGTGAACGTCGCGTAGAGCATGTCGAGGTGACGGCTGTCGAGGGGCGCGTCGTTGGGCTCTGCCACGACGCCACCGACGCTGTCGATCGCCTTGAAGGTCTGTGCCATCTTGGCGAAGTTGCGGTAGTCGGCGAGCGTGGCGTCGCGCCGGACGTCGCCACGGCGCACGAACGGCGGGCCGTAGACGCTCGAGAAGACCATGTGGTTGCCGCCGATGTGCACGTCGTTGGCGTGGTTGCGTGCCTGCACGTCGAACTCGCGCGGCGCCTTCGCGACCTGCTCGAGGATGAAGTCGGGGTCGAGGAAGACCTTGTCGCCGTCGACCTTCTGCCCGGCCTGACGGAACAGCTCGACCGCCTCGGGCTTCAGGAACTCGATGCCCAGCTCGGAGACGATGCGGCGCCACCCCTTGTCGAGCGTCGCCAGGGCGTCCTCGGACAGGATCTCGTAGCGGGGCATGTTGTTGACGAACACGGGTGAGCCTCTCCTTGACCGGCGTGACGCGCGGATCCTACACTCGCCGTGGAACAGCAGTTCCATATTATGAAACTTGATCGGAACCCTAGTGTGGGACATCGGGGCGCCGAGCACCAGACCCCCGGCCGACGTGCCGGACGAGCCGCGGAGGTGGCCGTGCGCACCGCCAGCACCGGCGCCCAGGCCGTCGACCGCGCCGCCTCCCTCCTCGTGCACGTGCTGCGCTCGGACGACGCGGTGACCTTCCCCGACCTGGTGGCCGCGACGGGCCTGCCCAAGAGCACGGTGTCGCGCCTCCTCGGCAGCCTCGAGCGCAACCGTCTCGTGGCGCGCACCCACTCCGGCGAGGTCGTCCCCGGCGACGTCGTGACGGCGTACGCCCGACGCCAGGACCCGCACGACGACCTCGCCGAGCGCGCCCGCCCCGCGCTGCAGCGCCTCGGCGCCGCCACCGGCGAGACGATCAACCTGGCCATCGGCACCGACGGCGGCATCGCGCAGATCGACCAGGTCGACGCGCGCTTCCTGCTCGGAGCCGTCAACTGGCTCGACCGCCAGGTGCCCTACCACGCCTCGGCGTCCGGCAAGGCCCTGCTGGCGCACGGACACCCGCTGCCCAGCGGCCGTCTGGTGAAGCTCACCGACCGCACCCGCACC
The DNA here is from genome assembly GCA_963782665.1 of uncultured Actinomycetota bacterium. Classification (GTDB taxonomy): domain Bacteria; phylum Actinomycetota; class Actinomycetes; order S36-B12; family CAIYMF01; genus Longivirga. Next base: position 478,322 of record CAWAKP010000006.1, on the reverse strand, counting down.
ACCCGGGCCGGGCTCGAGGCCGACCTGCGCCGCTGCCTCGAGCGCGGGTACGCCGTGGCCGACGGCGAGCTCGAGCCCGGGCTCGTCGCGGTCGCCGCCGCCATCCTCGGCCCCGACGGTCGCGCCGTCGCCGCCATCTCCGTGTCCGGTCCCACCTCGCGCCTCACCCCGCGCCAGGTCGCGCGCGCCGGCGCCCTCGTCGTGGCCGAGTGCGCCGCGCTCTCGTCCCCGCTGCCGCACGACGCCCCGTCACGCCCCTCAACCCGAAAGGAGGGCGCCGCATGACGCACGACGAGATCCTCAAGGCGCTCTACGACGAGACCATGGTCGGCAACGCTCCTGCCGTCCTCGACCTCACCAACAAGGGCCTCGAGGCGGGGCTGACTCCGTCGCAGCTGCTCTTCGACGCGCTCATCCCCTCCCTCGAGGAGGTCGGGGCGCGGTTCGAGCGCGGCGACTTCTTCGTCCCGGAGATGCTCATCGCGGGCAAGGCGATGAGCGGGGCCCTCGAGGTCCTGCGTCCGCTGCTCGCGCAGACGGGTGCCCAGACCGTGGGCACGTTCCTCATGGGCACCGTCAAGGGCGACGTCCACGACATCGGCAAGAACCTCGTCAACATCATGCTCGAGGGCGCCGGGTTCCAGGTCTTCGACATCGGCGTCCAGGCCTCGCCCGAGAAGTTCATCGCGGCGATCGAGGAGCACAAGCCCGACATCGTGGGCATGTCGGCGTTCCTCACCACGACGATGCCGATGTTCAAGGCCAACATCAACGCCATCGAGAAGGCCGGCCTGCGCGACCAGGTCATCATCATGGTCGGCGGCGCCCCCGTCACCCAGGAGTACGCCGACGTCTCGGGCGCCGACGGCTACGCGGCCGACGCGGCGACCGCCGTGCGTCGCGCCAAGGACCTGCTGGCCGACAAGCGGGCCACGGCCAAGGTCTGAGCCATGAAGCTCCTGCCCCTCCTCGAGGACAGCGTCAAGGGCGCGGTCTGGGACTGCCGCATGTGCGGTCAGTGCGTGCTGCACTCGACCGGCATGACCTGCCCCATGACCTGCCCCAAGACGCTGCGCAACGGTCCGTGCGGCGGGGTCCGCGACGACGGTCACTGCGAGGTCAAGCCCGAGATGCGGTGCGTGTGGGTCAAGGCTGAGGACCGCAGCCACCACCCGCTCATGCCGAAGAGGTGGGAGCAGCACTTCTCCGACCTGCGCCCGCCGGTCGACAACCAGCTGCGCGGCACGGCGTCGTGGGCCAACCTGTTCTCCGGCCGCGACAAGAAGTACCCCGAGGGGTGGGCGGGGCGCACCACCGGCACCGTCGACGAGGTGCAGACCTCGCTGGGCGAGGTCGACGACGTGTCGGCACTCGACGCCGGCTTCCACTCGAGGACGGCACTGGCATGAACGCCCCTCGCACCAACGCGTTCCGTGAGCTCGTCGAGTCGCGGCGCCGCCCCATCGTGACGGCGGAGTTCCCGGCGGTCGACGGCGGCGACCTCGACACCGTGAGGGCCAAGCTCGACCCGATCCTCCCGTACGTCGATGCCATCAACGCGACCGACAATCCCGCCGCCCACGCGCACGCGTCGAACGTGGCGATCGCCATCGCCCTCAAGCAGCTCGGCGCGGAGCCGATCATGCAGGTCGTCTGCCGCGACAAGAACCGCATCGCCGCGCAGGCCGACGTCGTCGGTGCCGCCCTCTTCGGGGTCACCGCGGTCTGCGCGCTCACCGGTGACGACGTCACGGCCGGCGACGAGCCGCAGGCACGCCGCGTCTTCGACCTCGACGGGCCGCAGCTGATCAAGGTCATGGACGGTCTGCGCGAGGGACGCTACGTCTCCGGACGCAAGCTCGAACCGGCGCCGGACCTCTTCGTGGGCGCCGTCGAGAACCCCTACGCCCCGCCGGCCCACTACCGCGTCGAGCGCGCGAAGCTGAAGTCCGACAACGGCGCACGCTTCCTGCAGCTGCAGATCGGCTACCAGCCCGAGCTGCTCGCGTCGTTCGCGCAGGGGTGCATCGACAACGGCGTCGCGGCGCGCACCGCGCTGCTGCCCAGCATCTGCCTGACCAAGACCGCTCGGGCGCTGGAGTTCATGCACGACAAGGTGCCGGGCATCACCGTGCCCGAGCCGCTGCGCCGTCGCGTCGCCACGGCGTCGGACGTGCCCGAGGAGAGCTACCAGGTCGCGCTCGAGCTGGCGCGCACGTTCCTGGCCACCCCAGGTGTCGCCGGGATCCACATCACCGACTTCCGCCACGACGGGTCGCTCGCACGAATCGTCACCGACCTCGGCCTCCACGACTCCGCGTCCGCCGCCTGAGCACGTCCCACCCACTGAGGAGCACCATGCACACCGTCGTCCGTTCGGCCACGCGCGAGCTGGTCATCGGCTCCGACCAGCCCTTCTGCATCATCGGTGAGCGCATCAACCCCACCGGGCGCAAGAAGTTCCAGGAGGAGCTGCGCGCCGGTGACCTCTCGTCGGTGGAGATCGATGTCAAGGCGCAGGTCGAGGGCGGCGCGATGATGCTCGACGTCAACATGGGCGCACCTCTCGTCGACGAGGCCGACCTCCTCGCGAAGGCGGTGGTGCTCGTGCAGAGCCTCACCGACCTTCCGCTGTGCATCGACTCGTCGGTCGTCGAGGCGCTCGAGGCGGGACTGTCGGTCTACCAGGGCAAGGCGCTGGTCAACTCGATCACGGCCGAGGACGAGCGCATGGAGCAGATCCTCCCGCTGGTGAAGAGGTTCGGTGCGGCCGTCGTCGCGCTGCCCAACGACGAGGACGAGATCCCGGACGACCCGTACAAGCGCCTCGAGCTCGTCGACAAGATCGTCGAGGTCGCGACCAAGGAGTACGGCATCCCGCTCGAGGACATCGTCATCGACCCGCTCGCGATGCCCATCGGCGCCGACTCGACGCTCGTGTGGAAGACGCTCACGACGATCCGCCTCATCAAGGAGAAGTACGACCTCAACACGACGCTCGGCGCATCGAACGTGTCGTTCGGCATGCCCGACCGGCACACGATCAACGGCGTCTTCCTGCCCATGGCCATGACCATCGGCCTCACCAGCGCGATCATGGACGCGCGCACCGAGTCGATCGTGCGTGCGGTCAAGGGCGGCGACCTGATGCTGGGCAACGACGAGTGGGGCGCGGCGTGGATCTCGGCCCACCGAGGCCGGGCGGCGGCCACCGGCTCGTGACCGCCCTCGAGCGCGACGAGCCCACCGACGCGGCACCTCCGAGCGAGCCGCGCCGGGTCACCCTCGCGTTCACTCCGTCGGGCAAGTCGGTGCGCGTCCCCTCGGGTGTCACGGTCTTCGACGCCGCGAGCTGGAACGGCATCGCGATCGACAGCACGTGCGGCGGGCACGGCACCTGCAAGAAGTGCAAGGTGCGCGTGCTCGACGGTTCGGTGCCGCCGTCCAAGCTGGACTTCCGTGCGCTGACGCCCGAGCAGGTGACCGACGGCTGGCGGCTGGCGTGCCTCGCGCCGGCCAACGAGGACCTCCAGATCGAGGTTCCGCCGCTGACGACGCGACCCAAGGCCGCCACGGTCGGTGTCGGGCGACAGGTGATCCTGCGCCCCGCGATCCAGAAGCGCTACGTCGAGCTCGCCGACCCCTCGCTCGCCGACCAGCGCACCGACATCGACCGGCTGCGCGACGCCGTCGACGACCTCGAGCTCACCGTCGAGCCCGCCGTGCTCTCGACGCTGGGCCGCGTCCTTCGCGCGAGCGACTGGAAGGTGACCGCCGTCGTGGTCGACGACGCGCTCATCGGCGTCGAGCCGGGCGACACCACCGGGACGGCGTACGCCGTCGCCGTCGACCTCGGCACGACCACGGTGGTCGCGACGCTCATGGACGTCGCGACCGGTACGCCCGTCCGCCGTGCGCTCGATGCTCAACAAGCAGCAGCCGTTCGGCGCCGACGTCATCAGCCGCATCTCGGCGACGATGCTCGACCCCGAGGGGCTCCCGCGGCTGCGGGCGCTCGCCCAGGAGACCATCGCCGAGCTCGTCGCGGAGATCTGCGAGGAGGCCGGCATCGAGGCCACGCAGATCTACGAGATCGCGGTCGCGGGCAACGCGACGATGGTGCAGCTGCTGCTCGGCATCGACCCCGAGCCGCTCGGTGTCGCGCCGTTCATCCTGGCCAGCCGCGACTACCCGGGACTGCGGGCGTCGGACTTCGGCGTCGAGCTGCACCCGCACGCGCGCGCGCTCGTCCTGCCGGCCCTCGGGGCCTACGTCGGCGGCGACATCATCGCCGGGGCGCTGGCGTCGGGCATGGACCGCGACAAGCGGCTGCGCGTCTTCATCGACGTCGGCACCAACTGCGAGATCGTCATCGGCGACGGCGAGCGCATCATGGCCACCGCGGCTCCTGCCGGTCCGGCGTTCGAGGCCGCGTCCATCCGCAACGGCATGCGCGCGGCACCCGGCGCCATCGAGACCGTCGTCATCACCGACGACGGGATCCGCGTCGACGTCATCGGCGGTGTCACGCCGGTGGGGCTGTGCGGCTCCGGTCTCGTCGACGCCGTCTCCGAGCTCGTGCGGGTGGGGCTCATCGACGCCTCCGGCCGCTTCCTGCCGACGGAGCAGATCGAGACGTTGCGCCCCGACCTCGCGAAGCGCTTCGTCGAGACGAACGGCGAGCGGCACTTCCACCTCGCCACCGAGGAGGAGACCGGCAACGAGCCGGTCGTGCTGACCCAGCGCGACATCCGCGAGCTGCAGTTCGCCAAGGCCGCGATCAGCACCGGCTGGCGGCTGCTGCTCGAGGAGTTCGGCGCCGACGAGTCGGAGGTGCAGCAGGTGCTGCTCGCCGGCTCGTTCGGCACCTACCTCTCGCCGAGCAGCGCCGTCCGCATCGGGCTGGTGCCAAGGCTTCCCGTGCTCCGCATCGTGAGCGCGGGCAACGTCGCGGGCGAGGGCGCCAAGATGGTGCTGCTGTCGCTGCCCGAGCGCCACGGTGCCTCGGCGCTCGTCGACGAGATCCACTACGTCGAGCTCTCCGACCGGGCGGACTTCAACGACCGCTTCATCGAGCAGCTCGCCTTCCCGCAGTAGGTGCGATGACCGAGGGCCGCGCAGCGTCGGAGTCGCCCCGTCGTGAGCGCGTGGCGGTCGTGGCGTGCGGTGCCCTGTCGACCGACATCACGTCGATCGCCGAGCGGCGCGGCTGGGGAATCGACGTCCATCCCCTGCCGCCGTTGCTGCACAACCACCCGGAGCGGATCGCCGGGCAGGTCGCGGAGCTCGCCGACCGGCTCGCGTCGTCGTACGACCGGATCGCCGTGGGCTACGCCGACTGCGGGTCGTACGGCGCTGTCGACGAGGTCTGTCGCGAGCGCGGGCTGCCACGGCTCGGCGGCAACCACTGCTACGACGTCTACGCGGGTCAGAGGCGGCTCGCCGCCGAGCTCGAGACCGAGCCGGGCACCTACCTGCTCACCGACTTCCTCGCACTCTCCTTCGACCGCACCGTGATCCAGGAGCTGGGCCTCGACCGGCATCCCGAGCTGCGCGACGACTACTTCGCGCACTACACGCGGGTGGTGTGGCTCGCGGGGCGCCGCACTCCCGCCCTCGAGGAGGCGGCTCAGCGAGCCGCTGAGCGCATCGGCCTTCCGCTCGTGGTGATCGAGGTCGGGCTCGAGGGCCTCGAGCGGGAGCTCGCCGCGCTTCTCGGCGGCTGACGGCCGATACCCGGTTCGCGCCGGGAAGTGGGCGCAAATGCCGATGGTCAAAGGGCAGTCGTCGGCCAGCACCCCGGGTCGGCACGACGATCGCGTCCATGGCAAGGGCGCACCAATGGCAGTCGTCGGCTGGCATCCCGGGGCGGCGTGACGATCTCGTCGCACGGGAAGGGCGCACCAACGACAGTCGTCGGCTGGCATCCGCGGTTGGGCGACGATCTCGTCGCACGGGAAGGGCGCACCAACGGCGGTCGTCGGCTGGCATCGCGGGCGGTATGACGATCGCGCTCACGGGAAGGGCGACCAACGGCAGCCGTGGGCTGGCATCGGGGATGTGGCGACGATCGCGTCGCACAGGAAGGGCGCACCAAGGGCGGCCGTTGGCTGGCGGTTGCGGTCCCTGTGACTGCCCTCTGGATGTGCCTTGGGCGACGACTGGAGCTGGTTCGCTGGCCGATGCCAGCAGGTCTTCTTGTGTCGGTCCGCAATCCGGTAAACCGTTGCGCTGCAAGCGAAATCAGCCGTGCAGGGCTTGACAGGAATAGTACGTGTGTTCTAGGGTTGGCACGTGTCCGTCACCCTCAGCCCCTTCTCCCGGCCGCTGCCTGGCTCTGGCGCGCCGGACATGGTGGTCGTGATGGACGGTGCGCACCAGGAGCCGGCGTGGAGCCTGGGGCGTCTGGACGCGTTGCCCGAGACTCCGTCCGCGATGACCTGCAGCTGCTCGCTGCGCTGGACCCGGCGGACCTGTCCGACCCGATGGACGTCATCACCTACCTGCAGCGCGTCGAGAAGGTCGAGGCGTTCCTGGCCGCGCACAAGGTGACGGCGTTGGTCGCCCTCGCCGGTGCGCAGGCCTCGCCCTCGTCGATGGACGAGGCGCACGTCGAGACCGAGGTCGCGTTGGCCCGGCGGGTCGGGCAGCGCTCGGCGTCCACCTCGATCGAGGTCGCCCGCACGCTGTGCTCGACGTTCCCGGAGTTCCTCACCGCGCTGAAGGCCGGGCAGATCAGCGAGTGGCACTGCCGGGAGCTGGTCACCGCGACCCGCTCGGTCACCGACCCCGACGTACGCCGCCAGGTCGGTGAGGCGACGTTGGCGAAGGCGAAGGTGATGACTCCGCGCGAGTTCGCCGGCGAGGTCGCCAAGGCCATCGCCCGCCTCGACCTCGACGCCACTACGCGGATCGAGAAGGCGCGCGAGGACCGACGGGTGTGGTGCACGGCGCTGCCCGACGGGATGGGGTTCCTCGGCCTCATCCACGACTGGACCACCGTCCAAGCCATCCACGCCACCATCACCGCCGACGGGCGCACCCTGCAGCTCGACCGCGGCGGCTCCGCCGCAGTACGCGCCGGTGACGACGACGCCCGTGCCGACGCGTCCCGCGCGGACGCGATGGCCGCGCGCATGCTCGGCACGGTCGCCGAGGACGGGTCCGTGAGCTGGGACCGCGGCACCCAGCAGGTCGTGTCGATGACCCTGGTCATGGATCTGGACACCCTGCAGGGCGAGATCGACCGGTTCGCGCTCCTCGACGGGCAGCCGATCCCCGCCGGACTGGCCCGCGACCTGGCCGAAGGCGCGAAGCTGTGGCGGCGCGCGATCACCGACCCCGTGACCGGGGTGCTCCTGGACTACGGCACCGAGCAGTACCTGCCCGAGCCGTTGCGCCGCTACGTCAAGGCCCGCGACGGCGTCTGCGGCACCCCGATCTGCGCACGCACCGGTCGCCTCGAGATGGACCACGCCGAGCCCTACCCGGCCGGCACCACCAGTCGCGGGCAACTGCCACGCGTGGTGCACGACCTGCCACCAGCTCAAGACCGAACGACGACTCCGCTTCACCGACACCAAGCCCGACGGATCAGCCACCCTGATCACCGCCTGGGGGCAGCGGTTCTCGATCCCACCCAGACCGTTCCTCCACGATCCGGCCGACCTTCGCGACGGCGAGCCCGAAGCGCCCGACGACTCCGGTCCGCGGTTGCGCCCACGGGGACTGCCCCCGGACCCCTTACCCGACGACGACCCCCCACCCTTCTGACCGCTCGAGCGCTGCCGGGAAGTCGGAACGACCGGCGAGTGGGACGCCGCCAGCGCGCCAGCGGAGCAACTGACTGCCTGGTCAGGAATTTACCCGCGGACTGGTGTGCAACTGACCTGCGATCTGATATATCTGTCACGTGGTCGCCGCAGTCGTCGAGCCGGAGCTCCTCTCGGAGCTGGCCTATCGCAGCATCCGCGACCTCATCGTCACCCTCGACCTGCCGCCGGGGGCGGTGGTGAGCGAAGCGGATCTCATGGCCCGCCTCGGCATGGGACGCACTCCTGTCCGCGAGGCGCTGCGGGCGCTGGCCCGTGAGCGGCTCGTCGAGGTCTATCCGCGCCGCGGCATCTTCGTGGCGGGCGTCGACCCGCGCGAGCTGTCGGCGCTGTCCGAGGCGCGCTCGGTGCTCGAGCCCGCGGCGGCCAGACTCGCCGCAGTGCGGCTCACCGACTCCGACCGCGCCACCATCGACGAGCTGCTGGGCGAGCTCGACGGTCTGGGCCACATGCCGGACGAGCGCGAGCTCATCGCCCTCGACCAGCGCCTGCACCGCTTCGTCTACGCCGCGTGCCGCAACACGTTCCTCGAGCGGTCGCTCGACGACTACTACACCCACGCGCTGCGCATCTGGTTCCTCGCCCTCGACCGGCTCGAGCACCTCGGCGACGCCGTGGGCGAGCACAAGGCCATCCTCGAGGCCATCCGCGACGGCGACGCCGACGCTGCGGCCGACACGATGACCGCCCACATCGACGGCTTCGAGTCCTCGATCCGACAGGCCCTCTAGCACCTCCGCCCGGCACCTCCGACCTACACCACTCCGCACCACCGACGATCCGGCACGACGCCGGTCCACTCTCGAAAGGGAACTCGATGAGCCTTCCGACACAGGCGAAGTGCGTCGTCATCGGCGCCGGCATCGTCGGCAACAGCATGGTCTACCACCTGGCCCGGCTCGGCTGGCGCGACATCGTGCAGATCGACAAGGGCCCGCTGCCCAACCCGGGCGGCTCGACGGGTCACGCGTCGAACTTCATCTTCCCGGTCGACCACGCCAAGGAGATGGCGCACCTCACCGCCGAGAGCATGCGCCAGTACAAGGAGATGGACGTGTTCACCGAGTGCGGCGGCATCGAGGTCGCGCGCACCGAGGAGCGGATGCAGGAGCTCACCCGCCGCATCACGTCGGGCAAGTCGTGGGGCATCGACTGCCGCCTGGTGACCCCGGCCGAGGTGAAGGAGCTCGTGCCGTTCATCGACGAGACGCGTCATCCTCGGTGGCTTCTACACGCCCAGCGTCGGCGTCGTCGACTCGCTGCGTGCCGGCACGATCATGCGCGAGCGCGCGCAGGAGCTCGGGGCCCTCACCGTCTCGCCCAGCACCGAGGTGCTCGGCATCGACGTCGAGGACGGCGTCGTGACGCGCGTCCGCACCGACAAGGGCGACATCGAGACCGAGTACGTCGTCATCGCCTGCGGCGCCTGGAGCCCCCGCATCGCCGAGATGGCCGGCGCGCGGATCCCGCTGACTCCCGCCGTCCACCAGATGAAGGACATCGGCCCCGTGCCGTTCTTCAAGGACGCCAAGGGCGACATCGAGTGGCCCATCGTCCGCGACATGGACACCTTCATGTACGAGCGCCAGCACGGCAGCGGCCTCGAGATCGGCTCGTACGCGCACCGCGCCATCCTCTACAGCCCCAGCGACCTGCCCAGCAACGCCGCGGCCGCCCTCTCCCCCACCGAGTTCCCCTTCACCCAGGAGGACTTCGACCTGCAGGACGAGCACGCGCTCGAGCTCATGCCCGACATCGTCGGCGACGAGTCGGTCGGCGAGAAGTACGCCATCAACGGCATCCTGTCGCTGACGCCGGACGGCATGCCCATCCTCGGCGAGACCCCGGAGGTCAAGAACCTCTGGTCGGTCGCCGCCGTGTGGATCAAGGAGGGTCCGGGCACCGGCAAGTCGGTGGCCGAGTGGATGGTGCTCGGCGAGAGCGAGATCGACCTGCAGGCGTCCGACATCGCCCGCTTCCACGAGCACCAGAAGACGGTCGACCACGTGCGCTCGCGCACCGGCGAGGGCTTCATCAAGACCTACGGGATCATCCACCCCAGCGAGCAGTGGTCCGGCAACCGCAACATCCGCCTGTCGCCCTACTTCGAGCAGGAGAAGGCGCTCGGCGCCGTCTTCTACGAGACCGCCGGCTGGGAGCGGCCGTGGTGGTACGAGAGCAACGCCGGTCTTGTCGAGAAGTTCGGCGACGCCGTGATGCCACGCACTGCTGAGTGGGAGTCGCGCTGGTGGTCACCGATCATCAACGCCGAGCACCTCCAGATGCGAGAGACCGCAGGCATCGTCGATCTCACCGCGTTCGAGATCTTCGACATCGTCGGCTCCGGCGCACTCGCGTCGGTGCAGCAGACGGCGGTGCGCCAGATGGACGTCGCCGTCGGTCGCGTGGTCTACACCCCGGTGCTCGGCATCAACGGCGGGTTCAAGTCCGACCTCACCATCATGCGGCTTGGCAGGGACCACTTCCGGGTCGTGACGGGAGGGGCTCACGGCACGGCAGATCTCAAGTGGTTCCGAGATCACCTCGCCGAAGGAGCGTCCGTCGTCGACCTGACGTCCTCCTGGACGACGCTGGGCATCTGGGGACCGAAGGCGCGCGAGATCCTGCAGTCCATCACCGCTGACGACGTGAGCAACGACGGGTTCAAGTTCGGCACCTGCCGCACGATCGACGTCGGGACCATCCGGGTGCTCGCATCGCGGATCTCCTACGTCGGCGATCTCGGCTGGGAGCTGTACGTCCCCTTCGAGCAGGGCGCCAAGCTCTGGAGCTACGTCTGGGACGCCGGCCAGTCGCACGGCCTGATCCCCGTCGGGATCGGCGTCTACGGCACCACGGGTCGCCTCGAGAAGGGCTACCGCGCGTTCGGTGCCGAGCTCGAGACCGAGTACAACGCGGCCGAGGCCGGCATGCTCACGGCGAAGATCAAGGACGCGGACTTCGTCGGCAAGGAGGCGCACCTGCGCCACCGCGAGGAGTCGCCCGCGACGATCATGTGCTCGCTCACCGTCGACGACCACACGTCGTCCGCGGGCGAGAAGCGCTACATGATGGGCCGCGAGCCGATCCTCACCGTCGACGGCGAGCCCATCACGGACGCGCACGGTCGCCGGTCCTACGTCACGAGCGCGGGCTCCGGCCCGTCGATCGGCAAGCACATCCTCATGTCCTACCTCCCGCCGGAGTACGCAGCAGTCGGCACGAAGCTGACGGTCGAGTACCTCGGCGAGCAGTACCCCGTCACGGTCGCGGGCTCAGGAGCCCTCTTCGACCCCGAGAACGAGCGGATCCTCGGCTGATGCACATCGCAGTCTGCGCCAAGCGCATCCCCCTGTCGGGCGGTCGGTGGGTGCTCACCCCCGACAGCACCGAGATCGACACGAGCGGCCCGTCGGTGGGCTTCACCCTGTCGCCGCACGAGGAGTGCGCGGCCGAGGCGGCCGTGCAGCTCGTCGAGCAGTACGGCGGATCCTCCACGGTCCTCACCGTCGGCGTCGCCGACTCCGAGACCGAGATCCGGTCGCTCCTCGCCGTCGGCATCGACCGCGGCGTGATCGTCGAGACCGACGGTCGCGAGTGGGACCCGCAGGCCACCGCCGCGGCGCTCACCGCCCAGGTGAGCTCGGGCACGCCGGAGGGCGAGTCCTACGACCTCGTCATCTGCGGCACCGAGGCCGGCGACACCGCCGACTACCAGGTACCCGTGCGCATCGCGCACGGCCTCGGGTGGCCGGTCGTCACCAACGTCAAGGGACTCACGATCACCGACGGCATCGCTCGGTGCGAGCGGGCGGTGGGCTCGCACCGCGAGATCTACGAAGTGGCGCTCCCCGCGGTGATCTCGGTCAAGGACGGCGTCAACATCCCGCGCTACCCCTCGGTCCCCGGACGCATCAAGGCGCGCAAGAAGCCGGTCGACGTCGTCGCCGGCGATCGCCCCGAGCCGCGGCTGGAGAAGGTCCGCCTCGACCTCGTGGCGGAGGAGCAGCGCAGCGCCGAGGTGCTCGGCACCGGCCCCGAGGCCGTCCCCGCGCTCGTCGACATCTTCAAGAACATCGGGGTGATCTGATGATCCTCGTCATCGCCGACCACGACCGCGGGGTGCTCGACGCCACCACGGGTCAGGCCGTCACCGCGGCGCTGGCGCTCGACCCGCAGGTCGACGTGCTCGTCGTGGGTGCCGCGGGCCGCGACACCGCCTCCGAGCTCGCGTCGTACGGCGCATCGACCGTTCACCTCGCCGTCGCGGACTCGCTCACCGACTACGCACCGCTCGCCTCGGCGCGCGCGGCTGTCGAGCTCGTCGGCCGGCTCTCGCCCTCGGCGGTCATCGCCACGGGGACGCCGCGCGGCAACGAGGTGCTCGCGCACGTGGCAGCCGATCCTCGACGTCCCGTTCGCAGCCGACTGCCAGCAGGTCACGATCGCGACCCCCGCGCACGAGGTCGTCCGCAACCGCTGGGGCGGCAACCTGCTCGAGACGGCGAAGGTGCACTCGGACGTGCTCGTCGCCTCGTTCGCGCCGCACGCGGTTCGTGCCGAGCCCGTCGAAGGCGCGGGCACAGTCGCCGAGTTCACGCCGGCGCTCGCCGAGGCCGACACGGCCGTGCGCGTGCTGGACCGCGTGGGCGAGGGCGCTGCCGGTGTCGGCCTCGCTGAGGCGCGCGTCATCGTCGCGGGCGGTCGCGGCGTCGGCGGACCCGAGGGCTTCTCGGTCCTCGAGGAGCTCGCCGACCTGCTCGACGGCGCCATCGGCTGCTCGCGCGTGGTCACCAGCAACGGCTGGCGTCCGCACAACGAGCAGGTGGGGCAGACCGGCACGAAGGTCGCCCCCGACCTCTACATCGCGGCCGGCATCAGCGGCGCCACGCAGCACATCGCCGGCATGCGTACGAGCAAGACGATCGTCGCCATCAACACCGACAAGGACGCCCCGATCATGGGCTATGCCCACTACGCCGTGGTCGGCGACCTGCACACCATCCTGCCCGCACTGGTAGCCGCCACCCGCGCGGCGAAGGAGTAGACGTGCTCTCCGACATCGAGATCGCCCAGGCCGCCGAGATGGAGCGGATCGGCGCCATCGCCGCGAAGCTCAACATCCCCGACGACGCGATCGACCCCTATGGCCACTACAAGGCCAAGATCAGCCTGGACTGGCTCGACGCCCAGCCCGCGCGCGAGGGGTCGAACCTCGTCCTGGTGACGGCCATCAGCCCCACGCCTGCCGGCGAGGGCAAGACCACGACGACTGTCGGCCTCGGCGACGGTCTCCGCCGTATCGGCAAGAACGCCATGATCTGCCTCCGCGAGCCGTCGCTCGGCCCGGTGTTCGGCATGAAGGGCGGCGCCGCCGGCGGCGGCTACGCCCAGGTCGTCCCGATGGAGGACATCAACCTCCACTTCACCGGCGACTTCGGCGCGATCCAGCTCGCCAACAACCTGCTCGCCGCGCTCATCGACAACCACATCCACCACGGCAACGAGCTGGGCATCGACGTACGCCGGATCACGTGGAAGCGCGTCGTCGACCTCAACGACCGCGCGCTGCGCGACATCACCGTCGCGCTGGGCGGCCCGGCCAACGGCTACCCGCGCGAGGACGGCTTCGACATCGTCGTCGCCAGCGAGGTCATGGCGATCTTCTGCCTCGCGACCTCGCTCGAGGACCTCAAGCGTCGCCTCGGCAACATCGTCGTGGGCTACACGCGCGAGAAGAGGCCCGTCACCGCGCACGACCTGCAGGCCGAGGGCTCGATGGCCGTGCTGCTCAAGGACGCGTTCCGCCCCAACCTCGTGCAGACCCTCGAGGGCACCCCGGCGTTCGTCCACGGCGGTCCGTTCGCCAACATCGCGCACGGCTGCAACTCGGTCGTCGCCACGTCGTCGGCGCTCAAGCTCGCCGACTACGTCGTGACCGAGGCCGGCTTCGGTGCCGACCTCGGTGCCGAGAAGTTCATCGACATCAAGTGCCGCAAGTCCGGCCTGCGCCCCAAGGCGGCGGTCATCGTCGCGACCGTGCGTGCGCTCAAGCACCACGGCGGAGTCGCAGCTCGCCGACATGGGCGCCGAGGACCTCGATGCCGTGCGCGCCGGGTTCGCCAACCTCGAGCGGCACATCGCCAACGTGACCGGCGTCTACGGCGTGCGCGCCGTGGTCGGCATCAACCGGTTCGGCAGCGACACCGACGCCGAGCTCGAGCTGGTGCAGGAGCTCGTCGAGAAGGCCGGCGCGACGGCTGTCGTCGCGACGCACTTCGCCGACGGCGGCGCCGGAGCCATCAAGCTGGCCGAGGCCGTCGTCGAGGCCTGCGAGAACCCCACCGAGATGACGTTCACCTACGCCGACGACCTCTCGCTCTGGGACAAGATGGTGACGGTGACCAGCCGCGTCTACGGCGCGTCCGAGGTCACCGCGACCGCGGCGGTCAAGGCGCGCATCCAGGAGCTCCAGGACTCCGGCTACGGCGGGTTCCCGGTCTGCGTCGCCAAGACGCAGTACTCGTTCTCGACCGACGCCAGCCTTCGCGGCGCACCGAGCGGCCACGCGGTCAACATCCGCGAGGTGCGGCTCTCCGCCGGTGCCGAGTTCGTCGTCATGGTCTGCGGCGACGTCATGACGATGCCGGGACTTCCCAAGGTCCCGGCGTCCGCGCACATCGACCTGGTCGACGGGAAGGTCGTCGGACTCAGCTAGCCACCGACTCGACGTCCGGCTCGCCCTCGGTGGCGGGCCGGACGTCGTGCTCTCCGACCCGGCACGGCAGGATCGGACCGTCGACGCGAGACCTCGGAGGTACGCCGCATGACCAGCCAGCAGCGAGTGATGGTGACCGCCGGGGCTGCGGGCATCGGCCGAGCCATCGCGGACCGCTTCGCCGACGACGGCGCGCTCGTCAGCGTGCTCGATCTCGACGCCGTCGCTGTCGGCGCCCTGCGCGAGCAGCGGCCCGATGTCGACGCCCGCGTCGGCGACGTCAGCGACGAGGCCACCCTCGACGCGTGGTTCGACGACGTGCTCGCGTCCTGGGGCGGGCTCGACGTCCTCGTCAACAACGCCGGCATCGCAGGACCGACCGCGTACGTCGAGGACGTCGACCTCGACGAGTGGCGGCGCTGTCTCGCGGTCGGGCTCGACAGCCACTTCCTCGCCGGACGTCGCGCGGCACGGACCATGAAGGCACAGCGGGTCCGGCTCGATCGTCGCCATCTCGTCGACCGCCGGTCTGTTCGGCTACGGCATGCGCACGCCGTATGCGGCCGCCAAGTGGGGGGTGATCGGCCTGGTGAAGTCGATGGCGGTCGAGCTCGGCCCGCACGGCGTACGCGTGAACGCGGTCTGCCCGGGGTCGGTCGACGGCCCGCGCATGCGTCGGGTGATCGAGGCTCAGGCCGCGCAGACCGGCACGGACCCGGCGGACGTCGAGCGCGACTACCTCCAGGGACAGTCGATCGCGCGGTTCGTCGACCCGCGCGAGATCGCGGACATGTGCCACTTCCTCGCGTCCCCGGCGTCCGCCATGGTCACCGGCCAGGCCATCGCGGTCGACGGCCACACCGAGACCTTCCACCTGTGACGCTCGCGTCGGATCCCCGCCACCGACGGAGCGCCTGGTTGCCCGCGGTGCCGGCGTGCAGTTGGCTGAGCACGTGAGCTGGCAGGTGGTCCTGAGCTTCGCGCTCCTCTGCTTCGTCCTCGCGCTCACGCCCGGGCCGGACAGCTTCCTGGTGCTGCGCTACGCGATGGTCAGCGTCGGGCACGGCGTGGCCGCCGCCGTCGGGTCGTCGATAGCGGCACTGTGCTGGGCCGCGGCCGTGGGGTTCGGGCTCGCGGCGGTGCTCGAGCAGTCCGCCGTCGCGTTCCGCGTGGTCAAGGTCGCGGGCGGCATCTACCTGCTCGCCCTCGGAGTGCTGACCCTCCTGCGGCATCGCCGCTCCGAGCAGCAGGGCCCCGGCGCCGTCCCGCGAGTGCGCGCCACCACCCGTGGCGCGGCCGCAGCCGGATTCGCGTCGACGATGCTCAACCCCAAGGTCGGCCTGTTCTTCATCGCCGTCGTGCCGCAGTTCCTCCGCGACGGACGCGCGGACTTCCGGGCGACGATGCTGCTGGGTGCGATCTGCGCGGTCGTGGGCTTCGTCTACCTCGCGACGCTGTCGTTCGTGGCTCGGCGCGCGGTCGACTGGCTGCGCCGACCGCACGTCGCGGCCCGCCTGGAGAACATCAGCGCCGGGGTGCTCGCCCTGCTCGGGCTCGGCACGCTCGTGAGCGCCACGCAGTAGCCGATGCGTCGGTGCCCGGCGCGATCGCCGCGCCGATCCGCCCTGCAGCGTCACGTGGCCCTACGGTGGACGCCGTGACCTCCTTCGACACGCTGTGGGCCGAGCTCGAGCCGCTCGGGCGGCACCCCGGCACCGGCGGCTACCGGCGCTACGCGTTCGACGACGCCGAGCTCGCGTGCCGCGAGTGGTTCGTGTCCGCGGCGACGGCCCGCGGGCTCGATGTCGAGATCGACCGCAACACCAATCTCTGGGCGTGGTGGGTGCCGCCCGGCGTCGACCCCGCTGCGCCGGCGCTGGTGCTCGGGTCGCACCTCGACTCCGTGCCCGACGGTGGGGCCTACGACGGTCCGCTCGGCGTCGTGTCGGCGTTCGCGGCGCTGGACGCCGTGCGTGCCGCGGGCACCGTGCCCGACCGACCACTGGCGCTCGTGGCCTTCGCCGACGAGGAGGGCGCGCGCTTCGGCATCGCGTGCGCGGGATCGCGCCTCATGACGGGCGCGCTCTCGCCCGACCGGGCCCGCTCGCTCGTCGGGCGCGACGGGTCGACGATGGCCGACGCGATGACACGCGCCGGCTTCGACCCGGCGGCGCTCGGTCCCGATCCCGAGCGCCTGGCACGGATCGGCGAGTTCGTCGAGCTGCACATCGAGCAGGGTCGCGGGCTGGTCGAGCTCGACGCACCCGTCGGCGTCGCCGCCTCCATCTGGCCGCACGGGCGCTACCGCCTCACCTTCCGCGGTGTCGCAGACCATGCCGGCACCACGCGCATGCAGGACCGGCACGACCCGATGCTCGCCTACGCGCGCACCGCGATCGGCGCGGAGAACGCAGCGCGGGCGTCGGAGAGCCGTGCGACGTTCGGACGGCTCGAGGTCGAGCCCAACGGCACGAACGCCGTCCCCTCGACGGTCCGCGCCTGGCTCGACGCCCGCGCCGCCGACCAGGAGACCCTGGACGCTCTCGTGGCACGCATCGCCTCGGACGCCGCGGACGCGGCCGCGGGCAACGGCACGAGCGTCGACCTCGACGTCGAGTCGGTGACGCCGCTGCTCGACTTCGACGTGCCGCTGCGCGATCGGATCGCGACGACGGTGTCGGCGTCCCAGGGAGGGTCCGACGTACCTGTGCTGCCGACGGCGGCCGGCCACGACGCAGGGATCCTCGCGGTGGCCGGGGTGCGCACGGCGATGCTGTTCGTGCGCAACCCCACCGGGATCTCGCACTCCCCCGTCGAGCACGCCGAGGTCGACGACTGCCACGCCGGGGTCGACGCCCTCGCGGCCGTGCTCACGGAGCTCGCGTGAGGACCGTCTATCGCTGCGCCTCGGCCTGGATCGGGTCGGGCGTGCAGCACGACGTCGACATCGCGGTCGACGACGGGCGCATCTCGGCGGTGACGCCGGCCGCCCCGGAGACGCGCGCTGACGTCGAGCTCCCCGGCGTCGTGCTCCCCGGATTCGCGAACGCCCACTCGCACGCCTTCCATCGAGCGCTGCGCGGTCGCACCCACGGCGACGGGGGCACCTTCTGGACCTGGCGCGACCGGATGTACCGCGTGGCCGGCGTCCTGGACCCGGACTCCTACTACGGGCTGGCTCGTGCGGTCTACGGCGAGATGACCCTCGCCGGTGTGACGAGCGTCGGCGAGTTCCACTACGTGCACCACCAGCCCGGCGGCGCGGCGTACGCCGACCCGAACGCGATGGGTGAGGCCCTGCGTCACGCGGCCCGCGATGCGGGCTTGCGACTCACCCTGCTCGACACGTGCTACCTGTCCGGAGGCCTTGCGGCACAGGGACATCTCCCGCTCGCACCCGAGCAGCTCCGGTTCACCGACGGCACCGCCGAGGCGTGGGCCTCGCGCGTGAGCGCCCTCTCCGACGACGCGACCACACGTGTCGGCTCGGCGATCCACTCGGTACGCGCGGTGCCTCGCTCGTCGATCTCGACGGTCGTGGGGGCAACAGGTGACCGGCCGTTGCACGTGCACCTGTCCGAGCAGGTCGCCGAGAACGACGCGTGCCTCGGCCACTACGGCGTCACCCCGACGAGGCTGCTCGACGACTGCGGCGCGCTGCTGCCCACCGCGACGGCGGTGCACGCCACGCACCTCACCGACGACGACGTCGCCCGCCTGGGACGCGCCCGCACCTCCTCGTGCTTCTGCCCGACCACCGAGCGCGATCTCGCCGACGGCATCGGACCGGCCCCTGCGCTGCGTGCCGCGGGGTCGCCGCTGTGCCTGGGATCCGACCAGCACGCGGTGATCGACCTCATCGAGGAGGCGCGTGCCCTCGAGATGCACGAGCGTCTGGTGTCGCACGCACGCGGCACGCTCCAGCCCGCAGACCTGGTCGCGGCGCTCACCGAGTCCGGCCACCGGTCGCTCGGGTGGGGTGACGCCGGGCGTATCGAGGTCGGTCAGCGCGCTGACCTCGTCGCCGTACGACTCGACACCGTGCGCACCGCTGGATCGCTGCCGGAGCAGGTGCTGCTCTCGGCGTTCGCGGCCGACGTCGACACCGTCGTCGTCGACGGTCGCGTCGTCGTGACCGGCGGCGTGCACACCTCGATGGATGTCGCGACGGAGCTCCGGTCGACGATCACCGACGTGTGGCGCGCCGCGGTCGACGCATGAGCGGGGCCGCGGCCGGCGTGATGTCTGTCGAAGGTCGCGCCGCGAGCCGCACATGAGCGACGACGTACGGCTGCTGCGGGCGAGCGACCATCGACGCATGGCGTGGTCCAACGGCGGCGGGACGACGTACGAGGTGGCCACGTCACCCGAAGGCGCGGGTCTGGACGGCTTCGACTGGCGGATCAGCCTCGCCGACGTCGCCGCGTCGGGACCCTTCTCGCCGTTCCCCGGCATCGATCGATCGCTCGTGCTGGTCGACGGCGCCGGGATGGAGCTCGAGATCGACGGAGCGACGACCGCGCTGCGCCGCCACGACGTCGCCCACTTCGCCGGGGAGCAGGCGGTGTCCTGCCGCCTGACGCACGGACCCACCCGCGACCTCAACGTGATGACCCGGCGAGATCGGTGCACGGCCATGGTCGAGGTGGTCGACGTCGAGGCCGTTCCGCTGCTAGCGGCCGTCCCTCCGGCGCTACTGGTCGTGGTCTGCATCGAGGGCCAGGTGCTGCTCGGTGACGATGACCTGGCCCCGCGCGACGCCGCCGTCCTCCGCATCCCCGCCACCCTGTCCGGCACCGGCACGGTCGTGCTGGTGCACGTTCACCCCTCCGCGTAACCGCCCGAAGTGCCTGAGACCAGCGACTTCTCCATCGATTGGGGCGGTAACGACGGGGTTCAGCGTGGGCGCACCGACAGGGTCGTCGGGGCGCGGAACTCCCAGCCGCGGAAGACCGGAGGACGGTCCGGGACCGCAGTGAGGTCCGGGAAGTGCTCGACCAGGACCTCGAACGCGATGCGGATCTGGGCGCGCGCGAAGGCATGCCCGGAGCAGAAGTGCTTGCCGAAGCCGAACGCCGCCTGCGCGTGGCGCAGCACCTGCGGATCGCGGTGGACGTCGAACCGGTCCGGGACGTCGAACACGGCTGCGTCGCGGTTGGCCGAGCCGAGCAGCGCCGCGACCGTGGCACCGCGCGGGACGACGGTGCCGCCGATCTCGACGTCGGTCCGCGTCGTCCGGAGCTGTGTCCCGATCGGCGCGACCCATCGGATGCCCTCGTCGACCGCGCGCGGGATGAGCGCCGGGTCAGCGACCACGTCGCGCCACTGACCGGACTCGAGGAGTCCCGCGAGCACCGACCCGGCACCGTGACCCGGCTCCTGCAGCCCGCCGATCAGCGCCACCTTGATCGACGGGAGGACGAACTCGATCGGCCGCGGGTCACCGGGCTCGCGTCCCGCGTGCAGCATGTGGGAGAGGGTCGAGTCGTCGGGATCGGTGAGCAGCCGCTGCATCCGGGGCACGATGACGTCGTCGATCTCGGTGCAGATCGCATCGCTGATCGCCTGCTTGGCCGGGTCTCGCTCGAAGTTGGTCGATCCCGCGTTCATCGCCTTGAACCACCGACGCAGCGTCGGGGCGTCCTGCTCGTGCAGGCCGAAGACGTGGCCGAGGCTCAGCACCGAGATGGGCTCGAAGTACGCCGCCATGAGGTCGACCTCGTCGCTGCCGTCGAGCGCCTCGGCCGCCTCCCGGGCGAGCGGTCGCACGAGGTCGTCGACGTACGAGTCGACCACGCGGGGGCGGAAGCGCGCGTCGAAGCTGCGGCGCAGCTCGTGGTGCACCGGACCGTCGACGGTGATGATCGTCGGTGTCCCGAACGAGACCTCGGCCGGCGACGAGCCGTGCTCCGCGGTGAAGGACTCGGTGTCCTCGGCCACGCGCACGACGTCGGCGTGCCGGGTGACGAACCACGTGTCGACGCAGGCGACGTAGCCGACGGGCAGCTCCTCCCGCATGCGTGCGTAGACGGCGTACGGGTCGATGTCGAGGTCGGCGACGGAGACGTCGTCGAGCCAGCCACCGGTACTCGCCCCAGCCACCACCTGCCGCACGTTACCGCCCCCACTGACGCAGACCGACGCGACCTTCCCTGCCTTGGGGCGGTGGCGACGCGGGTGTCAGCCGCCGGAGAAGGCCACCCGGAGCACGTCGTGCCGACGGATGAGGTCGAGGGTGTGCCGACCGTGGTCGGCGGTGACGCCGTTGGACAGCTCGAGGCGCGCGGCGGTGCCGATCGGGTCGCTGCCCAACGACGCGCCTGCGAACGACGTGGCCGTGGAGAAGAACAGCACCGTGCCGGTGTCGGCGGTGACGAGGAGCGCCGTCCCCTCGCAGCCGGGCACGGTCGTGCACGCGAGCGTGAGGTCGGCCGGAGGTACGCCGGCATCGCGCAGGGCCACCGCGACGGCGACCGCCTCGCGAGCGTCCGCCACGACAGTGAGCGCAGTGGGCACGGCACGCGTGATCCGGTCGAGCGCACGCGGATCGACGTCCACGACGCTCACCCGGCCGTGCGGTCCGACCGCCTCGTACGCAGCGATCGCGCCGAGCAGCCCGGCGTTGCCGGCGCCGAGGATCACGACGTGGTCGCCGGGTCTCGCGCGGTCCCGGGCGTAGGAGGCCACCGGATAGACGTCAGCCGCCGTGAGGGCGGCATCGACCAGGTCCTCCGGCACGACGAGCACGGGCATGCGCCCGGTGACGACCGCGCGGCCGCGCACCGGGACCTCGGGCACCCGAGGGTCCACCGGACCCACGTCGTCGAGCAGCAGGGGCAGCGCGATGAGCGAGACGAGCGGCACCACGACGGCACCGACCTCGACGCCGACGCCGTGCGTCGACGACGCGCCGACGTACGTCACGCGACCGCGCGCGACCCCGCCCGACCCCGTGCGCGGGTTGCGCAGCGCACCGCGCGCCGCGACGATCGCGGCGATCTCGGCGGCCATCCGGCCCGGGTCGTCGTCGCAGACGCGCGCGAGGTCGCGGAAGCTGGTCGCGTCGACGTGCAGCAGGTCGACGTCGATCGCGAGCTCGTGCTCGTTGGGCGCGGTGTCGACGTCGATCCGCTCGGCACGGTGCAGCAGCGCGCCCGCCGGCTCGAGCGAACGAAACGTCCCGAGCACCGCCGGGTCCAGGTCCCACCCGCGACGCCCACCACCACGCGGACCCGCGACACCACGCCCGCCGTCCACCCCGTCCCCGCCGTCCACCCCGGAAGTATCCCGACCACCCCGCAGGATTCGACCCTTAGGGTCACACGAGGGCACATTATTGCCATCTCGTGACCCGGATTCCGCACGACGACCGCGCTAGCCGCGCCGGCACCGGAGCGATCGAGAACGACCGCGATCATGCAGTCGTGGACTCCGGATGGCACGGAAGTGCCACGAATTGACCCTAAGGGTCAGATTCAGAGGCCTGACTGGACCTCGACCCGGCCGGACTTGGCGGCCGCGGCGAGAGCGGAATAGTCGCGGTCGTTCTGCTCGGCGTAGGTCGTCGCGAAGTCGGCGATGGCCTGGTCGAAGGTGTCCTTGCCACCGAGGTACGCCGCGATGCCCACGCGGTCGCCCGACCGGGCGTGCGCACGCGCCAACGTCCACGCGCACAGTCGCGCGTAGACCAGCATGCCTTCGGGCTGCATGAGCTCGGCCGGGAACGACCCTTTCCAGTCGCGCAGCTGTCGCACGTAGAAGTCGCGTTCGAGTCCGTCCACGCCGGTCGTGCGCTGCCAGCCCAGGAAGATGTCGCTCGCGGCCTGCATCAGGTGCTGCCCGACGACGACGCGCTGCCCGTGGTTGGCCTGCTTGCTCACCCCGGCGACCCGTTCGAGCACCGACGCCTGCGCCTCCTTCGCCTGAAGGAACATCGGGTCCTTGCCGTCGACCCCCTGCATCAGCAGGATCCACGCGCGAGTGCCCACGCTGCCGACGCCGACCACCTTGCGGGCCACCTGCACCAGCTGGAACTGCTCGAGCAGCACGCGGCGGTCGGGCTGCAGGCTGCGCCGGTAGGCACGGATCAGCGCGCGCAGCTCGTCGTAGAGCGCCGTCGGTCTGCAGGTCCGGGAACAGCTCCTCGACCGGGACGATGAGCGGCGGGTCGGCCACGATCTGCGGGCGCCCGTCGACCATCGTCGTGAGCTTGGAGAAGGCCTGCATGCTGTCGCGCGTCATCGCCTTGGCCAGAGCGTCCTCGACCAGCTTGCGACGGTCGGGGGCCAGTCCGGCACTGATGTCCTTCATGATCCGGTCGACGTCCATGCGCGCGTACCAGACCGCCAGGTTGGTCTGCCCGGCGAAGTCGCGCATCGCCTCGCGGTAGGCCTGCCCCGCGCAGAGCGTGATCTTGCGTCGCTCCTTGGACTTCCAGCCGTTCGCACGCGCGGCGATCTCCAGGCTGGCCACGAGCCGCTTCATGTCCCACTCGAAGGGACCCGGCAACGTCTCGTCGAAGTCGTTCGCGTCGAACACGAGGCGACGGTCCGGCGACCCGAAGACGCCGAAGTTGGCCATGTGCGCGTCACCGCAGAGCTGTGCGCGCAGCGTCGTGCGCGGACCCGAGCCCAGGTCGACGGCCATGAGCAGCGCTGCGCCGCGGTAGAACGCGAACGGAGAGGTCAGCATGCGGCCGTAGCGGATCGGAACGAGATCGGCGACGCGAGTGACGGCCTGCTCCTCGAGCAGGGCCACCGGGTCGGGCCGGGCGCCGTCCGCGTCGTACGCCGCGAGGTCGCCCAACGGCACGGTGTTGCGCACCGCCTTGCCCGCCGCGGCCCGCTCGGCGCGGGTGAAGTGGACGACGGCCTCGGCCTTCGCCGTCGCCCCGCTCCGGACGGCCTTCGGCAGCTCGCTGCCCGCCTTCGACCCGGCCATCGTCCGTCCCCTCTCCACGCTGTCCCCGACCATGATCACAAATCCGGGACGCGGGAGGGCACAAAAGTGCCACGGATCTTCCCTAAGGGTCAGTTCCTGCGTCTCGGGTTGCGTCCTGACAATGACAGGCGGGGACGCTTCGGGGACGTCGATCGGTCAAGGTCGTGGGTTCGCCGCTGGGAGGTCCACCCGGATCGGAGGAGGTCTCCGGCCGTCGACAGCGGGCCGCGCGGGCCGATCGGTCCTGCGCCGGTCCTGCCGACAGCGAAACGGGGACGGGCCGCCTGCCGGTTCCCCGTACGGTGAGGCCATGAGCCCGAACGGCATCGTCGCGAGCGTCAACCTCGGTCGGCTGCAGCGCAACCCGGCCGACGCCCGCATCTGGACCGGCATCGACAAGCAGCCCACCACGGACGCCGTCGAGGTGCGCTCCCCCGGTCCGCAGGACACCGGCGAGGGCAGCGGGCTGGTCGGCGACGAGATCGGCAACCACGACGTCCACGGCGGCGACGACCAGGCCGTCTACGCCGTGGCCCGCGAGGACCTCGACCACTTCGCGGCGATCCTCGGTCGGCCGCTCCCCCCGGGCAGCTTCGGCGAGAACCTCACCATCGAGGGGTACGACGTCAACGACGCCCGCGTCGGCGAGCGCTGGCGCATCGGTGACACGCTCGAGCTGCAGGTGACCGACCCACGGATCCCGTGCAACACCTTCCGTGCGCACATCGCCGAGCAGGGCTGGTTGCGCACGTTCACGCTCGCGGCACGCCCCGGGACCTACCTGCGCGTCATCGCACCCGGCACGGTGCGCGCCGGTGACCCGCTGGTCGTCACGCACCGTCCCGCGCACGACGTCACGGTGGCCACGGTCTTCCGGGCTCTGACGACCGACCGCGGCCTGCTGCCCTCGCTGCTCGACGCCGGGGACGACCTCACCGACGAGCTGCGCGAGACCGCCGAGAGCAGGGTCGTGCTCGAGCTCGACCGCGACCCGGACTGACCGCGTGCCGCGGTCAGATCCGGCCGCGGCACACGAGCAGGACGGACTCGGCGACGACGGCGCCGGCGTCGCCGAGCCCCTCGCGATACCGGTCGAGGATGACCCGCTCGCGCTCCGGGCTGACCGTGCCGCCGCCGGACTCCTGCCGCAGCGCCTGGATGCCGCGCGAGTGCTCCCGACGTTCGAGCACCAGCGCGATGATGCGCGTGTCGACGTCGTCGATGGCTGCCCGCAGCTCGTCGATGGTCCTCACTTCGGCTCCTCCGACGTGGTCAGGGGCACTTCCGCGCGCAGCATCCCCGACGAGCCCACAAGGTCGCGGCGGAGCTCCTCGAGGTGGGACGGCTACTCGCCGGCCGGCACGTGGATGAGCTTCTTGTTGAGGAACTCGTCGATGCCGTACGGGCCGAGCTCGCGACCGACCCCGGAGCGCTTGGTGCCGCCGAAGGGCAGCTCGGGGCCGCCGCCCTCGGCCTCGTTGATGAACACCATGCCGGTGTCGAGGCGGTGCGCGACCTCCATGGCGATCTTGGGGTCGGTGTGGAACACCGCGCCGCCAAGGCCGAACGGGGTGTCGTTGGCGAGCTCGACGGCCTCGTCGACAGTGCTCACCTTGTAGACGACGGCGACGGGGCCGAACAGCTCCTCGCGGAACGCGCGCATGTCCGGGGTGACGTCGGTGAGGACGGTCGCAGCGAAGAACGCGCCGGGGCCGTCGAGGCGACCGCCACCGGTGCGCACCGTGGCGCCCTTGTCGATCGCGTCCTGCACCTGCGCCTGCAGGCCTGCCGCCGCCGCTTCCGACGAGAGCGGGCCGTAGGAGACCTCCGGGTCGAACGGGTCCCCCGTCTTGAGGGCGGCCATGCGAGCGGTCAGCTGGTCGACGAAGTCGTCGTAGAGGTGGTCGGCGACGATGAAGCGCTTGGCCGCGTTGCAGGCCTGGCCGCCGTTCTCCATGCGTCCCACGATCGCCGCGTCGACCACGCCGGGCATGTCGTTCGTGTCGAGGATGACGTAGGGGTCCGAGCCGCCGAGCTCGAGGACGACCTTCTTCAGGTGCGCGCCGGCCAGGGAGGCGACGGCGGTGCCGGCGCGCTCGCTGCCCGTGACCGAGACACCGCGCACGCGCGGGTCGCCGATGATGTCGGCGGCCTGCTCGTTGCTCGCGAAGATGTTGATGTAGGCCCCGGTGTCGACGCCGGCCTCGTGGAAGATCTTCTCCATCTCCAGGGCCGACTCCGGGCACTGCGGCGCGTGCTTGAGCAGCACCGTGTTCCCGGCGAGCAGGTTCGGGCCGGCGAAGCGCGCGACCTGGTAGTAGGGGTAGTTCCACGGCATGATCCCGAGGAGCGGGCCGACCGGCGTCTTGCGGATGAACGCCTGCCCGCCGGAGTTGGTCGGGATCTCCTCGTCGGCCAGCAGCTTCGGACCGAGGTCGGCGTAGTAGCGGTAGATGTCGACGCAGTACTCGACCTCGCCGATCGAGTCCGCGAGCGTCTTGCCCATCTCGCGCGCGATGATCGCGCCGAGGGCGTCCTTGCGCTCCGCGTACAGGTCGGCGACCCGATGGATGACGGCGGCGCGGTCCTCGACCGAGCGCGCGCTCCACGACGGGTACGCCGCGGTCACGCGCGTGACGGCGTCCGCGATCTCGGCGTCGGTGGCGGTGGAGAACTCCTTCTCGACCAGACCGGTGGCAGGGTTGACGACCTTGTACTCGACGCTCACGAGGACTCCCTTGTCCCGGGGCCGCTCGACCCCTCGGATCCGACGCTACCCGGCCCGTCGGTGGCGGCGTCCAGGGACCCCGAGTCACGCCCTGCCGCGAGAAGCGAGGGTCAGGTGTCGAGAAGGGCGGCGACGGCGAGGTCCTCCCAGGCCTCGCCGACCGACTTGAAGACGCGGGACCGCTCGACATCGACGTCGACCTCACCGCGCACCAGCTCACCGAGGTCGGCGCCGATCAGCGGCCGACCGGCTTCGCGCTCCGCGAGGACGACGTCGCCCGCCTCCGAGCGTGCCGCCTCGCGCGACTCGACCACCAGGAACGACCGCATCACCAGGGTGCCCGGCAGCTCGCGGGCGTCGGGCTCGTGCCCGCCGATGGCGGTGACGACCGTGGTCGGCCGGACGTCCGCGTCGGCGAGCACCGGCACGCGGCTCGACGTGCAGCACATCACGACGTCGGCATCGGCGACGGCCGCGGCGTCCGACGGTTCGACGTCGACACCCCGCGCGGCGGCGAGCTCGCTCAGCCGTCGTACGCCGGCATCGCCGCGGACGACCGCGCGCACCGACGACGGCGAGAGCAGCTGCGCCGCCTCGGCGTGCGCCACGGCCTGCGGCCCTGAACCGATGACGACGACGCGCGGCGCAGGCACGGGTCGCAGCAGCATCACCGCGAGCACGGAGACGGCGGCCGTGCGCACGAGGGTCAGCTCTGCGGCGTCCAGCACTGCCCGCGGGGACAGCGTGGCGGCGTCCATGAGCAGGTAGGAACCCTGCACCGACGGCAGGCCCTTCGCCGGGTTGTCCGGCGCGAGCGAGACGACCTTGACGCCGACGTGGGAGCGGGACTCGTCCGGCATGACGAGCACGACCCCCGCTGCCGTGGGGTAGCGGCCGCGCACCGGACGGTCGGCCGCGGGTGCGTCGTGGAGCAGCCGGTCGCGCAGCGCAGCGACCGCTCGCTCGGGCGTGACGGTGGCGCGCAGTCGCTCGGCGTCCCAGACCTCGACGCTCATCGCAGCTGGAACCCTCGACCGACGGGGTCGTGCGGGTCGAGCACGAACCGGTGCTCGCCGGTCCGGTAGGCGGATCCCTCGACCTCGGTGAGCACGGCGTCGCGGCCGTCGGCGCTCGCGGGTCCGACCACGCGGCCGAGAAAGCGGGTCCCGATCACGGAGTCGTGCACCAGCGTCTCCCCGGTCGAGATGCGCCCCTCGTCGGCCAGCAGCGCAAGGCGCGCGCTCGTGCCCGAGCCGCACGGCGAGCGGTCGACCTCGCCGTCCGCGAACACCGTGCAGTTGCGCTGGTGCAGGCCGTCGCCGTCCTCCACGTCCTCGTACCAGATGGTGCCGTAGACGCCGGAGAGCCGCGGGTCGGTCGGGTGCTCCGCCTCGGGAAGGTCGTTGAGCGCCCACTTGATCGCGCGCCCGATGCGGATGAGGTCACCGAGGTGCTCGGGCGTCACGTGCAGCCCGAGCGTGGTCGCGTCGACACTGGCGTAGACCGCTCCCCCGTAGGCGAGGTCGGCGTGGCAGGGCAGCAGGGACGTGTCGACGGGGACGCCGCGAGCGAGGACGTACGACGGCACGTTCGCGAACCGCACCGACACGACCCGTCCCGCCTCGCGGCGCACCACCGCGCGCACCCGACCGCTCGGCACGTCGATGACGACATCCGTCTCGCCGTCGTCCGGCGCGTCGACGATGCCCTCGTCGACCGCGTACGTCGCGAGCGCGATCGTGCCGTGACCGCAGGCCGTGGAGAAGCCGTCCTTGTGCCAGAACAGCACGCCGAGGTCGGCGCCGTCGTCGTCGGGCGGCACGAGGAATCCGCCGTACATGTCCGCATGGCCGCGCGGCTCGTTGCAGAGGAGCTGGCGCACGTCGTCGAGCTCGCCGCGCATCGCCGACTCGCGACGGTCGAGCACCGACGCGCCGTCCGGCACCGGTGCCCCGCTCGTCACGATGCGGAACGGCTCACCAGCGGTGTGGTAGTCGACCGTCGTCAGCACGCAGGCTCCTCTCGTCCCCGACAGCATCCCGCACGGCAGCCGCTCCGCGTCGACCGGACGTCGCAGCCGGGTGCGTCTGCGAGGATCACCCTCGGCGGGTGGACCGCACCCGCGCGGTCCCGGTCTCGCCGACCCTGCAGAATTGCACCGCACCCAGCGCGCCCGTGCCGGCGCAACGTCAGGAGCGCCACGTGACCGACGCCGCGATACGTGTCTCGACCCTCACGACGACGCCGATCAAGGGTCTGGCCCTGCATCACCCCGAGTACGTCGACATCACCTCGCAGGGCATCGCCGGTGACCGGGCGTTCTTCCTCGTCGACTCCGACGGTGGGCTCGTGAGCATCACCGACCACGGGGACCTCGCCCGCTACCGAGCCGAGTGGGACGCCGCCGACGAGACCCTGCGCGTGCACGGACCCGACGGGCTCGTGCACGAGGACGCCGTGACCCGCGGTGCCGACGTCGGCATCGACTTCTACGGACTGCGCGTGGTGCGCGGTCACGTCGTCGCAGGCTTCGGCGAGATCTTCTCGGAGATCCTCGGCCTCCCCGTCCGCCTGGTCGTCGGGGACACCGGCGCGTACGACGTCCACGGCCTCAGCGTGCTCGGCACGGCGTCCAGCCGAGCCATCGCGGAGCGCAACGACGCCGACCCGGTCGACCCACGGCGCTGGCGGATGAACATCGAGATCACCACGGACGAGCCGCACGTCGAGGACTCCTGGCGCGGTCGGCAGGTGCGCGTCGGCGACGTCGTCGTCGAGATGGGCGGCCCGGTGAAGCGCTGCGCCGCGACGACGCGCAACCCCGACAGCGGCGTCGTCGACCTGCAGACCCTGCGCATGATCCGTGCCTACCGCGGCCGCCAGGAGACCGTCGGAGGACGGCTTCGGCTTCTACTTCGGTGTCTACGCGACACCGGTGACGACCGGGCGCGTGCACGTCGGCGACGAGGTCGCGCTCGTCCCCTGAGCGCCCGCCGGCGTCGCTCCGCGACCGCCCGCGCGCCAGCGTCCACGTCGTCAGGACGTCGCTGCCTTCACCAGGGCGACGACCTTCTTCTGCACGGTCGGCGTCCACTCCAGGATCGCGTACGACACCGGCCACATGCTGCCGTCGTCGAGCTGCGCATCCTCCTGGAAGCCCAGGGTGGAGTAGCGGTACTTGAACTTGCCGGAGTCCTGGAAGAACACGACCACCTTGCCGTCCTCGTTGGCGTACGCCGGCATCCCGTACCACGTCTTCGGAGCCAGCTGCGGCGCCGTCGTCGTCACCGTGACGTGCACGCGCTCGGCAAGCGCGCGGTCGTCGGGCGCCATCGCCGCGATCGCGTCGAGCACCGCCGTGAGCCCGTCCGCCTTCTTCGCACCCTTCTTGCCCTCGGCGCGCAGCTCGTCGGCGCGCTGCTTCATCGCGGCCCGCTCCGCTGCGCTGAAGCCGGCCGTGTCCTTGGTCGCCGCCATCGCGATCTCCCGTCCTCGTCGTCCTGCGGCCCGGCGCGTGCCGACCGTCGTGGTCGAGGCTATGCACCCGCAGCGTGAAGCGCTTCTCCGATCCTGATCGATGCTCGGCGCCGAGGTGCTGCGGATAGGTTGACCCGATGGACCTGGCGTTCTCGCTGCGCGGCACCAGTGGTCTCGTGCACGTCACGTACGCGCGCAACGACCGACCCGAGCTCGTGGGCTCCGGCGCCGACGCGATGGGGTTCCCGTACTGCCACGCCTCCGTCGACTACCCCGCACGGGGCTACGACGCCGTGCTGGGGTGGGTGCAGCTCGTCCGCTCCGACGACAACGTCAGCGCGGGCCGCGACTTCGAGATCGACCCGCTGGACTTCCTCGGCGACGTACCGCATCCCTTCTGCTGGATCGGCCTGGAGCCGCAGCTGTTCGACGCTCCCTCGCGGTCGCCGCGACGCGACATGGACTGGCTCGCGCACAGCTTCCTCTGCGTCCCGGACGGTGCGGCTGATGCGGGCTTCGAGGTGCACGCCCTGACGGGATTCTCGTGGGGCTTCCGCATGCGGGACGAGACGATCCAGCTCGTCCCTCCGGAACCTCTCGGGCCCGCGGACTGGGACCAGCACGCCGAGGGCCTGTCGGCGCGCTACCCGGCGTGGCGATTCGTCGAGGGCCTGCGTCGGGACTGAACCGCGGGATCGACCCGATCGCCGGCGTACGCACCGATGCAGCACGCGCGCGCTTCGGGCCTGGGCCGGCGCCCTCAAGGTCGCGGTCCCGCGCGACGACAACCGGAGGACAGCGCCACGAACGTGCGCCGTACTCGGGAGGGCATCATGGGACGACCCGCCGTCGCCCGGTCGGGAGGCCTCGCCCTCCTCCTGCTGGCCCTCGCTGCCTGCTCGTCGGGGTCGGACGTGTCGCCCGCACAGTCGGCGCAGCAGGTCCTCACCGCGGCGCTGGTGGACAAGTACCCGGCGTGCGCCGGCCGCACCTCCACCGACCAGAACGCCTCCGCGTCGTGCTCCGTCGACGGTCACACCTACCTGCTCTACGTCGCACCGCCCAGGCGAGGCGACAGTGCTCGCGAACTCGCTGCGCTCGTTGCACCCGACCGGGACGGTCACCGTCGACAACCTGCGCATCTGGGTGACGGACTGATCGGCGCAACCTGGGTGCCGATTCGACCGCTCTGCGACGGAATCGCCACCCAACATCCCGGGACCGCGCGACCGACGTGCGTCGCCGACGTCACTCGCTCAGGTCGGTCGCGAACCGTTGCCCAGAGGATGCGGGCGAACGGGTGGTCCACCCAGATCAGTCGTGCTGCCTGGCCCGCCGCTGCCGGGCGGGCCAGGCCGAGCCGACGTCAGGGGCAGGTGACGTTCGGGTTCCAGTCGGCGAACATGCCGGCCGGATTGTGCTTCCAGATCCACGCGTGCAGCTCGTAGAAGTCCGGCAGGCCATAGCGGTTTCCTGCGGGCACGAGCTCGAAGGTCTTGCCGAACAGGCGCGGCGCGTGCCGGTGGTGGGCGTTCCAGTCGGCCGCGATCACGACGTACTCCACCGCGACCAGGCGCATGGACCCGTGCGCGCCGGGCTGGTAGATGATCGCCTCCGGCGTCCGCACGTCGATCGCACCGTCGCCGACGAGCGCACCGTTCACGAAGTGCACGCCCATGCCGCCCGCGGGGTTGTCGATGCAGTCGATGCCGTTGACGTCGTGCAGGTCGATGTTCCACCCGGCGGCGATGGCGACGGAGATGTTGTGGAATCGCGCGGTGGCCTCGCGCACCTCGCTGATCCCGCCCTCGTGCTCGGAGCCTCGTTCGTGGCCCTCGTGCGCCGATGCGCTCTGGGCTCCGGTCAGCATGGCGCTCACTGCCAGTGCCGCAGCGATGATGACTCTCGTCGTCCTCATGGGTCGTCCTCCCTCGTCGAGGTGACTCGGTGCATCGAGCCGACGGTCGGCCCGACAGGTGAAGTCAGCCAGAGACGAGCGCACAGGGAATCGGACCGCTGCCCCATGTTGGGCGCCGCGGATCCCTACATTGGCGCAACGCCTGGCGCGCCCCGGCATGGACAAGCAGGCGGAGCGGTAGCACAGTGACGACGACACCGCTCTGACGACTGCGACGAGAGGCGAGTCCCATGACCAAGTACCTCGTGCTCTACCGATCCACTCTCTCGGTCGGGGAGCAGATGGCCGCCGCCACGCCTGAGGCGATGCAGGCGAGCATGAACGAGTGGATGGCGTGGGGAGCCAAGGCCGGCGACGCGCTGGTCGACTTCGGCTCTCCCACCCAGCCGGCGAGTGACGGCGACCCGGGACCGGCGGGCTGGGTCGGCGGCTACTCGTTCCTGGAGGCCGACGACGTCGACACGCTCAACGCGCTGCTCGAGGACCATCCGCACCGGTCGATGGGGACGATCGAGGTGCTCGAGGTCCTGCCCCAGCCTGGGATGTAGCTGTCGAGCCATGGAGATTCCCAAGCCCAGCGACGACGACAAACAGGCCTTCCGCGCCCTGGTCCCCGACCGACCCGACGTCGTCGTCAAGCCCATGTTCGGCAACCTCGGCGCGTACGTGAACGGCAACATGTTCATGGGGCTGTTCGGTCCGTCCATCGGGATCAAGCTCTCGGAGGCGGACCGGGATGCTCTGTTGTCCATCGAGGGCACGGGGGCCTTCGGGCCGCCCGAACGTCCTATGGGTGGCTATGTGTCACTGCCACCTGCCTGGCGCGAACCCACTGGCGAGACTGACGACTGGGTGACCAGGTCCCTGGAGTTCGCGGCCGCCCTCCCCGCCAAGGCCCCCAAGAAGTCCAAGAAGTCCCCGCCGACCTAGTCGGCACCGGAGAGGCCCCGCGCGGCGAGGGGCAGCAGAGCGGGTGACCGCGTGCTGTTGTCGCCGTGGTTCGACGCCGCCAGAATCGTGCGATGGACCACGTAGACATCGACGAGGCCGCCCTGTCGACGCTCCGTTCCGCGGACCCGGAGCAACCGGTCACGCTGCTCAACCTCGTCCGCTTCCGCGAGCACGCTCTCGACGGCTTCGGCGTAGATGGGTTCAGCGGGATCGAGGCCTTCGAGCAGTACGCCACGCTCACCGGCACCGAGGGGGTCGACTACGCGGCAACGGTGACGTGGATGGGGCGTGCTGCGGTGACGATCGTCGGCGGTGAGCGGTGGGACATGGGGATCCTCGTCAGCTACCCCACGCGTCAGCACTTCCTCGACAAGATGAGCGACCCGAGATACCAGGCCATCGCCGGAATCCGCATCGCTGCACTCGCCGACAGCAGGCTCATCGAGTTCACCTGACAGTGCGCGAGGCGCGTCCATGGCCACGACTCCATAACGCCCTCCTGCCCCGAGCAGGACGACGGCGGACGCACCATTGCCAGGGTGGTGACCCGTGATCGGATCACCACCCTGGCGTGCGGTATCACGTGCCGCGGTGGCCGTCAGTCGTCAGCTGGCGACGATGCCCTCCGGACCACCGGTGGCATTGATCGTCGGCAGGCCGGTCGTCACACCAGCGGCCACGAGACTGCCGTCTCGCTGTGCCCTGAACGCGTCGATCTCGCCGGCCAGCGCGCTCAGCACGTACACGAACCGACCTCCGCTCGACGCCGTCAGGTCGATCGGACCGGGCGATGTCGTGGCCGCGACGGGTGCGAGCACCGACGTCGTCCCGTCCTTCGCGACGGACCACGACGTCAGCGTGCCGCTCCCAGCGTTGGCGCCGAAGAGGTACGAACCGACACGGACGTTCCAGCACAGGGCCGCCCCACCCGACGACGCCGAGACACCGAGCGGCACGAGCGACGAGTCGGAGGCGACCGCGTACGAGGCCGTGCGGCCATCGCCGGCCTGAGTCACCTCGACGCGACCACGGCGGTCGAAGACGAAGGAGAACGGGACCGGGCCCTGCGAGGCGTTCAGCACCTTGTCGCCGAGACTGCCGTCACGGCGTACGGGGAACGTCACGAGCGTGTTGTTCGCCTTCGTCGCCACCACGAGGGTCCGCCCGTCCGGCGTCACGCCGAGCTGGCTCGGCGAGGTCAGGAAGAACGGCACCGCCGCGTTGGACAGACCGAGACTGCGCGCCGAACCCGGGATCGGGACAAGTCGACCGTCGTGGAGACGGAAGCCGGACACCGAGCCCGTCCCGCCGGCGTTCAGCACGTACACCGCCGACCCGTGCACGGTCACGCTCGACGGGAACGACCCGCCGGAGGACACGACCGAGTCCAGGGACAAGCGGTCGCGGTGGATGCCGAGCGCCGACACGGTTCCGCTGCCTGCGTTGACCGCCACCAGGGTCTCGTTGTCATCGGCAAGCGCCAGGGAACCCTGCGACGCGAGCGCATCGACCGGAGCACCGACCTGCTTGGCGCCGAGGCCACCCGTGGTGAACTCCCCGACCGGTGTCAGAGCACCTGTCTCGCTTCGCGTGAACGCCTCGACGCTGTTGCCCGCTCCCCCGTTGAGCTGCACGAACACGGCGCCGTCTCGCAGGTCGGTCGACCTGGCCCCGTGCGCCGATGCCGCTGTCGCAGGCACCAGCAGGATCGTCGACGCCACGGCGGCGGTCGCCCACAGTCGGTGGTTCCTCATGTTGTTCCTCTCGTCAGTGCCGGTCGCACGACCGGCCTGACGCCCACCCTGTGCGCGGCTGCCGACGATGTCGCTTACGCCGGTGTTACGGGCGGATCAGGCCCACTTCCGTAAGGATTCGACAACCTGGTCACGTCGACGAGAGGCGCTTCGCTTCCTGCGCGCGCGCGTAGTGGCGGGCCACTCGAGCGCGGTTGCCGCACGCAGGGGAGCACCACTCGCGCAGGGCATGGTCCTTCACGAAATAGAGCACGCACGCCGGTGCCAGGCAGGCGCGCAACGAACCACGGGCGTGCTCGCCGGCCAGCAGAGGCACCGCGTCCACGGCGAAGCCGGCGAACGACGCGGACAGAGGGTCGGCCGCGCTCCGGTCGGCGGCGATGCCACCTCCGACGCGACGCAGGAGCCGCGGGGGCAACGACTCGGCTGCGTTGTTGATGACGGACAGCGCCTCGGCGATCGTCAGGTTGTCCCATTCGTTCGGTTCGACGGTTCGCGGGTCGTCGGTGACGTCGATGGCGACGCGGCGGATCGCGTCACGCAGACGACGCAGTCGGTCGGTCTCTGAGAGCGTCAGTCTCGAGCGCGATGTCCCCTGAGACCGCCGCACGTGAGGGAGGCGTTCGGTCACCTGGCTCAGCCACGCGGTGGCGTCCCGCGCCGTCGCGAGGGCGTCGTGGAGCCCGTCACGGTCCGCCCAGACGGTGTTCATGAGCTCGACGGCCACCGGCTCCCCCCGGACCGGCGCGCCTGCGAGGGTCTGACCGGAATGATGACTGTTCACGCGACCAGCATAGAGCACCTAATGGGTGTGGTGTGTCATGCCGTTTGACAGCGGTTCGGTTCGTGTCTAGTCTCCTAATGGCTCAGCAGATATAGAGCGTTAGTTGCCCGCCGCGAACTCTGCCTGAAGGAGTACGAGACCGATGGTCACCATGGATGACATCGACCTGTCGCTGCGCCGATCGGGATTCCACGAGGGTGAGCTGATGGTCCAGCGGCACGCGGGCGTCGCGGACGAGGCCAGGCGGCTCGAGGCGATGCTCTCGATCCCCGACCTCTCGGGAGGGGCCGGACGATTCCTGGCCGATCGCAGCTTCGCCGTCCTGACCGGCCGCGCACCGGATGGTCGCCTCTGGACGTCGCCGCTGCGGGGCCCTGCCGGATTCCTCCGCGGTACCGGTCGCACCTTGCGCGTCGACAGCGTCCCGGACCCGTCGGACCCCTTGAACCACATGGGGATCGGTGAGCCGATCGGGCTCGTCGCCATCGAGTTCGCGGCGCGCCGCCGGGTCCGCGTCAACGGCCGGCTCACGGTCGCCGGCCCGGACTGGCTCGAGGTCGAGGTGGACCAGGCGTACGGCAACTGCCCGCAGTACATCCATCGCCGCACGCTCGTTCCCCTCGAGCAGGTCGGCAGTGGCGAGACCCACGTCGAGCGCGACACCACGCTCGTGGATGCGGACCGGACGCTCATCGCCGCAGCCGACACGTTCTTCCTCGGGACCGCGCACCCGACCCGCGGTGCCGACGCCTCGCACCGCGGTGGACCGACCGGCTTCGTCCGGACCGACGGCGATGTCCTGTGGTGGCCCGACTACCCCGGCAACAACATGTTCAACTCGCTCGGCAACCTCGCCGTCGACCCGGCGGCGGCTCTGCTGTTCATCGACTGGACCGACGGTGCCGTCCTCGCCCTGTCGGGCACCGCCACGGTCGAACGGGCAGAGCGTCGGGCTCCCGTGAGTGGCGACGAGACCGGCCGGCGAGTCCGATTCACGACCGAGTCCGTCACGCGTCGATTCGACCCCTCGCTGCGCGCCACGACGACCTAGCGGCACCCGGCGACCAAGGAGCTGACCGTGACACCAGCTGAGCGACGAATGCGCGAGGCAGCAGCGGCCGACACCCGTACACCGCTCCCAGTCACGACCTCCTACCGACCCGTCGCAGGCGGCGATGCCTCGACAGGGCGCGCCTACAGCGCACTGGGTCGTCGCGACCCGGTCATGCGCGAGCTGATGACGCGCGTAGGCAGACCGGACCCCTTCTCCTGGGACGGGAGCGACCGCGCCGGCGTCGACCTGTTCGCCGGGTTGGCGCTGCACATCGTCGGGCAGCAGATCTCGATCCCGGCGGCCCTGACGATCTTCGGTCGGCTCGCGGACGCGGCCGGTGCGCACCCTCCGTCAGCGACGGGGGTGGCCCGCCTCGATCCCACCCGGCTGAAGGGGCTGGGTGTTTCCACCGCCAAGGCACGAGCACTGCACGAGCTCGCCTGTGGGATCGGCGACGGAACTGTGGATCTCGAGGCCTTGCGGACTGTCGACGACGCGGAGGCGATTCGTCTGCTGACCTCCCTGCGCGGCGTAGGACCGTGGTCCGCCCAGATGTTCCTCATCCACCAGCTGCAACGCCCGGACGTCCTGCCCGCCGGCGACGTCGGTATCCGCAGCGCCGTCCAACGCGCATATCGACTGCCTGAGCGTCCGAGCGAGTCTGCCGTCGTCGATCGGGGCGCCCGCTGGGCTCCGTACCGCAGCTTCGCCGCAGCATTGCTGTGGGCAGCACCCGCCGTGACGTAGGCCTGCTCGTCTGCTCGATCCACTGCCAGTGCGAAGGGGCGGTCACGCGCGGTACTCCGGGTTGGGGTGGTCGGGATCGCTGAGGTCCCAGTGAGACGTCCTGTTGCCGTGGGCGGGGATGCCGCCGCCATCGACGAGCCGCCTCGCCGAGTGGAGCAGGTTCCACGTCGCGAACACCGTGTTCCGAGTTGTCCAGTGGTTGCGCGCACCCTGGTTGTCGTCGAGATACGACGGCCCCGGGCCGGCTTCCCCTACCCAGTAGGCATCCGCCTGCGGAGGGATCGTGAAGCCGATGTGCGAGAGCGCGTAGAGCATCTGGGCCGCGCAGTGCTTGCCGCCGTCCTCGTTTCCGGTGACGAGCACTCCACCGGTCTTGCCGTAGTAGGACCACTGGCTGTACTCGTTGAGATCGCTGGACCAGCCGTACAGTCGCTCGATCATGAGTCGCGTCATCGAGGACTGGTCGCCGAGCCAGATCGGCGTCGCGAGGACCACGATGTGCGCCGGCTCGATCAGCCCGCGGTAGATGTCCGGGAAGTCGTCGACCGGCCACCCGTGCTCTCGCATGTCGGGGTAGACGCCCGGCGGGATGACGTGGTCGATCGTGCGGACGACGTCCACACGCGCCCCGACCCCGCGCAGGATGTGCGCGCTGATGTCGATGAGGGCGTCGGTGTGGCTCACCTCGGGCGAACGCTTGAGCGAACCGTTGAGGAACACGGCGCGCAGGTCGGAGTAGTCGACGGTATTCGCGGCGATCTCGGCGTCGACGAACGCCTGGACTGAGTCGGGCAGCATGGGGTGGTCCTCCGGGACGACGACGGGGCGGTGCACCAGGGTTCGAGGCAACCATCACCCGATGACTCCGGTCGAGGTCCATCCCTTACGGAGAGGTGACGGTCGTGAAGGAGCGTGACGATTCACGCGATCAGGCACATCTGGGCGGAACCCCTCAGGCTCGGTGCGAAGCGCGTTGATCGTTCATACCTGGATCAGGTGCATTGCGTCCACCAGCACCAGCAAGGCTGCCAGGGAGACGGCGACAGCCTGTCCAAGGCCGCGAAGTCCGGAGGGGCTGGCGCGTGTCGGCGCAGGTACGCGTGGTCAGTTGCTGGCTTGGAACGTGAGGGTCTTCACCATCTGCGTGATCTGGTTGATCTGCTGACCCGTCGCTCCAGGCATGTGCCAGCCGTCGATGACCAGGCGGTATCCGTGGACATCCAGTATCCACAGCCGATCCCGCTGCCCGGGTCCCTGTTGGAAACGTCCGCCGCCGTTGGAGCTGGTCCAGCTGTCGAAATACCCGTCCCCGCACTTGGTGAAGTCGATGAGGGCTGGCACCGAGGTCTCGACGTACAGACCCTTGTACCCCGCGACGATGACGGGGACCGGATCGCTCCCGGACCGCAACGGCTGGCTGGCCAGCGCCCGGGCGAGGTCGGAGACGGACGGTCCGGGATCCACGGGGTGCTTCCCGGCCGTGCAGGGGTTGGTGTAGACACCCTGCACCCCCCAGAACGCGAGGCCGACGGTGTCAGGTGCGACGTCTACGGCCCGAGCCGACACCGCATTGACCGCGAAGCCGCCAGCGGCGTAGCCGTCCGGCACGCGCACGACAGGCACCGGTCGGGCCAGGCTGGAACCTTGGACCACGACCCCATAGGTCCCAGCCGGAATCGTCACGAACGCATGGCCCTGGCCGGGCAGCATGGGCAAGGTTCCCGCAGAGGCGGGGGCACCGGATGGGGTTCTCGGAGGAGGCACGGCAGCACCTGAGGAGCACCCAGCAACCGCCCCAGCTAGCAGAACCGCGAGGCCGGTGAACCACAACCGGCGAGTCGATGACCACCCGCCCGCTCCCGGCGCTCGCGCCCGCGCCGTCCGAGGTCGGGCAACACGCCACTTCTGTCGTGCCGCCGTGGTGGCACCTTCTCGGTGCTCAATACCAGTCATACGCTCTACTCGCGCCCAGCACCCGCCCGGTTGACACGAGCTCGAACATCCTCTCGCCGACACGCGGAGACATCTCCCCGGCACGAGCCCCGGAGTCCCTCAGGACTTGACGGCCTGGGCCCGCGCGAAGGGCTGTTCGTCGCTGCGCCATTGCCCTGCAGGCCGACAGGCGGTCATTCTCGATGGGGTTCGGTGTCAACCGATCCGTCGTCGGCTGCGAGTTGGGTGTATGTGGCGGTCCGCACGGGGTCGGGAGTCGCCTACTCCGGTCGCCTCCGTACCAGAGGCGCTGGAGCCGGGCGGCGGTTTCGACGACTTCTTCCGTGCCGAGATGCCGCGACTTGTCATGCTGGCTCGGACGCTGTCGGGATCGGCCCACGCAGACGATCTCGCCCAAGAAGCGATGCTGGCGGCGTTTCTGCAATGGGACAGGATCTCCCACTACGACTCTCCCGCCGGCTGGGTGCGACGCGTCTGTGTCAACAAGGCCGCCTCGGCGGCCCGCCGCAGCGCCACCGAAGCACGCACCCTGCTCCGTCTCAACGCCCCCACGCCACCCGTCCCCGACACTGGCGACGGTACTTCAGCCGTTCTCGATGCCATACGCGGACTACCGCGACGGCAGGCGCAGGCCGTCGCTCTGTTCTACGTGTACGGAATGGACGTGGCCGAGATCGGGCAGGTCCTCGGGTGCTCGCAAGGGACCGTGAAGACCCATCTCTGGCGTGGCCGGGCAGCCCTTGCGGCCCGACTCGGCGAGGAAGGGAGTGATGGGTCGTGAGCGTCGATGCGCGGGTTGGTCGGGCGCTAGCCGAGATCGAGGAGTCGGTGCGACGCGGCGTTCCCACCTCACAGCGCCTGAGCACCCTGCACGAGTCGCGGCGTCGACGCACGATAGTCGCGCGCGCATCGCTGGCTCTCACGGCCATCGCAGTACTCGTGCTGGGCATAGCTGCCGTGGACAATGTCGGGTCGACGCGGACCTCCCCATCGCCCGGCCCGACATCCGCCCGACGCCGTCCATCCACACCAACCCCGACGACGTCGACTGCGGCCGCACTCTCGATCCAACCACTGGTCGGAAGCCCGCCATTCGAGGCCAACGGGGGGCTTGCAGTGAGTCCAAGCGGCACGGTGTACGTGTCGGACTTCAACTCGGCGAACCATCGTTCGAGGATCCTCGCCGTCACGTCGACGGGGCGCGTCACCACGTTCGCCGACGAGGCAGCGGCGACGTGGGATGCCGGCTTCCGAGCCATCAGCGTCGACGCCTCGGGGACCGTCTACGCAGTGTCCGGTCAGGAGATACGGAAGTTCGGTGTGGACGGTCGGATGTCGACGTTGGCGGGCAAGACCGAGGTCGGAAGCCTCAACACGCCGGCGCGGGTCAAGGATGGGATCGGGACTGAAGCAAGGTTCGACACCGTCCTGGGCATGGCCGTCTCCCCCAGCGGAAACCTGTACGTCACGGACTCCGGTCAGGTCCGCAAGATCACGCCGCAGGGCAAGGTCACGACGCTGGCCACGTGCGCTGCCGGCGTCACTGACTGTCTCGGGTGGCCCGGAACCATCGCGGTGGACGCCGGGGGCACGATCTACATCGGGTCAGACGACTACATGATCCGCCGGATCACCCCAGCGGGGCAGGTCACCGTGATGGCGGTGGGCGACACAACCTCAGGCACGGGACTGTTCCACCGTATGACCCTCGCCGTTGACCCGACCAACGCGACCCTCCTTGCGGCCGACACCCTCGGACTGCACAAGATCGCG
The DNA here is from genome assembly GCA_963782665.1 of uncultured Actinomycetota bacterium. Lineage (GTDB taxonomy): Bacteria > Actinomycetota > Actinomycetes > S36-B12 > CAIYMF01 > Longivirga. Next base: position 437,693 of record CAWAKP010000006.1, on the reverse strand, counting down.
CCAGACGGGACGGTCACCTCAGTCGCCACAGCCAAGGCTGGTCGCTTCGGCCCGATGACCGTCGCGACCAACGGAACCCTCTACGCGGTTGCGGACCAGAACGTCATCGTCACGATGGGTCCCACCTGACGAGGAGGAGGCTGGCCCGGGAGCCGTCCTGCGCAACAAGCTGAGCCATCGCGGGTTCCCTGTTGAGGAGGCGATGCAGCATCACTTCCGCAACGGTCGACAGACCGTAACCCGACATGGGCTGGTCGACTTGCCGCTCAGGGCAGGACGTTGAGCGCCAGATTCGCCTTGCGCGTCCGCCCGGGCCTGCCGATCAGTGGAGCGCGGGCAGCGTCGACTTGCTGAAGTACTTGCGTCGAAGCCACAGCGACACGTAGACGAGAGCCACCAGAGCCGGCACCTCGATCAACGGGCCGATCACCCCGGCGAGCGCCTGCCCGGAGGTGACGCCCCAGACGCCGATGCACACGGCGATTGCGAGCTCGAAGTTGTTGCCGGCCGCGGTGAATGCCAGAGTCGCGGTCTTCGGGTAGCCCATGTGACTGCGAGTGCCGATGACGAACGAGACGCCCCACATGATGGCGAAGTAGACCAGCAGCGGTATGGCGATGCTGACGACCGCTAACGGGTCGGAGGTGATGGCGTCGCCCTGCAGCGCGAACATCACGACGATGGTGAACAGCAAGCCGTAGAGCGCGAACGGGCTGATGAACGGGATGAACCTCGACTCGTACCACTCGTCGCCCTTGACCCGTAGCCCCCAGCGTCGAGTCAGGTAGCCGGCCAGCAGCGGGATGCCGAGGAAGATCAGCACGGCCTTGGTGATGTCCCAGGTGGAGAAATGGACGTCCTGGGTGTCCAGGCCGAGCCAGCCCGGGAGGATCTTGAGGTAGAACGTGCCGAGCAGGGCGTAGGCGAGGATCTGGAAGACCGAGTTGATGGCCACGAGGAGCGCTGCGGCTTCGCCATCACCGCACGCGAGATCGTTCCAGATGAGCACCATCGCGATACAGCGGGCGAGGCCGATGACGATGAGGCCGGTGCGGAACTCGGGTTGGTCGGCAAGGAACGTCCAGGCCAGGACGAACATGAGCAGCGGTCCGATCACCCAGTTGAGCAGCAGAGAGAGCCACAGCAGCGTGCGGTCGCCCGTCACGTGGCCCATGTCTTCGTAACGGACCTTGGCGAGCACGGGGTACATCATCAGCAGAAGACCGAGGGCGATGGGCAGCGACGTCTGCCCGACCTTGACGGCATCGAGTGCGGACTGCACCCCGGGGAACGCCCGGCCGATGAGCAGGCCAGCGGCCATCGCCAGCAGGATCCACACCGGCAGGAACCGGTTGAGACGCGACAGCCGACCGATGACGGCGGACTCGTCCTGGTCGATGTGCGGCGTGGCGGGTGCGTTGCTCATGGGTCCTCGTGGTTCGAGTGTGACCTACGCGAGTGTCGATCGCATTGCCAGTACGTCGTCGTGCCACGACCGATCGGAGGTGCGACGGACGCGGTGTGTGCCTCGTACTGCCGTGTGACTCAGCGGTACGTGATCACGCAGCGCCGGCCGGTAGTCGGCTCGAGCGTAGTTGCTCGACCAGAACCACGAGCTGTCGGTTCCTTCACCGACAAGGGCGAGCTCGAGCAGCGTTCCCGGAGTCACCGCCGAAAGATCCAACGACACGGTGCTCCACGCGTTCGTTGCAACGACGGTGATCCGGCCGAGTTCTGGGCTCGGCGCGATGTACGGGCGGGTGTTCCAGGTAGTGGCGTCGTTCCACGTCCCTCCCACCGGACGGACGCTGAATCCCGACGTGCTGCCAGCGAACGGCACCGTCGTCGTCCTCAACACCAACGAGGCGCCCACGACCGCTCGGCCGAGAGGAGTGGTCGGTACGACGAACCGCACGTAGGAGATGTAGCCCGCAGCTCCTCCCACAGCCAGCGAACTCGTTCGCCCGTATGAGTTCCTGGGCGCGACGCTGTTGACGTACGTGTCGGTCAGGGGATGAACGGCTACGGTCGACGCGCTCGTCACAACCGCCAGCAGATGCGCGCCGGCGGCGATCAGGCCCGCTCCCAGCGAGCCGCTCGGCACATCGAGGTTCCTACCCCACGTGACTATGCTGCCGTCACTGCGCACGGCCGCACTGAAGTCGAATCCGGTCGCGATCGCTGTCACGCCGCTCAAGGCCTTCGGCACGGCCACAGCAGACGCGGGGCTGCCCCAGCCGACGACCGTGCCGTCGGACCTGAGCGCCAGGCTGTGGGTTCCTCCGGACGAGACGGCGACGACATCGGTCAGTCCGGCAGGGACATCCAGCGCACCGCCGACGTTCGCCCCCCAGGCGACCACGGTCCCGTCCGTCTTGAGCGCCACAGACTGCGAGTAGCCGGCGCTGATGGCGGTCACGTCACGAAGCCCGGCGGGCACTCGGGCGGCGGCTGGCTGACCCCAACCGACGACCGTCCCGTCCGACTTCAAGGCCAGGTTGTGGTAGGCCCCGGCGGCAATGGCCGTGACATGGGACAACCCGACCGGGGCCGGGGACAGTCCGTCCGTACTCCTGCCACCGAGGACGACCACGGTGCCGTCAGACTTCCGAACGAGGCTGTGGTACATGCCGGCGGATACAGCCGTCACGCCGGTGAGTTCGGAGGGCACGCGTGCCTGTCCGTAGGTGTTCGCTCCCCATGCCACCACGGTTCCGTTCGACCGAACGGCCAGACTCTGGCCATAACCGTCGGCCAAGGCGATCACGTCGGTGAGTCCTGGTGGAACGTTCACGCCGGCGCCCCACCCCACCGTGAGCGTGCCCGTTGCAGCCCGGGCCGGCGTGGCGGTCATCCCACCCAATCCGGTACAGGCCAGCACGGCCGCAAGGGCGACGGTCGCCCTAGCCCTCGGCGTCGGTCGAGGCGAACCAGCAACTTGGAACCGCGTCCATCGCTTCATCTCGGATCCCCCTTGCCCCGGGGACGGCCCGCGCCACCGTCGTGGGAGGGCAGTCGCCTCTCGATCCCCTCAGGTGATCTCGACCCTATTCCGGCTCCCGTGCGGAACGCTCGGCGACCAAGTTCGCTGTGCGTCAGCCGTCCGATCCTCCTCTCGTCCACGTTGAAGGCTCATGACGAGCGGTCTCTGCCATGTTCCACACGAAGCGAGCGGTTCATCCGCTTGCCCGCCCGTTGCTGGTGAACGTCGTGGCCTGATTACTGGCTTACGGCTGACGCCGCGACACCCGCGCCCGCCCTCAGGCATGTGGCCGGGTACCCCGGTCTCGGCGCGCCGGTCGTCCGGGTACAGCGCTCTAGGCGTGCTGCGGGCGCGCGCGGCGCCGCGCACGCCCGAGCAGATCGGTCCCCACATCGCCCTCGCGCGCCACAGCGATGCCGATGTGAGCGGTGACGTGTATTTCGTGGCCCCCCGCCGACAACGGCTCGCCGATCTGTCGACGGAGCTTCTCCGCCACGAGCTGCGCATCCTCAGGGTCCGAGATCGTGGTGAGGACCACGGCGTACTCGTTGTCATCCGCACGTGTCACGAGGTCCGTGCCCCGTGTGAGCGCATCGATGCGCCTGCCGAGCCCGCCGAGGACCTCGGCCGCAGTCGTGGAGCCGTACAGGGCGCGGATCGCGTCGAGGTCGTCCACCACGAGCACGATCAGGCAGAGATCGCGCTGGACGACACTGTGCGTCGCAATGAGTTCGCTCAGATCCGCGATGAGCGACGCGTCCGTCGATTCCGCAACGTTGCCCGATCGAGTGGTCATGGCGCACCCCCAACCGTGTCATTGCCACCGTTCCACCAACACCACGGGGAGTCCAGACCTGACCCCGATATTCGACACATCAAGGTGCCTGACCAGATCGCGACCGGGGCTGGCTAGCGGAGGGTTCGGTCAGCGCCCAACTGCGAACGCTCGTGCATGAGGGGTGATGGCGGGGAGTACTCGCGGCACCCGCCACATGGCTCGGCCAGAAGCCGACGAACGTGGGCAGCCGACACAGCCGTGTACTGGCGCCTCGAACGAGTGGACCCCGCAGCCTGCGACACCTCATCGACCTAACTGCCCTTGTGGTCGTGCACCCGCTGCCCGGCCCGGTGGACCGGGCCTTCGCGCAGGACTCCGCCGCGGTCGGACCTCTACCGTCGAGATATGACTCCGGAACAAGAAGCATTGCAACGCTGGAACGACGCCGAACAAGCCCACGCCGCAGCCGTGCAGAGGTACGTCATCCACTGGTGGGACCAAGCCCCACCCGCCGACTGGGAGCCCACCGACGAGCTCGGAGTGGTGAACCTGGCAGGCATCACCCGCTTGCGGCACGCGGCTGACAGGGCCCGTGCCGACTACGAGACCGTAACCCTCAGCAATATGCACTGACCGCGCTCGAGCTCGGCTCTCTGTCCGCGCTACGCGGTCCGGTTCGCCGCGCGCTCCGCGGCCGACATGGACATGAAGCGTCCGTCCGGGTGCACGATGAGGTCCGGATTGGATGGGTCGGCGTGCCAACCGGTCACCTCCGGCTCTTCCGACGGCTGAGCGGGCACAAGCCGGTGAAGCTGCATCGCCGTCACCTCCCGACGTTCCGCGAGCACCGGCGCCGAGTCCTCACTCGGGCGGCACCTCAACGGTAGCCCCGAGCCGGCCTGGCCTGCCCGCTGAGTGGCCGAGCGCGAATCCCGGTCTCGACCCAGGTGGGCGAGTCCATCAGGCACATCTGCTCACCTTCGCGGCATCTTCTGTCTGGTCGCGATCCCGGCGAGGGATGCCTGTCTTCAGGAGGGCATGCGCTCATCGAGCCGGCTGTAGAGATGGCCGATCACTGCTCCCAGGGCGAGGATCCAGCCGAACGGCCAGTGCCGAGGCGATGCAGATCGGCACTCCGCGGGCCCGTTGTCGGCTGTTGACCTTCGGAGTGCATCCTCGTATGTCCTCGGTCTAGGTTCGGAGCGGCGAGACCAACGCGTCCTGTCCGGGTGAATGGCGGGGATTCGCGGTCGAATCGTGTCGATGTCGCCGCACTGAGCGCGAAGGCTTGATGTACCGGCCAAGAGTTGGTCGCCTCCGCGCCAGGAGGAGGGCCCCATGACCGGAACTCTCGAGATGCCCACCGTGGTGGACCTGCACACCGTGCCGTTGCGCTGGGATGAGGTGTTCTTCACCAACTGTCCGATGGTGTCGGCGAACAACATCGACCAGGAGCTGGGGTGGTGCAAGACCGACTTCAAGAAGATCGGCGTGGACTACTCCTACTTCCGGTCCCGCCGCGAGAACGACTTCTACCCGCACTACATCCACAACCTGGACAACCTGTTCCGCTTCGGCGGTCTCTACCCGCCGGTCCAGGTCAACGCCGACATCCGACGGACCCGCCTGCTCGGCGCGACCATGGTGCGCGAGGGCGGCGCGATGATGGTGCGCTCCGACGACCCGCTCTTCCGGATCGAGGACCTCAAGGGCAAGAAGATCGGACTGTCCAAGAGCCTGAACACCATCAAGAACGACTGGTGGCGGATCAACGAGCACATGGGCATCGAGTCCATGCTGCGCCTGCACGACATGACCATGGACGACGTCGAGATCGTCGAGTTCCCCTACCCGGATGACTGGTACGGCGACCCGGCGATGCTGGCCCCGATGATCAACCCGACCGATCTGTGGGCCACCCGCGACCACAAGCACGATCTGGCCTTCCGCCCGCTGGAGAAGGCGCTGCTGGGCGGCGCCGTCGACGCGATCTACACCTTGAGCAAGGTCTTCCAGCACCTGCAGGAGGACACCGGCCAGATGAAGGCCATCGAGGATCTGTCCACCTACCCGGACTGGACCCTGCAGGTCGCCAACACTCCCGCCGTGATCACCTGTACCGACGTGATGGCCGACGAGCACCCCGAACTGGTCATCACCTACATGAAGGCCATGATCAAGGTCGGTCGCTGGGCCAACCAGTTCAAGCAGGCCGCGTCGGTCATCCTGGACCGTCAGACGTTCTACCGCGATGCCGAGGACACCTACCAGGGCATCAAGGACGTCGACATGGTGCCGAACCTGTCTCCGCAGAACCTGAAGTGCGTGGAGGTCGGCAAGAACTTCATGTTCTCCCACGGCTACATCCAGAACGACTTCAGCGTCGACGATTGGGCGGCCCCCCAGTTCCTGGAGGAGGCAGCCAAACAGCTCATCGACGAGGAGTGGGGACGCCGGACCGTCGCCAAGCTTGGTGCACCCACCGAGTTGGGTATCGACCACGTAAGGCTCGGCTAACCTGCGTCCGGCGGCCAACCCACGTCCACCCCGGGGGAGCACCACGTCCGACATGCGCACGGCAAAGAAGGAGATCCACATGTCCAAGACCGCCATGGAGATGATCGGTGAGGCGCGCGCACAGGTCGACATCGTGCCGCCGAGCATCGCAGTCAAGGAGCTCGCAACCGGTGAGGTCGTCTGCCTCGACGTCCGTGAGGGCGAGGAATGGCAGCACGGCCACATCGAAGGAGCAATCCCGGTCCCTCGGGGGCTGCTCGAGTTCGTCGCCGACCCGACAAGTCCGCGTCACAAAGAGGTCCTCGACCCAGCGCGTCGGGTGATCGTCGTGTGCGCTTCCGGCGGCCGCGCATCGCTCGCCGCAGCCACACTCAAGACCCTGGGGTACACCGACGTTGCAGTGCTCGACGGCGGCTTCAAAGCTTGGACGGACGAGGGCATGCCCACCACAGAACACGAGTACGCCGGCATCTAAGACCCGACTACTGGCCAATGGCGGGGGAAGGTCAATCGCCCATGCCACGCGCCCATCGCCGGATTGTTCTAGATCAATGCGAACGAGAACGCCACCAACGCAGAGTTCGATGCGCAGAAGGCCAAGGACTCGCGTGACTTCGACGGCCATGCGTCAGCCGTCAACCCACCGCTAGCGAATGATCCACTGACTGGTGACGATGCCCGGACCAACCGGGCGATAGGAAGGTGATCGACGATGGCACTGAACGTCGACGAACTCGGCCCGGTCGACTGGATCGTGCTCGAGTTCCCTGGGAGCAAGTTCAACGGGGAGGCGATGCCGATACTCGCCGACTACGTCGACCGCGGGCTGATCCGCGTGCTCGACCTGCTGTTCATCAGGAAGGACGACGACGGGGAGATCGAGATCCTCGAGGCGACCGATGTCGACTCCAGCGAGATCGGTGAGCTTCGCGCCGAGGAGACCGAGCTGGCGATGCTGCTCAGCGAGCAGGATGTCCTCGATCTCGCCGACACGATCGAGCCGGGAAGCACCGCTGCCTTGCTCGTGTGGGAGAACCTGTGGGCCGCACCCTTCGGCGCGGCTGTGCGCCATGCCGGGGGCCAGCTGGCAGCAAGCGGCCGTATCCCCGTCCAGGCGATCTTGGCCGCACTCGAGGCCGACGAAGAGGAAGGAGCCTGACATGCCTATGGCAGCCCGTCGGGCACGCAGAACCGTCGCAGTCGTGGGTGGAGCCGCCGTCGTCGCACACGGCGTCGGACGCCGGCAGGACCGCCGCGAAGACCGTCGTGACGACCGCGATGACCGTCGTGACGACCGCAAGGACCGTCGCTAGCGCGCGGTGGCGACTCCGACGACACGGAGGCCCTCCTGCGTGCTGGCATCGACGCACTGTTCGCGTTCGGCGCCATCGGCCACCAAGCACACGCGCAAGAGGAACTCGCCCGGTGGCTTCTCGAGCAGCAACGAGCGTCTGTTCGCCTTCGACACTGACCGACCGCCCGGCTCGTCTCCGTTCGGGAAGCGGACGGCTCCTCTTTCGGGGCGACTGCGCGTGATCGCCCGGTCTAGCGTAGAGCCGACGCCGACCCTGAGGCGATCGTCCGATAGGGACGTCGGCGCCGCTAAGGGGGAGTCATGAGAACTCGATCCCGTCATCCCCGCATCTGGCTGGCTGCGCTGACCGCATCAGTCGGTGCACTCGTCCTCGGACTGGTACCCGGGACGACGGCTGCGTCGGCAGGCCCGACCGGACCCGTCGTCAACTTCGTGGACTACTCCTCGGTCGGGACGCACTCGGTCGGGTCGTCCCTTCTCGATGGGACTGCCAAGACCGCGCTGACGCCCGGCGGCTATCTCGCCTACGGGTATGACGTGTCCGACGACGGCAACACGATGCTCCTGAGTCTGGCGCGCGGTTCGCTGTCGTCCGCTGCGCGGGACCGCACGTACGCGCTGCTGCTCGTCTCGCGCGTGGGTGCCGAGGTGACGAGCACGATCCTCACGAACTACTGGGACACCAACCCGGTGCTCTCAGCCGACGGCTCCACCGCGTGGTGGTTGGCCGGGGACCGAGTCTGGAAGCACCAGGCGGGTGTCAGCACGATGGTGTCGACGGACTTCGTCCGTCACTCCGACGAGACGACCGTGGGGTTCAGCGTCTCTGCCGACGGAACCGCGGGCGCTGTCGTCTACCGCGAGGACGGCACGGTGCGGACATCGACGTACACCCGACTCTTCGCCGAGGACTTCGTCGCCGGCAAGGCGGCACCGTACCTGGACTGGACGGGGTCGCTCGCGGCCTTCTATACCAACCCGACCTGGCTCACGTCGGCGAGCCTGTTGTTCTCCTACACCGACACCAGCGTGACCCATAACGCCACGGCCACACTCGGTCCGAGCGGCGGCGACGTCGACACGGCTCAGGTGTACGGCGATCCCGGGATCTACGACGTGCAGCAGCTCGGCTCGGCGTGGTGGGCGGCACAGGGCGACACGACGTCGGGGTTCGCCACCGCGGCGGCACCGACGGACTTCGCCTCCGCGACGTTCACTCCGTTCCCTCTGAGCGCCTCGACGGCGTCGTACCTGATGTCCGACGTCACGCCGCCTGCTGTGACCGTGCCGACGAATCGGGCGCGCAGCTATCCCGCACCTCGACCTGTCGGCGTCGGCCGTGAAGTACCGCGGGAAGGTCGTCTACGACACCTGGGCGGACTACCTCACCCCGCTGCCCGGGGAGACGCTCTCGAACGACGCGGCGTGGGTGGCGCGCGGAGTCCTTCAGTGGTCGACGAACGGGACGACCTGGAAGAACCTGAAGGTGACGTCGTGGGCGCATCCCGTGCCCTGGCCCCGGTCGACGGGCAAGGGAGCCGGCTACACGCCCGCTCTCACCCGCAACACGTGGTTCCGGTGGATCTATCCGGCTGACCTGTTCACCACGGCAAGCCAGTCGCGGACCGTCGTCGTGAAGGTGGTCCCGATCGTCAGCGCCAAGGTGGCGCGTTCGGGTCGCTACCGCATCATCGGCGGAGCCGCGACGCGCATCGGCGGCATCGCGACGCTGTATCGGATCGTGGGCACGAGGCTCGTGAAGGTCGCCGCCGTGAAGCTGACGTCGAAGGGCGTCTACACCTTCGGCAAGCGCGCGCTTCCGCGCGGCTACTACCGCGTGCTCACGCGCGCGGACAAGTACTGGGCTGCAGGGACGTCGGTCAGGATCGTCGTCCGCTGATCCTGGAGGAGCCGGTCAGCGGCTTCCTCCGATCTCGTCACCACCGGTCCGTTGGCGCGCGCTGCCCGCGCGGAGCACGTCGACGGACATCGGTCGCACCGCAGGACGGAGCCTGCACGCGTCCTCGGCGCGATCGGCCCGTAGGCCTAGGAGGCCGCGATGTCCAGATTCGCGCGTACAGCCGTTGCAGCGTCGATGATCGCGCTCGGAGCGCTGGTGGTGCCGGTGCCGGCGCCGGCGCAGGCGACATCCGCCCTGCTCGGCCCGGTGATCGCGTCCCTACCGGGCTACGCCTCGTCGGGCGGTGTCGGCACCGTTGCGTTGAACACAGCGGTGAGCCGAGCGTGCAACTCGGGCAAGGCGCTCACGGCGCAGGAATGGTTCACCCTCCCGGCCGGGGACCTGGGACTGATCTACGCCCGCGCGCAGGGTCTGGGGTATCTCGGCAGGGGCGCTGCCGAGGAGTTCCCGGGGATGCGGGTGGCGCTCGTCGACTACAAGAGCGGCGCAATCCTGAGTTGCACCGGTGGGCCCCTGACCGTGACCACGGCACACCCACGGCGGCAGTCGTGTGGGGCGCCGCGGAGATCGTCGGCGACGATCTCATGAATCCCCCGAAGGTGACCTCTCTTCGTCGACCACACGACCGGTCGTCGTGCCGAACAACGACACGATGTCGAATGCCCGTCCGGTCCCGTCCTTGCCGTTCAGCGACACCGGGGATAGTTCATTGGCCACCCAGGAAGTCCCGGCATTGACGGACGACCCGTACAGCCTGCGCCGGCAGCATGCGTCCCACGAACTTCGGCACGGTGTGGTGGCGCTACGCCGCGCCACGAAGCGGACTCCTCCCGGTCGGGTTGCAGGCTCCGTCGTTCACCAGCGGCATCATCGTGGCGCGGGTGACCGCGGCGATGCGGAGGTGATCGTGAGCATCCGCGGAGACGACGGGTGTCCATCGAGGGCGTATCCCGTCACGGCGGGCGTGACCTACCTGGTCGGGGTCTCGTCGTACGCGGACCTCTACTGGGACAACACGCCCATGCCGACCGGGGGGACGTACTCGCTCTTCCTGGGCGCGCTGGGGCAACCTGCATCCCCCGGCTACACCCACTCCGACCTTCAGCCGACTGGTGCGGTGACTGTGCACTGGGCCGGTTCGGGGACGTGCCCGGTTCCCCGGCAGTCACCTCGCTGCAGGTGTCGCGGGACGGCAACGACGCGGCCGGCGTCGGACCTGTGACCGTGTCCCTTGCGGAGACGGCTCGTTCCACACGTTCACCGGTCTTGCGACCGGACGCGACCTACCGGATCGCGGTGCGCGGGGTTAACTCCGCCGGCCTCGGCGTGCCGTCGACCATCACTGTCACGACTAGCACGTACTCGCAACTGGCCACCGACGTCGACGCCACTGTTAACGCCACGACCCGCACCGCGACCCTGACCTGGCAAACGCCATCTGGACGGGGACGCACTGGTAACCGGCTACCGGGTGTCGCGTGACGGCATCGACTCGTCTGGCGCCGGTCCATGGTCGACCATCGTGCCCGCGACGGCACGCTCCCTGACGTTCGCCCGACTCGCCGCTGCCTCGGCCTACCGGCTGTCCGTGCAGCCCCTGGCAGCCGCCGGCGCCGGTCTCGTGTCGGCGGTGAACGTCTACGTGCTCACCCGACCCGTGGCACCGGACCGGCTGACGCGCGTAGGGTCCTCCGTCGATGACACCGCCCGCAGTGCGACGCTCACGTGGGAAGCGCCGGTCAGTGACGGCCAGTCCCCGATCACCGGCTACCGAGTGTCGCGCGACGGGACAGACACCGCCGGCAGCGGCGCCTACACGACGGTCGTGCCCGCGACGGCGCGCTCGTTCACGTTCACATCCCTCAACCCCTACTGGGCGTATCACCTCGCCGTCCAAGCCATCAACTCCGTCGGTGCTGCGCCCGCGAGCTGGGTGACTCCGGCGGTGATCGTCGCGCCCCAGGCCGGACCTCCCTCGGCGCTGACAGTGGCAGCCGCCGACGCCAAGGCCTCGGTGGCGTGGGTGGCGCCCTCGAACACGGGCGCAACTCCCGTGTCGGGATACCGGGTGCGCCTGTTCGCCGGGACGAGCAGGACGGTGCTGGCAACCGCGACGCTGCCGGCGTCCGCGTCGACCTACACGGCGACCGGGCTGACTAACGGGTCCCCGTACTCCTTCGACGTCACCTCGATCAACGCCGCCGGTCTCGGCGGGGTCTCGCTGCGCTCACCCGTCGTGATCCCCGCTACGGTGCCTACGGCACCGGTGATCGGCCGCGCGACGGGCACAGTGTCGCGCGGTGTCGTCGTCGCTGTCACACGCTGGGCTCCGCCCGCAGCCACCGGCGGCAGCCCCGTCCTCGCCTACCGGGTCTACGCCTACCGGGTCAGCGCAACCGGTGCCGTACTGTCCACCACCGTGTCACCACCACTGGCCGCCACCTACCGTGCCTGGACGATGCGACTACCCATCGTGAGCCGCTACCGCTTCGCCGTTCGCGCCATCAACGCGATCGGCTACAGCGCCTACTCGACCCGCTCCAACGTCGTGGTCCCAGCAAAGCTGCCCGGCGCGCCCACCATCGGCACAGCCGTCTCAGGGACTCGCGGCGCACCGGTCACCGCCACCGCACGCTGGATCGCGCCCCGCTCCAACGGCGGGACCGTCATCACCGCCTACCGGGTCTACGCCTACCGGATCAGTCGCACCGGCACGATCCTGGCGACCACCATCTCGCCGCTGATCCGCGCCACCCTGCGCGCCTACACCATGCGCCTGCCCACCGCCGGCAACTACCGGTTCACCGTCCGCGCCATCAACGCCATGGGCTACAGCCGCTACTCCGCCCGATCCAACCTCGTCATAGGACGCTGACACCTGACTGGATCCCGACCGACCGCACGCGCAGGAGTCGCTCATCGACCCCGCAACGCCGTCGTTGGTCGCTGAGCAGCGACAGACCGCGCCGCCCGAGTACGACCTCGAGCAGATCGCCACCCAGCTGCAGGTGGAGGTCGCTGCCGACGGATCGGTGCTCGTGCGCAACATCCCAGGGGATCTACCTGAGGAGGTCGGGCTCGAGGTGGCCCACATCGCCGCAGACGCCGCAACGGCACGACTGGAGAAGATCCTGTCGCATCGTCCGGTCCTCACCCGCGACGATCGGCGCCCGCTGGTCAAGACCGCACGCGAGGCGCTGCGCGCGGAGGGACGCCGCAGGACAGGCGCTGCTCTCTGAGCAGCGCGGTGGGGACCGGCCTCCGGGTCGGCCCCCACCGGGCCCTTCCCTGCCTCAGCCTCAAGCGCGACGAGGACTGCCTGGCATGGACCTGACGGCTGATCCGTCCTGACTCTGCGTGAAGCGAGCCATAACGGCGACGGAGCCGAGCGGCCAGTGCCGATGCGATGCAGATTCAGGCACATACGGACTGGTGAGGGCAGTCCCCCACTGTGGCGGGACACGCGGCAGGCATGGGTGAAACATGGAATCGGGCGGGCCTCGACCCGTCGGGCTGGGCGGGTCTGAGTGCCGGATGGCCTTTCGACTGTCCACCACGACAGTTGCGGGACCGTCGGCCGGACCGTCGGCGGCCGCGCCGATGGCGGGCGAGAAGGAAGGTTGGGTGCGCCATGACGACGATCGCCGAATCCGGGCAACTGCGTACCACCGGGGAGACACGGCGGCAGGTCGCGCGCGAGTACGGGCTTCGCGTGCTGCTCCCAGGCCTAGGCGCCTTGCTGCTGGTTCCCATGTTCGGCCCTGTCAGCGTGGTGCTCGATTGGATCGTGTACTCGATCCTGTGGGACACCTACGAGTTGGCGAAGACGGTCTCGAACTGGATCATGCTTGCCGACCTCGTCGTCGGCGGCGCCCTGGCGGTGTACGCGCTCGTCAGCACGGTCCGGCTCGCACGTCTGCATCGCGGCGACCGGCTTCAGCATGCGGACAACCGCGCCGGCGCGTGGCACGTCGGATCTGTCGTGCTGCTCGTGGTGCTGATGCTGGTCCCAGTCGCGCTCGTGCTGCTCGCCGTCGCACTCGCGATGGCGTTCGGCATGATGAACTCAGGCCTGTGAAGTCGCGACTGCGAGCGCCTCAGTTTTCGACGAGCAGTTCCGCCATCCCCTGATGTGCGTCGACGATGCCGGCGCTGACCGGGCACTTCGGCGGGCGATCCGTCAGTCACGTTGTGCAGTCGCCTAGCACGCCTCCGACGGCGAGAAGCCCCGGGAATAGGACGAGCACTGCCAACCATGCGGGGACCAGAGCTGCGTTCAGCGCGTATCGAACTCGACCGGAGTGACCGCGCACGCGGCGGTAGCCGAGCCAGGAGGCCGCGATGGCCAGCCCAAGCAGAATGAGCCACGGGATCCACGCCACGGTCGCCGACGAGCCGACCTGGGCGTTCATCTGATCGCAGGCGGCTCGCCGACAGGTTCTCCACGCGTCATAGGTTCCGTCTTGCCCGTCCCACGAGCAGGAGCCAGCAGTCGGTCCAGACAGGCTTGGCGCGATGCGGAAGTAGCCGAGGACGACCGTGGCGACGCCAGCCATTGTCATCGAGGCGAACGCCCGGATCACCATGCGATCGACAGGCTGGCGGGGCGAGCCTTCCCACGAGCTTCCCGTCCATCGGCGCATGGACCCGGGGTCATCCGCATCCGGGTACCAACCCGCCGGGGCCAACCACGTCGTGCCGTCCCAGTACCGCACACGCCGGCGCTGATCTGGATCCGGGTACCACCCGGCAGGGGCGTGTGCTGGCGTCATCATGGGATTTCCTCCGTGCCCGTACCCAGGCTACGAGCCATCGCCCCATCTATGCCCGCCAGGGCAGCCGCGCAGTAGTGCCAGTTCGTTCTCAGGAACCGATGCAGAACGGAACCTTTACCTGGCAATGCGCTAGAGGGAATGCTCCGCGCACCATTCGAGGAGGTCCCTCACCCCGGACGGTCCCATCGCTGCCAACTGAATCCCAGGACTCTTGGGGAGCTGGACGTCTTCCTGCATCTGGAGGACGAGAGCTCCCGCCGTGGCATCTCACGTACACGTGACACCCCACGCACAGGTCGTGTACTGCTCAATTGCCCGGGCATCCATGCACGCTCCCAGCCCTTCGACGGAACTGGACATGCGCCGCTGGCCCCGAATGCGCGAGCTGACGGCACGGCACTCACCTCCCGTGGTGCGCACCACAACACACGCGGACACGTCAACGGTAGAGGGACCAACGCGACCATGAGCGGCCGAACGATGCGAGCGCGAATGCCGGCAATACCGCTCACGGGTCGCGGGCTCTGGCCGAGCAACGGCCCAGCCCCTGGTGGGATCCTGAGAGTGCGGAGGGACCGCAACATTCTTCCGATTGCTGGTGGGTGGTCGGGCACGGTCCCTCGCTGTGGGGGTTGACGATGAATGGGTTCGCGACGACAGGGCTGGCGGGACTGACTGCGGCCGTCCTTCTCAGCGCCTGTAGCGGTGGATCGGCTACGACACCGTCAGCTAGTTCGGGGCCTCAGACTCCCGGGTCGGCCTCCGGAGCTTCATCCACATTGTCGGCTACGGCTTCCTCGAGGGACACGAGTCCGCTCACGCACGACCTGTTGTCTGAGGACTTCTCTAGCGGCCCCGGGGTCTTTCACACGGGCCAAACGGCAGACTTCAGTTTCAGCGTTGGCAACGGCACCTACGTGACCACAGCGACGTCGCAGGGAGGCGGCGTCGCCCGCAGTTTCGGTGAGTACGCACGAACCGCCTTCTCCGTGGACGCTTCGGTCGATGTCGTAGCGATGACCGGAATGGGATCAGGGGATGCTGTCGGCCTTGGCTGTTTCGACAACGCCGGAAAGAACGGGTACTGGCTTGTGGTGGACCCTGGCAACCGAAGCGGTGCATTGATGCGCGACGTGAACGACAAGTCACAGGATCCGCCGTTGGCCACGTGGACTACCCCGGACGCCCAGGTCGGAGACATCAAGTCGCTACGACTGTCGAGCTACATCACGTCGCCGGTGGGCAGTGACGCGAAGTTCAGCGCCTGGGTCAATGGGGTGCAAGTGCCCATGACGGCAACCACAAGTGGCTTCACGGGCTGCGAAGGGATGATGCTGATCGTCGTCGCGAAGGCGCAAGGGGCCGAAGTGCACTTCGACACGGCTAGGGCGGTCGTGCCAGGCGGCTGACTCGCCACGGCCCAGCCGTGCCGCTTCGGGACCCTGTCGACATGACTCGGTTCCCGTGAACAGGGTCCGGCCACTAGCACTCGCCTGGCTGCGATCGGATCCGATTGTTGTGATGGGGGCGGTCGGGGTGTGACGATGACGAGTCCGGGTCGACGGGCGCGAGAAGTCCCACGAGGCGCCCAGGTCTGCCGGATCGCCGTCCACCGTGACCGTGCCGTCAGCGACGGCGGCGTCCAGGTCGAGCGTTCCGGGAGGCGGCCGTACGGCTGTATCGGTGGCTGTACGGCTTCGGCACGGATCGAACTACAAGGCGCGATGCCAGCTGCTCCAATGACTTTCGTGGGGCGGGTG
The DNA here is from genome assembly GCA_963782665.1 of uncultured Actinomycetota bacterium. Taxonomy (GTDB): domain Bacteria; phylum Actinomycetota; class Actinomycetes; order S36-B12; family CAIYMF01; genus Longivirga. The sequence goes on along the minus strand of CAWAKP010000006.1, from coordinate 421,644 downwards.
GGGCTCGAACCCACGACCTGACGGATTATGAGTCCGCTGCTCTGACCAGCTGAGCTACCGCCCCGGTGCGTCGAAGCCTAACGGCGCGACCCGCGAGGCGACGCGTAGCGGTAGACGGAGCGAGCCGGGACGCCGTGCGGCAGAGTAGACGTCGTGGCCGACGGCATCGCGGGACTGATCGAGCGGGTTCGCGACTGGGCCGACGGAGTCCAGCGGAGGCACACGGTCTTCGGCTTCCCGTTCGCTGTCGTGAAGAAGTACGGCGACGACGACGGGATCCGGCACGCCGCGCTGCTCACCTACTACGGGTTCCTCAGCATCTTCCCGCTGCTGCTGCTCGTGACCGTCGTCGTGACCGCGGTGCTGCGCGACAACATCGAGCTGCGCACCCAGATCATCGACGCCATTGTCCCGCCGGACCTGCACGACACGGTCACCAACGCCCTCGCGAGGATGCCGAGCAACCCGGTCCCCCTCACGATCGGTGTGATCGGTCTCGTGCTGTCCGGGCTGGGCGTCGTGTTCTCGGCCTATCACACGCTGAACCACGTCGCCGCGGTGCCGCATCGGTCTCGGTTGGAGTTCTTCCCGCGTTACGTCCGAATCGTCGTCATGCTGCTGCTGCTCGTCGCCGGCGTTGCGGCGGCCGGCGTCCTCACGGTCGCCGCCGGCGCCCTGCCCAACGTCGCCGGCGGTTCTCGGATCGCGGCCTTCGGCGGCACCGTGGTCATCGTCGTCCTGCTGCTCTGGCTCGCCACCGGGCTGCTCCTGCCGCACCGGGCCCGTTTCGCGATCGTGTGGCCGGCGGCACTCATCGGCTCGTTGACCATCACCGGCGTACTGACGTTCGGCGCGTTCGTCCTGCCACCGCTGATCGCGAAGTCCGGTCCGGTCTACGGCTCGTTCGCCACCATCGTCGCGCTCTTCAGCCTCATCTACGTCGTGAGCCAGGTGCTCGTGTTCGCGGCCGAGATCGCGGTCGTGCGACGCCGTCGGCTCTGGCCACGCGCCCTCGACACCACGAAGCCGATCGACGCGGATCGACGGGCGCTCGCCGCACTCGCACGTGTGCAGGAGCGGATCCCGGTCGAGCGCGTCGACGCCCGCTTCGACGCGCCACCGGAGCGCGGACCGGTCCGCTGAGGACTGCCCGGACGGTCGCGTGCGACCACCGCCCGACGACGAAGGACGCCGCACCCGAGGGCACGGCGTCCGCCGGCTCCCGCGTCTGGATTCGAACCAGAAACCGCCCGATTAACAGTCGGGAGCTCTGCCGTTGAGCTACGCGGGATCGTGCTGCGCCGTCGCGAAACGACGCGCGAGGAGGATAGCAAGGGGTCATGGCCGCTCCGAAATCGGCGCACCCGGTGCGGCGGGACGGGCGGGCACCTCGAGCCAGACCGTTCCGCGCCAGGCTCAGACCCCCAGCGAGGACCGGAGCACGCCGAGAGCCTCGTCGGCGGCCCGTCGAAGTTCCGGGTCTCGCGGGTCGAGGCCGGGGTCGAACACGACCGACCAGCGCAGCGCGCTGTCGGCGGGGTCGCGCCGCGCCACGAGGCGGGCGCCCTGCTCGCCGCGCAGCTCGACGTGGCGGATCACCACGATGCTCGCGTTGACCCGCTCCCGCACCGCCTCCGGCAGCGAGCCCGGCGCTCCGGCATAGGCGACCCGGTGGACGACGGCGGGCGCGCCCGCGACGTCCTGGGACGTGACCTCGACCGTGTGCTCGTGCCACAGCACGCGCAGGACGAGGTCCCACGGGATCCGCTCGGGCGTCGACCCGGCGGGCAGCAGGAGGGCACGCTCGGTCGCCACGATCGAGGAGTCGCCCGACGGCACCCACGCGAGCACGCGGTCGCGGCCGGCCCGCGCGCGTACGGCGTCCGGCGGACGCAGCCTCATGGCCGGACCCGTCGCGACGACGAGCCTGCACGGACCTCGCGGCACGTCATGCGGACGGACCTCCGGCGACCTGCTCGCGCAGGCCACGGCGATAGCTCTCCAGGGCGAGGACGTCGGCGAAGACGGCCTGGTAGCCGTCGGGGTCGCTGGCCGGCTCGAGGCGCTGCAGGCGCGCCTTGAGGTCGGTGATCCGGCGGGACGCGTCGATCTCGAGCAGCCGCGCGATCACCGAGTGCGCGTAGCGCTGGTCGGGCTCGTCGGTGGGCAGCGGGTCGACGGCGAGCTCGTTCACGACCGAGCGGACGGCGTCGTCGGGGCAGGCCTCGAGCACCGCGTCGAGCCAGGCCCGGTCGGTGAGGCCGGTGGCCGCTCCCCCGGCGTCGACGACCGCGCGGTGGACGGCGATGTAGGCGGGCGAGCGGAACGCGTCGGTCTCCAGGGCATCGACCCAGGATCCGGCGATCTGCGGGATCTGCAGGCACACCTTGAGCGTCTCCCGCTCGACGCTGGCGAGCTTGTCGCGCGGGTCCGGACGCGGCAGCCGGGGCGGCGCACTCGGGTCGGTGGCGACCGCCGCCTCGGGCTCCGGCGTACGCCGTTGCGGCTGCGCGCGACCGGCTGCGGCGACGGCGCTCGCGACCTCCTCGGGCGGCAGCCCGAGCCAGCCGGCGAGCAGGCGGGTGTACTCGGGGCGCAGAGCCTGGTCGCGGATCCCCGCGACGACGGGAGCGGCGGCCCGCAGCCCCGCGATCCGTCCCTCGGCGCGGTCGAGGTCGTGCTCGGCGAGCGCCGCCTTGATCGCGAACTGGAAGAGCGGCACCCGGCTCTCGACCAGCTCCTTGACCGCGTCCGGGCCCTTGGCGAGCCGCAGGTCGCACGGGTCGAGCCCGTTCGGCTCGACGGCGACGAACGTCTGCGCGGTGAACCGCTGGTCCTCGCCGAAGGCACGCAGCGCCGCCTTCTGGCCGGCCGCGTCGCCGTCGAAGGTGAAGACGACCGAGCCCGTGAACACGCCCTCGTCCATGAGGAGCCGACGGAGCACGCTGATGTGCTCGGTGCCGAACGCCGTGCCGCACGTCGCGACCGCGGTCTCGACGCCGGAGAGGTGCGCGGCCATGACGTCGGTGTAGCCCTCGACGACCACGGCCTGCTTCTGCTTGGCGATCTCGCGACGGGCGAGGTCGATGCCGTACAGCACCTGGCTCTTCTTGTAGAGCACGGTCTCCGGGGTGTTGAGGTACTTCGGGCCGTCGTCGTCGTCGCGCAGCTTGCGCGCGCCGAACCCGACGACGTCGCCGGACAGGTCGCGGATCGGCCAGACCAGCCGACCCCGGAAGCGGTCGTAGACACCGCGCTGGCCGCCACGGACCGCGAGCCCGCCCGCGACGATCTCGTCGTCGCTGAAACCCTTGCCGCGCAGGTGGGTGATGAGGACGTCCCACCCGGTCGGTGCGTAGCCGACGCCGAAGTGCGCGGCGGCCTCGCGGTCGAAGCCGCGCCCGGTGAGGAAGGCGCGGCCGATCTCCGCCTCCGGGCTGTCGAGGCGCTCGACGTAGAACTCGGCGGTGGCCTTGTGGGCGTCGACGAGGCGGCTGCGGTTGCCTGCCTGGCGGCCGGGCGCGGCGCCGCCCTCGGCGTAGCGGAGCGTGACGCCGTACCGTCCGGCGAGCTTCTCGACCGCCTCGGTGAAGGAGAGGTGGTCGACCTTGCGGAGGAAGCCGATGACGTCGCCGCCCTCGCCGCACCCGAAGCAGTACCAGGCGCCCTTGGCCGGGCTGACGTTGAACGACGGGCTGCGCTCGTCGTGGAAGGGGCACAGCCCCTTGAGGCTGCCGCCGCCGGCGCTCTTGAGCGTGACGTAGTCGCGGATCACCTCGTCGATCCGGGCCTTCTCGCGCACCAGGGCGACGTCGTCGTCACGGATCCGCCCAGCCACGAGGGTGATCCTACGGACGCCGTCCAACCGACCCCCCACAAGTGCACTGAAGGGGTCCTTCAGTGCATAGAGGGAGCCACCGGAGCCCTTCATCGGCAGCGGGGTCCGACCCCGTCGGCCTCCACCTCGGTGCCGTCTCGGACGTCGCTGTGGTGGGATCCAGGGATGACCGCCGTATCGCTACCCACCCCGCCCGCGTCCGATCCGTCCGGCCTGACCGACGACGACGTCATCCGGCTGCGGGCCGACACGCCCGGCTGCCTCACCCGCCACCACTTCAACAACGCGGGCTCGGCGCTGCCGCCGCAGGTCGTCGTCGACACGATGGTCGACCACCTGCGTCGCGAGGCCGAGATCGGCGGCTACGAGGCGCACGCCGAGGCGCAGGACCGCATCGACGCCGTCTACACGTCGCTCGGCCGTCTCGTCGGCTCGGGTCCCGAGTCGATCGCGCTCACCACGAGCGCCACCGACTCGTGGCTGCGCGGCTTCCTGTCGATCCCGCTCGCAGCCGGCGACCGGGTGCTGGTGTCCCAGGCCGAGTACGCGTCCAACGTCCTCGCGGTGATGTCCGCCGTACGCCGCGTCGGCGCCACGGTCGAGGCGGTGCCCGACGATGCCACCGGCGTGCTGGACGTCGCGGCGCTGCGCGGGATGCTCGACGAGCGGGTCAAGGTCGTCGCGGTGACGCACGCCCCGAGCCAGAACGGGCTCCTCAACCCCGCGGAGGAGATCGGGCTCGCGATCAGCGAGAGCGGCAGCGGTGCGTGGTACGTCCTCGACTCGTGCCAGTCGATCGGCCAGGTGCCGCTCGACGCGGCCGCGATCGGTGCGGACTTCCTCTCGGCCACGGGTCGCAAGTTCCTGCGCGGTCCGCGCGGCACCGGGTTCCTCTGGGCGTCCGAGCGCGCGCAGCAGCTCGAGCCGGCGCTCATCGACCTCGACTCCGCGACGTGGACCGACGAGAACGCCTACGTCGTCCAGCCGCACGCGAAGCGCTTCGAGTCCTGGGAGAAGTCCTACGCCGGGATGCTCGGGATGGGCGCCGCGGCCGACTACGCGCTCGACATCGGGCTCGACGTCACCGCGCGTCGGCTCGGCTGGATCGCGGACCGCATCCGGGTGGCATTGAGCGAGATCCCAGGAGTCGTCGTACGCGACCGCGGGTCGGTGCGCACCGGCATCGTGACGTTCAGCGCCGAGGGACGGGACGCGGCGGACCTGGTGCGCTCGATCAAGGCGAGCGGCGTCAACGTGAGCTACTCCCCGCGCGAGTACGCCGTCCGCGACTTCGACGCGCAGGGCGTGAGCGGACTCGTGCGGGTGAGCCCGCACGTCTACACCGACGACTCCGACGTCGACGCCCTGCTCGACGCCGTCCGCCGCGCCGTGTCGCACCCGGTGTCGTGATGGCGACCTCCAGGCTGTCGATCGGGTCGCGACGTTCGTTCCTGTCGATCGCGAGCACCGACTCGGTGCTGTCGATCGGGTCGGTCGGGTCGGTGCTGTCGATCGGGTCCGTGGGGTCCGCCTTCTCGGCGTTCTCCGTCGGCTCGTTCGCGAGCGTCGGCTCGCTGCTGTCGTCGCGATCGGCGTGGGCGGTCATGTCGCACCGATCGAGGCTGGCCGTGCGACGTGCGGGTCGCCGCTGAGCGAGTCCGCCGGGAAGGCTCGGGGTCGGAAACGAGGACGATGAAGGGCCCCCGCGTTCGCCTCTATGCACTGAAGGCCACCTTCATCGCACTCAGCGGCACAGGCGCTGGTGCCAGGTGACGACGCTGCGATCCGTGAGGCTGGCGACCTGGTCGATGACGACCCGCAGCCTCCCCGCGTCGTCGGCGGCTGCGTCGTACGCCGTGCGCAGCACGGGATCCAAGGACTCCGGAGCCGTCAGGCGGATCGCCGCCACGAGCTCCTGCACCACCTCGCGCTGTCCGGCGTAGACGGGCTCGGCTCCCGCGCGCTGCATCACCCAACGGTTGGCGATCGCCTTGAGCACGGCCACCTCGAGCCGCTGCTCGCGCGGCACCACGAGGTCCGCGGCGTACCGCGTGAGCCGCCCGCTGCCGTGCCGCTCGCGCGTCGCCATCTCGGCCGCCGTGCAGAAGCGGCCGATGAGCTGGGACGTCAGGTTCTTGAGCGCGGCGAGGTCACGCAGCGATCCGTCGTACGACGACGGCCAGAAATCCAGTGCTGTCAGGCGGTCCACGGCCGCACCCAGCTCGGCGAGGTCGGCTTCGGGCGCGTACTCCCGAGCGACGTCGATGAGCCCCTCCGGGTCAGCGGAGGCCCCGGCGCCCTGGAGCGCGTGGATGTCGAGGTGGCCGGCGACGAGGGCGTCCTCGAGGTCGTGCACCGAGTAGGCGACGTCGTCGGCCCAGTCCATGACCTGCGACTCGAAGCAGCCGCGTCCTTCCGGCGCCCCGGAGCGCAGCCACGTGAAGACGTCGAGGTCGTCGACGTAGACGCCGTACTTGCGCGTGCCCTCGTGCTTCGCCCACGGGTACTTGCCCGCCGCGTCCAGCGTGGCACGGGTGAGGTTGAGACCGACCGGACCGCCCGGGCGCGGGCCGTCATCGGGGCTGAAGGTCTTGGCCTCGAGCCGGGTGAGGATGCGCAGCGACTGCGCGTTGCCCTCGAACCCGCCGATGGACGCCGCGACCTCGTCGAGCGCGTCCTCGCCGTTGTGGCCGAAGGGCGGGTGGCCGAGGTCGTGCGCGAGGCACGCGGTCTCGACGAGGTCCGGGTCGCAGCCGAGGGCGTGACCGAGCTCGCGACCGACCTGCGCGCACTCGAGGGAGTGGGTGAGCCGCGTGCGCAGGAAGTCGCTCTCGCCCGCGGCGATCACCTGCGTCTTGGCGGCCAGTCGGCGCAGCGCCGCGGAGTGCAGCACCCGGGCGCGGTCGCGGGCGTAGGCGGTGCGACCGGAACGCTTCGGAGCCTCGACGACCCAGCGCACCTCGTCGTCGGGCGTGTAGCCGTCCGAGGCGAGGTCGTCGTCGACGTTGTGCGCGGTCATCACCGCGACCCTAGCGACCGGCGCCGCGGCCTGCGGTCACGCGCCTGACGTCACCACGGGATCGACGCCGCGCCGTTCGAAGACCCAGAACCACGCCAGGCCGCTCGTCTCGCGCACGACGTACTCGAACGTGAGGCTCGAGCCGGACCCCTGGCGGGTCGAGGACGCACGCGCGTCGACGCCGAGCGCCCGAGCCATCGCGATGCTGCGCGCCTCGTGGGCGGGATCGGTGACGATCGTGGCGGTCGTCCAGCCGCGGTCCGCCATGAGGTGCGCGACCGCGGTGAGGCTCGACAGCGTGTCGTGCCCCTCGGGCAGGGCCGTGACGTGCGCAGCGTCGATGCCACCCTTGGAGACGAGCCAGTCGCGGCCCACCTTCGCCTCGGTGGTGCGGTCGCCGGGCTGGTTGCCGCCGACCGTCACGACCTGGGTCGAGACGCCGGCACGCACGAGGTCGGCAGCGTGCGCCAGCCGGGCCTCCAGCACGGGGCTCGGACGGCCCCAGAACTGCGCGGCCCCCAGGACCACCACGACGTCGGACGGCGTGCGCTCGTCGGCGTTCGCGGTCGAGATCACCCGGCTCAGGGCGACGAGGGGAACCGCGATCGCCGCCACGACCACCAGCACGAGCAGGACGACGAGCGGACGGCGTACCCGCGAGCGCCGACGCTGAGGCGCCACGGGCGTCTCGGTCTCGGTCACGGCGGTCACCCTCAGATTGTCCCTGATGCGAGGCAGTGCTCAGAACATCCGCACACGGTTCGGTAGCGGGTCCTGACAGCGGACGCACACGTTCGACGGTCACGGTGAGGTCACGGGGCCAACCGGGCCCTCGACTCAAGGAGAATCGTCATGATCGACCACGAGACGACCACAGCCACCACGACCTCCGCTCGGCGATGGGGCACCGCCGCAGCGCTCGTGGCGGCGGGTCTCGCGGGCGGCATCGTGCTCGCCGGCACCGCTAGTGCCAGTGCGGCGAACACCACACCGAGTCCGTCGTCGTCCTCCGGGACGAGCAGCGGCTCGAGCGTGGCAGCGCCCCAGCATCCGTCCGGAGACCAGAGCAAGCCCCAGCGCAGCGACGAGAAGCTGCTCACCGGGACCACCGCCGACAAGGTCCGCGCCGCGGCCCTGGCGAAGTACCCCGGTGCGACCGTCCAGCGCGTCGAGACCGACTCCGACGGCGTCTACGAGGCGCACGTCGTGACGACGTCCGGCGACTGGGTCATCGTGCAGGTGGGCGCGGACTTCACGGTCACCGGCACGCAGCAGCCGGGGCAGGGCGGCGGTCCCGGTCACGGACCGACCGGCACCGACCCCGACCCGAACGACAACGACGGCCCGGGCACCTCGCTGCCCGGCGGCTCGGGTTCGGGCTCGGGTGCCGGCTCCGGCGCGAGCACGGCGACACCGTCGTCGACCGCGTGACGGCGGTCGTGGGACCGGACCGGACGACCTCGGTCCGCTGATGTCCGACGCGGGACCCCTCGCCCGCGCGGACCGGCCCTCGGGCCGATGAGGAACGGGCGGGGCGGGACCGGCGAGGTACCGCCCCGCCCGCGCGTCCCAGGTCCGGCGTACCGCTCGATGAAGGGCCCCTGCGCTCACCTCTATGCACTGAAGGCCACCTTCAGTGGTCTCAGCGGGTGTCGGAGGCGGCGGACTCGAGGGCGGCTCGACCGGCTTCGAGGCGCGCGACCGGCACGCGGAACGGCGAGCAGGACACGTAGTCGAGGCCGGCACGGTGGAAGAAGTGCACCGACTCGGGATCGCCACCGTGCTCGCCGCACACGCCGAGCTTGAGGTCGGGGCGGGTCGCGCGACCCTCGTCCGCCGCGATCTGGACGAGGCGTCCGACCCCGTCGACGTCGAGGGACTCGAACGGCGACACGGTGAAGACGCCCTTGTCGAGGTACGCCGCGAAGAACTCGGCCTCGACGTCGTCGCGCGAGAAGCCCCACGTCGTCTGGGTCAGGTCGTTGGTCCCGAAGGAGAAGAACTCGGCGACCTCGGCGATGCGGTGCGCCGTGAGCGCCGCGCGCGGCAGCTCGATCATCGTGCCGACCGGGATGCGCAGCTCGATGCCCTCGCGCTCGGCGATCTCGGTCACGATGCCGTCGGTCTCGTCGGCGATGAGGTGCAGCTCCATCACCGAGCCGACGAGCGGCACCATGATCTCGACCCTGGGGTCGCCGCCGGCCTTGGTCCGCAGCACCGCCGCCTCGGCGATCGCGCGCACCTGCAGCGCGAACAGACCCGGCACGACGAGGCCCAGGCGTACGCCGCGAAGCCCCAGCATCGGGTTGGCCTCGTGCAGCCGTTCGACGGCGGCGAGCAGCGCGAGCTCCTTCGCGTCCGGCTTGCCCTCGGCGTGCGCCAAGGCGACCCGTACCGACAGCTCGGTGTAGTTGGGCAGGAACTCGTGCAGGGGCGGGTCGAGCAGCCGGATCGTGACCGGGAGCCCGTCCATCTGCTCCAGCAGCTCGAGGAAGTCCTGGCGCTGCAGCGGGAGCAGCGCGGCCAGCGCCTCGTCACGATCGGTCCCCGAGTCCGACAGGATCACCCGCTCGATGAGCACCCGCCGGTCGCCCAGGAACATGTGCTCGGTACGGGTGAGACCGATGCCCTCCGCGCCGAGGTGTCGTGCACGAGCCGCGTCCTCGGCGTTGTCGGCGTTGGCGCGGACCCGCAGGCGGCGGGTCGCGTCGGCGTGCGCGAGCAGCCGGTCGACCGCCGTGACGAGGAGGGCCGTCTCCGGGTCGGCGTCCGCGGTGGCCGCCTCGATCCCGTGCTCGAGGTAGGTGACGACGGGCGAGGGCTTGACCGGTACCTCGCCGAGGAACACCTCCCCGGTCGCGCCGTCGATGGAGACGACGTCGCCCTCGAGGATGGTGTGCTCGCCGACGCGCACGAGCTTGGCCGCGACGTCGACGTCGAGCTCTTCTGCTCCGCACACGCACGTCTTGCCCATGCCGCGTGCGACGACGGCGGCGTGCGACGTCTTGCCGCCGCGCGACGTGAGGATGCCGTCGGCGGCGATCATGCCCTCGAGGTCGTCGGGGTTCGTCTCACGGCGGACGAGGATGACGATCTCGCCGCGCGCCGCCCACGTGACCGCCGTCTCGGAGTCGAAGACCACCTTGCCGACCGCGGCGCCCGGTGACGCGGCCATGCCCTTCGTGAGCAGGGTGCGGGGCGTCCCGGCGTCGAACTGCGGGAACATCAGCTGCGAGAGCTGCGCACCCGTGACGCGCTCGAGCGCCTCGTCGTCGGTGATGAGCTGCTCGTCGACCAGCTGGGTGGCGATGCGGAAGGCAGCAGCCGCCGTGCGCTTGCCCACCCGGGTCTGCAGCATCCAGAGCTTGCCGCGCTCGATGGTGAACTCGATGTCGCAGAGGTCGCGGTAGTGCGTCTCGAGTCGGCGCATCACCGTCATCAGCTCGGAGTGCGCCGCCAGGTCGATCTCCTTGAGGTCGTCGAGGCTCAGCGTGTTGCGGATGCCGGCGACGACGTCCTCGCCCTGCGCGTTGACGAGGTAGTCGCCGTACGCACCCGGCGCACCGGTCGACGGGTCGCGGGTGAACGCGACTCCCGTGCCCGACGTCTCGCCGAGGTTGCCGAAGACCATGGTGCAGATGTTCACCGCAGTGCCGAGGTCGTGCGGGATGCGCTCACGACGACGGTAGATGCGCGCGCGGTCGGTGTTCCACGAGTCGAACACCGCGCGGATCGCGAGGTCGAGCTGCTCGCGCGGGTGCTGCGGGAAGTCGTGCCCGGTCTCCTCGTGCACGATGTCCTTGAACCGCTGCACGAGCGCCATGAGGTCGGTCACGTCGAGGTCGACGTCGGTCGTCACGCCCTTCGCGGCCTTCGCCTTGTCGAGCGCGGCGGCGAACTGCTCCCCCTCGATGGCGAGCACCGTCTTGCCGAACATCTGGATGAGGCGGCGGTAGGAGTCCCAGGCGAACCGGTCCGACCCGCTCGCCTCGGCCAGGCCGATCACCGAGGCGTCGTTGAGCCCGATGTTCAGGACCGTCTCCATCATCCCGGGCATCGAGAACTTGGCGCCCGACCGCACCGAGACCAGCAGCGGGTCGTGGCGGTCACCGAGGCGGCGGTCGACGGCGTCCTCGAGATGGCGCAGCGCCTTGGTCACCTGCACCCGCAGCTCGGCGGGCTCCTTGCCGTTGGCGAGGTAGGCGCGGCAGGCCTCGGTCGTGATGGTGAAGCCCGGAGGCACCGGCAGTCCCAGACGCGTCATCTCGGCGAGGTTGGCCCCCTTGCCGCCGAGGAGCTCCTTGTCGTCCTTGGACCCCTCGCTGAAGTCGAACACGTACTGGCTGACAGCCATCCGCCGAAACCCTTCGTCGTCCGTGGTCACGTCGCGTGGCCGCGGGTCCGCTCCGGAGGCCGCGTGCCGCCGGGATCACGCGCCGAGGTCGCCGGCCGGGATCAGGCTCGAGTCTGTCGCTCGGGATCCGGACGACACCACACGAGAGGCGCCCATCATCACCGACTTTCGCGTCCCATCCACCCCGGTGTCGCGGTGTGTTCCGATTTGTTGCGGACGCAAGCGCTTGCATCTGCGAATCACGACGCGTCGGGGCGGACGACGCGGGGTGCGCTCGGCTCAGGCGGCGGCGCGACGGCGGGCTTCGGCGAAGACCTGCTGCAGCGTCGCGGCGTCCTGCGCACCCTGCACCGCGACGGCGGCCGCGGACAGCTGGACGTCGGGGTCGACGTCCGCACCGGCGTCCGCGACGAAGGTGGGCACTGCGCTCACGCCGAGCTCGCGGCCGAGCGCGAAGGACGCATCGAGCGCCGCGAGGTCGAACGAGGCGACGCGCGCCGTCACCTCGTCGACCGACTCACCCGACGCGTGCGCCGCGACCTGGTGCACGACGTCGTGGTCGGTGATGTCGCGGCCCTGCTCGAAGTACGCGGAGTACATCGCCATGAGCACGGCACGCTGGTGCGGATCGCCGTCGTAGGACAGGACGACGGCGTGGGCGTAGCGAGTGTTGGCCGCCTTCGTCATGGAGGCGTGGTCGATGGCCAGCCCGACGTCGCGCGCGATGCCCTCGGTGCGCGCGAACGCCTCGCGCATCCGCTCCTCGCCGCCGAAGATCGGCGCGAAGTGCTCGGCCGCGTCGACCCCGCTGGGCGGCAGCGACGGGTTGAGCTGGAACGGCCGGTGCCGGACGTCGACGGCGCGCCCTGCGGCCAGCTCGGCCTGGATCGCGGCGTCGAGCTTCACCTGGCCGATGAAGCACCACGGGCAGGCGATGTCGGCCCACATGTCCAGGCGCACGGTCGGGGAGGTGGTGGTGTCGGTCATGGCTCCAGCCCGGGTGAGGTCGTCGGGTACGTCGGTCGGTCGGGACGTCGTGGTGCGACGCACGGTTCGGCCGTGCTCCAGCACCAACTCCGCGGGACCGGAGCGGATTCCCGCGGTCAGCCGCCCGACACCGAGAGCTCGGCGGCGCTGATGTCGTCGAGGAAGCCGTCGAGGTCGTCCGGGTCGTCGAGCCAGCCGTCGGGCAGCGCCACCCGCCGCCCCGGCTGGGTGCGACCGCGGGGTCCCTCGGACACCTCGCCGGGCCACGGCTGGTCGAGCTCGAGCTGCGCGAGGTAGCCGTCGATCTCGTCGAGCGAGTCGGCGAGGGCGAGACCCTGGCGCAGGTCACGGCGTACGGCGAAGCCCTTGAGGTACCACGCGATGTGCTTGCGGAAGTCGCGCGGCCCCTTCACCTCGCCCAGCACGTCGCACAGCAGCTCGGCGTGGTGGTGCATCACCGCCGCCACCTCGCGCAGTCCCGGGTCGTGAGGGATGTCGCGGCCGGTGAACGAGGCCGCGAGCTGACCGAACAGCCACGGGCGTCCCAGGCAGCCCCGCCCGACGACGACGCCGGCCGCGCCGGTCTGCTCGACCATCCGCCGGGCGTGCCGGTGCGTCCAGATGTCGCCGTTGCCGAGCACCGGTACGCCGTAGGGCTCGAGCTCCTCGACCAGCCGCGCGATCGTCGTCCAGTCGGCGGTGCCGCCGTAGAGCTGCGACGCCGTGCGGCCGTGCAGCGCCACCCAGGCCGCGCCCTCCTCGGCTGCGGCGCGCCCCGCCTCGAGGTAGGTGATGTGCTCGTCGTCGACGCCGACGCGCATCTTCACCGTGACCGGCACCGGGTCGCGGCCGTGGGCTCTGGCCGTCTCGTCGGCCGTCGTGACCGCCGAGCGCACGATCGCGCGGAACAGCCCGCGCTTCCAGGGCAGCGCGCTGCCGCCGCCCTTGCGCGTCACCTTGGGCACCGGGCAGCCGAAGTTGAGGTCGATGTGGTCGGCGCGGTCCTCGTCGACGAGCAGACGCACCGCCGCGGCCACCGTTGCCGGGTCGACGCCGTAGAGCTGCACGCTGCGCGGGCTCTCGTCCGGGTCGGTCTGGATCATCCGCAGCGTCTCGTCGTTGCGCTCGACGAGAGCGCGCGACGTGATCATCTCGGTGACGTAGATCCCGGTGGCCACGCCGTCGGTGGCGGTCCGGGCCTGCTCTCGCGCGAGACGGCGGAACGCGCGGTTCGTGATGCCCGCCATCGGCGCGAGCACGACCGGCACGCCACCGCGCGCGAGGAGCTCGTAGCCGGGCTGGGTCATGCGGCCATTGTCCCAGACCGGTCGGCGTGCTCCGCCCGAGCGCTAGTCGCGGTACTCCACGACTCGATCGACCTCGACGACCACATTGACACGCGGGCTCGTCGCACGCTCGACCCACTCGCCACCCGTGTACTTGCGGCACATCGCGCGGATGAGGTCGTCGGCGCCCTCGTCCTCGAGCGTGGCCGTGCCCACGAGCGTCACGAAGCGGTAGGGATCCTCGGCGTCGATCACCAGGACGCTGATGCGCGGGTCGCGCAGCAGGTTGCGCTCCTTGGCCCGGCCCCGGACGGTCGAGAACACGACGCGGCCGTCGCGCTCCCCCACCCAGACGACCGTCTGCTGCGGCGTCCCGTCGGCGCTGGTGGTGGCGATGGACGCGAAGTTCGGACCGGCGAGCAGCTCGCGGGCGAGGTCGGTGAGCACGCCGTCCATCCTCCTCGGTCGACGGCGCTCGGTGCCAGCACCCGACGACGACGCGATGCGGCACGGAGCGGCGATGTGAAGGCGAGGCAGGCCTTCCCTGCTGGGGCGGCACGGGAGCACACTCGAGCATCGAGGTCTGCCACCACCTCCACCGAGTTGAGGAGCCACCCGATGCCAGTCCTGATCCTTCTCGCGATCTGCGCCCTCATCGTCGGCTTCGTAGCGTGGGTGATGCGTCGCCGAGACGCAGCGCTCGATCCGCTCGACAACCGAGCCCACCTGGACGCCGAAGCACATCGCTATGGCCAGGGATGACGCCTGGCGGCGGGGCAGCGTGCGCCCGTCGCGGCAGAGTCCCGACCGCATGCATCTGGGCCGCCGCACCGGCCACGGCGGCTGTGCACGACACGCCGGTGTGCGCCTCCTGTGGACCCACTGTGGCGATTCTTGTTCAGTGCCAATGGTTTCCGGCCCCTGCCGCTGTCGGAGGTGGTCTCTAGCGTGTTGGCATGTGCTCGACTTCGACCCGGCCCGCGGCATCTCCCGCGGGCCCCGGCTGGCCACCCTGATCGGGCACGGGCAACGCGAAGTTCGGACCGGCGAGCAGCTCGCGGGCGAGGTCGGTGAGCATGCCGCCATCCACCTCGGTCAACGGCGCCTCGTGTCATCCCCGACGACCGGGCGACGCGCCACGAAGCCAGGATCTGAAAGGCAAGGCAAGCCTTCCCCGCTGGGGCGGCACGGGAGCACACTGGAGCATTGAGGTCTGCCGCCACCTCCGTCGAGCTGAGGAGCTACCCGATGCCACTCCTGATAGTGCTCGTGATCTGCGTCCTCAGCGTCGGCTTCTTGGCGTGGGTGATGCGTCGCCGAGACTCAGCGGTCGATCCGCTCGACTACCGAGCCCACCTGGACGCCGAATCATTTCGCCAACGGCTATGGCAACGGAGACCCCGGCGGCATCGGGGGCAACAGCTAGCGGGTGTGCCCGTCACCGGCAGCCTCCCGTCGGCCGGGAGCGCCCTCCGAGACGATGTCCGCCCGGCGACGACAGCGCTCGGCGGCAACTCCTGCGACGCCAACGCCAGCAGGATCCCCGACTCGTGACGCGATCGCGTTGAGGGCAGAGGTACTTAGCTGCCGAAGATGTATCCCCCGCGGTGGATCCCTCCCTGCTCGCGGAGGATCTCGGCGTGGTCGACGGTCTCGATGCGTTCGGCGACGGCGTCCAGGCTCAGTCCGTGCGTGAGGTCGAGTTCGCGCTGGCCCCTGCTGCACCGACCACCGACCGCACGAATCCGGGCCGGCGAAAGCGGCCACGACCGGCTGTGGACGACACGCCGATGTGCGTCGCCTGTGGATGGTGCTGTGACGATTCTTGTTCAGTGCCAACGGTTTCCGGCCCACGCCACTGTCAGAGGTGGTCTCTAGGGTGTCGGTATGTGCTCGATCACCGACCAGGCCCGCGGCCGCTCACGCGGGCCACGCCTGGCCACCCTGATCGGGCACGGACGCGACATCGCGACCGCGATCACCGCCGACCTGCTCGACCCGGACGCGGGCGCTGACCTGGTCGGTCTGCCGCTGGACGCGCTCAGCGCGCAGCTGCGGGACCTGCTCACCACGATCGACCAGACCCGCGCGCGACCGCGGTGGTCACCGGCGTCGTGAACCAGGCGGTCGCTGGGCGTCAGCTGATCGAGGGCGTCTACGCCTCGACCACCCGCTTCCTGCAGGTCGAGGCCGGCATGTCGGAGCAGTCCGCGAAGGCGTTGACCGCCCGCGCGCACGACCTCGCCGACGCCGCCGCCGACGGCGACCCCCGGGTCCGCGACGGGTGGCTGGCCGGGGACCTCACCGACGACAAGGTCCGGGTCCTGACCGCGGGGGTGCGCGAGGCGGTCAAGCGCGAACCGGTCGCGCAACGACGCGAGTCCACCCGTGCCGCCCTGGACCTGCTGCTGCCCCACGCCGCGGCGTGGACGGTCGCCGACCTGCGCCGCGCAGTGGGGCGGATCCGGTTCGTGGTCGACCCCGACGGGGTCCGCCAGGCCGAGCTCGACGCCTACACCGAGCAGTCGCTGACCTGCGTGCCGGTCGGGCAGTTCGTGCGGCTGCAGGCCTGGCTCGACGCCGAGACCGCCGCCGCGGTGATGACCGTCCTGGACCAGCAGGTCGCCGACCTGGCGCCGCGACGGCGACCTCGCCGCCGAGGACCACCTCCCCGACGGCGTCGACCCCGACTCCGCGGCCGGACGACGCCTCGCCCGCCAGCGCGACGCGCACCAGCGGGCCCTGGCCCTCGGCGAGGTGATGACCGGCTTGTTGGGTCGCGACGAGGTCGGCATGCACCACGGCACCCGACCCCACCTGGTCCTCACCGTCGACGCCCGCGACCTGGTCGCCGGACTCGGCGGCGAGCTGTCGATGCCCGGACGCGACGAGCCCGTCCTGGTCTCCAGCGACACCGTCCGACGGATCCTGTGCGACACCGGACTGACCCACGTGATCACCCAGCCCGTCGGGTGCCAGGGCAGCAACGACACAGCCGGCTACGCAGCCGGGTCGGGGCTGCCCGACCTGCTCCGCACCCGCGCCGTCGAGGTGCTCTACGTCGGGCGCGAGGAACGCACCGCACCGCTGCGATTGCGCCGTGCGCTCGAGGCGCGGGACCGGCACTGCCAGGCACCGGGCTGCCGACGATCCCCGCGGCGCTGCAACGCCCACCACGTCCAGCACTGGGAACACGGCGGCGACACCACGATCGCCAACTGCCTGCTGCTCTGCGAACGACACCACCGGGCACTGCACGCCGACCAGCTCACCATCACCCGCGACCCCGGCAAGAGACCGACCGAGACCGGCTACTTCCGCGTCCACCCACCCGACCGACCACCCACGCCGTGACGACGACACCCACGTCACGGCCCAGCCCCGGAACTCCTGACCCGACCGACGGCGCCACGACCGGCTCGGTGACTCCGCCAACCCCGCGTACCGGCTGGAGGTCGCCACGCGTCCCCCTCGTCGACGTCCTGATCGGCCGGGGCCGCGCGCAGGCGTGCTCAGTCCCGCAGCGCCACCGCCGGATGCCGCGCGTCGTCGCAGCGCACGACGACGTCGGCGAGCCGCTCCGGGTCGCGCTCGGCGACGTAGCGTCCGAGCGCCGGCAACGTCCACGACTCGTCGTCGGGCGTACGCCGGGCCAGCGCGGCCGGCGTGAGCCGCAGGTGCACGGCGAGGTCGAACGGCAGGCCGCGACCGAGCAGCACCGACCCCGACACGACGACCACGCCGTCGTCGGGAAGGTCGACGTAGGACGCCCGAGCCGAACGGTCGGTGACGGGGTCGCGCAGGGCAGGCAGCACCCGCCCGGTGCGCGGGAAGTCGTCGAGGACCTCGCGGTGCAGCGCACCCTCGTCGAGCCAGTCGTGCAGCCACGACTCCTCGTCCTGGCGGCCCCACTCGAAGCGCTGACCGGCCGGCCGCCAGAACGCGTCCGCCCGGACGTGCACAGCCGCCCGCGTGGAGGCCGAGACCAGATCGCGCGCGAGGTCGTGCGGACGGGCGGCGTCCGCCCCGTCGACCACGACACGCATCCGGCCCGGCCGCTCCTCGATCATCGCCACGAGGAGGTCGAGCAGCCCCTCGGGAGTCGTCGCGCGTACCGGAGCCACGACGTCGATCCTGCCGCAGTGCCTGCGTCCCACGACCGGCCGCGGCAGGATGGCCGCCGTGCGCACCGAGAGCCTGATGGTCGACCACGTCGTCATGGGCGTCCCCGACCTCGACGAGGCCGCCGCGACCCTGCTGGTCAAGCACGGGCTCATCGCGCAGCCGGGCGGTCGCCACCCGCGGTTCGGCACGGCCAACCGCATCGTGCCGCTCGGCACCTGCTACCTCGAGATCATCGCCGTCGACGACCCCGAGGCGGCCGCGGAGAGCGCCTTCGGCGGCTGGGTCAGGGCGATGGCGGAGGGCACCGCGGCGTGGGGCTGGGCGCTGCGCAGCACGGACATCGAGGCGACGGCCGCGCGCCTCGGGCTCGACGTCGGTCCGGGCGAGCGGGTGCGCGACGACGGCACCCGCCTGTCGTGGCGACTGGCCGGCGTCCCGACCGAGCGGTCCACCTACGGCCGACCCTTCTTCATCCAGTGGGACGACGGCACCCCGCTGCCGGGCGAGTCCGTCCTGCCGCACCCCGCGGGTGCGACGTCGCTCGCGGAGGTCCGCGTGTCCGGTGACGGGCTCGACGAGTGGCTCGGCGGTCCCGTGCCCCTGGTCGTGGTCGACCTCGGATTCGGCGGTGTCGACTCGCTGACGCTCACCACCGCCACGGGCGACGTCACGATCGTCAACCCGCTCTGACCTCGTCCGCCGACACCACGATCGCGTACCGTCGTCGTCATGACGCCGGAGCAGCTCGCCGACCTCGCGCACCTGCGCCGGGCACGCGACCTCATGGACCGCGACTACGCGCAGCCCCTCGACGTCCCCGCGATGGCCCGGGCAGCGCTCATGTCGCCCGCGCACTTCTCGCGCAAGTTCCGCGCGGCCTACGGCGAGACGCCGTACTCCTACCTCATGACGCGCCGCATCGAGCGGGCGAAGTTCCTGCTCCGCCAAGGGATGTCGGTCACCGACACCTGCTTCGCCGTCGGCTGTACGTCGCTCGGCTCGTTCAGCTCTCGCTTCACCGAGATCACCGGCGAGACCCCGTCGCAGTACCGTGCCCACGACCACAGCGAGCTCGAGGTCGTTCCCGCCTGCGTGACGATGATCGCGACACGTCCGCGACGTACGCCCGCGGCCGTCTGACCTCGTCCTCGCCCGACCGAGCAGGATCGAAGAAGCACGTCGACGGCGGTCGCTCCTAGGGTGGTCGCATGACAGTCACCGTCTCCGCCATGTTCATCCCGGTCCACGATCCCGACGCCGCTCTCGGCTTCTACCGCGACGCCCTCGACCTCGAGGTGCGCAACGACGTCTCCGCCGGCGAGTTCCGCTGGGTCACGTTGGGCGCACCCGGCCAGGACCTCGACATCGTGCTCTTCCAGCCGCACGGCGGCCGGTCGCAGGCCGAGGGCGACGCGCTGCTCACCCTCGTCACCCAGGGATCGCTCCAGGCAGCGATCTTCCGGTCCGACGACCTCGACACCACGTTCGAGAAGGTGCGGGCCTCCGGCGCCGAGGTGCTCCAGGAACCCACGTCGCAGCCCTGGGGCGCACGCGACTGCGCGTTCCGCGACCCGTCCGGCAACCTCGTCAGGATCGCCCAGGCCTAGCGCTCGAGGGCGGCGTCGATGAGCCCGATCGGCGGCGCCCCGAGCGACAGCAGGGCAGCGTGGAACCGCGGCAGCGAGAAGCCCGCGCCCCACTGGGCCCGCGCCCGCTCCCGCAGCGCGAGGATCTCGAGCTTGCCCCACGTGTAGCGGCCGTACCCCGGGTCGTAGGAGGCGCGGCGCGCCTCGGCCCGCGCGGCCGGCCCTTCGAGGAACGCGTCGCGCTCGAACATCGCCGTCGCCTCGTCGAGCGTGAGCGCGCCGGTGTGCACGCCGAGCGCGGAGAGCAGGCGGACCACGCGGGTGAGGCCCTCGATCGCCATGCCGACCCGGTAGCGCGGGTCGTCGGCACGGAAGCCGACCTCGATCACCATCTCCTCGCAGTAGTGCGCCCAGCCCTCCGTGAACGCGTAGCCCTGCAGCGTGCGGGCGACGTCGCTGCTCGCGCGCCGCAGCGCGCGGGCGTGGGCGAAGTGCCCCGGCGACACCTCGTGCACGGTGATGACGGGAAGCGTCGTGGCGCTGAACACCTGCAGCCACTCCGCCTGCTCGTCGTCCGGCCACGAGGCGTCCGGCGGGGTCACCCAGTACCACGCCGGTGCCTCCTCCTCGTAGGGGCCACCCGCGGCCATCATCGCCATCCCGATGCGGAGCGCCTCGGGCGCCGGGCCCACGAGGCACTGTCCGTCGTGGTACGGGACGAGGTCGTGCTCACGCGTGAAGGCGACGACCTCGTCGACCTGCAGCTGCGCCTCGCGAAGGACGCCCTCGGCGTCAGGATGGTCGTGCAGCAGACGCGTCACGAGCTCGCGCTCCGGGACCGAGGAGTCGACGCGCGCGCACGCGTCGCGGAGCATCTCCTGCAGTCGGTCGCGCTCCGCCTCGCCGCGGCGGGTCAGGTCGTCCAGGTCGACGTCGACGGCGTCTGCTGCACCCATCAGCTCGGCGAGGACCGCCGAGCCGAGCGCGACGTCGGGGCGACCCGTCGTCGACAGCGACTCGACCCGGTCCACGAGCCGGGCGTGCGCCGCCAGCGCCGCGGCGTCCCCCTGCGGGTCGAGGTCCGCCGCCAGACCCCGTACGGCGGGGAGCAGCGCGTGGGCGACGGGCGCGGGCGTGTCGGTGAGCGACTCGAGCGCCATGTCGACGGCGTCCGGCCACGACGCGAGATGCCGACGGCGCGCCTCACGACGGACGTCCTCGGGCGCGTACGTCCGCTCGTACGTCGTCAGGTCCAGGTTGCCGAGGTGCACCAACGGGTTCCAGCGGTGCATGGCCGCCGTCGCGTAGGTGGCCCGGAGGTCCGCCTCGAACGCCGCGAGGTGCCGCTCGTCGAGCGGGTCGTCGATCGGCGCGCCACCGAGCCGCGCGAGGCCCGACCGGACGCCGTCCGGCGAGACGTCCTGGATGACGCCGTCGTACTCGTGCCGGCCCGCCCAGCTGCGCACGGCGTCCACGCTCATGTCGCACACCGCACGGAGCCGCGGACCGATGTCGTCGCTCATGAGCACCCCCCGGCGACGCCCGGTGCGACGCTCGACGCGACCGTATCCGGCGGAGGCGGAGCAGCGCGAGGGTCAGCAGCCGGGGAGTCGCTGCGCGAGCCAGCCACCGATCGCGTCGAGGCCGATGCGCTCCTGCTCCATGGAGTCGCGGTCGCGCACCGTCACGGCGTCGTCGTCGAGCGTCTCGAAGTCGACGGTGACGCAGTACGGCGTCCCGATCTCGTCCTGACGGCGGTAGCGGCGGCCGATCGCGCCGGCGTCGTCGAACTCGACGTTCCAGGACCGGCGCAGCTCGGCTGCGAGGTCCCGCGCCTTGGGCGTGAGGTCGGCATTGCGCGACAGCGGCAGGACGGCGACCTTCACCGGCGCGAGCCGCTTGTCGAAGCGCATCACCGTGCGCTTGTCGACGCCGCCCTTGGCGTTGGGCGCCTCGTCCTCGTCGTAGGCCTCGAGCATGAACGCGAGCACCGCGCGGGTGAGGCCAGCGGCTGGTTCGATGACGTAGGGGAACCAGCGCTCGTTGCTCTCCTGGTCGAAGTAGGACAGGTCGACGCCGGAGTGCTCGCTGTGCTGCTTGAGGTCGAAGTCGGTGCGGTTGGCGATGCCCTCGAGCTCGGCGAACTCGGTGCCGCCGAAGTTGAAGCGGTACTCGATGTCGACGGTGCGCTTGGAGTAGTGCGACAGCTTCTCCTTCGGGTGCTCGAAGAGCCGCAGGTTGTCGGCGGTGAGACCGAGGTCGAGGTACCAGTCGAGCCGCGCCTGGATCCAGTAGTCGTGCCACTCCTCGTCGGTGCCCGGCTTGACGAAGAACTCCATCTCCATCTGCTCGAACTCGCGGGTGCGGAAGATGAAGTTGCCGGGCGTGATCTCGTTGCGGAACGACTTGCCGACCTGGCCGATGCCGAACGGCGGCTTCTTGCGCGCGGTGCCGGCCACGTTGGCGAAGTTCACGAAGATGCCCTGGGCCGTCTCCGGACGCAGGTAGTGGATCGACGACTCGTCCGGCACCGGGCCGAGGCTCGTCGAGAGCATCCCGTTGAAGTCGCGCGGCTCGGTGAACTGGCCCTTGACGCCGCAGTGGGGGCAGTTGATGCCGGCGAGGCCGCCCTCGGGAGCCTTGCCGTGCTTGTGCTCGTAGGCCTCGACGAGCTGGTCCTCGCGGAAGCGCTTGTGGCACGACGTGCACTCGGTCAGCGGGTCGGTGAACGTGTCGAGGTGACCCGACGCCTTCCAGACCTCCGGCGCGAGGATCACCGCGGAGTCGAGGCCGACCACGTCGTCGCGACCCTGCACCATCGTCCGCCACCACTGGCGGCGGACGTTCTCCTTGAGCTCGACGCCGAGGGGACCGTAGTCCCAGGCGGAGCGGGTGCCGCCGTAGATCTCGCTCGACGGGAAGACGAACCCGCGGCGCTTGGAGAGGTTGACGACGGCGTCGACGCGGTCGAGGGCCATGAGGAGTGCTCCGTCCGGCTGGAGTGTCGGCGAGTAGTGCCCGCAGGAACGCGGGGTGCCCAGGCTACGCGAACGTGTCGTAGTGCCAGCGCAGTGATCTGCGCGCCAGCGGTCGTGTGACCGCCACCACGGCGTCGAAGCGGCTGGCGAGCCCGGCCTCGACCTCGCGCGGGCAGACGGGGACGGCGAGCACCACGCGGACCGCGCCGGCCTCGCGCAGCGCCGTCGCGACGGCGCGCGCCGCCGTACCGGTCTCGACACCGTCGTCGACCACCACGACGTCGCGACCGTCGACGTCGACCGTCACGTCGACAGCGACGCCGTCGTCGGTGCGCGTCGTGACGAGCGGTGCGACCTCGATACCGAGCTCTGCGGCAACAGCGGCACCGGTCACGACACCGCCGACCCCGATGCACACCACGACCGTCGAGTCGGTCAGCAGCGGCGCCACGAGCGGTGCGAGCTGGCGGCCGCCGTCGGCGAGGTCGACGAACCTGGTCACCCGAAGTCCCCGCGTGACACGTGCGGCGCCGCGGCCTCGCCCAGCCCGACCGTGGTCGCGTCGGCGCCGAGCGCACTCGCCGCATCGACGACGGAGTCGGGCGTGCGCAGCGTGAGCACCTCGAACGCCGAGGCCTCGTCGACCGCCGTCTGCAGGAACGGCCAGCGCAGCTTCACGTCGTACGACGAGAGCGCGCGGCGGTAGGAGCCCACGTCGGCCCACTCGTGGGCCAGCACGAGGAGCTCGGGGTCGTCGACGGCCCGGGCCAGCCACCCGCGCACGTAGCCGTCCTGGTCGGCGAGCACCGCCAGCAGCTCGCGCGCCGCGGCGAGCGCTGCGGGCACGTCGGCGTAGCCCGCGAGCGGGAGCCGATGACGCGTCACGACGAGCACGCCTCCACCGTAGGGCGAGACGGAAGCGACGAGGAGGCGGCCCGAGCCACCGGTCCCCGCCGTCCGGTGCGACCATGGGCACCGCACCCCGAGTCGAGGAGCAGGACGTGCCCCAGAGCAAGCGTCACCCGGCCCGCCGTCCGCAGCGGCGCCAGGCCAAGGCCGGTCACGGCAACCCGGCCGCGCCCGCCACGAAGCGCGCGCCCGCCACGTCGACGGGCTGGCGCGCCCGGCTGGAGCGCTGGAGCGTCGGCCCGCTCACGCTCATGTCGAGCCTGCCGGCCTGGCTCGTGCCGACCCTGCTCTCCGTCTTCCTCGTCGCCGGCCTGGTCGTCACCGCGCGCTGGGCGGGTCTGCTGCTGCTCGTGCCGACCGCGTTCCTGGCCTGGCTCACGCTGCTCTCGTGGCCGGCCACCACGCCGGCGGGCCGCATCATGCGGATCTCGGCGGTGACGCTCCTGGCGGGTGCCGCCGTCTTCAAGCTGCTCGGCAAGTGGTAGCCCCGGCACCGTGACCGGCAATGGTTTTGACAATCATTGTCAGAACCGGGCTAGACTGCGCAGGTGCTCACCCGTCCCGCCCTGGTCGCCGCGTCCGTGGTCGCCGCCAGTGCGCTCCTGCTGACCGGCTGCGGTCGGGGCTCGTCGTCGTCCGCCACGCTCCGGCGACTCCCGGGTGCGGGTCGTGGCCGCGTTCTACCCGCTCGCCTGGGCATCGACGGTCGTCGGCGGCGACCACGTCGACGTCACCTCGCTCACTGCCAACGGCGGCGAGCCGCACGACCTCGAGCTCAGCCCGCAGCAGGTCGCGACCGTCGCCGACGCGCAGCTCGTCGTCTACATCGCCGGCTTCCAGCCCTCGGTCGACGACGCCGTCGCCCAGGCCAGCGGCACCGCGCTCGAGGTCGGGGCGATCGCCTCGAAGGACTACCCCAGCGGCACCGCGGCGGCGGGGGGAGGCGCACGCGATCCGCACCTGTGGCTCGACCCGGTCAACATGGTCGCCATCGTCAACGCTGTGCGCGATCGTCTCATCGCGCTCGACCCTGCCGACGCCAAGGCCTACACCGCCAACGCCGAGGCCGCCGTGGGCCGCCTCGTCGTGCTCGACACGGCATGGTCGGCGGGCACCCAGACCTGCCGCAGTCGCGACCTCGTCGTGTCGCACGACGCGTTCGGCTACCTGGCCCAGCGCTACGGGTTCACCCAGGTCGGGATCTCGGGCCTGTCGCCGGACGCCGAGCCGAGCCCGTCGAAGATCGCCGAGGTCACCGACTTCGTCCGCGCCCACAAGGTCACGACCGTCTACTACGAGACGCTCGTCGATCCCAAGGTCGCGCAGACGATCGCGACGACGACCGGTGCCGCGACCGCCGTCCTCGACCCGCTCGAGAGCGCCCCCCGGAGCGGCCAGGACTACGTCGACGTGATGCGCTCCGACCTCGCGACGCTGCGCACGGGACAGGGCTGCACATGAGCCCGACGGTGCCGGTGTTCGCGACGTCGCGCGCGTGCGTGACGTTCGACGGCGAGTGCGTCGTCGACGAGGTGAGCCTGCGCATCGACGCCGGCGAGTTCGTCGCCATCCTCGGCGAGAACGGCGCGGGCAAGACCACGCTCATGCGCGCGATGCTCGGACTCGTCCCGCTCTCGCACGGTGGGGTGCTGATCCACGGGACCCCGGTGGCCGACTTCCGTGACTGGCGCCGCATCGGCTACGTCCCGCAACGGCTGCTGTCGGCCGGCGCCGTCCCGATGTCGGTCCGCGAGGTCGTCACGTCCGCGCTGTGGGGACCGCGGTCGCGCTGGCGGATCACCCGGCGCAGCGACGGTGACGCCGTACGCCGTGCCCTCGAGGTGGTCGACCTCTGGGACCGTCGCGACGACCGGCTCGACACCCTGTCCGGCGGGCAGCAACGCCGGGTGCTCATCGCCCGCGCCCTCGCCACCGGCGCCGACACGTTCGTGCTCGACGAGCCCACCGCCGGCATCGACACCGACAGCCAGTCGCGGCTCGCCGACACCCTCGGCCTGCTGCGTAGCGCCGGGAGCACGGTGCTCCTCGTGACGCACGAGCTCGGACCCATCGCCGAGCTCGCCACCCGCGCGCTGGTGCTCGGTCGTGGCGAGCACGGATCCGTGCAGTACGACGGTCCGCCCCGCCGCGAGGACCTCGCGCACCACCACGCGTGGCACCACAGCGACGACAACGCCCCCGTCGACCCCGCGCCGTTGATGGAGGCGTGATGTCGTTGCTCTCCTACGACTTCATGCAGCGTGCGCTCGTCGCCGCCGCGCTCATCGGCCTGGTCGCCCCGCTCATCGGCGTGTTCCTCGTGCAGCGCCGCCTCGCGCTCCTCGGCGACGGCATGGGCCACGTCGCCCTGTGCGGCGTGGGCATCGCGTTCCTCGCCGGAACCTCGCCCGTGCCGACCGCGCTCGTGGCCGCCGCCATCGGCGCTGTCGTCATCGAGCTGATCCGCGCCCGGTCGCGCACGGCCGGCGACCTCGCGCTCGCCCTCATCTTCTACGGCGGCATCGCGGGCGGCGTGTTCTTCACCTCGCTCGCGGGCGGGAAGTCCTCGGCCGCCCTCAACCAGTACCTCTTCGGCTCGCTCTCGACGGTCGGCGCCACCGACCTGGTGTGGCTGGCCCTCGTCGCCGTGGTGGTCATGGTCGTGCTCGGTCTCTTCGGCCGGGAGATCTTCGTCATGGCGCTCGACCCCGACGTCGCCCACACCCAGGGCATCCGGACGACGGCGATGAGCACGCTGCTCACGGTCCTCGCCGCGATGACCGTCGTCATCGGGATGCGCACGGTCGGGCTGCTGCTCGTCAGCGCGATCATGATCGTCCCGATCGCCGCCGCGCAGCAGCTCACCCGCGGCTTCCGCACGACAGCCGCTCTCGGCGTCGTCATCGGCCTGCTCTCCGCGATCGTCGGCCTCGTCGTGTCGTTCTACCTCGACGTGCCTCCAGGCCCCTCGATCGTGTTCCTCGCACTCGGGCTCTTCGGCGTGTGCGCCCTCATCGCGGTCCCGGTGCGTCGGGCTCGATCGCGACGGCACGCCGCCCCGCTCCCCCACGCCGTCGTGGAGGTCTGACATGTCCGACCGCACCCCGCCCGCCGTCCCCGGACTCCGTACGACGCGTCAGCGCACCGCGGTCGCCGCCGTGCTCGACGACCTCGACGCCTTCCGCAGCGCGCAGCAGATCCACGCCGAGCTCGTGGGCCGCGGCGAGCACGTCGGCCTCACCACGGTCTACCGCACGCTCACCGCGCTCGCCGACGCCGGCGAGGTCGACGTCCTCACGAGCGACGACGGCGAGTCGGTCTACCGCCGCTGCCACGGCGAGACCCACCACCACCACCTCGTCTGCCGGTCGTGCGGCGCGACCGTGGAGGTCGACGGCCCCGCCGTCGAGCGGTGGGCCGAGCGCGTGGCCGGCCAGCACGGCTACGACGACGTCAGCCACACGCTCGAGATCTTCGGTCGCTGCGCGACCTGCCGCGGCTGAGATCCGTCTACTCGTACGGGTTCGCGGGCTCCGGCACGACGTCCATCGACACGATCCGCAGGTGCGGGATCGCCGTCTCGCTCTGCGTCCCGCCGCCCGGCACCCACTGACCGACGACGAGCAGCCAGGTGTTGGCCGGCGGACGGCTCGGCGCGTCGACCGGCGTGATCTTGGTGACGGTCGCGTCGGCGGCGCAGCAGGTGAGCGCGAGCCGGGTGAGGTACCAGCCGCCGCCGGGCGCGGCCGACGCGAACCCGGTCATCTGCACCGTGCGGCCGGCGAGCGTGCGCCCGTCGTCCCACACCGCTCGCGAGGCGAAGTCGCCCAGGGTGACGGTGACCGGATCACCGGGTGGCAGGGGAGGCACGACGGCGTCGTACGCGGGCGCCACCGTCGTGGCCGTCTGGCGTTCCGCGGTGAAGGCGCCGAGCGCCGGCGGCGGTACGACGAGGAGCGCGGCCACCGGCAGCACGAGCAGCCATGCGGCGCGCGGCGCGGCGTGCCCGCCGTGACCGGGCGAGTCGTCGCCGTGCTCGCCGACCGGCACCTCGCCGCTCAGCGACTCGCGCCCGCGCCTCGGCACGCACCGAGCGCCACACGTCGACGAGCGCGAGCAGGCCGA
The DNA here is from genome assembly GCA_963782665.1 of uncultured Actinomycetota bacterium. GTDB lineage: Bacteria > Actinomycetota > Actinomycetes > S36-B12 > CAIYMF01 > Longivirga. Next base: position 394,437 of record CAWAKP010000006.1, on the reverse strand, counting down.
GCACGATGAGCAGGACGCCCGAGGCCATGAGCCACGGGCGCAGCGACTCCTTGACGTAGCGCAGGTAGGTGCCGTCACCCGAGATGCGCAGCACCGAGGCACCGACGAGCACGAGGATCACCGCACCGACGTCGCGGTTCACAGCAGCCACCACCCGACGAGCGAGGCGACCACGACGGCCACGACGAACGTCGTCGGCGCGAACCGCGACGAGAAGGCGCGTCCGAACGTCCCGGTCTGCAGCGCGACGAGCTTGATGTCGACCATCGGGCCCACGACGAGGAAGGCCAGTCGCGCCGTGAGCGAGAACTGCCCGAGGGACGCAGCGACGAACGCGTCGGCCTCCGAGCAGATCGACAGCAGCACCGCGAGGCCGGCGAGGGCGAGCACCGAGATCACGGGCCGGTCGGCCACCGCCTGCAGCCACGCCTGCGGCACGACGACGTTGAGGAAGGCCGACGTGAGGCCGCCGATCACGAGGAAGCCGCCCGCGTGCAGGAAGTCGTGCGTCGCGGTGCGTCGGAACGTCTCGAACTTCGAGTCACCCACGAGGTGGTCGCGTCGCGGCATGCGCAACCACTCGCCCCGACCGAAGCGCAGCCAGAGCCAGCCCATGATCACGGCCGTGACGAGCGAGGCCACGAACCTGGCCAGCGCCATGACGTGGTTGTTGGGGAACGCGACGTAGGTCGAGACGATCACGACCGGGTTGATCGCGGGACTCGACAGCAGGAAGGCCAGCGCGGCCGCCGGAGTCACTCCCCGCGCGATGAGCCCGCCGGCGACCGGCACGGACGCGCACTCGCACCCGGGGATCGCGACGCCCGCGAGCCCCGCCACAGGTACCGCGAGCACCGGGCGCGACGGCAGGGCGCGCGCGAAGAACGAGGGCGGCACGTACGCCGAGATGAGGCCGGACAGCACGACGCCGAGCACGAGGAACGGCAGCGCCTGGACGACGATCGCGACGAAGACGGTCGCGCCCGCCTGCCACGCGGGCGAGGAGAGGAGTCCGGTGAGCCACCGCTGCCCGAGGAGGAGGAGCAGCAGGATCACCACGAGCAGCTCGACGCCGCCGGGGCGCCAGCGGGTCTCGCCCGGCGATGGTGACGGCGACGTCGACGTGCCGGTCACGACGGCGGCAGCTCGTTGGGCAGGGCGCCGCCGTAGCGACGGTCGCGGGACGCGAACTGCTCGCAGGCCCACCACAGGTGACGACGGTCGAAGTCGGGCCAGAGCGTGGGCACGAAGACCAGCTCGGCGTAGGCCGACTGCCAGATGAGGAAGTTGCTCGTGCGCTGCTCGCCCGACGAGCGCACGAACAGGTCGACGTCGGCCATGTCCGGCTCGTCGAGATGGCGCGCGACGGTGCGCTCGTCGACCTTGCGGGGGTCGAGACGTCCGGCAGCGACCTCGCGCGCGATGGCCTGCGCGGCGTCGGCGATCTCGGCACGTCCGCCGTAGTTGACGCACATCGTGAGGGTGAGCGTGGAGTTGCCGGCGGTCAGCCGCTCGGCCGCCTCGAGCTCGTCGATCACGGACTTCCAGAGCTTGGGACGACGTCCCGCCCACCGCACCCGCACGCCGAGATCGTTCATCTCGTCGCGCCGGCGTCGGATCACGTCGCGGTTGAACCCCATGAGGAAGCGCACCTCGTCCGGCGACCGCTTCCAGTTCTCGGTCGAGAAGGCGTACGCCGAGATCGCGCCCACACCGAGCTCGATCGCGCCGTGCACGCAGTCGAGCAGGCTCGCCTCGCCCTTCTCGTGTCCGGCGGTGCGGGGCAGGCCGCGCTCGGCGGCCCAGCGCCCGTTGCCGTCCATGACCAGCGCGACGTGGCGCGGCACGAGCTCGGGGGCGATGGACGGTGCGACGCGCACCGCTGGGGTGCGGTGTCGGCGGCACGAGGGGTGCGGTGCGTCGTGCGGCGGGCGACGACGCGGCTGCGCGCGACCCGCTGCTCCGACGTCCGACCACGCGGCCATGGTGTCACCAGCGGCACGCGAAGGGGCGGACCGCCCCACAGCGATCAGCGCTCGACGAGGGGCAGGCTGCGCAGCCCGCGCTCGAGCTGCCAGGACAGGTACGCGGCCACCAGGCCGGACGCCTCGCGCCGGGCACGCGGCTCGCTCGCGTCGGCCACCGTCCAGTTGCCCGTGAGCAGCGCGCCGAGCAGCTCGAGGGTGTCGCGTGCCGGGGTGGCCGAGCCCGGCAGCCGGTCGGCCGCGCAGAGCGAGCCGCCCGAGGAGATGCTGAACGACGCGTGCGGGCCGGGACTGCCGCAGCGGGCGCAGGCGTCGAAGGACGGCGCGACGCCGGCCACGGCGAGGGACCGGACGAGGTAGGAGTCGAGGACCAGGCTCGAGTCGTGCTCGGCGTTCACGAGCGCGCGCAGCCCGCCGACCAGCAGGAGGTACTGCTGCACCGCAGGCTCGCCCTCCTCCGGCGTCATGCGCTCGGCCGTCTCGAGCATGGCCTGCCCGGTGGTGTAGCGGGCGTAGTCGTGCACGAGGTTGGCGCCGTAGGACGCGATCGTCTCCACCTGCGTCACCCCGTCGAGGGTGCGGCCCGTGTAGAACTGCACGTCGACGTGCCCGAACGGCTCGAGGCGGGCGCCGATGCGCGAGGTCGTACGCCGCACGCCCTTGGCGACCGCGCGCACCCGACCGTGCTCGCGGGTCAGCAACGTGACGATCCGGTCCGCCTCGCCCAGCTTCTGGGCGCGCAGGACGACGCCCTCGTCGCGGTAGAGGCTCACCAGGCCATTCTCACCCGGGACGGCGACACCGGCGCACGGGCCACGCGGGAACCCTCGAGTGCAGGTAGCGTCGCGCCCGTGGAGACCGACAGCAGCAGCGACCTGCCGACCCCGGTCGAGGCGGCAGAGACGCGGACGTCCACCTTGTCCGTTCCGCTGGGCAGCGCGACCCGGCCGATGACCCTGGTCTTCGAGCCGCGCTCGTTCCGCTGGGCCGTCGTCTGGGTCTTCCTCATCTTCTTCGGCTACCGCGTCGCCGCCTGGATCTGGGACTCGACGAGCAGCTTCTGGTTCCTCATGCTGCTGGCCTGGCTGCTCTCGATCGCGATGGAGCCCGTCGTCGCCTGGCTGTCCAACCACGGCTGGCGCCGCGGGCTCGGCTCCGGGATGGTGCTGCTCGGCATCATCGCCGCGTCGGTCCTCTTCCTCGTCGTCTTCGGCAGCCTGTTCGCGACGCAGCTCTCCGAGCTCGTGAAGTCCATCCCCGACCTCATCGTCAACGTCGTCAACTGGATCAACACGCGTTTCGGCACGACCCTCGACCCCTCCCACATCCTCGAGACGTTCAAGATCAACGCCGGCACCATCGCCACCGTCGCGAGCGACCTGGCCGGCGGCGTCCTCGGCGTCCTGGGCCTGGTGTTCGGCACCCTCTTCGACGGCGTGACGATGCTCGTCTTCGCGTTCTACTTCTCCGCCGACGCGCCGCGCATCCGCAGGCTCGTGGGCTCGTGGTTGCCGCAGCGCCACCAGAAGGTGTTCCTCACCGTCTGGGACATCGCCACCACCAAGACCGGCGGCTTCGTCGTCTCGAAGGTCGTGCTCGCCGCCCTGTCGGCGTTCTTCCACTGCACGTTCTTCTTCCTCATCGACATCCCCTACTGGCTGCCGATGGGTCTGTTCGCCGGTGTCGTGAGCCAGTTCATCCCGACGATCGGTACGTACATCGGTGTCGCGATCCCGGCGCTCTTCGCAGCGTTCAACGACCCGTGGGACGTCGTCTGGATCGCGATCTTCGCCACGGTCTACCAGCAGATCGAGAGCTACATCTTCACCCCGCGCGTCAGCCGGGCGACCATGGACGTCCATCCGGCGATCGCGCTCGCTTCGGTCTTCATCGGCGTAGCGCTGTTCGGCCCCATCGGCGCGATCATCGGCATTCCCCTGGCAGCAGCGGTGATCGCCATCGTCGAGACCTACGGCGAGCGCTACGAGCTGACCCCCGAGCTGCAGGCGCGCACCAAGGGCGAGAAGCCCTCGAGTCCCGACGACCCGTTGAGCGGGGCGGCCGAGGTGGTCGTCCCCGCCGGCACGCCGCTCTCGCAGCTGCAGCCCGACGATCTCGACGACGACCCGACGACCTGACCCCGTCATCGGTGGTGGAATCGCGTCGTGGAGAGCGCGTTCCTGCTACCGATGAGGCGGTCGCCGGTCAGAAGCCGAGCTTGCGCAGCTGCTTGGGGTCCTGCTGCCAGTCCTGCGCGACCTTCACGCGCAGGTCGAGGTGCACGCGGGTGCCCAGCAGCGCCTCGATCTGGCGCCGCGACGTCGTGCCCACCTCGCGCAGCCGCCCGCCCTTGTGGCCGATGACGATGCCCTTCTGGCTGTCGCGCTCGACGTAGAGCGAGGCGTGGACGTCGAGGATCGGGTCGTCGGCCGGACGTCCCTCGCGCGGGATCACGTCGTCGACGACGACGGCGATCGAGTGCGGCAGCTCGTCGCGCACACCCTCGAGCGCAGCCTCGCGGATGAGCTCGGCGACCATCACCAGCTCGGGCTCGTCGGTGAGCTCGCCGTCCGGGTAGAGCGCCGGACCCTGCGGCATCAGCCCGACGAGGAGGTCCTCGAGCAGCCGCACCTGGTCGCCGGACACCGCGGAGACCGGCACGACCTCGGCCCAGGCGAGGCCGACCTCGTCGCCGAGCCGGGCGACCTCGAGCAGCCGCTGGCCGACGACGTCGTGCGGCACGAGATCGGTCTTGGTGACGATCGCGACGGTCGGGGTACGCCGGGCCTGCGCGAGCTCGGTCGCGATGAACCGGTCGCCGGTGCCGACGGGCTGGTCGGCCGGCAGGCAGAACCCGATGACGTCGACCTCCGCCCACGTCTCGCGCACGAGCGCGTTGAGCCGCTCGCCGAGCAGCGTCCGCGGCTTGTGCAGGCCGGGAGTGTCGACGAGCACGAGCTGCGCGTCGGGACGGTGCACGATCCCGCGCACGGTGTGGCGGGTGGTCTGCGGCTTCGACGACGTGATGGCGACCTTCTCGCCGACCAGCGCGTTGGTCAGCGTCGACTTGCCGGCGTTGGGGCGACCGACGAAGCAGGCGAAGCCGGAGCGATGGTCGGTCACGAGGGACATCCTCCCCCGGCGCGGCCCCGGAGAACGGACGTGGGAGCCCGCGCGGTCGCAGAGCGTCGTCGTCGATCCGGGCACCCAGCAGGGTCGCCGGCACGCCGGTCAGCTCGTCACGGTCGCGAGCAGCGTCCCGTCGGGACCGACGACGTGGACGACGACGCCCGCCCCGCCGAGCGCTCGCACGGCGTCGAGATCGGACGTCGCGGGCTCCGGGCCGCGACCTCACGACGACGGCGGCCTCGAGGCCGCGAGCGCCGGACGCCGCGGCCTGCGCGACCGCGAGCTGCAGGGCCGAGAGCGACAGCGCGCCGAGCGCGACGCTGGCACCGGAGTAGGTCCGACCCGTCTCGTCACGCACGGCGGCACCCTCGTCGGCGCTCACGCGGCCCCGGGCGCCACGAGCGAGGGTGACCAGCTTGGCGTCCTCGGCCGAGAGCTCGACGTCGTTCACGCGGTGGCCTCCTCGGCCTTCTTCTCGTCGTCGTCGGCCGGAGCCTTCACCGGCTCGGCGAGCACGGTGCCGATGCGGTTGCGCCGTCCCGCCGCGGACTCGGCCGTGAGGTCCCAGCCCTGCACCGTGATGCGGGCGCCGGGGATGGGCACTCGTCCGAGCCGGCGCGCGAGCAGTCCGCCGATCGTGTCGACGCCCTCCTCCTCGGCGTCGACCTCGATGCCGAGGAGGTCGGCGAAGTCCTCGACGTGCATGCGTGCCTGCACGCGGTAGGCGCCGTGGCCGAGCTGCTCGACCTCCGGGACCTCGGTGTCGTACTCGTCGGTGATCTCGCCGACGATCTCCTCGACGACGTCCTCGATCGTGACGATGCCTGCCGTGCCGCCGTACTCGTCGACGACGACGGCGAGGTGGACGCGCGCGGCCTGCATGTCGCGCAGCAGGTCGTCGGCGCGCTTGCTGTCGGGGACCATGGACACCGGCCGCATCAGGCTGACGACCTTCTCGCTCGTCTCGGCCTCGTGGTGCTCGAACGTGCGACGTGCCATGTCCTTGAGGTAGACGACGCCGATGACGTCGTCGATGTTCTCGCCGATCACCGGGATGCGCGAGAACCCGCTGCGCAGCGCGAGCGACATCGCCTGGCGCAGCGTCTTGGTCGACTCGACGAACACCATGTCGGTGCGCGGCACCATGAGCTCGCGGACGATGGTGTCGCCGAGCTCGAACACCGAGTGGATCATCTGGCGCTCGTCGTCCTCGATCACGTCGCTCGCCTCGGCGAGGTCGACGAGCTCGCGCAGCTCGGCCTGGGTCGCGAACGGCCCCTCGCGATAGCCCTTGCCCGGCGTGATCGCGTTGCCGATGAGGATGAGCAGCCGGGTGATCGGACCGAGGACCGCGGCGAGGCCGCGTGCGAGCCGCGAGCTCGCCATCGCGATGGAGTCGGCGTGCTGGGCGCCGAGGGTCCGAGGTGCGACGCCGAGCGCGATGTAGCCGACCACCACCATCACCAGGGCCGAGGCGAGCAGCTGCCACCAGACCGGGCCCGGGATGAGCACGAGGAACGCGCGCGTGACGAGAACCGTGGCGCAGATCGACAGCAGCATCTGGGTGAAGAGCAGCACGTTGACGTAGCGCGGCCGGTCGTCGAGCAGGACCCGCAGCCGCCGGGCCCCGGCGCTGCCCTCGCGCACGAGGTCGTCGATACGCGAGCGCGAGACGCGGGAGATCGCCGTCTCGGCCGCGACGAGCCAGGCGGAGAGCACGACCAGCAGGGCCGCGACGAGGAGGGCGGTGATGTCGTTGCTCATCGGACGGCGACCCACTCGGCGAGCAGCCGGGCCTGCAGCCCGAACATCTCGGCGTGCTCCTCGGGCTCGGCGTGGTCGTAGCCGATGAGGTGCAGGATGCCGTGGGTCAGCAGCAGCGCCATCTCGTCGTCGCGTGCGTGACCCGCCGCCTGCGCCTGGCGCTGGGCCACCTGCGGGCAGATGACGACGTCACCGAGCATGCCCGGCTCAGGCTCCTCGTCCTCGCCGGGGCGGCGCAGCTCGTCCATGGGGAACGACAGGACGTCGGTGGGCCCCGGCTCGTTCATCCAGCGCACGTGCAGGTCGGTCATCGCCTCCTCGCCCACGAGCACGACGGACAGCTCGGCCTGCGGATGGATGCGCAGCCGCTCGATCACGAACCGGGCCTGGCGGCCGAGGGTCTCGACGTCGACGTCGACGTCGCTCTCGTTGACGACCTCGATGGTCATGACGGCCGCCTCACCGGCGGGTGCGGCGTTGGCCGCGACCGGGCAGCTGCGAGGCCGAGGCGGTCTCGGCGTCGAACTTGGCGTAGGCGTCGACGATCTGGCCGACCAGCTTGTGGCGGACGACGTCCTGGCTGGTGAGGCGGCAGAACTCGACGTCGTCGAGCTCGGCGAGGATGCCCTCGACGACCTTGAGACCCGACGCCGTGCCCGCGGGCAGGTCGACCTGCGTGGTGTCGCCGGTGACCACCATCGTCGAGCCGAACCCCAGACGGGTGAGGAACATCTTCATCTGCTCGGGCGAGGTGTTCTGCGCCTCGTCGAGGATGATGAACGCGTCGTTGAGGGTGCGGCCGCGCATGTAGGCCAGCGGCGCGACCTCGATGACGCCGCTCGTCATGAGCCGCGGGATCGAGTCGGGGTCGATCATGTCGTGCAGCGCGTCGTAGAGCGGGCGCAGGTAGGGGTCGATCTTCTCGCTCAGCGTTCCGGGCAGGAACCCGAGCCGCTCCCCCGCCTCGACCGCAGGGCGGGTGAGGATGATGCGGCTGACCTTCTTGGCCTGCAGCGCCTGCACGGCCTTCGCGACCGCGAGGTACGTCTTGCCGGTGCCGGCGGGTCCGATGCCGAACACGATCGTGTGGTGGTCGATGGCGTCGACGTAGCGCTTCTGGTTGAGCGTCTTCGGGCGGATCGTGCGGCCGCGGTTGCTCAGGATGTTGGCGGTGAGCACCTCGGCCGGGCGCACGCCGTCGTTGTCGCGGAGCATCCCGATCGAGTGCTCGACCGACTCGGGGGTCAGACCCTGACCGGTGCGCACCACGGCCATCATCTCGCCGAGCACCCGGTCGACGACGTCGAGCTCGTCGCGCGGCCCGACGAGCGTGATCTCGTTGCCGCGCACGTGGACGTCGACGTCGGGGAACGCGCTCTCGACGACTCGCAGGAGCTCGTCCGCCGGACCCAGCAGGGTGACCATGTCGAGGGACGCGGGGACGGTGATCGTCGCGCGGGGATGCGTCGGTGCTGTCATGGGTCGGCCCTTCACGGGCCGTGTCTGCCCTTCGTCGTCGTGCCCGGCCCGGTGGCCGTGCGGGTGCCGGCCATGGCCGGAGCCCCCATGGTACGGCGGCAGAGGGACGCCGGTCATCGGGATTCGCAGTCCGGTTATCAGGTGGCGGCAGCGTCGAGGGATCGGATGTGGAGGCCCGGCGCGAGACCGTAGGGCTTCCGCTGGGACGCAGGCGTTGGGCCTCCTGAGGCCCAACTACTGGGTCACCGCTCGCTGAGATCCCGTGTGCACGGTCTGTGACTCCGCCCGGTCGGACAAGCGGGGGCCATCAATTCGCTGTCAGCGCCTGTTTGATTGCCGCAAGGGACGTAGGAGAAGAGTTCAGCCGCCAGTCGCGCTCTTTCCTTTGGTCGAACCAGGCAATGGCTGTCATGCGAGGGAAGGCGGTGGACGACATCATTTCGGCGATCCAGGCAGCCTTGGTGTGATGAGGATCCACAGGTGCGGACGCCAACGGGAACGACCCGTTGTCCTCTTCGAGTGGTTCCTTGCACCCAACCTCGGTCACCCAAACCGGGGCCGTGGCGTCCAAGTGGGTCAGGGTGACATACATCGGTTCAAAGATGTCCGTGAATGTGCGCCAACGGTCGCCCGTGTCACGGGAGTCGGCTGCGCTGTTGCCCCAGTTGTATCCGTCTATGCCCAGGACATCGACGTAACGCGAGCCTGGCCATATGGATGGAACCGGAGTGTTGCAAGGCCAGTTGGAGGAGTCAGGATCGAAGACGAACTTGAGGTGGGTTACGCCTCGCGCCCGCATGAATGTAACCGTGTAGCGCCAGGCGGCGACAAATTGCTTTGGCGTCCCGCCATCTGGCTTGTTGCCCCTGTTGGTGGGCTGCCAAGAGGACCAGCAGGCGTTCATTTCGGGCCACGGCCGGACATATACGTCGTACGGAAACGCCTTCATGGATTCGGCCACACGTGTGAGGTACGCGTCGGTACGCCCACTGGTCACATCGGCGAAGCGGATTCCTGAGGGCTCCCAGGACAGGAGCACTCGCCTATCTCCGCCGGACGCCATCCAGCGCTCGTTTGCCCCGCCGAAGACGTACGTCCAGTCGACGAATGAAGACACCACCGCGATTCGACGGCCGAGTTGAGCTTCAAGTGCGGGCAGCCCCGTCCTGCCCTTCGGCAGGTCTGCGACGGTCGAGCCGAAGATCACGTGAGACGCCAACGTGGGTGAACTCGCGGAGGCCGGTTGCAGGCTACGAGTTGACACCCCAACCGACAGCATGATCGTCGGAAGCAACACCACCAAGACTCGTATCGCCCATACCTGGAACTTCACTCTGCACCACCAGGCTCCCTACGCCGACGTCTGAACCATCGCACATGTGTGGCATCGAGCCGCCACGACTGGGTCTTGAGCACTCGCAATGCGATGACCGGTAGTCGGGGTGCTGCGTCTCGTTTGCCGTGACGAACGACACAGCCGGCAGAGGGACTACGCACGGGGTCAAACCGGTGACCGACCGAGGACTGTCTGTCTCTCTCTGCGGACGTTGCAGCGCTGATTGCCCGATAGTCGTGCGAGCGAACGCTGCGACATCTAGCGTCGACTGAGCGTGACGGTCGATGACCCCAACGGCGTAGAGGGGCTCACTCGCGGTGCCCTAGAGTGGCCGACGGGGATGGGGAAAACTTGACAGCGACGTTAGGGAAACAACGATGAATTACGGGGGCGGCATCACCGCGCTGAGCGCCACTGCAGTTGGACTGGCGTCTACGGAACTGCTTGGCACCAGCCTGCTCGGCTGGATGATCCTGGGCTCGGTGGTGGTTCTTGGGGCCGTCGTGGCGGGTTTCCGCCTCTACGCGCATTTTGAGAAGTAGTGAATTACAGGACCCCGCGCACTCGGAACATTCGTCCGCCGGATCCTTTCGCTGGGCGACATGCGCTCATCGTCCTGGCGGTCACGGTTTCGTTGTCGGCCGTAACGGTCCTCGTCCTGCAGCAGGCCACGGACAAGGTGATGATCACCTACTGGGTCGTTGGTGCGGTCGTGATCGTTGCTTGCCTCATCTCGTTCATGGTGGGACGCAACTTCCAGAGGCACCCGATCGCCGAAGGCCGCGTTCTGTGCATCGTCCCCGCCTACAACGAAGACGCCCAGGGTCTCCACGCCACCGTCTTGGCTCTGTTGAACCAGACCGTCGAGATCGACATCGTCGTCATGGACGACGGATCCAAGACACCGGTCGAGCCCAGCGTTAGACCCGCGTCTCAAGTGGATGGCTCAGTCGAACACTGGCAAGCGTGGCGCTCAAGTTGCAGTCCTGCGAACCATCGACCGATCCATATACCAGTTCATCATGACCGTGGATTCGGACTCCGAACCGTACCCCGATGCCTGCGAGCAGCTTCTCCGCGCCATGTCTGACCCGCGAGTTCAAGCGGCCACCGGCATGATCTACATCAGGAATCATTCGCAGTCTTGGGTCAGCAGAGCCGCGGACGTTGATATCGGGACATCGTGCGTAATGATGCGCGCATCTCGGTCCATGCTGGGCTCCCTTGAAACCACGTCTGGCGCTTTGGCGCTCTATCGCAGCGATCTCTTGTACGACAACCTTGATGCGTACGCGGTTGAGTGTGGAACGGGCGACGACCGGTGGCTGGCGGCGCTACGCGCCCTGCGGAAGGGCCAAGTCGTTGGCGTTGCTGAGGCCATGGTCGAAACGGATATGCCCGCTACTCTTCACGGGACTTACCGGCAGCGTCTCCGATGGGCTCGATCCTGGTGGTGGATGCTCCCCTATGTCTTCAAGTACCTCGGTCCCAAGCAGATGCTGAGCCCTTTGTTCGGTCTCACCCAGTTGATCATCACGCCGATGATCATCGTCTACATCCTTGTCGAGACACTATCTACACTCGGCGGCCGATATGCCGGGCACTGGATGGCTCTAGCCGTGTACTTCGGCGCCTACGTGATAGTTCGCTATGCCGTGTCCGCCCTGTACCTCGTGGGGCGCCCGAACATGACGACGAGAGCCAAGGTCGTCTCTTGGCTCATTGGTACCCCCGGTGCCGTGTGGCTCAACATGATCCTGTTGGTTCCGACCCGCTACATCGCGCTTTTCAAGCTCTTCGACAACCGGTGGCAAACCCGAGAACTGCCATCTACTCAGGCCGTCGCGTCGGCCTTTGCCTCAACGCGGCCCCAGCCAGAGATGGGGGACTTGACGTGACTCATGACGATTCGAAACCCGAACAGAAGCGCCTCGACTTGGTTGTCTTCGGACTCGGCTACGTTGGTCTCGCTCTGGTGCATCGCGCGACTCAGGTGGGTCTTGTCGTTCGCGGCGTGGACATCAGCTCACGTGTCGTCGATGCGTTGAATGCCGGCGTCTCACACGTCGACGATCTCAGCGACGATGAGGTCGCGGCCATGTTGGCCCACGGGTTCGAAGCGACGACCAACCCCTCAGTGGTGGCCCTGGCCGACACGGTGATTGTCTGCGTGCCTACTCCGCTTGCCGACGGTGGGGGACCGGACCTGACCGCCGTTACCAACGCCACCCAGGACATCGCCGCGCACCTTGCAGCGGGAACTCTGGTGGTGTTGGAGTCAACTACCTACCCGGGGACCACCGAAGAGGTGATCCGCCCGCTACTTGAGACGAGTGGTTTGACGGCCGGAGCGGATTTCAATCTCGCGTTTTCGCCGGAAAGGATCGATCCGGGAAACCGAACCTTCGGACTCAAGAACACGCCAAAGGTGGTCGGCGGATACACCAACGCTTGCACGGAGCGGACCGCGAAATTCTACGGACAGTTGGTGGAGTCTGTGGTTCTTGCGTCCGGGACCCGCGAGGCCGAAATGGCGAAACTCCTGGAGAATACCTACCGCCACGTCAACATCGCCCTCGTAAACGAGATGGCCCGATTTTGCCACGACCTGAACATCGACCTGTGGGATGTCATCCGGTGCGCGGCCACCAAGCCCTTTGGCTTCCAGCCGTTCTACCCTGGGCCGGGTGTGGGCGGTCACTGCATCCCGATCGACCCCAACTACCTAAGCCACAACGTACGCAGTCGACTCGGCTATCAGTTCAGGTTTGTTGAACTCGCGCAAGAGATCAACGCGGGTATGCCTGCATACATAGTCAGCCGGATTCAGGAGTGCCTCAACCAGGACCGTAAGTCGCTGAACGGCTCTCGTGTCCTCCTCCTCGGAGTTACATACAAGGCCAACTGCGCAGATCAACGCGAGTCGCCGAGCATGCCGATCGCCCGGCAACTGAAGGCTGCCGGGGCAGATGTTCGATACCACGACCCGTACGTCTCGACGTGGGACTACGGGTCGGGTGTGACAAGCCGAGAGCCTGAACTCCCACAGGCGATCTCTGAGTCTGACGTCGTCGTCCTGCTCCAGGCCCACGACGAATACCGCATCCACGATCTCGGGGACTCAGGGATCCGTCTCCTCGACACGCGGGGAATCCTCACCGGCGCCGCCGTCACGACATTGTGAACGCGAGATGACCTACTCCAATGCGCCCGCACTGCGACGCTCGAAATGGTTAGCCGTTCTTGGGACCGGGTCGCTACTCGCCTTGACCTTGTGCGTTCAAGCCAACATTGCCTTGGCTCAGACAAGCCACCTCCCGCCGACGGTCGTCGTTTCACTAACCTTCGACGACGGGTTCGCGAGTCAGACCACCGCAGCTCGGATACTTCAGGCTCACGGAATGGTCGGCACCTTCTACGTGAACAGCGCCAACCTTGATACTCCGGGCCGCCTTACGAGCGCTGACCTTCATGCGTTCGTTTCCCAAGGAAACGAAATTGGTGGCCATACGGTCGACCACGCTTACCTTCCGAGCGAGAGTCCTGCCGAACAGATGCGCGAGGTGTGTGACGATCGGCTGACGCTGACAAAGCTGGGCCTGCAAGTCACTGACTTCGCCTACCCCTACGGCGCCTCGAACGCCGTGACGACGAGCGTTGTGCAGCAGTGCGGCTACAACAGCGCCCGCCAACCGGTGGCCTAAGTCCCGCAGAGTCTTGCCACGCGTGTGCCTGGGCAGAATCCGTTCCCCCTGCGGATCCTTATCACCTTCGAGCAGCCGACTCGATCATCTCCGTAACCACCGTCGCGTCAATCGAAACCGGACTCACAGATGCCGTGAATCACGGGGGCGGGTGGGTCCCGTTGGTGATGCATAACGTGTGCGACGGCTGCGGAAGCATGAGTATCTCACCGTCAGATTTCGACGCACTTCTCTCCTGGATTGCCTCGCAGCGCCCAAATGGCATGACGGTGAAGACGGTCGCTCAAGTCATGAACCTCCCAGCCATGCCAGTCGTAATTGGCCCCTTCGACACCCGTCCGGATGCCGTGCTCGTGAACTCGTCACTTGAAGCCGCTTCACCCACCCAAGAATCAGGGGGCATGGAGGATCTCACGATTCAGCAGCAGGGCGTTCCCTACTGCTGGGAGGCGGGGCAGTACGGGAACAACGAGGGCACGTGGGCACGCACGGAGGATCCCCATAGCGGCAATTGGGCCGAAACTCTGACCATTTCGAGCCTCACCAGTGGCGACCGCAAACTCATGATCCGGCGAGATACGGGCGGCTGCGCACCGTCCGTTCGGCCGGGAGCGCAGTACACGCTCCAAGCTTGGTACGAGTCAACCGTCGCAACAAAGTTCCTCGTCTACTACAGCGATGCGAAAGGACACTGGAGATACTGGACCTCTTCCCCGCAGACGGGCCCATCGACCACCTGGCAAGAAGCCAACTGGACTACCCCACCGATGCCCGAAGACGCAGTACCAATCAGCTACGGGCTACAACTGGCGGCGGTCGGAAGGATCACCACCGACGACTACGTCATGACCCGAGCTGACACCCACAATTGGGGCGCCGCGTTAGTCATCGTCGTCACGACGATCCTGGCCTTCCTCATAGGCGTCGCTGCGGTCAGCCGGCGTCACGGCGGACGCTGATCCTCGGCCGCGCTTCGCCAAGCGTTGAGCCGCGCATGGCGCCGAACACGGACCAGCGTGGCGACCCGAGAAGGCGAATTTCTGCTTCATCCTTGCCCCATCGCCACTGGGACAATGTGAAGTTTGACGCTGCAAGTCGCGATGCGGGCCGCTTCGCGAACGCGCGACGCCGGCCACCTCGAGTCTCAAGACCACCCTCGTGAAGGTGGATAAGTGCATCTGATCTGATCCCCTCAGCCACTCAGCCCGGGGGCCAGCCGAGACCGCGACCGCCAAGCAGATGGGCGTGCACGTGGAACACGGTCTGGCCGCCGTCGGCGCCAGTGTTGAACACGACGCGGAACCCGTTGACTAGCCCTTCCTCCCGCGCCACCCGGGTCACGGTCGCGAGCAACTCGCCCGCCAGCACTGGATCGGCTGCCGTCAGCGCGCTGACGTCGGCGTGGTGCGTCCTTCGGGATCACGACGACATGCACCGGCGCCTGAGGATTGATGTCGCGGAACGCCATGACGCGGTCGGTCTCGAAGACGTGAGTCGCGGGGACCTCGCCGGCGACGATGCGGCAGAACAGGCAGTCGCTCATGCGCTGACGCTAGTGGACGCGACGGAGGATCACCGATAGGGCCACCGTCTGTCGCCAGAAGACGTCAAGCGAGCCCGGGCTCGCATGTACTCGTGACCGTGGCTGTCGGACCAAGCCGACCAGCACCCTGACTACGACAACACACGGCGTCGTCGCGAGCTGACGGTGATCCGCGTCAGGACCAGCGACCCGACGACTCCAGGACCAGTGCGGCCGCGACCGCCCCGGCGGTCGAGGTGCGCAGCACCGAGGGGCCGAGACGGACGGCGTGCGCGCCCGCGTCGGTGAAGGCCTCGAGCTCGTCGCCGCCGATGCCGCCCTCGGGCCCGACGACCAGCACGACGTCGCCGCGGCGCGGCAGCGTCAGGTCGGCGAGGCGCGCGACCGCCGCCTCGTGCAGCACCGCCGCCCACTCCCCCGCGTCGACCGCGGCGCGCAGCAGGGCCACGACGTCCGACGTCGACGCCAGCCCGCGCACCTCGGGCACCCACGGCCGGCGCGACTGCTTGGCGGCCTCCCGCGCGGTCACCCGCCACTTCTCGACGCCGCGCTCGGCCTTCTCGCCCTTCCACACCGCCACCGACCGGGACGCCGACCACGGCACGATGACGTCCGCGCCGACCTCGGTGAGCAGCTCGACCGCGAGGTCGGAGCGGTCGCCCTTGGCGAGCGCCTGCACGACGACGACGCGCGGTGATCCGGCGGGGTGATCGACGTACGACGACACCTCGACGTCGACGCGGTCCTTGCCGAGCACGGCCGACACGACACCCTCGACGACGTGCCCGCGGCCGTCGCCCACCTGCACCCGCTCGCCGATGCCGAGCCGCCGTACCGAGGCGGCGTGCCGTCCCTCGGGCCCGTCGATGGTGACGACCGATCCGACTGCGGTCGACAGCGCGGCGGGCTCGACGAGGAAGAACGGCGCGGTCATAGAGCCGTCACCCGTTGTTGAACGCGTCCTTGAGGCGCGAGAAGAGTCCGCCGCCGTTGGACGCGGCCTGGATCGTCGCGGACGGCCGCTCCTCGCCGCGCAGCGTCGCGAGCTCGCGCAGCAGCTCTTCCTGGCGCCCGTCGAGCTTGGTCGGCGTGACGACGTCGACGTGCACGTGCAGGTCGCCGCGCCCGCTGCTGCGCAGGTGCGCGGTTCCCTTCTGCCGCAAGGTGAACACGTGGCCTGACTGCGTACCGGCACGGACGTCGATCGACTCGTTGCCGTCGAGCGTCGTGAGGTCGATCGACGTCCCCAGCGCCGCTGCCGTCATCGGCAGGGTGAGGGTGCAGTGCAGGTCGTCGCCCTGACGGGTGAACACCTCGTGCGGCTGCTCGACGATCTCGAGATAGAGGTCGCCGGCCGGACCCGCGCCCGGGCCGACCTCGCCCTCGCCGGTGAGCTGGATGCGCGTGCCGGTGTCGACGCCGGCGGGGATCTTCACCGTGATCGTGCGGCGCGTGCGCACCCGGCCGTCGCCGGAGCACTCGGGGCACGGGTGCGGGATGAGCGAGCCGTAGCCCTGGCACTGCGGGCACGGACGCGACGTCATGACCTGACCGAGGAACGAGCGCTGCACGGACTGCACCTCGCCGCGGCCGTTGCACATCGTGCAGCCGACGACCTGGGTGCCCGGCGCGGTGCCCTCGCCCTTGCACTCGTCGCACGCGATCGCCGTGTCGACCGTGATGTCGCGCGTGACGCCGAACGCCGCCTCCGCGAGGGTCACCTGCACCCGGATGAGCGCGTCCTTGCCCCGTGCGGTGCGCGATCGCGGGCCGCGCGACTGGGTGCCGAAGAACGCGTCCATGATGTCGCCGAACCCGAAGCCCTGGCCGAAGCCGGCGCCCGGGCCGCCCATGCCGCCGCGGGGGTCGCCGCCGAGGTCGTACATCTGCCGCTTGTCGGCGTCGGACAGCACCTCGTAGGCGGCCGTGACCTCCTTGAAGCGGTCCTGGGTCGCGGGGTCCGGGTTGACGTCGGGGTGCAGCTCGCGCGCCAGCTTGCGGTAGGCGCGCTTGATCTCCTCGGGTGTCGCGTCGTGCGCGACGCCGAGGGCTGCGTAGTAGTCGGTGGCCACGTCGTCCCTACTGCTGCTCGGTCAGGATGCGTCCGACGTACCGCGCGACAGCACGCACGGACGCCATGGTGCCGGGGTAGTCCATGCGGGTCGGACCGAGGACGCCGAGCTGCGCGACGACCTCGTCGCCGCGCGCGTAGCCGACCGTGACGACCGACGTCGACGTGAACTCCTCGACCTGGTTCTCGTGCCCGATGCGGACCGTCAGCGCGTCGCCGGTGCGCGTCTCGCCGAGCAGGCGCAGCAGCACCATCTGCTCCTCGAGCGCCTCGAGCACCGGGCGCACCGCGCCGGTGAAGTCCTCGCCGAACGTCGCGAGGTTGCCGGTGCCCGCGAGCATCACCCGCTCCTCGTGCCGCTCGACCACCGTCTCGAGCAGCGTCGCCACGACGGCCGACACCGCGGGCCGCTCGGTCGCCGGGAACGCCTCGACGACGTCGGTCACCGACGCCGCGACGTCGACGAGGCGTACGCCGTTGACGCTCTCGCCGAGGCGCTGGCGCAACCGACCGAGCAGGTCGTCGGACACGGGCTCGGTCGTGTCGATGCTGCGCTGCTCGACGCGCCCGGTGTCGGTGATGACCACCAGCAGGAGGCGCGTCGGCGAGAGCCCGACCAGCTCGAGGTGGCGCACGGTCGACCGGGTGAGCGAGGGGTACTGGATGAGGGCGACCTGACGGGTGAGCTGGGCGAGCAGTCGGACCGAGCGCAGCATGACGTCGTCGAGGTCGACCGCGCCGTCGAGGAAGCTGCCGATCGCGCGACGCTCGGCCGCGGTCAGCGGCTTGACCTGCGAGAGCCGGTCGACGAACACGCGATAGCCCTGGTCGGTCGGGATCCGACCGGCGCTCGTGTGCGGCTGGGCGATGAGACCCTCGTCCTCGAGCGCGGCCATGTCGTTGCGGATCGTGGCCGGGCTCACGCCGAGCGAGTGGCGCTCGACGAGCGAGCGCGAGCCGACCGGTTCGTGGGTGGCGACGTAGTCCTCGACGATGGCGCGCAGCACGGCGAGCCGACGGTCCTCGGCCATGCCGCCACCTCCTCGTCCGCAGCGCCTGGCACTCCCGCCGGGCGAGTGCCAAGTCTACGACGCGCTCGCACGGACCTCATCCGGACGCGCGCGGCGCACCGGCCGTCGGGGCTCGGTCGCCTAGGGTCGGACGGGTGAGCGATCGGTACGGGCGCGACGTCCTCGCGAGGGATCCGCACGCTCCGCGGCGTACGACGGTGCCCGAGGTCGCGGCCGAGTCCGGTCTCGTCGTCGAGTGCGTCGAGTCGGGCTGGTGCGGCGCCGTCGTCGGCCTCGACAAGGGCGCCGACGGGTGGGCGGTCGTGCTCGAGGACCGCCACGGCGTACGCCGGCCGTTCGGGCTCCGACCCGCCGCGTTCCTCGTCGACGGCCACCCGGTGACGCTGGTGCGCCCCGTCGCGGTCGCTGCCACCGGACCGACGCGCACGGCGTCCGGCTCGATCGCGGTCGTCGGCGCGCGGGCGGTCGTGGCGCGCGAGTCGCGGATCTGGGTCGAGGGCAAGCACGACGCCGAGCTCGTCGAGAAGGTGTGGGGGCACGACCTGCGCATCGAGGGCGTCGTCGTCGAGCCGCTGCACGGTGCCGACGACCTGCTCGCGCGCGTCACCGACTTCGCACCCGGGCCGCAGCGACGGCTCGGCGTGCTCCTCGACCACCTCGTGCCCGGGTCGAAGGAGACCCGCATCGCCGACGAGGTGCGACGCCGGTTCGGCGCCCACGTCGTCGTCCTCGGGCACCCCTACGTCGACGTCTGGCAGGCCATCAGGCCGCAGGTCCTCGGCATCGAGGCCTGGCCCGTCGTCCCGCGCGGCACCCCGTGGAAGCAGGGCGTGCTCGCCGCCCTCGGCCGACCCAGCACCACCGACGCCGACGTCGCCGACGGCTGGCGCTGGCTGCTCGGCCACGTCCGCACCTACAGCGACCTCGAGCCGACCCTGCTCGGCCGCGTCGAGGAGCTCATCGACGAGGTCACCGCCACCGGCACCCGCTGACCCGCTCCGCACGCCCGACACCGCTGCACCAGCACCCCCTCGAATCCGGATGAAGGTGCCCTGAGCTCGTCAAGAACGTGTCGAGCGCACCCTCATCCGGCGCACGACCATCGGGACGAGAACGCCACATCCCCCCAATCAGGTTCATATCTCGCTAGCGTGAGCGTCGAATGCACCGCCTCGACCTGGGTATGGGCGGTGACGAAGTCCTGAGGAGGACGCGATGTCCGAGCAGTTCCCGCCCGCCGAGCAGCCGGATCAGGGTGTACCCCTGACTCCCCCGCCGCCGCCCGCGGCTCCGACCCCGCCTCCCCCGCCCCCGCCGCCGCCGCCCGCGGGCGCCGTGCCTCCGCCGCCCGCCGCCGGGCTACGCGGCACCGGTGCCCAGCCCGGTCGACGGGCCGTGGTCGGTCGGCAACGCGTTCAGCTACGGCTGGGCGCAGTTCCAGAAGTACCTCGGCCCGCTGCTGCTCGCGATGCTGGTGCTGTTCGTCATCGGCGCGATCCTCGCGTTCATCTGGTACGCCATCGTGGGCGCGATCGGCCACGCGATCTGGGGCACGCCGGGCGTGATCATGGACCCCAACACCGGTGTGATCAGCACCGACGGGCGGCCCTGGCCTCTTCGGCACCTTGCTCCTCGGCGTCATCGGCGGCCTCGTCTACTACACCGTGATCGGCTTCGTGCAGGGCATCATCACGCGCGCCGCACTGCGCATCACCGAGGGCCAGTCGATCGCGCTCGGCGAGATCCTCTCGACCGACCGGCTCGGACCGCTGCTGATCACCGCGCTGCTCGTCGGCGTCGCGACGTCGATCGGCTACCTGTTCTGCGGTATCGGCGCGTCATCGTGTCGTTCTTCCTGGCGTACACGTTCTACTTCCTGCTCGACCAGGACATGGAGCCCACCGCGGCGCTCTCGGCCAGCTTCAACTTCGTGAAGGACCACCTCGGCGACCTGATCGTCTTCTACCTGGTCAGCCTGGTCGCCTACATCGTCGGCGCGATCCTCTGCGGAATCGGCCTGCTCGTGGCCGCTCCCGTCGTCCTCATCGCGACGGCGTACACCTACAAGAAGTTCACCAACCAGGCCGTCGCGGCCTGATCGGTCCACCTCTCGGTCGCGAGGGGGCGGGCGTCCTGCGGGGCGCCCGCCCCCTCGTGCGTCCGGCGCTCGTCGCGTCGGTCCTCAGTCGACCAGGCTGCGGATGATCGCGTCGGCGACGAGCCGACCGGTACGCGTCAGGACCAGGCGGCCCTTCTCGTACGACGTCGCGTCGAGGAAGCCGTCCGTCCGCGCGGACCGCGCCACCTCACGGCCGTTCGGGCTCAGCGAGCGCAGCGGGATCCCTTCGCGCAGACGCGTGCGCAGCATGACGTCCTCCATGCCGCGCTCGGCGGCGGTGAGCACCTCGCGCGCCTGCGCCGGGGAGTGCCCCGCGGTGATGCGTTCGGCGTACGCCGAGGGGTGGCGCACGTTCCACCAGCGCACGCCGCCGACGTGGCTGTGAGCGCCCGGACCGACGCCCCACCAGTCGCCGCCGCGCCAGTAGCCGAGGTTGTGCCGGCACTCGCCACCCGGCTTGGCCCAGTTGCTCACCTCGTACCACTCGAGACCGGCGCCCGTGAGCAGCCCGTCGGCCAGGACGTAGCGGTCGGCGGCGACGTCGTCGTCGACGTCGGGCAGCTCGCCCCGGTGCACGCGAGCCGGCGAGCCGGGTGCCCTCCTCGACGATGAGCGAGTACGCCGACACGTGGTCGACCCCGCTGCCGATCGCGGCCTGCAGCGACTCGCCGAAGTCCTCGGCGGTCTCGCCCGGCGTGGCGTAGATGAGGTCGACGTTGATGTGCGCGAAGCCGACGGCGCGTGCGTCCTCGACCGCCTCGACGGCGCTGCCCGGCGTGTGCGTGCGCTCGAGGACGGCGAGCACGTGCGGCGCGACGCTCTGCATGCCGAACGACATGCGGGTGAAGCCGTCCGCACGCAGCGCGGCGAGCGACTCGAGCGAGACCGAGTCGGGGTTGGCCTCGGTGGTCACCTCGGCGTCGCGCGTCAGCCCGAACTCGTCGCGGATCGCGGCGAGGATGCGGCCCAGGTCGCCGGGCGGGAGCAGGGTCGGCGTACCGCCTCCGACGAACACCGTCGACACCGGGACGTCGCGGTCGCCGAGCACGCGTCGCGCGAGGCGCACCTCGGCGACGGCCTGGTCGGCGTAGGACGCGCGGCTGACGCCCGGACCGAGCTCGTCGGCGGTGTAGGTGTTGAAGTCGCAGTAGCCGCACCGGGTCGCGCAGTACGGCACGTGCACGTAGACGCCGAACGGCGTCGTCCCGAGGCTCGCGAGAGCCGGCGCCGGAAGCGCACCGTCGAGCGGCGCAGGCTCCCCCGGAGGCGGCAACGACGGCATCCCCCGACCCTAACGTCCGCCTCCGACCCGGTTCGAACGCGAGTAACTGATCAAAGGGTCGCTACCCGGGTCCGGATGCAACCCTTTGATCAGTTACTCGCGTTCGAGGCAGCGGGGGTCAGGAGCCGGAGTACATGCTCTGGAGGACGTCGGCGTAGTTGGTCTCGACGACCTTGCGCTTGATCTTCAGGGACGGCGTGAGCTCGCCCTCCTCGACCGACAGGTCGCGCGGCAGGATGCGCACGTCCTTGATCGTCTCCCACCGGTTGAGGCCGGTGTTGAGCTCGGCCATCGCGTCGCGGACGCTCTTCTCGATGATCGGGTCGGTCGCCCACGCGTCAGGGCCGCCGGCGATGCCGTGGGCCGACGCGAAGCCGGTGACGACGTCGGGATCGAGGGTGACGAGCGCGGTCGCGTAGTTGCGACCGTTCGCGTGCACGAGGACGTTGCCGAGCAGCGGGCAGAGCGCCTTGAAGCGCGCCTCGATGAGGCTCGGCGCGATGTACTTGCCGCCCGAGGTCTTGATGAGGTCCTTCTTGCGGTCGGTGATCTTGAGGTTGCCGTCGTCGTCGATCTCGCCGATGTCGCCGGTGGCGAACCAGCCGTCGCCGACGAGCACCTCGGCGGTCTGGTCGGGCAGGTTGTAGTAGCCGCGCATCACGCCGCCGCCGCGCACGAGGATCTCGCCGTCGTCGGCGATCTTGACCTCGGTGCCCGGGAACGGCTTGCCGACCGTGCCGACCTTGACCTTGCCGTTGCGGTTGACGACGGTGCCGGCCGACGTCTCGGTCAGGCCGTAGCCCTCGAGGATCGGGAGCCCGACCGCCTCGAACCAGGAGGCGACGTCCTTCGACAGCGCCGCCGACCCCGAGATGAAGGTCTCGATCCGCCCGCCCATGCGGTCCTTGACCTTGCTGAAGACCAGACGCTCGGCGACGGCGTGCTGCGCCGACAGCGCTGCCGGTACGCCGGTACCGGCCTCGTTGTGCGCGGCGACCTGCCGGCCCACGCCGACGGCCCAGTGGAAGATCTTGGCCTTCAGCCCGCCGTCGGACTCGGTCTGCGACACCACACGCGCATAGACCTTCTCGAAGATGCGCGGGGCACCCGCCATGAGGTGCGGACGGATCTCCGCGAGGTTGTCGACGATCTTGTCGACGCGACCGTCGACGGCGGTGGTGAAGCCGATCTGCAGCTGCGCGGCGAGGAGCACCTTGCCGAACGAGTGCGACAGCGGCAGCCAGAGGAAGTGCAGCTGGTCCTTGTTGACGAGGTCGATGGCCTCTGCGCCCGCGCCCTCGTAGGTCCAGTTCCCGTGCGTGAGCTCGACGCCCTTGGGCTTGCCCGTCGTCCCGGAGGTGTAGATGAGCGTGGCGAGGCGGTCCGGCGTCACGGCGTCGTTGGCGCGTGTCACGGCGTCCGCGTCCTTCGTCAGCAGCGACCTTCCGCGCGCGGCGAGGTCGTCGACCGTGATGACCCACTCGTCGGTGCGCGTCGAGAGGTCGGCCTTGGAGGTGTCGAGGATGATGACCTGCTCGACCGCCGGGATGGACGCGCGCTCGTCGAGCAGCTTCTGCAGCTGACCGGCGTCCTCCACGACGACGTACTTCGAGCCGGAGTCGCTCAGGATGTAGGCGACGTCGTCGGCCTGGGTCGACGGGTAGACGGTCGTCGTCGCGCCTCCGGCGACGAGCACGGCCAGGTCGGCGAAGATCCACTCCAGCCGGGTACTCATCGCGATGGCGACGCGCTCCTCGGGCTGCAGCCCCAGCGCCAGGAAGCCGGCCGCGAGGTCGTTGACCCGCTCGGCGCTGCGACCCCAGCTCCACGACTCCCAGCCGCCGGAGGGCTTCGGCGCGCGGAACGCCTCGCGGGCCGGGTCGGCAGCCACCCGTGCGAAGAACATGGCACCGAGCGAGGGGGCCAGCGGCGGCAGCGTCTCGGGCCCGGTCGTGGTGCGACCGGCGCTCGGTGCGGTCTCGGCGGCGACGTCGTCAGACACGGGTGCACTCCTTCGGGCGGACCGTCCCGAGGGCCGCAGCGACCTCCGGGGATGCGCCGAAGCGTACGCCGTCCCGGGTGCCCGCGTCCGTGCACCCGGGCACCGGGTCACCCCGGACCGAGGACGCCACCCGGTCGCGTGGACCGCGGCGCTACTTGGGCTTGACGGCGGTGTCGTCGGTCGAGAGCGCGGCGATGAACGCCTCCTGCGGCACCTCGACGCGGCCGACCATCTTCATCCGCTTCTTGCCCTCCTTCTGCTTCTCGAGCAGCTTGCGCTTGCGGGTGATGTCACCGCCGTAGCACTTGGCCAGCACGTCCTTGCGGATCGCGCGGATGGTCTCGCGGGCGATGATCCGCGCGCCGATCGCGGCCTGGATGGGCACCTCGAACTGCTGGCGCGGGATGAGCTCCTTGAGCTTGGCCGCCATCTGGACGCCGTAGGCGTACGCCTTGTCGCGGTGCACGATCGACGAGAACGCGTCGACCGGTTCGCCGTGCAGCAGGATGTCGACCTTCACGAGGTCGGCCGACTCCTCGCCCGTGGTCTCGTAGTCGAGCGAGGCGTAGCCACGCGTCTTGGACTTGAGGTTGTCGAAGAAGTCGAACACGATCTCGGCGAGCGGCAGGGTGTAGCGCAGCTCGACGCGGTCCTCGGAGAGGTAGTCCATCCCGAGCAGGATGCCGCGCCGGGTCTGGCACAGCTCCATGATCGCGCCGATGTACTCGCTCGGCGCGAGGACGGTCGCGCGGACCATCGGCTCGAAGACCTCGTCGATCTTGCCGGTCGGGAACTCGCTGGGGTTGGTGACGACGAACTCCTTGCCGTCCTCCATCACCACGCGGTAGACGACGTTCGGCGCGGTGCTGATGAGGTCGAGGTCGAACTCGCGCTCGAGGCGCTCGCGCACGATCTCGAGGTGCAGCAGGCCGAGGAAGCCGCAGCGGAAGCCGAAGCCGAGCGCCACCGACGTCTCCGGCTCGTACGCGAGAGCCGCGTCGTTGAGCTGCAGCTTGTCGAGCGCGTCGCGCAGCAGCGGGTAGTCCGAGCCGTCGATCGGATACAGCCCGGAGAACACCATCGGCTTGGGGTCGCGGTAGCCGCCGAGCGCCTCGGTCGCGCCGTGACGCGCCGACGTCACGGTGTCGCCGACGCGCGACTGGCGGACGTCCTTCACGCCGGTGATGAGGTAGCCCACCTCGCCGACACCGATGCCGGCCGACGGCACCGGCTCGGGCGAGATCACGCCGACCTCGAGCATCTCGTGGACGGCACCGGTCGACATCATCTGGATCCGCTCGCGCGTCGACAGGTGACCGTCGATGACGCGCACGTAGGTGACGACGCCGCGGTAGGTGTCGTAGACCGAGTCGAAGATGATCGCGCGGGCCGGGGCGTCGGCCCTGCCCACAGGAGCGGGCACGACGCGGACGACCTCGTCGAGCAGCTCACGCACGCCCTTGCCCGACTTGGCGCTGACCTGGAGCACGTCGGCCGGGTCGCAGCCGATGATGTGCGCGAGCTCGGCGGCGTACTTCTCCGGCTGCGCGGCCGGCAGGTCGATCTTGTTGAGCACCGGGATGATCTGCAGGTCGTTCTCGAGCGCGAGGTAGAGGTTGGCGAGGGTCTGCGCCTCGATGCCCTGGGCGGCGTCGACGAGCAGGATGGCGCCCTCGCAGGCGGCCAGGCTGCGCGAGACCTCGTAGGTGAAGTCGACGTGGCCGGGCGTGTCGATGAGGTTGAGGACGTAGGTGACGCCGTCGGCCGCGGTGAAGGGCAGGCGCACGGCCTGGCTCTTGATCGTGATGCCGCGCTCGCGCTCGATGTCCATCCGGTCGAGGTACTGCGCGCGCATGGCCCGGCCGTCGACGACCCCGGTGATCTGCAGCATCCGGTCGGCCAGCGTCGACTTGCCGTGGTCGATGTGGGCGATGATGCAGAAGTTCCGGATGACCGACGGGTCGGTCGAGCCCGGCTTGGGTGCGTTGGCGTTGGCCACGGCGGTGCGACGTCCTCGGGGTGGGTCGAGCGCTGCGGCTCGGTGCTGGGGCGGGTGGCCGCGGCCGCCAGGGCCGCGAGCACGCCTATCGTCCCACGTCCGCCGGGGTACGCCGCCCCACCGTGCCCCCGCGGCGCCCGCCGCGGGCACGGGTCCCGAGAGCCGACCCGCGACCGCTGTGGAGCGCGCGTCCTGTGGCGACCGGGCCCGGCGCGGGCGTCCGGCCCGCCGGGAGGTGGTGCGGGTCACCGCGGGCGGGCGCTGACCTGCGGGAACGGCGTACGGGCGGATTTGGTGCCGGACGACGGCTCCGGGTACCCTGGCGTGTCGCGCGGTGGCGCTCGGCCCTGGCCGGTTGCCCGCTCGTCCACCATCCTCTGCACCAACTCGGCTCACCGAAGGCGATAGGCACACTCGTGGCGAACATCAAGTCGCAGATCAAGCGCAACCGCACCAACGAGGCGGCCCGCGTGCGCAACAAGTCGACCAAGTCGGCGCTCAAGACCTCGGTGCGCAAGTTCCGCGAGGCTGCCGACGCCGGCGACGCCGCGAAGGCCGCCGAGCTCGCCCGCGAGGCCACCCGCGCCCTCGACAAGGCGGCCAGCAAGGGCGTCATCCACAAGAACCAGGCCGCCAACCGCAAGTCGGCCATCGCGTCGCGCGCCGCCGAGCTGCAGAGCGCCTGACACCACCCGCTCCACGAAGGCCCGGTCCCCGAGGGGACCGGGCCTTCGTCGTTCTTGTTGCCGGTGCGGCTGAGATGTAGACCCACGTGGCCCTGGGGCGCGTCGTGGCTCTACATCTCGCCCGATCAGGCGTAGCCAGCACCCCAGCCGTGGGCAGCGCCTCGCGGACCTGGGATGCCATCTTCGGGCAGCCAGATGTAGAACGACGGGACGGTATGACGCGCCGTGGTTCTACATCTCGCCGCTCTCAGCGCCGACGCCGACGACGTCGCCGACGTCCGGCGGTGGCGTGGCTCACGACGGGTGGCGTGGCTGACGCGGGCGGCGTGGCTGACGCGGGTGGCGTGGCTAGGGGCGGGAGCGGTGCTGGACGGCGCGCAGCAGGGCGCGCTCGAGGGCGTAGCTGCCCTGCTCGCGGTCGAGGCCGTCCTCGCTCATCGCGCGCCCGTCGACGTCGCGTCCCTTGACGGCGGCGTCCGCCACGGCGATCTCGACCAGCGCCTCGGCCAGGGCCGCCGGGTGCCAGCGCTGGGCCTGCTCGCGCAGCGTGCGCACCTTGAACGGCGGTACGCCGGCCTCGCGGGCGACCTCGGTGTCCGGGATGCCGCGCGGCATCGACGCCACCCGCGCCAGGCCGCGCAGCCCGGCGGCGACCGCGGCGCTGAGCGCAGGACCCGCGCCGGGGTCGTTGATGAGCGCCCAGCGAGCCCGGCGCAGCACCTCGACCGCTCGACCGCCGAGCACGGCGTCGGACACGAGGTAGCCGGGGACGTCGGCCACGCCGTCGTAGTAGACGGCCACGGACTCCGGCGTCAGCGGGTCGTCCTCGACGTCGCTCACCAGCTGGGCGCACGCGGCGGCGAGCGAGCGCAGGTCGTCGCCGATCGCGACCCGCAGGGCCTCGACGGCGTCCGGCGTCGCCTTGCGCCGCGTCGAGCGCAGCTCGCGGGTGATGAAGTCGTCGACCGCGCGGCCCTTGGCCTTCTCGCACGGGGCGACGACGTAGCCGCCCTTGCCCAGCGCGTCGGACACCTTGCGGCCCTTGGCCCCCGCAGGGTGCAGCACGACGAGCCGCACCTCGCCGGCGCCGGCGGCGTCGACCAGGGTCGCGACCATCTGCTCGTCGGCGGAGTCGGCGTTGCGCGCCACGACCACGGCCGCGTCGCCGAACAGGTTGGGCGAGCACGCCTCGACGAGCGCGCCGAGCCCGGTCTCCGAGGCCAGGTCGACGTCGCGCCGCTCGGTGGTCGGGTCGCTCGCCCGGGCGTCGGCGAGCACCGCGGCCACCACCCGCTCGGCCAGGAAGTCCTCGGCCCCGAGCGCGAGCACGGCCCGGGCGCCGGCGACGTCGGCCTCGGGGCTCGTCGAGGCGGCCGGCTTGCGCTGCGCGGGAGGGGTCATGGTCCCCCGAGCATGCCATGAGCATCCGACGTCACGACCCGCCCAGGGTCGCCCCACGATCTGCGGCCGGCCGCGTCCGCCGGTGCGACCGCGAGGTCACCGGCCGCGACGGACGAGCCCGAGCCGGCCACGGTCGTCGGGCGCCACGGCGAGGTCGCCGTCGAGGTCCGTCCGACCGACGAGCGCGCCCACGGCGCGGTAGGCCATCACCGTGCCGGGGTAGGGGTGGCCGTAGTCGTTGTCGACGCCGACGCCGATGAGCGCGATGCGCGGACGGCTCGCCGTCGCCCACAGCGGGCTCTGCTTGGCCGAGCCGTGGTGCGGCACCTTGACGACGTCGACGGGGCCGAGCCCGATCTCGCGCAGCGCGGCCTCCTGCGCCGCGGTCTCGAGGTCGCCGCCGAGGAGGACGGTCGTGCCGTCGACGGCCCCGGTCACGGTGACGCTCGCGTTGTTGGGGTCCGACCCCTGGCCGCGCAGCACGCGTGCCGGCCACACCACGCGCAGGTCGACGCCGCCGACGCGCCAGCGGTCGCCGGGCGCTGCCGGTCGCATCGGCACCGCGGCGTCGCGCAGCCATCGGCGTACCCGCACCAGCTCGCCCACCGGCTCACCGAGCGGAGACACCACGACGACACCGACCTCGCGACCCCGCAGCACGCCGGGCACTCCCTCGACGTGGTCGGCGTGGAAGTGCGTGAGCAGCAGCAGCGGTACGCGCCGGATGCCCAGCCGACGCAGGCAGCGGTCGACCAGGGCGGGGTCGGGACCGGCGTCGACCACCACGGCCGCTCCGTCGCCTGCGGTGAGCACGGTGGCGTCGCCCTGTCCGACGTCGCACATCACCACGCGCCAGCCCGGTGGCGGCCACGACGTCGCACGGGGCAACGTCGCCGGCGGGGCGAGCACGACGAGTCCACCCGCGACCGCGATGCCGAGGCAGACCCGCGCGACCCGGCTGCCCGCCCGACGAGCCAGCACGACGGCGGCTCCGCCGAGGACCACGACTCCGACGGCCAGCACCGCGCCCGACCCGCCCTGCGGCCAGGGCAGCGGAGGTGCGACGTCGGCGGTCGTACGGGCGACCTGCGCGATCCAGCCGACCGCCCACGACCCGGGAATCGCGACCACGGTGGCGAGCCCGGGCGCGACCGTACCGACGAGCGCGGCG
Organism: uncultured Actinomycetota bacterium; assembly: GCA_963782665.1. Lineage (GTDB taxonomy): Bacteria > Actinomycetota > Actinomycetes > S36-B12 > CAIYMF01 > Longivirga. The sequence continues at coordinate 365,735 of CAWAKP010000006.1, read as the reverse complement.
AGCAGCCCGCTCACGGTGGCCGGCGCGACGGCGGGCGCGGCGAGCAGGTTGGCCACCACTCCCCCGACCGGGACCCCGCCGCCGATACCGGCGATCACCGGCGCGACCGCCACCTGCGCGACCGCGCTCACCGCGACGACGCCGAGCAGAGCACGCCCGGCGCGACGCAGCGGCGCCCTCGGAGGCTCGGACGGCGGCCGACTGTCGACGGACGTGATGGACGCCGGATCCGGTCGCGCCCGGCCCGCCCAGAGCAGCAGACCGCCCGTCGCGAGCGCCGACATCGCGAAGCCGACCGACAGCGCGAGGAACGGGTCGAGGAGCATCAGCGCCGTCACCGACGTCCCGAGCGCGTCGAGCGGTCGGACCCGGACGTCGGCCAGCACCGCGAGCAGCACGACCGCCGTCATCGCGGCGGCCCGCACCACGGACGGCTGCGGACGCGCGACCACGACGTAGGCCGCCACCACGAGCCCGACGACGACGACCTGCGAGTAGCCGCGGCGCAGCCCGCACGCGCGTACGGCCGCCAACGCCAGCAGCACCACGATCGCGACGTTGCCGCCGCTGACCGCGGTGAGGTGCGCGAGGCTCGAGTCGCGCATCGCGCGGTCGAGGTCGGGCGGTACCGCCGAGGTGTCGCCGACCACGAGGCCGGGCAGCAGTCCGCGCTCGTCGGGCGGACGCCCGGACACGCTGCCGCGCAACGACTCCCGGATCGCACCGGCCGCGCCCTGGACGACCGGCGGCGACCCGGTCACGACGACGTCGGACGCGACCAGCGACGCCGCACGGCCGCGCAGCGGGTCGCCGGGCAGGACTCGTACGGACGCGCGCACGTGCGTGCCGGGCAGCAGCCCGTGGACGTCGGCCGTCGTGAGCAGCCGCACCGGCAGGTCGGTGCGCACCGACGTCCCGTCGGCCGCGCGCCAGCCGAGCAGCGCGGCGTCGACCTGCCACTGGTCGTCGGTACGCCGCGACCCCGACGTGCGTCCGGTGCGGGTCTGCGGGTCGCCCGTCAGGACCAGGTCGGCATCGAGGTGCGTACGCGTGCCCGCCAGGGCGACCAGCGGGCTCGTCGTGAGCGGCAGCACGCGCCACGCCGCGACGCCGCTCGTGACGACGAGGAGCACGGCGAGCACGAGGAGCGCGCGCGACCCCCACCACCAGGACGCGGCGGCGAGCGCACCCGCGAGCACCAGTGCGACCAGCGCCTCGCGCCACCCGCCCAGCATCGTGACGCCGCACACGGCGACGGCCATGAGCACCCAGGCAGCGAGTCCGACCCGCAGCATGACGTGGCCGCTCATGCGCGCACGTGCGGCTTGAGCCGGTCGAACGTCTTGGCGCCGATGCCGGAGATCTCGCGCAGCTGGTCGATCGACGCGAACCGGCCGTGCGCCGTGCGCCAGTCGAGGATGCGGCCGGCCATCACGGGCCCGACGCCGGGCAGCGCGTCGAGCTCGGCGAGCGTGGCGGTGTTGAGGTCGACCACGTCGGAGGCGCCTCCGCCGGGGGCGCCAGAGGTGCCGGAGCCGGAACCGCCTGTCACGACCGGGACGCCGGCCGACACGACGATCTGCTCGCCGTCGACCACCACGCGCGCGAGGTTGAGTCCCCCCGTGCCGCCGCCGGGGCGCACCCCGCCCGCCCGCGCGACCGCGTCGGCCACGCGCGCACCCGAGGGCAGCCGTACGAGCCCGGGACGCCGTACCTCTCCGATCACCTGCACCACCACCATCGCCGCGCTGGCGCCGCGCCGGCGTCGGCGCACCCGAGACGCCGGCTGATGCGCCGCCGGAAGAAGGCGCGCCGCTCGACACGGGGAGGACGCCGGACGCCGACGCGATCGGCGTCCCCGGTGCGAGCTCGATCGGCTGCGGCGACCCACCCGACGTCACGTGCGCGACGACCCACGTCACCAGCGCGGTGAGCGCGACCGCCAGCACCACCGCTCGCGTCGACGGTCGCGTGACCACCACCGCACCGGGGTCGAGCGCGGCTGGGTGCGCATCCTCGGCGGCGCCGTCACCGAGATCGGGCGCCTGGTCGGTGGCGCGAGGGTCGTCGGCGTACGCCGTGGCCCAGTCACCCGCTGCGAGAGCGGCCAGCCGGGCCCGCACCACGTCCGGGTCGGGACGACGACGCGGGAGGGGCAGCACGCGCGCACGCTAGGGCCCGCGATGCGCCACGCTCCGCGACGCCGCACCGGCCCTGGGGACGACGCGCCCGCATCCGCCGGTCCGACGGCGCCGCGTGGATCAGCGGCCGACGAGCGCCAGCAGGTTGCGCCGGTGGCGCACGAGGATGAGCAGCGCGAGCGCCACGGCGAAGACGACCTGCGCCGTGCTGCTGTGCCGCCAGAGCGATGCAGGCACGAGCATCAGGGCGCCGGCGACCGACGACACACCCATCCGACGGGTGACGAGGAAGACGACGCCGAAGACGAGCAGCACCGGCACCACCCAGAGCGGTTGCACCGCGAGCACGGCACCCAGCGACGTCGCCACGCCCTTGCCCCCGCGCCCGCGCAGGAACGGCGACGTGACGTGCCCGATCACCGCGGCGAACCCCGCGAGCAGCGCGGCGTTCGGCCGCCCGAGCAGCTCGAAGCCGAGCACCGGCAGGAAGCCCTTGAGGATGTCGAGCACCGCCACGAGGACGCCGACCTGCCAGCCGAACGCGCGCCCGGCGTTGGTCGCGCCGGGGTTGCCCGACCCCACCGCACGAAGGTCGGTGCCGCGCACCCGCGCGATGATCGCCGCGGGGTTGATCGCGCCGATGCCGTAGCCGACCGTGAACGCGAGCGCGCCGTACGCGACGTCGACCAGCGCCTGCTGCGGCGACGACGGCACCGCGACGAGCAGCATCGCGACGGGGCTCACGGCGCCCCGGGCCGCGGTGACACGGCCACCGCCACCATCCCCGGCCCCACGTGCGCACCGACCACCGCGCCGACCTCGCTGACGAGCACGCGGGAGTCGGTCAGGCGTGCGACGAGGTGCCCGGCGAGGGTCTCCGCGCGCGCGGCGGCATCGAGGTGGTGCACGGCGATGTCGCACGGGCGGCCGGCCGCCCGCTCGCAGACGAGGTCCTCGATCCGCGCGAGCGCCTTCGCGGTCGTGCGCACCTTCTCCAGCGGCGCCACCCGCCCGTCGCGCAGCTCGAGGATCGGCTTGACGGCGAGCGCCTGGCCGACGAGCGCGGTGGCCGCGCCGATCCGGCCGCCGCGGCGCAGGTAGTCGAGCGTGTCGACGTAGAAGAGGGCGTGGGATGCCGCGGCCCGCGCGAGCACGACGTCGGCCACCGTGTCGACGTCGGCACCGCCCTCTGCCGCCCGCGCGCCGTCGAGCACCGCGAAGCCCATCGCCATCGCGACGCTGCGCGTGTCGACGACGACGACAGGTACGGGCGCGTCCTTGGCCGCGAGCCGCGCAGCGTCGACCGTGCCGGACATGTCGCCGGACAGGTGCGCCGAGACGATCGCGGTCGCGCCGGCGTCGACGGCTGCGGCGTACGCCTGGGCGAACCGCTCGGGTGAGGGCCGCGACGTCGTGACGACGGCCCACTCGCGCAGTGCGACGGCCACCTCGTGCGGCGTGATCTGCGACCCCTCGTCGTACGCCTGCCCGCTGACGACCACCTGAACAGGAACGACCCCGATGCCATGGGAAGCAACAAGGTCAGCAGGAAGATAAGCAGTGGAGTCAGTGACAAGAGCAACGCGAGGAACCACGGCCACGACCCTACCCACCTCAGCCTGACCCACACTGATCACGATCGGCGGCTGCTTTCCGGTCGCGGGTAACCGACCACATGATCAGTGCGAGCTCGGCGGTGGGGCTTCAGGCTGGGACTATGTTGACCAGCCGCGGGCGCTCGCACGATCACTGTGCGGATCTCGGCTCCGTCGAGCGCCTTCTGCACTCCTGGCGCTGCCAGCGCCAGCTCGCGCAGGTCGTCGTCGCTGATCGACGGCGGGACCTCCAGGCGGTCACGCACCTTGCCCGCCACCTGGACGACGCAGGTCACGGTGTCCTCGACCAGCAGCGCGGGATCGACCGACGGCCAGCCGACCAGCGCGACGGTGGGCTCGTGCCCCAGCCGCTCCCACATCTCCTCGGCGGTGTACGGCGCGACCAGCGACAGCAGGACCGCGACCGCCTCGGCCGCCTCGCGCACGGCCGGGTCGGCACCGCCGGGACCCGAGTCGATCGCCTTGCGCGCGGCGTTCACCAGCTCCATCGTCTTGGCCACCGCGACGTTGAAGCGGAACGACTCGACGGCCTTCGTCGCCTCGTCGACCGCCTTGGCGGTCGCACGCCGTAGCGCGAGATCGCCGGCCGTCGCGTCGACCCCGACCTCGCTCGTGACGTCGCCCGACAGCCGCCACGCGCGCGACAGGAACTTCTTCGAGCCGCTGGGTGACACGTCGGCCCAGTCGATGTCGTCCTCCGGCGGACCGGCGAACACCATCGACAGTCGTACGGCGTCGACGCCGTGCACCTCGAGCTCGTCCGAGAGCCGCACCAGGTTGCCGCGCGACTTGCTCATCGCCGAACCGTTCATGCCGACCATGCCCTGGTTGAGCAGCCGGGTGAAGGGCTCGACGAAGTCGACCATCCCCATGTCGTGCAGCACCTTGGTGAAGAAGCGCGCGTACAGCAGGTGCAGGATCGCGTGCGTGACACCACCGGTGTAGTGGTCGACCGGCGCCCACTCCCGCGCCTGCTCGACGTCGAAGGGGACGTCGGTGCGCGACGGGTCCAGGTAGCGCAGGAAGTACCACGACGAGTCGACGAACGTGTCCATCGTGTCGGTGTCGCGCAGCGCGGCGCCGCCGCAGCGGGGGCAGTCGACGTTGACCCAGTCGGTCGCACCGGCCAGCGGCGACGTGCCCTTCGGCGCCAGGTCGAGGCCCTCGGTCGGCGGCAGCACCACCGGCAGCTGGTCGTCGGGCACCGGCACCTCACCGCACGCGGGGCAGTGGATGATCGGGAACGGAGTGCCCCAGTAGCGCTGGCGCGAGATCAGCCAGTCGCGCAGGCGGTAGTTGACCGCGCCCTCGCCCAGTCCCTGCTCCTCCAGCCACTCGATCGTCCGCTCGATCGCGTCGGCCTTCGTCAGCCCGTCGAGGAAGCCGGAGTTCACGGCGACGCCGTTGCCCGCGTAGGCCTCGCCGTCCCAGTCGGCCGGTGGCTGCACGACAGTGACGATCGGCAGGCCGAACGCCGTCGCGAAGTCCCAGTCGCGCTGGTCGTGAGCGGGCACGGCCATGATCGCGCCGGTGCCGTAGTCGGCCAGCACGTAGTCGGCCGCGTAGATCGGGATGCGCTCGCCGTTGACCGGATTGACGGCGTACCGCTGCAGGAACACACCGGTCTTGGGCCGGTCCGTCGACAGGCGGTCGACCTCGCTCATCTGCTTCGTGGTCTCGAGGTACGCCGCGAAGTCGCCCTCCGCGGCCGTGCCGGCCGCCAGCTCCGCGGCCAGGTCGGAGTCGGACGCCACGACGAAGAACGTCGCGCCGAACAGCGTGTCGGGACGCGTCGTGTAGACGGTGACCGGCTCGTCCCGGCCCTCGACGACGAAGCGCACCTCGGCTCCGGTCGAGCGACCGATCCAGTTGCGCTGCATCAGCAGCACTTTCTCCGGCCAGTTGCCTTCCAGCTGCGCCATGTCGTCGAGCAGCCGGTCGGCGTAGTCCGTGACGCGCATGTACCACTGCGTCAGCTTCTTCTTCGTGACGACCGCGTCGCAGCGCTCGCAGCGGCCCTGGACGACCTGCTCGTTGGCCAGCACGGTCTGGTCGTTGGGGCACCAGTTGACGTTGCTCGCCTTGCGATAGGCCAGCCCCCGCTCGAACATCCGCAGGAAGAGCCACTGGTTCCACGTGTAGTACGCCGGGTCGCTCGTGTACAGCACCCGGTCCCAGTCGAACGAGCACGCGTAGCGGCGCATCGACGCCTTCTGCTGCTCGATGTTCTCGGCGGTCCACAGCACCGGGTCGACACCGCGCTTGATGGCGGCGTTCTCGGCCGGCAGCCCGAAGGAGTCCCAACCGATCGGGTGCAGGACGTCGAAGCCCTGCTGCACCCAGTAGCGGGCGACGACGTCGCCGATCGCGTACGCCTCGGCGTGGCCCATGTGCAGGTCGCCCGACGGGTACGGGAACATGTCCAGCGCGTACCTCTTGGGTCGCGCGTCGCCGGGACGGCCGCTGCGGAACGGCGCCAGCTCGTCCCACACGGGCAGCCACTTGTCCTGCACCGCGTGGACGTCGTAGCCCTCGCGGCCGTCGAACTCGGAGTCGGTCTGCGTCATCGTCGTCCCTCGTCGCTGGTGTCCGGACCGGGGTGCAGCGCGTCTCGCAGGAGGCACGTGCCCTGGCATGAAAAAGCCCCTCGCACAGGAGGGGTCAGCCGCACCGGGTCCGCGGCATCAGCCGCGGCGCTGGATCCGGTGCGGCCCGGTAAGCAGGAGTCCGGATCGCACGGGCACAGGATAGCCGACGAGCCGGGCGACGCCCCAGCCGGTTGCGGTCCGTGTCGGTCGTCGCCGTCCGGCTCCGCCGGCCGCGGCGAGGCCAGCCGGCGGGCCCAGCCGGCGGCCTAGGCCCGACGCAGGATCGTGACCGCGAAGTCCGCGTCCGAGCGCCACGGCCGCAGGTCCCACGTGGCGAACCGGTGCTCGACGACGAACCCGGACGCGAGGGCGTCCGCGTCGAACGACTCGACCGTGTAGTGCCGGTCGGTGGCGAAGCCCACCGCCGCAGGGGCGTCCGGCGCGAGGTGGGCGGCGAGACGACCGAGCACGGCGCGTTCGGTCCCCTCCGCGAGGTAGACCATGACGTTTCCGGCGACCACGGCGCCGTCGAAGGGCCCGCTCACGCCATGGGCGGCGAGGTCGAGGTCCGCGAGGTCGTCGACGACCCACGTGGGTCCCGGGTGGTCGACGCGGGCCGCCGCCACGAGCACCGGGTCGGCGTCGACGCCCACCACGTGGTGACCGCGGGCGTGCAGCACCGCGGCGGTGCGACCCGCGCCGCACCCGGCGTCCAGCAGGTACGACCCGGGCGCGACGATCGCGTCGAGCAGCCGCGCCTCTCCGCCGAGGTCGCGTCCCTGTGCGGCGAGCCCGCGGAAGTGTGCGACGAAGCGCTCGGAGTGGTCGTCGGGTGTCTCGCTGACCCAGCGCGTCGTCATGGGTCGAGGCTAGGTCACGCTGCCGCGTCGCGATGTCACCGGAGTGACAGACCCGTCAGGACCAGCCACGACGGCGCAGCTCGGCGGCGAGCGCCGCACCGATGCCCTCGTGCGCCTCCCAGCCCCAGTGCATGCCGTCCGGGTTGCCGGTGCCGGCCGCCAGCGACGGCCCCACGATCGGGTCGAGGTCGACGAAGCCGATGTCGTGCTCGACCGCCCAGCGCCGTGCCGCGTCGACCGCGGGCGCGTGCTGGCGCAGCGAGGGGTACGCCGATGCCGCGTGCGGCGACGGCCCGAGCAGCACCACCGGGATCCCGGGCCGGTAGGTGTGCACGCCCTGCACGATGCGCCCGAGGTAGTGGTCCGTCGCCGCCTGCGGGAGCTGGCGCATCCGGCCGTCGGTCGCTCGGATGACCCGGGGCGCCGCAGCGCCGTAGGCACGGCGTACCTGGCGCCGCAACGATCCCGGGCGTACGAACGGGATGCTCTCGCGCAACCAGGTCGGGATCGCAGCGGGCAGGTGGTCCATCTGGCCGACCGCCAGCACCAGCGCGTCCGCCCGCGGGAGGAGCTCGCCCCAGACGTGGGGGTCCTTGGTCACCGCCCACCACGCGTCACGCGCGGTCCAGCCCAGCCGTGCGACCACGTCGGCGTGCACGCCCTCACCCAGCTCGCGCGCCATCACGTTGGGGAAGAGGCGGGGGTCGCTCGGGCGGTGCGGCTGGTCGGGCCCGTGGAAGGTCAGCGAGTCGCCCAGCACGAGCGCGTGGCGCGCGTCAGGCATCGAGGTCGGTCAGCACGGCGTCGAGCTCGGTGACGAAACGGTCGGTGTCGGCGTCGGAGAACACCAGCGGGGGGCGCACCTTGAGCACGTTGTTGTCGAGCCCACCCGTGGCGACCAGCACGCGACGTCGCTGCAGGCCGTTGACGACGGACAGGGTGAGATCCGTGGCCGGTGCTCCGTCGGGCCCGACGAGCTCGACACCGGTGAACAGGCCGGCGCCACGCACGTCACCGATGGACGCGTGGCGCACCGCCAGGCCGCTGATGAGCTCGCGCAGACGCGCACCGACCACCAGCGCGTTGCGCTGAAGGCCCTCGTCGCGGACGACGTCGAGCGTCGCCTGCGCCGCGGCCATCGCCACCGGGTTGCCGCCGAAGGTGTTGAAGTAGCGCATCTGCCGACCGAACCGCTCGGCGACGTCGGCGCGCATCGCCGTGCCTGCGACGGGATATCCGTTGCCCATCGGCTTGCCCATCGTCACGATGTCGGGCACGAACGGCGTGCCGTCGGTGTCGTGACGCGCGAAGCCCCACAACGCGTCGCCCGTGCGCCCGAACCCCGGCTGCACCTCGTCGGCGACGTAGAGGCCGCCGGCCCGATGGACGACGTCGAGCACCGGGGCGAGGAAGCCGCGCGGACCGTCGAGCACGCCGTCGCTGGCGAAGATCGAGTCGAGGACGACGGCGGCGAGCCCGATGCCGTGCGCCGCGAGGTCGTCGACGCGCCTCCTGCACCCGTGCGGCGAACCACCCGCCGAGGTCCGCGTGACCGGTGAGGTCGACGCGGTAGGCGTCCGGAGCGGTCACGACGCGCACCCACCCGGGCAGGCTCGCGAGTCCGCCGAGCGACGGCGAGATCGCTGCCATCTCGGTCGTGACACCGTGGTAGGCGTTGCGGGTGACGATCACGCCAGTGTTGCCCGTGGCCGCCTTCGCGATGCGCAGAGCGAGGTCGCCGGCCTCGGAACCGGTGCACGAGAACATCACGTGCTCGATCGCGTCCGGCATCGTCGACAGCAGGTCCTCGGCGTAGTCGACGATGCCCGCGTGCAGGTAGCGCGTGTGCGTGCTGAGCAGTGCCGCCTGCGCGGCGATCGCCGCGACGACCCGCGGATGTGCGTGACCGACCGACGGCACGTTGTTGTAGGCGTCCAGGTACTCCACTCCGTCGACGTCGTAGAGATGGACGCCCTCGCCGCGCACGAACTGCACGGGTGCGTCGTAGAAGAGCCGGTACGCCGGTCCGAGTGCGGCGACGCGGCGACGGACGAGGTCGGCCGTGCCCGGCGCGAGCTCGCCGACGCGATCCGGATCGAAGTAGGTCGTGGGTCCGACGGTGGCGGCCATGCTCAGCCTCGCTCGCTCGGTGCGGGTGTGTCGACGAGGACGCACAGAGCCTCGGCCGATCGCTCGAGGCTGCGTCCGGTGTAGTGGGCGTTGGCGGGATCCGCGGCGGCGAGCCACGAGTTGACGATCTGGCGCTGGGCGAGCCGTGCGCGCACGAGGTCGGGCAGCAGCTCGCGCTCGTCGTCGCGCAGCTCGCGCACGGCGAGGTAGCCCTCGGCGACGTCGTACGGCTCGGCCCAGGGGTCGCGGTCGTCAGCGAAGCCGTGCGCCCCTGCGGCGTAGCACATGACGACGGCGAGGTCGGCGGCGACGGACGAGTGCACCATGTCGCCGAAGTCCAGGATCCCGGTCACGAACGCCGGGTCGTCGTGGTCGACGACGAGGTTGTCCGGGTTGAGGTCGTGGTGGACGACCTGCTGCCGGGTGGCGGAGAGCGCGGCGCCCGTGTGCGCGTCGAACCGGTCGAGCACCCGCGCGGCGTGCTCCCGTGCCGCGGGGTCGGTGACGTGGCCGAGCACCGGACGCAGCGTGCCGACCTGCTTGAGGTCCCAGGGCAGCGCGCGGTCCGACGCCGGGTGGGTGAAGTCGGCGAGGGCGAGCGAGAGGCGGGCCGCTGCTGCCCCGATCGCGCGACGCTGCGCGGCGTCGGTGCGCGCGTAGTCGAGGATCTCGCCGTCCAGGTAGGTGAGCAGGCGACCGAGCCGAGGCTCGCCGAGGTCGATCGCGCGGAGGGTGGCGCCGTCGACGTCGTGGCGGACCCGCGGCAGCGGGAGGCCCGGGTCGGCGGCGTTGGCGTGCTCGAGAACCGCGCACTGGAAGTCGAGCACCGCCGGGTCGTCGAGCGGGTGGGCGACCTTGAGGACGTAGCGACCCTCGCCGGTGTCGACGACGAAGGTGTCGTCGCGCTCGGTGTCGAGCCGTCGCAGCGAGGTCGCGTCGAGCCGCCATCCGTCGTGGAGCACCACGCGCGCCTGAGTCTCGTCGAGTCGGCGGAACGCAGCCGCGAGCGAGTCGTCGAACAGCGGCGGCGTGCTCACGCGGGCACGCTACTGGATGTCGCGACCGCGTCTGTCGTCGGTGGGCTTGGTGCGGTCGAGCGTCAGGACCGGCGGGACGGTGCGTCCCTTGAGGGCCCGGCGTACGTACATGTCGCGGTCGGCGAGCCAGAGCATGCGGTCGAGGTCGCCGCTGTCCCACGGCTCGAGCATCGATCGACCGACGCTGATGGAGACGCTCGGAACGACGTCCTCGCCGTGGTGCGCCGAGCGCAGCTGCTCGCACACGCGACGCTCGAGCTCGAGCGGGGGGACGCCGGCGCCGAGCCCGACGATGACGAACTCGTCGCCGCCCCACCGTGCGACGACGTCGGTCTCGCGGGAGCAGACGCGCAACGCGTCCGCCACGGCGTCGATGACGGCGTCGCCCGCCTCGTGGCCGAGCCGGTCGTTCACGGCCTTGAGCCCGTCGACGTCGATGAACGAGCAGTGCACCGCGTCGTTCGTGCGCCGTGCCACCGCGACGAGCTCGCGACCGAGCAGGACGAGGCCGCGGCGGTTCGACAGCCCGGTCGCCGAGTCCTCGGTGGCGGCGGCCAGCGCGCGGTCGACCGCCCGCGCCGCGATGTCGAGGCTGCGCCGGCGCAGCAGGTGGATCACGGCGCCGAGCACCGTGGCGACGGCGAGGTAGAAGGCCCAGTAGCTCCACAGGTGCCAGCTGCCGCCCACGGTGAGCGCGGCCGCCGCCCAGGACAGCCACAGGAAGGCGAGGCAGGCGGCGTACCACTCGCGGCGCAGCAGGACGGCACCCATGCCGACGGCGAGCAGGAGGAAGGGCACCGACTCCTGCGGGTCGTGGAGCTCGGTGAGGTGGGTCGCCGCCGCCGCCGTCGCCAGGACGCCGAGCAACGACAGCACCGCGTGGGCGGAGCGCGGCGGGAGCAGTCCGCGCCAGGCGGCGTACGCAGTGACCGCCGCGACCAGGGCGCCCGCGACCGTGACGGCCGTGGTCATGACTCCGGGCGTCGAGCCGAACGCGACGGGGTGCAGGGCGATGAGAGCGAGGAAGACGCCGCCGAGCCCGAGCGAGACGGGCAGCACGGCGGCGGCGGCATCGGAGTCGTAGGTCACCCGATGGGCCGCGAGGGGTCCCTCGTGGACATGGCGGTGCCACGACGTCTCGTCGACAGTCACGCATACGTTGTCGGCGTCCCAGCGCGCAGGACTTGAGCCCGATCGGGTACCCCCGGTCAAGGTTTCGTCAACCCCGCCCACCCCCGTGCACCTTTCGACCCTTAGGGTCGATCCGTGGCACAAAAGTGCCCTTCCGAGTCCACAACTCGTGATCGTGATGGACGTCGGCACGACCACCCGCCGCACTCGCGTCGGCTGCGTCTGGACGCAGGTCGCCCTTCCACTGCGGGCCAAGACCACCAGTTGTGGACTCGACGTGGCACAAAAGTGCCATGACTTGTCCCTAAGGGGCAGATGACGAAGGGGCCCGGCCGTCAGGCGGGGCCCCTTCGCTACGGGTGGAGCTGAGGGGACTCGAACCCCTGACCCCCTGCATGCCATGCAGGTGCGCTACCAGCTGCGCCACAGCCCCGTGCGATCGTGCCGGGACAGCATAACGGTGGCCTCGCGCGGAGGTGAAATCCGCGCTCGGTGCCTGGGGCGAGGGTGCGATCCTCGCCTGCGGCCGTGCCGGCGCGGTCGACCGCGGATCAGGCCTCGTCGCCCTCGACGTCCTCGGGGAGCGAGCGGGCGTTGTGCTCGACGAGGCGCCAGCGGCCGTCGGGCAGCTCCTCGAGCACGGACCACGCGCAGTTCACCAGTCCGCCGAGAACCGTCCAGTGCTCGATCGGCAGGCCCAGCAGCTCGCCGATGCCGGCGCGGGCCGCACCGCCGTGCGTCGCGACCACGAGAGTGCCTCCGCGCCGTACGCCCTCGAGGTGACGGCGTACGGCGTCCGACACCCGCGCGGCCACCTCCTGCCGCAGCTCGCCGCCTCCGGGGCGCACGTCCTCGCCCGACGCCCAGCGCGCGAACAGGTCGCCGTCGCGGGCGATGATCTCCTCGCGGAGCAGTCCCTGCCAGGAGCCGGCGAAGGTCTCGCGCAGCGCCGGGTCGGTGCCGACCTCGAGACCCACCAGGGACGCGAGCGCAGACGCGGTGTCGTGCGCACGCCGCAGGGTGCTCGACACGATCCGGTCCGGCTCCAGGGTCGCCAGGTCGCGGGCTGCACGCGCCGCCTGCGCGATGCCCACGGCGTCGAGCGGTACGTCGGTCGTCCCCTGGAACCGCGAGTCCGCGTTCCACGCCGTACGGCCGTGGCGCCACAGGACGACGCGCCGCGCGCCCATCAGGCGTCGTGCACGTCGCGCGGCCGGTTCGCGGACGTCGGCAACGCGATGATCGCGCCGTCCTTCCACAGCCGCTCGAGCCCGTAGTAGGTGCGCTCCTCCGCGTGCTGCACGTGCACGACGAGGTCGATGTAGTCGAGCAGCACCCAGCGACCGTCGCGCTCGCCCTCCCGACGCACCGGGTCGACGTCGATCTTGTCGAGCGCCTCCTCGATGCCGTCGACGATCGCGCGCACCTGGCGGTCGTTGGACGCCGAGCACAGCAGGAAGATGTCGGTGATGACGAGCGTCTCGGACACGTCGATCGCGACGATGTCCTCGGCGAGCTTCTCCGACGCGGCCTCGGCGGCGATGGTCGCGAGCTCGACCGCGCGCGCGGATGCGGTCACGAGGCTCCTCGGTGCAGGTCCCCCGGACGGGGACGTGGGCGTGCCCGACACGGGACGTCGGCGCGGGAACCCCATCGTCTCACGGCGTCGGAGCAGTCCCCGACGTCCGCACGAGCACGGCGGACCCTTGAACTGGGCGGGCCCACGTGCCAGGACGGACCCCGGCGATCGGGTGGGTCAGGACGAGGCGGCCGGCGTGAAGTCGGCGCCGAGCACCACGATCACGTCCGCGATGCTCTGCGGCTGGGCGGCCACGCTCACCGCGGTCGGGGGCACCTTCAGGGCCGTGGCGATGTCGGCCCCCCACTGCAGCGACTCGGCCGAGCCGTCGGGGACGACGATGAGCGTCTTGACCTGGCCGAACTTGGGCGCGTTGCCACCGTTCACGTAGCTGAACCCCGCGCCCACGAGCAGCTGCCGGGCGGCGGCGTTGAGGCCCGGTGTGCCCACACCGTTCTGGACGAGGACGCGCACCTTGGAGTTCGGCCCGGGCGTGCGCTGCGCATCGGGCAGGAACTTCGCGACGAGCGCCGCCGTCGCCTCCTGGTCGATCCGGTAGACCGCGGGACCACCGCCGGTCTCGACCTGCTTCACGGGGATCGTGTTGTAGGCGACGTTGTCGGCGTTGATGTCGGTGCGCAGCCGCTGGAAGAAGCGGGCGACGTCGGCTGCGGACGCCGTCGACTGGGCCGACGCGCCGAGCCCGGTGACGATCGACTCGATCTTCTCGACCTCGGGCGGCAGCTTGGCGAGCGTGAGGCGCAGCACGGTCACGAAGCGGGCCATCCGCGCGGCCTCCGGGTCGCCCGGAGCGAGGTAGGTCGCGTACGCCGTCGCCTGCGGACCCTGCAGCAGCTGGCCCTTCCCGGCCGGGACGAGCACGACGACCGTGCCGTCGGCCTGCTTGCCCATCACGTCGACGTCGACGTCGACGGTGACCCCGCCGACCGCGTCGACGAGACCGGAGAACGCGAGGGTGTCCATCGAGAACGTGCTGTCGACGTTGACGCCGATCGCGTCCGAGAGGGCGTTGGCGCTGGTGCTCGCACCCGGCAGTCGCGCCACCTGGCCGAAGGGCAGCGGAGCCCCCGTCGGCGGGTCGACGATCGTGTCCGGCGGGATGGTGATCATGTTCGCCAGCTGCACCGAGCCGCCCACGGACAGCAGGGCGTTGTCGACGGCAACGTTCTCGGGGTTGCGGATCTGCAGCAGCATCGTGGGCTGGACCGGACCGGTGGCGGACGCCGACGGCGACGGCCCGGGACTCGCCTCGCTGCCACGGGCTCGGCTCACCAGGTAGCCGCCGACGAAGAGCGCGAGCAGCGCCAGCACGGCACCGCTGACCACGAACATCCGTCGGTGCGACTCGCGCCCGGCGTCCCGCGGGGGACGCGGCTCCTTCGGCTCCTTCGGCTCCTTGGGCTCCCGCGCCTTCGGGGGCTGGGTCGTCGGAGTGGTCTCGCCGGCACGGCGCCGAGCCGCGCGCCCGGACTCGACGGGCGCAGCCGTGTCCGGCGCGGCTGTGCCGACGGAGTCAGCGACGGAGCCGTCGGGCGTGGGTGCACCGAGGGGGTCAGCCACCGAGGCGTCGGTCGCGGCGACGGGTACGGCCGACGCCGCGAGGTCGACGGTGCCGGCCACGACGGCCGAGGCGCCGCCGATGGCGCCCGCGGCTTCGGCCGCCTCGCGCATGCGCCGGATCTCCGCACGCGTCAGCGGTCGCTCCTCGCCGACGGCAGCTGAGCCGTCAGGTGCCGATGCGTCCGTCGCGGCGGCCTGCACGGGCTCGCCCGCAGCAGGAGCGTCGTCCTGGGAGGAGGGCTCGAGCTCGGGTGGCGGGTCGACGGGCGGCGGACCGGGGATCGCCTCGCCGGTGGGCGGCTCGAGTGCCGACTCCGGGATGGCCGGCCCGGTCGGCGGAGGGCCGATGAGCCTCGGGTCCAGAGGCGGGGTGCCGTCGGTCATGACGCCGCCGCGTACAGATGACGCTTGGCGACGTACTCGCGGACGCCGTCGGGCACGAGGTAGCGGATCGGCTCACCGCGCGCGGCGCGCTCGCGACAGTCGGTCGACGAGATCGCCAGAGCGGGAACCTCGACCAGCGTGACCGACCCGGCAGGAAGACCCGGGTCGGTGAGCGCGTGACCGGGCCTCGTGACGCCCACGAAGTGCGCGAGCCCGAGCAGCTCGTCGGCCGCGTGCCACGACACGATCGACGCGAGGGCGTCGGCACCGGTGATGAAGAAGACCTCGGCCTCGGTCCCGCCCTCGGCGAGCTCGGCCTTCAGGTCGCGCAAGGTGTCGACCGTGTACGTCGGACCCTCACGGTCGACGTCGACCCGGCTGACCCGGAAGCGCGGGTCGGCGGCGGTGGCGATCACGGTCATGAGATATCGGTCCTCGGCAGCGCTGACGGTGCGGTCGGTCTTCTGCCAGGGCTGGCCGGCGGGCACGAACACGACCTCGTCGAGGTCGAACCGGTGAGCCACTTCCGAGGCTGCGACGAGATGCCCGTGGTGGATGGGGTCGAACGTGCCCCCCATCACCCCCACGCGCCGCATCCCCACAGCAGCGCGGATCAGCGGTCGATGTTGATGCGCGTGACGATCCAGAGCAGGAGCAGGAGGACCGTGAGCACGCCCGCGCCGTAGAACCACTTGCTGGGGTCGAACTCGATGTACGTGGGCACGAGATTCTGCTCGGCCAGTCGTGCGACGGCGCTCATCGCCCTACCCCTCATGTCGACCCGGCTGCCCGCACCGCGGGCCAGCGCGAGCCTACCAATGCGCTCCCGCCGGTCTGCCGCACGGGGCTCACGGTCAGGTCACAGGTCAGCCTCGGATGTGCCCGTCGCCGGTCACCACGTAGGTCGTGCTCGTGAGCTCGGCGAGCCCCATCGGGCCGCGCGCGTGCAGCTTCTGCGTCGAGATCCCGATCTCCGCCCCGAACCCGAACTCGCCGCCGTCGGTGAACCGGGTCGAGGCGTTGACCATGACCGCGGCCGAGTCGACCCCCGCCACGAACGCGGAGATGGCGCCGGCCGAGTCCGAGACGATGGCCTCGGTGTGCCCGGTCGACCAGTGCCGGATGTGGCGCAGCGCGGCGTCGAGGTCGTCGACGACGCCGGCAGCGATGTCGAGCGAGTAGTACTCGGCCGCCCAGTCGTCGTCGGTCACCGGCGCGAACGCGATCGCGGCGGCCTCGGCGTACGGCGCGATGCGCTCGTCGCCGTGGACCGTGACGCCCTTCTCGTGCAGCGCGGCGAGCGCACGCGGGAGGAACGCCTCAGCGATGCCCGCGTGCACGAGGAACGTCTCGGCGGCGTTGCAGACACTCGTCCGCTGCGTCTTGGAGTTGACCAGGATCGCGACGGCCTTGTCGATGTCGGCATCGACGTCGACGTAGACGTGGCAGTTGCCCACGCCGGTCTCGATCACCGGCACGGTCGACTCCTCGACCACGCTCCGGATGAGCGACGCGCCACCGCGCGGGATCAGGACGTCGACGAGTCCGCGCGCCGTCATGAGGTGCTTCACCGACTCGTGCGTCGTGCCCGGGCACGAGTGCGATCACGTCGGCCGGCAGTCCGGCCGACACCACGGCATCGCGCATGACGTCGACGAGCACGCTGTTGGAGTCGTACGCCGATGACGACCCGCGCAGCAGCGCGACGTTGCCGCTCTTGAGCGCCAGCACCGCAGCATCGACCGTCACGTTGGGACGCGCCTCGTAGATCATCCCGACGACGCCCAGGGGCACACGCACCTGACGGACGGTCAGCCCGTTGGGCAGCGTGTAGCCGCGGACGACCTCGCCGACCGGGTCGGGCAGCGCGGCCACGTCGCGCACCGCCTCCGCGATGGCCGCGAGTCGATCGGGTGTGAGCGTGAGGCGGTCGACGATCGCCGGGTCGGTGCCGTTGTCGACCGCGCGTGCGACGTCTACGGCGTTGGCGCTCACGATCCGGTCGGTGTGCGCGTCGACGGCGTCGGCGATCGCGTGCAGCGCGGCGTCCTTGCGGGCACGCGTCAGCGCGCGGAGCACGACGGACGCCTCACGCCCGCGACGCGCCACCTCGAGGACGGCGTCGCGCTCGTCGGAACCGGTCATCCGCGTCTCGCTCATGCCCCGAGGGTAGAAGTTCGCGGGCCGACTGCGAAACCTGACCCCGACCCTTGCCGCGTTCTGCCACCCTGACAGCAGCCGAGTCGAGGGGGACGACATGACTCACGGCGGACCCTCGGTGATCCTCACCCGCGCGACCACGGAGTCGGACTTCGCGGCCGTCCATGCCCTCGCGGAGCGGTTCTCCCAGCGCGTGAACGGGCATCCCACGCACCTGACACCCGCGGAGCTGGCGTCGGAGCTGACCGCGCCGGGCGCCGACCCGCTCGGGGACTTCCCCCTCGTCACGCTCGACGACGTCCTGGTTGCCTGGGGATTCGTCCATGCCCGGTCGCCCTTCACGGAGATCGCCCTGGGCTACGTCATCGATCCCGATGTCGAGGCGGACGTCGGCCACGCCGCGTGCACGTCCCTGCTCGTCGCCCTGGAGGCGGCCGTCGCGCGACGCATCGCGGCGCTGGACCCGGGCCCGGACAGGCGTGCCGCCGTCGTGATGCACGAGCGTGAGGGAGTGATGCTGGCGGTGGTCCGGGAGCACGGCTTCACGTTCGAACGCCAGGTGCTGACCATGAGCATCGACCAGAACGTGACGCCCACCTCGGCGCCGGTCTGGCCCGACGGCATCTCGGTGCGGCCGCTCACGCCGGACGACGTGGCCGTCGTCGCGGAGGTGTCGCGTGACGCGTTCTCCGAGCACCAGGGCGACAACGAGCTGTTCGACGAGGAGGTGGCGCACTATCTCGCCGAGGAGGAGGCCCGCCTGGATGTGAGCCTCCTCGCCACGGACGACCAGGGTCCGGTGGGCACGGTGCTGTGCTTCGACATGACCGACGGCGGCTACGTCGGCGTCCTCGGCGTCCGCTCCCGCGGGCGAGGACGCGGACTGGGGACTGCGCTGCTCCGCCATGCGTTGCAGGCGTTCGCCGACGACGGGCGGCCCGTCGTACGGCTGCATGTCGAGCAGGACAACACCACCGGTGCGGTCGGCGTCTACGAGAGCGCCGGGATGCGGCGCGAGTACGCGCTGCAGGTGTGGACCCGTCCCGCGTGAGCGGACGACGTCAGCCGACCGCTGCGTGCGCCGCCGGCGCCGCAGCCCGGCGGGCCCGGCGTTCGGATCGGAAGGTGCGGACGAGCACGACGATGCCCGTGACCGCGAACGTGACGTAGAGGCTGAAGTAGGCGAGCAGCGGCAGCACCGGTCCGAGCGGTGGGTGCTGGGTGTCCTGGAAGCGGGGTGCCAGCATGCCGATGACGACGGCGGCCCCGTCGATCGCGGCGTGGACCGCGACGCCGAGCCCGAGCCAGCCGCTGCGCATCCGGGTCGCCCCCAGGGCCAGCCCGAGCACGCAGGCGGCGGCGGCCTGCGCGATGGCTGCCCCCCACCTGCCGGTGACGAGTCCGTTCAGCACGTGCACGGAGCCGAACACCAGCGACGTCACGAGCAGCACGCGCGACGTGCTCCACGACCCGGGCAGCGCGGCCCACAGGTAGCCGCGGAAGAGCGTCTCCTCCACGACAGCGACCGCGACGACGTTGACGAGCACGATGAGCAGCTCGGACGTCGTGAGCGCCAGCTCGACCGCGGCCGCCGTGCCGGCCACGAACGCCGTCACGACCAGTCCGGCGGCGATGAGGCGCACCGCGGCCCCCGCGCCGGGGCGCGGCACCCAGCCGACCGCTCGCGAGTAGCGCGCCGCGACCATGATCACGAGGAGGACGACGCCGAGCACGATCTCGCGGACCATGACCGAGCCGGTGAGGACCTCGGCCAGCACGAGGTCGGACTGGCGCAGCAGCCAGTGCAGGACGGCCGGCAGCAGGAGGACGGCGATCAGTCCCAGCGCCAGCCACAGCGGCGGACGCCGTCCCTCGAGGGGTGCGACCGGCGGCGGCCCGCTCGATGCCGGAGGCCCGTACCCCGGCACCGGGTAGCCGGGGGCCGCGTACCCGGGGTGCCGCGTACCCGGGCACGGCCGTTGCCGGGGCTGGGACGGGGGGCGGCGGATAGGCCGCGAGCTGCTCGGGGGTCGGCAGCCTGTCCGGCGGCGGCGCATGGGTCGGTGACGGCACGACGGGCGCCGCCGGAGTCGGTGGCGCGAAGGGCGACGGCGCGACGCCCGCCGGCGGCGGCGCGAACGGCGAGGTCTCGGCGTCGTCCCCCGCGGCGTCCGACCCGGACCCGCTGACGTCAGTCATGAGGAGATGATCGCGCGTCACCGCCCCAACTGACGAAGACCGGGCGGCTATGCGCACATTCGGGCGGTAACGACGAGGGAGGACTGGGCAGGGAGCGCAGGTCAGAACGGCGCCACGCCCACCAGCGACACAGGTGAGAGCGGCAGCCGGCCGCGACGGTGGAAGGTGTCCCGGTCGACGACCTCGACGCCGACGACGCTCCAGTCCGGGAGCAGCGCGGTGGCACGGTGGTCGTCCCACAGGCGCAGGGCCAGCGCGACGACCGTCCCGGCGTCGGGCGCCTCCTCCCAGTAGCGCACCTCGGCGTGGTCGGCGCTGTAGCGCCCGGACAGCAGGAAGGGATGCTCGTGGCTGAGCCGCTCGAGGCCGAGACGGATCTCGGTGTCGGCGACGGCGACGCCCGCCACGGTCAGCGTGACGTGCCAGAACGGCCAGCCGGTCACGGCGCCTCCGATGGGGGCGCTAGTGGCGCAGGAGCACGAGATCGTCGCGATGCACGACTTCCCGCTCGTACGCCGGTCCCAACTCCCGAGCGAGGTCTCGCGTCGAACGGCCGAGCAGTCCCGGGAGTTCTGTCGCGTCAAAGTTGACCAGTCCGCGAGCCACCGCGTGACCGTTTTCGTCAACCAGGTCGACCGGATCGCCGGCCACGAAGCTGCCCTCGACCGACGTGATGCCGGCCGGCAGCAGCGAGAGCCGGCGGCGCACGACGGCGTCGACCGCACCGGCGTCGAGGTGCAGGAGCCCCCGACCTGCGGTGGCGTGCGCCAGCCAGAGCAGCCGGGTGCGCCGGCGCTCCCCCGTCGGGTGGAAGAACGTGCCCACCTCGGCGCCGCCCAGCGCGTCGCCGGCCTGCTCGGCCGAGGCCAGCACCACCGGGATGCCCGCCGACGTCGCGATGCGCGCGGCCTCGATCTTGGTGACCATGCCGCCGAGCCCGACGCCGGACCGGGTACCGCCGACCGAGATCCCGGCGAGGTCGGTCTCGTCGCGCACCTCGGGGATCCGCGACGAGCCGGCCCTGGTCGGCGGACCGTCGTAGAGCCCGTCGACGTCGGACAGCAGCACCAGCAGGTCCGCGTGGACGAGGTGCGCGACCAGCGCAGCCAGCCGGTCGTTGTCGCCGAAGCGGATCTCCTCGGTCGCGACCGTGTCGTTCTCGTTGACGATCGGGACGACGCCGAGCTCGAGCAGGCGGTAGAGCGTGCGCTGCGCGTTGCGGTAGTGGGTCCGCCGGATCACGTCGTCGGCAGTGAGCAGCACCTGCCCGACCGTGCGGCCGTGCCGGGCGAACGCGCCGGTGTAGTGCGCGAGGAGGATCCCCTGACCCACGCTGGCGGCCGCCTGCTGGGTCGCAAGGTCGCGCGGGCGTCGCGTGATCCGCAGCGTCGGCAGCCCTGTCGCGATGGCGCCCGACGACACGAGCACGATCTCGCTCCCCGCACTGGCCCGCCCGGCGATCGCGTCGACCAGCGCGTCGACCCGGCCACCGTCGAGCCCACCCTGCGGTCCGGTGAGGGAGGACGAGCCGACCTTGACGACGATCCGCGACGCCGCTCGCACGACCGCCCGCTCCGCCATTCGCCCATCCTGTCAGGGTGCTTCGCGCGCGAGCGGCTCCGACCCCGCCGACAGGCGGCCGCGACGGTCTTGCTCTGAGCCTGAACCGATCTGGTCAGCTCAGCGGCGCCATGCCCAGCACGAGGGACTCGTCGCGCGCGATGCCCCGCAGGACCGCCAGGTCGGCGTTCGTGTACTTGGTCTGCTGGCCTGACCACACGATCACGACGATCTGTCCTCGCTGCTGCACGGCGCCGGTCGACCAGCCTCTCAGCTTCTGCTTGGTGGCGGCGACCACCGCGTCCTCCTGCAGGATCGCCTCCTGGGACCGGATGTCGCGGGCCGGGCTCCCGTCGATGACGCTGAGTCGGTGGAAGGTCACCGTGCCCTTGGGCGCGTGCACGACCTTCACCGAGCACGACCTGGTCATGGCGACGAACTCGTCGAAGGCCGCCCTTGCCTGGGCGCTGGTCCCGTAGGCCGCGACCTCGACGCTCGCACCGATGTTCTTGCCACCGCGTACGAAGACCCACTGGCGGCGGGCGATCCGTGTCTGGTCGGTGTGCGACGCGGTACCGCACCAGCCGGCGACGGTCGCCGAGCTCAGGGTGTCCCCCTTCGGCACCAGGGTCGACGTGACGCCTGACGCGGGGGTGTTGTCGTGGGGTTTGAACGTGTCGAGGAGCGTGCCGGCCGCCCGGGCATCGAGGGGCGCTGCGAGGGCCGGCGCGGTGGGCATGACCGCCGGCGACGCGGACGAGTTCAGTGCGCGGTAGCCGAGGAACCCACCGACGGCGAGGACCCCGACGAGCACGGCCGCCACAGCAGGCCGCTGCCAGCCGAAGGCGGCCGGGGCCGCACGCCCGGTCGAGTGCGCGGGGAGGATCGCCGTCGAACCCGAGGGCAGCGACGGGTCGAATGCGCCGTAGGCGAACTGCGCGGGCGTGACGCCGACTCCGCCGCCTGGGGAGACCGGTGCGCCCGGCTGCGCGAACGCCGCCGCGACCGGCGCTGAGGGAGCGACCGGGGCGGTGGCGGCCTCGCGGATGTGATCGGTCCACTGCTGACCGTCCCACCAGCGGAGGCGGTCGGACAGCGTCGGATCCGGGTACCAGCCTGCTGCGACCGACATCTGCCTGCCCCCTGCTCGCCGGCCGGTCCCCCGACCGGCCTGAAGGCCCCATCGGCACCGGCCGTCGGCAACTTGAGCCGGGGCGGATGTGCCCGTCTCAGGTGGGTTCTCCGGCGCCCAGGAGCTTCGTCAGCGATCCACCGGGAGAGCGTCTCAAGATCCTTCTTAGCCGCGCGCCATCGCGTCGACGCACACCGTGATCGCCAGGATGAGCGGCACGTCCTGGTCCTCGGCCATCTGGACGCCGTAGGAGTCGCGGACCCGGAACCACTTCTTCGACACGGTCGCCACGGTGTCACCGTCGCGCTCGATCTCGTACTCGTGGTCGACGATGTTGCCGTGGGCCTTGAGGTCCTCACCGCCCTCGACCTCGATGATGTAGTGGTCGCGGATACCGATGAGGCGCTTGTGCACCGTCGCCCGGGTGCTGCCCCGCTCGATCGTCATCTTGTCGCGGATGCTGAGCTTCTTCTCCTGGATCTTGGAAAGCTCGTTGCCGTTCGCGTCCTCAAGGATGAACGTGTCGCGCATCCGGACGGCCTTGCCGTTGACCTTGTAGACCTTGTTGCCCTGGTCGTCCTCGATCCAGAAGTCGTCCCCGATCGCCATGATCTTCTCGCGCATCTGGAACTTCGGGCCCTCGAGCCCGCGGTGGCGAAGCCCCATCGTCGTCCCCTTCTCATCGGATCGGCTTGGTGCGGAGATCCCCGTCCGGCTCAGGCGTGCGCCACCACTGCACCAGCGCGGTCGCGCCCGTCGTCAGCCTGCCCGACGACCCGGGCCAGACGAAGCCTATGCGTGACGCGTACCCGGTCGAGCATCGTCAGCGAGGAGGCCGTGCATGTGCATGTCGTGCCATCCGTCGAAGTGCATCGCCCGTCCGCGCAGGGTGCCCTCCGGGACGAACCCGGCCTTCATGGCGACGCGACAGGAGGCTGGGTTCTGTGTCGAGTGGTCGAGCTCAAGCCGGTGAAAGCCCAAGCCGAAGGCCCAGTCAGCCACAGCGCGGATGGCGCGGGGAGCCACCCCGCGACCGCGAGCCTCCGGGAGCACCCAGTAGGTGACTCCCGCGCGGGCCTCCTCCAGCGAGACACCACCGATGCCGATGCGGCCTACCAGCAGGTCATCGCGGGTGATCGCCCAGCTTCCGCCACGCTCCTGTCCCCAGCGGTCCAGCTCGTGGTCGATCCACGACTCGGCGTCGACCGAGGTCATCGACCGAGCGTGCCACCGGTGGATGTCCGGGTCTGCGTACGCCCGCACCAACCCAGCCGCATCCGAGTGCCGCCACGGTCGCAGGGTCAGCTCTCCGACGGGCAGCAGCGGCTGCTCCAGCGCAGTAAGGCAACCGGGTGACAGCACCGGCTCTGGCGTCGATCCCGGCTGCGTCACGATCGAACCGTAACGCCCGCAGATGCGAGCGAGGTCTACTGGTAGAGGCGGTCGTCGCTGCCGCGCGGACCGGTGAGCGGGGTGCCCGCGGCGATGGTCGGCTCCCAGTCGAAGACCACGGCGTTGTCCTCGGCACCGATGACGACGGTGGCACCCGCCTGCGCGCCGAGCTCGAGGAGGCGGTCCTCGACGCCGAGTCGCGCGAGGCGGTCGGCGAGGTAGCCGACGGCCTCGTCGTTGCTGAAGTCGGTCTGGCGCACCCAGCGCTGCGGACGCTCGCCACGGACGCGGAAGAGCACGCCCTCCTCACCGTCCTCGCGGGTGACGCTGAAACCGGTGTCGTCGACCGCCTTGGGCGCGATGACGAGGCGCGGCGCCTCCTCGAGCGGCGCGGCAGCGCGTGCCGCCAGGACCAGCTCGGCCATGGCGAACCCGAGCTCGCGCAGGCCGTCGTGGGCCACCGCCGAGACCTCGACGACGGTGTAGCCCCGGTCGGCCAGGATCGGTGCCACCAGGTCGGCCAGCTCGCGCGCCTCGGGGACGTCGACCTTGTTGAGCGCGACGAGCCGCGGACGGTCGGCGAGGTCGCCGCTGGTGCCGCCGTACTGCTCGAGCTCGTGCTCGATGGCGTCGAGGTCGCTGACGGGGTCGCGGCCCGGGTCGAGGGTCGCGCAGTCGAGCACGTGCACCAGCACGTGGCAGCGCTCGACGTGGCGCAGGAACTCCAGCCCGAGGCCCTTGCCCTGGCTCGCGCCGGGGATGAGCCCGGGTACGTCGGCCACGGTGAAGACGCGAGTCGCCCGCGGTGACGACGCCGAGGTTGGGCACCAGTGTCGTGAACGGGTAGTCGGCGATCTTCGGTCGTGCCGCGGACATCGCGGCGACGAGCGAGGACTTGCCGGCGCTCGGGAACCCGACGAGCGCGACGTCGGCGACGCTCTTGAGCTCGAGGACGACGTCGAAGGACTCGCCCGGCTCGCCCAGCAGCGCGAAGCCCGGCGCCTTGCGGCGGGTGCTCGCGAGCGCGGCGTTGCCGAGCCCGCCGTGACCCCCGCGGGCGACGACGTACTCCATGCCGTTGGCGACGAGATCGGCGAGGACGGAGCCGCGCACGTCCTGGACGCTCGTGCCCGGCGGCACGCGCAGGGTCAGGGACTCGCCGTTGCCGCCGTTGCGGTGGCTTCCCTCGCCGGGCCGGCCGTTGCCGGCGCGGCGGTGCGGGCCGTGGTGGAACTCGAGGAGCGACGTCACGTTGGAGTCGACGACGAGCCGCACGTCACCGCCGTGGCCGCCGTTGCCGCCGTCGGGTCCACCGAGCGGCTTGAACTTCTCGCGCATCACCGAGACGCAGCCGTGGCCGCCGTCGCCACCGGAGACGTGCAGCACCACTCGATCGACGAACGTCGTCACTGCCGCCTCCTCTCAGTACGTCGGTGCGCCGGCACCGGTGCCGGCGCCGTGCATGCGTGAGGGGGCGAGCCGAACGGCTCGCCCCCTCACGGAAGTCACGCGTGCGGTGTCACTCGCCGCCGACGACGTTGACGACGCGGCGACCGCGACGGGTGCCGAACTCGACGTTGCCCGCGGCGAGCGCGAACAGCGTGTCGTCGCCACCGCGACCGACGTTGTCACCGGGGTGGAAGTGAGTGCCGCGCTGGCGCACGATGATCTCGCCGGCGTTGACGAACTGGCCGCCGAAGCGCTTGACGCCGAGGCGCTGCGCGTTGGAGTCGCGGCCGTTCCTGGTGCTCGAGGCACCCTTCTTGTGAGCCATGAGTCAGTCCTCGTGTCGTCTAGGGCGGCGTCAGGCCGTCTCGATGCCGGTGACGCGCACGCGCGTGAGCTGCGCGCGGTGGCCCTGGCGGCGACGGTAACCGGTCTTGTTCTTGTAGCGCATGATCCGGATCTTGGGACCCTTGGTGTGCTCGACGACCTCGGCGGTCACGGTGACGCCCTCGAGCGCCTTCGGGTCGCTCGTGACAGCGTCGCCGTCGACGAGGAGCAGCGCGGGAAGCGTGAAGCTCTCGCCCGCGCCGGTGCTCACGCGGTCGAGCTCGAACTCGTCGCCGACGGCGACCTTCTCCTGGCGGCCGCCGGCCTTGACGATCGCGTACACCGCGGATCTCCTTCTACGGACGTTCTCGGAGACGCACACGGCGGTACGCCCCCTGAGGGGGCACCGGCACGTGCTGGCGTCGTAGGTGCATGGGCACCGAGGGTCAAGCGTACGAAGCGGGCACGGTGCGGGTCAAACCGCGGTGCCGGCCGCGACCGCTACCCGGCCGTGGCGCCGGTCACGTCGCCTGCTCGGCCACGGGGGCCGCGGGGCCCGAGGGCCGGGTGGCCTTGCGTGGTCCCCGCTTGCGCGGGCGGCTCGTCGGGGCGGCCGGAGCGGCCTCCTCGGGCTCCGTCGGGGCCGCGGGCGACCCGGAGTCGTCCGGGGCCGACGCCGGCTCCGGCTCGGCTGCCGGGGCCTCGGCGTCGGTGGCGTCCGGCAGCGCCGCGGCAGCGGCCTCGGCGACCTCGAGCTCGGCCTCGGCGACGGCGACCTCCTCCGGCGTCCCACCGGAGGCGGCCAGGGCGGCGCGCTTGGCCGCGGCCGCGTGCACCTTCTCCATGGCCTCGGACACCTTCGGGTCCATCACGCGCGGCTCGACCTCCGGGGCCGACGAGCGGGGACGGTCCTCGCCCTTGCGTCGACGGCCACGACCCGACTGCGCGGGCTCCGCCTCGACGTCGGCAGCCTTGGCCACGACCGGCTCGGAGTGGACGTGGTAGCCGCGCCCCTGGCAGGTCTCGCAGGTCTCGCTGAAGACCTCGAGCAGGCCCTGCCCGATGCGCTTGCGGGTCATCTGCACGAGGCCGAGCGAGGTGACCTCGGCGACCTGGTGCTTGGTGCGGTCGCGACCCAGGCACTCGATGAGCCGGCGCAGCACGAGGTCGCGGTTGTTCTCGAGCACCATGTCGATGAAGTCGACGACGATGATGCCGCCGACGTCGCGCAGCCGCAGCTGGCGCACGATCTCCTCGGCCGCCTCGAGGTTGTTCTTGGTGACGGTCTCCTCGAGGTTGCCGCCCTGACCGGTGAACTTCCCGGTGTTGACGTCGACCACGGTCATGGCCTCGGTGCGGTCGATGACGAGCGACCCGCCCGACGGCAGCCAGACCTTGCGGTCGAGGGCCTTCGCCAGCTGCTCGTCGACGCGGTACTCGGTGAACAGGTCGCCCGGACCGACCCACTTCTGCACGCGGTCGGCGAGGTCCGGGGCCACGCCGGTGACGTAGCCCTCGATCTCGGTCCACGCCGCGTCGCCCTCGACGACGAGTCGACCGAAGTCCTCGTTGAAGATGTCGCGCACGACCTTGATGGCGAGGTCGGGCTCGCCGTGCAGCAGCGCCGGACCGCCGGAGGCCTTGTCGGCCTTGGCCTTGAGGTCGTCCCACTGCGCCGCCAGACGCTCGACGTCGCGGCGCAGCTCGTCCTCGCTGGCACCCTCGGCGGCGGTGCGCACGATGACGCCGGCGTCCTCGGGCACCACCTGGCGCAGGATCGACTTGAGGCGCGAGCGCTCGGTGTCGGGCAGCTTGCGGCTGATGCCGGTCATCGAGCCCTCGGGCACGTAGACCAGGAACCGACCGGGCAGCGAGATCTGCGCACGTGAGACGAGCGCCCTTGTGGCCGAGCGGGTCCTTGGTGACCTGCACGAGCACCGGGTCGCCGCTCTTGAGCGCGGCCTCGATCCGCTTGGGCTGGCCCTTGAGGCCGGCCGCGTCCCAGTTGACCTCGCCGGCGTAGAGCACGGCGTTGCGGCCGCGACCGACGTCGACGAACGCGGCCTCCATGCTGGGCAGGACGTTCTGCACCTTGCCGAGGTAGACGTTCCCGATCATCGAGCCGCCGGTGCTGCGGTTGACGTAGTGCTCGACGAGCACGCCGTCCTCGAGCACCGCGATCTGGGTGCGGTCGTCGCGCTGGCGCACGATCATCACCCGGTCGACGGCCTCGCGACGAGCGAGGAACTCGGCCTCGGTGAGGATCGACGGACGACGTCGGCCGGCCTCGCGGCCCTCGCGACGACGCTGCTTCTTGGCCTCGAGCCGGGTCGAGCCCTTGACCGAGGTGACCTCGGAGGACGCCGAGCGGGTGCGCGGCTCCCGCACGCGGACAACAGTGTTCGGCGGGTCGTTGTCGGCGTCGCCGGCCTCGCCGTTGCGCCGACGCCGACGCCGACGCCGACGGCTGGAGCCGCCCTCGTCGGACTCGTCGTCGCCGCTCTCGGCGGCGGGTTCGGTCGGCTCGTCAGTGACCTCGGACTCCTCGGCGTCGTCGGCCTCAGCCGGGTCGCCGGCCTTGCGACGGCGTCCACGGCCGCCGCGACGACGGCGGCGGCGCGGGCCGTCCTCGTCCAGGACGTCGGCAGCGTCATCCGCCTCGGACTCGGTCGCCTCGTCGGCGACGGCCTCGTCGGTCTCCTCGACCGGCGGCGGCCGGAGCCGACTTCTTCGCCGCGCGCTTGCGCGGGGCCGGGGCGGCCTCGACGCTCGGTGCCTGGAACATCAGCAGGCCGGCAGCGCTGCTCGCCGACGTCTCGGCCGGGACCGGCTCGGCGACGGCCGAGAAGGCCGGCTCGGCGATGGCCCTGCGGCTGCGCGAGCGCCGGGCGGGCGCCGGCTCCGCCGAGGGGGCGGTCACCTCGGGGGCCAGGTGCGACTCGGTGGCGTCCGCCGCGCTCCCCGCCTGCGCGGTCGCGGTCTTCTTGCCGGCGGCCTTCTTGGCCGGGGCCTTGGCGGCCTTGGCGGTCCTGGACGTCTTCGTGGCCTTGGTCGCCGACCCGGCGTCGGCGGTGGGGGCTTGCGTCCCGGGGTCGACGTCCGCGTCCGCTGACGGGGCCGCCGTCTTCGCGGCGGACTTCTTGGCGGCGGACTTCTTCGCCGGGGCCTTGGTCGCAGCAGCCTTGACGGGCCGCGTGTCGGCGGTCTCGGCGGTGATCGGCGGGGTGGTGCTCACGTCGGCGGCCGGGGCCGGCGGGCCCGCCGGACGGCCTGCCGCGCGTCGGCGCGGGCGGGCGGTGGAGCCGGTGGGGTTCTCGGGGGTGGTGCCTTCGGGGGTCTGGTCGCTCACGCGTACAACTCCAGTTCCGACCTCCGGGTGCGTGCACCGCGCGGAGGTCACGTCGCCGTCGGCCGGAGCCGGCGGCGAAAGCCAGTGGGATGCACCCTGCGCTGCCCCGGTTGGAGCACCACGAGGTGCCGATTCGGTCAGTCGCGATCGGGCGCGAGCGGATCGGTGACCGCGTCGGACGCGGCTCCGGTGCTCACGTCCGCGACCAGCGGACCCTGCGCCAGCCGGGTCACCCTTGCGGGGACCGGCGGCACCAGGTCGGCTACGAGTCGCAGCGCGGCGAGGACGTCATCGGGTCGCACGGACGGTGTGACGTGCCTTACGACCAGGTCGAGTATCGCACACACCGACCCGTCGGGCGCCTCGCCGGGCCGGACGTCGCAGCGCAGGACCGGTACGCGGGCGTCGAAGGAGCGCAGGCCGGACTTGGTGAGACGCGAGACCTCGACGGTCTCGGCGTCCAGGAGGGCGGCCACCGCGGCCCGGGCTCGGTCGACGCCGACGCCGGGCAGCTCGACGGTCCAGACGCTGGCCTGGAGGCGCTCGGCCAGGTCCGGAGTGCGGACGGCGACGACCTCGAGGACGTCGAGCCCCGGCGGCAGCGAGGCGTCGAGGACCTCCCGCACCCGGTCCGGGTCGAGGACGGCCGTGACCGCGAGCTCGGCGTACTCGGCCTCGCTCGCGGTGCCCGTGGGGGCGGCGTTCGTGTAGGAGATGCGCGGGTGCGGGTTGAAGCCCTGGCTGTAGGCCATGGGGACGCCGGTGCGTCGCAGCGCGCGCTCGAGCGCCCGCTGGAAGTCGCGCGTGCTGGTGAAGCGCAGCGGACCACGCTTGGCGTAGCGCAGCCGCAGCCTCTGCACGGTGGGTGCGACGTCGCGCACCGGTGCCTGCCGAGCCATCAGCCGGCTGCTCCGACCGTTCCCGCGACGAGTCCCTCACCGCGCGCGGGCAGGGTCGGCATGCCGAGCAGCGTCGTGCCGCTCGGCCCGACCTGGATCTCCGTCCCCATCTGGTCGCACACCCCGCAGTCGAAGCACGGCGTCCAGCGGCAGTCCTCGACCTCGACCTCGGACAGGGCGTCCTGCCAGTCCTCCCAGAGCCAGTCCTTGTCCAGACCCGAGTCGAGGTGGTCCCACGGCAGCACCTCGGTGTGGTCGCGCTCGCGGATCGTGAACCAGTCGACGTCGACGACCTGGTCGGCGAACGCGGCCTGCGCCGCAGCCATCCAGCGGTCGTAGCTGAAGTGCTCGCTCCAGCCGTCGAACCGCGCGCCGTCGCGCCACACCTGCTCGATGACGGCGCCGACGCGACGGTCACCGCGCGAGAGCAGTCCCTCGACGATGCCGGGCTTGCCGTCGTGGTAGCGGAAGCCGATCGCCTTGGCGTACTGCTTGTCGGCGCGGATGGCGTCGCGCAGCTTGCGCAGCCGCGCGTCGGTGGTCTCGTGGTCGAGCTGCGCGGCCCACTGGAACGGTGTGTGCGGCTTCGGCACGAAGCCGCCGATCGAGACCGTGCACCGGATGTCGCGGGTGCCGCTCACCTGGCGGCCGGTCTCGATCACACGACGCGCGAGCTCGGCGATCTGCAGGACGTCGTCGTCGGTCTCGGTCGGGAGGCCGCACATGAAGTAGAGCTTGACCTGCCGCCAGCCGTTGCCGTACGCCGTGGCGACGGTGCGGATGAGGTCCTCTTCCGTGACCATCTTGTTGATCACCTTGCGCATGCGCTCGCTGCCGCCCTCGGGCGCGAACGTGAGTCCGCTGCGGCGGCCGTTGCGCGTCAGCTCGTTCGCCAGCTCGATGTTGAAGGCGTCGACGCGCGTGCTCGGCAGGCTGAGGCCGGTCTCGGTGCCCTCGTAGCGATCCGCGAGACCCTTGGCGATGACGGCGATCTCGCTGTGGTCGGCGCTGCTGAGGCTGAGCAGCCCGACCTCCTCGTAGCCGGTCTTCTGCAGGCCGTTGTCGACCATCTCGGCGATGGTGCGTGCGCTGCGCTCGCGGACGGGGCGGGTGATCATGCCGGCCTGGCAGAAGCGGCAGCCGCGCGTGCAGCCACGGAAGATCTCGACGCTCATGCGCTCGTGAACGCTCTCGGCCAGCGGGACGAGCGGTGCCTTCGGGTAGGGCCACTCGTCGAGGTCCATGACGGTGTGCTTCGAGACGCGCCACGGCACGCCCGGCCGGTTGGGCGCGACGCGGCGGATGCGGCCGTCGTCGAGGTAGTCGACGTCGTAGAACGCGGGGACGTAGACGCCACCGGACCGAGCCAGGCGAAGCAGCAGCTCGTCGCGGCCGCCGGGGCGTCCCTCGTCCTTCCAGTCCCGGACGACGTCGGTGATCGCGAGGACCGCCTGCTCGCCGTCGCCGAGCACCGCCGCGTCGATGAAGTCGGCGACCGCCTCGGGGTTGAAGGCAGCGTGACCGCCGGCGACCACGATCGGGTGCTCGTCGCCGCGGTCAGCAGCGTGCAGCGGGATGCCGGCGAGGTCGAGGGCGGTGAGCATGTTGGTGTAGCCCAGCTCGGTCGAGAAGCTCACCCCGAGGACGTCGAACGCGCCCACCGGGCGGTGCGCGTCGACGGTGAACTGCGGTACGCCGTGGGCCCGCATGAGCGCCTCGAGGTCCGGCCAGACGGCGTAGGTGCGCTCGGCCAGCGCGTCGGGCCGCTCGTTGATGACCTCGTAGAGGATCTGGACGCCCTGGTTGGGCACGCCCACCTCGTAGGCGTCCGGGTACATGAGCGCCCAGCGGACCGCCACGGACTCCCAGGGCTTGACGACCGCGTTGAGCTCGCCGCCGACGTACTGCACGGGCTTGGTCACCAGCGGCAGCAGCGCCTCGAGGCGCGGGAAGACGGACTCGACGGAGACCTCGGCGGACAAGGGGGTTCCCTTCCGGGGCGTCGGGGCTGCCGGGAACGGCGGAGGTGCGGTACGTCGTACGACGTGGGCGGGACTGAGCCCATCCTAACGTCCGCGCGGATGACCGCCCCTCGGGTGAGCTCGGGATGAAGGGCCCCCACGCTCGCCTCTATGCACTGAAGGCCACCTTCAGTCGTCTCGTCACTCCTGGGTGCGGAGGTGGACGTTGATGAGGAGGCCGATGGCGAGCCACGAGGCGAACATGGACGTGCCGCCGTACGACACGAACGGGAGGGGCACTCCGGTGACCGGCATGATGCCGAGGTTCATGCCGATGTTCTCGAACGCCTGGAACGCGATCCAGACGGCGACGCCGGTGGCCACGAGGCGGCCGAACAGGTCGGTGGCTCTCAGCCCGATGCGGATGGCTCGCCACAGGATCAGTCCGAGCAGGGCGATGATCGCGCCGGCCCCGACGAAGCCGAGCTCCTCCCCCGCCACCGAGTAGACGAAGTCGGTCTGGTTCTCCGGGACGAAGCGACCCTGGGTCTGCGGCCCGTGGAACAGGCCGGCGCCGAACATCCCTCCGGACCCGATCGCGATGCGCGCCTGCTGGGTGTTGTAGCCCAGGCCCCGCGAGTTCGACGACGGGTCGGTGAACGCCGTGAAGCGGTCGACCTGGTAGGGCTTGAGGACGCCGAGCTGTACCGCGAGCAGCGACACCGCGATCCCGGCGACGAGGATCCCCGCGAGCCAGCGCGCACGCGCGCCGCCCACCGACACGATCCCGAAGACGATGCAGGCGATGACCAGCACGGTGCCGAGGTCGGGCTGCAGCAGGATGAGCGCCATCGGGATGCCGGCCACGAGCAGCGCGAAGAGGACGTCGATGTCGCGCGGCTCGTTCTCGGCGTCGCGCTTCTCCGACAGGATCATCGCCATCCCGAGGATGATCGCGATCTTCGCGAACTCCGACGGCTGGAGGCTGAAGCCTCCGGGCAGCAGGATCCACGCGTGCGCGCCGTTGATCGTCTTGCCGATCGGCGAGAGGACGACGAGCAGCCCGAGGATCGACGCGCCCCACAGGATCGGCGTGTAGGCACGCAGCAGCCGGTAGTCGAAGCGCGAGATCAGCACCGCGAACGCGATGCCCGCGACGACGTTGATGAGCTGCTTCTTCAGGTACGTCTGCGGGTCGAGGTGGTCGTCGTGCAGCTTGCCCTGCGTCGCCGACCACACCAGCAGCGAACCGATGATCGAGAGGGCGAGCGCCGCACAGACCAGGACCCAGTCCAGGCGACGCAGGTAGGACGACGATGCCCGTCGACGGACCGGCGCCGGGCTGTAGATCGTCGTCATGGCGACCACCCTCGGCCCGGCGGCGCGCCTCGGCGACGTGACCGGCGTCCGAGCAGTCCCGCGCCGAAGAGCACCGGCAGCGCCAGCAGCGCGCCGGACGAGGTGGGATTCGGCGTCGGCGACTTCGAGGTCGACTGCGCCGCGGACGTGGCGGTCGGAACGGGCTTGGCGACGGCCGCGCTGGTCGGCATGCCCGGGTAGACCGGCGTGCCGTCCTTGCGCACCACCGGCAGCTTCGTCGCGGGCGCGCCGCCCATGAGCACCGACTTCGACGGGTCGATGGTCGAGCCCTTGATGCCGTAGATGGCCTCGTAGATGCGACGGACGCTCGGGGCCGACGTGCCGGCGCCGGTGCCACCCTGCGACACCATCATCACGACGGCGTACTTGGGATGGGTCGCCGGTGCGAAGGTGGCGAACCACGAGGTCGACTGCTGGCCGCCGGACGCCTGACCGGTTCCGGTCTTGGCGGCCACCGGGATCTGCGCGAGCGGGAAGCCCTTGAACGGGTTGTAGCCGGTGCCGTACGTCCGGCTGGTCACCTCGGAGAACGCCTGGCGGAGGAACGCGAGGTGCGCGGCGGACACCGGCAGGCGTCCCGAGCTCACCGGCTTGAACAGCTTGACGACCTTGCCGTTGCTCGCGACCAGTCCCTTGGCCACCTGCGGCTTCCAGATCGTGCCGCCGTTGGCGAGCGCGGCGTACGCCGTGGCCACCTGCAGCGGCGTGACCACCGTGTCGCCCTGCCCGATGGCGAGGTTGACCGCGTCACCGCCGCGGAAGATGCCGCCGTCGGCGCAGTTCTCCCTCGCCAGGGCCTTGAGGTAGGCCGCACGTCCGGGCTGCGTCTTCGCGACCTCCGGGTAGCCGCTCACCGCGCGCTGGCACCACGCGTCGTGCAGCTGCGCGTTGAGTGCGGTCTTGAACTCGCGACCACCGACGCGACCGCGCGACTCGCTCGGCAGGTCGATCCCGGTCTGGCGGCCGTACCCGTAGGAGTGCGCCATCTTCTCGATCGCGTCCTTGGGGTGGGCGATCGGGGTGTTGCCGCCGTCGCGCAGCCACATGTCGAAGGCGATCTGGTACCACATGGTGTCGCAGGAGACCGCGAGCCCCTTGGCCAGGTCGACCGGTCCCGGCGCCTCGCCCTCGAAGTTGGAGAACTTGCGGTTGCCGATCATCTTGAACGCCGGGCAGTCGTAGGTCTGGCCGGCCGTGTAGCCGTTCTGCAGCGCGGCCGACGCCGACACGATCTTGAACGTCGACGCGGGCACGAACTGGCCCTGCATCGCGCGCGAGATCAGCGGGTAGTTGGACGCCGCATCCGTCAGCCCGGCGTACTCGTTCTTGGAGATGCCCCCGGTCCACACCGCCGGGTCGTACGACGGGTAGGAGGCCATCGCGAGGACGTGCCCGTTCGTCACGTCGAGAACGACGGCCGCGCCCGAGTCACCCTTGTAGTAGCCGGTGCCGTGGCGCTCCTTGGTGGCGCGCGCCTTGAGGATCGCCTTCTGCAGCTCGGTCTCGACGACCGTCTGCAGACGTGCGTCGATGTTGGTGACGAGGTAGTCGCCGGGGGTCGGCTGGGTCTCGCTCGCCGTGCCCACCACGTGGGCCGCCTGGTCGACCTCGAGCTGCTTGACGCCGGGCACCCCGCGCAGCAGGGAGTCGTACTCGGACTCGAGGCCGGCGCGACCGACGAGGTCGGTCGTCTGCAGCGGCGTCACGCCCTGCGGGAACGTGCCCGCGTCGATCTCGGACTTCTGCTGCGCGAGCTCGTCCCCGCTCACCGGTCCGACGTAGCCGAGGATGTGCGCGGCGTTGATGCCGTACGGCTTCGGGAACTCGCGGACGGCCTCGAGGCTCGCCGAGACGCCGGGGTAGGCGGCCCGACGCTCCATGATCGTGAGCGCGAGGTCCTGGGTGATGTCCTTGGCGACGGGGATGGGCTGGAAGGGCGAGCCGTTCCAGCAGATCGGCGGCTTGGGCGCGCCCTTGCTGCCGCAGTCCAGCAGCCGCTCGGAGAGGGCCGCCGGCGTGACCTTGAGCGCCTTCGCCAGCCGCGCCACGACGCCGACGCCCTTGTCCTTCTGCTTCGCGAGCACCTGGCGGTCGACGCTCACGACGAGCGAGGTGCGGTTGGCCACGAGCGGGCGCCCGAGCTGGTCGAGGATCAGGCCGCGGGTGGCCGGGGTGACGACGGGGCGCAGCCGGTTGTCCGAGGCCTTCTGGGTGTAGACGTCGGCGGAGACGACCTGCAGGAAGAAGAGGCGAGCGAACATCGTCACCAGCAGCGAGCCGATGAGGACGGCCAGAACCGCGAGACGCAGTGACGAGCGGTCGCTCACGGCTCAGGGCTCCCGGGTGCAGGTCGGCGCCCGACGGGCGGTCGGACGGGCAGGACGTGGGCGCGCAGGGCGCGGGCGGGGGGCGCAGGCTCCCCTGGCAGGGACGAGGCGCCGAAGCCTCGGGTTCCCCGACGTGACGCACGACTCATGCGTCGCAGGCTGTCGGCGCCCAGGCTACTGGCGCGCGACCTCGTAGCGGGGGGCCGGTGGGTCGACCCGTCGCCAGAGCCACCCCACGAGGGGGACGACGAAGGCGGCCAGGACGGTCGCGTAGACGACCTGGGTGAGCACCAGACCGGGCACCCGGTCCCAGGGCACCCGCGGGTCGGCCACGACGCCGCCGACGAGGGCCAGGAGCACCACGGCGCCACCCGCGAGCAGGCCGGTCGCCCCCACCACCACGAGCGCGGGACGTGCCTGGTCGGCGCCGACGAGCCCCGCGAGGTAGCCGACGACGACGAGCACGACCGCGGTCAGGCCGACCAGGCCGTCGGCCGGGGGAACGAGGTCGAGCAGCACGCCCGCGCTGAAGCCGGCGACGGCGCCGCGCACCGGGCCGCCGGCGTACCCGAGCGCGGCGACCGTGACGGCCACGACGTCGGGCACCGCCCCGGGCAGGTGCAGCCAGGGCAGGACCGTCACCTCGAGCAGCACGGCGGTGACGAGCAGAGCCAGCATGAGCACCGCGCGGAGCCAGGCCACGTCAGGACTTCCCGGGCGACGGCGAGGCGCCCGCGGTCGGCGACGCCGTACCGGTCGGCGACGCCGTTCCTGACGGGGACGTCGTCGGGCTCGGGGACGGCTTGGGCGGCAGCACGGCGTCGCGCGGGTCGGTGCGCGGCTGCTCGACGATCACGCCGACGAGGTCGAGCGAGGTCATGTCGACGAACGGCTTCACCTTGGCGATCCGGGTGAGCTGCCCCGGGGTGCCGGAGACCGCGGTGACCGTGCCGAGCGGGATGCCCGGCGTGTAGACGCCGCCCTTGACGTACCACGACACGAGACGGTCGCCGACCTGCACGGGCGCGCCGAGCGGGTCGAGCAGCTGCAGCTCGACCTGGTTCGCGTCGCCGGTGCCGTTGAGGAAGCCGGTCTCCATCGACGCCTCGACGCGGGCGCCCACGGTCGAGGTCGCGTCGACGATGAGCGCGACGGTCGCGGTCGACGACGTCACGGCCACCACGCGACCCGCGAGGCCGCGGCCGGTGACGACGTTCATGTCGGCCTTGATGCCGTCACGCGTTCCGGCGTCGATCGTCACGGTCCAGGCGAAGCCCTGGGCGGGCCCGACGGCGATCACCTGGGCGGGCAGGGTCTTGTAGCCGCCGGCACCGGCCAGGCGCAGCAGGTCGTTGAGCTCCTGCGCACGGTTGTGGTCGTACTGCGAGGTGTCGAGGCGGGCCTGCAGGTCGTCGTTGCGCTTCTGCAGGTCGGCGATCTGCTGGTCCTTGGAACCGAGGGACGAGATCGAGCTGATGAAGTCGCGGACCGGGTGGACCACTGCGGCGGCGGCGTTCTCGACGGGGCCGAAGAGGCCGCCGGCGCCGTTACGGGCGCCGTCAGTGCTGCCGCGCAGGCTGAGGACGACGAGGGTGAGCGACGTCAGCAGCAGGACGCCGAGGATGGTCCTCGTCCGCCTGGTGTCCCGCATCCGTCCTGTCTCCCCTGCTCACGCGAACGCCCGCGACGCGCTAGGCATCGCGGGCGCGCGTTCGTGACGTGTCCTAGTTGCGCGCCTCGGCGATGAGGACCTGCTGGAGGGCCTCGAACTCCTCGACGCACTTGCCCGACCCGAGCGCGACGCACTCGAGCGGGTTCTCAGCGATGACGATCGGCATACCGGTTTCGTGCCGGAGCCGCTCGTCGAGGCCGTGGAGCAGTGCGCCACCGCCGGTGAGCACGATGCCGCGGTCCATGATGTCGCCGGAGAGCTCCGGGGGCGTGCGGTCGAGCGTGGTCTTGACGGCGTCGACGATGGCGTTGACCGGCTCGTCGATCGCGCGGCGGATCTCCTCGGCCGTGACGACGACGGTGCGCGGGAGGCCGGTGACCAGGTCGCGACCGCGGATCTCGGCGTGCGGCTCGTCCGGTGACGGGAAGGCCGACCCGATCGCCATCTTGATCTCCTCGGCGGTGCGCTCGCCGAGCATGAGGGAGTACTCCTTCTTCACGTAGTTGATGATCGAGGTGTCGAGCTCGTCACCACCCACGCGGATGGACAGGCTGGTCACGATGCCACCGAGGGAGATCACCGCGACCTCGGTGGTGCCACCGCCGATGTCGACGACCATGTTGCCGGTCGGCTCGTGCACGGGCAGGCCGGCGCCGATCGCGGCGGCCATGGGCTCCTCGATGATGTAGACCTTGCGGGCGCCCGCGGCGTATCCGGCGTCCTTGACCGCGCGCTGCTCGACGCCGGTGATGCCCGAGGGCACGCAGACGACGAGGCGCGGCTTGGCCAGGTGGCGCCGCTTGTGCACCTTCTGGATGAAGTAGCGCAGCATCCGCTCGGTGGTGTCGAAGTCGGCGATGACGCCGTCCTTGAGCGGACGGATGGCGACGATGTTGCCGGGCGTGCGCCCGATCATCTTCTTCGCCTCGGCGCCGACAGCCAGGATCCCGCCGCTCGTGTTGTTGATCGCGACGACGCTGGGCTCGTCGAGAACGATGCCGCGGCCACGCACGTAGACGAGCGTGTTGGCAGTACCGAGGTCGACGGCCATGTCGCGGCCGATGAACGACATGTTGTTGGCCATAGGGCGGGGAAGCCTTCCTGGGCGATCGAGACGAGGGGCCCGCGTGAGCGGTGCGGTACGCGAGCCGGATCCCCATGGTACGGGGCGTGAGGGGTGCGCCGTCCAATGTCCTCCGGACTGCGGAGGCGGCGCAAGTGCCCCTGACCAGGCCTTTCGGCCGGAGGGCGGCGAGCCTGGGTCAGGCCAGCCCGGGGAAGAAGAGAGCGATCTCACGCGCGGCCGACTCCGGGGAGTCCGATCCGTGGGAGACGTTCTCGCTCATGACGGTGGCCAGGTCGCCGCGGATCGTGCCCGGGGCGGCCTTCGCGGGGTCGGTGGCGCCCATCATCGAGCGCCACGACGCGATGGCCTCCCGACCCTCGACGACGGCGGCGAGCAGCGGTCCCGAGGTGATGAAGTCGACCAGCTCGCCGAAGAACGGCTTGTCCGCGTGCTCGCCGTAGTGCTCCTCGGCGGTGGCGCGGTCGAGCGTGCGCAGCTCGAGCGCGACGAGCCGGAACCCCTTGCGCTCGAGGCGGGTGAGGACCTCGCCGACGAGGCCGCGGGCGACTCCGTCGGGCTTGACGAGGACGAGGGTGCGCTCGGACACAGGGGTGCTCCGGTTCTTCGACGGGGAGTGGGCGCGGCGGCCGCCGCAGAGCCCGGAGTCTATCCGTCGACCGAGGGTGCCTCGGACGACGCCGATCCCGCCGGTTCGGCCCGACGGGTGGCCTCGGCGCGACGCGACGCCTCGATGCGCTCGGCCTTTCCGGCGTAGACGACGGCGGTGATCCAGACCGCGAGGAAGATCAGGCCGACGATCGCGACCTGCGGCACGACCACCCCGGCGAGGATCACGAGCAGCTGCAGGGCGGACCCGATCTCGACGCCGTGCGGGCGCCGTGCCATCCCGGCCCCCACCACGAGCAGGACCGCGAGGATGCCGAGCGTCCACGCCGCCCGCGCGCCGCCGCCGTCCAGGACGAGGGCGACGGGGATCGCGAGGGCGACCACGATCGCCTCGAGCAGCAGGAGCGCGGGGCCGAGCGTCTTCACCGGGTCAGGCCTCCGCGCGTCCCAGCAGGGCGCGGGCCTCCGCCGCCGTGACGACCGACCCGGTCACGAGGACTCCGGCGCCGCCGCCGAGCTCGACGGCCGCCTCGTCGGCACGCTCGACGGCCGTCTCGATCGCGTCGGAGAGCCGCGCGGCGACCTCGACCCGGTCGGCGCCGAAGACGTCGACGGCGATCCGGGCGAGCGCGTCGGGATCGGTCGCCCGCGGCGACGAGCTGCGCGTCACGATGACCGAGGCCAGCACCGGCTCGAGTGCCTCCAGCAGTCCGCGCGCGTCCTTGTCGCCGAGCACGGCGACCACGCCCACGAGGTGGGTGAACTCGAACGCGTCGCCGATCGCCGAGGCGAGCGCCCGCGCACCGTGCGGGTTGTGCGCGGCGTCCACCACGACGGTGGGTCCGCGGCGTACGACCTCCAGGCGGCCGGGCGAGGTGACGGCGGCGAAGCCCGCGCGCACCAGATCGGGGTTGAGCGCGGTCCCGCCGCCGCCGAGGAACGACTCGACGGCCGTGACCGCGACCGCGGCGTTCGACGCCTGGTGCGGGCCGAACAGCGGGACGAAGACCTCGTCGTAGACGCCGCCCGGCGCCTGCAGCGTCAGCAGCTGCCCGCCGATCGCGGGCGCCCGCTCGACGAGCCCGAACTCGACGCCCTCGCGGGCCACGGTCGCCTCGACCTCGACCGCGCGACGCAGCAGCACCTCCGCCGCCTCGAGCGGCTGCGCGGCGAGCACGACCACGGCGCCGGGCTTGATGATCCCGGCCTTCTCGCGCGCGATCGCCGCGATCGTCGTGCCGAGATACTCGGTGTGGTCGAGGTCGATCGGCAGGACGACCGCTACCTGGCCGTCGGCGACGTTCGTGGCGTCCCACGCTCCACCCATGCCGGCCTCGACGACGGCGACGTCGACGGGAGCGTCGGCGAAGGCGGCGTAGGCGAGAACGGTCATGAGCTCGAAGAACGACATCGGCGGCCCGCCGGCCTCCTCGCTGCGCCGGTCGACGAACGAGACGTACGGCGCGATGTCGTCGTGCACGCGTACGAACCGCTCGATGTCGATCGCCTCGCCGTCGATCCGGATCCGTTCGCGCGGTGAGTGGAGGTGCGGGCTGGTGTAGAGACCCGTGCGAAGGCCGAACGAACGCAGGACCGACTCGATCATCCGCGCGGTCGAGGTCTTGCCGTTGGTGCCGGCGAGATGGATCACCGGGACGGCGCGCTGCGGGTCTCCGAGCAGCTCGGTCACGCCGCGGACGCGGTCCAGGCTCGGCTCGAGCTTGGACTCCGGCCAGCGTGCGGTGAGACCGGCCTCGATCTCGAGGTAGCGGCGCAGCAGCGCGTCGGCGGCGTCGTCGTCGAGCGGTGGTGCTGCGAGGTCCTCGTCGTCGGGCTCGTCCTCGTCGAAGGCGGCGCCGAGCCCGGAGTCCTCCTCGTCGTCGACGAGCGGGCGACGCAGGTCGACCGCGTCGGCGTCGATCGCCTCCGCGTCCAGGTCGTCGACGTCGTCGAGCTCGTCGTCGTCCGCATCCTCGAGGTCGTCGTCGTCGGGATCGAACCCTGCGGTCGCCGCGAGGTCGCGCTCGTCGTCGGGGCCGAGCGGGTCGAGCGCGTCGCGGGGGTCCACGGGCGGCGATCCTACGCGGCCGCGCAGGAGCCCCCCGCAGTACGCGGTCGAGGCGCACCGCCGCCGTTGCCTAGGATTGCCCGCCATGAGCACCCCAGCGCCCGACTCGCGCGTTCCGGAGAAGCCGACCATCGACGGCATCGAGGACCGCTGGGCGCAGGTATGGGGCGAGCGGGGCACCTATCGCTTCGACCGGTCGAAGGTGCGTGCCGAGGTCTACGCCATCGACACGCCGCCGCCCACGGTCAGCGGCTCCTTGCACGTCGGGCACGTGTTCTCCTACACGCACACCGACTGCATCGCGCGCTACCAGCGGATGCGCGGGCTCGAGGTCTTCTACCCGATGGGCTGGGACGACAACGGGCTGCCCACCGAGCGCCGGGTGCAGAACTACTTCGGCGTGCGCTGCGACCCGTCCTTGCCGTACGACCCCGCCTTCGAGCCACCCGCCAAGCCCGACGAGAAGCGGCAGGTGCCGATCTCGCGCCGCAACTTCGTCGAGCTGTGCGAGCGCCTCACGCTCGAGGACGAGAAGGCCTTCGAGCACCTCTGGCGACGTCTCGGACTGTCGGTCGACTGGGAGCACACCTACCAGACCATCGACGCGCGGGCCCAGCGCGCGTCGCAGCGCGCCTTCCTGCGCAACCTGGCCCGGGGCGAGGCCTACCAGTCCGAGGCGCCGACCCTGTGGGACGTCACCTTCCGCACCGCCGTGGCGCAGGCCGAGCTCGAGGACCGCGAGCGCGAGGGCATGTACTACCGGATCGGCTTCCCGGCACCCGATGGGTCGCGCGTCTTCATCGAGACCACGCGTCCGGAGCTGCTCGCAGCCTGCGTGGCCCTCGTCGCGCACCCCGACGACGAGCGCTACCAGCCGCTGTTCGGCTCGACCGTGCGAACGCCGCTGTTCGACGTCGAGGTCCCGGTGGTCCCCCACCGCCTCGCCGACCCCGAGAAGGGCTCCGGCATCGCCATGATCTGCACGTTCGGCGACACGACCGACGTCACCTGGTGGCGCGAGCTGCAGCTGCCGACCCGGCCGATCATCGGGTGGGACGGACGGATCCTGCCGGACACCCCCGAGTGGCTGACGACGGAGACCGGGCGCAGTGCCTACGCCGCCATCGCGGGCGCGACGTCGTTCACGGCGAAGGCGCGCATGGTCGAGGCGCTCGGCGACGCCGGGTTCGTCGAGGGCGAGCCGAAGCCGACGCTCCAGGCGGTGAAGTTCTACGAGAAGGGCGACAAGCCGCTCGAGATCGTGACCACGCGCCAGTGGTACATCCGCAACGGCGGTCGCGACCTCGGCCTGCGCGCGCGCCTGGTCGAGCGCGGAGCGGAGATCGCGTGGCACCCGCCGTACATGCAGGCGCGCTACCGCTCCTGGGTCGAGGGCCTCAACGGAGACTGGCTGATCTCGCGCCAGCGCTTCTTCGGCGTCCCGTTCCCCGTCTGGTACCGGCTCGACGAGAACGGTCAGCCGATCTACGACGACCCGATCCTCGCGGCCGAGGCCGACCTCCCCGTCGATCCGAGCAGCGACGTCCCCGTCGGCTTCGACGAGTCGCAGCGCGGCGTCCCGGGCGGCTTCATGGGTGACCCCGACATCATGGACACGTGGGCGACCTCCTCGCTCTCGCCCCAGGTCGCCGGCGGCTGGGAGGTCGACGACGACCTCTGGACCCGGCTCTGGCCGTTCGACCTGCGTCCCCAGGCCCACGAGATCATCCGCACCTGGCTGTTCTCGTCGGTCGTGCGTGCGCACCTCGAGGACGACGTGCTGCCCTGGAAGCACGCCGCCATCAGCGGCTGGATCATCGACAACGGCGACGGCAAGAAGATGGGCAAGTCGAAGGGCAATGCCCTGACGCCCGACGGTCTGCTCGAGAGGCACGGCGCCGACGCCGTCCGCTACTGGGCGGCGTCCGGTCGTCCAGGCACGGACACGGCGTTCGACGAGGGCCAGATGAAGATCGGCCGGCGGCTGGCCATCAAGCTGCTCAACGCCAGCAAGTTCGTGCTCGGGCTCGGCGCCGCGCTGCCCGACGACCCCACGGTCGTCAGCAACCCGCTCGACCGCGCGATGCTCGCCGCGCTCGCGCAGGTGGTCGCGGAGGCCACCGCGGCGCTCGACGACTACAACTACGCCCGCGCCCTCGAGGTCACCGAGACCTTCTTCTGGTCGTTCTGCGACGACCACGTCGAGCTGGTCAAGGACCGCGCCTACGGCGCTCGCGGGGAGGACG
Organism: uncultured Actinomycetota bacterium; assembly: GCA_963782665.1. Lineage (GTDB taxonomy): Bacteria > Actinomycetota > Actinomycetes > S36-B12 > CAIYMF01 > Longivirga. Next base: position 322,877 of record CAWAKP010000006.1, on the reverse strand, counting down.
CCGCGGCCTCGGCCAAGGCGGCGCTCGCCCTCGCGCTCGGTGTGCAGCTGCGCCTCCTCGCGCCCGTGCTGCCGTTCGTGACCGAGGAGGTCTGGTCGTGGTGGCGCGAGGGCAGCATCCATCGCGCCGCGTGGCCCGCGCCCACCGAGCTGACGGGTGCCCTGGGCAACCCTGACGTGGTGACCGACGTGGCCGTGGCGCTCTCGGCGATCCGCAAGGCCAAGAGCGACGCCAAGGTGTCGATGCGGGCCGACGTCTCGTCGGCCGTCGTCACCGGTGACGCCGACGTCCTCGGTCGGGTCGAGGAGGTGGCGGGCGACCTGGCCGCGGCCGGTCGGGTCGCCCACCTCACCTTCGTGCCCGCCGGCGGGCCGCTGTCGGTCGAGGTCACCCTCGCCGAGCAGGCTCCGCCCGAGGCCTGAGCGTCGTCCCGGGGCCGGGTCGCGGCGGCCGGGGCTCAAGTGCGTGCCCGCGCGGGTCGATCCCTCCCCTGAGGTGGCATGGCGACCGCGCCGTGCCGAGATCCGCTCGAGGTGATCCGCGTGGCCCGCTCGACCGTCGAGTCCCAGCCGATCGAGACGGCCATGGGTGCGAGCACGGTGCTGCCCGGCGTCCCGCTGCCGGCCTGGACCCTGCCCGCAGAAGTGCTGCCCGAGCCGGAGCCCACCGCCGAGGCCGCCCCGGTCGAGGAGCACGCCGAGTCCGCTCTCGAGGCGGCGGTGCTCGTCGCCTCGATGGCCGCGGCGAACCACGCCGAGGCGGGCGACCCCCCATCTAGCGCTCCCTCCGGTTCCGTCGACTCCCCGGCCGAGGTCACCGCTCCGGTCGAGGACGCCGTCCAGATCGCTGCTCCCCCGACCCGATCCCTTCCCGCACCGGAGCCCGCGCCGGCCCAGCCGGCGACACCCGAGCCCACCGGAGTCGTGAGCATCGGGCTCCCGGTGGCAGCCGCCACCGCCCTGTCGGAGAGCCCGCGCAACCGCGCCCGACGCCCCGGCACCGTGGGACCAGCCGGCGCCGGACGCTCCGTTCGCGCCGCACGACACGCTTGCCCAGATCCCGGCGCCGCCCGCGGACGCTCCCGCGGACGTCGAGCCCCGCCAGGGCTGGGACGAGGCCGCCGCCGCACTCGGCGCCACGGCCGTCATGTCCAGCGCGGCGCCCGACGCGCCGAGCACCGACGAGGCCGTGCCGCACCGCCACGGCCACGACGACGGCGCGCCCGCGCCCGAGCCCGCCCGCCGCCGATTCGGCCTTCGCCGCAAGGCGGCCACCACCTCGGACGACGCCGCGGTCCCGACCGACGCGCCCGAAGCCGTCGACCTGCCCGCGCCGACCGACGCGGCCCTCGACCTGCCGGCGCCCGTCGACGCCCCGCTCGACCTGCCCGCCCCGACCGACGCGGCGCTCGACCTGCCCGCCCCGGCGGACTCGCCGCTCGACCTGCCCGCTCCTGTCGACCCGCCCGTCGACGCCGCGGACGCCGTGGACGACGAGCCGACCTCGCGACGCCCGCTCGTCCTGCTGGCCGCCGTCGGCGGTGTCGCCGTCGTCGCGGCGGTCGCCGCCTTCGTCTGGCCGGGTCTGCTGCTCAGCCACGACGACACCGCGAACCCCGCCCCGGGGGCCTCGGTGCCCACCGCGTCCGCTCCGGTCGCCCCGGTCACGCTGCAGACGCCGGACACCGCCGCGGGCTACACCAAGCTGACCGGTGCACCGGCGACTGCTCTCGCGCAGGCGGCGACGGGCACGACGCTCGACGGCTTCACCGCGCCGGTGACCGCCGTCTACGGCGCCAACGGCGTCCCCAAGGCGACCGTGATCGCGTGGGCCGCGACGTCACCCGCGTCCGAGTCGACCATCACGTCGGCGTTCGCCGGCTTCGTCAACTCGTCAGGCGTCGCGGTGACCGCCATCTCGCCGGTCGCGACGGGCACCCTCGGCGGCTCGATGCGGTGCGGCGTCACCACGGTGCAGGGGGCGCCGGCGACGGCGTGCTTCTGGGCCGACGACGCGTCCTTCGGTGCCGTGACAGTGCTCTCGCCGGCGACGCCGGCCGACGGTGCGACGACGGCGACGGCGATCCGGCTGACCGTCGAGACACGCGGCTGACGCGTCCCACCCCGTCGCACGCGTTGCCGCGCAGAAGAACGGGGTGAGTCAGGCGCTCTTGTCGCGACGCTCTCGTCGCGGCGGCGCAGCGTCGCGCGGGACGAGCGTCGGCAGCACGTTGTCGAGCACGACCTCGCGCGAGATGACGACGCGCGCGACGTCGTCGCGGCTCGGGACGTCGTACATCACCGACAGGAGGACCTCCTCCATGATCGCGCGCAGCCCGCGCGCACCGGTGCCGCGCAGGATCGCCTGGTCGGCGACGGCCTCGAGCGCCTCGGGCTCGAACTCGAGCTCGACGTTGTCGAGCTCGAAGAGCCGCTGGTACTGACGCACGAGCGCGTTGCGCGGCTCGGTGAGGACCTTGACGAGCGCCTCGCGGTCGAGGGCCACCACCGAGGTGAACACGGGCAGGCGGCCGATGAACTCGGGGATCATGCCGAACTTGAGCATGTCCTCGGGCATCACGCGGCCGAAGACGTTGCCCGGGTTGGTGTCGCCGGTGTCCATCGTCGCGGTGAAGCCGAGCGCCTTGCGGCCGATGCGCTGCTCGATGATCTTGTCCAGGCCCGCGAACGCGCCGCCCACGATGAAGAGCACGTTGGTGGTGTCGATCTGGATGAACTCCTGGTGCGGGTGCTTGCGCCCGCCCTGCGGCGGGACCGACGCGGTCGTGCCCTCGAGGATCTTGAGCAGCGCCTGCTGCACACCCTCGCCGGAGACGTCGCGCGTGATCGACGGGTTCTCGCTCTTGCGCGCGACCTTGTCGATCTCGTCGATGTAGATGATCCCGGTCTCGGCCTTCTTGACGTCGTAGTCGGCCGCCTGGATCAGCTTGAGCAGGATGTTCTCGACGTCCTCGCCGACGTAGCCGGCCTCGGTGAGCGCGGTGGCGTCGGCGATGGCGAACGGCACGTTGAGCATGCGCGCGAGCGTCTGGGCCAGCAGCGTCTTGCCCGAGCCGGTGGGGCCGAGGAGCAGGATGTTGGACTTCGCCAGCTCGACGGCGTCGTCGCCGCGGCGCTCGCCGCCGGCCTGGACGCGCTTGTAGTGGTTGTAGACCGCGACCGACAGGGCCTTCTTGGCGGCGTCCTGCCCGATGACGTACTTGTCGAGGAAGTCGTAGATCTCGCGCGGCTTGGGCAGCTCGTCGAACTGGAGGTCGCTGGACTCGGAGAGCTCTTCCTCGATGATCTCGTTGCAGAGGTCGATGCACTCGTCGCAGATGTAGACGCCCGGACCCGCGATGAGCTTCTTGACCTGCTTCTGGCTCTTCCCGCAGAACGAGCACTTGAGCAGGTCGCCGCCGTCTCCGACTCGCGCCACGTGATCGTCCTCTCGTCGCCGCACCGGGCGGTGCGGTGGTGCCGTGCAGGTGATGGTGCCCTGCCCGGATGCCCCCTGGCGAGCACGGGGGTCCGTGCTGCTGACGACGGTACCGCCCGGGAGGCGGCCACTCCCGTCGGGAGACACGCGTGGAGTGACAGTTACGCCGACAGCGCAACGCCCGCCCGACACGGGGGTCGGACGGACGTCGTGCCTGGTCAGGAACCTGCCGGGCCCGGTATGAGTGGGCCCGGTCGGTCCCGTCAGCTCGCGGCCGCGGACGCCTTCCGCGACGGGATCACCGAGTCGACGATGCCGTACTCGACCGACGCCGTGGCGTCGAGGATCTTGTCGCGCTCGATGTCCTTCGCGATCTGCTCGACCTCGCGACCGGTGTGCTTGGCGAGGATGCCTTCCATCTCGGTACGCATCCGCATGAGCTCGTTGGCCTGGATCTCGATGTCGGTGCCCTGACCACCGCCCTCGGTGTAGGGCTGGTGGATGAGCACGCGGGCGTGCGGGAGCGCGAAGCGCTTGCCCGGGGTGCCCGAGGCGAGCAGCACCGCCGCGGCCGACGCGGCCTGCCCGAGGCAGACCGTGGTGATGTCCGGCTTGACGAACTGCATCGTGTCGTAGATCGCCGTCATGGCGGTGTAGCTGCCGCCGGGTGAGTTGATGTAGATCGAGATGTCGCGATCGGGGTCCATCGACTCCAGGCACAGCAGCTGTGCCATGACGTCGTCGGCGCTCGCGTCGTCGATCTGGACGCCGAGGAAGATGATGCGCTCCTCGAACAGCTTGGAGTACGGGTCATAGCGCTTGTAGCCCTGGGCTGTGCGCTCCTCGAACTGCGGGAGCACGTAGCGCGCCTCGGCGACCTGACGGCCGAGGCCCGACGGCAAGGGGAACTGGTTCATCTGCATGTCTCCTAGGAATCCCTCGTCCGTCAGCCCATGCCGCCGCCGCCGCTGACGTCCTGTGCGGACGTCACGACGTGGTCGACGATGCCGTACTCCTTGGCCTCGTCAGCGGAGAACCACTTCTCCCACTCCGAGTCCTCGACGATGCGCTCGACGGGCTGACCCGTGTGCTGCGCGATGAGCTCGGCGAGCTGCTGCTTGATGAGCAGCATCTGCTCGGCCTGCTTCTGCACGAGGGACTGGACGCCGCCGAGACCGCCGAGCGGCTGGTGCATCATCACGCGCGCGTGCTTGAGCGCGTAGCGCTTGTTGGCCGCACCCGCGCGTGAGCAGGAACTGCCCCATCGAGGCGCACATGCCCAGACCGATGGTCGCGACGTCGTTGGGGACGAACTGCATCGTGTCGTAGATCGCCATGCCGGCCGAGACGCTGCCGCCCGGCGAGTTGACGTAGAGCCAGATGTCGCTCGTCGGGTCCTCGGCGGACATGAGCAGCAGCTGCCGCACGATGTCGTTGGCCATCTCGTCTCGGACCTCGCCCTCGAGGAAGATGATCCGCTCGCGGAGCAGCCTCTCCTTGATGGAGTCCGCGTAGCTGGTGGCTCCGCCACCAGGTCCACGATCGCTCGGGCTAGCGCTCACGGTTGTCCTCCTGGGCACTGAAGTACGGGTTCGTGCTCGACCCTAACCAGAGAACACCCCCGTGCCATCCCGGGCACGGGGGTGTTCGCCGTAGGCGTGATCGCGACGCTGCCGTCAGCCTCGTGGTCGTGACCCTCGTGGTCGTGACCCTCGTGGTCGTGACCCTCGTGGTCGTGACCCTCGTGGTCGTGACCCTCGTGGTCGTGACCCTCGTGGTCGTGACCCTCGTGGTCGGTCGTCGTCGACGAAGGGCAGGTCGGCCACGTCGAGGGCGGCCAGGTCGATGACGTTGCCCTCGGTGTCGACGATGCGGGCGTGCTCGAGGACGTGGGCGAGGGCCTTGCCGCGGCGCACCTCGGCGACGGCCGAAGGCACCTGGCCGGCAGCGACCAGCTCCTGCGCGAACTGGTCGGGCGCCATGCCGTACCGCGGTGCCTGCTGCACCAGCCACGCCGACAGCTCGGCCTCGGAGACCGACAGGCTCTCGGTCTCGGCGATCTTGTCGAGCACGAGCTGGCTCTTGAGGCCGTTGCGCGCCTGGGTCTCGAACTCGGCCTTGTGCTCGTCGTCGCCGTGACCGTCGGCGAAGTGCTCCTCGACCTGCTGGCGGATGACGCCCTCGGGGACAGGGACGTCGGCGGCCTCGAGCAGCGCGTCGGCGACCTTCTCGCGAGCGGCGTAGCCCTGCTCGAGCAGCTTGACCCGGGCCAGCCGGGTGCGCAGGTCGTCGCGCAGCTCGTCGATGGTGTCGAACTCGCTCGCGAGCTGGGCGAAGCTGTCGTCGGCGTCGGGCAGCACCCGCTCGCGCACCGCGCTCACGGTGACCGCGACGTCGAGAGCAGTGCCTTCGAAGTCGCCCACGTCGGGGGTGAAGGTGAAGGTCCGGCTCTCGCCGGCGGTGGCGCCGAGCACCGCCTCGTCGAAGCCGGGCAGCATGCCGTCGGTGCCGAGCTCGTACGACAGCGCCGTGCCGACGAGGTCCTCGACCGGCTCCCCGTCGTTCGTGCCCGCGATGTCGACGAGAAGGACGTCGCCGTTCTCCGCCGCACGCTCGACCGGGGTGAGCGAGCCGAAGCGGCTGCGCAGCGAGTCGAGCTGCTCCGCGACGTCGGCATCGGTGACCTCGGCGGCGTCGATCGTGACCTCGATCGAGTCGTAGGCCGGCAGGTCGAACTCGGGCACGACGTCGAGCTCGGCGGTGAACTCGAGCGGGGTCGCGTCCTCGAACGTCGTGACGTCGACCTCGGGGCGGCCGATGTACTTGATGTCGTGCTCGCGCAGCGCCGCGTCCAGGTTGGCGTTGAGCGCGTCGTTGATGGCCTCGTCGAGGACGGCAGCGCGACCGACCCGCTGGTCGATGACCCGCTGCGGCACCTTTCCCTTGCGGAACCCGGGCACGGTGATCTGGTCGCCGATGCGCTTGTAGGCGGCGTCGAGGGACGGCTTGAGCTCCTCGAACGGCACCTCGACGGTGAGCTTGACCCGGGTGGACGAGAGGGTCTCGACGGCGCTCTTCACGGGATGGGTACTCCTGCTTCGGGTGCGGGCCGGTCGGCCCGCGACGGGTGGGACGGCGTGGCCGCCGGGACGGACACGGGCGCACGGATCTTGGTTCGCTCGACCCGGGACCGGGCCTCACAGTCGGGGCGGGGAGACTCGAACTCCCGATCTCCTGCCCCCAAAGCAGGCGCGCTAGCCACTACGCTACGCCCCGCGGCGCCACGGCGATTCTAGGGGACGCCGAGCCGCTCCCCCGCCGCCCGCCTGAGCACGGCCCCCCGCTCGACCAGGGGCAGGCGTCCCGCTGTGGAACAATGACCACCGCACCTCGCGGGTGTAGCTCAATGGCAGAGCCCCAGCCTTCCAAGCTGGCCATGCCGGTTCGATCCCGGTCACCCGCTCCAGTTCGGCCCTCCAGGAGAGGGCCGACACTTTCGTGAATTCCCCTGTAGCGCAATCGATTCCAGCATCTGTCGTTCCGAAGCGGTCCGTGGCGAACTCGGTCTTGGCATAGCCAGCCTCCGCGATTCCTACTGCCAGGCTGGCCATGCGGGTTTCGAGACCACGCGGCGGCGCCTTCGGCGGGCGACCTCGAGCCGTGAGGCAGCCCTTTCCCTTTGCCATGAGGCAATCTCGGGTCGGCGCCGACGTTGGTCGCGGCGCGGGGAGCAGGTCAGTCAGGAGTCCGCAAGCGAAACTGGAGCAAGTGCACGCTCCGTCGAACGGTTCTGGTATCCCACGCGGATCCCACGATGACCCCTTCGAGCGGTCCAGCGAATCCGCGGTCTGGGTTCAGCGAATCCGCGACTCGATCTCAGCGAATCCGCGACGAGGCAGTGACGAAGTCGCTCTCGGACGCGTAGGGTTCCGTTCGTGGCCCCTGACCAGTCCGACGTCCGAACCTATCCTCGCCGTGCCCGGGCCCTGGTCGAGGAGGCCCTCACCGATACACCGGTGGTGCTCATTCAAGGGGCGCGGCAGGTGGGTAAGAGCACCCTGGCCACCGAGGTGCTCAGCGGACGAGGCATCCGGCCGCTCACGCTGGACTCGAGCGTCGTTCTCAACGCCGCGCGGGAGGATCCGGACTCCTTCGTCCGGCAGAGTCCGGGCTCGCTTCTCGCGATCGACGAGGTGCAGCGGGCTCCCCAGCTCCTGCGTGCCATCAAGGCCGTCGTTGATGAGGACCGCAGACCGGGACAGTTCCTCCTGACCGGGTCGGCGAACCTGCTCACCATCCCGGGGCAGCACGAGAGCCTGGCCGGTCGCGCCGAGACCGTCGCCCTCTACGGACTCAGCCAGGGCGAGATCGCCGGCGGGCACGACGACCTTGCCCAGGTCCTCCTCGGCGGGGATGAGGGAAAGCTCGGCACGACTCGTGCCGAGCTCACGCGAGCGGAGTACCTGGAGCGGATCTGCGAAGGCTCCTACCCTGAAGCCCGTGCTCGTCAAGGTCGACGACGTCAGGCCTGGTTCGACAACTACCTGTCCCGGATCGTCGACCGGGATGCCCGCGACATCAGCCGGCTCGCGCACCTGGACCGGTTGCCCCGGCTCGTGCGCCTGCTCGCCGCCAACAACGCCGGCGAGCTCGTCAAGGCACGCATCGCCACCGACGCAGGAATCCCTGAAACAAGCCTTCCCGGCTACCTCGATCTCCTTGCGTCTCTCTACCTGATCCAGACCATCCCCGCGTGGGGCGGAAACCTGACACAACGGATCATCGGGCGGCCAAAGGTGTCACTCCTTGACTCGGGTCTCGCCGCCCGGCTCACCAACGTGTCCCCTGCCGCGCTCGCACCGGGGTCCGCGTCCGGGCACCACGCGGGAGCGTTGGTCGAAGCATTCGTGGCGGGGGAACTGCGACGACAGAGCACCTGGTCCCAGACGACTTTCGAGCTGTTCCACTTCCGCGACCGCAACGGCCTCGAGGTCGACCTCGTCATCGAGGACTCCGCACGCAACATCGCCGGAATCGAGGTCAAGGCATCCGCCACCGTGGAAGCGCGTGACTTCGCCGGCCTCTCGTTTCTCCGGGACAAGACCGACGCCCGGTTCACACTCGGCGCCGTTCTCTACACCGGGAGAGAGCCCGTCAAGTTCGGCGAAAGACTCTGGGCATTGCCCCTCTCTGCCCTCTGGACGTGATCCGCGGAGCACCTCTCGAGCCAGCAGTCCATGCCGCGCCGGTCGCAGTCACGACGATGCGATGCCTGTCGGCGTCAGTCCGCGAGGGTCTGGAAAGCCGAGGCTCGTGTAGCCGCGGGCTCGCTTGGTCAGTGACGAGGCGAGGATCGGGACATCGGCGTCGACGTAGTCGTGCACCTCGGCGGTCTCCTTGCCGGGCCAGGGACGCAGGATCCGGCCGGCGTACTGGACGAGCCGGCCCGAGAAGGAGATTCGACTCGGGAACGACCAGTGCCCAGACCGTCAGTCCGCCGACGAGGTCCGGCCGCAGCCAGCCAGGACGGTAGGAACCGAGCCATCGGGTGACGGGCAGGACGCGTTGAACCGTGGTGAGCGGCTGGACGTTGGCCACAGCTGGCCGATCAGCCGCACTGCTCGGGGAGCTATCGGCGCCCTGGTGATCACGCCGCCGAGCCTTCCGAGCCGGTTGAGGTGCTCAGCCAAGCCATCGATGTGCCCGCTCACGTACTCGCCGGAGAATCGGACCTGAAGGCCTCGATGCCGTCTGCGACGCTCGCAAAGATGTGGGCGTTGTCGAAGTCCTCGAGGGTGCCGTACCTCGTGAGAGTGGCGAGCAGGCTGGGGTCGACGTTGGCAAGCGCGAAGACGGCTCCGCGCGCGTGAACGGACTTGATGAGGCCGGCCAGGTTGAGGCCGGCGGAGTAGTCGACGTCGGTCATCGCCGAGCAGTCGAGGACCAGCCACCGCACCTTGGTCGGTGCGGCAGCCACGAGTTCCTGGATGTCGTCGACGAAGAGGCTGGCGTTCGCGTAGAAGAGCTCTGCGTCGAAGCGGAAGACGAGGAGGCCGGGGAGGCTCTCAGTGCCAGCCACAGCCTTCTGGTAGGTGGGTCGGCCCTGCTGGTCGACGCCGAGCAGGAAGTCCTTGGGAGAGTATGCGCGGCGGACGAGCTCGAGGATCGAGGCCACGATCGCGAGGATGATGCCTTGCTCGACGCCCCAGCCGAAGACGACCAGCGCGGTGAGGCAGGCGATGAGGAACTCACTCATCCGGGCGGTACGGATGCGTCGCAGTCCGAGGACGTCGACGAGACCGAGCCCGATCAGGAACACGATCGCCGCAAGCACGGCCGTGGGCATGTTCGTGAGGAACCCCGTGAGGAACAGGACGACCACGAGCACGACCAGCGACATCGTCATGTTGGCGACCTGGGTCTTGCCGTGCTGTTCGTCGAGGATCTCGGTCTTGGTCGGGCTGCCGTTGACGACGAAGGTGCCGCTGAGACCGGCCGCGATGTTCGCACCCGCCAGTCCGACGATGTCGCGGTTCACGTCGACGCGCTGCTCGTGCTTCATCGCGAAGCTGCGGGACGTGGCAGCGCTCTGGGCGATGATGAGGATGAAGCACGACACGGCTATCCCCATGACGGCCGGGATGTCGCTCCACGTGATCCCTTGCGGCAGTCCGATGGGTGGGAAGCCGCCCTGGACCGGGCCGATGACGGCGACTCCGTTGGCGCTGGAGTCCAGCGCGTTCGACACGGCGATCGACAGGACCACCGCGATGACCGCCCCCGGCACCTTCGGGGCGAACCGCTTGCAGCCGAGGATGATGATCAGGGTGGCGGCGGCGTAGGCCACGGTCGGGCCGTTCGCATCCGTGACATGGGTGATCGTGTACCACTGCTGCTGGAACCAGTTGCCGGTGCCCTTGGGGATGCCGAGCATCCCCGGGATCTGGCCGGTGAGGACCTGGATGCCGACGCCGGTGAGGAATCCGATGAGCACCGAGGCGCTGAGGAAGTCCCCGAGGAAGCCGAGCTTGAGCAGCCGCGCGAGGATCAACAGGCCACCGCAGACCAGCGCCACGAGGCTCGCGAAAGCGAGCCACTCCGGCGAGTAGGGCGAGAGCCCGGCGATCCCCAGCCCAGCGAGCCCGGCCGCCATGATCGCTGCCGTGGCTGAGTCGGCCCCCACGACCAGAAGGCGGGATGACCCGAGGAGGGCGAACGCGAGAGTGGGAAAGATGATCGTGTACAAACCGGTGACCACAGGGGTCTCGGCGATCGAGGTGTAGCCCATCGTCTCCGGGATCGCCACAGCTGCCAAGGTCACGCCTGCGATGAGGTCACCCGTCAGCCAGGCACGCTTGTACCCGCGGAGCGACTCCGGTGCAAACTTCCCAAGAACCGCCATGCCACTCTCCTGATTCGGCGATCGCTACGACTCTCGGTCCGTCAGGTGGCGAGCACCTTGGCCTTCATCTGGTCGAATTCCTGCTGCGTGATCGTCCCGTCGTCCAGCAGCGCCTTGGCCTTCGCGATCTGGGCAGTCGGGTCTGGGGCCGACGAGCCTGCCGCGACCGACTGGATGTATTCAGCCTGCTGGCGTTGCAGCTCCTTCTGCGAGTCGATGGCCCGCTGCGTCATGCCGTGTCCGCGTGCGATCAGGTACACGAGCATGCCCAGGATCGGAACGATGATGATGAACAGCACCCAGATCGTCTTGGCGAATCCGCCGAGGTCGTGGCTGCGGAACAGGTCGCCGAAGATCCACCACAGACACATGAACCAGGCGAGAAAGATGAAGAACTCGAACATTGCGAGCAGGAACGAGCCGTTGTTGTTGAACACCTGATACTCCCTCGCCGCGCATCGCGCGGATTTGTGTGACGACGTCCACTCAAGCGATCCGCCGAGGGGCGCCACATCCCCCCCGATGGGTGATTCGTACTCCCGGCTCCGTGATCGCGTTGTCGCCGCTGTCGTGCACGTCCCTAGGCACCGCGTCACAGCCTCTTGCGAAACCACCTGGCTGCGCTGCCGGCAGGACAGTCCTCGACGACGGCGACGGTCTCGTAGCCGAGGCGTTCGTAGATGTTGGGTGCCAGCAGGTCGTAGGCCATGAACAGGACCTGCGTGCAGCCTCGACGGCGGGACTCGTCCTCGGCTGCCGCCATCAGCCGCCGTGCCAGCCCGCGGCCGCGCACGGACTCGTCGACCCACATCGCGTGCAGTTCGCAGTACCCGCCCCAGGTGATCCCGCTGATCCCGCCGATCACGGTCCCGGCTTCGTCGCGGACGAACACGGCTAAGTCCTGCGCGGGCCCGGCCCCGGCCGCGGCTTCAGCGGCGGCCGCGACCCGGTCCTCCAGGAACGCCAGATCGGCGAGGTCCGGATCGTCCTCGACGACAAGGCGAAAGTCTTGATCCATGGCTGACGTGATCGGAGGGATCGGTTAACCGAGGAGCATCTGCTCCATCAGGGTGGAATCGTCGAAGTAGTTGCGCAGCGCCGCGATCTTGTCTCCGTCGAAGTCCGCCACGACTGCGGCACCGATCACAATCGTCTGGCCGTTGGGCTCGATGGCTCGACCTTCGTCGAGCACGAACGGGCCGGAGAACTTCGCGCTCACGCGATACTCGACAAAGCCCTTGTTGCCGAAGACATCGAGGGAATCGATCTGAAGGTCGACGTCGGACAACGAGCCGTCGCGGTCGGCGACGGCCTCGGACAGCTCACCGAGTGAGCTGGTCAGCATGTTCGGTGACCACACGCTGGCATCGTTGGTGAACAGCTCCGGCAGTGCAGCTGCGTCTCCGACGATGCACGCCTCGAGCGCTCGTCGGAGAACCTCGCTACGCGTGCTCTGCGCCATGGGACTTCCTTTCGCGTCAGTGGTGAACGGCAATTCAAGAACCGAGAATCTTGGCCTTCTGCGCGGCGAACTCGTCGTCGGTCAGCACGCCGGACGCATGAAGTTCGCCGAGCTCCTTGAGCTGGTCGAGGTCCGACGGCCCGTCAGTCGGCGCAGGCGGAGGCGGGGCCGGTGGCGCGTACTGAACCGGCTGCTCCGGCTCCGGTGGGTAGCCCTCGGAGCCCTGCGTGTCCTGCTGCGCGCTGTTCCGGCCCCGCGCGTAGGCCGCGCCACCCACCACCATCGCGGTCCTGCGGCGAGTACGCCGACGCATCATTCCCATGATCTTCTCCTATCCCTTGAACGTGTGTGTCCTTGTCCGGGTCAGTGTCACTGTTGCGACTGGGCGAGCTTGGCCTGCGCGTCGGCGATGGCTCCCTTGAGGGCTTGGACGTGGTGGCCCTCGGCTTCGCCGACTGCGCGGGTGATGGCGCGTGTGACAGCAGGCTCGACCTTCTCGGCGGCGGAGTGCGGGTAGGCCACGATCAGCCCGGCACCCCCGATCGGGATGGTCGCGCCGGCCTGCTCCTCCAGCTTGTCCGCCACCCGATGGTGGGCGAGCTTGCCCAGCCCCGCGCCGAGCGCCGCACCGACGACGGTCGCGGCAAGCAGCGGAGGTGCGAAGAGGCCGACCACGAAGCCGACGGCCCCGAGTCCCTCGGCGCCCTCACGGACCATGTGGTCGGTCTGCTGGACCTCGAGCTCGCCCTCCAGGCTCTTGGTCACGACGACCGCACCGTGCAGGTAGCCGCCGCACGCCAGCACGGACTCGTAGTCCTCCATGGCCGCGTCCTTCGACAGGTATCCGCCGATGAGCACGTCGATCGTTTCCTCGTCGAACGCCATGGTGTCGGCTCCCTCCACTATCCGTTCGGGTCAGGCGTTGATTGCGTGCAGTGCCTGGCCGTGCTGAGCGGCCAGGTGCACCGCGTGCTCGTCGTCGAGAGCGAGGTGGGGCTTGACGTCGAAGACGACCTTCTTGATCGTTCCGGTGAACGCGAACGGCCGACGGTCGGCGTAGCTCAGGTCGACGACGCCGCCGTTGTCTCGGCCGATGTCCATTCCGGCATACCCGGAGAAGCGGATCGGCACCGTGTGCTCCATCCGCCCGCCACCGGCCGGTTCACCGTTCACGAACAGGGTGACCTGACCGCCGGTAGCTGGTTTCGCGGCATCGGCCGCGAACTCCATCCGAACGGTCACCTCGCCGGTCGGCAACGGGATGTCGGACTGCTGGCGGAAGAGGAACACACCCATCATCGAGTAGGTGTGAGTGAGACGCCCACCGTCCACGAACAGCGAGAACCCGCCGAGGTGGTCGGCTTCGGCGACGATCACGCCTTCGGCGCCACCATCCGGAATCACGAGGTCGGCACTGATCGTGTACGAGTGGTTGTAGATGCGCGGGACCATGCCGGCCAGGACGTTCTCGACGTCGCCGCGGAACTCGAACGTCGACACCTCCGGCAGTGGCGGGGCGATACCGAAGAACACCCCCAGGGTCGCCAGCAGCGGCAGCACCTTGTACTTCTCCGCCTCTGACCAGAACAACTCACGCAGCTCCGCGACCTTCTCGGGATGCGAGGCGGCGAGGTCGTGCGCCTGGCTGAAGTCGTCGGGCAGGTAGTACAGCTCGGTCGGGTCGTCGTCAGGGTTCCACACGCCGGGGGCGTAGGGCTGCGAGCGCGGCAGGTGTGAGGACCCACGGGATCCGCTCGGTGCGCATCGCGAGCCACCAGCCGTCCTTGTACATGGCCCGGTTGCCCACGCTCTCGAAGTACTGCTGCGTGTGCCGTTCCGGCGCCGCCGCGTCCGTGAACGAGTCGGCGAAGGTGGCACCGTGCAGAGGCTCCTGCTCGATTCCGTCCACCTCGTGCGGTGACGGGATGCCGCACGCGTCCAGGATCGTCGGCGCGAGGTCCGTCACGTGCGTGAACTGCGACCGGAGCCCGCCTGCGTCGGTGACGCGATCCGGCCAGTGAACGACCATCGGGTTCCTGGTGCCGCCCAGGTGGGAGCCGACCTGCTTGCCCCACTGGAACGGCGTGTTGCCCGCCCACGCCCAGGCCGCGGAGTAGTGCGGGTCCATCATGTCGCCGCCCCACGCCTCGAGCCCTCCATACCGCTCGACGAGCTGGAGCTGCATCTCGTCGCTGAGCGGGATGCCGTTCTGCATGGTCAGCTCGTTGAAGGTGCCGGTGGGCGACCCCTCCATGCTGGCGCCGTTGTCGCCCCAGATCCAGAAGATCAACGTGTTGTCGAGCTCGCCCAGCTCGTCGATCGCGTCGATGACGCGGCCCACGTTGTGGTCGGCGTTCTCCGAGAACCCGGCGTAGACCTCCATCTGCCGTGCGTAGAAGGCCTTGAGCGGCTCTGGCACGTCGTCCCAGGCAGGGAAGGCCTCGTGCCGCGGTGTCAGCTCCGCCTCCGGAGGGACGACCCCGAGCTGTTGCTGGCGCGCGAAGACCTCCTCGCGCATCCGGTCCCATCCCTGGTCGAACTTGCCCTTGTACTTCGCGGCCCAGCTGTCGGCCACGTGGTGCGGCGCGTGGCTGCACCCGGTGGCGAAGTACGCGAAGAAGGGTTTGGTCGCGTCCTGCGCGCGTACGCCGTGCAGCCACTGGATCGTCCTGTCGGCCATGGCGTCGGGCAGGTAGTAGGGATTGTCCTCGTCGTAGAAGGCGGGGTCCGTTCCGATGATCTTCTGGTTCTCGGCCAGGCACGGGTCCCACTGGCTCGCGCCGCCACCGAGGAAGCCGTAGAAGTAGTCGAAGCCCCACCCGTTCGGCCACCGGTCGAAGGGACCCGCAGGTCCCTGCTGGCCGTCCGGAGTGAGGTGCCACTTGCCGAACGCCGCCGTGCTGTACCCGTTGTCGCGCAGGACGCGGGGCAGGGGCGCGCAGTCGCGCGGGAGGACAGCGGTGTAGCCGGGGAAGCCGTTCGAGAACTCCCCGACCGAGCCGAATCCGACGGTGTGGCTGTTGCGCCCGGTCAGGAGAGCCGCCCTTGTCGGGGAGCACAGGGCTGTGACGTGGAAACGGTTGTAGCGCAGGCCCTTCTCGGCGATCCGGGTGAAGTTGGGTGTCTCGATCGGACCCCCGAAGGTGCTCGGGTTGCCGAAGCCGGCATCGTCGATCAGCACGACCAGGACATTGGGTGCGCCGACCGGTGGGTGGACATGGTCGATCAGCGCCCAGTCCGGCTCACAGCCCTGCAGAGTGCGGGCCGCCGTCCCACCGAAGGCATTGCGCCGGATCGGGAGCTTGCTGCGATCTGGCTCGTTCATGACCACTCCTCGAGTTTCTGCTCACGCTCAGTACGTGCTGTTCCAGCAGTGCCTCGGACCGAAGCCTTCCTGCGAGGGGCCGCCGCGACGGCTCCCATGCATTCTGCTCGCCGCCGCGGCGTCACATGCGATGTTGGTCAGACCGGTTCGCGCCGGTGCACGAACAGGGCGTGAATCACCCACAGATCCACCAGGATCAGCGTGATGGCCCAGAACGGTTGGACCGGGATGAACACAAAGTTGGTCATCGCCTGCACCCCGACCATGATGATGCCGAGCCAGCGCGCCCACGCGGCGCCGGAGATCACGCCGAAACCTGCGGCGATGACGACCGCGCCGACCAGGAGCAACCACCAACCCCACGTCGAGGCACTGGTGTTGACCCAGTAGTTGGCAGGTTGTACGTAGAAGGTGCCTTTGGCGATGAGTGCGATGCCCTGCAGGAGGCCGAAGCATCCTGCGATGATCATGTAGATGGCGGCGAGCATCGCGCCGCCGGTGCCCCGTGCACTGACGTCTTGCGACATGTCCGAGCCTCCTCGATTCGAGTGTGTGGACGAGCGACGCAGCCCGCTCAGCGACGTCGGTCGCGGCGGTCGTCCCGCCGCTCGGTGCGACGGTTCACGCCGTGAGCAACAACGGCAGCGGTGGCCACGGTCGTGGCGGTGCGCGCCACAGGGGCACCCACGACTCCGGTCCGGCGGGCCCTTCTCCTGGCAAGCGGCATCTCAGATCTCCTCGCCCTCGTCATCCATATCGACCTCGATGGCAGCCAGCAGGGCTTGAATCGGGATCCGACCGCTGGCAACGAGCTGGCCGCCCGAGTGACGGACAGCGGACGCGAACGGTGCCGCCCAGGTGTTCTCGAAGACCAGGACCGCGGCCGCACTGCTCGGGTCGACGGCCTCGCCTATCGATGCCACGTCGTCCTCGCTGAGCAGCATCGCCAGCTCGGCCTCGTAGGTCCGCAGCTGACCGATCTCGCTGTCGTCCAGGTCTGCGAGCTCGAATCCCTCGATCGATCCGTCGGCGTCCTTCGTCAGCACGAGCAGATCGAGCACTCGAATGATGCCGCGATCGACAAGGTCCACCAGGTGCGGTGCGATCTCGCCGTTGACCTTGGTGCCAGGGAACTCCACGACGATCCAGTCGACCGGGCCTAGCTCGTCGACGGCGGCGGTCATCGGCTCATCTCCTCCTTCGCAGACTCAGCGGGTGGCGTGGGGCCCCCCGAAGTACAGCGGCGTCGCAGCAGTTGGTGCTGTGATCGACTCTTCGGGATTGCCGAGGACTCGGCATCCCCCCTGGTGGGGGAACTTGACCGCGGCCCGCGCGAACAGACGTGGGCGGAGCTAGCGGCGGGAGCTGGCGACGGGGCCTGCTCCGTCGCCGAGCCGGTCGGCCAGATCCTGGAGCTCACGTCGGGAGCTGACTCCGGCCTTGCGGTAGACCGCCCGAGCCTCCGTCTTCACTGTTTCGGGCGAGAGCTGCAGCTGCGCCGCGATCTCCCGGAGGGTCGATCGCTCGAGAAGGT
This sequence comes from uncultured Actinomycetota bacterium, assembly GCA_963782665.1. Classification (GTDB taxonomy): domain Bacteria; phylum Actinomycetota; class Actinomycetes; order S36-B12; family CAIYMF01; genus Longivirga. Next base: position 305,716 of record CAWAKP010000006.1, on the reverse strand, counting down.
GCGGCCAGAGCCTCAGTTCAGCCGGCGTCAGGAGCCCGAGCACCTCCTGGCGTCCGATCGCCCGGCCTGCGTTGCCGACGAGGTCATCGAGGAACGTGGATCCGGGCAGCTGGTGTCGAGCTGTCCGGGCCGCCGCCTCTGCGGAGGTGGACGCCTCGACGTCGCCAAGGATGGCCCACGCTCGCGCGACCATCGACTGCATCAGGACATGGAGCCACGGCAGGAGCGGGCCGAGGCTGGACAGTATCGCCTCGGCTCTGTGCAGGTCGGCGCGCGCTTGTCGCTCATCGCCGTGTCGTGCGTGAAGGAATCCGGAGACGGACGAGACCCACGCGGTGGTGCTGAAGTCGTCGAGCTCGTACTCCAGCCAGACGCGTCGTGCGACGAGGATGGACTCCTCGGCTCCGGTCCAGTTCTCCGCCTGGATGTCGATCGCAGCGAGCATGGTCGACGATCCGACCCACGTGGTGCCGAGTCTCAAGGACTGCGCCAGATCTCGGCTGCGTTCGATCAGGGCCCTGCCCCCGTCGATCTCACCGTCGAGAACCAGGTATGCGCCGTGAATCAGCAGGGCGAGGGCACGCAACGGGTGGGCGGGTGGCAGCGACGTGTGGGAGGCCTCGGCGAGCGACGCCGAGGGCCCGAACCCGGCCCTGCCGGGCAACGCCATGAGCAACGCCAGGGAAGGTTCCACCGTCGACCGGTCCAGGTGCTCCCGCCAGTCGGGCCCGAGAAGTTCCGCCGTGACCTGCGCCCAGTGCACGGCGGCGGCTCCATCAGCGCGCAGGACCGCAGAGCATGCCTCCGTGATCGACAGGGCCGGGGACTGAGCCACCGCGGTCGCGTCGACAAGGGCCAGCCAGCCTTGCACCGAGGAGTGTCGGCCGACGATGAGCGCGGCGGGTGCGCGCGCCCAGACGAGGGATCCGAACAGGCCGAGGTCATCGGCCAGCGCCCCGTGGGCCATGGCGTCTCCGACGTAGCCCTGTTCGTCGCACCAGCGAGCCGCCCGGGCGTGCAAGACGTGCGGCGCGCCTGGATCGGAGGCGACGAGCTCCTGCGCCAGTCTCTCGCGCAGCAGCGGGTGCAGGCGGTAGTAGCCGTCGGTCCCGTCGAGGCGGCTGACCAGCAGTGTCGTCGCCTCGGCCGCGCGGAGGAGGGAGTGGGAGTCGGTCGTCTCCAGCACGTAGTCGCAGGACGATGCGGAGAGCGTGGCGAGGATCGACGAGCGGGTCAGGAACTCGACCAGCTCGGGGGCCGCTCCTGCCATCACGACGCCATCGAGGTAGTCCACCAAGGCCGGGGACGGCCTGTCCGGGTGTGCATGACCGGCCATGATCGCCAGCCCCTGCAGATAGACGGCCACCGGCCAGCCCGCCGTCGTGCGCAGAATCTCGGCAACCAGGTCGGCTGTCGGCTCCCCAGCCGAGAGTCGTGCCAGCAGCGCCTTGGTCTCGGCCGCGTCGAAGGCCAGGTCCTCGGACCCGAGCTCGTAGACCCTTCCCTGGCTGCGCCACAGCGCGACGGGCAGGTCGGGTCGGGAACGTCCGACCAGGGCCAGCTGCGAGCCCTGGGGCAGTGACTCCAGCACGGCGGACAGCACCACAGCGGCCCGCACCCCGGTCATGTCGTGAACGTCGTCCACGACCAGAGTCACCGGTCCGTCCAGCTGTTCGAGGGACCGCTGAAACTGAGGAAGAACTCGTCTGGAGAACGCCGGTTCGTCGGCCGTCATGGCGCCGGCGAGCGGCACGACCTTCACCCCGCCGCTGGCGAGGGCGGCCATGACGGTGGACATCAGCACGACCGGATCGGCGTCGCGTTCATTGACCGTGGCCCACGCCACCGGGCGACCGGTGTGCACCGCCCACTGCGACATGAGAATGGTCTTCCCGAATCCGGCGGGCGCCAGCACGAGCACGAGCTCCGACTGGCTCTCCGACAACGCGCGCAGCACTCGTTGACGCGGGACCTGTCCCTCGCGAGCGGCGGGCGGGCGCACCTTCGACTCGGGCGTGACGACGGGACCACCCAGTGCTTCAGGGGGGTCGCGTGGGACTGGGACGTGGGACGTCCGCACTGTCACCCGGCCGACAGTAGCCAAGCCGTCCTCCGCGCGTGGCGCATCCCGCTCCTCAGCTCGGATCTGGTCGCATCGGCCCGTTCACGCGGGCCCGTTGGGAGAACAGCATGAGGATCACGGCGATGATCGGCACGGGACTGATCGCAACCCCGACCGCGAACGTCAAGATCGAGCCGACTCCCTGCCCCATGGACTGATCCTCGAAGGCGAGCGATCGTCAGGCTGCCGAACCGACCGGACGCCGGTGACGCCGTCGCCACGGCGAGCGTCAGGAGCGATGCCGCTGTGGGCGCCCGGTCGTCGCAGTGCTGAGTCACCGGTGGCTGGAGGGCGTGCGACGGTTGTGGTGCGGGTGCGGTTCGGGCTGCGATCTGCCTTCCGCCAGGAGGTGCGACATGCTTTCCGGATGACATTGAATCTGTCCGAACGGGTCCTCCCCGATCGTCAGAGGCGGACCCTCGCAGAACTCACCGCCGATCTCGACCTGACTGCAGGGGACGCGCAGTCCAAGAAGTCGGCCTTCTGGACGATGCTGGTTCTCTCGGCCGTCATCGCCACTGCCGGAGTGGTGTCGGACTCCACCGCCACAGTGATCGGGGCCATGATCATCGCGCCCCTCTCCACGCCGATCATGGGGGTGGCGCTCGGCATCGTGCGACGGAGCAGCTCGGGAACGTGGAGCGCGGTGAGGTTCACGCTGGCCGGCGCAGTGGTGGTGATCCTCATCGGCGTCGCCTTCTCGCTCCTCATCCCTGGAGACGTGAACCTGCTCAACGACAGCCAGATCGCCAGCCGCACGTCACCGGGACTGGTCGACCTCGTCTCAGCCGTGGCAACCGGCTTCGCGGGGTCGATCGCCTTCGCCCGGCGCGATGTCGCCGCGGTGCTCCCCGGCGTCGCGATAGCGATCTCACTGGTGCCACCGCTCGCAGTCGTCGGCGTGTGTCTGGGCCAAGGAGCCGTGGCGCTGTCGATGGGTGCCCTGGTTCTGTTCTTGTCGAACTTCGTCGCGCTCGTCCTAGCCGGCAGTCTCGTGTTCACGAGTGCTGGATACGCGGCCGAGGCTGGGTACGGCGAGCAGGTGTCGCGTCGTCGCGCCTACCTCGCGATGGGGCTCCTGCTGGTCGTGGTCCTCGTGCCGATGGCGGTCAATACCGTCGGCACCTATCTCGTCAATGTCTGGACTCAGCGCGTTCAGTCGACCGCCGAGTCGTGGATCGCGGAGGAGCCGGGGGCGAGCGTCGAGAGTGTGACGGCAAAGTCCAACACGGTCTACATCAACGTGAAGACGCCGAGCGGCCTGCCTCCCACCAACGAACTGGTGACCGCCCTTGACGGGCAGGTACCCAACGGCATCGCGGTCGTCATCACGACGGCGGTAGGGCAGCAGATCGACGCCGGCGTGGTAGGTGAGACAAACCCTCGGAGCGGGGGCTGATCGGGTGCTGTTCCGGACACGCAGCCCTGCGAGCGTCAGATTCGCCGGCGTCCACGACCCGGGGTGACCGCGGCCGCTACCACCGCGGTCTTCGCGACGGGCGATGGACCCGGAGTCACCGCGGCGGCGACCACCGCGGTCTTCGCCACCGGCGCACCGATGACTCCCACACGTCCCACGCGAGCTGGTCTCAACGGCATGTCAGCTTCCCTCCAGCGCCAGTTCGTCTGCTTCGATCGAGGCGAGGATCGCCTGGATCGGGATACGACCGTTAGCGATGAGCTGGCCGCCCGACCGTCGAGCCGCGGACGCGAACGGCGCGGCCCACAGGTTCTCCCAGATGAGCACGCCTGCCGTGCTGCCAGGGTCCATCGCTGCGGCGAGATGCTCGACGTCGTCCGCGGCGAGCAGCTCGGCCAGCTCGGCCTCGATGGCCTGCAGCGGGCCCAGATCGTCGACGTCGGAGAGCTCCATGGCTTCGACGACCCCGTCAGCGTCCTTGACGAGGATGAGGACGTCGATGAGTCGGATGGTGCCCGCGTCGACGAGCGCCACTAGCTCGGTCACCATCTCGCCGGTGAAGTTGCTTGCACCCGCCGGGAACTCGACGACGAGATAGTCGACCGGTCCTAGGTCGTCCAGAGTGCGGTCTGTCATGGCAGTTCCTCCCAGCCGACGTGCTGCTCGTCCGTCGAACGTAGCGGAGAAGCATCAGACGTTGCAGCGGGACCGGTGGGCAGCTCTGCCATCATCGCGGCCACCGATGCTGCGCAGGACGCTCGATCGCCAGGCTGGCTCTGAGCACACAGACGGCGCAAGACCGCGCGAGCTCGGCGTCTCGAGCGGTCAGCGGAGATCCGGGACCCGGCTGACCACCTGGCACGAGAGGCCGTCCGGCTCTCCCGGGACCCTGCGGTGATAGCTGACATGGAGGACCTGGTTGGGCTCGGTCGAAAGCAGCTCGGGGAGGACCCAGACCGAGGTTCCCCAGCTGGAGACCGGCCAGCGCCACGGATCGAAGGTGTGTTCGATGTCGCCGTACAAGCCGGCCCGGAAGGTGACGGCGACGGCGTTGACACTGTGACCGTCGTCAACGGCAAGGTCCGCGCTGGCCAGCAGGCTGGCTTGCTCGACGCGCGAGAGGTCGATCGAGGCGAGCGTGACGGGAGGCCCCACCTGAGGCCAGGCGGCCGCCACCTCGCCCTCGGTGGGCACATGGATCGGTCGGCGGGGCGCAGCGTCCAGCAGGGGCTGGAAGTCGATCCCGTACAGCATCTGCCAGCGCCGGATCGCGTCCGATCCGATGGCTCGCTGACGCATGTCCGCCTCTGGGATTCTCAGCGGGCGCGCGATCAGCGTCAACGTGTGAGGCAGGAGCCGGGCACCCGGCCGCAGCAGGCGACGGCGAGCGTCCAGGGTCGTCTCGAGGATCTCCTCCTCGAGCGGTTCGCTGCCGATGATCTCCGAGACAAGGAGGTCGGCGGGCTCCGGCAGCTCCACCTGGCGCGACCAGCCGGGTACGAGCGTCACCCGGTCCGCCACTCCGTTCAGCGCGAAGACACGTTCTGCCACCCCGGCGATGTCGCTCGCCTCGATCGCGTAGACATGCCTGGCGCCCGCACGCGCCGCCGCGACCGCGAGCACGCCGCTGCCGGTGCCGATGTCCACGACCACATCGCCCGGTCGCACCGCCGCCGCGATAGCAGTCAGGTAGTCGCCGGTGCGGCGGCTGTCGTGCAGCATCCGGGCGTGCTCGAGCGGATCCGCCCACCCGCTGGTCTGGCCACGATCGTGCGCTGGGCGCACGAGCGCCGCTTCCTCGAGCAGCAGGTTCACCACACCCATGGTCTGCGCGAAGTCGGTCGAGCCGCGCTCCTGCGACTCCAGGCCCGCGATGGCAGCGCCAAGAGATACCGGCTGCGCGAACAGCGCGACGATCGCGAACCCGCGGGGGCCGGCGTCGACGACGGTGCCCGTAGGCGAGTCGATCAACAGGTGTCCGGTCGAGTCGAAACGCATGCGGACATCTGGCGCGATCTGCAGGATCGTCTCAGGCGAGAGCTCAGGTTCCTGCACGGCGTCGACAACCTCCCGCATCGTCTTGCAGCGACCTCTCTATCCCCCAGCGGGGGTGATGCCGTCCCACCGCAGACCGTACGACACTGTGACAGCACCAAGGGCTGTGAGAGGGGTCAGCACGATGGCAACCACGAAGATCCCGCATCTCACGCTCGACGAGCGCAGAGCCGTCGGCACGGCAGCCAGGAGCCATGTGCCGCCCTCGAGCAGCAGCGGCTGGGCCCCCGCGCCGAACCGCCCCGACCCGGTCGCACTGCTCCAGGCACAGGACGAGACGCGCGAGCCGGATCTGGTACCGGTCCGCTACGGCCGGATGATGGTGTCGCCGTTCACCTTCTACCGAGGCGCCGCGAAGATCATGGCAGCCGATCTGAAGGACACGCCCCGGGCTGGACTCACCGTGCAGCTGTGCGGTGACGCACACCTGTCCAACTTCGGGTTCTTCGCCTCGCCCGAGCGGCGTCTTCTGTTCGACCTCAACGACTTCGATGAGACCCTGCCCGGACCCTTCGAGTACGACGTCAAGCGGATGGCGGCGAGCTTCGCGGTCGCTTCGCGCAACAACGGTCACAGCAAGGAGGAGGGGAAGGCCGCCGCGAGAGCCTCCGTGGCTGCCTACCGCGAGGCGATGACCGAGTTCGCGCAGATGCGGACCATGGACGTCTGGTATGCCCACCTTGCCGAGGAAGACATCGATGCGGCGGTCCGAAGCAGGATCAAGACGAAGGGCGGCAAGAAGGACGTCCGTCGCGGAGAGCGGAACATGGAGAAGGCGCGGACTCGCGACAGTCTGCAGGCGCTCTCGAAGCTTGCGGAGGTCGTCGACGGGACGCACCGACTTGTCAGTCAGCCGCCGATCCTGGTGCCCATGCGGGACCTGGCAGGGACGTACGGACTGTCGCCGGATGCGGTGGAGTCCGCCGTGCGTGATCAGTTCCGCGCGTATCGCGCGACGTTGCAGGCTGACCGGCGGGACCTGCTCGAACGGTTCGAGGTGGTCGACGTCGCACGCAAGGTCGTCGGAGTCGGCAGCGTCGGCACTCGGGCCTTCATCGTGCTGCTCCAGGGCCGCGACGACCGTGACCCGCTGTTCCTTCAGGTGAAGGAGGCCACCACGTCGGTCCTCGAGGACCACCTGCCGAAGAGCCGGTACACCCAGCACGGTGAGCGAGTGGTCCAGGGCCAGCGCAAGATGCAGGCCGCCAGCGACGTCTTCCTCGGTTGGACGCGTGGGCACGACACGTCGCGATACTTCTACTGGCGCCAGCTGCGCGACATGAAGGGCTCCGCGCTCGTGGAACTCATGTCGCCGACCAATCTCGAGTTCTACGCCGGGTTGTGCGGATGGACCCTGGCGAGGGCGCACGCACGCTCCGGGGACCCGCTCGCCATCGCCACCTACCTCGGCGACTCCGACGCGTTCGACCGGGCGATCGTCCATTTCGCCCGGCGCTACGCCGATCAGAACGAGCGCGACTACCGCGCACTCCTCGACGCCGTAGCGGCGGGTCGAGTGCCGGCCCGAGAGGGTGTGTGACGTGGGCGGACAACCCAGCCGTGGACCGATTCGGCTGCGTGCCCCTGTGAGTCATGTGACGCAACTGCCAGCACAACCACCGTGGTCTAGCGTGACGGCGTGAGCGTTCCGCTGCCGGACCCGGTGCTCCGCCCTCACCTGCCCGACCTGGCCGCCGCTCCCCCGTCATTCCACCTGCTCGCCAAGCCGACCGGGGCGATCTGCAACCTCAACTGCTCCTACTGCTTCTTCTTGTCCAAGGAGGAGCTCTACCCGGGCAGCCCGTTCCGGATGGGTGACGACCTCCTGGAGACGTACGTCCGCCAGCTCCTCGAGTCCCACCGCGACGACGAGGTGACGGTGGCCTGGCAGGGCGGCGAGCCGACCATGATGGGCCTGCCGTTCTTCGCCCGCTCCGTGGCGCTCGTGCAGAAGCACAAGCGACCCGCCCAACGCATCGAGTACACGGTGCAGACCAACGGCACCCTGCTCGACGACGCATGGGGATCCTTCCTCAAGGAGCACGACTTCCTCGTCGGGATCTCGATCGACGGCCCCCGCGAGATGCACGACACCTACCGGGTCGACAAGGGCGGGAAGCCGACGTTCGATCGCGTGATGGCCGGCTTGGAGGTGCTCAAGGGGCACGGGGTCAGGTGGAACGCGCTGACCACAGTTCATCGAGCGAACGAAGACCACGGGCGGCAGGTGTACACGTTCCTTCGTGACGAACTCGGCGCAGAATTCGCCCAGTTCATCCCGATCGTGGAGCGGGCATCGCAGGGCCCGATCCCCCGGGGCGACCAGGTCACGGAACGCTCGACCTCGCCGGAGGGGTACGGCAAGTTCCTGATCGAGGTCTTCGAGGAATGGGTGCGTCGAGACGTCGGACGTGTCTACGTGCAGATGTTCGACACCGCGCTGGCGAACTGGCTGGATGTGCCCGGTGCGTTGTGCGTGCACTCCGAGACGTGCGGAACCGCCCTCGCGCTGGAGCACAACGGCGACGTGTACTCCTGCGACCACTTCGTCGAGCCGGACTACCTGCTGGGCAACATCGAGCAGACGCATCTGCTCGACCTGGTCGCCTCGCCTGCCCAGGTAGCCTTCGGCCTTGCCAAACGTGACAGCCTTCCGGCCCAGTGTCGCAGCTGCGAGGTGCGCTTCGCCTGCCACGGCGGGTGCCCCAAGGACCGCTTCAGCATGACTGCCGATGGCGAGCCGGGGCTGCACTACCTGTGTCCGAGCTACCTCGCGTTCTTCCGGCATGTCGACCGGCCCATGCGCTTCATGGCGTCACGGTTGCGGTCGGGTGGCTTCGCCGACGACGTCATGGCTTGGTACGCCCGACTCGATGCCACGGACCGCACAGCAGCGGACGCCGGGGCGGACGCACCTCGCGGCTAGCGGACGAGTCGAATCGGGCAAGGCAGGAGGGGCGATGGCCGACGAGGTCACGGGACGCCAGTCCCGTGCGCGTCTGCGGGTGCGCTCATTCCGGTGGTACTCCTCCGAAGCCGGCTCCCCGCTACGTCGCCGCCCCACCGACGTCGTGCTCCTGGTCTCGAGCCTGCTCGCCCTGCTCCTCCTGGCTCCAGCAGCGCCCGGGCCCTCGACCGTCGACGAGTCTCTGGCTACGGCACTGACGTCGCTGCCGGCGTGGATCACCTGGACGTTCTCACTGGGCTACGCGACGTCTGCTCTGTGGGCGTTCCTCCTGCTCATGGCGCCCGTGTTCAGGGCGCACCGTCGCCGCCTGTCCGGGTTCCTGCTCCTCGCCGCCGTGATCGCCTACGGCATGGCGGGACTCGCCGGCGTACTCGCCGGTACCGGCTGGGACCACTCCTGGACGGCCATGTGGAGCGCCGGCCCACCACCGATCTACACAGCAGTCCGGGTCGCGGTCATCACCGCGGTCATCACCGCCGCCTCGCCCCACCTCGCACATCCGATCCGATTCATCGGACGGGTGCTGATCGGAGTGGTGGCGGTGTGCGCGGTGGCTATCGGGATCGCGTACCCGGTGGGTGCCCTGGCCGGGTTCCTCGTCGGCGTAGCAGCTGCAGCGGCGGCGCACCTCCTGGTCGGCTCGCCCGCCGGCCACCCCTCGCCGAGCCGCATCTCGGAGGCGCTCAGCGATCTCGGGCTCGATGAGGCAGAGGTCGTCGATCTCACGCAACCCCTCGCCGGCACGTCGACATACTCCGCCCAAGTATCAGGACGGCCGACGTTGGCCATCAGCGTGCTCGGTCGTGACGAGTGGGACTCGCAACTGCTGGCCTCCACATGGACCGCCGCCACCCGACGTGGCGAGCACCTCACCCTGGGAACGACGCGGCTGGCACGGGTCGAACATGCGGCACTGATGTCGGTGCTCGCCGAGCGAGCCGGCGTACGTGTCCTGCGAGTCGTCGCAGCCGGGCGTTCCACTGACGGCGACGCCCTGCTGGTGACCGAGGCACCGGGTGGACCGTCGCTGGCGGAGCTGGCTGCCGAGGCGATATCCGACGAGCTGCTCGATCAGACGTGGGCCCAGCTGGTCCTGCTCCACGGAGCCGGCATAGCGCACCGGCGTATCGACGGCACGCGCATCGTGATCGACGGCGACGGACTTCCCGCGTTCGCGGACTTCGGTCACGCGCAAGGGGCTGCTGAGTCCCGCGATCTCATGTTCGACCGAACCCGGCTCATGGCCGCGACGGCACTACGCGTCGGCGCCGAACGTGCCGCGGGGGCAGCGCAGCGCGGTCTCGGGGACGACGGTCTGGTCGAGTTGTTGCCGTACCTGCAACCCGCAGTTCTCGACCGCGACTCCCGAGCGCGGATCAGCAAGGGCGAGTGGGACCTCGCGGAGCTGCGCGACGCGGTCGTCACGGCCACCGGCGTCGAGGCACCGGCCCTCGAGCAGCTGCGGCGGGTGTCCGGCCGGTCGCTGCTCCGGGCTGGTCTCATCGGGCTCGTCACGTACGGACTGATCAGTGCCCTGGCGGGGGTGAACTTCAGCGAGATCTGGGCCGATCTGCAGTCGGCGGACTGGGCGTGGCTCCTCGCCGCCCTCGTGGTGGCGCCGATGGCCCAGGTCTTCTTCGCCTTCTCCACCATCGGCGCCACCACGGCAGCGCTGCGCTACTTCCCGGTGCTGATGCTGCAGTACGCACTGCAGTTCATCGCCCTCGCGCTACCGGCAACGGCGGCGCGTATCGCGATGGACGTCCGCTTCTTCCAGAGCTTCGGCGTCGCCTCGGGCGCGGCCGTGTCCATCGGGGTTGTCGACAGCTTCAGCGGCTTCGTCGTCCAGTGCATGCTCCTCGTGGTCATCTCCCTGTCGCGGCTTCCCGGATTCACCACGCCGGTGTCCTCCGGTTCGAGCACGTCGGACACCTCGAGCTCGACCGCATCCGGCCCGTCGACGCTCACCATCATGCTGGCAGTGGCTCTTGCATCCCTGCTCGTGGTCCTCATCGTGCCCCGGCTCCGGCGGCGCTACGTCACCCGGATGAGGGCAGGGTGGTCCGCGCTCCGCGAGCAGGCGGGCAACGCAAAGGGGGCGCTCAGCGTGCTGCGCCATCCCGTGAACGTCGGCCAGATGCTGGGCGGCAACCTGGGCGGACAGGTGGTCCAGGCTGCTGTGCTCGGCCTCTGCGTCGTGGCTTTCGGTCAGCACGCAGCCATGTCACAGCTCATCCTGATCAACACCGCGGTGAGCCTGTTCGCCGGGCTGATGCCGGTACCGGGCGGCGTCGGAGTGGCCGAGGCAGGCCTCACCGCAGGGCTCGAGGCGATCGGGATCCCCACTGCCACTGCGATCTCGATCGCGATCGCCTTCCGGCTGGTGACCTTCTACCTTCCACCGCTGTGGGGCTCGATGGCCATGCGCTGGCTGCGCAAGGGCGCCTACGTCTGAGACAGACCGCTCGGCGGGTCCGGCTGGGTGGTTCGCCGTGAGACAGCGCCGACGGGCAGGAGCCGCGGCTCGGCCGAGGCGCGGAATCGACCAGGCGCGGGATCTCGGACGACCAAATTCGCGTAGCACTCCCGTATGGCGAGTGCTAATTTCGGTGACTGCACGGAGCCGCCTACCACGGTGGTGGGTGGCCGTAGTTGCCCACAGGAGGTTGCCATGGCCGTGCTTCGCTTCGACCCGTTCCGCGACATCGACCGCCTGACCGAGCAGATGCTCGGAGTGCCGGTCGGGTCCGCGAGAGCCCCCCGCTTCATGCCGATGGACCTGTACCGGTCCGGGGACCACTACGTCCTTCATGCAGACCTCCCCGGCGTCGACCCCGGATCGGTGGACGTCAGCGTGGACAACGGCACCCTGACCCTGCGCGCCGAACGCACCGGAGGCACCGACGAGTCGGTGCAGTGGCTGACCAACGAGCGCTTCACCGGCTCCTACATGCGCCAGCTCTCCCTCGGAGACGGCGTCGACGCCGACCGGATCGCCGCCACGTACGAGAACGGTGTCCTCACCGTCACGATCCCCCTGGCCGAGAAGATCAAGCCGCGCCGGATCCAGATCGACACCGCGCCGGACGCGCGCGTGGTCAGCGGCACGGCCGAGCCGCCGACCCTCAGCGAGTCCTGACACCGCCATTCCAGGGTGCTCCGCGCATGTCGCGGAGCACCTGGCCGGCCCGGGCCTGGACAGCGCCATGACGAGCGACGAGCCAGGTGACTGACTGCAAAGCGAATGCCCATGGGTGAGGAGCTGATCGTCGTGACCTTGCTGAGCCGCCTCGACTATCGGTGTGCCACTGCGCCGTGCGTCCGCGCGCGATACGTCGCCCGCGCGGTCTGGATCGGGTCGGAACTCCCAGCGACATCGAGTCGCCCTCGGCCGAAATCCCGCCGGGTCTCACCGTCCTGACGCGAGGTTGGATCTGGACGAGTACCGGCTGTAGCCCATCGCGTTGATTGCGCGGACTCTGAACCGGTAGCTGCCGGCCACGGGCAGGCGCAGGGTGTAGGCCCTCACGGACGAACGGATCAGCGGCGACCAAGTGATCGCCAGGACTGCGCCGGTGCGGCTGATCCGGTAGGCGTAGACCCGATAGGCGGTGATGACTGTGCCGCCATTGGAGCGCGGCGCGGTCCAACGTGGCGTGGCGGTGATCGCTCCACCCGCGATCCCGGAGACGGCGGTGCCGATCGTGGGCGCGCCGGGCGGCCTGGCCGGGACGAGCAGGTTCGACCGCGCCGAGTAGGCGCTGTAGCCCACGGAGTTGATGGCGCGCACGGCGAAGCGGTAACGGCTCACGATCGGCAGCCGCATCGTCCAGGCGCGGTATCCGGCGGCCAGTGGCGGCGACAGGCTCGTGGACAGCACGGCACCGGTTGCGCTGACCCGGTAGGCGTAGACCCGGTAGGCCAGCACGGGGCGGCCGCCGCTGCTGAGGGGTGGGGTCCACCGGGCGACTGCGACGACGACGCCGCCCGACACCGTGCCCGTCGCGCTTCCTATGACCGGTGCGGTGGGCACGGTGGCAGGGACCACGACCGCTGAGCGCAACGAGACCGCGCCGAGCCCGGAGGCGTTGATCGAGGTGACGTCGAAGGAGTACGGAGTTCCATTGGTCAGTCCGGTCGCGGTGAACGACCTCGACGCCGCCGAGACGGTGGTCGTGGACAGGACGGTGAGCGACGAGGCGGCGAAGCGGCGGACGCGGTAGCCCGATATCGGCGACGTGCCGGCATAGGAAGGTGCCGACCAGTTCACCGTGGCGACTCCACTTCCGCCCGCGACGGTGATACCGGTCGGGGCGCCGGCCGCGGGAGGGCCTGACGGGCTGCCCGCCACCGTGACACTGATGGCCGCGCTGGTGCGCACGTTGATGCCGTCGCTCACGCTGACCGTGTAGCTGTGCGTGGAGGCGTTGGCCAGACCGCTATCGGTGAACACCTGCTGCGGGCGGTTCCAGAACCACGACGTCGCGGCGACGGTGTACACCGGCACGGTCGACGTATCGCGGTAGACGCGGTAGGTCAGCAATGAGTCGTCGGTGTCGAGGCTGGTTGTCCACGCGATGCGCACGTGACCAGCGGAGGGGCTCTGCACGCTGATCACCGGCGTCGTCGGCGCGGAGGTGTCAGGCCCGGTGCCGAAGCGCGTGATTCCCTGCTGTGCCACGCCGTTGACCGACGTGAACTCGCCGACCGCGTACAGGTAGGTCGCTGTCCCTGACTTCGCGATGGTGAGGCCGCGCGGGCCGAGACTCTCGCCGAGGCCGTCGTTGGTGTTGGGGAACCACGACAGGATCGAGGGCTTGCTGCCCTGCGTCGCTTCGGCGAGGAAGTGGTGACGCGCACCGTTCGGGAACCAACCCTGGATCGAGCAGTCGTGTGCGTGCGACCCCGAGTAGAGGACGGCGTTGTAGACGATCACCGACTGCGTCGCGCCTTGGCAGTCGTCGATCCAGCGCCGCGCGTAGCTCGTCCAGTTGAAGGCGAGACGTCCGTCGAACGAGCCGGCACCGGTGCCCTCGTTGCCGGTGTAGAAGCCGGTGGAGTCGACCGCGATGGACTTCACGACCGAACCCCTGGCGTTGAGGCCGGTGAACGTCTTCACGTTGGTCGTACCTGTCGTGGAGTCGACGACGACGAGGCGGTTGGAGGTCGCTGCGTTGACCGTGTCGAAGTTGCCGCCGATGACAACCGCGGTGCCGTCGGGCTTGATGCCGAGCGCGCGCACGTTCTTGTCCAGGGCCGGCGCCCACGGCGAGAGCGAGCCTGCACCGGTGCGCCCGACGGCGACGGCAGCGGCAGCGTACTTGCGCGCCGAGCCGTTGGCACTGACGAGGTCACCGCCGTAGTAGACGGTCGAGGCGGTCGAGCGGATGGCGCGCACGGTGGCATTGGGCAGCGGCTTGAACGTCGCGTCGATCGTGCAGGTCGCGATGTCGAGCGCGGCGAGGAACTGTCGCGCCAGCCCGCCTGCAGAGGTGAAGTAGCCGCCCACGTAGAGCGTGGCTCCGTCGGGGGAGACGTCGAGCGCGCGCACCGTCGCGGACGAGGGGCTCGAGGTGACGGTGAAGGCCGGTGCACAGGTGGTGGGCGCGCCCGTGACCGCGTCGAGGACCACGAAGTTGGTGCGCGCGGTCTCGTTGCTGCCCGCGGCCGAGCCGGCCGGACGCACCGAGGTGAAAGTACCGCCGACGAAGACCTTGCCCTGCGCACTCGCGACTGCCCACGCGATGCCGTTGGTCTGGTACGTCGGCAGCGCCGTCGAGGTGAACGCGACCGGAGCCTGGAGCGCGTGGACGGAAGACTCCGTGAGGATGGGAACCAGCGCGGCAACCAGCGCAGCACTCACGAGCACGGCCCGACGGATCGGCATGAAGGCGTCCCCCTGGTGCTTCAGTCGGCTCATCCGGACCATCGTAAGCACGTGAAGCACAAGGGGACAGACCGGTGATCCTTCTCCACGCTGTGTCGATGTCACATGACGTGGAGTCACGAACGCGAGCGTCGCACGGCTCGTACGGTAGGCCGATGTCCAAGCTGAGCATCGCCACAGACCTCACCACCGAAGGTGGCGAGGGACTCAGACTCGTCACGAGCGTGCAGATGAATCTCACAGCGATCGCGTCAAGCCGCGCGAGGACCTGACGAGAGGCGCAGTGCCCAGAGGTGGCATGGTGACTCGCGTGACCGATGCTGGCGGGTTCGACGTGCGACTGACCCAGACAGTTCTGCACGGGCACCGGGTCGCGTACCGGGTCGCGGGAGACCCTGAACTCCCGGTGCTGGTCCTCGTGCACGGACTGACCGGCAGTAGTTCGACGTGGGAACCGGTGATGGCGGCGCTGTCTGGGCAGGCGCACGTGATCGCTCCGGACTTGGTGGGGCACGGTGCATCCGACAAGCCCCGGGGCGACTACTCGCTGGGCGCGCACGCCGCCGGCCTGCGTGATCTGCTGGAGAAGCTCGGCCACCCGAGTGCAACGCTGGTGGGGCACTCATTCGGGGGTGGGGTGGCGTTGCAGTTCGCCTACCAGTTCCCCGACTACACCGCGCGACTCGGACTGGTTGCCAGCGGCGGCCTGGGTCGCGAAGTCAGCTGGGTGCTGCGGGCGGCAGCATTGCCGGGTGCGGAGTTCGTGCTCCCGGTGATCGCACACCGGCGGATCGCCGACGCCGGCGCGACTGTCGCCGGACTGCTGCGATGGGCACCCGTGCGTCCATCGCCATCGGCGCTCGAGGCCGCGCGCGGGTACGCGTCGCTGGCGGACCTACCTGCCCGAGCCGCGTTCGTACACACGCTGCGAAGCGTCATCGAGCCAGGCGGGCAGCGCGTCAGCGCGGCTGACCGGCTGTATCTCGGCACCGGCCGTCCGACGCTGATCGTGTGGGGGGCGCTTGACGGCGTCATCCCCGTGTCTCACGCCTATGCCGCGCACCAGGCGATCCCAGGCAGCCAACTTGAGGTGTTCGAGCAAGCCCGTCACTTCCCGCACCGGGACGAGCCCGATCGCTTCGCCCGAGTGCTGCTCGACTTTCTCACGACTACCGAGCCAGCCCTCGGAGATCGAGCCACGCTTCGCCAGCGACTCACTCTCGGCGAAGAATCGGCCATCACCGACCCTTCTTCGTAAAGGACGTCTTCTGAGACCCGTCCACCACCGGGTAGGCGGGCACTTCTGCACGTCCAGGACTCGTGTTCACAGCAACGTCTCAGAACATGTGCACCCTCGAGGTGAGCAACGACGTCGGCCTTCCGATGCCTTCACGCGCTGGCAACCGCGTACGAAGCCTCGGAGCGCCGTCTCGCCGCGCAGGCGTTTCTGAGTGCCAACGACCTGGTTGACGGATTGTGGTTGCTCTGAGCGCGGGGCTCCACCTGGAACCGGCTGACCCGCACTACACGGACACGGCGACCGACTCAAACGACGTTCACTCGTTCGGCTCTGCACCTGATGGTGCCGTGCGCCTAGCGTGCGAACGTCCTCAACCTCCAAGGAGGGGTCATGTCAGACGAGATCCGCCGCTCGGCGATGTCCGACACAGAGATGAAGCTGATGCTTTCCATCAGGGACAGCGGAGTCATCAACTTCGATCAGTTGGGGAAGGTTGTCGCGCAAGTCGCGCCTGCCGTCTTCGACCCCGGTGTAGTGGCCGATGACTACATCGCAAGCGCCTACACGTCCGTCCTCCAGATCTGGAAGACCGGTTCAGCTCCCGGACTGGAGAACACTGAGAACCTTCGCTCAATCGTCGGCGAGGTTCGGGGCTGAACTTGGCAGCGGCTGGAGACCAGGGGGTCATGAGCGAGTCACTGCTGTTCGATCGCGATGAGTTGGTCGGCCGTCTCGTGGCAGCCCTCGACTACTCCGCAATCTCCATCCCGCAGTTGGCGAAACGTCCCCCCGAGAACCCGACGTTCGTGTTCTCCGGGGGGGCGTTTCGACCTGAGAAGTTCATCTCGGAGGTCGGACTGCTCCTCTATGCAGCACACGGATCCGCGAGCGGTGACAGCCGAATCCAGGAAGCGATCCACCGAGCCGGCATCGCGCTGGTTCCCTACGCGCGCAGCGACATGATCCTTGCCGCGATGGTGCTGCGCCCCGAGGCCGCAGGCGAACTGGCTGTCTCCCACGTGTGTCTCACCCAGATCGGCCTGCCAGACCGGCACTTCGACGACGCAGTGAGGCAGCTCTTCGATCCAGTCGTCAAGGCCGTGGAGAAGGCTCCGTGGAAGGACCTTGAAGCGGCATGGCTCGCAGACAAGTCAAGCTGGGCGCCGATGCCCGACCAACTCAGCTGGTCTCTGGGCCGCACCAGCCTGATCCTCGGTGTGGACCCGATCTCTTCAGATCGCGGTGACCTCTACGCCGTCACCCATGCGTTGATCTACGCAAGCGACTTTGGTCGACGAGCAATGAACCTCCCACGACCGACGAGCACCATCGTGTCCGAAGTCAGCTCGGCACTCGCAGGACGCATCGACGCGGACGACTTCGATCTAGCCGCCGAACTCTTGATGTCTTGGTCCTACCTACGCGCGCCCTACGCCCCGACGTTCAGGTTCGCACTCGAAACACTGCTGAAGGTCGAGGACGCCGTCGGCATTCTGCCGTCACTCACCCTGAACAGGTCAGCGCTCGACGGCCTTGGCACGGCTGATCGCCACCGGATGATCTTCGCCGAGTCCTACCACACGGCGCTCGTGATGGGTCTGCTCGCCGCAGCCCTACTGCGGAACCCCCTCCTTGCCGTGGATGAGGGCACGCACTGCAGCGAGGGCGCGTGCGACGCCATGCTCGAACTCCTTCTCCCGACCAGTCGTCAGCCTCAGTGGATGGACGAATTGGCGACCGCTTCGTCGCATGAACGCAATGCGCTGGCGGCCATGGTTGCGGACATCGGGCTGCGTCGCGCGGTAGCCGGATCGAGGATCGACGTCGTGGTGGCCATCATCCAGACGTCGCTGGACCATCAGATTCAGCCCACGGCCGCAATGCTCGCCGCGGCCGATCTCCTACAGCGTTTCGCACAGAGTGGCCTGACCCGCGGCGACTCCTAGCGGGGAGTCGCCGCCGACGCCTGGCTCTGGCATGGCGGAGGGCCTCCCGACCGGCGGATCGCTTCCCTCGCCGACTTCGTCGGCGCATGATGGAGCCATGCTTGATCATGTGTCCGTCCAGTGCGCCGACGTCAGTGCGAGCGCCGCGTTCTACGACAAGGTGCTCTCCGCACTAGGCGGAGAGCGCGTCATGGACTTCGGGCAGGTCGTCGGGTTCGGTGTCCAGCACCACCCCGAGTTCTGGGTCGGTCCGCAGACCAGCGGTGCGGGTTTCCGCGAGTCGCACATCGCCTTCACCGCCGAGTCTTGGTCGGCGGTGGACGACTTCTTCGCCGCCGCGATCTCGATTGGCGCCGAGGTGTTGCACGAGCCACGGGTGTGGCCGGAGTACCACCCGACCTACTACGCAGCCTTCGTCCGCGACCCGGACGGCAACAACGTGGAAGCCGTGTGCCACGCACCCCAGTGACCGAGTCCGATCGGACGGCGGCCTCCTGCAGCAGCGCTTCCCCTCACGCAAGGCGACGCGCAAGAGCCCAGTGCGGCGCCCGTTGTCGGTACCCGCGTGCAGATCACAAAGCCGTCCGAGGCGCCGTAGGTACTACGCCGTTCCTAGGTGACCGCCCTCGTCGACTGGCGCACAACGAGATGCGTGGGCAGCGGGGTGTCCTCGGTCGCACTGCCGGGTTCTTCGACGGCGATGAGAACCTTGTGCATGATGATTTCACCCAGCATTCCGAAGTCCTGACGGACGGTTGTGAGGGGCGGGAACAGGTACCCCGCTTCAGGGACGTCGTCGAATCCGACGACACTGACGTCCTCGGGCACCCTGCAGCCCCCGCTCTCGGAGCGCGGACAGCACACCGATCGACATGTGGTCGTTGGCGACGAACACCGCGTCCCCGGGCCCGACGTCAAGTTCCGCTCCCAGCCGATAACCGCTTGCGGCCGACCAGTCACCAAAGAGCGGCTGCACCGTCTCGAACCGATGGACCGCGAGTTCATCACGCCAACCCCGCAGCCGCTCAATCGCGTCGAGAGCCGTTCCTCGGTCCACCGAGATGCAGCACGCGGCTGTGGCCGAGGTCTGCCAGGTGGCGGACCGCGGCGCGAGCGCCTCGGTACTGATCGATCGACACGATGAGCGGGCTCCGACGGGCTGTGGAGGCCGCGGCCACCACCGGCACGGCAAGGTCCAGGCTGCGCACCAGTTCGAGGACGGCCACATCGGCGACGACCAGGACGATCGCGTCGACGCGCTGTCGTAGGAGGCCTTCGATGACCGAGCGGATCCCGTTGGGGTCGTCGGACGAGGCGCTCACCGACTGCACGTTGTACCGCGCCTCGCGGGCAGCGAAGTTGAAGTGGACGGCGACCGAGGTGGGCCCGTAGTCCGAGATCCCTGGTGTGACCAGACCGATCGTCCGGGTCCTTCGGGTGACCAGCGCACGGGCGGCCGGCGACGGGCTGAAGTGCAGCTGGGCGATAGCCTGCTCGACCCGCTCTCGCGTTGCGGGGCGCACGTTCGGCCGGTCATTGATGACTCTCGAGACGGTCTGGTGGGACACACCCGCGAGCCGGGCCACGTCGAAGATGTTGGCCGCACGTCCCGCACCACCGCCGGGTCCCTCCCGGCGCGCCTCACTCATCGAGGTCGTCCGGTCGCGCGACGAGCGCCGTGAGCGAGTCGACATCGAGCTCGTCCGACGCGATGGTGTCGACGATGCGGCCACCGAGCATGATCACGACTCGGTTGGCGACCCTGAGGACCTCCTCGAGCTCGGCCGAGATGAACATCACCGACAGCCCGTTGTCGGCCATCTCGCCGACCAGGTTCTGGACATGGACCTTGGCGCCGACATCGATGCCGCGTGTGGGCTCGTCCAGGACCAGGGCCCGAGGCGCCAGTGCGAGCAGTCGGGCGAGGAGCACCTTCTGCTGATTGCCGCCGGAGAGCAGGCCCGCCGGACGGTCGACATCGGCAGGCCGGATGTCGAGGGCATCGACCCAGCTGACGGCCAGCTCGCGCTGCCGTGCCGGACTGAGCCGACGCAGGAACCCCTGATCGGCCTGGAGCGCCAGGGTGATGTTCTCCTGCACGCTCAGCTCGCTGATGATGCCCTCGGTACGGCGGTTCTCCGACGAGTACACGACACCCACGGCGATCGCGTCGCGTGGTCCACCCAGGGTCCGCTCGCGTCCGCTGGATGTTGATGATGCCAGCGTCGAGCTTGTCCAGGCCGGTGAGTGCGCGGGCCAGCTCGGTCCGGCCCGAGCCGAGGAGCCCGGCGACGCCGAGCACCTCGCCCTCCATCATGTCGACGTCCGCGTCCTCGATCCGGCGACGCGACGCTGCCGCCACGCATGCTCAGGTACGGCCGCTGGTCGTCCTGCGCCACGTGGAGGGCGGGCCTCGTGCGCAGTGCAGCCGCGCTGCGGCCGAGCATCGCGTGGACGAGGTCGATGCGCAGCAGCTCCCGGGTGAGGTACTCGCCGACCAGCTTGCCGTCCCGGAGCACGGTGACACGGTCGCTGATCTCGTACACCTGCTCGAGGAAGTGCGACACGAAGAGGATCGGCGACCCCGCGCTGCTTGAGGTCGCGGATCACGCGGAACAGCTCGGCGCACTCGTCCGATGTCCAGGCTCGAGGTGGGTTCGTCCAGGACGAGCACCCGGACGTCCGTGGAGATGGCGCGAGCGATCGCCACCAGCTGCTGCACGGCCAGGGAGTGCTCCCCAGCAACGATGCCGGGTCGATGTCGAGCCCGAGATCGCGCAGCACCGTCTGGGCCTCGCGGCGCATCGCGGACCAGTCGATGAGCCCGAACCGTCGCGGCTCGCGTCCCAGCGCGATGTTCTCGGCGACCGAGACGTTGGGCAGCAGGTCGATCTCCTGGTAGACCGAGCTCACCCCGGCCCGCTGGGCCTCGTGCGGGGACGCGAAACGCACGCGTCGTGCCGTCGAGCCGGAGGACCCCTTCGGTCAGCGCGAGCGCCCCGGTGATCGCCTTGATCAGCGTGGACTTGCCGGCGCCGTTCTCGCCCATCAGCGAGTGCACCTCGCCGGGGAAGAGGCGGAAGTCGACGCCGTCGAGCGCCGCGTCGGCGCCGAAGTGCACCGTCGCTCCGGTGAGCTCCAGGAAGCGGTCGAGGGTCCACCGGGCCATTCTGGCCGATCGGCGGGCTGCCTATCTCGACGCTCCGAGCGGAACACGATGAATCGCTGGACCACGATGAACAGCAGCAGCAGCAGACCGATGATGATCCGGGTCCAGGACTGCTCCGCGCCCGAGGAACGAGATCACGGTCTTGATGGTGCCGTAGACGAAGACACCGATCATCGATCCGAGCACGTAGCCGGTGCCGCCCGGAGAGCAGCGTGCCGCCGATCACGACCGCGGCGATGACGTCGAGCTCGGTGCCGATGCCGTTGCGGGGGTAGCCCGCCCCGGAGTAGGCCGTCAGGACCAGGCCGGCCAGGCCGCCGCAGGTGCCGCTGATGACGTAGACGAGCACCTTGGTCCGGGCGACGTTGAGGCCCATGAGCCGGGCCGACTGCTCGCTGCCGCCGACCGCGTAGACGGTCCGACCGAAGCGGGTGTACAGCATGACGAAGGCGCCGACGAGCACGACCAGCAGGGCCATGATCCCGGTCGGGGTGATGTACCAGCCGCCGCCGAACCGGAACCGCGTGGTCTGCAGCCACAGGACGCTGGAGTGCTCGACCCGGATCGAGTCCAGGCTGACCACGAAGGCGAGTCCGCGGGCCAGGAAGAGCCCGGCGAGCGAGGCGATGAACGGCTGTACGTCGAAGTACTGGACGAGGACGCCGATGAGCAGCGCCGATCGCCGCGCCGACCAGGATCGTGGCCGGGACGACGAGGCAGCGGGCGAGACGCCGTCGGCTAGCAGCTTGGCGCACAGGATTCCGGTGAGCGCCAGGACCGAGCCGACGGACAGGTCGATGCCGCCGGTGACGATCACGAACGTCATCCCGACCGCCAGGATCAGCAGGAAGGCGTTGTCCAGCAGCAGCGCCGACATGTTGCGCGGCGTGACGAAGTTGCCGAAGTAGATCTGGGCGCCGACGAGCAGCACGACGAAGATCGCGAGTGCCGCGAACGTCGGCATCAGCGAGGAGTGCCGGCTCAGGAACGTGCGGACGGCGACGGCCGGACGACGGCCCGCCGGCCGTCCAGCGGTCGCGACGGTGGTCATGCTGCGACCTTCTCTGCCTCGGCTGCGCGGCTCGCTGGCCGCCGGTCGGCTCGCTGCCGGTCGAAGGCCTCGCGTGCCAGCTGGTGCACCCGCGGCGACTGGATCAGCACGACGATGATCACGACGACCGCGAAGAAGACCGGCGCTCTCGGCCGAGGGCACGCCGAGGAACAGGATGGTGGAGTTCAGGGTCTGGATGATGAGCACGCCGATCACGGTGCCCGGCGATGCTGAACTTGCCGCCCAGCAGCGACGTGCCGCCGAGGACGACCGCCAGGATGGCGTACAGCTCGATCAGCTCGCCGGCGGCGTTCGCGTCCGCAGCCATGATGTTCGAGCTGTAGATGATGCCGGCGATGCCGGCCAGGGTCGCGCTGAGCGACGTAGGCGCCGAAGATGATCCCACGCGAGCGGACACCGGCGAGCCGGCTGGCCTCCGGGTTGATGCCGACCGCCTCGGTGAGCACGCCGAGCGCGGTTCGCCGCTCGACCAGCGCCGACGACCGCGACGGCCACCGCGGCGATGATGAACGCGAACGGCAGCCACGAGCAGGTAGCCGCTCGCGACGAACTTGAACGGCGGGCTCGCGACCGTGGTGATGAAGCCGCCGGTGATCAGCAGCGCCACGCCTCGGCCGGCGAGCATCAGCACCAGGGTCGCGATGATCGGCTGGATCTTGAGCGACGGCGACGAGGAAGCCGTTCCAGATCCCGAGGCCGAACGGCGACCGCGACGCCGGCGGCGATCGCGAGCAGCGACGGTGCCGACGCTGCCCGGGTTGGCCGAGCCGTCGATGATCGTCAGGGTGACGGCGCCGGAGACCGCCATCACCGCGCCCACCGAGAGGTCGATGCCGCGGGTGGCGATCACCAGGGTCATGCCGAGCGCGACCAGCATCAGCGGCGCGCTCTGCCGGAGGATGTCGATCGGGCGCGCCGTAGAGCTCGCCGTCGCGCAGCGTGATCTTGATGAACTGCGGTCGGACGATGGTGTTGAGGACGATCAGCGCGAGCAGGCAGAACGCTCGGCCAGAACAGCCGGTGCTGCATGAGTCGCGTCACGCCACGCTCCCTTCGGCCGTCGTTGGCCATGAAGTCGATGAGTCCGTCGAGGTCGAGGTCGCGTGCGAGTCGAGCACCCCGATCTGGCGCCGGTCCCGCATCACCACGATGCGCTGGGCCAATCGAAGCACCTCCTCGAGCTCGGAGGAGATGAAGATGACGGCGAGTCCCTGCGCGGCGAGCTCGGCGACCTTGCGCTGGATGTCGGCCTTGGCGCCGACGTCGATGCCGCGGGTCGGCTCGTCGAGGATGATCAGCTGCGGCGCGGTGGCCAGCCATCGGGCGAGGACGACCTTCTGCTGGTTGCCGCCGGACAGGTTGCCGGCGAGCATGCGTCGGGTCGGCCGGGCGGACGCCCGAGGGCGCTCATGTACTCCGCGACGACGGCGTCCTGCTCGGCGCGGCGGACCTGGCGCAGCCAGCCGCGCCGGGCCTGGATGCCGAGGACGATGTTCTCGGCGACGGTGAGGTCGGCGACGATGCCCTCGGCGCGGCGGTCCTCGGAGGAGAACGCGATCCGATGCGCCAGCGCGTGCCGGGGTGAGGACACCTTGACCGGGACCCCGTTGATCTCGACCTGCCCTGCGTCGGCGCGGTCGGCGCCGTAGAGCAGCCGGACGAGCTCGGTCCGGCCGGAGCCCAGCAGCCCGGCGATGCCGACGACCTCGCCCTCGTAGACGTCGAGGTCCGCCGCGCGCGAGGACGCCGCGGCGACCGATCCCGGTCGCGCGCAGGACCGGGGCGCCGGTGCGGTCGATCGTGCGCTCGGCGCTCGCGGAGATGGCCTCCAGCTCCTCGATCTCGCGGCCGATCATCTTGGTCACCAGCTGCGCGCGCGGCAGGTCCTGCGACCCGGTACTCGCCGACCAGCTGTCCGTTGCGCAGCACCGTGATGCGGTCGGCGATCTCGTAGACCTGGTCGAGGAAGTGGCTGACGAACAGGATGGCCACGCCCTTGTCGCGCAGGTCCCGGACGACGGCGAAGAGCCGGTCGACCTCGTCGCGGTCCAGGCTCGAGGTCGGCTCGTCGAGGATGAGGACCCGGGCGTCGAGCACCATGGCCCGGCTGATCGCCACGAGCTGCTGGACGGCGATCGAGTGGCTCGACAGCAGCGAGTGCGTGTCGAGGTGCAGGCCGAGGTTCGCGAGGTGCGCGTGCGCCTCGGCGTGGAGCGCCTTCCAGTCGATCCCGCGGCGCGCTCCGCGGCTCGTGGCCGAGCATGACGTTCTCGCCGACGGACAGGTTCGGGCAGAGGTTGACCTCCTGGTAGACGGTCGAGATCCCGGCGGCCTGGGCGTCGGCGGTGCTGCCGAACACGCGGTGCTCGCCGGCGACCGTGATCGACCCGCTGTCGATCGGCGTAGACGCCGGTGAGCGCCTTGATCAGCGTCGACTTGCCGGCGCCGTTCTCGCCCATCAGGGCGTGCACCTCGCCGGCGCGCAGGACGAAGTCGACGTCGTCGAGCGCCAGGACGCCGGGGAAGCGGATGGTGATGCCGCGCATCTCGACGACCGGTGCGGCCTCGGTGTGCGCTGGCATGACGGCTCAGCCGATCCTCTCGGAGTGGCGACTGCGCCGGAGCCGGTCGAGCCGGCTCCGGCGCAGTCGTTCAGCACTGGTGAGCTCAGCCACGGATCAGTACGGGCGCGAGTCGATGACCGCCTTGGCCTGCTCCTGGGTGAAGGACGCCGTCCTGGGCGAAGTTCTTCTTCTCGACGGTCGTCCCGGCCAGGACCTTCTTGACCAGGTCTGCGGCCTGGTCGCCGAGCAGCGGGTTGCACTCGACGATGTAGTTGATCTTGCCGTCGACCAGGGCCTGCATGCCGTCGTGGACGCCGTCGATCGAGACGATCTTGATGTCCGTGCCCGGCTTGCCGCCGGCGGCCTCGATCGCCTCGATGGCGCCGAGCGCCATGTCGTCGTTGTGCGCGAAGACGAGGTCGATGCCGTTGCACGCCGTACTTCTGCAGGAAGCCCTCCATGACCTTCTTGCCGCCGTCGCGGGTGAAGTCGCCGGTCTGGGAGGCGATGGTCTTGATCTGGGTGCCCTCGATGGCGTCGCTGAAGCCGGCGGCGCGGTCGTTGGCCGGGGCGGAACCGGTCGTGCCCTCGAGCACGACCATCTTGGTCGGCGTGCTGCCGTACTGCTTGGCCGCCCACTTGCCGGCCGTCTTGCCCTCCTTCTTGAAGTCGTCGCCGACCCAGCTGGCGAACAGGTCGTCCGGCGCGGACGACGCGTGCGGTCCTCGAGGACGACCGGGATGCTTGGCGTTCTTGGCCTCGTTGAGGACGTCGTCCCAGCCGTCGCTGACGATCGGGCGCGATGACGATCGCGTCGACGCCCTGGCTGATGAAGCTGCGGACCGCGGCGATCTGCGCGGCCGGGTCGTTGTCGGCCGCGTTGAAGATCAGGTCGAAGCCGTTCGCCGTGGAGAACGCCTTCTTCATGGACTCGGTGTTCGCGCTGCGCCAGCCCGACTCCGAGCCGGTCTGGGCGAACCCGACCTTGATCGGGCCCGTGCGGCTGGCGCCGCGCTGGGGCCGTCGCGCTGCAGCCGCCGCCCGAGGAGCTACTGCAGCCGGTCGTGACGATCGCCAAGGCCCCCAGCATGGCGACACCGGCTAGCAACTTCTTCTTCACGCCAGACCTCCTCGACTTGGACCGGCTCGACGAGCCGGCTGCCGTGGGACTGCGCCCCATCGTGGCCGCGGATGTTAGCCCTCACATTTCCTCGAAGGGAAGGATGTTATCGATAACATCTTGGTAACGCGGCGTCGTACATCGAAACCTGCGACGTCGATGTCAGCAGCGCCGTCCGGAGGCTCAGAGTGAGCGATCACACGACAGCTCGGCCGGCGTCGACGCGGCACGAGCGCGCACGTCGCGCCGAGCCCGTGGCCCGGCGCTACCGTTGAGCGCGCGATGAGTCCCTCGCCCCGCCAGCCGGCCGCACGCGCCGGACGGGTCGGCGTCCGGGAGGTCGCCGCAGCTCGCCGGCGTGTCGACCCAGACGGTGTCCCGCGTCCTCAACGGGTCGCCGAGCGTGCGCGAGGAGACCCGTCGCCGGGTGCTCGACGCGATGGCGCAGCTCGACTACCGCCCCAACAACGCGGCGCGCGCGCTGGGCACGGCGCAGACCCGGACGCTCGGGGTCGTCGCCACCGACGTCACCCTGTACGGCCCGACCGTCGCCATCGCCGCCCTGGCCGGGGCGGCCCGCGAGGTCGGGCGCTGGCTCGTCGACCGCGTACGCCGACGCGGACGACGAGGCGTCGGTCGAGGCGGCCGTCTCCCACGTGCTCGGCCAGGGGGTCGACGGGATCGTCCTCGTCGCGCCGCACGCGCGGACCCGGACGCCCTGCTGCGCCGAGCGCTGGACGTCCCGATCGTGATCATGCACGGCGGCGCCGGCGACCGGCAGTCCGAGGGCGAGTCGCTCGGTGGTCGAGCACCTGGTGCGCGCTCGGGCATCGGCGCATCGCCCGGCTGGGCGGCCCGACCGACTGGATCGAGGAGGCCTCCCGTCGGCGTCGGGCTTCGACGCAGCCCTGGCCGCCCACGGGCTGACGCCGGGTCCGAGCTGGGTCGGTGACTGGTCGGCCGACGTCCGGTGCCGCGCGTCGGCCACCGAGGTCGCCGCGGCCGTTCGGGCGCCGGGCGGCCCGACGGCGGTCGTCGTCGCCAACGACCAGATGGCGCTGGGGCTGATGACGGCGCTGCGCGAGCACGGCGTCGAGGTGCCGCGCGACGTCAGCGTCGTCGGCTTCGACGACAACCCCGACGCCGCGCTACTACGACCCGGCGCTCACCACCGTCCGGCTCGACGTGGCCGGCGAGGCCCGCCGGTGCGTCGCCGCGGTCTTCGGCGCGGGACGGATCCGAGGAGCCCGGGCCGCCCGTGCTCGTCGTGCGGTCCTCGACCGCCGCCGCCGCGCTGACGCACGCGCCCGGAGCGGTCGCTCGGCGGTTTGGCATCCCGAGGATGTTACCGGTAACTTGTCCGCGCGATCGGCCGACGCGGCGGCCGTCCGCGCCACCGGAGGTCCGTGCGGCACGAGGAGGCCAGCCGATCGCGTCGGTCGCCGGCGGCGACCGGTTCACCGTCGGCGTCGACTTCGGCACGCTGTCGGGCGCGCCGTCGTGGTGCGGGTCTCGGACGGCGCGGAGGTCGGCTCGGCCGTCCACGAGTACCCGCACGCGGTGATGGACACCGCGTTGACCTGCGGCCCGGCGCGATGGCTCGGGCGCGCCGTCGCCCTGCCGGTCGACTGGGCCCTGCAGGTGCCGCACGACTACGTCGAGGTGCTCCAGACACGCCGTCCCCGCCGCGGTCCGGGCCGCCGGCGTCGACCCGGCCCAGGTCGTCGGCATCGGCACCGACTTCACCGCCTGCACCGTGCTGCCGGTGCTCGCCGACGGCACCCCGCTGTGCGAGCTGCCCGAGTTCGCCGACCGCCCGCACGCCTACGTCAAGCTCTGGAAGCACCACGCCGCGCAGGGGCACGCCGACCGGATCAACGAGCTGGCCCACGCGCGGGGCGAGCCCTGGATCACGCGCTACGGCGGCCTGATCTCGAGCGAGTGGGAGTTCGCCAAGGGCCTGCAGCTGCTGGAGGAGGACCGCGAGGTCTACGACCGCATGGACCACTTCGTCGAGGCCGCGGACTGGATCATCTGGCAGCTCGCCGGGTCGCTACGTCCGCAACGCGTGCACCGCCGGCTACAAGGGCATCTACCAGGACGGGCGCTACCCGGACCGCGACTTCCTGGCCGCGCTGAACCCCGACTTCGCCGGCTTCGCCGAGGAGAAGGTCGCCCACGAGATCGGCCAGCTGGGTGATGCCGCCGGACGTCTCACCGCCGAGGCGGCGCGGTGGACCGGGCTGCCCGAGGGCATCACGGTCGCCGTCGGCAACGTCGACGCGCACGTCACCGCGCCGGCCGCGCAGGCCACCGAGCCGGGCCAGATGGTGGCGATCATGGGCACCTCGACCTGTCACGTGATGAGCCACGACCGGCTTGGTCGACGTCCCCGGGATGTGCGGCGTCGTCGACGGCGGCATCGTCCCCGGCCTGTACGGCTACGAGGCCGGTCAGTCCGGCGTCGGCGACATCTTCGCCTGGTACGTCGCGAACCAGGTGCCCGGGCTCGTACGTCGAGGTCGCTGCGGCCGCCGGGCTGTCGGTCCACCAGTACCTCACCGACCTCGGCCTACCAGGAGCCGGTCGGTGCGCACGGGCTGGTCGCCCTGGACTGGCACTCGGGCAACCGGTCGGTCCTGGTCGACCACGAGCTGTCCGGGGTCGTCCTCGGGCAGACGCTGGCGACCCGCCCCGAGCAGGGCTACCGGGCGCTGCTGGAGGCCACGGCGTTCGGCACGCGGGTCATCGTCGAGACCTTCGCCGCAGCCGGCGTCCCCGTGACGGAGTTCATCGTGGCCGGCGGGCTGCTGTCGAACCCGCGCTCATGCAGACCTACGCCGACGTCCTGCGGCTGCCGATCTCGACGATCGCCAGCGAGCAGGGGCCGGCGCTCGGCTCAGCCATCCACGCGGCCGTCGCCGCCGGCGAGTACCCCGACATCCGGGCGGCCGCCGCGGCCATGGGCGCGGTCGACCGAGCCGTCTACGTGCCCGACGAGCAGGCGGCGGCCGCCTACGACCGGCTCTTCGACGGAGTACGTCCGGCTGCACGACTGGTTCGGGCGCGGCGGGCAACGAGGTCATGAAGCGGCTCCGCGCTCTTCGCCGGGAGGCCGCGTCGTGACGCGCGCCTCAGCCGCCGAGCGCCGAGGCCGCCGTCGCCGGCGACCCGCGACGAGGTCGCCCGGCTGCACGCCGAGCTGGTGCGCTACGGACTCGTCGTGTGGACGGCCGGGAACGTGTCGGGCCGGGTCCCGGGCGCCGACCTCTTCGTCATCAAGCCGTCCGGGGTGTCCTACGACGAGCTCACGCCCGAGTCGATGATCGTCTGCGACCTCGACGGTCAGGTCGTCCCCGGCACGCCGGGCAGCGAGCGGTCCCCGTCCAGCGACACCGCGGCGCACGCGTACGTCTACCGGCACCTGCCCGAGGTCGGGGGCGTGGTCCACACGCACTCCGCCGTACGCCGTCGCCGTGGGCGGCCCGGGGCGAGGAGATCCCTTGTGTGACAACGGGCATGGCCGACGAGTTCGGCGGCCCGATCCCGGTCGGACCGTTCGCCGTGATCGGCGACGACTCGATCGGACGCGGCATCGTCGAGACCCTCCGAGGCCATCGCTCGCGCGCTGTGCTCATGCGCAACCACGGCCCGTTCACGATCGGGGTCACGCCGAGGGACGCGGTCAAGGCGGCCGTGCTCGTCGAGGACGCGGCGCGCACCGTGCACCTGGCCCGGCAGGGCGGTGCGCTCGTCCCGATCCCGCAGGAGGCGATCGACCGCCTCTACGACCGCTACCAGAACGTCTACGGCCAGGCGACGGACGACCGTCGGGAACCGTCGCCGACGCCTCCACACCGCCAGGACGAGAGAGCTGAGATGCCCGCATGTCACCCTGCACCACGTCCTGGACGGCTACGAGGTCTGGTTCGTCACCGGCAGCCAGACCCTGTACGGCGACGAGACGTTGCGGCAGGTCGCCGAGCAGTCCGCAGCAGGTGGCGGCGCGGCCTGCGACGGCGGCCCGGTGCGCGTCGTCTGGAAGCCCGTGCTGACCGACGCCGACAGCATCCGCCGGCTCGCCCTGGACGTGAACGCCCGCGACGACGTGATCGGCGTCATCGCGTGGATGCACACGTTCAGCCCGGCGAAGATGTGGATCGCAGGGCTGGACGCGCTGCGGAAGCCGCTGCTGCACCTGCACACCCAGGCCAACGTCGAGCTGCCGTGGGCAGACATCGACTTCGACTTCATGAACCTCAACCAGGCCGCGCACGGCGACCGTGAGTTCGCCTACATCCAGACCCGGCTGGGCGTCGCGCGCAAGACGGTCGTCGGTCACGTCTCCGACCCAGCCGTGCTCCGGCAGGTCGAGGACTGGCAGCGGGCCGCGGCCGGGTGGGCGGCGTCGCGGTCGCTCAAGCTCGCCCGCTTCGGCGACAACATGCGCTTCGTCGCCGTGACCGAGGGCGACAAGACCGAGGCCGAGCTGCGCTTCGGCGTCCAGGTGAACACCTGGGGGGTCAACGAGCTCGTCGACTGCCGTCGAGGCGGCGCACCCGGCGACGTCGACGCGCTGGTCGCGCGAGTACGTCGACCTCTACGACGTCGCTGCCGGAGCTGCTGCCCGGCGGCGACCGGCACCAGTCGCTGCGCGACGGCGCCGCGATCGAGCTCGGCCTGCGGTCGTTCCTCGAGGGCGGTGGCTTCGGCGCCTTCACCACCAACTTCGAGGACCTCGGCGCCCTGAAGCAGCTGCCCGGACTCGCCGTGCAGCGGCTGATGGCCGAGGGCTACGGCTTCGGCGCCGAGGGCGACTGGAAGACCGCGATCCTGGTGCGGGTCGCCAACGTCATGGGCGTCGGGCTCCCGGGCGGCGCGAGCCTCATGGAGGACTACACCTACGACCTGGTCCCGGGCCAGCGAGCGGATCCTCGGCGCGCACATGCTCGAGGTGTCGCCGTCGCTCACCAGCCGCGACGCCGCGGCTGGAGATCCACCCGCTCGGCATCGGCGGCAAGGACGACCCGGTGCGCCTCGTCTTCACCGCCGACCCGGACCGGCCGTCGTCGTCGCGATGTCCGACCTGCGCGACCGGTTCCGGCTGGTCGCGAACGTCGTCGAG
Source organism: uncultured Actinomycetota bacterium (assembly GCA_963782665.1). Taxonomy (GTDB): domain Bacteria; phylum Actinomycetota; class Actinomycetes; order S36-B12; family CAIYMF01; genus Longivirga. The sequence continues at coordinate 275,028 of CAWAKP010000006.1, read as the reverse complement.
AACGTCGAGGCCCCGGACCTGCCGAACCTCCCGGTCGGCCGCGCCGTCTGGCGGCCGGCGCCCGACTTCGCCACCTCCGCCGCCTGCTGGCTCGCCGCGGGCGCTGCGCACCACACGGTCATGACCACCGCGGTCGGCATCGAGGTCTGGCGCGACTTCGCCGAGATCGCCAGGACCGAGCTCGTCGTGATCGACGAGACGCACGACAGTGCGCGACTTCCGCGACGAGCTGCGGTGGAACCAGGCGTACTACCGGCTCGCCCAAGGGATCTGACGGGTCGGGACGACTGCGGACGGCCGGTCACGGGTGATCAGCACGGTCCTGCACTCCGGCGACTACGAGGCCGTGGTCGCGAGCGTCGGCGCGTCGCTGCGCTCGCTGACCTTCCGTGGACGCGACCTGGTCGTGCCGTTCGAGGCCGACGAGCTGCGACCCGCCTACCGTGGCGCGACCCTGGCGCCGTGGCCCAACCGCGTCGTCGACGGTCGCTATCGCTTCGACGGCGCCGAGTACCAGCTGCCGCTCACCGAACCGGACGCGGTCGCACGCGCTGCACGGGCTGGTCGCCTGGGCTCGAGTTCGAACCGGTCGACGTCGACGACAGCCACGTCGCGCTCGCGACGACCATCGAGCCGCAGGCGGGCTACCCCTGGCGGGTCCTGGTCGAGACCACGTACGCGCTCGGCGCTGACGGTCTGACGCAGACCGTGTGCGGGACCAACATGAGCTCCGAACCGGCGCCGTGGGGCACCGGTCCGCATCCGTACCTGGTTGCCGGTCCAGGTCCCCTCGACGACTGGATCCTCGGGCTGCCCGCTGAGCAGGTCCTCGAGGTGACCGCCGGACCGGCTGGCGCCGATCCGCCTGCGGCGGCGTCGCGGAGGCCGCCACGAGCGTTTCGACTTCCGTCACCCCGCACCGGATCGGAGACGTTCGCATCGATCACGCCTTCTCAGGTCTCGTCCGCGACTCCTGCGGGCTCGCGACAGTACGTCTGCTCGACCCGTCGGGGACCGGTGTCGCCATGTCGTGGGACACCGCGTGCCCGTGGGTGCAGATCCACACGGCCGATCTGGCCGGTGGCCGCACTCAGGCGGGTCATCGCGTCGGGCTGGCGGTCGAGCCGATGACATGCGCGCCCGACGCCTTCAACCCAGACGCATACACGCACGACACAGGTGTCATAGTTCTGAAGCCTGGGAGTTCGGCGGCCGCCTCCTGGCGGATCTCGTGTCTCGATGCCGAGGTCGTGACCAGGGTCTGACCCGCTATGGGATTACTCCGGGACGGTCTGCCTCAGGACGTCCGCAAGCTCGTCGCAGTGCGCTACCCGTGCGAAGAGCGGCACCACGGACAAAGGCGCGGCGACAGTGATCTGTTGGCCGCCTTCATGCAGCCCACCAGACGCTGCGTCGATCCATCGAGCGCCGGCGGGGAGGTAGACCTCGCGGCTCGTTGCGCCCGGCTCGATGACTGGTGCCACAAGAAGGTCGGGGCCGTACATGTATTGATCCGCGACATCCCAGGAGCGTGCGTCATGCGGGAAGTCGTGGAACAAGCCACGCATCACGGGCTGCCCGTTCTCGTGGGCCGCCCGCATTGCCCTCCGCGTGTATGGCCGCAGCAGTTCGCGCAGGTGGACGTAGTGACGCAGGACCCGGTACACGTCGTCGCCGAAGCTCCAGATCTCGTTCGCCGCGCCACTAGCGAGCCGGCGCGAGCCATCTGCAGCAACCACGGGCTCGGCGGGCTTGCGATCGCCGTGCATCCGCATGACCGGACAGAAGGTCGCGAACTGGAACCACCGGATCAGCAGCTCGTGAAAGGCCGGATCCTCGACGTGGCCGTCGTGGAAGCCGCCGATGTCCGTGGTGAACCAGGGAATGCCAGCCACACCCATGTGGATGCCTGCGGTGATCTGGCGGCGGAAGTCTGGCCACGTGGAGGAGATGTCGCCGGACCACGCGAGCGTGCCGTATCTCTGGCTTCCCGCCCAGACGCTGCGCACGAGGTTGACCACGTCCGTCTGCCCGGCCGCGGTCTGCCCCTCGTAGAAAGCGCGCGCGAACGCCTGGGGGTAGAGGTTCCCGACCTGGAGGTTCGAGCCGAGGTGGTAGCGGTAGTTGTCGAAGTCGTAGACGGCGTACTCGGGCTCTGCCTCGTCGAGCCAGAAGGCGCGGATGCCCAGGTCGTAATAGTTCGCACGGCACAGGTCCCAGACCGTCTCCCGAGTCTCGGGATTCGTGACGTCGAGGAACACGCTCGGGCCTTCGAAGGCCATCTGCACGTCCATGCCGCGCTCGGTTCTCACAAGGAGGTTGCGCTGCTTGAAGGCGTCGAAGTTCTCCGAGTCGACAGACACCTGCGGCCACACCGAGACCATGAGCTCGACCCCGAGTTCTCGCAGCTCCGCCACCATTGCAGCGGGGTCGGGCCAGAACTCCTCGTCGAACCGGTAGTCACCCATCTTCGGCCAGTGGAAGAAGTCGGCGACGATGACATCGAGCGGGAGACCGCGGCGCTGGTGCTCCCGGGCCACGTCGAGCAGCTGCTCCTGGTTCCAGTACCGCAGCTTGCACTGCCAGTAGCCGAGGCCGTGCTCAGGCATCATCGGTGCATGCCCAGTGGCATCGGCGTATGCCGCGCAGATCTCTGCTGGGGTGGAGCCGGCAGTGATCCAGTAGTCAAGCTGCCTCGAGGATACCGCCGACCACTCCGTGCGGTTCGCCGAGAATGTCGCACGACCGAGCGCGGGGTTGTGCCACAGGAATCCGTAGCCGGCACTCGACATCACGAACGGGACGCTTGATTGTGAGTTCCGGTGCGCGAGCTCGAACGTGCAGCCCTTCAGGTCCAGGATGCTCTGCTGGTACTGACCCATGCCGTACAACTTCTCGGTCGGGTTCGGTTCGAACGACGCCACGATCTTGTGGTCGCCGCCGATGATCGGCTGATAGCCCCGGGCCTGGAGCTTGAGTGAGCCGCCGATGCCGAGCTCCTTGAGAAGCACCTCCTTGTCGGCGTTTCGGAACTCGATGGTGCACGTTCTGACGGCGTATCCGACCTGGACGTCGAACGTAGTCTTGGCCGTGAGGACGGCACTGATGTTGCCGTTGGTAACGACGGCGGTCGCCCCGTCTAGCCGCACATCGGCGTGCTGCTCCGGCTGCTGCACCAGCGCGAAGTCGGTGCTGAGGATGTCGCCAGCGCGGGTGGCTCGCACCCGTAAGGAATTGGCCCCCCACGACTCGACGAAGATGGTCTCCCCGTCCCCCTTCCAGGCGACGCCACCCGGTCGCACCTCGTAGAGGCTCTTGGCGATCATGGTTGTCTCCGGTGGGGGTCGAGTCGTGGGCCGGTAGCTGACCATTGCTGTCGTCAGTCTCTGACGTCTCCGCCGGTCACGCGAGCCGCCACAAACTTCTCGGTGAGCACCAGGAGTCGGTGCGGCAGGAATCGAAGCAATCACTGCCGCAGCCATCATGGGACCCCACTCCGGGTTCCGTGCCCCGATGCAGTGCCTACGGCCTGCTGCGGGGGCCATGAAATGCGAGCACCCGCTATGTCCTCTGGGACCGCTCATTGACCCCTAGTTACCCCACGTCACGATGGGCCGGACGTTGGGCTTGTCCGGCAGGCTTCTCCCATGGGGCTCCCACGAGCGCAACGTGCGTGCAGCCCAGGACATGAGACAGCCGCGTCGCTCATCGATGGAACGTTTCCCGCGTCTCGCGCCGACTACCGAGTGAGGCAGGCTAGACCAACCGTGACGTGAGGGGACGACCCGTGGCCGAGGGCCCGACCGCCGACGAGGCTGGTTTCCGGCAGTGGGTAGCTGTCCGTTCGACACCGCTGCGCCGCATGGCCTACCTACTCTGCGGGAATTGGCACACCGCCGACGACCTGCTCCAAGAGACCCTGATTGCCGTATACGCCTCATGGCCCCGCGTCGCGAACAGTCGCAACATCGATGCCTACGTGAACCGGATCCTCATCCACAAGTACGTCGATGACCGGCGTCGCCCGTGGCGACGAGAGCGACCAGTTGACGAGCTCCCCGACACCGCGGACGAACGTGCCGACTCCGCCTACGTCGAGGTCGAAGGGCGGGACAGCCCGCTGGCCCGAGCGTTAGCCGCGCTGCCCGTCGCGCAACGAACCGTGCTCGTGCTCCGATACACCGACGACCTGTCCGTCGAGGAGATCGCCCACCAGCTCGACCTACCCGCCGGCACCGTCAAGAGCCGATTGTCCCGCGGGTCCGAGGCCATCCGGAACGACCTGGAACGCAGCCTCGCGATCGCACCATCCACGCCCGAATCCACCGGCACCACGGAAGGACCTCGATGAGCATCGACCTGCAGGACCTGTTCAACGAAGAGGGCCTCAGCGCTCCCCCGACCAACCTGGACACCGACTACGTCATCCGCCGAGGTCGTCGCGTTCGGGTTCGCCGTCGCGCGGCCGTCGGGACGACCGCGTTCGTCGGTGCCGGAGTCGTCGCCGTCGGCACGGTGGCACTGGTCGGCAGTTCCCCCTTCGCCGGTCACGCACAGCAGCCCACGGGCGTGACCGCTGCGTCCGGCGGGGGGATCCAGACTTCCGCCACGACCCTCGACACCAGCACCCCTCCGCCCGGTCGGCACCTCGACGGCCTCCCCCTCCGCCGACGTCGCCGCCACTCCTCCCCCCGTCGGGTACTCCCCGTCGGGGGCGCCCACACCGACCGGCACCGGCGCAGGCGTCCCCCAGGGGACACCGCCGGCTGATCTCGCCGCCGTCTCCTTGGCAGACCCCGCGCCCGGGTTCCCGGTGCGTCGCTGGGCGGACGACGTCACTCCGGAGACATCCGGACCGGGCAAGCCCGACCGCTGGGTCGCCACGTTCGGGCTCGCGGTCCGCCCTGAGCTCACCTCGACGCCCACACCAGGCACGACGTCCGGGTGGCCGAACGGGCCCGAGGTCACGATCTTCGTCGGCGCCTACTCGACACCCATCCACCTCAGCGGACTGGGCAGCCGAGCGGTGGCCGGCGCACCGACCGTGGCGGGGGTCACCGGGCATCTCGCCCAGTACACCGAGAAAGGGGCCACGTTCTCGGTGCTGTACTTCACCACCGGCACGTTCACGACCGAGATCATCGGCGACCACGTCACCACTGCACAGCTCGTCGCGCTCGGTGACGCGCTGACAGGTCTCCAGTAGAGCCATCGTCTCGACGACTTCGGACAACGACGGACCCCGTCACCCGCTCACTCACAACGGCCGCCTTCGGGGCGGCCGTTGTCGCTCACGGAGTCGCGGTGCCCAGGGCGAGTCGGCCTGTGGCGACCGTCGCAGAGAAGTCTCGATCTCGGTGGAGTCCAGGTCGGGCAGGAAACGCCTCCCACGTCTCGGGCTATGCGGATGCCGGCTGCGGTACGGGCAGGCTCACCAGGGTTCGGCCGTCGTTGGTCTCGACAACAAGGGTCTTGATGGATCGCTGGGTCAGACCGGTGCTGCCGGACACGGTGGCGGCGCCCTGGTAGGACGCCACCCAGGTCGAGGCGACCTCGCGCTGCCCGGTGGCATCGATCGCGACGAGTTGGCAGTGCTCACCGGGCTCGACGCCGGACAGCGAAAGCTCCAGGGATGTTCCGGTCGCCATGGGCACCAGGGTTACGGTCGCCGATACCGCGGTGGCAGGGTCGCTGCCGCTGACCACGACGGGCGCGGCCTGCGCGGCCACCGAGTCCGCGGGTGCGCGATGAAGCACGATCGGCACGGCGACCGTGAGCAGGGCGACTGCGGCAGCCACCGAGACCCAGAGTGTCGTCCGCCTACGTCGCCGGTGGCGCGCACGGGTGATCTCGTCACCCGCGACGAGCAGCCTGGCGGTGAACTCCGGCGGCACCGGGGGCAGTCCGGTCGTTGCCTCCTCGAGGGAGAGGCGGTGCAGCAGCCCCGGGAGCGCTGCGACATGGGCGAAGGCCCCCGTGCACCGACCACAGCCGGCCAGGTGGCTCTCGACTGTGTGGCGCTCCGGCGGGTCGATCACACCGAGGGCAAGCACGCCGAGCAGCTGCTCCACGTCCGCGCACGTCATCGGCTCGCTCACGACACCACACCCCGCTCGACGAGGGCGGTGCGCAGAGATCGCAGCGCGTAGTAGGCCCGCGACTTGACTGTCCCCTCGGGAATGCCGAGCTCGGCTGCAGCCTGCGCGACGGAGCGCCCCAGGTAGAAGGTCTGCACCAGGACCGCTCGATGCTCGGGGGTCAGGGCGGTCAGCGCCTCGGCGACGATCATCGACTGAAGGGCGAGGTCGATGTCGTCGTCGCTGGCCAGACCGGACAGGTCGATCAGGTAGTCGGGCATCTCCTGAGGGCGGGCACGCCGGGCGCGGAAATGGTCGGTGGCCAGGTTGCGGGCAACCGTGAACAGCCAGCCGCGCGCCGAGCCGGTCTGCCCGGTCACCGCGTCGGGGTGCGTCCAGGCACGCAGCAGCGTCTCTTGGACGATGTCCTCGGCCAGCTGCCGGTCCCCGATCAGTCTCGTCACGTAGGTCAACAGCGCGGGCGCGTGCTCTTCGCAGAGAACGACGAGATCTGCCTCGTCGGCTCTCGCCGACGGGGCGGTTCGCAGCTCGCGCACCCGCTCCATGCCCGTAGAACGCCAGCCGCGAGCATTTCGTTCACCTGACCGGTGCACGCCCACCACCCGAACCAGAACGGCTGACGCCGTATCCGGTAGTTGGATTCCTGCTGCAGTTGAACGACGGATGGGCCGCGGACGTTTCTGGCACGAAGGCATCCGTCTGTGGGTGCATACGACCAGAGGTGAGGTAGCAGATGTCAGCCTTCGCTAGGGGAAAGTTGGGTCTGGGTGCGGCGTGCGCCACCGCGCTGGTGGTGACCCTGGCCGGGTGCGGGAGCAGTTCGTCCTCCACGAACCCGGGGGTGGGCGCCGGATCCAGTACGCCGCCGAGCCAGCCGGTGAGCGGCTCAGTCGGCGCGCTGAAGACCATGTCGACCACCATCGGGACCGTGCTCGTCGACGCCTCAGGGCGCACGGTGTACGAGCTCGTCGGGGACACTGCAGCCAACCAGACGTGTACCGGTGGCTGCCTGGCCGCCTGGCCACCGGTCATGACCAACGGCACCCAGCTCGTCGTGAACGGTCATCCCGCGTTCACCTTTGCGGGCGACACCTCGACCGGACAGACGACCGGGCAGAACGTGACCGATCAATGGGGTCGCTGGTTGGCCCTCGATGCCAACGGCAATCCGATCAGCGGCCCCGCCCCGTCCAGTTCGCCGGCGGCGACAACCTCGGCTCCCGCGAGCGGCGGCGCAGCCTTCTAGTGCCCGGCGCTCAGAGCGCCGTTAGCGGGGAACCAATCATCGTGGGGAGTCAACAATGATCCAGAGGACCCTCGACGCCGTTACGCCCACGAGGACCGTGGCGAAGCCTGATGCGTACCGTGCCGCCGATCGGAAGGTCTGGTCCAAGGTCTCGTCCCGCGTCTATCTCCCTGCCTTGCTCGTCCCGGCGGTCGGCCTGCTGCTCATCGGGGCCGGCTGGGCGACTCGGTGGGGTGGGATGGACTTCTCTGGTTCGCTGACGAGCCTGCGCCTGGTGACGATCGGTCCCCTCGCTGCTGCGCTGATCGGACTGTTCCTCGTCGCTGAGCGGGTGCGCCCTGCACAGCTGCGACCACTCGTCGCCCGTGGCCACCGCCATGACGTGCTCTTCGTCGTCATCAACGCCGTCGTCGTCCTGCCCCTGGTGACCGCGCTCACCCTGTCGCTCGCGGATGTCGTGCGACGAGTCGCGCCCTGGGTGATCCTTCCCAGGTTCGGGGTGATTCCACGATGGGGTGCCATCATCGTGATCTTGGTGGCGATGGATGCGCTGCAACTGGTTGGTGCATCTGGCCAACCATCGGGTGCGGATGCTGTGGCGGTTCCACGAGCTTCACCACTCGCAGGAAGACATGAACGTCTTGACGGTGTTCCGGACGCATCCACTCATTCACGTCTCCTACGTGCTGGCCGTGGTTCCCGCCCTGGTGCTGCTCGCCAACGGGGAGCTGCCGTCACTGCTGCTCGTCCTCTACGGCGGCGCGGTCGCTCTTGCCCACTCCAACACCAATGTGAGCTTCGGACCTCTCGGACGAGTCTTCGTCAGTCCGAACTACCACCGGATCCACCACAGACTGAACGGTCCCCAGGACGTGAATCTCGGATTCGTGCTGTCGATCTGGGACCAGCTCTCCCATCGTGCGGTGTTTCCCACGCCCGAGACCATCAGGGCCGACACGGGGTTGCCGCAGCGACCCCTCAGGGTCGAACAGCAGGGAGCTCGCCCGCACCACTTCACCGTGCTTGCCGCGCAGCTCCTCGGGCCGTTCCGCCCGCTGAACGACCGCGTCGAGCTCGAGTCGATCAGGGAACCTGCTCGATCCCTTCAGCCGGACCGCGACACGGCTACGCCGACCCTCTCTCCGGCATCGACATCGACGTCACCGATGGCGTCGAACGCGCCGCCGGCGGCACCGTCATGAGCGCGATGGCGCCCGGGCGGCAACGCGCGGCGTGGCTACGCCTCCTGTTCGAGACAACATCAACCGGGCTGCCAGTGGACATCGCGCTTCTCGCCGTGCGGATCGTCCTCGCTTGGATCTTCATCTTCTATGGCGCCGCGAAGCTGTTCGGTGCGTTCCCCGGCCCCGGACTGCACGGCATCGATCAGACAGCTCTCTACATGTCGCAGACCGCGCATCTCCGGCCCGGGGAGCTCTTCGCGCTGCTTGCCGGCCTGATCGAGTTCGGCGGTGGGATAGCGATGGCTCTGGGGCTCTGCACACGCCTGGCCGGCTTGGCCCTGTTCGGCGACATGGTGATGGCGATGATCACTGTCACGTGGGCCACCGGAATCATCTCGACGAACCCCTCTCCCGGCTATCAGCTCAACCTGGCCCTGGCCGCCCTCGCACTGACGGCGACGCTCACGGGCGCGGGACGATTCAGCGTCGACGCCTTCATCGCTCGCGCACTCGGTCAGGGGCGACTGGTCGATCCCACGAAGGCCAACCCCGGGCGGCCGAGCAGCGCGTCGACCACCACGGCATGATGCATCGGCCTTTCCCCGCTGCAAGCAGCCTGCGCTCCCTGGGGACGTCAGAAGGTCGAATCGCCAACGCGGCAACCGATCCAGCGCCAGGGAGGCTCGCCGTGCCCTCGGATACGCGGTCGCCAGATGCGGGATCGGGCAACTCTGGAATCCCTGGACCGCTCACGGCTTCCACCGCGCATACGCCACTCACCCAACGGCTTCTCAGGGCATGCGCCAACCTCGTCGGTGCGATCAGCGCTGCCCTGTTCGCATACTCGTTCCTGCACTTCTACCTCGAGACGCACCGCCCTATCGGCATCATCTTCTTCGCCCAACAGACGCTCGTGGCTCTCGCCTTTCTGATCCGGCGGCCTGCGCGCCTGGTGACCCGCCGCCTGGATGACTGGCTCCTCGCATTCGCCGGAACGTTCATGGGCGTCCTCTTCCGGCCAGATGGGGCGCATCTGGCGTGGGGGATCTGGGCAGGTACCGCGTTTCAGCTGGTCGGCGTCACCATCGCGGTGACATGCATCCTGACCCTGGGGCGTTCCTTCGGCTTCGCCGCCGCGGACCGCGGCGTCGTGACCCGCGGCGCCTACACGATCGTTCGACATCCCATGTATGCGTCGTATCTCCTGCTCGAGTCGGGCTACGTGCTGCAGAGCCTGTCCGTCTGGAACGCAGCCATTCTCGTGATCGGCACAGTCTGCAACGGCGGTCGGGCACTTGCCGAGGAACGCCTGCTCGCGAACAACGACGACTACCTGGCGTACCGCCGTCGGGTTCGCCGAAGAATCATCCCAGGCGTGTGGTGACGGCATCCAGGTGCAGCGCGACTCACCGGGTCTCGCGCCACACCCGCTCGAACGGCAGGCGCCAGGCGTGCGGGGCGATGAGCTGGTGGATCGCGTTGGGACCCCACGTTCCCGGAGCGTACGGCTTGACCGGCGGTGGGTCCTCGATCAGAGTCTCGGACCGCGCCCAGAGGCTCTCGATGCCTTCCGCGGTCGTGAACAAGGTGTGGTCGCCTCGCATGGCATCGAGGATCAGCCGCTCGTACGCCTCGAGGACGTCGCGTGCCCTGCTGGTGTCCTGCGTCGAGAACTGCATGCTCAGCTTCTCGAGTCGCATCCCCGGTCCCGGACGCTTGCCGTAGAACGAGAGCGAGACCTTCGACGCGTCGGCGAGGTCGAAGGTCAGGTGGTCCGGGCCGGCAGAGCCGACCCCTGAGTTCAGCGGGAACATCGTGCGGGGCGCCTCACGGAAGGCGATGGAGATGATGCGCGCGCCCTCGGCCATCTTCTTGCCGGTGCGGAGGTAGAACGGGACGCCGGCCCACCGCCAGTTGTCGATGTCGCAGCGCAGCGCGATGAACGTCTCGGTGTCGGAGTCCGGCGCGACGCCGGGCTCGTCGAGGTAGCCGGCGTACTGGCCGCGGACGACCTGCGCCGGATCGACGGGCAGCATGGAACGGAAGACCTTGTTCTTCTCCTCGCTGATGGCTCGAGGCTCGAGCGCCGTCGGCGGTTCCATGGCGACGAAGGCGAGGACCTGGAGGAGGTGGGTGACGACCATGTCCTTGTACGCGCCCGTCGACTCGTAGAACCCGGAGCGCTGCCCGAGGCCCAGCGTCTCAGGGATGTCGATCTGTACGTGGTCGATGAAGTTGCGGTTCCAGATCGGCTCGAACAGCCCGTTGGCGAACCGGAACGCGAGGATGTTCTGGGCAGCCTCCTTGCCGAGGAAGTGGTCGATCCGAAAGATCTGATTCTCCTCGAACGTCTCGTGCAGGTGGTCGTTGAGCACCACGGCGCTGTCGAGGTCGGTGCCGAACGGTTTCTCCATGATCACCCGCGAGTTCTGCACGAGGTCGGCCGCGCGAAGCGTCGCGATGACTTCGAACGCCGCCTTCGGGGGCACGCTCATGTAGTGCAGCCGTCGTACGTCAGGTCCGAGCTCCGCCTCAGCGGTGGCGACGGCAGCGGCCAGGCGGTCCGCGCCGGCATCCATCGGCACATAGGTCAGGTGCGACGCGAACTCACCCCACTGCTCAGGTGAGATCTCGTGGTGGCCGCCGAACTCGGTCACCGCAGCCTCGGCGAAGGCTCTGAACTGCTCGTCGTCGAAGTCCTCCAGCGAGGTCCCGACGATGCGCATGGGCGGCGCGAGCGACGAGCTCGCGATGTGGACCAGCCCGGGGAGCAGCTTGCGCCGGGCCAGGTCGCCGGCAGCGCCGAACAGCACGATGACGTGCGGAGCCGTCTGCTCGCTGCTCAGTCGGGCCGGCCGCCCCCCGGGCGCGGGATAGGAGATGGTCTCAGCGGGGTGATCGCTCACCGCTCGATGATGAAGCATCCGCGCTGCTCGCACCCCCGCAACGGGTCAGGAGGGCGAACGGCTCGACGTCCCGCAGTGGTGCGTGCGGGTCCACGACCCTCCGTCAGGAACGCAGCGCCGAATCCAGTTCGACGACCTCGACGCGCAGCACCGGCGCTGCCAGTGACGCGCGAGCCTGCCCCAGGGACTGTCGGTGGATGTCGCAATAGGCGCGCACATCCGGGTTGGGCTGATACCCCGAGGGCAGGTAGCGCACCAGCCAATGCGTGACCGGCTCGGAGCAACGCCCGTAGTAGCAGTCGACTGCCATGCGTTCACGACCTTCGTGTCCGACCCCCGTCCGGCCACGATAGAGCGCTCCCACGCCGCCGGGAGGGCCTTTCGAAACTCCCTGGGGATCGAGGTGGCGAAGCCCCCGTGCCGATGAGCGCACAGTGAAGGCCATCGAGATCGACGACCTGCATGCGCCCAGCATCAGGACAGCCACCACGACGACCTCACCAGAGCCTCGCTGCGCCGATCAGCTCGCGCAGGGAGTCCTCGATCGCGGTGCAGAGGACGTCGAGGTCCGGCACTGCGTCGTAGTCGCCGGTGGCACCGATCGCGAGATGTCCGTCGTACGAGACGATCCCGACGCTGATGCGTACGCCTTGGGCGACCGGGATGTAGGGGAACATCTCGAGCATGCGGCGGTCGAGCAGGTAGAGCGGGTACTGCGGCCCGGGGATATTGGTGGTGACGGTGTTGACGACGCGCTGACCGAGCTTGGCGTAGACACGCGCCCCGAGGGCCATGAGCGTTTCCGGGACGAAGTCACCGGCCGACATCATCGAGTCGACCGTCACGGCGACACCGCTGCCCTTGAGGTGGTTCATCTGCTGCGCCACGGCGGCGAGACGACCGGCCGCATCGTCGATCCCCACGGGCAGGTCGGCGAACACCGCCGTCACCTGGTTCCCGAGCCGGCCGCGGTGCTCCTCGGTCCGGATCGAGACCGGCACGAGCGAACGCACGAGGACGTCGTCGACCGGCTCGCCCCGCTCCAGGAGGTAGCGGCGGAATCCCCCGGCGATCGCGGCGAGGACCACGTCGTTGACGGTGCAGCCCGCCGCGTCCTTGACGGCCTTCACGTCGGCGAGATCGGCACGTGCCCAGCCCCACCGGCGATGCGGCCCGAGGGGTCCGTTGAGCACGCTGGTCGGGCTCGCCGCACTGCGCCCGAACTCGGCCAGCCCGTAGATGCGGACGACGCCGCTGCGCAGCACGTCGCTCGGCGACCTCAGCGCCGCCGCAGCCGACCCGACCGATCGGCCGACCTCGGCCGGAAGGCCCGCGAGCCAGCGGGCGCCAGCAGCGGCGAGCTCGAGCCGCGAAGGCGTCGGGCGCGGCCGCCAGGTCTGCGCCTGCGGCCGGGTGAGGCCCGGCTCGCGGTCGAGCACCGTCTCCATGAGCTCGTTGCCGGCCAGGCCGTCGATCATCGCGTGGTGCGTCTTGGTCACGACCGCCCAACGGCCCTCCGTCAGCCCCTCGACCAGCCACATCTCCCACAGTGGACGGTCGACGTCGAGCCGCTGGGCCATGACCCGGCCGACCAGCGCTCGCAGCTCCGCGTCACCGCCAGGACCCGGGATTGCCGTGTGCCGCAGGTGGTACGCGAGGGAGAAGTGCGGGTCATCGACCCACGCGGGACGCGCCAGGTCGAGCGGCATCGGTCGCACGCGCTGGCGGTAGCGCGGCACGGCGTCCAGGCACGAGGCGAGGTGGTCGCAGAACGCCTGGTAGTCCGGCGCCGGTCCCTCGAACACCAGCAGCGAGCCGACGTGCATCTGCTGCGTGTCGGTCTCCAGATGGAGGAAGCCGACGTCGAGCGAGCTCAGCCGCTCCATGCTGGTCACCTCGCCCGGCGCACGAGCGGCGTGGCCTGGGCGGCGACGTCCGCGACCATCGGGTGGTCGTCGAGCCAGCGCAGGATCTTCTCCGCCGTCCACTCCGGCACCTCGAGCTGTGGGACGTGCCCGACCCCCTCGGCGACCTCGAACTGCCACGTCGGGTTCGCTGCGGCGGCCGCCCGCGCCGAGGCGACGTGCACGAGCCGGTCCCGGTCGCCGTGCAGGAGCAGGACCGGGACGTCGATCGAGCGTTGCATCCGGGCGTAGCCGCGACGATCCGCGAGCACGAACAGCAGGGACTGCGCCGCGGACAGCATCTCGGAGTCGACGTCCGAGTACTCCCGGCGCTGACCGGCGAGCTCGATGTGCTGGTCGACGACGTGCGCCGGCACCCGCGACGGGTCCTCGCAGCACAGCCGCAGCAGCGACCGCGCCGCCTCTTCCGCCGAGGTCGTCTCCCTTCTGCGGGCGAGCAGCCGCCGCCCGATGGCAGGGACGAGGAACGCGGTGAAGGTCGCGGCGACCCGCGGGTCGGGCCGAGCGGAGAGCGCGATCGGGAGCGCCGGGTCGACGAGGACGAGACCCGCGACCGTGTCCGGGCGCGACGATGCCTGCAGGATCGAGATCAGGCCGCCCATGGAGTTGCCCACGAGGAGCGCGGGCACCCCGGCGACCTCGGTGAGGAAGCGGTGCAGCAAGCGCTGGTTGGCCCGCACCGACGTCGAGCGCGAGCCGCTCCGCGTGCGCCCGAACCCCGCGAGGTCGAGCGCCATGACGCGGCAGGTCGGTGTGAGCAACGGGACGAGGGCGGCCCAGTTGAGCAGCGACCCACCGAGACCGTGGACGCAGACGAGCAGCGGGCCGTCCTCGGCGCCGCCATGGTCGACGTAGTGGACCGGGCCGTCGAGGTCCGCCCACAGCGACTCGGGACGGTCCCCCGCTCCCCGGCGGCCTGCGGTCATACCTCGACTGTAGGCGGGGACGCGACCGATCAGCTCAGCGGATCGAGACGGGAGTCGTGACGGTCGATCCGACTCTCGGCAGGGGCGCCCGCACGGTGATGACGCCGTCCTCGACGTGCCTGGTCCAGACCAACCGGGTCGAGTCGAGCACCCGGAGCATCTCGTCGTTCTGGGCGAGCACCGTGCCCACGACGTCGTCGAAGCCGAGCCGCTCGGCGAGGTCCAGCAGGTGCTCGACGAGGCGGGTCCCGATGCCGCGTCGTTGATAGGCGTCCTCGACGATCACGGCGATCTCTGCCGTGCGGGTGGCAGACGCGGCGTCCGGGAACACGTGTCCCAGACCCACGATGGTGCCGTCCTCGCTCATGGCGACGATGGTCGCACCACGATGGCCGCCGCTGAGGCGACGCAGCGCGACGTCGCGCCACTGGCCGACCGCGGTGAGGTAGCGCCGGTACAGGGTCCGCTCCGAGCAGCGGTCGTGCATGGCGGCCACCGCGTCGGAGTCCTCGGGACGTGCGAGCCGGATCCACATGGTTCCACCGGACCTCATCGGCTCGACCCAGCCCAGAGCTTCCGCCTCGCCCGACGCGCTGGCCATCGCCGCTGCCAGTCGCAGCAGCGCTGACGCCCGGGTCTTCTCGGCCCGGGTGAACGGCGCCCAGTCCCGGTGCAGGACCACGTGCCGATCGGTGGTCCATTGCAGCCGCAGGACATCCGTCGCGTCGTCCTCACCCTGGGTGGCGTCGGTGACCTCGAACCGGTCGGCCTCGACGAGGGCCGCAGCGGCGAGCGGAGCCGAGCCCGGGTTGGTGACCAGCTCGGTGGCTCCGTCGAGCACCCGGGTCGGCAGGTCCCCTGCGTCGTCGGACGAACCAGCCATCACATAGCCGCGCTGTCCGACGGTCATGGCCGACGCCAGCAGGGTCTGCGCACTCACCTCGCGGGGAGCCATGAGGGCGAGGTCCACCGTGCGGTTCCCTCCCTCGAAGTCCAGCACGTACGCCGCGACCACGTACACGTGAAGCGTGCCCAAGGCGCTCAGCAGCTGGGACAGCCCGCCCGGCCGGTCGGGGATGTCGATGCGCAACCGCCACGGTGTCTGCGCCTGGTGGTCGGCGGACAGGAGGAATCCGGGGGGCGCGAAGGCTGCGCCGATCCGAGCCATCAGCGCGTTCCAGCTGGCTTGCGAGGGCCGGCTCTCCGACACGGGGTCGATGGCTGCAAGCCCCGCGGAGAGGGCCAGTGCGAAGTGCACGAACGCGTCGTCGTCGATGCGGTCGTCGATACCACCCGCACGACGCGTCTGTTCCGTGACCGTCTTCAGGTTGGCCTTCCGCACCCGGAGGCGGGCCGCCTCCAGCGCCCGGACCTCTCCGTCGGTGTGGGCCCGGGCGAGTGCCTCGAGCTCGACGACGTTCCAGCTGCGCCCAGGCGTGGCAAAGGTGTCGCCGGCCACCTCGATCAGTACCGAGACGGGCGGCGCGGCGTCGGGATCGGCCGCTGCTGCGGCGACCCGGGCGGCGGACTGCGACGGCGGCCTGGTGGCCAGCACGAGGGCGAAGAGCTCAGCACGGCTGCCCGTCAGCAGCCTGACCGTTCGAGGTGTGACGCCGGCGCGCTCGGCCACCATGCGCAGCTTCGTGCCGCCGTATCCGTGGGCCGCGAACAGCTCAGCCGCAACCTCGACGATCTGCTGCCTCAGCTCGTCGTCCGACACGGAGTCCTCCTGGTTCGAGCGACGCCGTGCCGTCACCCACAGAAGGGTCGGCAGCCGCGTCGTGACCCGTCCGGAACCTGCCCGGCAGGGCATCTCCACACTAGGCGCGGCCGACCCGCGATGGCGGAGCAGGACGTCCCGCCTGATGGCACGCCAAGAGTCGATGCCGTCGATCGACGTAGTCTCGTCATGTTGGTTCCTGCTGCCGGCCGTTCACGGCTGCGCCGGGAACCTGGAGGCGCCATGAACGCAACGACCATCGGATCTGCCAATCCCGCCAGCTACCCGACACCGGCAGCGTCAGTGGGCCGGATGTTCTACGACCGGGTCGCGGCGACCCCTGCGACCGAGGCATTCCGGTACCCCGTCCCCGGTGGTTGGGAGTCCGTGACGTGGGGGCAGGCCGCCGACACCGTCACGACGGTGGCCGCGGGGCTGCTCGCACTGGGGATCGGACCGCAGGAGCGGGTGGCGATCGCGTCCTCCACCCGCATCGACTGGCTGTACGCCGACCTGGCGGTCATGTGCGCCGGCGCGGCGACGACGTCGGTCTATCCCTCGACCGGGGTGGAGGACATCGGATACATCCTCACCGACAGCGGGACCCGGATCGTCTTCGCCGAGGACGACACCCAGATCGCCAAGCTCCGCGCCCTGCGTGACCACATCCCCGACGTGATCCGGGTCGTCACCTTCGACGGCCAGGCGGACGGCGAGTGGGTGCTCAGCCTCGCCGACCTGCAGGCGCTCGGCGCTCGTCATCTCGTCGACCACCCCAGCGCCGTGGACGAGGCGGTCGCCGCCGTACGCCCCGAGCATCTCGCGACCCTGATGTACACCTCGGGCACCACCGGTCGCCCGAAGGGCGTGGAGCTGCCGCACCGCTGCTGGACGTACGTCGGAGCGGGCGCCGAGGCCATCGACATCCTCTCGATCGACGACCTGCAGTTCCTGTGGCTCCCGTTGTCGCACTCGTTCGGCAAGATGCTCGAGGCCGTGCAGCTCCAGATCGGCTTCCCCACCGCCGTCGACGGCCGGATGGACAACATCGTCGAGAACCTGGCGACCGTCCGACCGACCTTCATGGCCGGCCCTCCGCGCATCTTCGAGAAGGTGCACTCCAGCGTCGTGCAGACGATGCAGGAGCAGGGCGGCGCCAAGCTGAAGCTCTTCACCTGGGCCTTCGACGTCGGCACCCAGGTGTCCCGCGACAGGCTGGCCGGCAAGCAGCCCAGCTGGCTGCTGAGGGCGCAGCACGCCCTCGCCGACCGGCTCGTCCTCGCCAAGGTCCGGGACCGGCTCGGCGGCCGGATCCGCTTCATGGTGTCGGGCAGCGCCGCCCTGTCCCAGGACGTGGCCACCTGGTTCCACGCCGCCGGCCTCGTGGTGCTCGAGGGCTACGGGCTCACCGAGACGAGCGCCGCGGCCTGCCTCGTCCGTCCGCTCGCGCCGGCGTTCGGCGTCGTCGGCCCCCCGCTGACCGGGACAGAGATCAGCATCGCCCCGGACGGCGAGATCCTCGTCCGCGGTCCCGGCGTGATGTCCGGCTACCACAACCTGCCCGACGCCACGGCCGAGGCACTGAGCCCGGACGGATGGTTCGCGTCGGGGGACATCGGCGAGATCGACGCGACCGGGCAGCTGCGGATCACCGATCGCAAGAAGGACCTGATCAAGACCTCCGGCGGGAAGTACATCGCACCGCAGACCATCGAGGTCATGTTCCGCGCAGTGTGCCCGCTCGCGAGCCAGATGCTGGTGCACGCAGACCGACGCAACTACGCCACCGCGCTGATCACCCTCGACCCTGACGCGCTCGCCCAGTGGGCCCGAGCCCGGGGCCTCGCGACGAGCGACTACGCCACGCTCGCTGCCGACCCCGCCGTGCGCGACTACGTACAGGCCAGCATCGTGGAGCTCAACGGCCGTCTCAATCGCTGGGAGACCATCAAGGACTTCCGCATCCTCGACCACGACCTCTCCGTCGAGGCCGACGAGCTCACCCCCAGCATGAAGGTCAAGCGCAAGGTCGTGGAAGGCAAGTACCAGGCACTTCTCGACTCGATGTACTCCGGCTGACGAGGCCGGACCGCGACGCAGCCCGCGCGCGGGCGGCGCTCTCCCGGCTCGCCCTGTCGACGGGCTTCCGCCTGCTGCACCGAGATGTGGAGGCTGACCTCGCGTGAATATAGTTCGGTACGCCTGCCCGATGTGCCCGCAGCACCCAGCACCCGCGACCGACGACGCCCCGCGGCGGTATCGCTCGCCACGGCGCGCGCACCAGGCGGAGCAGACGCGGACCGAGATCGTCGCCGCGGCCACCCGGCTGTTCTGCGCGAACGGATGGGCGGCGACCGGCATGCGCGATGTCGCGCGTGAGGAGGGCGTGGCTACCGAGACGGTGTACGCACACTTCTCGTCCAAGGCAGGGCTGCTCCGGCGGGCCATGGACGTCGCCGTGGTGGGTGACGACGCGCTGCTCTCGTTGGCCCAGCGCCCCGAGTTCGCCGCCCTCGCACGAGGTCGTCGCGCCGAGCGGATCGCGGCCGCGGCCCTGCTGCTGACCGACGTCAACCAGCGGACGTCGGGGTTCGCGAGGTGCTCCGGGAGGCGGCGCCCACGGATCCGGTGATCGCAGAGATGCTGCGAGCCGCCCGCGAACGCATCCGCCTCGACATCGCGGCGGGCTCCGCAGCGGTGATGGGGCGCAAGCCGACGCGACGTGAGCGCGACAGCCTGTGGGCCCTGCTCAGCGTCGAGGTGTATCTCCTGCTCGTCGAGGAGTCGGGTTGGACCCCCAGGCAGTACCGCACCTGGGTGGCGGAGATGTTGGAGCGCGAGATCCCGAAGTCCTGACAGATGGGTAGGCCTGAGATGAAGACCGAGCCGAACGCACCGGCGGACACCGCCATGATGGGCATCGTCCACACGGCCCTGCGACGTGACCTGACGCGTACGACGACGGCTCTGACCGCGGTGCGCCCACCGGATGACGCACAGCGGAAGGCTCTGAGCGCGCACCTGATCTGGATGATGGACTTCCTGCACGGGCACCACGAGGGCGAGGACGCCGGACTGTGGCCGCTGATGAGGTCGTTGGACCCGTCGTCGGGTGAGCTCCTCGATCAGATGGAGCAGGACCATGCCCGGATCGCGCCCGAGATCGAGGGGTTGCGCGTGGCCGCCCGTCGTTACGCCGGTGACGGATCCGCTCCGGTCCGCGACGGCCTGATCGCGGCCTTGGCCTCGCTGCGCGCGGTCCTGGACCCGCACCTGCATCGCGAGGAGACCGAGATGATGCCGATCGTCTCGAGGACCCTGACGCACGCTCGCTGGGAGACCTTCAACCAGGAGCAGTACGTGAAGACCAAGTCCAAGACCGAACTCGGTCACGAGGGTCACTGGCTCATCGACAGCATCGACCCTGCGGGCTACACGATCGTGGTCGGCAACGTGCCGCCCATCCCGCGCTTCGTCCTCCTCCACGCGTTCGCCGGGCAGTACGCCCGGGCCTGCGCCACGCGCTGGGGGCCCGCGGTCCCGATCACGCCACGGAGCGCGTAGCGCACCGCCTGCTCAGGTACGGACGCGCTGCTAGCGGATGACGGCGGCGCGGTCGTCGCACGACCGACGGCGTGGCCGTAGGCGTACGCGCGTACCTCGACCACGAGGGTGCGGCCGCGCCAGGACGACGACAGCACGAGGTAGTTGCGGCTCATCAGCGCCACCTGCACGCCGTTCACCAGGAACCGGTAGCGGTAGTAGGCGGGCTTGAGCGACCACGTCCCAGCCGTGGCCTTCGCCGCGGCTCCGACCTTGGGGGCGGCGACCAGCACCGGGCGGGTCCGTGCGACGGGCGCCGCGAGGACGGGTACGCGCACCGACTTCGAGAGCGTGCTGGCGCTGCCCTTCGCGTTGACGACCGTGACGCGGCAGGCGAGCCACTTGCCGTACGCCGTCGTGGGGATGCGAACGGTCGCGCGGACGGCGCCGCGGAGCAGGACGCCCCCGACGGTCCACTTGTACGTCATGGTGCCGCCGGAGATGCTCGCGGTGCAGCGGGCCACCTGACCGACGCGCACCGTGCCGGAGACCTTGGCGGCCGTCAGCACCTTGGGCGCAGCCGCCGAGGTGACCGCAGGATGAACGCCGGTGCGCAGGCTGCTCGCCGCCACGTACTGGAGGTCCTGGGTGTACGGCGTCGTGTCGACGACGGCCGGGGACGCCACTGACGTGACAGTCCTGCCGGACCGGATCACCGACACCGAGACCTTGCCCGCACGCAATGGTGCGATGCAGGCGGAGAGACCGGCGGCGACGCTGCAACGGGTGATCACGCCACCGACGTTGATGGCCACGACGGCCGGCGCGACGAGGAAGTTGAGCGACTCCACGGTGTTGCGGGGAGCCGTGCCACCGCGCCACTTCTCCAGACGCGTCTGCGGGAAGGAGGGCTTGGCGGCGTAGGGCTGGCGGCGATGGGTCAGGTAGACACCGTCGCGCACGATGGTCGGCCGCGCCCCGGTCTTGAACCAGGTGATGTAGAACGCCATGAGGTCGAGGAACGCGTAGCCGTGGTTGACAGAGGGTGCGATCTCGCTGTTCTCGGTGTAGTCGTTCCACGTGGGCAGCAGCACCCAGTCCGCCTTGCCGCGCAGGGCGATCGACCAGGTGTCGCGCAGGTTGAGCGTGTTGGCGGCCTCGTCGTAGATGCCTTCACGCATCCGCGAGTCCTGCACCGAGACCGGCTGCATCCACATCTTGCCGAGCGCGTGCACCTTGGCGATCCGGCCGATGGGCGAGGTCGAGTACGTCGCCGTCGGCGGGTTCCACTGCGGGTTGCGCGAACCCCAGTTGCCGATGCCGATGCTGATCGGGGCGAACGAGGCACCGTAGGCCTGGTCGTTGTTGAGCACGGGGAACAGCGCGACGGGAAGCTTGTACGTCGACGACATCGACGCCATCCAGGTGCGCCACCACGCGACCGTGCGCGAGTCGGCGTGGAACGGGGACACGACGAGTCGGCCGTCGGCGTAGCGGTAGGCGGCCGGGTAGGCGGCCAGCTTGGCCACGGCCGCTGCGATCGACGCAGAGTCCTTGCTCGCGAGCGCGCTCATGTCCGGCTGCAGCATGATCTTGAACGTCGGGCTGACGGCGTGCGCTGCCGTGAGCAGCGTCGTCATGTTCTTCCAGCCCTGCGTGGTCGCGCCGATGGTGACCAGGTCGAGGGCGAAGCCGTCGATGCCGGCGGCACGCGCCTGGCGCACCTCGGTCTCCATGTCCACGAGACGCCAGGCGCTGGTGGACAGCACCGAGCGGGCGCGCGGGCGGTCGCGGAGGAATCCGCCGTACGCCTTGTGCACGCCGCCCTCACCCGTCGGGTTGAGGTAGTTGACCGTGTAGTAGTCCGACCTGGCTGCCTTGTTGTCGATCGAGACGGGCAGCGTCGGGAGGTAGTGGGCGAAGACGAGCTTGGACGACGTCGAGAGCGCCGGCTTGTCGAAGGGCAGCCACGGGGTCGATGCGGCTGCCGAAGCGACGGGCGCGGTCGCGACACCGACGGCGACGATCAGTCCGGCGACGAGCGCCGGCACGACCGCCGCGGCGGTGATGCGCACGGCGGTGCGTCGGGTCGGACGGTCGGCCGAGCTGTGGCGTCCAGGTCGTTCCTGCCTCACGAGCAATCCTCCTGACCGTGCGCACGGACAGTGGGCATGCGCCGCACCTGCGCGTCACGTTCCTTGCGTGAAGGTCGTCGGTCGAGGTCGGGGACTTGAGTGTGTCCCGCCCCGGCGCGGCCCCTGGGGAATGGGATGACCGCCCGACGACGGAGTCATCCTGTCACCCGTTCGGCGTAGGCACGAACGTCTGTCGACACTCCCCGGCCCTGATCCGGCGAGTTCGTCACGGCGTGTGACGCACGCTCCGCCACGCGGGAGCGGGCCGACGTCGAGCGGTGTTCGCGCAGGTCAGCGCGCCGCGCCCGCGGGCGACCGCACGACGTGACGGACGGGGAGGATGTGACCCAGGGTGGCCATGGGGTGACGGCCCCCTCACCCAGCGACGCCGTGCTCACGCAGCGCGTTGTGACGGAGACCACGCCGCCGACACGTCCGACGCGTGTCCGTCCTCGGCGTGTCGCCGATGCGCGGACGGACGGTCGGGCGGAGGGCGCCAGGTCAGGGCGAGACGTAGAACGTGTACTTCGCGGCGCTCGAGTCGATCCATCCTGAGGCTGCCGGCTCGAACCAGGCCTGCACCGTGTGCGTCCCGGCCGTGAGGACGCCGGTCGAGGCGGACGCGGTCCCGTCGAGCACCGCCACCGTGCTCAGCTGCGGGTCGCCGTCGACGACGAGGCGCACCACACCCACGGCCGACGACGGCGTGAAGGTGATGCGCACGTCGGCGCGCTCGCCCGAGGACACCGTCGTCGAGAGGAACGCCATCGTCATGGTGGGCCGCACGAGCGGGGACGTCGTCGACGATGGCGTACCGGACGGTCCCGACGCCGAGGTCGGCGGCGGCGATGGCGGTGACACGACGGCCGGGGCCGACGGACTCGGAGTCGGAGGCGACGTCACAGGTGGAGTCGGGGTCGGTGTCGGGGGTCGGGGTCGGGGTCGGGGTCGGGGTCGCGGGCACGGGCCCGGCCGTCGATGCCGGCACGGTCGGCGCCGGAGACGACGTCGGCGCGCCGAGCACGGCCGCGCCGGCGTTGCGCAGACTGCTGGCGGCGACGTACTGGAGGTCCTGCACGAACGGCGCGGCGTACACGACAGCCGGCGAGGTCACCGACACGACCGGTACACCGTCACGCACGACCGACACCGACACGAGTCCGGCGCGCAGCGGCGCCACGCACGTGCTGACTCCGGCGGGTGCGTCGCACGTGGTGACCGCTCCCCCGACGTCGACCGACACGGTCGCAGGCGCGGTGAGGAAGTTCAGCGACTCGACGGTGTCCTGCGCGGGAGTCCCACCGCGGAGGCGCATCAGCGTCGACTCCGGGAAGTGCGGCACGGCAGCGGCCGGTTGACGTCGGTGCGTCAGATAGACGCCGTCGCGCACCAGCGCGGGCGGCGTGCCGGCCTTGAACCACGCGATGTAGTACGCCATGAGATCGAGGTAGGCGTAGCCGTGAAATAGCGAGGGCGCGATCGCGGTGCCCTCGGCCCAGTCGTTCCAGGTGGGGAGCAGCACCCAGTCGGCACCGCCGTCACGCGCCACCTGCCACGTGCTGCGCAGGTTCGTCGTGTTGGCCGCCTCGTCGAACAGACCCGATCGCGGACGCTCGTCCTGCACCGACACCGGCTGCATCCAGAGGTCACCGCGTGCATGCACCGCCGCGATGCGGCCACGAGGTGAGGTGGCGCTCGTCGAGCTCGGTGAGTTCCACGCCGGGTTGCGCGAGCCCCAGTTGCCGACACCGATGCTGATCGGGGCGAAGTCGTCGGCGTAGGTGACGTCGTCGTTCAGCACCGGGAACAGCGACGTGGGGGTGGAGTACGTCGACGACATCTCGGCGAGGTACTGCGACCACCACGGCACCGACTTCCTCTCCGCGAAGAACGGCGACACGAGGAGACGGCCGCCGGTGCGGAAGGCGGCGGGGTACGTCGCGAGGGTGGCGGTGGCCCGCGCGAGCGACGCGACATCCTGCGAGGCGAGCCCGACCATGTCCGGCTGCAGCACGATCCGGAACGTCGGGCTGACGGCGTGCGCGGCCTGCAGCAGCAGCACGACGTTCGCCCACGCGCGACTGGTCGGGTCGATCGACACGACGTCGACGGCGAACCCGTCGATGCCTGCGGCCGCGGCACGACCCACGTCGAGCTTCATGTCGTCGAGCCGCCAGTCCGCTGACGGGCTGACGTTGCGAACGGCGGGACGGTCGCGCAGGAACCCGCCGTACGACGCGTGCACCCCGCTCTCCCCGGCGGGGTTGAGGTACTGCGCCGTGTAGTAGTCGACGTCCGCAGGGCGGTTGTCGATCGAGGACGGGAACCACGGCACGTAGTGCGCGAAGACCAGCCTGGACGACGTCGAGGTCGTCGACAGGTCGAACGGGAGGTAGGGGGTGGACGTGGCCGCCGCCGTCGAGCCGTGCAGCCCACCGAGTCCGGCCTGGGACGCGAGGACGAGGCCCGCCACGACGACGAGCACGGACAGCCGGACGCGCCACGTAGCCCGACGCACGTCTGCGCCACGGTGCCGTCCCCGACCCACCCGGATCTCCTTCACTCACGTCGTCGCGGGTGACCCTGGCAGCGCGACGTGAACGCCCGGTTGACGACAGGTGACCGTCGGAGGCGGATCGCGGGTCAGCCCACGGGACGCCCGCTCGAGACGCCGACGTACTGGAGATCCTGCACAGGGGGTGACGAGGTGACCGCGAAGGGCGACGCCGCGGAGGCCACGGTGACGCCGTCGCGCACCAGGACGGCCGACACGGCGCCGAGCTCGAGCGGCGCGGTGCAGACCGTGACGCCCACGCGGACGTGGCAGTCGGTCGCCGTCGCTCCGACATGCAGGGTGACCGTGCCGGGAGCGGTCGCGAAGACGAGCGCCTCGACCGTGTCGCGCGGCTCGGTGCCACCTCGCGGACGCATGAGCGAGGTCTCCGGATAGGTCGGCTTCGCGTCGAAGGGCTGCATCCGGTGCGTGAGGTAGACGACGTCGCGCGTGACGGTCGGCTCGACGCCCGTCTTGAACCACGTCGAGTAGAACGACGTGAGGTCGAGGAAGCTCCAGCCGTGGTGCTCGGACGGCGCGAGCGCCGTGCCTTCGGCGTAGTCGTTCCACGTCGCGAGCTGCACCCACTCCGCATGCGAGTCGCGAGCGATCTGCCAGGACTGGCGGAAGTTCGTCGTGTTGGCGGCCTCGTCGTAGATCGACTGCGCGGGCCGTTCGTCCTGCATCGCGACGGTCTGCATCCAGAGCAACCCGGTGGCGTGGACCGCGTCGGCACGTGCGACCGGCGAGTCGGGCGACGTCGCGGTCGGCGGATTGCGCGCCGGGTTGCGCGTGCCCCAGGTCGAGACGCCGTAGCTGATCGGCGCGAAGTCGGCGACGTGGTCGCGCTCGTCCTGGAACAGCGGGACCAGCGCCACGGTGGTCCCGTACGTCGAGGCCATCACGGACTCGAACTGCCCCCACCACGAGGCGCTGTGGCTCTCGGCGTTGAACGGCGAGACGACCAGACGACCGTCGGAGAGGTGGAACGCGGCCGGCGACCGGCCGAGGCTCGCGACGTAGCTCGCGAGCGTGTCGACGCTCTTGTCGCGCATCCCTCCGCTCACGTCGGGCATGAGCATGATGCGGAACGAGGGGTCGGCGATGTGCGCTGCGTCGAGCAGCTGGGACTGGACGGAGAGCACGCGCGTGTCCGGGTCGCCCGGCGTCTCGACGAGGTCGAGGACGAACCCGTCGATCCCCGCCGCCGACGCCTGCCGCACCTCGTCCTCGAGGTCGAGCAGCTGCCAGTCGGCGGACGCACGCGGCGCGCGCGGCAGCGGCCGGTCGCGGAGGTAGCCGCCGTACGCCGCGAACTTGCCCCCCTCGCCCTCGGGACTGAGGTACTCGCGTGCGTAGTAGTCCGACGCCGGCGGCGCGTTGTCGATGGAGACGGTGAACGGCGGGAGGTAGTGCGCGAAGACGAGGCGTCCGGGTCGCTCGGTGCCCGGCGCCGCGTCGAACGGCAGCGGCGACGCCGACGACGGCAGCCCTGGCGTGGCGCTCGGGAAGGAGTCGGCGGGCCGGGTGGCGTCGGCGCGATGGAAGGTCGACGACCCCGGGCCGGGGGCCGTGCTGCACGCCGGCGAGCAACGCCGCGACGGCGAACGCGCCGACCACCCGCCGTGCCGTGCTCACGCGCTACCTCCGCCCCCGACGCGGCAGACACCGCCCGACGAGTGTAGGTCGCGAACCGGACGCGATCCGTCAGCGGCGGGTCACGATCGCGTCGGCATAGAGGCGCTCCAGCCGATCGACGACGGCGCGCATGCCGAAGTGCTCGCGCGAGGCGGTGAGGGCCCGACCGCCGACCTCGCGTGAGCGCCCCGGGCCGCTCGAGCAGGCCGCGTACGGCGTCGTCGAGGGCCGACTGGGTCGCGTCGACGACCACGCCCGCACCGTGCTCGGCGACTGCCGGGGCCAGACCGCAGGTGTCGGTGACGACCACGCCGCGTCCGACCGACATCGCCTCGAGGATCGACATGGGGTAGGGCTCGTCGATGCTCGGCAGCACGATGAGGCTCGCCTGCGACAGCCGTTCCAGCGTCCGGGTCGGGGGCAGCGCGCCCTCCCACCGCAGTCGGTCGGGGTCGCCCTGGGCGTCGATCTCGGCGCGCACGGCGTCACCCTGGCCCTCGTCGGGACCCACCAGCACGAACGACGCGTCGACCCCCTCGGCCAGGAGCGTGCGCGCCGTGCGCACGAAGGCGAGCGGTCGCTTGCGCTCCTGCAGCCGCGCCAGGAACAGGACCTCGGTGCGCTCGGGGAGGGGTGCCGGGTCTGCGACGTCCGGAACCCCGTTCCCCAGCTCGCGCAGCAACGACTCGTCGGCGCCGATCGCGAGCAGCCCGGACCGTTCCGCCGGGGTGAGGTGCAGGATCGCGCCCGCGCCGTCGAGCACCCGTCGGGTCAGGAGGGCGTCGAGCGGACCGGCCAGCCGGTGGTCGGACTCGACGACCATGCCGTGCGGCTGGACGACGTACGGCACGCCGCGGCGGCGGAGCGACGCGGCTGCGGGCAGCGTCACCAGGTCACGGGCCAGGTGCACGTGGGCGACGTCGAGACCGTCCGCGTGGGCGCGGATCCACGACTGCAGACCCGGGGCGTTGAGTCCGCTGAACCCGCCCGGCGCCACCCGGCGGGCGGCGAAGGTGAGCAGCGGTGCTCCGCCGAGCTCGGTGGGCGCCTCCCCGGCGGCGTAGCCGGACTCCGCCGCAGCGACCGTGACGTCGTGCCCACGGCGGACCAGCTCGCGCGCGACGTTCTCGGCGACGCGCACCGGACCTCCGAAGGCGCCGTCCGGGGAGACGAGCGTGACCACGTGCAGGATCCGCACGTCACTGCTCCCGGGTCGTCGACTCGGGGGCGAGCACGGTCGCGCCGGCCGGGACGCTGCGGGTCACGAGCGCGCACGCGCCGATGGTCGCGTCTGCGCCGACGGTGACGCCGCGCAGCACCGTGGCGCGCGCCGCGACCCAGGCGCCGTCCTCGACCACGATCGGGGCGTTGTCGTACTCGAACGTGGGCGAATGTCGGTCGTGGCTGCCGGTGCAGAGGAGCACGCCCTGGGAGACGCAGACGTTGCTGCCGATCCGCACCGGCTCGAGGTTGAGGATCCAGACGTCCTCGCCGATCCAGCTGTGGTCGCCGACGGTCAGCTTCCACGGCCAGTGGATGCGCACCCGGTGACGCACGACGACGCCGTCGCCGATCGTCGCGCCGAACATGCGGAGCACCGCGAGACGCAGTCGCATCGGGCACCACCAGCGCGTCGTGAGGATGCCGGAGAGGAACAGCCACAGCACCTGGACGATCCCGGAACGACCCTTGTCGTAGCCGGCACCGGTGAATCCCGCGAGGTCGCGGCGGGCCACGTCGCTCACCCGCGGACGTCGGCGCGGTGCTCGACGTACCAGTCGTACGTCGAGCGGAGACCCTGCTCGAGCGGGATCGAGGCCGTCCAGCCGAGGTCGGCCAGCCGGCTCACGTCGAGCAGCTTGCGCGGAGTTCCGTCCGGCTTGCTCGCGTCCCAGACGATCTCGCCCTCGTAGCCGACGATCCCGGCCACCATCTCCGCGAGCTCCCTGATCGTGACGTCGGAGCCGGTGCCGACGTTGATGGTCTGTCCGTCGTCGTAGTGCTCCATGAGGAACAGGCACGCGGCGGCGAGGTCGTCGACGTGGAGGAACTCGCGACGCGGCGATCCGCTCCCCCAGTTGGTGACCGCCGGCGTCCCGGACTCCTTGGCCTCGTGGAAGCGGCGGATGAGCGCCGGAAGGACGTGCGAGCTCGCGGGGTCGAAGTTGTCGCCGGGCCCGTAGAGGTTCGTCGGCATCGCGGAGATGTAGTGCAGCCGGTGCTGGCGGCGCAGCGACTGCACCTGCATGATCCCGGCGATCTTCGCGATCGCGTAGGCGTCGTTGGTGGGCTCGAGGGCGCCGGTGAGCAGCGAGTCCTCGTGGATCGGCTGCGCCGCGAACTTGGGGTAGATGCAGCTGGAACCGAGGAACAGCAGCCGCTCCGTGCCGTGGGCCGCCGCGGCGTCGAGGACGTTGACCTGGATGAGGAGGTTGTCGCTCAGGAAGTCGGCCGGGTAGGTGGAGTTGGCCATGATGCCGCCGACCTTGGCGGCCGCCATGAAGACGACCTCGGGCCGAGTCTCGGCGAAGTACGCCGTGACCGCGTCCCGGTCGCGCAGGTCGAGCTC
The DNA here is from genome assembly GCA_963782665.1 of uncultured Actinomycetota bacterium. GTDB lineage: Bacteria > Actinomycetota > Actinomycetes > S36-B12 > CAIYMF01 > Longivirga. Next base: position 246,584 of record CAWAKP010000006.1, on the reverse strand, counting down.
GCCCGACGTCATGCCGACGAGCCGGGTGAACCCCTCGGCCTCGAGGTGGCGCCAGATCGCCGATCCCACCAGGCCGCGGTGCCCGGCGACGTAGACGACGGCGTCGCGGTCGAGGGGTCGGACGGGGGCAGCCAGGTCGTCGACAAGCACGCGTTCACGTTACACGGAGTGACACCGGCGCCTGATCCCCCGAACGGAGGTCACCCGCACGGACGCCTGGCGGCGGGGTCGTCCGGCCTCCCTCGCTACGATGAGTGAGCGGCAGCGGGTGTGCTGGCGTGTCGACTCATCAAGGGACTCCACCGCTGTGACTCGCACCGCCTTGATCACGGGCATCACCGGCCAGGACGGCTCCTACCTCGCCGAGCTGCTGCTGGAGAAGGGCTACGAGGTCCACGGCCTGATCCGTCGCGCCTCGACGTTCAACACGTCGCGCATCGACCACCTCTACCGCGACCCGCACGACCCGACGGCGCGGATGTTCCTGCACTACGGCGACCTCACCGACGGCTCGCGCCTGGTCACGCTGCTCGAGCAGATCAACCCGGACGAGGTCTACAACCTCGCGGCGCAGTCGCACGTGCGCGTGTCGTTCGACGAGCCCGAGTTCACCGGGATCACGACCGGTCTGGGCACGACGCGGCTGCTCGAGGCGATCCGCATGGTGGGGCTGCAGTGCCGCTTCTACCAGGCGTCGAGCTCGGAGATGTTCGGCGCGACGCCGCCGCCGCAGGACGAGGAGACGCCGTTCTACCCCCGTTCGCCGTACGGCGCGGCCAAGGTCTACAGCTACTGGATGACCCGCAACTACCGCGAGGCCTACGGCATGTTCGCCGTGAACGGCATCCTCTTCAACCACGAGTCGCCGCGGCGCGGCGAGACCTTCGTGACCCGCAAGATCGCCATGGCCGCAGCGCGCATCGCCGAGGGCCGGCAGAACGAGCTCTACCTCGGCAACCTCGACGCCGTGCGCGACTGGGGCTATGCCAAGGAGTACGTCGAGGGCATGTGGCGGATGCTGCAGGCACGACGCCGCCGACGACTACGTGCTGGCCACCGGGGTCGGCTACACGGTCAAGGACTTCGTGCAGTTCTGCTTCGAGGCGGTCGACCTGGAGTGGGAGAAGTACGTGCAAGTTCGACGAGCGCTACCTCCGACCCACCGAGGTCGACTCGCTCATCGGCGACGCGTCGAAGGCGGAGCGACGGATCGGCTGGAAGGCTGAGACACTGACTCCCGAGCTGGCGCGCCTCATGACGCGTGCCGAGCTCACCGGCGACGCGGCCACCACCCCCTGAACGGAGCTCCCATGACGGTCGGCACGGAGGTCGCTCCGCCGACGTCGGAGGCTCCACCGCGCCCGGTCGCCGCCGCGCCCGCGGTGTGGTTCAGCGTCCTCGCGGTCACCACGGCCGGCGTCGTGCCTGCGGTGCTGATGGCGGCGACGCCGATCGACGGCAACCAGTCACCCGCCTGGATCGCTGCGCTCGCCCTCGTGGTGCTCGCCGGCGTCCGCTTCTCGTGGCTCGTGGCGCAGGGCACGATGCGCCTCTTCGAGATCGTGTTCTGGCTCTTCACCTACGTGTTCCTCGGGCTGGCACCGCTGTCGCAGATGCGCAGCAGCACCTACCCGCAGACGACGCCGAACGTCGACACGACGCTGTTCCCCGCCGCGATGGCAGTGGTGTGGGTCGGCATCGCCGCGTTCCTCGTGGGCCTCGCGGTCGCCACCGTCCGTCGGAGTCCCGCCGACGACGACCGCCGGCTGGCGCTCGTGGTGCCGCACCGGCTCATGGTGTTCAACGTCGTCGTCCTCGTCGCGTGCGCCTACTACCTGGCCAAGGTCGGGCCGGGTGCGCTCGTGCTCAGCCGCGTGGGTCGCGCCGCGGTCGAGAGCGCGGCGTGGAGCAACAGCACGATCGAGGCGATCATCAAGGCGTTCGTGTCACTCGCTCCGGTGGTGGGCTTCGCGGCCATCATGCGGCTCCGCCACCAGCGTCGATCGCGCGGCGAGATCCCGCCGGTCGTCTGGGCCTGGGTGCTGCTCGCGCTGATCGTCCTCATCGACAACCCGATCTCGACCCCGCGCTACGTCACCGGCACCGCCGCGCTCGGTGTGATCGTGGCGCTCGGTGGAGCCAGCAGGCCGAGACGTCTGCGTCTCCTCGCCGTCGGGCTCGTCGTCGGCATGGTGCTGGTGTTCCCGCTGCTGGACATGTTCCGCTACTCGACCGACCCCGGCCAGACGGCTCCCCAGTCCTTCTCCGACACCCTCGTGACCGCGGACTTCGACGCCGTCGACCAGATCAACAACACGGTGTCGTACGTGCGCACCCACGGCACGCAGCACGGCCAGCAGCTGCTGGGAGCGGCGTTCTTCTTCGTGCCCCGCGCGGTGTGGCCGACCAAGGCCGACGACACCGGAGTCCTGCTCGCCAACTACCGCGGCTACCAGGTGACCAACCTGTCCGCCCCGGTCTGGACCGAGCTGTACATCGACGGCACGTGGCCGCTGCTCGTCCTCGGGATGGGACTGCTCGGCTACGTGCTACGCCGGTCCGACGACGCCACGCTGGCGGGCTTCCGCGTCTTCGCCGCGCCCGGCGTCCTCAGTGCGACGTTGCCCTTCTACCTCATCATCATGCTGCGCGGCTCGCTGCTGCAGTCGATGGCCGGGTTCACCGTGCTCGTGCTGTGCTCGCTCGTCGTCGTCCGCCGCTGGCCGGTACCCGAGGCGCGCCGTCGACTTCGCGCCACCTGAACCCGGGCGGTCAGCGCCCGACGCTTCCGTGGTGCACGAGTTGTGGACTCGAGATGGCACAGAAGTGCCATGGATCGACCCTAAGGGACAGATTCAGCGGTAGGTGAGCGTCAGGGTGGGCGCGACGCCGGTGGCGGGGTTCTGGGTGGACGCGATGGTCCAGAGGTCGCTGCCGGCGGCGACGAGCGCGAGGTTGAGGTGGCCGGACGCCGTCCGCGCGGCCATGGTGGTCGCGGTGACCAGGCTGATGCGGTAGGCGGCTTTGAGAGCCGGGGCCGCGCCGATGGCGCCGACCTGGGTCCCGGTGGTGCTCGGTCGGCCGTTCCACGTGAGGCTCGTCTCCGACCAGCCGTCGCTCGTGAGCCGCACGGTCTGCGCGCAGGACGTGCCGGAGCCCGTCGTCGACATCGTGCGGACGGTGAGGACGATGCTGGCGAGCGTGTGCCCGGCCGGCGCTGCCGGCAGGACGAACTTGAGGTACGCCGCGGCGCCCGGGGTGCCGCGCGTCGACAGGTTCGACGCGCCGCCGTAGCTGCGCGTCGGTGCGCTCGCGTTCACCCACGCGTCCGCGCTCGCCCTGACGACCTGTACCACCGGCGTCGACACGATGACCGTGGCCAGGCCTGCTGCGCTGCGGTTCCCGACGGCGTCGCGCGCGGACACGAAGTAGTTCCACGTGCCGTCAGCGAGGGTCTCGGTGAACCTCGACGTGGTCACCGAACCCAGCAACCGCTTGGTACCGCTGACGATCCGCGCGACGTCATAGGCGACGACTCCGACGTTGTCAGCGCTGGCCGGCCAGGTGAGCGTCACGACCGAGCCGGACGCCGATCCGGAGACGACCGGTGTCGTCGGGGCGACGACGTCGACGACCGTCGCCGGCACCATCGACGACGGCGACGAGAAGTTGCCCGCTGCATCGAGCGCGACGACGACGTAGTACCAGGTGCCGACGGGACGCGAGCTGTCGACGAGGGTGGTCGCGGTCGTCGTGGCGATGATCGTGCTGTCCGACGGTGTGAACGGCGAGGCGCTGCGGTGGACGGCGTAGGCGACGACGCCGGCGTCGTCGCTGGCGCCGGACCAGGCCACGGTGACGACACCGTGGGAGTCGACGGACGCCGTCACGACGGGAGCCGAGGGAGGCAGGGTGTCGACGACCGTGGTCGACACGGCGGCGCTCGCCTCGGAGCGGTTGCCCGCGGCATCGACGGCGACGACGACGTAGTACCACGTGCCGTAGGTGCGACCGGCGTCGACGTAGCGACGTGCTCGCCGTGCTGCCCACGAGCGTGCTCGCGTCGGGAACGAACGGCGCCGCGGCTCGGTGGACGTCGTAGCGCACGGTGCCGACGTTGTCGTCGGTCGGCAGCCACGACACCGTCACCGACGAGCCGACGATGTCGATGCTCGCCGTGGGGGCCGCGGGTGCCGTGATGTCGACGACGTTCGCGGTCGCGGTGCCCGGCACCGACGCGTTGCCCGCGGCGTCGACCGCGACGACGACGTAGTGCCAGCTGCCGACGTCGCGATCGGTGTCGACGAGGCTGTCACCGGTCGTCGTGGCCACGAGCGTCGCGTCGCTCGGGGAGAAGGAGGTCGCCGAGCGGTAGACCCGGTAGACGGCCACACCGACGTCGTCCGTCGACTCGGTCCACGTGACCTCGGTGTCGTAGCCGGTGACCGTCGTGGAGACCGTGGGGCTGCTCGGTGCGGTGAGGTCCGGCACCACGATCGCAGTCTCCGCGCTCGCGGGGCCGGCGTTGCCGGCCGCGTCGGACGCGACGACCTGGTAGTACCAGGTGCCGGGTCCGGGCGAGGCGTCGACGAACGAGGTGGACGTGGTCGTCGTGACCAGGTCTGCGCTCGCCGGATCGGTGTTGGCGATGTCCGAGCGGTAGACGGCGTACTCGGTCACCGCGGTGTCATCGGTGGCGGCACCCCACGCGAGCGAGACGTCCTGCCCGACCATGGTCGCGGTCGGAGCACCCGGCGCGGTCGGCGGTGTCGTGTCCTTGACGACCGAGACGGGCGAGTACGACAGCGTGAGGTACGGGCGGTACGAGGCGGTGACGGCGTGGCGCGACCAGAAGAACAGCCCGTCGGTGCCGGTGCTGCTCACCGACAGCGACAGGGTTCCGCCGCTGGCCGGGTAGGAGCCCGCCAGCGCCGCCGGGTCGAGCGCCGAGCTGTAGGCCGTGTTGGTCGCAGACGCACCGCTCAGCGTGCCCAGGGCCAGCGAGCCGACGGACGGGTGGTTGTTCCATGTGAGCGTCGACTCCGACCACGAGCCCGACGAGACGCGCACGGTGTGGACGTCGGTCGACGGTGCGGAGGCATCGGTCGTGGTCCGCCAGGTCAGCCTCGCGGCCGAGAGCGCGGTGCCGGCAGGGGTCGCGGGCATGGCGAAGCGCAGGTACGACGCGGAGCCCACGCTGCCGCGCGAGACCAGCGTGGAGTCGGAGCCGTAGTTCGTCGCGGGGGCACCTGCGTTGGCGAAGGCGTCCTCGGCCGGCTGCAGGGTGACGGTCTGCGCGACCGGCCCGCTCGGTGTCGGCGCCGGCGTGCTGGGGGTGGGCGCCGGGGTCGTGGGCGCAGGAGCGCTCGGTGTGGGGGCCGGGGTGCTCGGTGTGGGAGCCGGGGTCGTCGGCGTGGGAGTGGGGGTCGTCGGCGTCGGGCGCAGGGGTCGTCGGGGTCGGGGTCGGTGTCGCGCCGACCAGGCTGGGATCGGCGGGGCCGTCGCGCAGGCTCCCGGCACCGACGTACTGCAGGTCCTGGACGTAGGGCTTGGCGCTGATGGTCTGCGCGGTCGCGACGCTCGCGACGAGGGAGCCGTTGCGCACGACGGCCGCGGCGGCGCGCCCCGGCTGCAGCGGCACGGTGCACGTCGACACGCCCGCGGGCGCGGTGCACGAGGTCGTCACGCCGCCGACGGTCACGGAGACCGTTGCAGGTGCGGTCAGCATGCTGAGCGCCTCGACGGTGTCGCGCGACGGGCTCCCGCCGCGCAGCTTCATGAGCGAGGTCTGCGCGAAGGTCGGTGTCGCGGCGTAGGGCTGGACCCGGTGCGTGAGGTAGACCGCGTCACGGACGATCGTCGGCGCGACGCCGGTGCGGAACCACTGCCCGTAGTAGGCGGTGAGGTCGGTGAAGGTCCAGCCGTGCTGCGCCGACGGTGCGACCTGCGCACCCTCGGAGTAGTCGTTCCACGTCGTGAGCTGGACCCACTCGGCGTTCGACGCGATGGCGATCTGCCAGGTGTTGCGCAGGTTCTGCGTGTTCTGCGCCTCGTCGTAGATCGACTGGTTCGGGCGCTCGTCCTGCACCGACACCGGCTGCATCCAGATCTTGCCGAGGCTGTGCACCCGAGCGACCTTGGCCATCGGCGTGGCGGTGGCCGACGGGTCGTTCCACGCCGGGTTGCGCGAGCCCCAGTCCGACATGCCGTAGCTGATCGGCGCGAACGACGCCTCGTAGGCGGACTCGTTGAGGAAGCAGGGCACGAGCGCCACGGGCATCTTGTACGTCGTCGCCATGATGTTCATGAAGTCGGTCCACCACGCGGCGGGGTGCGCCTCGGCCTTGAACGGCGACACGACGAGTCGGCCGTCGGCGAGCTTGAACGCGCTCGCGTGGGCGCCGTAGCCGGCGACCATCGACGCCAGGTCGGCGGCCGTCAGCGAGGCGAGGCTGCCGCTCATGTCGGGCATGAGCATGATCGAGAAGCCACCGACGCCGTCGGCCGCCGTCAGGATGTTGTTCTGGGCGTTGCGGATGTTGGTGTTCGTGCTGGTCGGCGTCGTCAGCAGGTCGACGGTGAACCCGTTGATGCCAGCCGACTTGGCCTGGCGGATCTCGTCCTGCATGTTCAGCACGAGCCAGTTGGACTCCGACCGGGCGGGGTGCGGCAGCGGACGGTCCCGCAGGAGTCCGCCGTACGCCGAGTGCGCGCCGCTCTCGCCGGTGGGCGACAGGTAGTTGCGCGCGTAGTAGTCGCTGGTCGGGTCCGCGTTGTCGAGCGAGACCGGGTACGGCGTGAAGTAGTGGGCGAAGACGAGGTGCGACCCGGTGCTCGGGACGAGGTCGAACGGCAGGGTCGGCGAGGTCGCCCCCGCGGTGAGCGCCGGGCCCAGCACCAGGCCCGCGCCCGTGACGAGGAGGGCGGCCGCGGCGACCGCGGCCACCGCCCGGCGAGCACCCTGGGTCAGAGGGAGTCGTCGGACTGCCCTCGAGATCACGCGACTCGTCATGGCGAACTCCTGATGCGCTCAAGGCCTGCGCACGAGGCTTCGTCGTCGCACACGGTGCGTCTTTACGGCCGGGAGGCCGGATCAACTGTTCGGTTGGCCACCTCGAGACGTACCGCGGACCGGAAGGCGCTCACGACCACTCCTCGCTCTCGTGGGGCCACGAACCGCGGGGGGCAGCGGCTGACGAGAGTGCTATCGACCCCGGGCACGGGGCCGGGCGATCACCCACATGGGTGAACCGGCCGCCGCGCGCGACGGCCTCGGGTGGGGAGCGGACGCACGAAGGGCGCGACGGGCGATGCCCGTCGCGCCCCTGAGGACGTGCTCAGCCGGCGATCAGCTGAAGGTGAGCGTCAGCAGCGGACGGTAGGACGCCGTCACGCTGTTCGACGACCAGAAGTACAGGCTGTCGGTGCCGGTGTTCGTGATCGACAGCGTCCCCTGCGCGCCGACGAACGGGGCCAGGGCGCTCGGGTCGAGCGTCGTCACGTACGCCGTGCTCACCGCCGTGCCCGCGGCGATCGTGCCGGCCACCGGCCCCGTGATCGCCGGCTTGTTCGCCCACGTGAGCGTGAGTTCGTCCCACGTGTTCGACGCGACCGAGACGGTGTGGGTCTCGAGCGATCCGGCGTTGACGTCGGTCGTCGTACGGAACGTCAGCGTCGCACCGGTGAGCGTCTTGCCCGCGGGCGCGGCCGGGACCGTGAACCGCAGGTAGGACACCGCGCCGATCGATCCGCGCGACATGAGAGTGGACGACGTGCCGTAGTTGGTCGCCGTCGCTCCGGCGTTCGCGTAGGTGTCGGCGACCGGGTTGAGCGTGACGACGGTGGGCGCCGCGGCGATCGTCGCCGACGCCTGGCCGGACGGCATGCTCGGGTTGTTGGCGGCGTCACGCGCGACGATCACGTAGTACCAGGTGCCGTTGGGAACCGACGTGTTGGTGTACGACGTCGCAGCCGTCGTCGCGATCAGCGTCGCAGGCGAGGGAGTGAAGCCGGTGCTCGCCGAACGATGGACCTCGTAGGCCGTCACGGCCACGTTGTCGGTCGACGCGGCCCACGAGAGCGCGACGCTCGACCCGGAGGGCACGGCCGTGGGCATGCCCGGCTGGCTCGGCGGCGTCGAGTCGCCGACGGTGACGCCGTACGCGGCCGACGGCGTCGAGGCGTTGCCGACCAGGTCGCGCGCCACGACTCGGTAGTAGAACGTCACGCCGTTGGGACGTCCCGCGTCGAGGTAGGACACGCTCGGCGTCGATCCGAGCAGGGTCGAGCCGTCGGCCACGAAGCCGACGGTCGTGCCGCGGTAGACGTCGTAGGAGGTGACGCCCACGTTGTCGTTCGCGGGCGACCACGACACCGTGACGTCGCTGCCGCTGATGGACGCCGAGAGCCCCGACGGCTGGGACGGCGCGACGACGTCGGTCACGACCGCCGACGCCTCGGCCGACGGCGTGCTCGGGTTGTTGGCGACGTCGCGAGCGACGACGACGTAGTAGGACGTGCCCACCGGCGCCGTGGTGTCGGTGTAGGTGAGCGCCGAGGTCGTGGCGACGAGCGTCGCCGGGGAGGGCGTGAAGCCCGAGGTCGACGACCGGTGCACCTGGTAGCTCACCGGGCCCGAGGCGTCGGTCGACGCCGTCCACGACAGCGCGACGTTCGGCGACGTGGCGACGGCCTGCAGGTTGCCCGGCTGCGTCGGGGGCGTCGAGTCCGACGCCGTGTAGGTCAGCACGAGCGACGGGCGGTTGGCCACCGTCGCCGCGTTGCTCGACCAGAAGTAGAGGCTGTCGGTGCCGGCGTTGGTGACCGACACGGAGACGTTGCCCCCGACCGACGGGTTGGCCACGGCGCCGGCGAGCGCGGTGGCGTCGAGCGACGTCGAGTACGCCGTGTTGACCACCGTCGGCGCACCGATCGTGCCGAGGACGGTCGTGCCGGTGGCCGGTCGCGTGTTCCAGGTCAGCGTCGACTCGGTCCAGGCGTCCGACGCGACCCGCACGGTGTGCGGCTCGATCGACCCCGCGTTGGGATCGGTCGTGCTGCGGATCTTGAGCACGGCGCTCGAGAGGGCCTTGCCGACCGGCGTCGCCGGGAGGGCGAAGCGGAGGAACGAGACGGCACCCGGGGTGCCGCGCGACGCCAGCGACGAGTCGCTGCCGTAGTTGGTCGTCGGAGCGCCCGCGTTGGCGTAGGCGTCAGCGACGGGCGAGAGCGTCACGACCGTCGGGGTCGCCGCCACCACGGCCGAGACCTCGGCCGAGGCGGGGCTCGGGTTGCCGGCGCCGTCCCGCGCGATGATGCGGTAGTAGCTGGTGCCCTGCGGAGCGGTGGCGTCGACGTAGCTGAGCGCGGCGGTCGAGGCGAGCGGCGCGCCGGACGGCGTGAACCCGGACGTCGCCGAGCGGTAGACGTCGTAGGCGACGACGCCGGTGTTGTCGGTCGACGCGGTCCACGAGACCGTCACGGACGACCCGGAGACGGAGGTCGCCGGGTTCCCCGGCTGCGTCGGCGGGATCGAGTCGGACTGGCTCGCGGAGGCCTGCGGCGTCGGGGCGCTCACGTTGCCCGCACCGTCGCGCGCGACGACTCGGTAGTACCAGGTGCCCAGGCTCGGGGTGTCGACGTACGACGTGCCCGTGACGCTGGTGAGCAGCGAGGCCGGCGACGGCGCGAAGCCGGACGTCGCCGAGCGGTAGACGTCGTAGGCGACCTGACCGCTGTCATCGGTCGACGCGGTCCACGAGAGCGCCACCGTGCCCGCACCCGCGACCGCCTGGAACGAGCCGGGCTGGGTGGGAGGCGTCGTGTCGGTGACGGTCACACCCACGGTCTGGGACGTCGTGCTGAGGTTTCCGGCCGCATCGACCGCGAGAACCTTGTAGTACCAGACGCCGGCCAGCACGCCGGAGTCGACGAGCGACGAGCCGGCGGTCGATGCGACGAGCGTCGACGCCGACGGCGAGAAGCCGGGCACCGGCGAGCGGTGGACCTGGTAGCCCACGACGCCGACGTTGTCCGTGGCCCCCGACCACGCCAGGTTGGTGTTGCCCGCGCTGAACGACGCACTGACCGTCGTGGGCCCGAGCGGCGGCGCGAGGTCCGGGGCCGCGGGGTTGCCGGCGCTGTTGTGGGCAGCGACGTCAGCAGCGGTCAGCGCACGCGCGTAGACGGCGACCTCGTCGATCGTGCCCGCGAGGTACTTGCTCGTCGGCACGTTCGGCCAGCCGTTGATGTTGTCGCCGCCGACGCGCCAGTAGCCGGTGAAGCTCTGCGCCTGGGTCGCGGCCGCGTTGGTGCCGACGAGCGACGCCGTCGGCGTAGAGCGAGAGTCCGGTCGACGGGCTCTCGACCGCGACGACGTGGTGCCACGCGCCGTCGTTGTACGACAGCGGGCTGATGACCGTCTGCGCGGACGCCCCGAAGACGCCGGCCACGAGCTTGCCCGCGTTGGTGAGGTAGATGTGGCGGTCGTAGCCGCTGCTGTCGCCTGAGGCGAGGTTGCCGAAGCCGAGGATCTTGCCACCCTGCACCGACGTGGTCTTGAACCACGCCTCGGCCGAGAAGGTCGAGAGCGGCGGGGCGGACACCGTCGACGAGACACGACCGGTGGTCGTGCCGTTGAAGGAGGCCGACGTGTCGCTCGTGCCGGCGACCGCGCCGGGCTGCCCGAGGGTGACACCCGCCGCGTACGTCCCGGTGATGCCTCCGCCGGAGGAGTCCGTGGCCGTGGTGCCCGTGGCCTCGCCGAGCCGCCAGAAGAACTGCGGCGACGACGCGTTGACCGTGCGCGCGTAGAAGTCCGTGGGAAGCGTCGACGCGGGCGTCGTTCCCGTGCCGAGGCTGTAGTGCTCGGCGATGGTCGCGGGCGAGAGCGTCGACTGGTAGACGGCGGTCTCGTCGAGCGAGCCCTGCCAGTAGTTCGACGTCGGGCGCAGCGGCCAGGTGTTGGACATGCCGTCGCCACCGACGTGCCAGTAGCCGACGAAGCTCTGGTTGGCCGTGACCGTGTTGGAGGCGACCTTCTGGCCGTCGACGTAGAGAGCCATGCCGCCGGAGCCCTGCGAGGCGGCCACCTGGTGCCAGGCGCCGTCGTTGTAGGACTTGGTCGACACGAGCACCTGCGTGGTACCGGTGTAGACGCCGAACACGAGGCGACCGTCGTTGGTCATGTAGACGTGCTTGTCGTACGCCGTGCTCGCCAGCGTCTGCCGGTTGCCGTAGCCGATGAGCTTGCCGCCCACGGTCGACGTCGTCTTGAACCAGGTCTCGAGGGTGTAGGACGACATCGAGCCGAACTTCGTGTCGCCGACCATGAACGTCGACGTGCCCGTGGTGGTCAGGGCACGGCTCGGGTCACCGGCGATCGCGGAGGGCGTCACCTGGAAGTTGGCCGTGCCGACCAGCGTCACGTTGTTGCGGTTGGGCGAGGAGTCGGAGACGAAGACGTCGGCGGGCTCGTCGTAGCGCAGGTACATCACCGGGTTGTCGGCGAGCACGCGCGTGGCGTAGACCGAACCGGTGCCGGTGACCACGACGGAGCGCGTGCCGGACGAGACGGTGCTGGTGCCGTCGGACGCCGTGACGCGGTAGGTGTGCGTCGACCCGTACGTGAGCCCGGTGTCGACGAAGGTCTGCTGCTGGCGGTTCCAGAACCACGACGAGTACGTGGTGGTGTAGACCGGCGTCGCAGCGCCGTCGCGGTAGACGTTGTAGGTGAGGGTCGAGTCGTCGGTGTCGAGGCTGGGGCGCCACGACACGCGCGCCTCACCCGGACGGAACGACGTCGCGCTCACGACAGGCAGCGACGGCGCCACGGTGTCGACGCCCTGGCCGAACCGCGTGATGCTCTGCTGGGCCACGCCGTTCACGGTCGTGAACTCGCCGACGACGTACATGTAGTCGTTGCCGCCGCTGGTTGCCACGACCAGGCCGCGCGGGCCGATGCCCTCGCCGAGACCGTCGTTGGTCTGCGGGAACCACGGCTGCAGGGTCGGGTCGTTGAGCCCCTGCGCGAGCAGGTGGTTGCGCGCGCCGTCGGGGAACTCACCCATGCTGCTGCAGTCGTGGGCGTGCGAGGCGGAGTAGAGCAGGCCCTTGTAGACGACCACGCTCTGCGTCGCGCCGAGGCAGGTGTCGCGCCAGCGCTGGCTGTAGTCCGACCAGTTGATGGCCGCGCGCCCGTCGAAGACGCCGGCGCCGGTGCCCTCGTTGGCCGTGTAGAAGCCGGTGTCGTCGACCGCGATGGCCTTCATGGCCGAGGTGGGCGGGTAGAAGCTGGGGAAGGCGTGGACGGTGGCGCCGGTGCTCGAGTCGACCACCGCGAGGGCGTGCGACGACGTGCCGTTGACGTTGTCGAAGTCGCCCCCCACCGCGACGACCGAACCGTCGGACTTGATGCCCATCGCCCGCACGGGCTTGTCGAGCGTCGGGGCCCACCCGCCGAGCGAGCCGGCGCCGGGCTGGCCCACGGCGACGGCGGACGCCGCGAAGCCGCGCACCGTGCCGCCGACGGACGTGATGTCGCCGCCGTAGTACACGGTCGTCGCCGTCGAGCGGATGACGCGCACCGTCGCGTTGGGCAGCGGGACGAACCCGGGGACGATCGCGCAGGTCGCGATGTCGAGCGCCGCGAGGTACTGGCGGTTCTGTCCCGCCGCCGAGCTGAAGACGCCACCGACGTAGAGGGTCTTGCCGTCCGGGGAGACGTCCAGAGCCCGCACTGTCGCGTTGGCGGGCGTGCTCGGCAGGTCGAACGACGGCGCGCACGACGTCGGCGCTCCCGTGGCGGCGTCCAGCGTGACGAAGTTGAGGCGAGGCGTCTCGTTGACGCCGGCGGCCGAGCCGGCCGGGCGCACCGACGTGAACGTCCCGCCGACGAACACCTTGCCCTGCGCGGTCGCGACCGCCCAGGCGATCCCGTTGGTCTGGTAGGTCGACAACGCGGCCGACGTGAACGAGACCGGAGCCTGCGTGGCCTCGGCGGAGTTCAGTGCCAGTAGTGGCAGGGCTCCCGCGACGAGAGCTGTGGTCGCGAGCAGTGCCGAGGCGCGGCGGCGCATGAGTTCCCCTTCTCCCGCCGCACGAAGATCGGGCGACGTACCTCACTCATCGTAAGCGCCGTTCGAGGGTGCCCCCTCCACCGTTCGGGTTGTCCCCCTGACACAGCACGCTCGCTCGTCACGATCCGTGACCTGGTCATCACCGGAACGGGGGGTCCGTCCGACGCACGGGACCCCCCAGGGGCCTCAGACGAGACGCGACCGGGTGGGACGGCCCTCGTCGACGCCCTCGGCGTCGCGGAGCAGCGTGCTCGACAGGTGGCTGGTGTAGGGCAGGAACACGACGTCGATGCCGAGCGGCGCGAACTTCGCCACGAGCGCGTCACCGGCCGGCTGCCCCTCCCAGTCGTTGCCCTTGAAGATGACGTCGAAGCGCACCTGGTCCCACGTGACGAGCTTGTCCGTCGTGGTCTCGACGTGGACGTCGTCGACGTAACGGCAGGCCCGCACGATCGCGGCGCGCTCGGACTCGGACACGACGGGCAGCTTGCCCTTCTGCTCCAGGGCCGTCGCGTCCGCGAGCACCCCGGCGATGAGGTGGTCGCACGCGAGCCGGGCGCGGCGGAGCAGGTTGAGGTGCCCCACGTGGAAGAGGTCGTAGACGCCGGGCGCGTAGCCGATCACGGCTGGTCGGTCCGGTCGCGGTGCCGTGGCCTCGGGCGACGAGGTCACGACAGCTCCCGGAACCACTGCACCGACAGGGCTGCGAGCAGCACCACGTGCGCCAGGAACAGCAGCCCGTAGACCACGGAGAAGGCGGGAAGGAACCCCCACAGCACGAACGACCAGCACACGATTCCGTGGTCGACCGGCAGCAGCAGCCAGGCCCGGAGCGGACGTGGCGTCGCGGCGTCCGCCGCGACCCGCGGCTGCAGGATCGCGACGAGCGTGGCACCGAAGAACAGCAGCACGGCCGTGATCTGGAAGCCGATCGGCACCAGCAACCAGCGCCGTGACACGTCGGCCGACGCCCAGGCCACGAGCACCGCGAGGTGCAGCGAGAGCTTCACCAGGCAGTCGAGCATGTGGTCGAGGAACTCCCCGCTCTTGCTGCCCGTGCCGCGCAGCCGGGCCAGCTGGCCGTCGGCCGAGTCGAGCGCGAAGCCGAGCGCGAGCAGGAAGGCGATGGCGAGCCCGAGCGCCGGCGACGGTTTCACGGTCGCGATCAGGGCGACGGCGGTGAGCGAGCTGACACCGCTCAGCAGCGTGACCGCGTTGGGGGAGAGCCCCACCCGGTCCGCGACCGCGGCGAGCGCCCGACCCCACGGCCGGTTGACGTGCACGCTGTAGACCGAGACGCCACGTGGCGGCTTCTGGTGCGAGCGCAGCAGGTCGATGGACTCGCGCACGGTGCGCCGCGGTGCGTGCGCCGGCGTGGCCGTCATGACTCCGCCGCCAGCACGTCGTCGGCCGTGCGCTCGAGCAGGTGGCCGTCCTTGTCGTACGTCGCCGGCAGGAAGATGACACGTGCCCCGGTAGCGGCGAGCTCGGTCGCCCACGCGGCCCACTCCGGCCCGTTCATGTTCTCCCCCACGAACAGCAGGTCGAAGTTCAGGGCGAGCTGTGCCTCGACCTTGTCCATCGACTCCTGCGGGACCACCGCGTCGACGTACCTCATGCTCTGCACGATGTCCATCCGCTCGCGGAGCGGGATCACCGGACGTGCACCCTTCACCTCGAGCGCGAGCTCGTCCGTCGTGACGCCGACGATGAGGTGGTCACAGCGCTCGCGCGCGTTGCGCAGCAGGTTGAGGTGGCCGATGTGGAACATGTCGAACACCCCGGCGGTGTAGCCGATGAGCGGGGCGCGACGCGACGTGGGCATGTCAGGCACCCGCTTCCGCGGGGACGCCGTACGCCGCACGGCCGCGCAGGAACAGCGACCATCCGACGAGCACGGACACGAACGCGGCGAACGCGGTGAGCATCGCGATGGCGATGGTCGAGTGTGTCGAGAACGCCACGACCGCACCGCCGACGACCGTCACGACCCCGGCTGCGATGCGCTGACGCAGCAGGTCCGACGCCTGGTGCCGCACGCGCAGGCCGAGGGCGGCGGACGCCGAGAGGCACAGCAGGACGTACTCGATCATCGTGACCGGCAGGACGTGGCGGATCCCGCTCCACGACTGTCCGAACAGCGCCTCGCCGAGCCAGGTCGGCAGCAGCAGCAGGAGCAGCCCCCACATCCCGGCGACCGCACCGAGTCCCAGTGCGGCGAGCGAGCAGAACCGTAGGTCCTGCGAACGGGCTCGGCGTACGAGCGCCGGGGTGAGCCCGAGCCCGACGAAGGCGAGCAGCACGTTGACCGGACCCATCGCGGTGGCCGCCCCGCGCAGGCTGCCCGAGGCGACGGGCGAGATGGCCGCGGACGCGACGAACAGGATCCACAGCGCACCGACGCTCGAGATCACCGTGCCCCACGTGGTGGCCTCGCCGACCGCGTGACGGGTCCGCAGCTGGACGACGCCTCCGCGCAGGTCCGGCACGACCCGCAGGGCGACGAGCGCCACCACGAGCGCCGCGAGCGCGGCGCCGAGCCACAGCCAGAGGATCACGCGCGCCGGCAGCCGGGTGCCCAGCGCGAACGGGACCAGCATGAGCAGCACCCAGATGCCGTCGGACCACACCGCGGCCCAGGGCCTGCCCGAGGCCACGGCACCGAAGCGCGCGACGTCCTGCAGGCACACGATCGGCGTCGCGAGTGCGACGACGATGAGCACGTTGCCCGGGTCGCCCCCGGACGCGAGGTGCGAGAGCACGTAGACGACGAGCGCCACCGGGAGCCCGAGGATCGCGACCGCGCCGAGCAGGTGACGGGTGAGCTCGCGTGCCTCGTGGTTGACGTCGACCAGCGACACGCGCGTTCCGAAGTAGGCACGGGTGAGCCCGAGGACCACGGTCATCACGGAGTAGCCGAGGGCGAACGTGCCGAACTCCTCGGCCGACACCGCTCGTGCCACGAGGATCACGGCGAGCACGTTGGAGACGCTCGAGAGCACCTGGTCGCCGAGCGTCACCGCACGCGGTCCCCAGTGCCGGTGCCGCCCGGGCGAGGCGGGCGCGGGCGAGGCGGGCGCGCTCACGTCGTCGCTGCTCGTCGTCATGCGGCACCGCCCTGCTCGGCGCCCCACTTGATGCGACGGAAGGCGCGGTAGGCGCGCGCGTGGATCGGGTTGGCGTAGGACGCCGACACCGCGGCGAGCGCGGTCAGCGGGCGACCGCCGCGCACGACCGAGCCGGTCGAGCGCAGGGTGACCCGGCGCCGGATCTCGCGGCGCACGGCGAGGTCGTCATCGGTGAGCCCGCCACGTCGGATCTGGCGGTGCAGCGTGGGCAGGTAGACCTCGTGGTAGGCGAAGGACGCCAGCTCGCTGTCGACGCCCGTGCGGTTGCTCATGAGCTGCGTCGCACCCTCGATCCGGTCGAGGACGTCGAGGAGGTCGCGCGAGCGACCCGACCCGCTGCCGATGATCGAGGACGGACGCAGGATGTAGGTGTAGAGGACGTCGTCGATCAGCGTCACGCGCGTCGCCCGCACGAGCAGGTCTCCGGTCGCGCCGAGGTCGGAGTGCGCCCACGTCGGCGGGAACTCGACGTCGTCGAACAGCTTCTTGTCGAAGAGCTTGTTCCACAGGTGCCCACGGATGTGACCCTGCAGCAGCATGTGGATCGCGCCGTCGCCATCGAGCTCGACGGTGCCGAGCGTCTCGGGCAGCTCGTCACCGGGTCCGCCGTCCTCGCGACGCGAGTCGGCCTGGCACACCACGACCTGGCTCGACCGTTCGATCGCGACGTCGAGCATGCGCTCGACGATGCGCGGTGACCACTCGTCGTCGCAGTCGGTGAACCACAGCCACGCGCCGCGGGCCTCGCGCAGGGCGCGGTTGCGACCGGCTGACACGCCCTGACGCGGGTCCTGGCGCAGGATCCGCACGCGCGGGTCCTCCGCGGCCCAGTCGGCCAGCATCTCGGGCGTCGCGTCGTCCGACCCGTCGTCGATCACGAGGATCTCGACCGGCGGCCCGACGAGCGCCTCGGCCTGCCGGCGTGCGCTCGCCAGGTAGCCCGCACCGTTGCGCACCGGCATCACGACCGAGACGACGGGTGCGGGGCTCATGGGCGCAGGGGTGGGCGGGCGCGTCAGCGGCGCGTGGGCGCCGGGTCGCGCGGGGCGCCCTCAGGGTCGATCGGCGTCGACGAGGCAGCGCCGTTGCTGCCCTCCGCGACACGGCTGCCGTTCGTCTCCGGGCCGGGGAGCGGGTCGACCGTGCGCGCCGACGGTGCGGACCCGACACGCAGCGGTTCGTCGGCGACGGGCCGCGGCGAGGCGGCGCGCGCCGATCCCCCGGACAACGCCTTCGCGAGGTCGACGGACGGTGGGTCGACCGATGTCACGTCGGTCGAGGCGTCGACGGCGCTGGCGGCCTTCGACGTACGACGGACCTGCTCGCGCAGCGTCGCGATCACGAGGCCGAGCGCCAGCCCGAGCAGCACCCCGAGCGCGAGCCAGAGAGTGCGGTTGGGCGAGTCCGGTGTGGTCGGTGGCGCCGCCGGCTTCACCGTCGTCACCTCGAGGGGCGGCTGCGCCGCCGGGGATCGCGAGCGCCTGGATCTGCTCGGTCAGGCTGGCGGCCGTCGCGTTGGCGATGGCGGCCGCCCTCTGCGGGCTCGCGTCGGTGGCCGCCACCGTGATGATGACCGTGTTGGGCACGACCGTGGCGGTGACCTGCTTGGCCAGCTGCTCCGGCGTCGTCGTCGTGAGATGGAGCTCCTTGATCACCGGGCCCGTCACCCGTGGCGAGTCGACGAGAGCGGCGAAGCGTGTCGATGTTGTCGAAGACGTACTTCGACGCGCTCTGGGCGGCGTCGTTCACGTTCTGCGGGTCGCCCGGGACCGTGCCGAGGATGTAGATGTCGGCCGTCGCGCGGTAGGACTTGGGCGCGACGGAGACGTAGACCGCGGCGAGCGCGGTGAGCACGACCACGGATCCGACGACCCACAGCCACTGCCGGCGCAGCATGCGCAGGTAGTCGATGAGTTCCATGGTGTCCTCTGTGACGGGGGAAGCGGGAGATAACAGGTTACCGCCTACGCAGCGTGATGCTCCGCTGCGTGGCCGGTCACGGCTCGGCGCCCACCGGGTGCCGACGGGTCTCGAGCAGCGACGCGACGAACGCCTGGACGGTGGCCATGGCCGAGCCGCGGCCGAGGTTGCGGTCGGCGTAGGCCTGCGCACGCCGACCCATCCGCGCGCGGCGCTCGGGATCGGCGGCCAGCTCGAGGATCGCGTCCGCGAGACCACGCGCGTCCTCGGCGTCGATCCGCACTGCCGCGCCCTCGGTCCGAGCCACCTCACGGGCGCACGACCCGTCGGGACCGACGGCGACGAGCACCGGGCTCCCCGTCGAGAAGTAGGACGTGAGCTTGCTCGGCAGCGACATGTCACCGACCGACGCGCGCTCGTTGACGAGCAGCAGGTCCGCCGCGCGCAGCACGTCGGGGTAGAGGTCGCCGTCGACGGGTGCGACGAAGCGCAGCCGCGCGACGTCGGCGCCCTGCTCCTCGAGCGCGGCACGCTGGTTGCCGTCGCCCATGAGCACGACGAGGACGTCGCGGCGGTCCGACAGCAGCCGCGCGGCCTCGACGACGTTGCCGAGGTCCTGCTTGAGCCCCATGTTGCCGGTGTGCAGGACGACGAAGACGTCGTCGTCCCAGCCGAGCTGACGACGGACGTCGGCGCGGTCGCGCGACGGGGCCGGGATGTGCGCCCAGTTGGGCATGAGCGACACGCGGTCGGCGTGCACGCCGTAGTCGACGACGTGCTGACGGAATCCCTCGCTCACGACCGCGATCCGTGCCGCGTCACGCAGCACGCCGCCCTCGACCGACGACGCGGCGCCGGTGATCCGACCCGCGCCCGCAAGTCCGGCGTTCCTCGTCGCCTGACCGACGAGGTCCTGCACGACGACGCCGTACGGCACGCCGTGCCGGTGCGCCAGCCGTCGGGCCACGACGGGACCGGACAGGCTCGGGCTCGCGGCGACGACGGCGTCCGGGCGCGCGGACAGCCGGACGAGGCCGGCGTTGCCGAGGAAGCTCGCCTCCCACCACAGCCGACCGACGACGCTCTGCCGCCGCGGCACGAAGTGTCGGGCCCGGATGATGTCGACGCCGTTGCGGCGCTCCCGCGCCCGCAGCGTCCAGCGGTACTCCGGGTCGACCGTCCACGTGGGGTAGTGCGGGACGCCGGTCACGACGGTCACCCGCGCTCCCGACTCGACCAGCATCTCGGCCAGCCCCGCGGTGTACGGCGCGATCCCCGTCGGCTCCGGCGCGTAGTTCATGCCGACGACCGCCACGTGCCTGCCCGACAGGTCGTCGCGACTGCTGTCGTGGCTCACGTGAGTCCCTCGGGGTCGGAGTTCGGGGGCGGCCCGGGACGGGTCGATCGTCCGGCACCACCATCTCAGGGCACCGAGTGTGACCGGACCACCACCCACGGGGCCAGCGGCGGTCGGCCGAACGGGCCACTCACCGGCCGCGGGCCTCGCGGCTGCTCACCCGGACGGCGGCCGACGGTGGCTGACAGCGTTCGCACCAGTACAGACGGCGACCGGCGACCTCGGCGGCACGCACGGTCGACCCGCACCGGACGCACGCCCGCCCCTCCCGGCCGTACACGTAGGAGCCGGTGGCGCGGCGCAGCCGTCGCCGTTGCAGCGTGTCGTCGCCGCCGTCGAGCGAGGCGTCGTCCGACGACGGCCGGTCCACGTCGATCGCCGCCAGCGCGGCCACCTCGGCGGGCTCGACCGTGACGATGCGCCCTCGACGTACGCCGTCACGCATGAGCGCCTTCAGGTCGTCCCAGATCGCCACGACCGTCTCGCGCGGCAGCGCCCGTCCCTCCGTGAACGGCGAGACACCGTGCCGGAAGAGCAGCTCCGCGCGGTAGATGTTGCCGACCCCGGCGACCACCGACTGGTCCATGAGCAGGACGCCGACAGGGGCCCGGCTCGCACGCACCCGCGCGACGAACCGCTCGACGTCCCCGTCCCGGCGCAGCGGGTCGGGACCGAGCCGGGCCAGGATCGAGTCTCGGCCGGCGACGTCGACCAGGTCGCACACCGTCGGACCGCGCAGGTCGGCGTACCAGCGATCGTTCTCGAGGCGCAGCCGTACGGCTCCCGTGGGCTCGGGCGCGGGCGCGTCGCCGCGGACCCAGGTGCCGTAGAGCCCGAGATGGACGTGCAGGACGAGGTCGTCGACGTCGACGAAGAGGTGCTTGCCCCAGGCATCGGCCCGGTCGAGGACGCGGGAGTCGAGCAGCGCGGCCCCCGACGCGAAGCGACCCTGCGGGCTCGACGCGGCGATGGTGCCGCCCGCGAACGACCGGTGCAGCGTGCGCGCGAGCCGGTGCACGGCGTGGCCCTCGGGCACCTCCACCTCCGTCTCGCGCGTCGTGTGCTGGTTGTTCGGTGCTGCGCCGGAGCGGTGCACCTCGGACCCGGCGCACCCGGCCCGGCAGTAGCCTCGGACCCATGGCCCGGACCCCCGACGACGAGCACCCGGACGACCGGGCGCTCGACCGGCTCGCCGACCGCGGGCCCTCGCGCGTCGGCGTCGAAGGCTCGATGCGCGCCCGGGACGTCTCCCGCCCGACCCCGGCCGATGTCGCGCGCGCCCAGCGCACCGCGAAGGTGCGCTGAGAGTCAGACCTCGCCGGTCGTCTCGTACGCCGAGACCATCGCGATGCGCCGTACGTGCCGCTCGTCGTGGCTGAACGGCGTCGTCAGGAACGTGTCGACGATGGCGAGCGCCGTCGCCGAGTCGTGCATCCGTGCGCCGATCCCGATGACGTTGGCGTCGTTGTGCTCGCGGCAGAGCTGCGCGGTCTGGATCGACCAGGCGAGCGCCGCGCGGACGCCTGCCACCTTGTTGGCCGCGATCTGCTCGCCGTTGCCCGAGCCGCCGATGACGATGCCCAGGCTGGCCGGGTCGCCGGCCACCGCCTCGGCCGCCGAGATGCAGAACGGGGGGTAGTCGTCGACCGCGTCGTACTCGTCGGCGCCGTGGTCGACCACGTCGTGGCCCTGCGCCCGGAGGTGCTCGGTGAGGACCGCCTTGAACTCGAAGCCGGCGTGGTCGCTGCCCAGATGAACTCGCATGGGGAGGATCGTGCCAGCCCGGCGCGTCAGCCGAAGGTCGGCCCCACGGTTCGCGTGCGCGTGATCTCGTGGCAGCCCGGAGCACCGGCCACCAGCAGCGTGCCGTCCCGCAGGCGCCCCACGCGCCGGAAGATCTTTCGACCCGCGTGGCGACAGGCGTGGAAAACGGGGTCATCGGCAGGTGCGTGCGAGGATGTTCCGGTGCGTGGCCGGGCCTTCCCGGGGTAGCGCCGTCGGTCCACGCACCCCGCGGACCGCACAGCTGTGAAGGAGTCGTGCCCGGTGACGGACACCAACATCACTCGTGGCGAGGCGGCCGAGCGTTCGGCGCTGGTCGCCGTCGTGTCCTACGACGTCCACGTCGACCTGTCGGCATCGGCGACGTCGGCGACGTTCCGCAGCACGACGACGGTCACCTTCACCGCGACTCCCGGCACCTCGACCTGGATCGACCTCATCGCCGAGCGGGTGCGCAGCGCCGTCCTCAACGGGCGCACCCTCGACCCGTCGACGTTCACCGGTGCCAGGCTCGCGCTCACGAACCTGAACGAGTCCAACGTCCTCGTCGTCGACGCCGACGTCCCCTTCATGCGCACGGGCGAGGGCCTGCACCGCTTCGTCGACCCGGTCGACGACTCCGTCTACCTCTACTCGCAGTTCGAGGTGGCCGACGCTCGTCGCGTGTACACCTGCTTCGACCAGCCCGACCTCAAGGCCGAGTTCGGGCTCACGGTCACGGCGCCCGCGTCCTGGCAGGTCGTGTCCAACGCCGCCACGCCGGAGCCCGTGCCGCTCGAGGGCGGCGTCGCTCGCTGGGCGTTCGAGCGCACTCCTCGCATCTCGACCTACATCACGGCGCTGGTCGCGGGTCCCTATCACGTCGTGCGCGACGAGTACGTCGGCGCCCACGGCACCTACCCGCTCGGGGTGTTCTGCCGAGCGAGCCTCGCCGAGTACCTCGACGCCGACGAGGTGCTCACGGTCACCAAGCAGGGATTCGAGTTCTTCGAGAAGGCGTTCGCGACGCCCTACCCGTTCGGCAAGTACGACCAGCTCTTCGTCCCCGAGTTCAACGCGGGCGCCATGGAGAACGCCGGCTGCGTGACGATCCTCGAGGACTACGTCTTCCGGTCCCGTGTCACGGACTACGCCTACGAGACCCGCGCCAACACGGTCCTGCACGAGCTCGCCCACATGTGGTTCGGCGACCTCGTCACCATGACGTGGTGGGACGACCTCTGGCTCAACGAGTCCTTCGCCGAGTGGGCCGCCTACCACGCCGGCGCCGAGGCCACGCGCTACGTCGACTCATGGACGTCGTTCCTCATCCAGCGCAAGGGCTGGGCCTACCGGCAGGCGCAGCTGTCGTCGACCCACCCGATCGCCGCCGACATGGTCGACCTCGAGTCCGTCGAGGTGAACTTCGACGGCATCACCTACGCGCAGGGTGCGTCGTCGCTGCGTCAGCTCGTGGCCTGGGTCGGCGAGAAGGAGTTCATGGCCGGTCTCACGGCCTACTTCGACAAGCACGCGTGGGGCAACACCCGGCTCGGCGACCTGCTCGCGGAGCTCGAGCGCTCCAGCGGTCGCGACCTCTCCGAGTGGTCGCACGCGTGGCTCGAGACCTCGGGCGTGACCCTGCTGCGACCCGTGGTCGAGGTCGACGCCGACGGCACCTACCGGTCCGTCACCGTCGAGCAGAGTCCGCCCACGTCACCGCCCGGCGTGCCCGCGATCCTGCGCCCGCACCGCATCGCGATCGGCCTCTACGAGCGCACGGCGTCGGGTCTCGAGCGCGTGCGGCGACTCGAGGTCGACGTCGTCGGCGCCCGCACCGAGATCCCCGAGCTCGCGGGTGTGGCGCAGCCGGCGCTCCTGCTCCTCAACGACGACGACCTGACGTTCGCCAAGATCCGGCTCGACGAGTCCTCGCTGCGCACGGCCGTCGAGGCGATCCACGAGCTGCGCGCCCCGCTGCCGCGCGCCCTGGTCTGGGCGGCGGCGTGGGACATGCTGCGCGACGCCGAGATGGCGATGAGCGAGTTCCTCTCGCTCGTGGAGTCCGGCCTGCCGAGCGAGACCGACATCAGCGTCATCACGACGCTCCTGAGCCAGACCAAGGCAGCGATCGAGCAGTTCTCGGGGATCGGCAAGCGCGAGGCCTACCGCGACCGGTGGGCCGCGCTGCTGCTGGACCTCATCGTCCACGCCGAGCCGCGCAGCGACCGTCAGCTGGCCCTCGCCCGGGCGTTCGCGGCCACCGCGCGCACGCCCGAGCAGACCGGCGTCGTTCGCCGATGGCTCGACGGCGACGCACCGGACGGACTGGTCATCGACACGGACATGCGCTGGACCCTGCTGCAGCGCCTCATCGCCCAGGGTGCGGCCGAGCCTGCCGAGATCGACGCGGAGCTGTCGCGTGACGACACCGCCACGGGTCGACGCCAGGCGGCGACGGCGCAGTCGCTCGTCCCCACGCTCGAGGCCAAGGAGATCGCGTTCGACGCCGCGGTCGAGACGGACGACCTGCCCAACGCGATGCTCGTGGCGACCGTGGCGGGCTTCGTGCACCCCGACCAGCGCGAGCTGATGCGCGGCTTCCTCGACCGCTACTTCGCCGCCATCCCGCACGTGTGGGAGACCCGGACGAACGAGACCGCGCAGACGATCGTCGCCGGCCTCTACCCCTCGCAGCTCATCGAGCCGGGAACCCTCGAGATCACCGACCGCTTCCTCGCGCGCGACGACGTTCCGTCAGGTGCCCGTCGTCTGGTCCGTGAGGGTCGCGACGGCGTGGAGCGCTCGCTGCGCTGCCAGGCGCGCGACGCCTGACCCGGCGCGCTCGCGCCGCGCACCGGTGACGTCAGAGCGTGTCGAGGTGCGGTGTCCGGTGGTGCCGACCGTGGTCGGTCAGCATCTGCAGCCCGTTGCGCAGGCCGCCGACGAGGTCACCCGCGGCGAACGACGAGGTCATGGCGAGGGACGCGAGCCCGCACACGCGGTCGGAGATCTGCTCGGCCGCCCGTGCGCCGGTCACGATCTCGAGGCGACGGCTCACCGGGTCGACGGCGACCAGGACACCCACAGGATCGCCGGACGTGAGGATCGAGGCATCCCCGTCGAGGTCCCCCACGACGACGCGGAACCGCAGCCCGGTCGCGCGATCGGCAGCCTCGACCGCCCGGGCGAGCTCCGCCCGGTGACCGTCGCTCACGGCGTCACCAGCGGGCACTCGTACCACCGCTCGCCTCGTCGACCGCGCCTTCCGCACTCGTGAGCGCGGAGGCAGACTCCGCCCCGGACGGCGCGTCGATCACCAGGGGGTCGCCGGTCCAGGCGTCGGCGTCGCTCGAGCGCCCGCTGCGGGTCCAGCCAGGGGCGGACACGATGAGCCAGACGAGACCCACGACGAGCAGCGGGATGCCGACGAAGACGAGCACCGCCTGTCCCGTGGACATGACGGTGGGCGACTGGTCCATGACCGAAGGATCGGTCGGCGCGTCGGTCGCGAACGCCGGACCGGCGATGCCCACAGAGGCTGCGAGAGCGAGGAGCGCGGCGAGGGCAGCGCGGAGGCGCGTCGTCATGCTCGTGATCCTAGGGCCTGGCCGGGCGTCGACCGGCTGCTGCGTACGGATCCGGCTGCGCGGCGCGACACATGCGGCGAACCTCGTTGCGCACCACCGAAGGCTCGGCGCTCACCGGGAGATCGCGGCCACGAGCCGGCGCAGGAACTCGACGCGCGGCAGGTCGTCGAGCAGGACGGCAGCCCCGCGGCCGTCGCAGAGCGGGACGCGCCAGTTGGGGTACTCCTGGTCGGTGCCGGGCTGGTTCTGGGCGCGCCGGTCCCCGACGGCGTCGGCCAGCGAGATGGCCAGCAGCCGCGACGGGGTCTGGGCCAGATAGCGGTGCAGGGCCTCGACGACGTCGGCCTCGGACGGGTCCTCGCGCAGCAGGCCACGCTCGCGCAGCGCCCGGTGCCAGGCAGCGAGGTCGACCTCGTGGGCGGCGAGCTCCTCGTCGTACGACGTCGCGAGCAGCCCGAGCTCGTCACGCAGCCGCACGTGCTCGCCGGCGAGGAAGCCGGCGGTGGGCGGCAGGTCGTGGGTCGTGACGCTGGCGAGCGTCAGCTCGCGCCACCGCTCGGGCGCGAGCGGCTCGTCGTCGACGTCCTTCTCGAACCAGAGGATCGACGTGCCGAGGATCCCGCGGTCGCGCAGCGTGTCCTGCACCCATGCCTCGACGGTGCCGAGGTCCTCGCCGATCACGACCGCACCGGCGCGCTGCGCCTCGAGCGCGAGGATGCCGACGAGCGCGTCGTGGTCGTAGCGGACGTAGGTGCCCTCGTTGGCGGGCATGCCGCGCGGGATCCACCAGAGCCGGAACAGCCCGAGCACGTGGTCGACCCGGATCCCGCCGGCGTGACGCAGCACGGTGCGCAGCATGTCCCGATAGGGGATGAACGCCTGATCCGCCAAGGCATCCGGGCGCCACGGCGGCTGCGACCAGTCCTGGCCCATCTGGTTGTACATGTCCGGCGGCGCACCCACCGCGACGTCCTTCGCGAGGACGTCGCGCAGGGCCCACGCATCGGCGCCCTCGGGGTGCACCCCCACGGCGAGGTCGTGCATGACACCGATGGCCATGCCGGCGTCGTGCGCCGCCTGCTGCGCCGACGCGAGCTGCTCGTCGAGAACCCACTGGCACCAGCGGTGGAACTCCACGCCCGTCGCGAGGGTCTCGCGCGCCTGGGCGGCCGCCGGGCCGTGCGGGTCGTCGAGCTCGACCGGCCACCGTGCGGGCTCGCCGTACTGGTCGGACAGGGCGCACCACAGCGCGAAGTCGTCGAGGCCGGCACCCTCACGGGCGAGGTAGTCGTCGTAGGCCGCCTGACGTCCCGGGGTGCGCGCCACGGCGTGCACGAGCTCGAGCGCGACCCGCTTGGCCATCCAGATCGGATCCCTCTCGAGCAGGGCCGACGACGTGTTGGCCGGCTGCACCGTGCGCGCGAGCACGGCGACCTGCTCGCGCTCGGTCGCGGACAGGTAGGCCGTCTCCGGGATCGCCTCGACGCGGAGGTAGATCGGGTTGGCGAAGCGCCGCGTGACGGGGAGGTAGGGCGAGGGCGCCATGGGCGGCACCGGTGACGCCGCGTGGAGCGGGTTGACCAGGACGAAGTCGGCGCCGAGCTCGCGACCCGACCACGAGACCAGGTCGCTGAGGTCGGCGACGTCGCCGAGGCCCCACGAGCGGCTCGAGCGCATCGAGTAGAGCTGGGTCGCGAAGCCCCAGCCGCGGCGGGCACGGAGACCCTCGGGCAGAGCGAGCGACCGCGGCGTGACCACGAGCGTGGTCGAGGCGACGGTGGTGCTGCCGTCGGGCGCACTGGTCTCGGCATGCAAACGGTGCCAGCCGGTGGGGAGGTCGACGGGGATGGCGAACGTGGCCTCGCCGACGAGCCGGTCGTCGACCTGGACCGGCTCGACCCAGTGCTCGACCTGGACGACGTCCGAGCGTGAGCCGCCGTCCTCGAGCTCGATCCACATCCGCGCCGAGTCTCCGTGGGTGAGGTGCAGCCAGCACCCGCCGGGTCGCCCTCCCGCACCACGAACACGGGCGGCATCGTCCTGCGCCAGTCGCGCATCCGGCGCTCGGCCAGCGCGGCGGCGATGGAGGCCGGGGTCGTGGCGTCGACGCCGAGGGCGGCGAGCACGGCCACCACCGTGGGCTCCCCCACCTCGTGGTGCAGGCCGGCCTGGTCCCAGAACTCCGTGGCGACACCGTGCGCGGCCGCGAGGGCGAGCAGATCGTGGTTCACGGGCCTCATCCTGGCGGGTTGCCCCGGTGGGTGCCAGGGGTGGGGACGCTACGAATGTAAACGCTCTCAGGCCTTCACCAGACCGGTGGGCGCCGGTGCGCCCACGGCGCGGCACGCTCCAGGGCGGCGGCGAGCGCCAGGAGGGTGCGCTCGCCCCCCGGACGACCGACGAGCTGGATCCCGACCGGCAGGGTGGTCCCGTCGAGGTCCGCCCAGTGCAGCGGCACCGACACGGCCGGCTGCCCGGAGATGTTGTAGGGCGACGTGAACGGGGTGAACCGCTTCTGCGCCTCGAAGTCGGCGGCGGGATCGGCGTCGTCGCGCAGTCCGCCGACGAGCGCGGGCAGCTCGGCGAGCGTCGGCGTGAGGACGACGTCGTAGTCCCCGGTCGACGCGATCGTGCGTCGGGCGAGTGCTCGCATCGCCGAGACGGCGCCGGCCAGCTCGACTCCGCTCACCCCGCGACCCCGCTGGCGCAGCCAGCGCGTCAGTGGGCGCAGCTCGTGCTCGCGGTCGGGCGGGACGGGGACCGACGCCGCACCGACCGACCACACCGCCTCGAACGCCGACACCTCGATCGGCGCGAACGGCGGTGCCACGTCCTCGACGTCGTGCCCGAGCGACGCGATGAGCCGGCTCACGACCTCGTACGCCGCGAGGCAGTGCGGATCGACGTCGACCTCGGCGATGACGGGGACGCAGTAGCGACCGACGCGCAACGGTCGTGGATCGCGCGCCGTCGCGTCCAAGAAGGTGCCGACGTCGCTCTCGTCACGCTGGGCCGCGAACGGGTCGCCGAGGAACGGCGGCGACAGCACGTCGAGCAGGGCTGCGGCGTCAGCGACCGTGCGTGCGAGCACGCCCTGGTGCCCCAGCTCGCCGACCCCGTCCGCCATCGGACCGTTGCTGATCCGCCCCCGTGACGGCTTGAGGCCAACCAGGCCGGTCACGCTCGCCGGGATGCGGATCGAACCTCCGCCGTCGGAACCCTGTGCGGCAGAAGCGATTCCAGCGGCGACTGCGGCGGCCGCCCCTCCGCTGGAACCACCAGCGCTTCGGGCCAGGTCCCACGGCGTGCGCGCGGGTGGAGCCACATCGGGCTCGGTGTAGCACGGCAGGCCGAACTCGGGCGTGTTCGTCTTCCCGCTGATGACCAGGTCGCCCTCGCGCATGCGGGTCACGACGTTGTCGTCGATCGGCGCGACGAGGTCGACGACGGCCGAGCCCGCCGTGAAGCGCACGCCCGCGACGAGGTTGAGGTCCTTCGCAGGCACCACGGCGCCAGCGAGCGCGCTGCGGAGGACGTCCGGTCCGTGGCTCGCGAGGCGCTCGTCGATCGCGGCCGCCGAACCGCGAGCGAGGTCGTCGGTGCGCGTGATGTACGCGCCGACCTCCGCGTCCAGCGCGACGGCGCGACCGATGTAGTGCTCGACGAGACCACTCGCACTGATCTCGCCACGACGGATCGCCGCTGCCTGCTCCAGCGCGGTGAGGTCGTGCAGCTCTGCCATGTCCGCTCCCTCGTAGGACCATGACCACCGTAGGACGCGGCGGGCCGCGTCCCACCGTGACCGGCCTTCGAGGCAGTAGCGTGCGGGGCGGCCGACGCACGACGAGGGCCGCAGAGGGGCGGACATGGACCAGAGCACCGAGGGTGCGCCTGCGCGGTCGCGCCTGGCCGTGTGGCGCAGCGGGATGGCCTTCTGGTCGTCAGCGGCCGACGCGCCGCGCGAGCGACGCCCCACGGACGTGGGTGTCGCGGTCGCAGGCCTCGCCGTCCTCGCCCTGCTCACGATCGCCGCGCCGGGACCCACCGACGTCGACGCCAAGGTCGCCAAGGCGATCGCGACCTTCCCCGGGCTGCTCACCTGGCTGTGGGAGACGGCGTACGCCGCAGCACTTCTCTGGGCGCTGGTGCTGGTGCTGGCGGCCCTCGTGACGCGCCACCGCCGGGTGCTCGTCCTCGAACAGCTCGGCGCGGTCGTGCTCGCCCTCGGTCTCGGCGGGCTGCTCGCGGTGCTCGAGGGCTCGTCGTGGAGCCAGGTGTGGGCGGCCCTGGTGTCGCACGACAGCACCACCGTGTTCCCGGCGATCAGGTTCACCGTGCTGGCCGCGGTCGTGGCCGTGTCGGCACCGCACCTCGCGAGACCGCCTCGGCGGGTGGGTACGTGGATCGTCCTGCTGGGTGGCCTCGGCGCCCTGCTGCTCGCCATCGACACCGTGCTCGGGCGTCGTCGCCGGCCTCGTCCTCGGCGTCACCGTCGCTGCTGCGGTGCACCTCGTCGCCGGCTCGCCCGGCGGTCACGTGCCTCTCGAGCAGCTGCACGCACAGCTGCTCGATCTCTCCGTCGAGGCCTCCGACCTCCGCTATGTCGAGGAGCCCGGGCACACGTCGGTCGTCGCTCGTGGCGCTGCGACCGACGGTCGTCCGCTGCTCGTGCGGGTGTACGGCCGCGACGCGTGGGAGGCGTCCCTGCTCGCGAGCGTCTGGCAGCGGCTCTGGTACCGGCAGACGGCCGCGTCGTCCGTGGGCCGCCAGCAGCGGGCCGAGCACGAGGCGTTCCTCACCGTGGTCGCCGAACGGGACGGGGTCCCCGTCGAGCCGGTGCTCGCGGCCGGCACGGTCTGGGGCCGCGACGCGATGCTCGTGCGGCGCGCCGACGGGGCACCGCTGCCCGACGCGGCGCCGGGTGCCTTCGGTGCGGCGCAGGCCGACGACGCGTGGGCAGCGCTGCGGCAGCTGCACGCAGCGGGTCTCTCGCACGGCGACCTGCGATCACGGTCGCTGACCCTCGACGCCGACGGCGTCGTGCGGCTGACCGACCTCGCCTCCGCCGCGCAGGGCGCGACCGCCACCGAGCAGTCCGCGGACCGGGCGCACCTGCTCGTGGTGAGCGCGCTCCGGCTCGGCATCGACGACGCGGTGCGCATCGCCCGGACTGCCGTCGGCGACGACGCGCTCGTCGCGACGATGCCCTACCTGCAGCCGGCTGCCTTCGACGCCGACACGCGACGCGAGATCAAGGCCACGACCTGGAAGATCGGCGCCCTGCGCGAGGCGATCGCAGCGGGGACCGGCGTCGAGGCACCGCCGCTGGAGAAGCTGCGTCGCGTCACGCTCTCGTCGATCGTCATGCTGCTCGTGGTCGTCGTCGTCGCGTACGTCCTCATCGCCGCCGTCGCGGGCATCGGCCTCGACACGCTGATCGCGGAGTTCCAGGGTGCGAACTGGTGGTGGGTCGGCGCGGCCGTGCTCACCGCAGTGTTCATCTACGTCGGGCAGGCGTTCGCCGTGCAGGGCGCCAACGTCGACCCGCTGCCCTACGTGCCGGTGCTGGGTCTCGAGACGTCGGTGGCCTTCGTCGGTCTCGCGGTGCCCGCGTCGGCGGCCAAGGTCGGCCTCACGATCAGGTTCCTGCAGCTCGTCGGGTCCAACCCGACCGCTGCGGTCACCATCAGCCTCCTCGACGCGCTGACCGGCTTCCTCGTCCAGGCGCTGGTCGTCGTGCTCACGCTCTTCACGGGGCTGGTGACCATCACGCCGGCGACCACCACCGGAACGGGCATCGGGTCGACGCTCGCCAACATCAACTGGGTCACCGTCGGTCTCGTGTTCCTCGTCCTGCTCGCGGGCGCCGTGCTGGTGATCCGCTTCGTGCCGAGGGTGCGCAAGTACGTCCACGACCGCACCTCGGAGGGTCGCGACTCCCTGCGCGTGCTGCGGTCGCCGCGCAAGCTCGCGCGCCTCGGCTTCGGCAGCCTGATGTGGAACGTCGTCGCCGCCTTGGTGCTCGGCTGCTCGCTCAACGCGTTCGGATACTCCGCGAGCTTCGCCTCGCTGATCCTCGTCAACACCCTCGTGGCGCTGTTCGCCGGGCTGATGCCCATACCCGGCAACGTCGGCGTCATGGAGGCGGCGCTCACGGCGGGCCTGATCGCGATCGGCATCCCGCAGGCCGTCGCGATGTCGACGGCGATCGTCTACCGGCTCGCGACGTACGTCGTCCCGGCGGTGTACGGATACGTGTCGCTCACCCTCATGCGCCGCCGCGGCTACCTCTGACCGGACGTCGGGTCTGCTTCTCCTAGGGTGTTCGGGTGCCGACCTACCCTGACGCTCCGCGCCTCGATCTCGCCGACGACTACTCCGGTGTGCTCGTCCCCGATCCCTACCGCTGGCTCGAGACGCCGCAGGGCGACGCCGACGAGCCCGGCGAGTGGACCCGCTACCGCGAGGAGTGGACGGCCGCTCAGCACGACCTCACGGCCGACGAGCGCGCGGCGTGGACGACGACCGAGCACTGGCGCACCCGCGTCGCCGAGCTCGTGTCGGCGGGCGGGATCGGCGTCCCGAGCTTCCGCGGCGAACGCGTCTTCTTCATGCGACGCGGGGGCGACCAGCAGTTCGCGGTGCTCTGGACGATCGACCCCGACGGCACCGAGCGCGTCCTGCTCGACCCGATGCAGATCGACCCGGAGGGCCGGACCACCCTCGACACCTGGCAGCCGAGCAAGGAGGGCCACCTGCTCGCCTACCAGCTCTCCGAGGGCGGCACGGAGGAGTCCGTGCTCCGCGTCATGGACGTCACCACAGGAGAGATCGTCGACGGCCCCATCGATCGCGCGCGCTACTCCCCCGTCGCCTGGCTGCCCGGCGCGGCGGCCTACTACTACGTGCGACGCCTCGACCCGTCGCTCGTGCCGGCCGACGAGGCCCAGTTCCACCGTCGCGTCTACCTGCACCGGCTCGGCGCCGACCCCGTGGACGACGTCGAGATCTTCGGTGCGGGCCAGCCGGTGACGAGCTACTTCGGCGTCTCGGTGAGCATGGACGGCCGCTGGCTGCAGATGTCGAGCCAGGAGGGCACCGAGCCGCGCAACGACCTCTGGCTCGCCGACCTCACGACCTCGCCGCTCGAGGCACCCGCGTTCGTGCCCGTGCAGGTCGGCGTCGACGCCCAGGTCGGGATGCACATCGGCCGCGACGGCCGCGCCTACGTGCACACCGATCGCGACGCGCCGCGCGGCCGCCTTCTGGTCGTCGACCCCGAGACCCCGGCCTTCGACCACTGGGTCGAGCTCGTCCCCGAGGACGACGAGGCGGTCCTCGAGGACGTCGCGATCCTCGACGGCGACGAGCTCGCGGCACCCGTCCTCGCCGCATCGTGGACCCGTCACGGCGTCGGCGAGATCTCGCTGCACGACCTCGCCACCGGCGAGCGCACGGGCGTCCTCCCGCTGCCCGGCGTCGGCACCCTCGGCGGGCTGGCCGAACGGCCCGAGGGCGGTCCGGTCATGTGGTTCGTCTACACCGACTACACCACGCAGGTGCACGTCTACTCCTACGACGCCCGCACCGGCGAGGTCTCGCTCTACGCCGCGCCGCCAGGGACCGTCGACGTACCCGACGTCCACTCCCAGCAGGTCACGTACACGTCCGCCGACGGCACCGAGGTACGGATGTTCCTGCTGTCGAACGGGGCCGAGCCCGACCGCCCGCGGCCCACGATCCTTTACGGCTACGGCGGTTTCGGCATCTCGATGAACCCGGGCTTCTCCGCCGTGGCGCTCGCGTGGGTCGAGGCGGGCGGCGTCTACGCCGTGGCCTGCATCCGCGGCGGCGGCGAGGAGGGCGAGCAGTGGCACCGTGACGGGATGCTCGGCGCCAAGCAGAACGTGTTCGACGACTTCCACGCCGCAGCCGAGTGGCTCACGGCGCAGGGCTGGACCACGCGCGACCAGCTCGCGATCAACGGCGGCAGCAACGGCGGCCTGCTCGTCGGCGCCGCACTCACCCAGCGACCGGACCTCTACGGCACCGTCGTCTGCGCCGCCCCGCTGCTCGACATGGTCCGCTACGTCACCTCGCAGCTCGGCCGCTCGTGGACCGTCGAGTACGGCGACCCGGACGTGCCCGCCGAGCTCGCCTGGCTGCTCGACTACTCGCCGTACCACAACGTGCGCGTGGGCGCCGACTACCCCGCGACGATGTTCATGGTCTTCGACAACGACACCCGCACCGACCCGATGCACGGGCGCAAGCTGTGCGCCGCGCTCCAGCACGCGAGCGCGGGCACCCGACCGATCCTGCTGCGCAGCGACGGCGACGTCGGCCACGGGGCGCGCAAGCTGTCGAAGTCGGTCGACGAGTCGGCCGACATGCTCGCCTTCGTGGCGCGTTGGACCGGACTCGTCCTGCCCTAGGCTGTGGTCGTGCCCGTCGTCGTCGCGCTCGCCGGATCGGCCGGCCTGGCGGCGACCAGCAACGCCTGGACCGTCATCGGCGACTGGATGACCAAGAACGCGATCATCATCGTGTTCACGATCCTCATCTCGTTCGTGATCTGGTGGATCCTCATCCGCCTGATCAAGAAGGTCACCGAGAACGCGAAGAACAAGGTGCTCACCCAGGAGCGCCCCGGCCAGGTTCGTGCGGCCGAGCACACGCAGGAGCTCACCGCGGTGCTCATGTCGCAGCGCCGCGAGCAGCGGTTCGAGGCGATCTCGCAGCTGCTGCGCAGCATCACGACCGTGACGATCGTGAGCCTCGCCTCGCTGATCATCCTCGCGCAGATCGGCGTCAACCTCGCCCCGCTCATCGCGAGCGCCGGCGTCATCGGCGTCGCTCTCGGCTTCGGTGCGCAGACCCTCGTCAAGGACTTCCTCTCCGGCATCTTCCTCGTGCTCGAGGACCAGTTCGGGGTGGGCGACTTCGTCGACCTCGGCCCGGCGACCGGCACGGTCGAGGAGGTGACGCTGCGCGTCACGCGAGTGCGCGACATGTCCGGCATCGTCTGGTACGTGCGCAACGGCGAGATCCTGCGCGTCGGCAACCGCTCGCAGGGCTGGACGAGCGCGGTCGTGGACGTGCCCGTCGCCTACAACGAGGACCTCGACCGGGTGCGCCGCATCGTCGAGCAGGTCGGCGCGAAGATGGACGACGACCTCCAGTACGACGGGATCCTCTTCGGCACCCCGACCTATGCCGGCGTCGAGAGCGTCAGCGGCGACGCCGTGTTCGTCCGGGTGATGGCCAAGGCCGCGCCGGACAAGCAGATGGTCGCTGCCCGTGCCATCCGCGAGCAGCTCAAGCTCGCCTTCGACGACGCCGGCGTGCGCGTTCCGATCCTCCAGCGCCAGAGCCTCCCGGGCTCGCCCCAGCAGCCCGGCTCCGCGACCCCGCCCGCCAAGACCTGACCGGTCGCCCGGCGGCCGGTGGCGGCCCTCGGGTGCGTGCCGGTGCGACACCGGACAGGATGGGCGCATGCGCTGCCTCGTCACGGGTGTCACCGGCTACATCGGCGGTCGCCTCGTGCCCGAGCTGCTCGCCGCCGGCCACGAGGTGCGCGTGCTCGCGCGCCATCCCGAGCGGCTCTCCGACCGCACCTGGGTCGACCGGGTCGAGGTGATCGCGGGCGACGCAGGCGATCCCGAGGTCGCGCACGAGGCTCTCCAGGGCATGGACGTCGCCTACTACCTGCTGCACTCGCTCATGAGCGGCGAGGGCTTCGAGGAGGTCGAGCGGCGCGTCGCCCGCACGTTCGCGGCCGCAGCACGCGACGAGCACGTCGGTCGCATCGTCTACGTCGGCGCGCTGCTGCCCGACCTGCCCGTCGACGAGCTGTCCGAGCACTTCCGCAGCCGG
The DNA here is from genome assembly GCA_963782665.1 of uncultured Actinomycetota bacterium. Taxonomy (GTDB): domain Bacteria; phylum Actinomycetota; class Actinomycetes; order S36-B12; family CAIYMF01; genus Longivirga. Next base: position 211,876 of record CAWAKP010000006.1, on the reverse strand, counting down.
GCCGAGGTCAGCGAGATCTTCCGGCTGGGCGACGTCCCGACCATCGAGCTGCGCGCGGCCGTCATCATCGGCAGCGGCTCGGCGTCCTTCGAGATGCTGCGCTACCTCACCGAGCGGCTGCCGGTGATGGTCACGCCGTCGTGGGTCCGTACGCCGACGCAGCCCATGGCGATCCGTGACGTCCTCTACTACCTCGTGCGCTGCGCGGACCTGCCCGGCGACATCAACCGGCCGTTCGAGATCGGCGGTCCCGACGTCATCTCGTACGAGGAGATGATGCACGGCTACGCGCGGGTCGCCGGACTCAAGAAGCGGCTCGTGCTGCGGATGCCCCTGCTCACGCCGAGGCTCTCGAGCAACTGGGTCGGCCTCATCACGCCGGTGCCGAAGGCGGTGGCGAAGCCGCTCGTCGACAGCCTCACGATGAAGTCGGTGTGCCGCGAGCACGACATCGCGGATCTGATCCCGGACCCGCCCGGCGGCCTCGTCACGTACGAGCGCGCCGTCGACCTCGCGCTCACCAGGATCCGCGAGGCCGACGTCCGCACGGCGTGGTCGAGCTCGAGCCTGCCCGGGGTCCCCAGCGAGCCGCTGCCCTCCGACCCGGACTGGGCGGGCGGGTCGCTCTACGTCGAGGAGCGGTCGACGGTCGTGCACGCCTCTCCCGACTCGCTGTGGCGCGTGATCGAAGGGTTGGGCGGAGACCGTGGCTACTACTCGTTCCCCGCCGCGTGGGAGGTGCGCGGCTGGATGGACCGGTTCTCCGGCGGCGTCGGCCTCGCGCGCGGGCGCCGCAACCCCGACACCCTGCGCATCGGTGACCCGCTGGACTTCTGGCGCGTCGAGGAGCGCATTCCGGGCAACCTCCTGCGGCTGCGCGGGGAGTTCCAGGTGCCGGGGCTGGCCTGGCTCGAGCTGCGCATCTCGGTCGCGGCCGGGCGCCGTCCCGTGACCGTCTACACCCAGCGCGCGGTGTTCCACCCCAAGGGCCTCAGCGGGCATCTGTACTGGAAGAGCATGGAGCCCTTCCACGGCATCATCTTCGGCTCGATGCTGCGCAACATCCGGTCCAACGCCGAGGCCCTCGACCCGCAGCCGGCGCCTGCTCTCGACGCCTGACCGGCACCGGACGGGCACCGGACCGGGACCCGACCGGCATCTGGCGCACCACCTGCGCGGAGCCGGTCACCCCGGACGGCACAATGTCGGTCATGGAGCAGGAGACGACGCCCTTCGACCACATGGGCGGCGAGGCGTTCTTCACGACGCTCGTGCACCGGTTCTACGCCGGCGTCGCGACCGACCCGGTGCTGCGCCCGATGTACCCGGAGGGTGACCTCGGGCCGGCCGAACGCCGGTTCCGCCTGTTCCTCACCCAGTACTGGGGTGGCCCGACCACGTACTCCGACGAGCGCGGTCACCCCCGGCTGCGGATGCGGCACGCCCCGTTCCCCATCGACGACGACGCGCGCGACCACTGGCTCGACCACATGCGCGCTGCCCTGGACGCCACCATGGCCGAGTTCGACCTCGACCCGTCGTGGGAGCAGGAGCTGTGGCGCTACCTGGTGGGGGCCGCCATCGCGATGGTGAACTCGACGCCGGAGCAGCCGCACCCGGACCTGCAGGTCGGGGAGGCCCAGTGAGGGCCGAGGGCCTGCCCGCACGCGAGGGCAACGCCGGACTCCCTCCTCGCGGCGAGCGCGACTGGTGGCGTGACGCCGTCGTCTACCAGATCTACCCGCGGTCCTTCGCCGACAGCGACGGCGACGGGCTCGGCGACCTGCCCGGCATCCGCTCCCGCCTGCCCTACCTGCGTGACCTCGGCGTCGACGCCATCTGGCTCTCGCCGTTCTACCCGTCGCCGCTGCTCGACGGCGGCTACGACGTCGCCGACCCGCGCGACGTCGACACCCGGCTCGGAACCGTCGACGACCTGCGCGGCATCGTCGACAGACGCGCACGCACTCGGTCTGCGCGTCTTCATCGACGTGGTCCCCAACCACTTCTCGTGGGAGCACGAGTGGTTCAAGGCGGCGCTGCGCACCGCGCCCGGCTCGCCGGAGTGGTCGCGGTTCCATGCCCTGCGCGGCCGCGGCACCGACGGCGAGCTGCCACCGAACAACTGGACGAGCCCGTTCGGCGGTCCCACGTGGACACCGGTCCCGGACCACGACGGCTGGTGGTACCTCCACCTCTTCGACTCCTCCCAGCCCGACGTCAACTGGGAGAACCCGGAGGTCCACGCGGACTTCGTGCGAACCCTTCGCTTCTGGTTCGACATCGGCGTCGACGGCTTCCGCATCGACGTCGCGCACTCGCTCATCAAGGCGGCGGGCTACCCCGACGGTCCCGACGTCGACCCGACCCGGGTGCTCGCGGGCAGCGAGGAGGGTCCCGCGTGGGACCAGCCGCGCGTGCACGAGATCTGGCGCGAGTGGCGCCGCGTCGCCGACTCGTACGACCCGCCGCGCGTCTACGTGGGTGAGGCCTGGGTGCAGACCACCGAGTCGCAGGCGGCCTACACCCGACCCGACGAGCTGCACACCACCTTCAACTTCCACTTCCTCAAGACCTGGTGGGGCGCGGAGCGCATCGCCGAGCTCATCGGGACGTCGCTGCTCACGTCGGCGGCCGTCGGCGCGCCGCCCACGTGGGTGCTGTCCAACCACGACGTGTGGCGCCCCGTCACGCGCTTCGCGCCGTGGAACCCGGACGAGTCGCTCGACATCGAGGCCGGACGTCGTCGCGCGCTCGCACTGTCGCTGCTCACGCTCGGGCTTCCGGGGTCCGCCTACCTCTACCAGGGCGAGGAGCTCGGTCTGCCCGAGGTGCTCGACCTGCCCGACTCGGTGCGCCAGGATCCGACCTTCTTCCGCACCCAGGGCATCGCCAAGGGACGCGACGGCTGCCGCGTGCCGCTGCCGTGGTCGGGAAGCGCTGCGCCGTACGGCTTCAGCACCGGCGAGCCGTGGCTGCCGCAGCCCGACGACTGGGCGTCGCTCACGGTCGAGGCGCAGCAGGCCGACCCGGACTCGACCTGGCACCTCTATCAGCGGGCGCTGCGCATCCGACGGGAGAGCCCGGTGCTCGGTGACGGCGAGCTCGTGTGGCGCGAGTCGGGGCACTCCGACGTCGTGGCGGTCGAACGGCCGGGCGCCGCCCCCGTGCTCCTGGTGCTCAACGTCGGCGACGGCGACCGCGCGGTGGACGTGCCCGGCGAGGTGCTGGTGTCCACCCGCGAGGTCACGCGCGACGGCGCCGGGGCGCTCGTCGTGCCGCCCGAGACCTGCCTCTGGGTCGCTCTGTCGTGACCTGGCGGCACCGGGCCTGGGTCGTCGCGGGAATCACGTTCGCGACGCTCGTCGCCGCGGCCGCGTTCCGCTCGAGCTCCGGCGTCTTCCTCGTCCCGGTGTCCGACGATCTCGGCTGGTCGCGCGAGACCGTCTCGCTCGCGGTGACCGTGCAGCTGGTGCTCTACGGCGTGGTGGCCCCGTTCGCCGCGGCGCTCATGGAGAAGTTCGGCCTCCGGGTCGTCGTCGCCGCGGCTCTGGTGCTGCTCGCCGTCGGCATGGCCGGGACGACCGTCGTCTCGATGCCGTGGCAGCTCGTGCTGTTCTGGGGCGGCTTCGTCGGCTTCGGCGCAGGCTGCCTCGCGCTCGTGTTCGGCGCGATCGTGGCCGGCCGCTGGTTCGTCGCGCGACGCGGCCTGGTCACCGGCATGTTCTCCGCGGCGTACGCCACCGGCAGCCTGCTGTTCCTGCCGCTGATCGCCCGCATCACCGCGACCTCGGGGTGGCGCACGGCGTCTCTGCTGCTGTGCGGGATGGCGCTGCTGCTCGTGCCGTTCGTGCTCGTGCTGCTCCGCGACCGGCCGTCCGACGTGGGGCTGCTGCCGTACGGCGCTCCAGCCGGCTGGGTCCCGGAGCAGCCGCTCGACGACGCGGGCATCGGGCCGGCACGCATCGCCCTGCTGCGGCTTCGGGAAGCCTCTCGCAGCAAGGCGTTCTGGCTTCTCGCAGCGGGCTTCTTCGTGTGCGGCTGGTCGACCAACGGCCTCATCGGCACGCACTTCGTCGCAGCCGCTCACGACCACGGGCTGCCGCCGACGACGGCCGCGACGCTGCTGGCCTTCATCGGCATCTTCGACTTCGTCGGCACGATCGGCTCGGGCTGGCTCACCGACCGGTACGACGCGCGCATCCTGCTCGGCGTCTACTACGCCTTGCGCGGGGTGTCTCTCCTCGTCGTGCATCTCCTCTGGGCACCCACCGTGGCTCCGCCGATGTTCTTCTTCGTGGTGCTCTACGGTCTCGACTGGGTCGCGACCGTTCCGCCGACGGTGGCGCTGTGCCGCGAGGCGTTCGGAGTCGAGCGCGCAGGTGTGGTGTTCGGCTGGGTGTTCGCCTCGCACATGATCGGGGCGGGCATCTCCGCCTGGTTCGCCGGCCACCTGCGCGAGGTGACCGGGTCCTACGACGTCGCGTGGATCGTCGCGGGCGTCCTGTGCCTGCTCGCCGCGCTCGCGTCGCTGGCCGTCCCGCGGGGCGACGCTCTCAGCGTCCGCACGCCGGAGCCGGCACCGGACCTCGCGTCGTTCTGACCGCGCGGTCCGTCACGCCGGCTCGAGCACGGGCATCGGGACGACCGACGGAACGGTGCGACGGCGGGCCTCGACGCCGAGGACGAGGACGGTCGTCGCCACCATGACCGTGGCGCTGAGCAGAACGGGCACGTCGTGGGCGAGGACGGCGTACGCCAGCCAGCCGAGCCCCGCCGCGAGGCGCAGGCTGAACGTGGCGAGCGAGACGCCTGCCGCCGTCCGTGACCCGCGGAGCGTCGTGATGACCTGCGGCCAGGCCGAGAACAGACCGATGCCGAACGCGACCATGCCGGCCGCGGCCACGGGGACCTCGACGGCGACGACCGCTGCCACGAGCATGGCCGAGGCGAGCATCAGCGCGCGCGTGGTCGGGCTGAGCCGGTGCGGCACGAGCAGGATGATGGCGACGGCCCCGGTGACCAGCAGGACGTTGCCGGGGATCTGCGGCCAGACCTCGGCGCGCTGACCGTAGATCATCCACACCGTGCAGGCCACGCTGGTGACGGCGTAGGACAGGGGTGCCACACCGCCCATGTGCCGGTTCCGGAGCGTCCGCGCGATCTGCGGGAGCACGGAGGCGGCACCGGCGGCCGAAGCGGCATAGGCGACGGTCAGGGCGAGCAGGTGGGCGTCCACGGTGTTCCTTCACTCTTCTGTATCAGTACAGACTGGAACGATACAGTACGACGGCGGAGCGCGCCAGACGCGACGCCGCACTCGGAGGTGCCATGGGAGACGGACGGCCGACGCTCGACACCGTCGCCGAGGCCGCCGGCGTCTCGCGGATGACGGTGTCCAACGCCTACAACCGCCCCGACCAGCTCTCCGCCGCCACCCGCGAGCACGTGCTCGCTGTGGCCGCCACGCTGGGCTACCCCGGTCCGAACCCGGCAGCGCGGTCGCTGCGCCGGCGTTCGTCCGGAACCATCGGCGTCCTGCTCACCGAGCGGCTCCCCTACGCGTTCACCGACCCCGGGCTCGTGTCGCTGCTGCGCGGCCTGGCCACCGAGCTCGGGGCGGCAGGCCAGTCGATGCTCCTGGTGCCGGCGGAGGCGGACGACGTCGAGGAGGTCGTCCGGAACGCGCTCGTCGACGGCTTCGTCATCTGCTCGATGGACGAGTCCGACGACGCCGTGATCGCGGTGCGGCAGCGGCAGCAGCCCACGGTGACCGTCGGCCATCCGCGACTTCCCGGCGTACCGCTCATCGCCATCGACAACGTGCGCGCCGCGGCCTTCGCGGCGGAGCACCTGCTCCACCTCGGCCACCGCCGCTTCGGCATCCTCAACCTCCTGGGGCGGAGGCCGGGAGACACCGAGCACCGTGACGTACCGGTGCGCTTCGGGATCGACGACCGCGTGGACGGATTCACCCGCGCGGTGGCGGCGATCGCCGACACGTCCGTCGTCGTGGAGACCGCGCAGGTCCACACGCACGACGAGGCCGTACGGGTGGCCCGGGCCGTCCTCGACGTCCCCGCACCCCGTCGACCGTCGGCGGTCTTCTGCGTCACCGACGTCCTGGCGCTCGGCGTCCTCGATGCGGCCCGGCAGCTGGGTCTGTCCGTCCCGGCCGACCTCTCCGTCGTGGGCTTCGACGACATCGAGGAGGCGTCGCGCGCCGTCCCACCGCTGACCACGGTCAAGCAGGACCTCGAGGGCAAGGGTCGCGTGGCCGCGCGGGCCGTGCTCGACCGGATCGCCGGTGCGAAGCCGAGAGTGCCACAGCTGTCCGCGCATCTGGTGGTGCGCGAGTCGACGGCAGCACCCCGCGGGCGACGGGTCGACGCTCGATGGCGCAGTAGTTTGCATATGCGAACTAACTGGCGGACCATGTCCGGGTGACCGAGACAGCACCACCCGGCGGTCGGCTGGCCCGCGACCATCCGCGCTACAAGTGGGTCGCGCTCTCCAACACCACGCTGGGCCTGACGATGGCCACGATCAACTCCTCCATCGTCCTCATCTCGCTCCCCGCGATCTTCCGTGGGATCGGCCTCGACCCGCTCGACCCGGCCAACGTGAGCTACCTGCTGTGGATGCTGCTCGGGTTCCTGCTGGTCACGGCCGCGCTCGTGGTGACGTTCGGTCGCCTCGGCGACATCCGGGGTCGGGTCCGCATCTACAACCTGGGATTCCTGGTCTTCGCGCTCTCCTCGATCGCGCTCTCGCTCGTCCCCTGGGAGGGCGAGGCGGGCGCGATCTGGCTCATCGGGTTCCGAGGCGTGCAGGCCGTCGGCGCCGCGATGATCATGGCCAACGCGACGGCGATCCTCACGGACGCCTTCCCGGTCCACCAGCGGGGTACGGCGCTCGGCATCAACCAGGTCGCGGCCATCGCCGGCTCGTTCCTCGGGCTGGTGATCGGCGGGGTGCTCTCCGAGTGGCACTGGCGCGCGGTGTTCTGGGTCAGCGTGCCGTTCGGCGTCGTCGGTGCGATCTGGTCCTACCTCTCGCTGCACGAGGTCGGCGCGCGGCACCGGGGCAAGCTCGACGTGCCGGGCAACGTCACGTTCGCCCTCGGGCTGTGCCTGCTGCTCACGGGCGTCACGTACGGGCTGCAGCCCTACGACGGCGCGACCATGGGCTGGGCGAGTCCGCAGGTGCTCGCGTGCCTGATCGGAGGGGTGGTCCTGCTCGGGCTCTTCGTCGTGATCGAGTCGCGGGTCGACGACCCGATGTTCCGCCTGTCGCTCTTCGGGATCCGGGCGTTCTCGTTGGGCAACCTCGCGGCGTTGATGGCCTCGATCTCGCGCGGCGGGCTGCAGCTCGTCCTCATCATCTGGCTCCAGGGGATCTGGCTGCCCCGACGCGGGTACTCCTACGAGAGCACGCCGCTGTGGGCCAGCGTCTTCCTGCTGCCGCTCACGGTGGGGTTCCTGGTGTCCGGACCGCTGTCGGGCTACCTGAGCGACCGCTACGGCGCGCGTCGCTTCGCGGTGTCCGGCGCGATCATCACGGCCGTCTCGTTCCTCGGCCTCATGGTGCTGCCTGTCGACTTCGCCTACCCGGCGTTCGCACTCCTCACCTTCCTCAACGGCGTCGGCTCGGGGATGTTCAGCTCGCCGAACGCCTCCGTGATCATGAACTCGGTGCCTCCGGCGGAGCGCGGCGTCGCCTCCGGCATGCGCATGACGTTCTTCAACTCCGGCTCGGCCCTGTCGATCGGGATCTTCTTCTCGCTCATGGTGATCGGGCTCGCCTCCTCGCTGCCGGCCACGCTGGCGCACGGTCTCGCCGCACAGGGCGTGCCACCGCACGTCGCCAGCGACCTCGCGGCGCTGCCGCCGGTCGGCACGCTGTTCGCGGCGTTCCTCGGGATCAACCCGATCGCCGCACTGCTCGGCCCGACCGGGCTGCTCGGCACGCTCCCCGCTGCCAACGTCGACACGCTCACCGGTCACGACTTCTTCCCGTCGCTCATCTCCGACCCGTTCCACCAGGGCCTCGTCCTCGTCTTCGCGATCGCGGCGCTCATGATGGTGGTGGCGGCGATCGCGTCCTGGTACGCCGGTACTCGCCGCGACGACGAGCAGTCCCACCCCGACGCCGGCGAGCGCACGGGCGAGGAGCCGCAGACCTACGCCGTCGTCGAGGGCGGACCCGCAGATCCCGCCGTCGGGCCGCTGGCGCACGCGCTCGGCTTCCCCGAGGAACCGAGGGTGACGCCATGACTGCTCGCCGCTCCCCGACCGAGGGTGCAGCGCTTGCCGGCGAGGCGTGGGTCGCGCCTGCCCATGACGAGATCGACATCGACATCGACCGCCTCGCCCGCGCGCTCGCGGCTCTCACGCGCAGCACGCGGCGCGAGGTGCGACTGCCGTTGGGTGCGAGCACGCTGTCGGCGCTCGTCACCGTTGCCGAGCACGGACCCGTCCGGCTCGGCGACCTCGCCCGTCACGAGGGCATCACCCCCGCGACCCTCTCGCGCATCGTGGCGGTCCTCGACGACGACGGCTACGTCGCTCGCACCGTCGACGAGGCCGACCGTCGTTCGGCGTGGCTCGAGATCACACCGTCGGGACGTCGTCTGCTCGACGGCGTTCGACGCGACCGCGTCCGCGCCCTCTCCCGCCGCGCGGCCCGGCTCAGCCCCACCGAGGCCCGCGCGCTCGACGCCGCGGTCGCCGCCCTCGAGGCGCTCGCCCAGGACTGAGCGTTCGACGCCGTCCCCGCGAGTCGGGACGGCAGCGCCTCCCGTCCGTGCTGTTGGCGGGAGTGCCGCATCCCATCCGACCAGTGGATCTCGGAGGCAGCGATCAGCCGACTCGACGAGCACCGATGGTCCCGCCCTCGCGCGGACGCGCCGAGGCGTACGGGGTCGCGGTGCGACGCCGCTGTCGGAGCGGTGTGAGCTGTCGGGGTCCAGCCGTGACGTCGGTGGTGCTCGTCACGGCGTGGGTGGTCGGTCGGGTGGGTGGACGCGGAAGTAGCCGGTCTCGGTCGGTCTCTTGCCCGGATCGCGGGTGATCGTGAGCTGGTCGGCGTGCAGTGCCCGGTGGTGTCGTTCGCAGAGCAGCAGGCAGTTCGCGATCGTGGTGTCGCCGCCGTGTTCCCAGTGCTGGACGTGGTGGGCGTTGCAGCGCCGCGGGGATCGTCGGCAGCCCGGTGCCTGGCAGTGCCGGTCCCGCGCCTCCAGCGCTCGTCGTAGTCGTAGCGGTGCGGTGCGTTCCTCGCGTCCGACGTAGAGCACCTCGACGGCGCGGCTGCGGAGCAGGTCGGGCAGGTCTGCCTGGGATCTCCGCGTGGGTGGGCTGGTCGCAGCCGACGGGTTGGGTGATGACGTGGGTGAGTCCGGTGTCGCACAGGATCCGCCGGACGGTGTCGCTGGAGACCAGGACGGGCTCGTCACGTCCGGGCATCGACAGCTCGCCGCCGAGGCCGGCGGCCAGGTCGCGGGCGTCGACGGTGAGGACCAGGTGGGGTCGGGTGCCGTGGTGCATGCCGACCTCGTCGCGACCCAACAAGCCGGTCATCACCTCGCCCAGGGCCAGGGCGCGCTGGTGCGCATCGCGCTGGCGTGCGAGGCGTCGTCCCTCGGCGGAGTCGGGGTCGACGCCGTCGGGGAGGTGGTCCTCGGCGGCGAGGTCGCCGTCGCGGCGCCACGCGGAGACCTGCTGGTCCAGGACGGTCATCACCGCGGCGGCGGTCTCGGCGTCGAGCCAGGCCTGCAGCCGCACGAACTGCCCCACCGGCACGCAGGTCAACGACTGCTCGGTGTAGGCGTCGAGCTCGGCCTGGCGGACCCCGTCGGGGTCGACCACGAACCGGATCCGCCCCACCGCGCGGCGCAGGTCCGCGACCGTCCACGCCGCGGCGTGGGGCAGCAGCAGGTCCAGGGCGGCACGGGTGGACTCGCGTCGTTGCGCGACCGGTTCCCGCTTGACCGCCTCGCGCACCCCCGCGGTCAGGACCCGGACCTTGTCGTCGGTGAGGTCCCCGGCCAGCCAGGCGTCACGGACCCGGGGGTCGCCGTCGTGGGCGGCGTCGGCGAGGTCGTGCGCGCGGGCGGTCAACGCCTTCGCGGACTGCTCGGACAGGCCGGCCTCGACCTGCAGGAACCGGGTGGTCGAGGCGTAGACGCCCTCGATCAGCTGACGCCCAGCGACCGCCTGGTTCACGACGCCGGTCACCACCGCGGTCGCGGCGCGGGTCTGGTCGATCGTGGTGAGCAGGTCCCGCAGCTGCGCGCTGAGCGCGTCCAGCGGCAGACCGGCCAGGTCCGCGCTCGCGTCCGGGTCGAGCAGGTCCGCGGTGATCGCCGTCGCGATGTCGCGTCCGTGCCCGATCAGGGTGGCCAGGCGTGGCCCGCGTGAGCGGCCGCGGGCCTGGTCGGTGATCGAGCACATACCGACACCCTAGAGACCACCTCTGACAGTGGCGTGGGCCGGAAACCGTTGGCACTGAACGAGAATCGTCCACGATGCATCCACAGGCGAGGCACACCGCGTGTCGTCCACAGGGTCGATGAAGGGCGGGCACATCGGGGACAGCAGGTGAGCTATCCAGCCGTCCAACGTCCAACGTCCGTCAGCGGTCAGCGTTCAGCGACTCAGCGCAGTCCGTAGGTGACGAACAACGCTGCCGCGACGGTGACCGCCGAGGCGACGGCCACCAGCCATGCCGTCACGGACCGCAGGCGGCTCGAGGCGAGGGCGACGAGGACCACGACCCCGAGGAGAGCCTGAGCCCACCAGTACGCCGTGGGAGTCGTGTCAGAGATCCGGACGAGTCCGTGCGCCGCTTCGCCGATCGCGATGCCCGGCCAGAACCCGACGGCCAGTCCCCGCACCCACGGCGCCGGCGCGTCGGAGACGGGTTGCCGCATCGCCCAGACTGCTGCGCCCATGACAGAGCCGGCGAGCACCCCGGCGGTGACCCACAGGAGCAGCGAGCTGCTCGACGCACCCAACCCGCGCAGGGTCGACGCACCGTAGTAGCCGACCATCGCCAACGGCCCCGCAACGCCTCCGAGGACCACGCACGCCCACAGCTCGCGACCAGCGAGCGCCGCGAAGGCCGCGAGCGTGACGACGGGGAGAGCGGAGTTGAACAGCGGGGCGATGCCCTCCACCGACAGGCCCTGCCCGAAGGAGAGACCGACGCCTACCGCGAGGGAGCCGAGCACCACGACCAGCACGTTGAGTGGTCGCTGCACGCGCGCGACCGTACCAGCGCACCGGCGGCTGCCACGTCGCGGGCGATCCCCTAACGCTGGGGGACGAGGCTGAGCTTGACCGGTCCCGAGACGTTGCGGACGAAGATCTGACCCGCGGGAGTCGTGAGGCGCTTCCATCCGTTGATGGTCGACGTCTGGACGTGCGCACCGGGGTGGTTGAGGAAGCCGAGAAGTCGAGCAGCGTGCAGGGCGCGCATCGGCACGCCACCCCACCCGGGCGCTTCCCACGTCGCCTCGGCGACCAGCTCTGCGTGGAACGAGCCCTGACGCGGGACGCTGGCACGGAACTTCTCTACCGCCGCGTCGACGAGCGGGGCGATGTCACCGGCGATCCCCCGCTCCCCCTGCAACCACGTGTCGCGCGGAGGCAGCACCGCGAGCGACGACGAACCGGTGACCGCGTCCGGCAGCGCGACATCGTTCACGTCGGACAGGCGCGAGACGTCGCCGATGATGTCGCGCAGGCGTCCCGCGGAGACGGTGACGTCGAGGTCGGCGTCGACCGGGTCCACGATCGGCAGCGCGACGAACGCGAGGGCGTCCAGCGGGCTCGGCGCGTACACGCCGACCACGCGGCCGCGCGCCTGGACGCGCACGGCGGCGCGGTCGTCCCAGCCCACGACGCGGGCGAGGAAGGCGGCGAGGAAGGCCGCCTCGTCCCGGGCCAGCCGCAGCGGCGTCATGGGGTCATCGGGACGTCGGTGAGCGAGAGCAGGTGCTCGCGCAGCGAGTCGTCGAGCGGGCTGGGTCGTTCGGTGGCCTTGTCGACCTGCACCATGACCGACCGCGCCGTGGCGTAGACGACGTCGCCGTCCGGCTCGCGGATCTCGTGCGCGAGCGTGTACGACGTCCGCCCCACCTTCTCGGTCCACGTGTCGATCGCGATCGGCTCGGGTCGGAAGTGCAGGGAGCGGCGGTAGTCGATCTCGAGCGCGGCCACCACCATCGAGAGCTCGGGGTGGGACAGGCCCGAGCCGCGCCACATCCCGAGGACGTCGACGCGCGCCTCCTGGAGGTAGTCGCCGTAGACGCTGTTGTTGACGTGCTGCAACCAGTCCAGGTCGGTCGTACGCAGCTGCAAGAGATAGCGCCGGCGGGCCATGACCTCGCCCGTCAGTCGCGGGTGAGCTTGCGGTAGGTGGCGCGGTGCGGCCGAGCCGCGTCGACGCCGAGCCGCTCGACCTTGTTCTTCTCGTACGAGTCGAAGTTGCCCTCGAACCAGAACCACTGCGAGTCACCCTCGTAGGCGAGGATGTGCGTCGCGATGCGATCGAGGAACCACCGGTCGTGCGAGGTGATCACGGCACAGCCCGGGAACTCGAGGAGCGCGTTCTCGAGCGAGCTCAGCGTCTCGACATCGAGGTCGTTGGTGGGCTCGTCGAGCAGCAGCAGGTTGCCGCCGATCTTGAGGGTGAGCGCGAGGTTGAGGCGGTTGCGCTCGCCGCCGGAGAGCACGCCGGCCTTCTTCTGCTGGTCGGGACCCTTGAAGCCGAACGCCGACACGTAGGCGCGGCTCGGCATCTCGACCTGCCCGACCTTGATCCAGTCCAGGCCGTCGGACACGACCTCCCACACGTTCTTCTGCGGGTCGATGCCACCGCGCGACTGGTCGACGTAGGACAGCTTGACCGTGTCACCGATGCGCAGGTCGCCGGAGTCGGGCAGCACCGCCTTGTCGTCGCTGCCGCCCTCGGACGCCGCCACGATCATCTTGAACAGCGTGGTCTTGCCGACGCCGTTGGGGCCGATGACGCCGACGATGCCGTTGCGCGGCAGCGTGAACGAGAGGTCGTCGATGAGCAGCTTGTCGTCGAAGCCCTTGGAGAGGTGCGACGCCTCCACGACGAGGCTGCCCAGGCGCGGACCCGGCGGGATCTGGATCTCGTCGAAGTCGAGCTTGCGCGTCTTCTCGGCCTCCGTGGCCATCTCCTCGTAGCGATCCAGACGGGCACGGGACTTGGTCTGTCGTGCCTTCGCGTTGGAGCGGACCCACTCGAGCTCGTCGGACAGCCGCTTCTTCATCTTGGCGTCCCGGGCGCCCTCGACCTTGAGACGCTCCTGCTTCTTCTCCAGGTAGGTCGTGTAGTTGCCCTCGTACGGGAAGGCACGACCGCGGTCGAGCTCGAGGATCCACTGGGCGACGTTGTCGAGGAAGTAGCGGTCGTGGGTGATGGCGATGACGGTGCCCGGGTAGCGCTCGAGGTGCTGCTCGAGCCACTGCACGCTCTCGGCGTCGAGGTGGTTGGTCGGCTCGTCGAGGAGCAGGAGGTCGGGCTGCTGCAGCAGCAGCTTGCAGAGCGCCACGCGACGCTTCTCGCCGCCGGAGAGCACCGCGACGTCGGCATCGGACGGCGGGCAGTTGAGCGCGTCCATGGCCTGGTCGAGCTGCGCGTCGAGGTCCCAGCCGTTGAGGTGGTCGATCTCCTCCTGCAACGTGCCCATCTCGGCGAGCAGCTTGTCGTAGTCGGCCTCGGGGTCGGCCAGCGCCGCGGAGATCTCGTTGAAGCGGTCGACCTTGGCCTGGGTGACCGACACCCCCTCCTGGACGTTCTCGAGCACGGTCTTGGTCTCGTCGAGCATCGGCTCCTGCGCGAGCATGCCCACGGTGTAGCCGGGAGAGAGGAACGCGTCGCCGTTGGAGGCGTGGTCGAGGCCCGCCATGATCTTGAGCAGTGACGACTTGCCGGCGCCGTTGGGGCCGACGACACCGATCTTGGCGCCGGGCAGGAACGACAGCGTCACGTCGTCGAGCACGACCTTCTCGCCGTGCGCCTTGCGGGCCTTGCGAAGGGTGTAGATGAACTCAGCCACGTGGTCCTGACCTGGGATGTCGTCGGGGGGGTACGGCGCCCCAATCTACCCGGCACCCGGGAGCTCCCGTTCCCACGCCCGCCCGGGGTGGCTCACGGCCGTGGTGCGACCAGGTCCGGCTCACGCAGCGGGATCGACCCCGACCCGCGCGGCGGCTCGCTCGTGCTGCGGGTCATCGTCGTCCGGAAGGGGCTGGGTCGATCGTGACGGATCGACGTCGCCGAACAGTCCCCCGCCGGTGACGCCCGGTACCGTCCAGCCGGCTGCCGGGTCGTCGGAGAACGCGACAACCTCGACCCGATCGTCGCGGTGACGCCGTGCCTCCGCGACGAGCGACCCGTCCGACCCGGCCGATTCCGCGCGCGCCAGGTCGGCGGTCTGGGGCCCGCGGCGGTTGCGCTCGAACGTCGCCCGTCCGCGGCTCAGATCGTGACCGATGAGGTCGGCCTCGATGTCGACGACAGTGACGCGACGCCCCTCGCTCTCGTACTCGCGCTGCTTGGGACGTCCCACGACGACGACCGGCTGACCCTTGTGCAGTGAGGCGTTCGCGTTCTCACCGAGCTGACGCCACGCGGACACCCAGAGGTACGTCGTCGTCTCGACCCAGCGATCGGTACGTCGGTCGTGGTAGCCGTTGCTGCACGCCATGCGGAACCTGGCCACCATGGATCCACCGGCCGAGCGATACAAGACGTCGTCCACGAGGTTGCCCACGAGAGTGACCGTCGACTGCAGATGCACTGTGCCCTCCTTCGTGCGGAGGTCGGCCGTACGCCGATCCGTCGGACGCGAGGCTGGCACTCGGGGGCCACGGGACAGCAGCCGTCGCGGGCCACTCCTGTGCGCGACGCGGCGATGGTCGATGTTGTGGACCCGTCGTCGGGGCGCCGGCACGGCACAATGTCCTCGTGGCCCTCGGGCCGCGGCGCCCGTAGCTCAATGGATAGAGCAGCCGGTTTCTACCCGGCTGGTTGAGGGTTCGAGTCCTTCCGGGCGCACCAAGCAAGGCCCTGATCTGCGGTCGAACTCGGCTGCCTCGGCGTTGACGGCGTCCGCGACGGCAGAACCAACGGCAGAATTCTCGCCCTCCACGTCCGCATCCAGCTGCTGCGCACAGGTCCGACGTTGCGGATGCGGGATTGCCCACCAGGTCGGCAGCCGTCCCCGGTCTGGCGACCGGGTTCTCGTCATCGGTAAAGGTATATGGCCCGCCGCGCCTGTGATGGGGAGAGGTTCTCACCGGTCTGGAGGACGCCGATGCGGCACGACGAGGTCAGGGTGGACCGCGCCCTGCTGTTCGGGGCGGAGTTCCCTCGCGCTCAGGCGCACCTGTCAGGTGTCGTCGCGATACCGCACCCGCCTCCGGGTGCACCTACCAGGCGAACGTGGCCACGCACGCATCAGAGGAGGATGAGCACGCTGAACAGCATCGTGACGACAAGGGGACGCCCCGAGGCTCACGTGTCGCAGCTGCCCGATCCGACCGTTCGCACCGGTCTTCGACATCTGGGACTGCTCGCGGCCGGTGCGGTGCTCGCGCTCACCGGATGCAGCGCCACCAGCACGCCCGCAACGCAAGAGTCCGCATCCCGTGCGACCTCGGCCGCCTCGACGGTGGTCTGCGCGCAGGACACCTGCCCGGGCGGCTCACCGATGCGCGTGGTCGGCCCCCCCGTCCCGTTCGTATGGACACTGCCCAGCGACTTCGTGCAGGAGTACAAGGCAGGCAGCCACTACGAGGACGTGACGGCCCGCACGTCGGACGGGACGGATGGTTTCGTGCTCATCGAGAATATCGGCGCAGCTGACCCGAAGGACTTCACACATGGGCCGAGCCATCCGCCAGGACCTGGGGCCAAGGCACTCGCGAGCTGGCTCGCCACCCGCCCGTACCTCCGAACGACCAAGCCGAGGCAGACCAACGTGGGCGGTCAACCTGCCTGGGTTGTGGACGCACGAATCGGAACGCTCCCACGCGATGCGGCCCCGATGGGCAGGGATCAAGTTCCCGGGGTCTACCTGCTGCGCCTGCTGCCGCCTCAGAACGACACCGACCAACTGTCGGCGTGGTTCGACCAGACGTACACGACGCCGACGCACCTATGGCTCATCGACCTACCCAACGGCATGGTCGGCTACATCGAAGGACCATCGGTAGGAAGTCCGCGCGAAGCCGACATCGCACACATCCTGCAGCAGATGCATTTCGAGCCGAGCTCGAGCTGAACCCAGTCGCTGCCCATCGCCGGCGACTGCTCCTAGGCCCGGCCATGCGCAGAGAACCGAGTCAGAACAAGCACATGGGTGCCGTTCGGCCGTGTGTGAATGGAGGGTGCAGCATGCGCGATGGCGACGACCTGCTCGACCTCGATCAGATGGGCGACGCTGAGGGCAGCGCCGCAGTGGTGCCTCCGGACGTGCTGGACTCGGGGCACGACAGACCTGACCTGACTGAGCACGCTCGAGAGTGGCGGCAGGGCATGCTGCTGCCGTATCTGCACGGTCACCCCGCGGGTAGCCTTCTCGCGTGTCTGGTCCTCCTGATGGGGGTGGGCGCGACGACCTATTGGCGCACGCGTCCACCGGCCGTGGACCCAGTGGTCCGCGTGGGGTTCGCCCCAGTACCAGCGCCCAACGATCGTGGACGCCTCATGGTGCAGAACCTCTACCAGATCGGGGCAGAGGCACTGGCGGCTGACTATCTGGTCACAGTGCAGGTCCCAGGTGACGTCGTCGACGTCATGAGCATCCACGGGCCGGGATTGAGGTCATCGGCGGCGAGCGCCGGCCTCGCGCGGCATGGCTCGGAATCGAAGGTGACACTCGCCGCGACTTTCGACTGTGACCAGAGTGATTGGTGGACTGCTGGAACCAGCGACTACCTCGTGCACGTCACGCGGACCGACCAGTTCGGAAGACTCGTTGAGGCTGCCGTGCCCTTGGCAGCCGCCGACGCGACCGCTTGGCGCGAGGTAGTACAGCGCGAATGCCTGGTCTCCCGTCTTGGCCGCGATGAACTTCTCCGACTGGAACGTCGCCGTGGACAGGAGCAGCTCCGCTGTCCGACTGTCCGTGCGCGTGATGAATCCCGCGGACCACCCGGTCTACCTGCAGTTCAACTTCTGGGGTGGACCCACCGCGACCGGCCCACCGGTTGTCGCGGTCCCCGCCCACGGCAGCGCACTGCTGACCACCGGCTGGCCCGCCAGTAGCTGCGCTGAGTACCCCTCGAGCCTGCTGGGCCTCCTGGGACCCGCCGACCCGACCAACGTGATCTTGCTGCGAACGGGGGTCGTCCCGTTCGGCCCACCACGCACCCAAGATCAAGTAGACCCCTACCAGAACGCTGTCGGGATACCGCACTCCCTGCGAGCGCACCTGCAGTCCGAACTGGACCAGGCATGTGCCGCGGCGAGTCGCGCACACTGACTACCGGCCCCGACCACAGGGGCATCCGCACGTGGGCGCATCGCTCGTCGGTCGCCCGCGCGGTGCGTGCATACTCCGGGATATGGGTGACTGCTGCGGTCGTGATGAGGGGTATCAGGACACGTTCGGAGCGCGGTTCTCCCGTCGGCTCGCGCGCAGGCATCGCAAGCGCGGACTGGACCCGACGTCGAGCAGGATCGTGTCGTTCATCGCCGGCCAGGGGGTCGAGGGCGCGAGCGTTCTGGAGATCGGCGGGGGCGTGGGCGGGATCCAGGTGGAGCTGCTCGCCCTCGGTGCCGCCCGCACCACCAACCTTGAGCTGGTCGACTCCTACGAGGCGGACGCGCGCGCGTTGGCGGCCGAGGCCGGGGTGGCAGATCGCGTCCTGCGACGCCAGCTCGACATCGCGACCAGTCCGGAGCTGGTCGAGCCGCACGACGTCGTGGTGCTGCACCGGGTGGTGTGCTGCTACCCCGACTTCGACGCGCTGCTCGGCGCGGCAGCGGCGCACGCGAACCGCATGCTGGTCTTCAGCTATCCGCCGCCCACCCTGCTCAACCGGGCCGGATTCGGTGCGGAGAACGTCTGGCGCCGGCTTCGCGGCAACGCCTTCCGGACCTACCTGCACGACCCCCACGCGCTGGTCGCCGCCGCGCAGCGCCACGGTCTGCACCCGGGCTACGAGCATCGAAGCCGAGAGTGGACCGTCGTGGGGCTCACCACGAACTGACGGCATCGCCAGGACGTTGCGCCGGCGCACGTCCGCTCGTCACCGAGGGCGCGCACCCGATGCGCTGCAGCATCGAGTTCACGGACCGCGTCCGACGAGGGCGAGCAGCCGGGTGAGTGCGTCCGCATCCGGGTCCACCTCGCGCAGCGGGCCGAACACGCCCGCCGCCCGGAACTGCTCGACGACCGGGCCGAGGACGCGCGTCGTCCACTCGACGTCAGCCGTGTCGAGCTGCTCGTCGCCGCCGACCGCTCGCGCCAGGTCCCACGTGTGCACGAAGGTGTCGGCGGTGACCTGCGCGACGTAGTCGGCGGTCGTGGACGGGCCGTACGACAACACCACCGTCCGCGCCTCCGCGCCGTCGAGAGCGAGCACCGACATGACGTCGCGGCAGGCGTTCGACCACGCACCAGTAGCATCCGCGCCGATCTGGTCGCCCGCGAACCGGTCTCCCACCTCGTCGATGGTCTGGCCCTCGACCAGCGGCGGGATCCAGAGCTGCTCGTCCAGCACGTGGGCGACCAGGTCCCGCACCGACCAGTCGGTGCACGGTGTCGGAAGCGACCAGTGATCGTCCGAGACCAGATCGAGGCGGCGTCCGAACCCGTCCGCGGCCCGCTGGTACCTAGCGGTGATGTCGGCCATCGCGCCTCCCGGCTGCCTCGGTCAGTGTGCTCCCGGACCGACGCCCGATCAAGCAGTGCGCCGCGGCGCCGGGGCGCCCGACGCGACGGGTCCGACGGCAACCGGTGGAGCGGCGCGGCACGCGACCCGTGATCTTCCCGTCCATCTCTGTGCCGGACCTTGGACGTGCCTGGGCTGCGCCTTCGCCGTCGCCTGCCTAGTGTCCGCGCCGTGACCTTCCAGGTTTCCGCCCTACGACGCCCCGGAGCACTCGCCCACATCTATGACTGGCACGTCGGCGGCGGGCTGCACGACGGCCGTCCCCCGGCCCTCGTCCTTCGACACCACGAGCGGGCGCACTGGCCGCGCCTCGTCCGCGAGTTCGGCATCAGCACCGTCGACGTCGTGTCGTTCACGGTCGTCGAGGACCGCATGCTGTTCGCCCTCGACTGCGACCTCTGACCGTCCATGCCGCGGCGCCGGTGGCGGGTTCGAATCCTCCCGGGCGCGAAGCGGGCTCAGTCGACGGCCCGCGGGACGATCCCGGAGACCTTCACGTCGACGCGAGTCCCGGACGTCCCGTCGAGGATCTGTGTCAGGTGGTCGAGCGAGCCGATCACGGCCGCCTTCCCCGACTCGCGGGCGAAGGCGGACGCGGCCTCCACCTTGGGACCCATCGACCCGGCAGCGAACCCCAGCGCCTCGAGCGAGTCGGGGTCCGCCTCGGCGACGAGGGTCTGCTCCGGCGTCCCCCAGTGGAGGTAGACGCCGTCGACGTCCGTGGCGATCACGAGCAGGTCCGCTCTCAGCCCCAGCGCGAGCACGGCGCTGGCCCGGTCCTTGTCGATGACCGCCTCGACACCGACCAGGCGCCGGCTCCCGGGCTCGTACATCGTCGGGATACCGCCACCGCCGGCGCAGATCACGACACAACCCTGAGCGAGCAGCCACTCCACCGGCCTCGTCTGGAAGATCCGGACGGGGAGCGGCGACGGAACAACCCGTCGCCACGCGTCACCGTCGCGGCGTACCGTCCAGCCGCGCTCGGCAGCCAGCCGTAGCGCGTCCGCCTCCGAGTACACGGGGCCGACGAACTTGGACGGATCACGGAACGCAGGGTCCTCCGGGTCCACCTCGGTCATGCTCAACAAGGTGGCCAGCGGCTTCTCGAACGGGAGCAGGTTCCCCAGCTCCTGCTCGATGAGGTAGCCGATCATCCCCTCGGTCTGCGCCCCGAGGACGTCGAACGGGTACTCGGACACCTCGTCGAAGGACGACGCCTGCAACGCCAGCAGGCCCACCTGGGGGCCGTTGCCGTGCGAGATCACCAGCTCGTGATTCTCGGCGACCGGTGCGAGGGACCGGCAGGCCGTTGCCACGTTGGCCCGCTGGCGATCCATGGTCATCGGCTCGCCCCGCCGTTGCAGGGCATTCCCACCCAGAGCCACGACGATCCTCATGGCCACTCCGCTCTGTACGTGCCGGACCGACGGATTCGCAACCGGGGGTCAGCTGCCGATGGTGGCGACCATCACGGCCTTGATGGTGTGAAGGCGGTTCTCGGCCTGGTCGAACGCGATGTTGTAGCCGGACTCGAAGACCTCGTGGGTGACCTCGAGGCCCGCGGTCATCCCGGTCTTGTCGGCGATCTCCTTGCCCACGACGGTGTTGGTGTCATGGAACGCCGGCAGGCAGTGCATGAACTTCACGTTCCTGTTGCCGGTGGCCTTGAGCGCCTTGGTGGTGACCTGGTACGGGGTCAGGAGCTTCACCCTCTGGTCCCAGACCTCCTTGGGCTCGCCCATCGAGACCCACACGTCGGTGTGGACGTAGTCGACCCCCTTGAGGCCGGCGCCGACATCCTCGGTGAGCGTGAGCCGGGCACCGGACTCGACGGCCCGATCCTTGGCGATCTTCTGCACCGCCTTGCTGGGCCACAGCGCCTTGGGCGCCACGATCCGGACGTCGGCACCCATGATCGCGCCCATGACGTAGAGCGAGTGGCCCATGTTGGAGCGGGCATCCCCCATGTAGGCATAGGTGATGTCCTGGACCGGCTTGCCCCGGCCGTGCTCGATCATCGTGAGGAAGTCCGCGAGCATCTGGGTCGGGTGCCACTCGTCGGTGAGCCCGTTGTAGACCGGTACGTCGGAGTACTCCGCGAGGGTCTCCACCGTCGCCTGGGCGCTGCCGCGGAACTCGATCGCGTCGTAGAAGCGCGACAGCACCCTTGCCGTGTCGGCGGCCGACTCCTTGTGCCCGATCTGGGAGGAGTTCGGGTCGAGGTAGGTCACCCGCGCGCCCTGGTCGTAGGCGCCGACCTCGAACGCACAGCGGGTGCGGGTCGAGGTCTTCTCGAAGATGAGGGCGACGTTCTTGCCCAGCATCCGGGGCGCCTCGGTGCCGTCGTACTTCGCTCGCTTGAGGTCGCGCGCGAGGTCAAGCAGGAACATCAGCTCCTTGCCGGTGAAGTCGATCTCCTTGAGGAAGTCGCGGTGACGAAGGTTGAACGGCATGAGAGTGTCTCCAGGTCGATAGGTCTGTCGGCAGGCGGCGTCAGGACACGGCGTCGCGCTCGATCGGGCAGCTCATGCAGCGCGGGCCGCCTCGTCCACGACCGAGCTCCGATCCGACGATGGTCACGATCTCGATCCCGTTCCTGCGCAGGAACGTGTTCGTGACCGTGTTGCGCTCGTATCCGAAGATCACGCCGGGGGCGACCGCGAGGAAGTTGTTGCCGTCGTCCCACTGCTCGCGCGCAGCCCCCATCTCGTCGATGGGGGTCTGCAGGACGCGCATCTTGTCCACGCCGACGGCGTCGGCGAGCAGCGGCCAGAGCTCGTCGAACTCGCGCACCGTGTAGTCCCCGCCGGCTCCCCTCGGAAGCAGCTCGAAGCAGCGCAGGTCGTGGGACAGGTACGGGTAGACGCTGAAGGCGTCCTTGTCGATCATCGTCATGGCAGTGTCGAGATGCATGAACGCGCGCGTCCTCGGCAGCTCGACGACGATCACGCGAGTGACCGACCCGTGGGCGAAGTACTGCCGAGCGAGGAACTCGATGCCCTGCGGCGTGGTCCGTTCGCCCATCCCGATCATGACGGTCCCGTTGCCCACCACGAGGATGTCGCCGCCCTCGACGTTGGCGGGATCGTGCGGCTCGTCGTCGTTCCCGTAGTAGAAGTGCAGGCCGGAGTCACGGAACAGAGGATGGAAGTTCCACACCGTGCGCGAGTTGATCGTCTCCCGCTTGCGAGCCTGCTTGGACATCGGGTTGACGGAGAGCCCGTCGTAGACCCACGCGGAGTTGTCGCGCTGGAAGAGGTGGTTGGGCAACGGTGGCAGGAGGAAGTCCCCTGGGGCGAGATAGGTCCAGAGCAGGCTGGACTGCTCGTCGATGTGGAGGTCGCTGCGCAGCACGCCTCCGATGAGTGCGTCAGCGAGTCGGTCGGCCGGTGCCGAGGCGACGAGCTCGTCGAGCTTCCGCTCGAGCATCGGGCCGAACCGAGTCGCTGTCGTGAACTTGTCCTGCAGGAAGTCGCGGGCACCGGGCTCGTCGAGCGCCTCGGTGAGCAGCTCGTGGAACAGATGCACCATGACGCCCTTGTCACGCAGCTTCTGGACGAAGGCGTCGTGCTCCTCTCGAGCGCGCTGCGCCCACATGACGTCGTCGAACAGCAGCTCGTCGACGTTCTGCGGGGTCAACCGGTCGAGCTCGAGTCCCGGTCGGTGCACGATCACTTGCTTGAGCTGGCCGACTTCGGAGTCGACGTGGAACGTCATGACTGCCGTCCTCTCACGACGGACGAGGTGCGCTCAGGACTGGTAGGCGGGCACGGGTTCGGGTGCCGTCATGTGCGACTTCTGCTTGAGATAGACCGGGATCCCGATGAGGAAGGCGGCGCCGGCCATGACGAACGGCGACCAGACCTCGAACCACGACTTGTCAGCGCCGGTGTTGCGCGAGTAGATGATGAACAGGATCGAGAAGACCAGCGCGACCGCGGCGACGATGACATCGCGCGCCAGGCGCGGCGTGTGGACCGGCTTGTTGTCGGCAAGGCGCCACTTGATCTGAGCCGCCGCGGAGAACGCGTACGGGATCGCAGCGGTGATGCCGGACATGTAGACCAGGGTGTTGAACACGGTGTATCCGGTGTTGCCCCAGTTCGCGAAGACGACCGCGACCGAGGCCAGGATCGTGGACGCGACGATCCCCCACGCGGGGACGTTGCGTGCGGACAGCCGACCGAACGCGGCCGGGAACAGCCCGTCCCTCGCCGCGGCGAGCGGCATCTCCGCGCAGATCATCGTCCAGCCGTTGAGCGCGCCGAAGCCCGAGACGATCACGCATGCGGCGACGATCCACCCGGCCCAGGAACCGCCGGTCATGGCGTCGGCAGCGGCCGAGTAGGGGGCTGAGCTCGCACCCAGCACTGCGCTCGGGAGGACGCCGAACACGGCGATCAGCGAGAGCAGGTACACGGCTGCGGTGGCCAGGGTCCCGAGGATCGTCGACTTCGAGACGTTCACGTCGGGGTTGCGCACCTTGGCGGCAGCCACCGAGGCGGTCTCGACGCCGAGGTAGGAGAACAGGCACAGGGCCATCGCCCCGAGGATCGCGGTCGCGCTGCTGTCGCCGCTCACGTTCATCGGCGAGAAGTTCTCGGTCTTGATGGCGAACAGCCCGATCGTCGACATCAGTGCGAGCGGGATGAACTTGATGATCGACGTCCAGACCTGCACGACGCTCATGCTCCTGACGCCGATGAGGTTGATCACCGCTGGGAGCCACAGACCGAACATCGCGATGATCACCGGCCACACGAGCAGGTCCTGTCCGGCGATCGGGACGGAGTAGCCCAGCCAGCCGGGGTCGCCGTTCTGCGCCTTGACCCAGCCCTCGATGACGTACTGGACGTAGAACACCCAGCCCACGACGATCGCGGCGTTACCTGCCCAGGCCGTGATCCAGTAGGACCACGCGTTCGCGAAACCCGTCGGGTTGCCGAACGCCGCACGGGCGTAGGCGTACGGACCGCCATCAGCGGGGAGGCGTCGCGACATCGCTGCGAACATGTAGGCGAGGGCGAGGGCACCCACGGTGGTGAGCGCCATCGCGATGATGCTGATCGGTCCGTAGGCAGCCAGCGAGCCCGGCAGGTTGAAGATCCCGACGCCGATGATGCTGCCCACGATGAGTGCGGTCGCCTGCGGTAGCCCCAGTGACCCGCGACTCGCGCGCGGGACGGCGGCTTCCGGTGGCCGATCGAGTGTGTGACTCATGACGTGCTCCCTTGTCGAGAAGGTTGCGAAGAGGTGCGTGCAGTCGGCGCCGGCAGCGGCGACCGCCAGGCTCGCGACGTGGTGGCGAGTGCGATCCGCGCTGGACTGGAGCCGGCGTAGGCCGGGTCACAGGCACGGACGGGTCCGCGCCCGACGTACGTGGCAACGATCGGTCCCGTTTCCGCAACTCGGCCGCTCACCGTGGCTCCCGTGGCGGTAGCCGCGCGAAGTCGGCCGGTAATCCCGGTGCGGGCTCGTTCAGCGAGTCGACGCGGTCGAACCGTCACTACGCATCGTGCCACCGATCCCGGAGGGAAGCGCGGCATGCACGCCACTGAGCGCTGCCTCGCGGCAGTCATGAACGTCCAGTAGCGGTGGACGTTCGGACCGGGCTCTCGACGGTCGCGCTGCTGCCCGACCCAGTCAGCCGAGGGCGTCGCGGCGGCGCGCGAGCAGGGCACGCTCGGCGTCGTTGGCGGTGCGGGCGAGCGCCTCGTCGTAGGCCGCCCGCGACTCAGGTATTCGGCCGAGGCGCTCGAGGAAGTCGGCGCGGGTGGCGTGCCACAGGTAGTAGGTGTCCAGGTTCAACGCGTCGACGAGGACGAGCGCGTCGGCAGGACCCTCGACCTCGGCCAGCGCGATCGCCCGATTGAGAGCCACGACCGGCGTCCGTGCGCTCGCGTAGAGCCGGTCGTACAACGCGAGGATCTGCGTCCAGTCCGTCGTCGTGACCGACCTCGCGTCGCTGTGCACGGCCGCGATCGCGGCCTGCAGCTGGTAAGGACCCGGGCGGTTGCGACGCAGGCACGCCCGGACGAGCGACTGCCCCTCGGCGATCAGCTCACGGTCCCACAGGGCACGGTCCTGCTCGGCGAGACGAACCAACGAACCGTCCGCAGCGACGCGGGCACGACGGCGCGACTCGGTGAGCAGCATGAGCGCGAGCAGCCCGACCGCCTCGGGCTCGTCGGGCATGAGGTCGACGAGCAGCCGCCCGAGCCGGATCGCCTCGGCGGTCAGGTCGTCGCGCGCGGCCGCCTCACCCGAGCTCGCGACGTAGCCCTCGTTGAAGACCAGGTAGACGACGGCGAGCACCGGGGGCAGGCGGTCAGGCAGCTCGGCGTCGTCGGGCACCCGGTACGGGATGTGCGCCGCGCGGATCTTGTTCTTCGCGCGGACCAATCGTTGCGCCATCGTCGTCTCCGGCACGAGGAAGGCACGCGCGATCTCCCGGGTCTGGAGCCCCGCGATGAGCCGCAGGGTCAACGCCACCTGGGCGTCGGGAGAGAGCGCCGGGTGGCAGCAGGTGAACACGAGGCGGAGCCGGTCGTCGGGCACGGCGACCTCCTCGTCGGACTCGTCGGGCTCGTTCGGCTCCTGGAGCATCGCCGCCTGCACGTAGCGATCCATCCGCGACGACTCGCGGCGAGCCCGGTCGATGGCGCGGTTGCGGGCGGTGGTCACGATCCAGCCGGTCGGGCTCGGTGGGACGCCGTCCCGCGGCCAGCGTTGCAGCGCGACCGCGAAGGCGTCCTGGACCGCCTCCTCGGCCAGGCCGATGTCGCCGAGGAGGCGGACCAGGGTCGCGACGGCGCGGCCGTAGTCGGCGCGGAAGACGCGCTCGACCTCGGCCAGAGCCATGCGGTCGTCGTTCAGCTCTCCGACCCCCTACTGGAAGGGGCGCACCTCGACGGCGCCCCTGCACGCGACAGTGGCCTTGTCGGCCCACGTCATCGCCACGTCGTCGTCCGGCGCGTCGATGATCCAGAAGCCGCCGATGTGCTCCTTGCCCTCGAGGTAGGGGCCATCGGTGTGCAGCAGTGCCCCGTCCTGGGCCCGCACCACCCTCGCCGTCGACGCAGCGTGCAGACCGCCGGCGAACACCCACACTCCGGCCGCACGCATCTCGTCGTTGACGACGCCGGTGTCGGCCCACGCGCGCTCCTTCTCCTCCTCGGTGGCGTACGGGCCGCTCTCACCGTGGTGGACGCTGAGCAGGTAGCGAGGCATCAGCTGGTCCAGGCGTGCTCGAACGGCCGGACCTCGATGGGGACGCCGATCGCGGTCGCCATGCGGGTCGCCCAGCCGAGCGCGGCATCCAGGTCGACGACGTCGACCACCGTGATGCCACCGACCTGCTCCTTGCTCTCGATGAACGGGCCGTCCGACACGACGATGCGGCCCCTGTCGTCGGTGACGACTGTGGCCGTCGACGGGTCGTGCAGACCTCCGGTGAAGACCCAGGCGCCGGCGGCGATCATGTCGGCGTTCAGGACTCCGACGTCGTCCATGATGCGCGCGATCGTCTCGTCGTCGGGCCGGACGGCGTCGGCCGGGTAGCAGACCGACAGCAGGTAGTGAGGCATCGTCTCGTTCCTCTCGTCACGGCCGCGTCCTGTCGGCGCGGCGTCCACCCTCTGTACGAACGGAAACGGCCCGGATCGACAGCGGACGGTGGGACGTCGCACGATCCTAGGCACGCGCCCCCGTACTTACGTCGTGCGCACCGCACACGAGCGGTCAGACCACCCGCGCGGCGCCATCGCGTCGCCGGGCGGACCCGGCAGGATGAAGGCGTCACCGGGAGGGGACGAGGCATGGCTGGCAGGTCCGGGAAGTCGCGGCACCTCGGTGTCGTGATCGTGCTGACGATCGCGTTCGGCGTCGCCCTGCTCTGGCCCGTCATCGGCGGTCTCGGCTCCGGCACCTCGTCGGCCGCCGCCGACCCGGTCACCGTCACCGCCTACGACGCGCGGTACGTCGTCGCGCCCGACGGGCTGCTGACCGCGACGGAGACGATCACCGGCGAGTTCCCCTACGGGCGGCACGGGATCTTCCGCTACTGGGACGTCACCGACCGCGCCGACGCCTCGGTGCGCTATCTCCCGACGATCCGCTCGGTCACGCGCGACGGCGTCGACGAGCCGTACACGACGTCGTGGCAGTCCGGCCACACCTTCTACGTGGCCAAGATCGGCGACCCGAACGTCATCCTGGACGCCGGCGCGCACACGTACGTCATCACGTACACGGTCCCCGGCACGATCTCGCCCTACCGCCCCGCGACCGGGGCGTTCGCAGGCTCGGACGGCACCGCCACCGGAGTCCCGGCGTCGGTCTTCGCCTGGGACGTCGTGGCGCGCGGCTGGGAGATGGCCATCCAGAAGGCGCACGTGACGGTCACGCTGCCGTCGACCGTCCCCTTCGCTCAGTGCGCGGTCGAGGGGAGCGCCGTCGGTGCGCCGTGCACGGTCAGCGGTGCGGGCACGACCTCGATCGACGTCACCGCGACGTCGCTCCCACCCCGCAGCGGCGTCTACCTCCGCGCCTCGCTCGACACCCCGGCACCCGCGCAGGTGCACGTCCCGTGGCCCGTCGCCCTCGACCCGCTGCTCGGTACGTCGGTCATCCCGCTGCTCGTGCTGCTCGTGATCGCCGCGCTCGCCGCGGCCATCGCCGCGCTGCTGGGGCGCACGACCCTCGAGGACGAGCCCGGGCTGCCGATCATGTACGCGCCGCCGCCCGGTCTCGGTCCGGTGCAGACGGTCTACCTCGTGCGCGAGTCCATCCCGGACGAGGCCCTCGTCGCGACGATGCTGCATCTCGCCGAACGCGGCGTCGTCACCCTCACCCCGACCGGACCGTCGACGTGGCAGATCACGAGCACGGGGGCTCCCGCGCAGTGGGCGGAGATCGACGCGGTCTCGCGGTCGCTGGCCGACGCGCTCGGGGTCACCACACCGGGCGCGGTGTTCATGGCCGACGGCTCGGTCCCGGCTGGGTCAGGTTCTGCTCGCCGCCAAGCGCAGCATCGGAGGAACGACGTCATCGTGGGCACGCGGTGCCGGACTCACCAGCTCGGCGGGCGGCGAACGCCTGATCCAGCTCGGCGTGCTGCTGAGCGCGATCGCTGCCGTCGCCTGCATCGCGTGGGCCTCCCCGTCGATCGTCGCGCTGCCGTTCGGGCTCTTCGCCATCGCCGGTGCCTACTACGTCCTCCGCCCGGGAGTCGGCACGCGACGGACGGCACTCGGTCGCCAGGCATGGTCGCAGGCGGGCGGTTTCGAGCGGCTGCTCACGACGCCGTCGGCCGAGGACCGCTTCGACTACGCCGCCCGCAAGGACCTCTGGCTGGCCTACATCCCCTACGCCGCGGCATTCGGTGCCGCCGACGCGTGGGCGGAGAAGTACCGCACCGCCACGCACCAGGAGCCGCCGATCCCGCTCTGGTACCCGGTCTACGCTCATAGCGGCTACGGGTCGTCGAGCTTCTCGAGCTCGTTCGACAGCTTCGACAGCGCGGTGTCGTCGTCGATCTCGGCGTACTCCGCGACGCAGTCCTCCTCCGGTGGTGGCGGAGGGGGCGGCGGAGGCGGTGGTGGCGGAGGCGGTGGTGGTTCGTGGTGAGGTTCGACAACCGGCCTTCGCGGCCTGACAGGAGAAGCCGTTCATGATCGCGTTCATCGTCCTGCTCGTGGTGATCGTCGTCCTGGTGCTGTGGGGCATCTCGGCGTTCAACCGGCTGCGCACCCTCGACGTCAAGGCCCAGGAGGCGCTCGGCGGCATCGACGTCCAGCTCACCCGCCGCGCCGACCTCATCCCCAACCTCGTCGAGACGGTGAAGGGATACGCGGCGCACGAGAGTGGCGTCTTCGAGGAGGTCACGGCGGCGCGCGCGGCCGTGACGAAGGCGGCGGCGTCCGGCACGGTCGAGGAGAAGTCCGCGGCGAGCGCCGCCCTCGACAAGTCGCTCGTCAACGTCATGGCCGTCGCGGAGAACTACCCCGAGCTCAAGGCCTCGACGAACTTCCTCGACCTGCAGAAGCAGCTCGCCGACACCGAGAACCAGCTCGCGTTCGCGCGGCAGTACTACAACGACGCGGTCTCCAGCCTCAACACCGCCGTCATCACCTTCCCGTCGATGCTGTTCGCCGGCATGGCCGGAGTCACCAAGCGCTCCTTCTACGCCGCCCCCGAGGGCCAGTCCGCGCCCCCGCAGGTGAAGTTCTGACGCCACCCCTCTTCGAGTAACTGATCGAAGGGTCGTTTCCCGCGCTGGGAAGCGACCCTTCGATCAGTTACTCGAGCGCCGAGCGCCGAGCGCGACGCGATCCCGCCACCGATGGACCGTACGGGTGAAGGTGGGATCGGGCGTCGTGCGGGGCTTCACCCGGATGGCTCACGCGCCGAGGTAACCAGGAGTGACGGCCCCGCCAGGGGGGCAGGGCCGCACCGTCCGGGAGCCGCCAGTGGCTCCCCATCCGGGGGTACCTCGTGCGTAGTCGTCTCGTCTCCCTGCTCGCCGTCGTCGGTGTCGCAGGTGCTCTGCTCACCGCCGTCCCGTCGTCGGCCTCGGCCGCGCCCGGCCAGGACTTCGAGGGCTTCGCCCTCGGGTCGGTCAACGGGCAGAACGGCTGGACCGTCACCAACCCGGGCTTCGACTTCGCCGTCGCCGACACGACCGGCTTGTACGGCGGAGCCCTCGGCACCCGCGCGCTGCGCGTGAGCAACGCCGTCACGAGCGGCAGCTTCGGCGACCAGCTGTTCTCCCAGCAGCTGGCCAACGAGGCCGGCGAGACCTCGGCGCAGAACGGCGGCCTCTCCGGAGGCACGCGGCAGACGCGCTACGCGACGTCGTTCACCTTCGCCTCCGCCGACCCGAGCGCCGAGCAGCAGGGCCTCATGGTCGGCGTGAGCCCGGACCGCGGCGACGGTGCCCGCATGTCGCTCGTCCGCCTCTACGACACCCCCACCGGCCTCAAGGTCACGGCGTTCGGCTTCAACCACGACGACGGCGACACCTTCCCCGAGACGACGGTCGCCGCGAACCTCGACCGCACCGTCGTCCACACGCTGTCGCTCACGATGGACCTCATCGACGGCAACTCCAACGACCGGGTCAGCATTGCCGTCGACGGCGCGCAGCCCGTGGTCATCGGCTCGTGGGAGCAGTACTTCCGCGACGGCGAGGGCAACCCGACCCGCACGGTCGACTCGCTGCTCTTCCGCGCGAGCATCGCACCTCCGAACCCCGCCGCGATCGCCGGCAAGGGCTTCTACATCGACTCGGTGCAGCAGGCGTCCGGGCCCACCCCCGCAGCCTCGGTCACCACCCGCACCATGACACCGACCGACCTCGCGAACGGCGTGGGCGGCTGGCAGGCCTTCAAGGAGACCGGCTGGGTCAGCAGCGCGACGAGCCAGTTCGTCGACGGTCCGACCGGTTCACCCGGCGCCGGCTCGCTCAAGGTGTCGCTCGGTCCGGTCGTCGGAACCAACAACGGCAAGTACTACCTCGGTCGCTCGCTGCCCGACGTCCCCCTCGGTGACCTCACCGGCTTCAGCTACAGCATCTACACCGAGCCCACCAACAACGGCGTGATGCAGCCCTACGTCAACATCCCGATCAGCGGCGGCGGCGTCACCTACGCCAACCTGGTCTACGACCCCAACGACTCGATGTCGAACCCGAACCCCCTGCCGGCGACGAACGGCGTGTGGCGCACGTTCGACCCGTTCTCGCCCACGGCCAAGTGGCGCGCGACCCGGGTGCTCGCCGGCAAGCCCGTCTGGACCTACCGGACCCTCTCGGAGTGGCTGCAGCTCGCACCTGACCTGCGCACCCACTCGGTCGCCGGCGGCGTGTTCGTCGTCTTCGGCGCGAGCTCCGTGTACGCGCCGTGGACGGACTTCGTCGGCTACCTCGGCGGCTACGACCTCACGGTGGCCGGTGGACGCGTCGTCGACTCGTTCGACGCCGGGCTGCCCCTGTCGCCGCTGACCGTGACCGCGAGCGACCTCGCTCCGCGCTCCGCCACGATCACGTGGACGGTCGACCCGGGTACGACGTTCGCGCCCATCGACGGCTACGAGGTCGTCGTCGACGGAACACCGCAGACGGTCGGCCCCACGACGACGTCGCTCGACGTCTCGCCGCTGACTCCCGGCTCCACCCACCGCGTGTCCGTGCGCGCCTTCCGTGGCGCGGAGCACGGTCCGGCCGTCGCGACGTCGTTCCTGACTCCGTCGATCCCCGTGCCGGCCACGGTGTCGGGCCTCAGCGTGGGCAGCATCACGACGACCGGTGCCACGGCGAGCTGGACGGCCGACGCCACGGTCGGCGACGGCGCCGTCGACCGCTACGAGGTCGTCACCACGCCGACCGGCTCGACCACCGTCCTCAGCACGACCTCGCTCCCGCTGTCCGGCCTCACGCCGGGTGCGGCGTACACCGTCACGGTGCGGGCGCACAACGAGAGCGGCTGGTCGGACCCGGTGTCGGCGTCCTTCACGACCAACGACCTCGACCGTCGTACGCCGGGCGCGCCCACCCTCGCGCTGGGTGCACCGAACGGCAACGGCGACGTGGTCGCGTCCTGGACCGCGAACGCCGGCGACAGCACAGACTTCCCCGTGCAGAACTGGGTCGTCACCGTCGACGGTGCCGACGAGGCCTTCCTGCCGTCCGCGACCCTGCAGCACACGGTCGTGTCGCTGGGCGCCGGCAGGCACACGATCAGCGTGCGCGGCGTCAACTCGATCGGCAGCGAGGCGTTCGCCTCGCAGGTGATCGTCATCCCGACGTCGTCGCCTGCTCCCCCGCTGCCGAGCTCGACGATGACCGCGACTCCGGCACTGGTCACCTACGGCGCCACGTCGCGGCTCGCCGGCTCGTTCCTCAACGGTTCGACGCCGGTCGCTGACTCCGTCGTGACGCTCTGGACCGGCGCGGGCAGCTCGTGGACCAGCATCGGCAGCACGCTGACCGCCTCGGACGGCTCGTTCGCGTTCACCGTCAAGCCGTCTCTCACGACGCACTACCGTGCGGTCTCGTCGGGGATGCCGTCGGCGTACGCGACCGTCTCGGTGCGTCCGAAGGTCGCCGTCAAGGCGCTCTACACCAAGGTGCGCGGCAAGACCGTCGTACGTCTCGCCGTCGGTGTCACGCCGAAGATGACGGGATCGATCGTCCGCCTGCAGAAGCTCGTCGGGACGAAGTGGCTGTGGGTGTCGTGGAAGAAGCTCGACAGCAAGTCGCGCGCCACGTTCACGATCGGCTCCTTCTCGAAGCGCTATGTGGCCCGCTACCGCATCGTCATGCCGGCCACGCCGCGCAGCGCTGCATCGACGTCGACGGTCGTGCTCGTCGTCGCACCGCACCGGTGAGACCCGGCTGTTCGACGGTCACGAGGTGAGCACGGTCACCGCGTGTCGGTGGCGCTGTGGGAGGCGTCACGCCGACACGCGGTGATCGCGTGCGGATCGACCGTTCGCTGGTCGTCCTGCACCAGTCCTTGGACGTCCCTGCGGTGACCCCCCGACAACTGTGTCGGAGGGTCGATCTCATGAAGCACACAGCACCCGCCGACCCACGCGGCCGAGCGGCGGACCGACGCCTCATGCTGCTCGTGATCACGAGCACGGCCGCCACGAGCCTGCTCGTCGGTCTCGCCGCCGCACGCGCGCTGCCCCACGTCGACACCCACTCGGTGTTCGCCCGCGCTGCCGGCGTGACGGCGTACGTCCTCCTCGTGCTGGTGGTGCTCACCGGGCTCGTCCTCGCCCACCCGTGGGCGGCCCGGATGCGACGCCCGAGCCCGTCGACGCGGATCCGCCTGCACGTCACGCTCGCCGTGACGACGCTCGCGTTCACGCTCGTCCACGTGCTCATGTGGGCGACGGACACGACCGGCGGGGTGGGCTGGTGGGGCGCCCTCGTGCCGTGGGGGTCGGCCTACCGCCCGCTGCATGTCAGCCTCGGCGTGCTCGGCCTCTACGCCGGAGTCCTGGCCGGCGTCACGGCGTCGATGGCGGGGCGGGTCGCCGGCCGGATCTGGTGGCCCGTGCACAAGGTCGCCGTCGTGGCCCTCGTCCTCGTCTGGGTGCACACGCTCGGCGGTCTCGACGCGCGTGCGCTGTGGCCGCTCTACCTCGCCACCGGACTCCTCGTCGTCGTCGTCGGGGCTTCGCGGCACCTGGCGACGCGACACCGCGACCACGCGAAGGTGATGGCCGACGTCGCCGCCCGTGAGCTCGTCCACAGCGGGCCGCGCACCTGGCGCCGGTGACGCCGCTCCAGCAGTGCCCGGGCACGACCACGGGCGGCTCGTGACGAGTCCCGGCAGCCACCACGTCACGATCACCCGTCCGGCGGCGCGGCGAACGCCTGTTCGTGCCAGGACTGAGCCACAGTGGCACGCGTAGGCTTGAGGCGTACGGGAAAGCGCTCGCCCACCGTGCGCCGGTCCCGTGTCTGGGGGTGCACGATGCGCACATTGCGCACTACCGCCGTGGCGGCGATCGCGATGCTCGCCCTTGCCGCCTGCACGACCTCGCCCGACACCTCGCCGACGTCGACCGGCGCCACCTCGTCGGGTCCCCCGAGCAGCCCGAGTCAGACGTCGGCGTCGCCCGACGCCTCAGCCACGAGCCCGAGCCCGACCACGAGCAGCCCGTCCCCCTCGACCAGCGCCACGTCGTCCGTGGCACCCGGAACGACCTCTCTCACGTTCCATCTCGTCGACGTCGCCAACTGCGCGGGAGGTCGCCTCGGCGCGCACAACACGACCATCGCGCCGGTCTGGGAGAAGTTCACCCCGTTGACCACCAGCGGGTCGGTCACGGTCGCCGTCCCGACGAAGTACACCAAGCACATGGCCTTCGACATCCAGTGCCGCAACTGGCCGAGCACCGGCGCCGTGCCGATCATCGCGCTGCAGTACGCCAACGTCGCGGTGGACGCGTCGCCGCCGGTCGCATCGAGCGGACGGCCGCTCAAGACCCGCGCTTCGTACTGCTGGGCCGGGACGAAGGACCCGCAGGTCGCCCTGACCGTGCACGGCTGGACCGACAAGGGCGACGGAACGCCGCTGTCGGGCAAAGTGGCCCTCTACGCCGACCCGACCATGGCGACGGTCCCGATCGTGTCGTCCGGTCAGCGATGGGTCGATTCACCCGATGGCCAGCTCGGTCACCAGGACGAGCCCTACTGCTGACCCAGCGTCACCTCGGCGCCGACACCACCCGTAAGACCGTAGATGCCGCCGGCACCGGGCTACCGTGGACCCGTGCCGAGGGACGTGCGGGGATCGTGATGCGGGTCCGCCTCGCCGCAGCCCTCGTCCTCGTGACGACGGTCGCGCTCCTGTCCCCCGCGACGGCACAGGCCGCGGTGCCGCCCGCCACCCCGCTCGGGCCGCTGCCCGCGTCCGCCTCCGGCAGCGGCGGACCAGGGACGCCCGAGCTGCAGGCTCTGGTCGTCCATGCCTGCAACGCCGACGTCGCCCTCGCCGGCGACTCCTGGTTCGCCCTCCCCGACGCAGACCTCGGCAACGTCTACGCACGGGCGCACGGCGCGATCCTGGGCGGCCGCTACCCGTCGTACATGACCAGCACGCAGCTCGCGCTCGTCGACACCTCCTCGGGATCCGTGACGTGCGGCGGCGGACCGTTGCCGATCACGACAGGACACCCGACCGACCTCGTCGTGTGGTACGCCGCCGACGAGCTCGCAGCGCAGTCGGACTGCACGGGCATCGGTGCGTGCGACCCGCCGCGCACCGACGTCTTCGTGTCGACGACGACGGGCCCGCCGTCCAACGACGCCCGCGACACCGCCAGGGCGATCACGGGGCTTCCGCTCACGGTCAGCGGTGACAGTGCGCTGGCCACCGAGGACGGGCCCCTGTTCCACGACGAGTGCACGGTCGGTGGCGCCCTCTTCCCCGCGAACTACGGCACGGTGTGGTGGCGCTGGACCGCTCCCGCCGACGGTGAGCTGCGAGCGGTGCTGTCGTCGTCCTTCCCGCTGAGCCACGTCGGGCTCGTCGACGCGAGCGACCCGGCCACGGCGCTCGAACCGGCCCGTGACGCGAACGGCTGCCCGCTGGGCCGTTTCGCGGTGGTCCGCGCGCACACCTACCTGCTGGCCGTCCACGCGTTCGCCGACGAGCAGGGCGTGCGCCCGCTGCAGACCGGCGGCCCGTTCACGCTCGACGTCGACCTCGACCGGGTGCCCGAACCGGTCAGCTCCGCCTTCGCCGCACCGGTCGGCGGCACGGCGATCTCGCTGCGCTGGCAGCCGCCGGTGTCCGCGCACGGCGCCACCGCGGTCACCGGCTACGACGTCGCCGTACGCCCGCACGGCTCGACCGACGCACCCGCGTCCGTCTCGCTCGGGGCCGGTGCGCGCCAGCACACCTTCGCCGGTCTGCTCCCGGGAGCGACGTACGACCTCTGGGTGCGCGCGCGCAACGACCGCGGCCTGTCGGCCCCCACCCTCCGGGTGCTCTCGCTGGCGGATGCGGCGCAGTACGGCCAGACGGCTGCCCCGCCCGCGCGGGTCAGGGCGGCACGCGGCCCGGGACGCGCCTTCGTGGCCTGGTCACCGCCGGCGTACGAGGGATCCTCGCCCGTCACC
The DNA here is from genome assembly GCA_963782665.1 of uncultured Actinomycetota bacterium. Lineage (GTDB taxonomy): Bacteria > Actinomycetota > Actinomycetes > S36-B12 > CAIYMF01 > Longivirga. The sequence goes on along the minus strand of CAWAKP010000006.1, from coordinate 176,296 downwards.
GGCTACCGCGTCCGGACGTTCGTCGGCCGAACGTCGCAGCTGCTGCGCTCGTCGCTGGTCCCCGCGACCGTGCGGCACGTCGTCGTGCGCCGCCTCTCCAACGGTGTCGCGTACTCGTTCGACGTCACACCGCTCAGCGCCGCCGGCTTCGGACGGCCCTCGACGCGAACGCGGGTGGTCGTTCCGGCGACGCCGCCGGGCGCTCCGCTCCGGGTGCTCGCCTGGTCGGGAGTTCCTGGTGGGCGCGCGTCGGCCGTCGTCGACTGGACGACGCCGCACGCCACCGGCGGAGCGCCGATCACGGGCTACCTCATCACTGCCTGGCGCTACGACCGGCTCGGTCACCTGGCGGGCGCGACCGTGCTGCCGACCCGGCCGGCCACGGCGCGGCGCGCGATCCTCCTGCTGCCGGGCGGCAGATATCGCTTCAGCGTGCGCGCGGTCAACGCGATGGGATCCGGCGTCACGACAGCCCGGTCCAACCTCGTCCTCTCCCGCTGATCGCTGACGTCAGAACGGGTTGGTCCAGGCCCGGCGACCCGAGGCGTCGACGACCGAGACGCGCGAGTAGAGCGCGTCGTCGCGGTCGGGCTCGATGCGTACTCGCGTGATGAGTCCCGATCCGTCCGTCTCGAGGATGCGTCCGATGCGACGACCGTTCGCACCGACCGTGACGCTGACGCCGTACTCCTGCTCCTGGTGCACGACCACGGAACGAGCCGGCGAGCACGACACCTCGACGGCGCCGCCGTCGACGACGACGTCATGGATCGACGGACCGTGCGAGAAGTACGCCGCTCCGGTGCGCAGCGCGTGCAGGTACGCCTCCTGCGTGCGCTCGGCCGCGCGGACCATCGTCCACGCTGCTCCGAGCTCGAACAGGGGGTAGTGCTGGTCGTCGGTACCGATCCCGAACACCTGGCGGCCGTCGCCGAGGAGTGCGTCCCACCACGGCGACGAGTCGCCGCGGCCGCACTCGAGGTCGGCCGACCCGTTGAACACCTCGATCCCGGCGAACCCCTCACCCGCGCGGATGTCCTCGACCGACAGGCCGTTCCAGTACGGGTGCGCGACGTAGACCACCGCGCCCTGACCGTCAGCCCACCGCACGCCGGCGGAGAGGTCGGCGAAGGTCCGGACCTCCCAGTTCTCGTCGTGGTTGAACCCCCAGTTGTCCTTGTCGCCACCGGGATCCTCGGGCAGGTCCGAGATCCCGTACACCAGGAACTCGCCCGTCTGGCGCGGGTAGGTCGGGTGGGCGAGGTCGAAGCCGAGCTCGGCCGCGGGGATGGTCAGCATCGACGACGTCGACGCCACCCGCGCGATGCGCCAGTGGTCGGTGATCGCCACCGCGTCGAAGCCGGCCTCGACGTACGCCTGGACGAGATGCTCGGGCGCGAGCGTGCCGTCGCTCACCGTCGAGTGGGTGTGCAGGGCGCTCCTGAGCCACTCGCCCTCGGCTGCGAACGGGCCGACGGATCCGGACGTCATCGTTCCTCCACTCATCGCTGCCGAAGCCGCGGGTTGAACACGTCCTCGAGGGCATAGCCGATCATCGTGAAGGCCAGCGTCACCAGGACGACGCACACGCCCGGCGGGATGATCCACCACCAGTAGCCGTTGGCCATCGCACCTCCGGAGAACGCCTCCTCGATCGTCCGCCCCCACGAGATCGAGGTGGGATCACCGAGACCGAGGATCGACAGCGTCGTCTCGGACAGGATCGCGACGGCGACCGTGAGGACTGCCTGCGCGAAGATCATGGGGAACACGTTGGGCAGGATGTGGCGCCCGATGATCGAGGCGTCGCTGGCGCCCAGCGCGCGCGAGCGCTCGACGAACGGCAGGGTCCGGACGCTGAGCGTCTGGGCACGCACGAGCCGCGCCGTCATCGCCCACGACGTCACCGCGATCACGAGGATGACGTTGGTGAGGGTCGGTCCCAGGATCGCGGCGAGCACGATCGCGAGCACGAGCCACGGAATGACCAGGAACCAGTCGGTGAGTGCGCTCAGCACCGTGTCGATCTTCGTGCCGCCGTAGTAGCCGCTCACGACGCCGACGGTCGCGCCGAGGAACACCGCGCCGATCGTCGCCGTGAGCCCGACGAGGAGCGAGACCCTCGACCCGACGACGAGCAGGCTCAGCACCGAGCGCCCGAAGGAGTCGGTGCCGAGCGGGTAGCCGGCCATCGGTGGGTGGTTGGGCGGGCCGGGCGCGGTCGCCGGGTCGATCGACTCGGGGCTCACGACGAACGGCGCCGCGAGCGCCACGACAGCGAACAGGACGAGGACGCCGAGACCGACCATGCCCTGACGGCTGCGGCGGAACAGCGCCCAGTTGCGCCGCAGCGACTCGCCGCGGCGCTGCCAGGCGATGCCTCGGGTCGACGTCTCGATCGTCGCATCGGTCATGTCACACGTCCTGGACGCGCGGGTCGAGGAAGCCGTACGTGACGTCGGCCAGCAGGTTCGCCACGATGACCGCCGTGCTCGAGAGCAGGAAGACGGCTTGGAGCACGGGGAAGTCCTGGTCCTTGATCGCCTGGTAGGTCAGCAGCCCGATCCCCGGCCACGAGAACACCGTCTCGACCACGATCGCGCCTCCGAGCACGAACCCGAAGCTCAGGACGATGAGGGTGAAGCTGGGCAGGAACGCGTTCGGCACCGCGTGCCGACGGCGTACGAGCGGGTCGGGCAGGCCCTTGGCCCGCGCCGTCGTGATGTAGTCCTCGTCCTTGACGTCGAGGAGCGACGAGCGCATCACGATCATGAACTGCCCGACGTAGCCGAGCGCGAGAGTGAGCACCGGGAGCACGAGGTGGTTGGCGACATCGGTGGCGCCGCTGCCCGAGCTCGTCGAGTAGCCGCCGGCCGGGAACCAGCCGAGCATGCCGGCGAACATGATGAGCAGCAGCATGCCGAGCCAGCCCTCGGGCGTCGCGTACAGCACGAGCGCGGAGTACAGCCCGCCGCGGTCGAAGGAGCTGCCGCGGTTCCACCCGCCGCGGATGCCGGCGGCGACGCCGATCATCGCGGCGATCGCCGTACCGAGCCCGACGAGCAGGACCGTCGGCCACAGCCGAGACGCCACCATCGACCACACGGTGTCGCCGGAGATGATCGACACCCCGAGGTCGCCACGCAGTGTCTGCTTGAGGTAGGTGAGGTACTGCAGCGGCAGCGGCTGGTCGAGGCCGAACAGCTCGCGCTGGTGCTGGAGCGCCTCGGGGGAGAGCCGCTGGCTGCGCGCGAGCAGCGCCACCGGGTCGCCGGGCATGACCCGGAACAGGAAGAAGTTCGCCGTCAGGATGAAGACGAGCGTGAGCAGGGCCCACCCGACCTTGCGCCCGACGTAGTGCAGCCTCATCGACGGGAGGGTCAGTCCTGCTCGTCGCCGCTGCGCCCGCCGCGGCGGAACACCGCGACGACGATGCCTGCGAGCGCGGCGACACCCACGAGCCACGCCCATGCCGGGAGCCCGGTCGATGACACCTCGGCCGACGTCGCGGTCGCCGGGTGCGCGGTCACCAGGCTCGTGTAGGTGTAGGACGGCATCAGGTAGCCGTCCTTCTCCGGCGTCGACGTGAGCCCCGCGACGCGGTCGGTGCGGTACGCCTCGAGCGCGTTCGGGTACGCGAGCACGACACCCGGGATCTGGTCGTACACGTACTGCTGCATGTCCTTGACGATCTTCTGCCGCGCGACCGGGTCGAGCGTCGTCTGCTGCTGCGCGAACATCGCGTCGTACTTCGGGTCCTTCCAGCAGCCGTCGCTGAGGTCGGGGCACGCGGAGGACGCGAACACCGACAGCTGGTAGTTGGGGTCGGGGTCACCGCTCCAGTACCAGATGTAGGCATCGAAGTCGCCGGCCTGCTGCAGGTCGTACATCTTGCCGGCCGTCACCGGCTGCACGACGACCGTGATGCCCACTGCCTTGAGGAACCCTGCGACGAGCTGGCCGACCGGCGTGCTGCCCGCGGTGTCGTCCGACACGGGCATCCGGATCTTGAGCGGCTGTCCCGTCTTCGGGTCTACCCGGACGCCGTCGGCACCCTTGGTGTAGCCCGCCTGGTCGAGCAGCGCGTTCGCTGCAGCGGGGTCGTACTTCACGACCTTGTCGTCCGGGATGTCGAGGTGCCAGTAGACGGAGAGCGGGCGGATGATCGTCTCACCGGGGCTCGCCGCCCCGGGGTAGACGGTGTCGACGATCTTCTGCTTGTCGATGGCCATCTCGATGGCCTTGCGCACCCGGATGTCCTGCAGCGCCGGCAGCGGCTTGCCCGCGCGGCCGCCGAAGTTGAACGCCATGTTGACCCAGAAGTCGCTGACGACCTTCTGGATCGCCACGTTCGGCAACGCCTTCACCGCCGGAAGGAGGTTGCCCTCGAGACCGTCGGCGACGTCGATCTGTCCGTTCTTGAGGGCCTGCACCATCGCTTCCTGGTTCGTGTACAGCTGGAACACGACGGTGTCGTAGGCAGGCCGGTCGCCCCAGAAGTTCGGGTTGCGCGTGAACGTCCAGTTCTGGCCCGCGGTCGCGCCGGTCATCGTGTAGGGGCCGGAGCTGACGACCGGTACGACCTTCGCCGACGTGATGTCCTTGACGTCGGAGTTCATGTACTTGCCCCAGATGTGCTCGGGCGCGATGTACACCCACGCCGGCACCATCGGGCCGTTCGTCGGTGTCGGGGACTTCCAGATGAGCGTCGTGTCGTCCGGGGTCTCGAACGTCGTCCCCTCGGTGAAGTAGCCGGAGAAGTAGCCGAACTGCTTGGCGATGACGAACCGGTACGTGAACGCGATGTCCTTCGACGTGAGCGGTACGCCGTCGCTCCACTTCACACCCGAGCGGATCTTGCACGTCCACACCGTGCGATCGGCGTTGGGGTCGCAGCCGGTCGCGAGCCCCGGGGCGGCCGTGAGGTCCTTGTCGGAGAACTTCATCAGCATGTCGTACTGCAGGGTCACGGCCTCGAACTCCGTCGCCGAGTTGAGCGCCCAGATGTTCGGGTTGTCGATGCCGGTCGTCATGCCGATGCGCAGCACCTTGGCGGCGCTCGACCCGGACGGTGCCGGTGACGACGAGTCGGCCTGCGCCGCCGGCGCGAGCCCGACCGTCAGGGCGACCAGTGCCGCGGCAGACAGGAGAGAGGCAGCGCGGGCTGCTCCACGCATCGAGACCGTCCTCACGCACGTCGTCGTCCGACCCGATCGGGCCGGTCGTCCTCGGACACTATGGACGACGGATCGCCCTCCCGACGAGATGTTCAGCCGGATGTCATGCGCGGCGGGCGAGATCGTTACCTATCGATCGCTCGCCAACCGGGACCTGCGCCGCGGGAGGATCAGGACCCGGGCGTGAGCGCGCCGCGCACGGCGTCTTCCAGGCGTCCGTTGGTGACCAGCAGCTGGCACCCGTCGTACGGCGCCCCGCCCTCGAGGGCGCTGACCACTCCCCCGGCCTCGGCGAGGATCAGGCTCGTCGCGCACCAGTCCCACTCGAACCCGGGGACGACCTCGAGCAGCACCTCGGCGGCCCCGCGCGCGATGAGGAGGTGGGCCCACGCCTCCGCGATGCCGCGGCTGCCACGGGCCGCGGTCGCGAGGCGCACCAGCCCGTCGAGCTGCTGCGCGGCGACGAACTCCTCGATCGACGCGTGCAGCACGAAGGCGTCCTGGAGGCGGTCGATCTCGGACACCTGCAGACGACGTCCGTCCTGCCACGCACCTGCGCCGCGGACCGCAGTGGCCCGCTCGTGCAGGGCGGGGGCGTCCGCGACGCCGACGAGGGTGCCGCTGTCGTCGCGCAGGCCGATGAGCGTCGTCCAGGTCGGGATGCCCTCGACGTACATCCGGGTGCCGTCGATCGGGTCGACGACCCACACGCGGCCGCTCGTGCCCGGCTCGAGCCCCTCCTCCTCGCCACGGACGCCGTCACCCGGGAAGTGCTCGCGCACCGCCGTCCTGATCGCGTGCTCGGCCGCGCGGTCGACGGCCGTCACGACGGTGTCGTCGGCCTTGCGATCGGGCTGGTGCCGACCACCGAACGACGGCATGGTCACGGCGGCCGCGAGGTCGGCCAGGTGCTCGGCGAAGGCGAGGTCGGGGTTCATCGCGGGTCGAGACTAGGGCCTCGGGCAGGATGACGGCATGACCCTGTCCCCTGCCACGCTCGACGTCGTCCGCAGCATTGCCGAGCGCCACGTGGACGTCGGCGCAGCCCCAGGGGTGTCGCTCGCGATCGTGCGTGACGGCGCGGTGGTGGCGCGCGTCGTCGCGGGGCACGCCGACCTCGAGCGCGCCATCCCCACCCGTGACGAGCACCTCTTCGAGATCGGCTCCATCAGCAAGTCGTTCACCGCGCTCGCGATCCTGTCGCTCGTCGACGAGGGCCGGCTCTCGCTCGACGACGAGGTCACGACGCACCTGCCGTGGTTCGAGGTGCGCTCGGCGTACGCGCCGATCACCCTGCGGCACCTGCTCGACCACTCGTCGGGGCTCGTCATGGGCGCGGACGCGCTGCCCGACGAGGCCAGCCAGGTGTGGTCGCTGCGGTCGAGCGACACCGGCTCGGCGCCCGGGACGATCTTCCACTACTCCAACGTGGGCTTCATGACGCTCGGCCAGGTGGTCGGCGCGGTGGCCGGACGGCCGTGCCACGACGTCGTGCGCGACGTCGTGCTCGACCGCGTCGGCATGACGAGCTCGGTCTCGACGGTCACCGACGAGGACCGGCAGCTGATGGCCGTGGGCTACCAGCCGTGGTACGAGGACCGCGCCTGGCGCCCCGGCGACCCGCTCGCGCCGGCGACGTTCTTCGAGGTCTCGGCGGCCGATGGCAACGTCGCGTCGACGGCCGGCGACATGGGTCGCTACCTCGCGATGCTGCTGCGTCGCGGCGAGATCGACGGCCGTCGCGTCGTCAGCGACGAGTCGTGGGTCGCCATGACGACGCCGTCCTCTCCGGGTGGCGAGCCCGCGCCCGTGCCGTCCCGCTACGCGCTGGGCATCAACGTCGAGGAGATCGGCGGCCGCACCGCCCTCACCCACGGCGGCGGCATGGTGGGCTACTCGTCGTTCCTGATCGGCGAGGTCGACCGTCGGTTCGGCGTCGTGGTGCTGACCAACGCGCCCGGTGACACGACGGCCGCGCAGTGGCTGGCGCGCGCGGTCTACGACGTGGTCCGGGCCGACGTCGAGGGCGCTCCGGCGCAGCCCGACGCACTGCCGACGTACGTGCCCGACCCGCGTCCCGAACCTGTCGTCGGCAGCGACGGCTCGGTCGACGCGCGGCTCGCGTCGTACGTCGGTCACTACCGCTCGTTCTCCCCGTGGTTCACGCACCTGCGCGTCGTGGCGCGCGAGGGTCGGCTGCTGCTCGTGGCGCCCAACGGGGTCGAGGCGCCCGGGACGGTCGACCTCGTCGAGCTCTCGCCCGGCGTCTTCCGGGAGGGCGACGACCCGCGGCTGCCGGAACGGCTCACGATCGGCCCGGTGGTCGACGGCGCAGCCCTGTGGGTCGAGCGCCACGAGTGCCGCTACACCCGCACCTTCCGCGACTGACCGGCGCGCTCGCGACCAGGCGATCGCGCGCGCGAGGACATACACAGTCGCCTCACTGTGCTCTATGGTCGGCAGACATCCGCCGCAGCGGCGGCGAGCGCAGGAGGACGGGTCGGTGCCCACGGATCGTCGAGGACTGCTCCGCTACGAGCAGGTGATGGACCTCATCGACCGCTACATCGGCGACCTCGGGCTCCAGCCCGGCGACAAGCTGCCCACCAACAAGGAGCTCGCCGAGCTCGCCGACGTCAGCCTCATCTCGGTACGCCGTGCCCTCGACGAGCTCGAGCGCGCCGGGCGGGTGCGTCGGCACCAGGGCGTCGGCACGTTCGTCGCGGCGGAGCGCATCCTCACCAGCCCTGCTCTCGCGGGCAGCCTGCTCGCCACCCTCACCGGCGGTCGCGCTGCACCTGCGATCGAGACCCGGGTGCTCGAGGTGAGCAGCGGGCGGCCGACACGCGACATCGCGCAGTCCCTGGCGCTCTTCGGCGAGTCGTCGGTGTGGTGCATCCGGCGGCTGCGGGTCATCGACGCCCGCCCGATGATCAGCGAGACGTCCTACATCCCGGTGTCCCTGGCACCCGAGCTCGACCGTGAGATCGCCGCGAGCGGCTCGCTCTACCGGCTGCTCGCCGACCGGCACGGCCTCGTCGACAGCTACGAGGAGCAGCACCTCGAGGTGGTGAAGCCGACGACCGCCGACCGCAAGCTGCTCGGGCTCACCACCCGCGACCAGGTGGTGCGGATCCGCGGGGTGAGCTTCTCCGTCGACGGGCGACCCTTCGACTGCTTCGAGCAGGTCTATCCGAGCGACGGCTTCGCGTTCTACCTGTCCGGCCGTACCGACCGCAGCGTGCTCCCCGTGACCTACGCCGGGGCCTGGGGGATGCAGGGCGCCCAGCCGGCGAGCCGCGCGACCCAGGGATGACGCTCGGCGCGCCCGCTTGCTAATGTCTGCATACACACTATGCAGAAGACGGGCGTCGGCCTGTCGCAAGGAGAGCCATGGCCTTCGCGGAGTCCTTCGGTGAGCGCACCCCCGTCTCGCGCGCGCTGTTCGAGCGAGCGCGCCGCTCCATCCCCGGTGGCGCCGGCTCGAGCGCGCGCACGGTGAAGTTCGGCTGGTCGCCCTACCCGCCGTTCATGCGCGACGGCTCCGGGTCGCGGATCACCGACGTCGACGGCAACGAGTACGTCGACTACCTGCTCGGCCTCGGCCCGATGATCCTCGGCCACCGCCACCCGGTCGTGACGAAGGCGGTGCAGGACGCGATCGGCGAGTACGGCACGTGCTTCGGCCTGCCGTACGAGCTCGAGGTCGAGGCCGCCGAGAAGGTCGTCGCCGCGGTCCCGGGCATCGAGCAGGTGCGGTTCACCAACTCCGGCAGCGAGGCGGTCGGTACGGCGGTGCGGCTCGCGCGTGCGCACACCGGGCGCCGCATCATCGTCCGCTTCGAGGGTCACTACCACGGGTGGCAGGACACCGTGTACTGGTCCAACCACGTCGACCCCGCGCTCGCCGGTCCGGCCGACTCGCCGCGACCCGTCGCGATGGGCCCCGGCGTACCCCTCGAGCTCTCCGACACTCTCGAGGTGCTCACGTGGAACGATCCGGAGTCGTTCGTGCGCCTCATGGACCGACGTGGGCACGAGATCGCCGCGGTGATCACTGAGCCGGCGGTCTTCAACACCGGCTGCATCCTCCCCGAGCCCGGTTACCTCGAGCTGCTGCGCAGCGAGACCGAGAAGCACGGCGCGCTGCTCATCTTCGACGAGGTCATCACCGGCTTCCGGTTCGCGCGCGGCGGTGCCCAGGAGTTCTTCGGTGTCACACCGGATCTCACCACTCTCGCGAAGGGTCTCGGCGGCGGCTTCCCGGTGGCCGCGGTCGGCGGCAGCCATGACGCGATGAGCATGATCGCCGAGGGCCGATACTCGCACTCGGGCACCTACAACGCGAACGTCGTGCAGTGCGCCGCCGTCGCAGCGACGATGGACGTGCTCGCCGAGCCCGGTCTCTTCGAGCGGCAGCGGGCGATCGGTGACCGGCTCGCCGACGGCCTGCGCACCCTCGCGGCCGACACGGGGATCGCCGCGCGGGTCGACGGGCTCGGCACCGTCTTCCAGCTCTGGTTCTCCGACCACGAGATCAAGAACTGGCGCGACGCCGAGAAGTACGCCGACGAGGCGCTCTTCACCCGCTGGTGGGAGGAGATGATGCTCCGCGGCGTGCTGTTCCACCCGCTGCAGTTCGAGAACCTCTTCGTGTCGCTGGTGCACACGCCCGACGACATCGACCGTACGCTCGTGGCCGCGGCCGAAGCGTTCGAGGTGCTCGGCGCCGAGTCGCGCACCCGCTGACCGCCCACCCAAGGACGAGGTCGTCGATGGACGCGCACGACGTGTACGTCGGTCTCGACCTCGGCACGTCCGCCCTCAAGGCGGTCGCCGCAGACGCGTCGGGCGCGATCGTCGCCACCGCACGGGCCGACTACCCGACAGCCCGACCCGAGGCCGGTGCCTCCGAGCAGTCGCCGCACGACTGGATGACCGCCGCGCGGCTCGCCATCGCCGACCTCCAGCGAGCCGTGGATCCAGAGCGCTGGCGCGGTATCGGCCTCTCCGGCATGATCCCGACGCTCGTGCTCGCGGACGCCGAGGGTCGCGTGCTCGCACCGGCGATCACCTGGGAGGACGCGCGCGCCGAGCCCTTCGGTGATGCCCTCCGCGACGCCGTCGGCGCCGACGAGCTCTACCGGCGCACGGGTCAGTGGCTCGACGGCCGCTACCTGCTTCCGATGGCGGTCCGGCTCGCGGTCCTCGACCGGCTGCCCACCGACGCGACGTCCCTGCTCGGCGCCAAGGACTGGCTGCTCGGTCAGCTCACCGGCCACTACGTCACCGATCCGTCGACCGCCACCGGCACCGGCGGCTACCACCTGGCCACCGGCGAGTTCGACGACGACGTGCTCGCGGCTGCCGACGAGCTCGCGGGCCGAGCCCTCCCGCGGCCGGCACCGGTTCGTGCTTCGACCACGACCTACCCGCTGCTGGCGCAGGTGGCCGCCGACCTCGGCCTGCCGGTCGGGCTTCCGGTGGCCGTCGGCGCGGCCGACTCGGTCTGCGCCGTGCTCGGGCTCGGCGTGCGAGAGGTCGGCGACGTCGTGCACCTCGCCGGGACGAGCACCGTGATCATCGGCGTGAGCGACGTCCTGCACGTCGATGCCGAGCACCGCTTCCTCGTCACCCCCTTGGCGATCGAGGGGTACGGGTTCGAGATGGACCTCCTCGCGACCGGGTCCGGCATGGCGTGGCTCGGCCGCCTGCTCGGCGTCGCGGTCGGCATCTCCGCAGAGTCCGGAACGGCCGTCGACGTCGGTGGACCCGGCACCGCCGGCTGGGTCACCCCTATGAGGGCTCCCGGTGAAGGCGGCGTCGGGGGCCGGGGTGGACTGGTGGCCGCGGCGTCGCGTGCGGCCGCCGTCGCGGCCCTCGCGGGCGGCGTGGCAGCCGACGCACCCGGCGTCCCGGTGTTCCTCCCGTACGTCGCTCCCGGCGAGCAGGGCGCGCTGTGGGACGCCTCGCTCACCGGCGAGGTGCACGGGCTCACGATGCGCACGCGCCCGGCCGACATCGCGCGCGCGTTCCGCAACGGCCTCGTGGTCGAGTCTCGTCGCTGCCTCGAGGTGCTCGCCCACGTCGTTACGCGCCTCGGGGACGTGCACGCGGCCGGCCAAGGCGTCGACGCGCCGCTGCAGGCCGATCTCGCCGACGCGACGGGTCGGACGGTGCACGCCTGCGGCGACGAGACGGCCGCTCACTCGGCCTACGGCGCGGCCGTTGTCGCCGCAACTGCCTGCGGCGCAGACGATTTCGTCGTCACCCACATCGCGCACGGTCCCTCGGTCGTCTCCGACCCGTCGCGGTCTCAGACGTGGTCGGAGATCGCGTCCCGCCACGACGACGCCCGAGCCCGCCAGGTCACGTCCGCACTCGTCGGCAGGAACGCGACGTAGCGAGCACGTTCCTCACGATGTACCTGCCGGTGCTCCGGACGGTGGCTCGTCGTCGGAGAAGTGGCAGGCGACCCGGTGGGGCACCTCGTCGCCCTCGCGCGGTGGCAGCAGGTGAAGCACCGGATCGTCGCTCGTGCAGCGTGCCGGCTCGCCGAGCTCGCGGTAGAGCGGACAGCGCGGATGGAACCGGCAGCCCGGCGGGATGGCGGTGGGGTTGGGGATCTCCCCGGTGAGCACCGTGCGGTCACCGGCGTCGACCGCCTCCGGCACCGGGATCACGGAGACGAGGGCTCGCGTGTACGGATGACGCGGAGAGCCGATGAGCTCGACCGGCGACCCCTCCTCGATCACGCGCCCGAGGTAGACCACGGCGATGCGGTCGGCGAACATCCATGCGAGCGAGAGGTCGTGGGTGATGAACAGGTAGGCCACGCCGACGCGGTCGCGCATGTCGGCCATGAGCCGCAGGATTCCTGCGCGCAGCGACACGTCGAGCATCGACACCGGCTCGTCGGCGACCACCAGCGACGGCTCGAGGATCATCGCCGACGCGATCGCCACACGCTGCCGCTGTCCGCCCGAGAGCTCGTAGGTGTAGCGCTTGGCGATCCGCTCGGGCGGTGTGAGTCCGGCGTTCTGCAGCGCTCGCAGCGCGAGCTGCCGACGCTCCTCCGCCGACCCGCCGATGTGGTTGATCACCAGTGGTTCCATCACCGTGTCGAGGACGGTGAGACGCGGGTCGAGCGACTCGAACGGGTCCTGGAAGATCATCTGCAGTCGCGGCCGGATCGCCCGCAGCGCACGACCTTTCAGCCCCACGAGGTCGACGCCGTCGAACATGATGCGCCCAGCCGAGGAATCCACGAGGCGCATCACCGCGTTGGCGATGGAGGTCTTTCCGCTGCCCGACTCGCCCACGATCGCGAGCGTCTCGCCGGCATGCACCTGCAGGTCGACGCCGTCGACCGCGCGTGCCACCACCTTGCCCTTCTGGTCCTTGGACCGCGTCCGGTACTCGACGCTGAGACCCTCCACCGAGAGCACCAGGCGACGCGCGTCACCCGCGGAGCCGGTCACGACCGACGGCTCTGCCGTCATGCGGCACCTCCGTCGAGGAGGTGGCACGCGGCGACGTGACCAGGCGACACGGTGACCAGGTCCGGCTGCACGGTGGCGCACGCCTCGACGGCCACGAGGCAGCGCGGCTCGAATCGGCATCCCGGAGGCGGTGCCGAAAGGTCCGGCGGTGAGCCCGGGATGCCGTCGATGAAGGCCCTCTCCCGGTGGATGTTCGGGTAGGCGCGCAGCAGGCGCTGCGTGTACGGATGGCGGGCCCCGTGCTCGCCCTCGGGTCCGAAGACCTCGGACGCCGGTCCGGACTCGGCAATCCGGCCGGCGTACATCACCGCGACCCGGTCGCACGTCTGCGCCAGGACCGACAGGTCGTGGGAGATCAGCAGCATGGCGAGGTTGTAGCGGTCGGAGAGGTCGCGCAGGAGGTCGATGATCTGCGCCTGCGTCATGACGTCGAGCGCCGTGATCGGCTCGTCGGCGATGACCAGACGCGGCCGGCAGGCGAGCGCCATCGCGATCATGACGCGCTGCCGCATGCCGCCGGAGAACTGGTGCGGGTAGTCGTTGCTGCGGCGCGCGGGGATCCCGACGGCCTCGAGCAGCTCGGACGTCCGGTCGCGCACCTCGGCGTCGCTCACGTCCTCGTGCGCCCGGATCGGCTCGGCGATCTGGCTGCCGATCGTGTGCACCGGGTTGAGGGCGTTGAGCGCGCCCTGGAAGATGACCGAGATCTCCTTCCACCGGTAGGGCCGCAGGCCCACCTCGTCGAGCGCGGTGAGCTCGGTGCCGTCGAACGTGACCGTGCCCGACGAGATCCGGGCGAACGCCGGCAGCAGGTTGGGGATCGCCATCGCCATGGTCGTCTTGCCGCAGCCCGACTCCCCCGCGAGCCCGACGAACTCGCCGGCCTCGACCGCGAAGTCGACCCCGTCGACCGCGTGGACGTCACCGTCGACCGCGCCGTACGTCACGTGCAGGTCGCGGATCTCCAGCAGGCTCATGAGCCGCCCCGCAGCCGCGGGTTGTCGATCCGCTCGAAGGCATGACCGACCAGCGTGAACCCCAGGACGACGACGAGGATGCCGAGCCCGGCGGGCAGGAAGTACCACCAGGCACCACGACCGATGGCACCCGAGACGAAGGCGAAGTGCAGCGACGACCCCCACGAGATCCGGTCGGGGTCGCCGAGGCCGATGAACGCGAGCGTGGCCTCGGCGAGGATGCACCCGGCCACGACGAGGATCGTGTTGGCGACGATGAGCTGCCCGACGTGCGGGGTGATGTTGCGCCGCAGGATCCGGGTGTTCGTCGACCCCAGCGACCGCGCGCGCTGCACGAACTGCCGGTTGCGCAACGAGAGCGTCTGCGACCGCACGATACGTGCGGTGCGCGGCCACGACAGCAGCCCGATCACCAGGATGATGATGAGCAGGTTCTGCCCGAAGATGGCGCCGAGCGCGATCATGAGCGGCAGCGCGGGAACCACGAGGAAGAAGTCCGTGACCGCCATCAGCCCGACGTCGAGCGGCCCCATGAAGTAGCCGGATGCGATACCGATCCCCGCGCCGATCACCGTGGAGATCAGGGTGGCCATGAGACCGACGAAGAGGGAGATGCGCGCGCCGGCGAGGAACTGCGCGAAGACGTCACGACCGAGCTCGTCGGTCCCCAGCCAGTGGCCCGCGGACGGCGGCTGCAGGATCGTGGTCGAGTCGGCCCCGACAGCGGCGGGGTCGAAGGGGAACAGCATCGGGCCGAGCACCGCGGCGATGGTCGTGACCACCAGGATGATCAGGCCGACGCGGCCCATCCGGTCCTCCCACAGCAGGCGCAGCGAGCCCTTCGAGGACGTCGGCGGGAGCACCGCCTCGCCCTCGAGCGCCGCGGGGTCCAGCGTCATGACGTCACCGTCACTCTCGGGTCGAGCCGGCGGTAGACGACGTCCGCGCAGAAGTTGGCCACGAGCACGGCCACCGAGATGATGAGGAAGCACGCCTCCAGCACGGGGTAGTCGCGTGAGAGCACGGAGTTGTAGGTGAGCAGGCCCATCCCCGGCCAGGAGAACACGACCTCCACCTGGATGGCTCCGGCCACCAGTGCGCTGATGTAGAGCACGGACGCGGTCACGACGGGGAGCAGCGCGTTGCGGACGCCGTGCCCCCACACCAGGCGCCGACGCGGCAGTCCCTTGCCGCGTGCGGTGAGCATGTAGTCCTCGCCCATCACCTCGACGAGCGACGTCCGCGTGATGATGATGAAGAAGGCGATGTCGACCAGCGCGAGCGTGAGCGTCGGCAGGATCAGGTGGCGCGCGACGTCGGACACGACGCCGAAGATGTTCGGGTAGACCGCGTTGGGCGTCGTGATGCCCGAGATCGGCAGGCCACCGATCCACACGCCGAAGATGAAGACGAGCAGCATGCCCACCCAGAACGTCGGCAGGCTCCAGAAGACCAACGACGTCACGACGGTGGTCGAGTCGCTCTTCTTGCCGTGCCGCGAGCCGGCGAAGACGCCGATCGCGACACCGACCACCACGACGATGATCGTCGAGCAGGTGAGCAGGAGCAGGGTGTTGACGAGCGCACGTCCGACGATGTCGCTCACGTTCTCCTGCAGCGAGAACGAGTAGCCCAGATCACCGTGCAGCAGGTTGTTGAGGTAGACGACGTACTGCTCGAGCAGGGAGCCGTCGAGGCCGTAGACCTGACGCAGGTGGGCCACCGCCTCAGGCGTGAGGTGCTGGGACCGCGCGATCAGGCGCAGCGGGTCGCCGGGGATGACGTGGAACAGGAAGAAGTTGAACGTGACGATCGCGAAGATCGACGCGAGCAGGATGAGGAAGCGACGCAGCAGCGGTGACATCGATGAACTAGGAGCCCTTGGGCGTGACCTTCAGGTAGTTGTCGCGGGTGAAGTTGAAGATCATGCCGCCGGGGGTCTCCGTCCACCCGGTCCATGCCGTGTTCTTGTACGACTGCAGCTTCTTGATGTAGACCGCCACGAGGTAGGCGCTGTCGTCGTAGAACATCTGCTGCATCTGCTTGACGAGCTCGATGCGCTTGGTCCGGTCGAGCTCGGTCGCCTGCTGGTCGTAGAGGGCGTCGTAGCTCGGGTTGGAGTAGAAGACGTCGTTGTTGCCGCCGATCTGGCTGGTGAGCGGGACGCCGAGCATGTAGCTCGGGTCGTTGACCCCGGAGTCCCAGCCCCACACGAAGATGTCCCAGTCGGGGCCGTCGGTGTTGTAGACCGTGCTCGCCATCGTGTCCGAGTCGACGTTGGCGAGATCGAGCTTGATGCCGACCTTGGCCGCGCTCGCCTGGAAGAGCTGCGCGGTACGGACGTCGGTCGAGGTCGTCGCGATCGCGATGATGCGGAACTTCAGCGGCGTGCCGTCGGTCGCCTGGCGGACGCCGTCCGGACCCATCTTGTAGCCGGCCGAGTCGAGCAGCGCGTTGGCCTTGTCCGGGTTGTTGTCGATGACCTGGTCGCCCTGGGGCTCCCAGTAGAAGTCGCCGAAGGAGGGCATGAGGATCGATCCGCCCGGAGACGCATAGCCGGCGTAGGCGATCTCGGCGACCTGCTTGCGGTCGAGCGCGTAGCCGAGCGCCTGCCGCACCTGCTTGTCGAGCAGCAGCGGGTTGCCCTTGGACTTCTTGTCGGCCGAGACGTTGAACCCGATGTGGTGGAACGAGAAGGAGTCCAGCGACACCGACGTGAGGTCCTTGGTGTCCTTGAG
This sequence comes from uncultured Actinomycetota bacterium, assembly GCA_963782665.1. Classification (GTDB taxonomy): domain Bacteria; phylum Actinomycetota; class Actinomycetes; order S36-B12; family CAIYMF01; genus Longivirga. The sequence continues at coordinate 159,902 of CAWAKP010000006.1, read as the reverse complement.
GCCGCCGAAGACCGTCGGCGGCACCTGCGGGATGATGTCGACCTCGCCGTTCTTGAGCGCCTGCGCCATGAGGTCGTCGTTCGTGTAGACCTGCCAGCTCGCGCCGGCGGCCGCGGGCTTGGTGCCCCACCACTTCTCGTTGCGCGCCAGGGCCACGCTCTGCCCCTGCTTGCGCTCCTTGAAGGTGAACGGACCGGTGCCGATGGGATCGGCGTTCGGGAACTTGCTGACCTCGTCGGGTGTCTTGGTGCCCCAGATGTGCTTGGGCAGGATCGGTACGACGAGCCCGGGGTCGAACGCCTGCGGCTTCTTGAAGGTCAGCACGACCGTCTTGGGGTCGCTGGCCTTGGCCGTGTCGAGGTCGACGAGGTACTGCGCGTTGACGCCGAGCTCGTTCTTGGCGATGAGCTCGAAGGTGTAGACGACGTCGTCGGCCGTGAACGCCGTGCCGTCATGCCACGTGACGCCGTCGCGCAGGGTGTAGGTGATCGTGGCGCCGTCCTGCTTCGCGCCGGTGGCGAGGCTCGCCTCGGGCTTGAGGTCGAGCCCGTACGCCATGAGCGTGTCGTAGATGAGCGACTGCACCTCGACGGCCTCGGTCGTCACCGTGGTGAGCGGGTTGAAGGTGTCGATGTCGGACTTCCAGCCCACGCGCAGCAGCTTGTTGGTCGACACGCTGTTGGTGGTCTGGGGGGCGCAGGCCGCGAGGGCACCCGGTGTCGCGAGGAAGGCGCCGGTGAGCAGCGCCGTCCGCAGCAGCGTGCGCCGGCTGAGCCGGGCGCCTTCGGGCGAGTCGGGCTGGGGCTCAGTGTGCATACTCACCATTCTCGGAGTGAATCAGGTTGCCGATAGAGCGTCAACAACCGGCCGCCGCGACGCCAGCCCGGCGGCGATCCGTCGCCGACCTGTTCCCAGGTCGTGACCTGACTCAGCGCGCCGCGGCGTGGGCCGTCGCCACCTCGGCGATCCGGGCGGTGAACGCGTCGACCTGCTCCGGCGTGGTCGCCCACGACGTCATCCAGCGCACCTGGCCGGTGCCCTGGTTCCAGACGTAGAACGTGAACTCCTCCTGCAGCGCGGCCGTCACCGCGGGCGGCAGGACGGCGAACACCGCGTTGGCACCGACGCTGTCGGTCACGACGACGCCGGGGATCCCCTCCACGCCGGCGGCGAGACGACGGGCCATCGCGTTGGCATGCTCCGCGTTGCGTCGCCACAGGTCGTCGGTGAGGAGCGCGACGAACTGGGCGGAGACGAAGCGCATCTTGGACGCCAGCTGCATCGCCTGCTTGCGGATGTAGGGCATCGCGGGCACGAGGTCGGGCCGCAGCACGATCACGGCCTCGGCGCCGAGCGCGCCGTTCTTGGTCGCCCCGAAGGTCAGGACGTCGACACCCGACGCCGCACCGAGCTCGCCGAGGTCGACGCCGAGCGCCACCGCGGCGTTGGCCAGCCGGGCGCCGTCCAGGTGCACGAGCATGTCGTTCTGGTGGGCGTACGACGTGATCTCACGGATCTCCTCGAGCGAGTAGACCGTCCCGAGCTCGGTCGAGTTGGCGAGCGACACGACGCGCGCCTGCGTGTGGTGCGGGTCGCCCTTGCCCCACGACGCACGCTCGACGAGCGACGGCGTGAGCTTCCCGCCGACCGTCGCCACGTCGACGAGCTTGGAGCCGAGGAACTTCTCCGGGGCGCCGCACTCGTCGACGTTGATGTGGGCGGACTCCGCGCAGATGATCGACTCGAAGGACCGCGCCATGGCCTGCAGCCCGATGACGTTCGCTCCGGTGCCGTTGAGCGCGAACAGCACCTCGGCGTCCTTGCCGAAGTGGTCCTGCAGCAGGCGCGCGGCGTGCGCCGTCGTCTCGTCGTCGCCGTACGGCAGCGCCTGACCGGCGTTGGCCTCGACGACCGCGGCCAGCACGTCGGGGTGCGCGCCCGCGTGGTTGTCGCTGCCGAAGCTCGTGCCCTTCATGGTTCTCCTCAACGTCGGGTGCGCCAATCCTGGCGTCCCCGACGGCGACCGCGCACGTGGGGGTGGCCCGACATCGTCGCGTCACGACCGCGACCCCGTGCACCCGGCGTCGTCAGACGCCGAGCCCGACGGCTCAGCGCAGGGTGACGACCCCGTCGAAGCCGATGTTGCCGCGGGTGCCGCCGGTGAGGTTGACCAGACGGATCGTGTGCGCCGACAGGGTCGGGAAGGACCGGGCCCACGCGAGTCGCAACCGGGACGACGTGGTGTGCAGGTTGAGGGTCGCCATCCGGTGACCGTCGACGTACACCGCCACCTTGCCGTACCGCGCGCCTGAGGCCAGCAGGATGCCGATGCTGCGCCCGGTCACCTTGAGCGCCACTGCGGCACCGCGCTTCGCGGTCGCACGCAGTCGTGAGCCCATCGCCGTCGACGATGAGTACGACGTCCAGCCGCGGGAGTAGGTCGCGACGCGTGTGTTGGTCTCACCGAGGTATCGGGCGTAGGCGCGCGCGGACCGCGACACGACCGCACCGTCGCTCGCGACCGCGGACGCGCGATAGGCCGTGGGCACCCACGTGGTCAGGCCCGCTCGAGCGGGTGCGACGGCCTTGCCGTAGCGGACGGCCGCGGCGGTCGCGGGTGCGATCGCCGGCGTCGTCACGCGCCACGACCAGCGCAGCGGCAGCACCGGACCCGTGCGCAGCGGCCGTACCGACCCGAGTCCGACGGAGGCGACCGGCGGCGAGAGCACGGGCCGTGGCGGGGCGACGTACCGCGGGTCGGCGGACGCCGGCCCGTTGCGGTACTCGATCGTGGCCCCGGCGGCCGATGACGCCGTGATCCGCAGGCCGATGTTGCCGCCGTCGAGGTCGAGCCACACGCCTTCGGGCACCGACGTGACGACGGCACCGAGGCTGGCGTCGGCGGAGGCCGGGTTGCCGTCCACCACGTAGGACTCGATGGCGCTGAACGACGACGTGCCGGCCGCCGCGAGGTCGAACTCGCGCCGGATCGTCACGCCCGCGGAGCCCCAGCCAGTCGTCGTGGCGAGCCAGGAGTCCAGACCGATCGGCTGGCGGTACTCGACGACGTAGTGCGTCGCGCCGTCGGACAGGGTGAGGACGCGGAGACCCGTGGCCGTCTCGAGCGGAGCGAGGGTCACCTGGCCGTTGCCGGTCGGCGTGGCCTGCGACGTCGAGTCGAGGATGCCGAGGCGGCGCAGGTGCGAGCCGTTGAGGAAGCCCTGGTAGTTCCAGGACAGCGCCATGATGTCGTTGACGTCCCAGTAGGAGCGGGCGCTGCAGCTGGCCGGCGGGGCGTCCATCACGCGTACGCCGTTGACGGTGCAGTCGAGCTCCTGCGAGTGACCCAGTCCCAGGTTGTGTCCGAGCTCGTGCCCGATGACGCCGACGTTGTTGTAGCCGTTGGACCAGATGACGCCGCCGGAACCGGTGCCGCTCCCGATCGTCCCGAGACCGGCGATGCCGCCGCAGTCGGCGAACGACGCGAAGTAGACGACGAGGTGCTTGCCCGAGCCGCTGGTCCAGTGCGCCTTGGTCTCCACCTCGTTCCAGAAGGCACCCGACGTCGAGACGCCGCCGGCCGAGCAGGGGACGTTCGTCGTCGAGACGACAGACGGGTAGGCGGTGGCCGTGAAACCCACAGCGCCGCCGGTGACGGTGGTCCAGTACGAGTCGACGCCGTTGTTGACCGTGGCAGCGACCTGCGACGCGGTGACCGTCGGCGCGGGCCCTCCGGCGGGCTGGGCCACGACGACGAGGACGTCGTGCTTGGCGACGCCTGCGGCCACGGTCAGGTTCGTGGCGGCGACGCCCGACCCGGTCGAGCTCGTGCCTGGCGCGGGCGTCGACACGACCTGCACGCTGGCGACGTCGGCACCGGCACTCGGGTCCTGGGCCGCCGCGGGCGGGAGGTCGGTCGCGAGGCCGCCCTGGGCGGTGACGCGCGTACCGGCCGTGCTCGCGAGAGCGACGTCCACGGTCGCGCCCGTCGGGACGTCGGCCAGGTCCGCCTCCGGCACCTGCACGGTCGACCCTCCCGAGCGCACGACGGTGAGGACGTCGTGGCCCTCGGGCAGCGGGTGGGTGAAGTTGTCGAGGGTGAGTCGCTCGACCGTGCCGCGGACGTGCGTCGCGCCCGACCCGGGTCGACCGGTGGCCGCGAGCGCCGACAGTCCCGAGGCGGCCAGCACCCCGGACACGACGATGCCGACCGTGGCCACGCGCGCGGCGGTACGGACCCCGGGCTCGCGCGGCCCGCCGAGAACGCGGGACGACAACCTCATGGTTGGGTCATCGGCGCTGAGCCCCGCACATCGGTAGGCCGAACGGGTGACGCCCCGCTCCGGGCCGACCCGATTCACGCTCATGGGAGCGCAGCGCGCACGGCCACTAGGGTGACCCCATGACCTCGACGCCGGACGCACCGACGCCCAAGGCCGCCGACCGGATCGTGTGGGTCGACTGCGAGATGACCGGGCTCGACCTGTCCAAGGACGCGCTCGTCGAGGTCGCCTGCGTCATCACCGACGCCGAGCTGCGCGAGCTCGACGAGGGCGTCACCGTCGTCATCCGCCCCCCGGACGACGCGCTCGCCGGGATGCCCGACGTCGTCCGTGACATGCACACGGCGTCCGGCCTGCTCGTCGAGATCCCCAACGGCACGACCATCGAGGCGGCCCAGACCCTCGTTCTCGACTACATCAGGTCGCACTGCCCCGAGCCGCGCAAGGCGCCCCTCGCCGGCTCGAGCATCTACGTCGACCGCGGATTCCTCGCGCGCGACATGCCCGAGCTCGACGCCTGGCTGCACTACCGGCTCATCGACGTCTCGAGCATCAAGGAGCTGGCGCGTCGCTGGTACCCGCGGGCCTACTTCAACTCCCCGCCCAAGACCGGCAACCACCGAGCGCTCGCCGACGCGCGAGAGAGCATCGCCGAGCTGCGCTACTACCGCGAGGCCGTGATGGTGGCCGACCCCGGCCCCAACACCGACACCTCCCGCGAGATCGCGGCGCGTCACGTCGTCGACCACGGAGCCTGAGCCGGGTCGTCCGGCCTGCACGGCGTGCGGGCGCGTGACGCCGATCACGGCGGCGCACCTGACTGCGGCCGGTTTCGTGAGGCGGCCCGTGACAGGCGGCGTGACGACGCCCTGACCGGTGTTCGGGGTCGCGCGTCGGCCCCGGTACACTTCTGCGCGGCCGTCGCGCCCCGGGTCCCGACCCGGACGCCGCGGTCATGGTGGGTGTAGCTCAGCTGGTAGAGCACCTGGTTGTGGTCCCGGTGGTCGCGGGTTCAAGTCCCGTCACTCACCCCACACAGAGCAAGGGCCCGGGGTTGATCCCCCGGGCCCTTGCTCTGTGCTGGGACGAGCGAGCCGGGACGTGGGAGGAGGTCGCCGACAGGCGACCGACGGCTCCCGTCACTCACCCCACAGACGCATTCGCGACTGGGGACGCGCGCAACGTGGCACTCGTGGGGCGCGTGGGATGCCCGGGAACGTCAGGTTCTGACAGTCGCGACGTTTCGTCGTGCGGGCCCGACGCCGGTGCCAGGGTGTGACCCACACCACACCCTCGGGAGGGACCATGACAGCTCGTCGCACCTCTCTCGCCCTCGCCAGCGCACTGGCGGTCGCCGCACCGCTCGTCGTCTGGGGCGGCTCGTCCGCCACGGCGACCAGCAGCCACGGGAACTCACGGCCGACGCGCGTCGTGATCGTGCTGTTCGACCAGATGGTTCCGCAGTACGCCGATCAGTTCGCGATGCCGAACTTCCGCAAGGTTCGCGCGGCCGGGACGAACTTCACGAACGCCTACCTCGGCTACACGGCGTCCGAGACGGTGATCGCCCACAACGTCATCACGTCCGGGCAGCTGCCCAAGCACATGGGCTGGACCGACGAGGCGTTCCGCGACACGAACAACCTCATCGGCAACGGCGCCGGGGCGATGCAGATCACCGGCGACCTGTCCGCGGCCAACTTCGGCGCGCTCATCACCGACCGGGGCTACCCCAAGCTTCAGGACTACCTGCACGGCGCCTATCCGGGCAAGAAGTTCATCGTGGTGGGCGAGAAGTCCTACGCCGTCGACTCCGCAGCAGCAGCGACCGGCGACATCGCCGTCCGGCTGTCCGGCCGTACGTCGAGCAGCCTCGTCGACACGTGCCGCGCCACCCTCGGCGGGCGCTACCGCTACCCGTTCGGCAAGAACGTGCCGGCGTACCTCGCCCCGGCGAGCCCGCTCGACCCGACCGCTGCTCAGTACTGCAACCGCTTCTACATCAACTCCGACGGCGGCAACGACTACGGGACGAAGACCGCGTTCCCGAGCTGGCTCTACCCCGAGGACGGCAACCGCTTCTTCTACGGCACCGACCCGTCGTCGGCCGCCCACGCCGGCGGTGACGCCTGGGTCGCCGACGCCGCCATCGCGATGATGAAGCAGGAGAACTGGTCGGGCATGTTCGTCACGATGGGCGCCATCGACAAGGCCGGGCACATGTGGGGCGCGCAGAACGACGCCGCCACGTTCACCGGCTCGTGCACCGTCGGCACCCCGGCGGAGCTGGGCGCGGCCCAGACGCACGTGCGGTGCGCCGCGGAGAACGCCGACACCCAGTTCGGCCGGATCCTCGACACGATCCACCAGGTCGACGCAGCCGACGGCGGCAAGACGCTGATCGTCCTCACTGCCGACCACGGTGCGACCTACGGCCAGACCTTCTACGGCAAGACCACGTCCGGCGCCGGTGACAGCAACTGGTACTGGGCGCCCAACGGCGTGTGGGACGGCGGCGCCTTCGACACGACGACGTACAACAGCCCGTCCCCCGCGCTGCTCCCGCTCAACGCCACGAACAACCTCGCCTTCTCCTACCAGTCGACGGAGATCGAGGCGTGGTTGACGGACACGTCGACGGCGAAGAAGAAGGAGTCGGCGACCACGATGCTCACCCTGCCGGGGGTCATCGCGTCGTACTGGCGCAACGGCGGGCACTACGTCCTGCACGGGACCAACGCGATGACGTCGAGCGAGCGCAAGTGGTGGAAGAAGCACGGTCAGGAGCTCGTCGACGCGATGGCCACGGACAACGGTCCCGACGTCGTCGGGCTGCTGCACGACCGCACCAGCTACGGCGTCTACGGCGACCACGGCGGTGCTCAGGAGAGCGTGCAGAGGGTGCCGATCGTCTTCACGGTCGACGGCGCCAACGAGCACGAGACGTCGGGCGCCCCGATCCGGACCGTCGACATCATGCCGACGATCCTGCGGGCCATGGGCATCTCGACGACCGCACCGCTCGACGGCAGGTCCTGGCCGATCGACCACTGATCACGATCAGTTCCCTCGACCGACACGTGGGGGCCCGGGTCCACCCGGGCCCCCACATCGCGCGAGGACCACGACGGGGCACGTCGACATCGCGCCGCGAGCCGTCCCGGATCGCTACGGTGCGGGCATGACCACCTCTGTCACCGTCCCAATCCTCGGGATCGCGGTCGCCGTGATCGTCGCGTTCCTCGCCAACTACCTGTACTTCGGGCCGAGGACCATGTTCCCCGTCTGGTGGCGGGCCATCGGGAAGTCACCGGACGAGCAGCCGGACCTCGGGAACAGCGCCGGCATGTCGTTCGGCCTCGTCTTCGTCGCGTCCATCGTGCAGGCGCTGCTCATGTCGTGGCTGCTGCAGGCCGTCGCCACGCTCTACGACCTCACCGACGTCTCGCTGGTCACCGGCGCGCTGGTCGGGCTCGCCATCGGGATCGGGTTCGCCGCCGCCCCGGCGCTGGGCCACCGACTCTTCGGCGGTCAGGGGCTGACGGTCTGGCTCATCGAGTCCGGCGGCGACATCCTGGGCCTCACGCTCATGGGCGCGGTCCTCAGCTTCTTCGTCTGACGGCGGGACGACGACCACGCCGGGTCTCGAAGTCAGAGTGCGGAGGACACTCGGAGGGCTTCGAGTACGGCTTCCTCGACCGTCCTGGGCGCGAGGCAGTCACCGATGCCGTGGACCTCGAGGTCGTCGCGCGCCTCGAGCTCGCGCAGCAGGCCGTCGACCGACGCGTGGCCCTGGGAGAGCACCAGACCCGCGACGTCGTCGATGATCACCGGCTCGTCGGTGAGCACGTGCTGGAAGTACGCCGAGTCGGCGTCCACGCCCATGATGCGCACGAGCGGGACGATGTCGACGCCGAGACGTGCGCACTCGGCGATCATGTCGTCGCGCACGTACTGCTGGATGCGCTGTCCCGCGTGGTAGCCGGTGACGCCGAGGGTGACCTTGCGCCCCTTCTGCGCGAGCGCGATCGCCACGCCGAGACCGATCCAGTCGCAGCGCCAGTCGGCGACCACGACACGGCCCGTCGGCACCTCGACCCCCTGCAGGACCTCCCACGCCGTGAGGATCACCGGATCGTCCATGACCTCGATCGCGGGCACACGCGCCACCGCTCCCGTCGCCACCACGACCGCCTCCGCCCCGAGGTCGTCGAGCAGCGCGGAGTCGGCCGTGGTGCCGAGCAGCACCTTGACGCCTGCCCGCTCGGCCTCGCCCGCCAGGTTGGTGATCGCCCCGCCGAACTCGGCGCGGCCGGGGATCTCCTGGGCGAGCAGCACCTGCCCGCCGAGCCGCCGCGCGGACTCGACGAGCGTCACGCGGTGACCGCGTTCTGCCGCCACCGCCGCCGCCTTGAGCCCGCCCGGTCCGCCCCCGACCACCACGACGTTCTTCGCCGTCCGCACCGGGATGCGCGTGCCGAACTCGAGCTCTCGGCCCGTCTCCGGGTGCTGGATGCACGAGATCGGGTACCCGGCGTGGAAGTGGCCGATGCACGCCTGGTTGCAGCCGATGCAGGCGCGGATCTCCTCGAGCCGGCCCTCGTCGGCCTTCACCGGCATCTCGGGGTCGCAGATGAGCGCCCGCGTCATGGCCGTGGCATCGGCATCACCCCGCGCCAGGATCTGCTCGGCGTCCTGCGGCTGGTTGATGCGGCCCGCCACCATCACCGGGACGGACACGACGGCCTTGACCCGGGCCGCGAGCGGTGCGGTGTAGCCAGCGGCACGCGTCATCGGCGGCACGATGTGGTCGGACCCGGCGAGCGTCGCCGACGTCCCCGCGACGACCGACACGTAGTCGAGCGTGCCGTCGGCGTCGAGCCGCGCGAGCGCGTCGAGCACGTCGTCCTGGGTCAGCCCCTCCCCCGACTCCTCGCCGACCGAGATGCGCAGACCGACGGCGAGGGTCCGCCCGGCCGCAGCGCGCACAGCGGCGAGCGTGTCGCGCAGGAAGCGCAGCCGGCCGTCGAGGTCGCCGCCGTACTCGTCGGTGCGCAGGTTGGTGCGCGGATTGAGGAACTGGGCGGGGAGGTAGCCGTGCGACGCCACGATCTCGACGCCGTCGAAGCCCGCGCGGCGCATCCGGTCGGTCGACGCGGCGTAGCACTCGACCAGCTCGCGCACCTGCCATGTCGGCATCTCCCGCGGCATCACGTGGAAGCGCTCGTTGGGCACCGCCGAGGGAGCGAGCGCGACGGGCAGCGTGCCGTCCTCGAACTCCATGAGCTCGCGCCCGTCGTGGAAGAGCTGCTGCACGATCGGGACTCCGTGCGCGTGCACGGCGTCGGCAAGCCGGGCGAACGCCGGGATGCACGAGTCGTCGTCGACCATCAGCACGTGACTCGTGTAGCGCGCGCTGGGGTGCACGCCGGCCACCTGCGCGACGATGAGGCCGACGCCCCCGCGAGCCCGCGCCTCCTGGTAGGCGATGTACCGGTCGCCAGGGACGCCGTCGACCGCCATGACGGTGTCATGACCCGACGACACGATGCGGTTCCGCATCTCGATCGGACCGATCCGCAGTGGCGCGAACAGATGCGGGAACCGGGTCTCGCCCATGAGCACTCCTCGTACGACGTGGTCGCGATGCTACGCCGCGGGAGCGGGTGGCGGACCGCCGCTCGCGACGACGCTGGGCCAGCGGACTATCGAACGATAGTCGGTGGCCGTCGCCCAGGTCGTGCCGTCGTGATTGGGGGTCTGGTAGGCCTAGACTCCGAGCATGCCCCCGAAGCGACGGCGACGCGTCGACACCCACGGCTGGCCGACTCGTGAGCTGATCCTGCTGGAGGCCTCCCGGCTCTTCGCCACCCGCGGCTATCTCGGCACCTCGACGCGCGACATCGCGACGGCCGTCGGGATCCAGCAGCCGTCGATGTACAGCCACTTCGCGTCCAAGCACGCGATCGCCGAGGAGCTGCTGCGGCGCGACCTCACGGCCGGGATCGCCGCGCTCGAGAGGTTCGCCGGCGAGCGCGGTGGCGCGGCGGTCGAGCTCTACCGCTACCTGCGGTGGGAGGTCCGCCACGACCTCGAGTCGCCCTTCGACCTGCGCGCGCTCTACCTCGGGGTGCTGCTCGAGCAGCCGGAGTTCGCCGAGGGCCGCCGCCTGCTCAAGCGCTACGACGGACACGTGACCTCGCTGATCCGCCGGGGCACCGAGGCCGGTGAGTTCACCGACGTCGACCCCTCCTTCGTGGGGCGGATGATCGACGGCGTCATCATCGAGGCGATCCGCTCGTCGGCCCAGGGCAAGCGCAGCCTCGACGACGAGCCCGACCAGATCGCCTCCTTCGTCGTGCGCGCGGTGCTCGCCAAGCCGAGCCGGCTGACCGCCGTGCGAGCTGCCGCGCACCGCCTCGACGGCTGACGCGACACCAGCGCGCCGTTCGCCGGATCCACCAGTCCCACTGGGATCATCGACACGTGACCGCCACGACCGCTCCCGCTCTCAAGCCCGACCCCGACGGCCGCGCACAGCGGTTGCGCGCCTGGGAGAAGCGCACCAACTCGTGGATCATCGTGTCGGCCCTGCTGCCGATCGCCACCGCGTTCGGCCCGGTCGACCAGTCGGTGTTCAAGAACGTCATCAACATGGCCTGCTGGCTGGTGTTCCTCGCCGACCTGCTGGTGCACGTGCGCCTGTCCGACCGCTACCTGCGTACCGGACGCGGCCGGTTCGACCTGGCGATCGTCCTCATCACGGCACCGTGGTTCATCATCACCGGGGGCAACTCGCAGTTCGTCGTCGTGGCCAGGCTCGCCCGGCTCGGCCGGGTCGTCATGGCCAGCTCGCGCAGCAACAAGCTCAAGCACCTTGCCAACCAGCTCGGCAGCGTGGCGATCTACGCCCTCGGGCTGGTCCTGGTCTGCGCCCTGATCGAGCACGCCGTCGAACCCCCGGAGTCCGGCTTCACGACGTACGGCGACTCGGTGTGGTGGGGGTTCGTCACCGTCACGACCGTCGGCTACGGCGACATCACTCCGGTCACCACCGCCGGACGCGTCACCGCCGTGATCCTCATGCTCGGCGGCGTGGCCTTCCTGGGGACCCTCGCCGGAACCCTGTCGGCGTTCTTCGGCGTCGGCGCCGACGGCCAGCCGGTGCAGTACGACGACGACGGCAACGAGATCGTCATCGCCGTGGTCGCCGACGAAGCCACCAGCGCGGTCTCGCTGCCCCTCGATTCGACCGGAGCGCCGGTCGCCGCGGAGGATGCAGCCGCCCTCACCGCGGAGGTCGTGGCGTTGCGGGAGACCGTGCTCGCGCTGGTGACCCGGCTCGACCGTGGGTCGCCGCCCGTCAGCGGGTGACGACGGCCGAGTCGGGCATGTCGAGAACGGCGACCCCTCGCTTGATCAGCTCGTTGGCGACGATGAGGCGCTGGATCTCCGACGTGCCCTCCCAGATCCGGTCGACCCGTACCTCGCGGTAGATCCGCTCGACCGCGTATGTCCGGTCGTAGCCGCGACCGCCGAAGATCTGCAGGCAGCGGTCGGCCACCCGGCCGGCGGCCTCGGACGCCGCCAGCTTGGCGATGGATGCCTTGGCGTGCATGGTCTTGCGGTCGCCACCGTTGTCGATCTCCCACGCGACCTGGTGGTAGTAGGCACGGTTGACGGCGATGTCGACCGCGCAGTCGGCCAGCATCGACTGCACCATCTGGAACGCGGCGATCGGCTCACCGAACTGCTCGCGCTCGACCGCCCAGTCGCGGGCGAGCGACAGAGCGCGCTCGGCGGCGCCGATCGTGCGGGCGGCGATGCCGAGGCGCTCCTCGACGAACCACTCCTTCGTGAGCTCGTAGCCCTCCCCGACCTCGCCGAGGACGTCGGCGTCAGCGACGAAGACGTCGGTGAAGCCGATCTGCGGGTGGCCGAACACCGGCGTGTGCATGAAGACCGGCGTATGCACGGTCTCGATGCCCGGCGTCGCCTTGTCGACCAGGAACACCGTCGGCCGGCGGTCGTCGCCGGCCAGCGCGTGCACGATGAGGAAGTCCGCGACATCACCGCACGTGACGAACCACTTCTCACCGTTGAGCAGCCAGCCACCGTCCGTGCGGGTCGCGGTGGTCGAGATCGCCGCGGCATCGGACCCGGCGTCGGCCTCGGTCGTCGCGTACGCGTCGCGCTTCTCGCCCCGGATCACCGGCAGCAGGAACTTCTCGCGCTGCGCGTCGGTGCAGTGCGCCAGCACGTTGGCGGGGTACCAGACGAAGTCCCACAGGCAGTTGGTCGCCTTGCCGATCTGCTCCTGCACGATGATCTGCTCAACCGTGGAGAGCTCGGCTCCGCCCCACTCGCGCGGCATGTTCATCGCCCAGAGCCCGGCCTCGATCGCCCCCCGGGTCAGTTCTCGCTGGGTCTCGATCGACATGCGGCCACCGGAGAGCTCGACGTCGACCTCGTGCTCCATGAGGCGGGCGGTGAACGCCGCTGCCCTGGCCTGCAGCTCGCGCTGCTCGGGCGTGTACGAGAAATCCATGGTGCTGCCTCTCCGGACGGCGATCAGCGGGGGTCGGCGGGGACGGCGCGCGCATCGAGCGCGACGACTCCGTGGGGGGTGGCGAGAACGGGGTTGACCTCGAGCTCGGCGATCTCGGGATGGGCGCAGGCGACGTCGGCGACCGCCGACACGAGCCGCGACAGAGCGGCCACATCGACAGCCGGGCGGCCACGGACGCCGTCGAGCAGCGCCGCGCCGTGCAGCGACCCCAGCAGCCGCTCCGCCGTGGCCGCCGACAGCGGGGCCAGCGCGAACGCAACATCGGACAGCACCTCGGTGAGCACGCCCCCGAGCCCGACCATGACGACCGGCCCGAACCGCTCGTCGGTCTGGACGCCGACGATGACCTCGACGCCGGCGGACAGGTCGGCCATCGCCTCGAGGGTCACGGCCGGGGGGTCGAGCCGCGCGACGAGGTCGCGGTAGGCCGCGACCGTCGACTCCTCGTCGCGCAGCCCGAGAACCACGCCGCCGGCGTCGGACTTGTGCAGCAGCCCCATCGCCTTGAGCACGACCGGGTACGACGGCGCCCCGGCTGCGAGGGCTACCCGCAGGTCGGCCTCGTCGCGCACCACGGCCAGCGCCGGGAACGGCACCCCGTGCTCGGCGAGAAGGGCCCGGGTCGCCACGTAGCCCATGTCCGCCAGAGGCGTCGCAGGGTCGGCGAGATCGAGGACGTCGGAGTACGCCGGGTGCGGCTCGTGGCTGATCGAGGCCAGCGAGCGCGCGGCCTCGGCCAGGCCGCGGAACACCGGCACGCCGCCCGCGCGCATGATGTCGAGGCTCGCGCTCTGCGCGAACATCGACTGCATCACGACGGGCTTGTGCTGCCCGTGGATCAGGGCCACCGCGTCCTGCGCCGCGGTGATCTCGCGCGGGCCCAGCGACCCGGGCAGCGTCGCGTAGCCGCCGAAGTAGCCGATCCACAGCACGGAGTCGACCTCGTCCGAGGCGAGCAGCTCGGCCAGGCCGCGCGTGTACGAGCCGGGGTCCTGCTCGCCGGCTCCGGCGAGATCGACCGGGTTGATCGGGCTGGCCTGGTCCCACATCGCGGCGCGCAGACGTACGCCGAGCGCGTCGGACAGCAGCGGCACCTCGAGATCGAGCGTCTCCAGCAGGTCCGACGCGATCGCGCCGTAACCGCCGCCGTCCGTGAACACCGCGACGCGGCGACCGTCCGCGCGGCGCCCACCGGCGAGCGAGACGAGGACGTCGACCAGCTCGGTCGGCGAGTGCACGCGCACGACGTCGGCGGCGACGCAGGCGGCGTCGACCACCCGCGTGGGGCTCGTGAGAGAACCCGTGTGGGACGCCGCCCCGCGCGCCGCGGCCGCGCTGCGACCTGGCGCGAGCAGCACGACCGCCTTGCCCCGGGCGCGCAGCTCGCGCGCAGCCGCGACGACCGCGCGACCGTCGCGGACGTCCTCGGCGTAGATCGCCACCTCGCTCGTGCCGTCGTGGTCGGCGCAGGCCAGCATGAGGTCAGCGAGCGAGACGTCGCTCTGGTTGCCGAGCGAGACGAAGCGCGACACCCCGAGCCCGCGCTCGTGCAGCAGGTTGTCGATGTCGAGCGCGACGTTCCCGCTCTGCGAGAGCACCGCGACGGATCCGGAGTGGAAGGTGTCCGAGGCGAGCTGCAGCGACGACGTCGTGTCGACGACGCCGAGGCAGTTCGGTCCCACCAGCGCCGAGCCGGCGGCACGCACGCGACGCACGACCTCGGCCTCGAGCACGCGCCCCTCCGCGGAGGCCTCGCCCAGCCCCGCCGTGATCGCGACGATCGCACGGGCACCGACGGCGAGCGCGTCATCGACGGCGTCCAGCAGGCCCGCGACCGGGACGCAGATCGCGACGAGATCGACCTGCCCGTCGACCTCGCGCAGGTTGGTCAGGGCGACGCGGCCCTGCACGGTGCCGCCCTTGCGGTTGACCAGGTGGATCGTCCGGCCGTTGTCGTGAGCGATCGCCTGGCGCGCGAGGTTGTAGCCCCACTTGGACGTGTCGTCGCTGGCGCCCACCACGGCGATCGACCGCGGGTCGAACAGCGCCGTCAGGTCGCGGTGCACCAGGCCGGACGCCGTCACCGCAGGCTGAGCGCACGTGCCGGGCACATGCTGACGGCCTTCTCCGCCACGTCGCGCAGCTCGTCGGGCACCTGGCCGTCGCCGAGCACCACGGCGAAGCCGCCCTCGTCGAGCTCGATGAGCTCAGGTGCCTCGTCGTGGCAGAGGCCGTACCCCTGGCAGACGTCGGGGTCGACGACGAGTCGCATGACGTTCCCTCCGGACCTCCTGCCGGGAGCCTGTCGGTCGATAGGCCCCGGAGGTAACAGGTCGGTCGTGATCCTTGACGCGAGTGACAGGGCACCTTAGCGTGCGCCTGACTGAACAGTCAGTCGGTGGGGGATCACGAGGAGGTCTCGGTGATGCGTGGCGCCCGACGCTCCGGCCTGCCCGCCGGCTGCCCCGAGCGCTACGCCGTCCCCGCACGTGAGGTCCGCGCGTGACGGTCACTGCTGCCGCGACCGACACGCGGCAGCGCATCCTCGAGGCGACCGCGCAGTGCATCGCCGAGACCGGCGTGTCCGAGGTGCGCATGGCGGGGATCGCCCGCGCCGCCGGCGTGTCGACCGCGCTCCTGCACTACCACTTCGAGACCAAGGAGCAGCTCTTCGAGGCTGCCCTGCGCCACTCCTACGAGTCGAGCACGATCCTCGACCAGGAGGCCCTGCGCCGCGACGGGCACGCCCCGTCCGAGCGGCTCGCGGCGTACCTCGAGCGCTGCCTGCCCACCGATGCGACCCTGACCCGGGATCTCCTGCTGTGGCAGGAGTTCGCCGCGATGTCACCACGGCAACCTGCGATGGCCGGCGTGACGGCCGACCTGTTCCAGGGCGACGTCGAGCGGGTGTCGGCGATCATCCGGGACGGCATCGACGACGGCTCGTTCGCGCCGGTCGACCCGGTGATCGTCGCCCGGACCGCCATCGCGCTGTGCGACGGTCTGTGCACGCGAGTGCTGTCCGGCGATCCCCGCGTGCCTCTCGACGAGGCGCGCCGCACGGTGTCCGTCGCGGTCGGCACGCTGCTCGGCGCGGAACCCCTGCCCCTCGGCCCACGTTCGACCTCGAGAACCGGTTCGTCCCGAGGAGCTGCTCCTCGCTCCACCTCCGTCCCGCCCCAGAAGTTCACGTGAGAGGCCCTGTCATGACCCAGAACCCCTTCGACTCCGTCAGCCGACGCGGCTTCCTCGGCGGCGTGCTCGGGCTCGGCGCCACGGCTGCGCTCGCCGGCTGCGGCTTCTCCGGCGACACGACCACACCCACCGGGGCGTCGTCGTCGCTCGCGCCGGCCGCCAAGGCCAAGGTCGACGGCGACCTCGTCTACTTCAACTGGGCGGAGTACCTCGACAAGGACGTCCGCAGCGGCTTCGAGAAGGAGTACGGAGTCAAGATCATCGAGTCCAACTACGACTCGTACCCGGCCATGATGGCCAAGCTCAACTCCGGCAACCAGTACGACATCGTGTTCCCGGGGTCGAAGGAGATCTCGCAGCTGCGCGCCGCCGACAAGCTGCAGCGCATCGACAAGGCGCAGCTCAAGAACGCCGACCAGGTCTTCGGCGTCGACCCCTACTTCGACAACCCGTGGTACGACGCGAACTCCGACTACTCGGTGCCGTTCACGATGTACAAGACCGGCATCGCCTACCGCAAGGACAAGGTCACCAACATGACCGGGTCGTGGAACGACCTGTGGGACGAGCAGGCCAAGGGGCACATCTTCGTCCTCGACGAGGCCGACGAGGCGATCGGCATGTCGGCCCTCAAGCAGGGTCTCGACATCAACACCGCCAACCCCGACGACCTGGCCAAGATCAAGGCCGACCTGCTCGCCCAGAAGCCGCTGCTGCGCGGCTACTCGACCGACGACATCAACAACATGGCCGGCGGCAACGCCTGGATCCACCACATGTGGTCCGGCGACTTCGTCTCGATGCAGGTCAACACGGTCGACGACCCCTCGCTCTACGTCTACATCACGCCGAAGGAGGGCTCCCCCATCGGCAACGACACCTACGCAATCCCCGCCAACGCCGCCCACCCCGGCACGGCGCTGCTGTTCATCGACTACCTCCTGCGCCCCGAGAACATCGACAAGCAGATCAACTGGCTCGGCTACCCGATGCCCACGAAGAGCTCGGCGGCCACCTTCGCGGCGCTCACCAAGGACTACCCCCAGACGCGCGTCGCGATCTCCGACCTCGACAAGCCCGAGGTCTTCAAGACCCAGACGCCCGAGGGCAAGGCCGCTCGCGACGCGATGTGGACCGAGGTGAAGGCCTCCTGATGGCAGTGGTCGACGACAGCTCGAAGACGACCGGGTCAACCCGCAGGAGCGCGACCCACACGCGGCTGTGGGGCTGGCTGCTGCTGCCGCCCGCCGCGTGGATGTTCATCTTCTTCGTGTCGAGCATCGTCATCGTGGTGCTCCTGTCGTTCGGCCACGTCGGCGTCGGGGGCCGCGCCGTCTTCGGCTCGAGCCTGGAGAACTACCGAGCGCTCTGGAACTCGACGTACCTCACCGTCTTCGTGCGTTCACTGGTCTACGCCGTCGCGACGGTGGTGTGCTGCCTGGCGGTCGGCTATCCCGTCGCCTACACCATCGCCTTGCACGGCGGGCGCTACAAGAACGCGTTGATCGCCGCGCTCGTGATCCCCTTCTTCGCCAGCTACCTCATCCGCATGTATGCCTGGTCGACCCTGCTCAGCGACGAGGGACTGGTCAACACCGGGCTCAAGACCCTGGGGCTCAAGGACGGCATCCGCTTCCTCAACACGCCAGGTGCCGTCATCGCCGGTCTCACGTACGGGTTCGTCATCTTCATGATCCTGCCCATCTACGCGTCGCTCGAGCGGATGGACCTCTCGCTCATCGAGGCGGGCAAGGACCTCTACCACGGGCCGTTCCGCACCTTCGTGTCGGTGACCCTGCCGGCCACGCGGGCCGGCATGCTCGGCGGCATCCTGCTGGTGTTCCTGCCGGCCCTCGGCGACTTCGTGAGCGCCCAGCTGCTCGGCGGCCCCGGCACCTACATGATCGGCAACCTGATCCAGCAGCAGTTCTTCGAGGGGCAGAACCAGCCGCTCGGCTCGGCGCTGACCGTCGTGCTGATGGCCGCGCTCGCCGTCTTCATGGTCTTCTACCTGCGCGCGACACAACGCGCGGAGCGGGAGACGTGATGGCAGCCCCCACGGCCACTGCAGACGCCGCCACGATCGCCGTCGCCGCCCCGAAGCGCAGACGCCGGTCGGTCGAGGGCAAGCCGCGCATCGCCGTCGCGTTCACCCTGGTCTTCTTCCTGCTGCTCTACCTCCCGATCGTCGTCGTCGTGCTGTTCAGCTTCAACAGCAAGAAGTCGCTGTCGTCGTTCCAGTCGTTCAGCTGGCGCTGGTACGAGCAGTTCTTCAACGACGAGCAGCTCATCTCCTCGCTCAAGGCCAGCCTGTTCATCTCGAGCGTCGCGATGATCGGTGCGCTGGTGCTCGGCACGATGCTCGCGCTCGCGCTCGAGAAGGTTCGGGGGCGGCCGGCACGCGCCGTCGGCACCGTGTCGCTCATCCCGCTCGTGACTCCCGAGATCGTCACCGGTGTGGCGGCCCTGCTGTTCTTCACCGGGCTCGGCATCCACCTGTCGCTGACGACGGTGATCCTCGCCGAGATCACGTTCTCCATCTCCTACGTCGCCGTCATCGTGCGCGGTCGCCTCGCTGCCGTCTCGGGCGAGGTCGAGGAGGCGGCTCGTGACCTGGGCTGCACGGCGTTCCAGGCCATGCGGCTCGTGACGATCCCGACGATCCTGCCCGCGCTCATCGCATCGGGCCTGCTGGTCTTCGCACTCGTCTTCGACGACTTCGTGCTGGCCTTCTTCGTCACCGGTGTCGACCCGCAGCCCCTGCCCGTGCGGATCTACTCCGAGATCCGGCTCACGATCTCGCCCGCGATCAACGCCGTCGGCACGTGCATGATGCTCGTGTCCGTGGTGCTCATCGGACTCTCGCTCGTCGTCCCCCGGCTCTTCGGCCGCAAGGACAACGGGCTCGACCTGCTCTCCGGAGGCTGACCCGTGACCGACCTCGCCGGTACCGCGACGGCCTCCACGCCGACCCAGGAGACCGCCATCCGTCTCGCGGGCCTCACGAAGGTCTTCGGCAGCACCACCGTGGTCGACCACCTCGACCTCGACATCGGCAAGGGCGAGTTCTTCTCGCTGCTCGGCCCGTCGGGGTGCGGCAAGACGACCACGCTGCGGATGATCGCGGGCTTCAGCGACGCCACCGAGGGATCGATCCTCATCGGCGGCACCGACGTCACCTCCGTCCCGCCGCACAAGCGACCGGTCAACACCGTCTTCCAGAGCTACGCGCTCTTCGAGCACCTCGACGTCACCGGCAACGTCGGATTCGGCCTGCGCCGCAAGGGACTTCCCAAGGCCGAGATCTCACGCATGGTCGGCGACGCGCTCGAGCTCGTCCAGCTCTCCGAGAAGGCCACGGCCCGCCCGCGCGAGCTCTCCGGGGGCCAGAAGCAGCGAGTGGCGCTCGCCCGTGCTCTGGTCAACCGGCCCGAGGTGCTGCTGCTCGACGAGCCGCTCGCCGCCCTCGACCTCAAGCTCCGCCATCAGATGCAGGTCGAGCTCAAGACCATCCAGCGCGAGGTCGGCATCACGTTCGTGTTCGTCACGCACGACCAGGACGAGGCGCTCACCCTCTCCGACCGGGTGGCGATCATGAACAACGGCGTCATCGAGCAGGTCGGCACGCCGGAGGACGTCTACGAACGGCCGCGCACGGCGTTCGCCGCCGGCTTCATCGGCACCAGCAACCTCATGACCGGCACCTACGAGCACGGCGCGCTCGACGTTGGCGCCCGGCATCGCGGTGCCCGTCCCCGGGCACGCCGAGCTCGCGGAGGGCGCGACCGCATCGATCGCCGTGCGACCGGAGAAGATCTGGATGTACGAGTTCGAGCCCGACATGGTGCGCATCCCCGGCACGGTGGTGGCCACCGTCTACCACGGCGCGACGACGCAGTACCTCGTCGACGTCGCGCCGGGCGTACGCATCACGGTGCTCGAGCAGAACCTCAGCCGCGCGCGCAACGAGGACCGCTGGAGCGACGGCGACCGCATCGAGCTGGGCTGGAAGCCCGAGCACGCGGTGGTCATCCGCTGACGCGGACGCAGGCGGCCGGCGACCTAGGCTGACGCGGGGGCAGCCCGACGCCGTCACCACCACGACCGGAGAGGCCGCATGACCACGCTCACCCCGCTCACGCCCGCCGTGCGCGCCGTGGTCCGCCTGTGCAGCACCGCGCTGCTCCTCGACACGGTCTTCTTCTCGGTGCTCTCGCCGCTGCTTGCCGGCTACGCCGACTCCGCTCACCTCAGCGAGACCGCCGTCGGCCTGCTCGTGGCCGCGTATCCCCTCGGCATGGTGCTCGCCGCCTTCCCGGCCGGCACCCTCGTGTCCCGCTACGGACCGCGCACGGTGCTCACCGGCGGGCTCGTGCTCATCGCCGCCACGTGCGTGCTGTTCGCGCTGGCGGCGACCGGACCGCAGCTCATCGCGTTCCGCTTCGTGCAGGGCATCGGCGCCGTCCTCGTGTGGGCGTCCGCGATGTCGTGGGTGACCAACGTCGCTCCCCCCGACCGCCGCGGCGAGCTCGCCGGTCGGGCGCTCGGGATGGCCGTGCTCGGCGCCGTGGTCGGACCGGTGGTGGGCGCCCTCGCGACCGTCCTCGGCACCCTGCCGGTGTTCACCGCCGTCGCGCTGACGTTCCTGGCGCTGGCCGGCGTCGCCGTCCGCCTGCCCGCGCCGACGCTTACGGCGTCCCCCGGGTGGCGGCACGCGTTCGGCCTGCTGCGCGACCATCGCCTGCGTCTGGGCATCTGGCTGCTCGCGCTCGGCGGTGTCGGAGCCGGCGTCGTCAACACGCTGGCCCCGCTCACGCTCGCCGACCTCGGTGTGACGGCGGTCGGCACCTCTGTGGTCTTCCTCGCGATGGCCTCGAGCGCAGCGCTGTCCAGCCCACGGGTCGGACGCCGTGCCGACCGGCACGGTCGGTACGTCGTCGCCGTCGTCGTCCTTGTTCTCGGCGCCCTCGCGATGCTCGCGATCGGCGTGGTGTCGAGGACAGGTGGTCCGCTCGCGCTGCTCGTCGTGCTGCTCGTGATCGGCTTCGTGCTCATCGAGGCGTCCTACGTCCCCGGCAGCGCGCTCATCGCCGACGGGACGGCCGACGCGGACGGTTCCCGCGGCGAGGTCCTCGCCCTCGCCAACCTCGCGTGGGCGATGGCGATGACCGCGGCGAGCCTGCTCGCGGGGGTGCTCCTCACGCACTTCGGGCCGGTCGCCGCGTACGGGGCCGTCGCGCTCTGCGCGCTCGTGACCGTGCCGGAGATGGCGATCCTCGCCCGCGCCTCACGACGGACCTGACAGGGTGCTCCCATGACCCAGGCCCTCGTCGTCATCGACGTCCAGAACGAGTACGTCACCGGTGGACTGCCCATCGCCCACCCACCGGTCGAGGGGTCGCTCGCCCGCATCGGCGAGGCCGTCGACGCAGCGCGCGACGCGGGCGTGCCGGTCGCGCTCGTGCGCCACACCGAGCCAGACCCCGCCGGCGGCCTCTTCGTCGCGGGAACGCCGGCGTGGGAGCTGCACGAGGTCGTCGCATCACGGCCCCACGACGTCGTCATCGACAAGCAGCTGCCCGGCTCGTTCACCGGCACGGACCTGCAGGGCTGGCTCACCGCGCACGACGTCGACCACATCGTCGTCGCGGGATACATGACCCACATGTGCGTCGACACCACCACGCGTCAGGCGATGCACCTGGGCTACGACGTCACGGTGCTCGAGGACGCCACGGGCACCATCGATGTCTCGGACACGCTGCCCGCGGCCCTCGTGCACCGGGTCGAGATCGGCGTGCTCGGCGACGGCTTCGCCCGGGTCACCACGACGTCGGACTGGACGTCGTCGCTGCCGTCCTGACCGGCTGTCACCCACACGGCCGAGCGGAACGGCCGGCACGCGGCATCGTCGGCAGGTGCAGGCCACCGGTGTACGCCCGATCGGGGGACGTCACGCTCTGCATACGAAACCCATATCGCGCAACCGGGTGAACGACGGATCCTTGCCTCGGTTGAACGGCACACTGTTGCGCAACGTATATGAGCGTGTACGGAGAGCGACACGCCCACATCGAGAGCAATGCCGGGGAGACACCACCCTTTCGGCGCACCATGAACGTGCTCGATCGACCGACACCTGATCTGTGAGTTCGAGGAGGTGGACACGATGACGACTCTGCTGCAGTCCGACCGTGACGACGATGTGATGGAGCTCCTTCGCCAGGGCGTTCCGATCACCCTCCTGCTGGACCTTGTCGACCCGTCCGGCCCGCGATCCAGCGAGCTGTACGACGTCGAGGGCTCGGCGGCCTGAGCCGCCTGCCCGACGCGTCGGGTTCGGCGCGCCGGCAGGACCGACCGACCGCCCGCGCGGACGCGAGGGCGATTTCGTACCGACGCGGCCGTCGGTGTAAAGTGCACGCACCACGCGCCGCTAGCTCAACTGGCAGAGCAGCGGACTCTTAATCCGCGGGTTGTAGGTTCAAGTCCTACGCGGCGTACGTGTGCAGAGGCCCGGTCTTCGGACCGGGCCTCTGCTTTGTCACCACAGGGCACTACGCGGCGTCCGTGTGCACATCGGGCGGCACCGACCTTGACAGGTGGGCGACTCTGATGTTCTCTTTCCCTAGTTATCTAGATAAAGAGGTGGGATGTGATCACGTTCCGGTTGGATGCGACCTCGGGTGTGCCGCCGTATCGGCAGATCGTCCAGCAGGTCGAGCACGCGGTGCGGGCCGGCCGTCTGCGCGAGGGCGACCAGCTGCCCCTCGTGCGTGAGCTGGTCAGCGACCTGGCCATCAACCCGAACACGGTGCTCAAGGCCTATCGCCAGCTCGATGCGATGGGCCTCACGGAGGGACGGCCGGGCGTGGGCACGTTCGTGCGCAGCGTGCCGGTGGGGATGTCGGTTCCGGCGTACCCGGCGCTGCGCCGTCGACTCGCCGCCTGGGTGGATGCCGCGCGCGAGCAGGGTCTCGAGGACGCCGAGCTGCGGGCGCTGTTCGCCGAGGCGCTGCACGCCACCGAGGATCGGGGTATCGCATGAGCGCGGCACTCGCGGCCACGGGACTCGGCCGATCGTTCGGGGCTACCTGGGCGCTGCGGTCCTGCTCGCTCCAGATCACGCCCGGGACAGTGACAGCACTCGTCGGTCCCAATGGGGCAGGGAAGTCGACCCTTCTGCAGCTCGCGGTCGGGTTGCTGCGACCGAGCGAGGGCAGCATCACGGTCTTCGGGCTCGCACCGGGATCCTCCGCAGATGCGCTGGCCCAGGTGGGCTACCTCGCCCAGGACCATCCCCTCTACAAAAGCCTCTCCGTCGACGACCACCTCCACCTGGGCCGCGACATGAATCCGCTGTGGGATCAGGCGTTCGCGCTCACCCACATCGAGTCGTTGGGCATCCCGCTGGGGCAGCGAGCAGGTTCCCTCTCGGGCGGGCAGCAGGCGCAGCTGGCACTCACCCTGGCTCTGGCCACGCGCCCCGCACTGCTCGTGCTCGATGAGCCCGTCGCGAGTCTCGACCCGCTGGCGCGTCGTGACTTCATGACAACGGTGCTCACCGACTCGGCGGACCGCGGCACCACCGTGATCCTGTCGTCGCACGTGGTGTCGGAGCTCGAACGGGTCTGTGACCACCTTGTCGTCTTGACCGCCGGACAGGTTCAGGTGGACGGGGAGATCGACGCGCTCCTGGCGCGGCACCGTCACCTCGTCGGGCCGCCAGAGGCCCCACGTCCTCGCGTGAGGCAGGTTCTCTCGGAGTCCGTCACCGAACGCGAGGTGACTCTCGTGGTCGAGCTCGACGAACCGGTGGTGGACCCACGCTGGACGTCCACCGCGATCACCCTCGAGGAGCTCACCCTGGCCTACCTGCGTGACCCGGGGGTTGGCACCCGCTCCGGCTCGCTGCGCGCGGTCGGAGGCACCCGATGACCTGGACGGCCTGGCGCCTGAGCCGCTCGACCGCGATCGCCACTGTCACGCTCGCCACCGTCGCGTTCGCCTATCTGGTGTGGTCGGGACAGCGGCTGCGCGACTACTTCGCCGACACCGGGCTGCGGGACTGCCTCGCCGGAGGACACATCCGTCAGGACTGCTCGGACGTCGCCTACAACTTCTTCGAGCTGACTCGGACGATGACCGGTGGCCAGCCCGTCGTGGGCTTCCTCTCGCTCATGCCAGGTCTGATCGGGGCGTTCATCGGAGCGCCGCTCGTGGCGCGCGAGCTGGAGACCGGGACGCTGCGACTGGCCTGGACCCAGTCGGTCACTCGTGGACGGTGGCTCAGCACGAGGTCCCTCGTCGCCGGTCTGATCGTCGTCGTCGGGGTCGCCCTCATGACCGCGGGGCTCACGTACTGGCGCTGGCCGCTCGACCAGGTCGACGGCCGGGTCGAGGTGAACGCCTACGACGTCCAGGGCGTGATCCCGGTCGCCTACGCCATCCTCGCGTTCAGCCTCGGACTCGCCTTCGGCGCGATCACGCGCCGCGTCGTCCCCGCGATCGCTGCGACTCTCGGGGTCTTCTTCCTCGTGCGCACCGTGATCGAGACTGCCGTGCGTCCCAGGCTCATCGGCCCGGTGACCCTGTCGTTCACCGGCAACCCCCCGGCCGACCTCGACGCGAAGCTCAAGGGTGCGTGGCTGCTGGAGGAGCGGATCCCGCGCCCCGGGTCAGGCTTCCCGACGGTGTACGTCTTCCAACCCGCGGACCGCTTCTGGCCCCTGCAGCTGCTCGAGGCCGGCATCCTCCTCGCCTTCAGCGCCGCCGTCATCAGCCTCGCGTTCTACTGGACCAGACATCGGACGCACTGACGAGTCCTATCCCTGGCTCCCCCTGCTGCCGTCATGAACCGGCCGAGGACCGTCGGGCGGGCGTAGCGTGCATGCGGTGATCACTGGCGCTCACCTGATGCTCTTCAGCACCGATCCGGACGCGGATCGCGAGTTCCTTCGCACGGTCCTGGGCTGGCCCTACGTCCATGCCGCTGGGCCGGACGACCCGTGGCTGATCTTCCGGCTGCCTCCCGGTGAGGTCGGCGTCCACCCGACCGATGCGTCACCGTCCACGGCGCTGTACCTGATGTGCGACGACCTGGACGTCACGATCGCTGCACTGGAGGCGCACGACGTCGAGTTCACCAGCGAGCCCCAGAGTCAAGGGTGGGGACGCGTCACCGCCTTCCGGCTCCCCGGCGGGGCCGAGATCGGCCTCTACCAGCCCCGACACGTCACCGCTCACGACGCCTGAGCGCAGTCGAGAGAGCGATCAGCACCGACGTGACGTCCTGAATCGCCTCCGGGCGAGGCAACGGGCAGTCTGTCCGAGTGGGATCCTTCTTGGCTTGGCTGGCGTTCGTCTGTGCCGTCGCCTCGGCGGCCCTGGCCGTCATCTGCATCGTCCAGTCAGTCACCGGGCGTCAGGTGCTTCGCCCGGGATCGTCACAGCGATCGCCGGCCCAGATCAGAGGACAGTCACGGTGGGCGGCCGGCGAGTGGTCCGGGATCGCAGTCGGACTGACAGCCCTGCTCGTCGGCAGCGATCCGTTGTTCCTGCTCGGGATGCTGGCGGCCCTCGCGTGCTACGTCGGCTTGATCCGGGTTCGCCGAGCTCACGCCCGAAGCGCGTGACGGGCGGGCGGCCGGCTGAATGAACGCCAGGCGACGTGCCCCCGCCGGATTGTGCAGCACGATCCGACGGGGCCGCGCACACGACCTCGGTCGGAGCGAGTCCCCTCCAACTGCCGAGGGGTCGCGTCGGACACGCCTACAGGTCGGCCGTCACGGGGTCGGCGGTCACGTCCCCTGCGGTCGGCCTGATGTGGGGGAGGTCCTTGGTGAAGGCGAGTGACAGCAGCGCCAGGAAGGCCACCGCGAGCAGCCCGACCTTGAGGGACTGGAGCTGCGCCGTCTCGTAGTCGTCGACGAGGGCGGCGGTGGTCGCCGCGTCGAGGCCTGCCTCCGTCGCGGCAAGCTCGATGTCCGCGGACGACACGAAGTCGATGCCGGGCGCGACGGCGACGGTCACTTGCGCGGCCACCTCCTGCGTGATCCTCGTGTCGGACGAGACCTGGTTCACGAACACGCTCGTCAGCCCGCTGAGCACGATCGCTCCGATCAGCGCGACGCCGAGTGACGACCCCAGCTGCTGCCCGGTGTACTGCAGGCCACCGGCCTCGCCCCTGCCCGAGGCGTCCACGGACGACTGCACGACGTTGCCCAGCTGCGAGACGATCAGGCCCATCCCGATGCCGAGCACGGCCATGGAGAAGCCGAACATGAAATCGTTGAGCTCCGGCTTCACGGTGGCGAGCAGAAGGACCGTGGCGATCACCGTGGTGCCGAGGCCCGCCCGCACGATGGTGCGCACCGGGTACGTCGACGAGAGCCGCGAACCGATTGCCGAGAACAGGAACATGGTGATCGAGACCGGCAGCATCTTGACGCCGGTCTGCAGCGCGTCGAGCCCGAGCACGAGCTGGAGGTAGAGCGGGACGACGAAGAAGACGCCCATGAGGATGAGGTTCTGGGAGAACAAGCCGATCAGGCCTGAGCGGAGCGACGGGATCTTCACGAGGTCCAGGTGGACGAGAGGGTCCTGGTCGTGCTCCTCGCGCCGGCGTTGCCACATCACGAACGCCCACACCAAGAACGCGCCGAAGGCGATCACGAACAACGTGAGCGAGAAGCCGAACGGCGTCACCGGGGAGTCCTTGGGCTGGACCCAGCCCCACGTCGTCGACTGCAGGACGCCGAGCACGACGAAACCCAGCCCGGCTGACGACAGCACGGTTCCGACACCGTCGAGGTGCGGGCGTGCCCCGTCGAGCGGAGCGTCGTGGACCCAGCGGCTCAGCCCGAGGATCAGCAGCACGAGCACGACCTCGCCGACGAACACGATGCGCCAGGACAGCTCGGTCGTCGCCCAGCCGCCGAGGATCGGACCGACGGCGATGCCCGCCCCCGCGACGCCGCCGATCACGGCGTAGGCGATCTTCCGCTCGCGGCCCTCGAAGTTCCCCGCGATCAGCGCGGCCATCGCCGGCAGGACCAGGGCGGCGCCGAGGCCTTCCAGGATCGACCAGCCGAGGGCGAGGGTCGCGACCGTCTGGGACACAGCCGTGAGTGCGCTGCCAAAGCCGTAGATCACGAGGCCGATCACGAAGGCCCGGCGCCGACCGACGATGTCGCCGATCTTCGCGCCGGTGAGCATGAACATGGCCATCACCAGGCAGTACAGCGTGATGACGGCCTGGATCGTCGTCACCGTCGTGTCGAAGTCCGCGACGAGCGTGCTGATCGAGACGTTCATGACCGACTGGTCGAGAACCATGACGAACTGAGCGATCGCGAGAGCGATCAGGGGAGTCCAACGCTTCACCGGCGGCACCTCGTCGACTTGGTCGGTCGGACGTCCGAACCTACCAACACGGCGGTGTCACTCGAGCGCTCCACGTTGTGTGGCGTGGCCGCCCCCGGCGCGGGGTCGACGGCCTCAGACCCGGCGTCGGGCGAGGGTGTCCCTTCCACGGTGCAGGACTCTGACTGTGCGCTCGTCAGCCAACCGGTGCACCGTCACCTCGATCAGGGCCGCGGTCATCGCCGTTGCCGCGGTCCACGCGAGGGCGCGCGTCCACGACGTCAGCGGGTCGCTCGGCGTGGGCGGCGTCCGACCGGTGATGCTCGTGTAGGTCCGGTTGATGCCCTGCCGAGCCGCCCATACGGCGGCGGCTCCCACCAGCGGAGCCACCAGGTGGAGCACTGGGCGCATCCGCTGCCCGACCTCGACCTGGGTCCCGTCGTCCAGCGTGACCACGTCGCTGCTACTCATGGCAGGGACGCTAGACCCGAGCGCCACGACAGGTCCCGGAATCCGCACTACGAGCGTCCGGTCTCGAGAGGCACTCGCTAGTGCCAGTTGCTGATCTTCACGTCGTGGGGGGCCGGGAGTCCGGTTCCCGTGCCGACGAGCGACCGCAGGCTCAGCAGGAACGTCGCCCACTTCGTGCTGCAGTGGTGCATGAACTCGACGGGCTCGGCCCAGCCGGCATGCGCGAACAGCACGATCGTGTAGTCGCCGTCCTGCCGGATCTCGAAGGTCACCGTCGTGCCGATCCACTCCTGCGGGCCGTCGACGACCTCCCACACCACGCGCTCGTCCGGCACCAGCTCTCGCACCAGCATGCCGATGCTCCCGATCTCGACGCCGTCCTCCTCGAACGTGAAGACGATGACCTCGCCGATCGCGCTCTCCCCCTTGGTCTTCTCCGTCCACCAGCCGGCCAGCCCGTCGCGGGTGGCGAGCGCCGCGTAGACCTCGTGCGGCGTCCGTCCCTGGACACCGATCCTGTGCAGGATGTCGACCATGTCCTCGTCCTCTCTCGTGGGCGTGCAGGTCCGCACCGGCGGCGGTCGCCGCGGTGTCGAGGGATGTGACTGGTAGCTCAGCGCCGACGGCGCTGGATCGTCTCCGAGATCTTCGCGATACGGCGCAGGCGTGCGTCCCACGTCGCGCCGACGGCGGCGAGCTGCGCGGCTGCACGCGCGAGCTGTGCCTCGTCCACCTCGTACCTCATCTCACGTCCGAGCGGGGTGACCGTCACCAAACCGACGCGGTCGAGCACACCGAGGTGCTTGGCGACAGCCTGGCGGGTCACGGGCAGCTGTTCGCTGAGCGACGTCGCCGTACCCGAGCCGTCGGCCAGCAGGAGGTCGAGCAGCCGTCGTCGGGTCGGGTCCCCGATCGCCGACCACAGGTCGTCGTTGACGGCGAGCGTCATCGCGACGACGCCACCTTCTCGGCGAGCTCGGCCAGGCGCGGGACGAAGCGGTCCCAGCCCATGACGTGCTCCTGGTACTGCTGCTCGAGCACCGCGACCTCCCATCCCTTCTCGCGGAACCCGGTCTCGGTGAGACGCAGGACCGAGCCGTTGTCAGCGGGCGTCACCTCGAACGTGACGAGCAGCGAGTTGCGCGGATCGGCGACCGCACCCTCCGGGTACACCCAGCGGAACGAGAAGAGGCGGGGCGGCTCGATCTCGACGACCGTCAGTGTCGCCACGTGCCCGTCGGGGCTGGACCGGTCGCCCCAGACGAGCTCGCCCGTCCCGCCCGTACGCGCCTCCAGCGTGACCTCGCCCGGCTCCCACCAGTCCCGGATGTGCTCGGGGCTCGTGATCACCTCGAACACCACCTCGGGTGACGCCTCGATGTGCACCTCGCGGTCGATCCGTCCGAACTCCATGTCCACTCCTGACGCGCAATCACTGGTTGCACGTCACCGTAGCCGGTCGTTGCGAGAAGTGCAACCATTGGTTGCTCATGAGTGCCGGGAGGGCGCACCCGTGCGATCAGCCGGCGAGGGAGCGGCACAGGCGTCGTAGGCCCGACGTCCACATGTGCGGTGGTGGCGCCGCCCACCCGACGACGAGCGACGGGGGTGCGGACCCGGGCACCCACGAGTACGTCGCGAGGCCCTCGACGGCGACGCCGCGAGATCGTGCGCGCGCGATGGCGTCAGCCTCGGAGTCGCCCGGTGCGAGCTCGACGACGGAGTGCAGACCGGCCGGGAGACCGATGGCTCGGCTCTTCGGGGCATACCGGGCGAGCTCCGCCACGAGCTGGGCACGCCGTCGCGCGTAGGCCAGCCGGGAACGACGGACATGACGGTCGTAGCGGGTGGTCGTGATGAGGTGTGCGAGCGCGAGCTGGTCGATGGCGGGCACCTGCTGGCCGAGGAGCCTCCGGCGCTCGACCACGGGATCCACCAGAGGTTCGGGCAGCACGAGCCACGACAGGCGGACGGCCGGCGCCAGCGTCTTGCTCGTCGTGCCGGCGTGGATGACGTGCCCCGGGGCGAGCGGCTGCAGGGCACCGACCGCTCGGCGGTCGTAGCGGAACTCGGCGTCGTAGTCGTCCTCCACCACGAACCCGTCCGCGTCGTCGGCCCATCGCAGGACCTCGGCGCGACGTCGCGACGAGAGGGCCCAGCCGAGCGGGAACTGGTGCGCGGGTGTGAGCACCGCGGCACCGACGTCGCCCCACCCGTCGACGACGGCACCCTCGTCGTCGACGTCGAGGGGGTGCAGGCGTTGTCCGGTGTCGGCGAGCACCGCGCGATGCTGGGCATGGCCGAACGCCTCGACCGCGACGTCGCGCACGCCGACGTCGTGCAAGGCACGACCGACCAGCCAGAGCGCCTCCGCGTAGCCCGCGCACACGACGACCGCATCGGGATCCGCCCGCACTCCGCGTGCGCGACCGAGGTAGGCAGCGAGCGCTGCGCGCAGCTCCGGGTGGCCCCGAGGGTCGCCGTAGTCGAGCGCCGAGGCCGGCATCTCGAGGAGCACCTGGCGCACCGCGGACACCCACTCGGTGCGCGGGAACGAGCTGACGTCGGGCCGTCCCGCCCGGAAGTCGTACGGGGTGTTCGCGGGTGACGCGACCCGGTCCGCGGTGCCTCACCGGCTGCGGGCGCGCCCACGGCCGCGACTCGCGTCCCCGATCCCTGGCGTGCGTCGAGCCAACCCTCGGCGACGAGCTGCCCGTAGGCGTCGACCACGGTCGCGCGCGCGACGCCGAGGTCGGCGGCAAGGGCACGGCTCGGCGGCAGCAGCGTCCCGGACGGGAGACGGCCGCTGCGCACGGCGTCGCGCAGCGCCCGTTCCAACGACTCGCGGACCCTGTGGCGATCGAGGTCGACGTGCAGGTCGAGACCGGAATTGGACTGCTTCACCACCCCATGATTGGACCATGAAGATCGGTCCGCCTGCATCGTACCGTCGACTCATGACGATCACCGAGACCCCCGTGACCACGCCCGTCCGCTACGACGTGGAGGCACTCGCCCCGACCTTCCTCAAGGCCATGAACCGGCTGGACGCCGCCGCGGTCCGAGAGCTCGACTCCGCCGGCATCGATCCGGGGCTGCGCGAGCTCGTCCGGCTGCGCGCCTCGCAGCTCAACGGCTGCGCCTACTGCGTCGACATGCACAGCCGCGACGCCCGCTCGGTCGGAGAGCCCGAGCAGCGGATCTGGGCCGTGGCCGTGTGGCGCGAGGCGCCGTTCTTCACCGCGCGAGAACGAGCGGCGTTCGAGCTCACCGAGGCAGTGACCCTGCTGTCCGAGACGCACGTGCCCGACGACGTGCACGCCGCTGTGGCGCAGCATCTCAGCGACGGGGAGATCGCCGCACTGCTGTGCCTCGTCGTCACGATCAACGCATGGAACGCCCTGTCGCTCGCCTCACGCAGCTGGTCCCCGGAACTCCCTGCCTGAGGCGTCACTAGTCCGTGGGCGTGCCGCGTCGCGGCGACGCAGGACCACGCACGTGGCGGCCGTCACCAGCGGTACGAGCAGGTAGGAGGCGGAGAACAGTGCGACGACGGTGGCGAGGCCCGCGGCCACCACTGCGGCAATACGCACTGCTCCCACCAGGATCCGGGCCGCGGCGCTCAGCGCGACCACGTAGACCGCGATGAAGCAGGCCGACGTCGCGCGCACCAGACCCGTCGTCGTCAACGCTCCCGCCGCCAGGGCCAGCAGCAGGATGCCGCCGGTGACCGCGAGAAGCAGCAGCGGCCGACGGGGCACCCGCTCGTCGGCGGGGGCGACCGGGCCCACGACCCATGTCGGCAGTGCACCCTCAGCAGCGAGTGCGCCGGCGAGCGCACAGACCGACCCGGTGTAGACGTTGAGCGTGCCGAGTGTCAGCGCGACGGCCAGCACGGCGGTCGCGCCGCGCCCCGCGTTGCCGAGACCAACCTCGATGAGGTCAGCCAGCGGCACCCGCGACTCCGCGGGACCGGGTGCCACGATCGTCGCGACGCCCAGCCCCACGTAGAGCACCGTGATCACGCCGAACGCGATCGCCATGGCGCGCGGCACGTCGCGACGCGGGTCGCCGAACTGCCCGGCGAGCTGCGCCATCGCCTCCCAGCCGATGACCAGCCAGATGAGCACGTTGGTCGCCGTCCCGATCGCCCACCACCCGTGCGGAGCGAACGGCGTCCAGTGCTCGCCAAGACGTCCGGGGACCGCGACGACGATCGCGACGACCACCGTCGCGACCAGAAGAGTCGACAGCACCATCTGCATCGCCGACGACACGGAGAGGCCGAACGCGTTCGTCACCAGCACGACGCCGTAGATCGCCACCGCGACAGCCACCGCCGTCGCCTCTCCGGAGCCCGTGAGCTCAGCGACGTAGTAGCCGCCGATGAGCGCGACGGCAGGACCGCCCAGAACCACCGCCGCGACGAACCAGGTACCGGTGACAGCGGAAGCGTCGGCGCCGAACGCCTCGCGTGCGTAGGCGGCGACGCCGCCGGACACCGGATGCCTGACGGCGAGAGCGCAGAAGACCACGGCGATCGGCGCGGACAGCATCAGGAGGGCGATCCACGCGATGATCGAGGCCGGCCCGGCCAGCTGCGCGGCCAGTGCCGGGATGAGCAGCAGCCCGGGACCTATCAGCGCGCCGACGTAGAGCGCCGCACCCCGCGGGACGGTGAGCATGCCGCGGACCCTACGCGGCCCCACCGACGTCGCGTTCGACGCCGACGCGCGGGCTTGATCAGTTCGCGACGGTGAACGTCGCAGTCACCACGTCCGGCGGCCCCACCGACGGATAGATCGCCACGGTCAGCGTGTGCTTGCCGTTGGCGAGCTGGGACGTCGCGTACGGGTTGGCCAAGGTGACGGTGCCGCCGGCCAGGTCGTAGGGCGCGGAGTTCTCCTGGCGGTAGGCCGCACGGAGACGGCTGGGGTCGTCGACGTAGAAGAGCACCTTGAGCGTGCCTGGTCGGTCCGGCGCGGTGAACGCATAGACCGGGCCGGTCACCGTGGCGCCGTCCAGCGCGACAGGCGCGCTGCG
Source organism: uncultured Actinomycetota bacterium (assembly GCA_963782665.1). Taxonomy (GTDB): domain Bacteria; phylum Actinomycetota; class Actinomycetes; order S36-B12; family CAIYMF01; genus Longivirga. The sequence continues at coordinate 126,977 of CAWAKP010000006.1, read as the reverse complement.
GGCCGGCTGCGTCGACACGCGGAGCGTCACCGGCGGCGGGGGCGGGGGCGTGCTGCACGCCGCCTTGCCGATCGTGAAGCGGTCGACCAGCGTCACGACGCCCGTGTCGGTGACGTCGTACGTCGACATGGTGAGGGCGGCGGCGCTCACCTGACCGTAGGTCAGATGGTGCGTGGTGTTGTCGCGGACAGCCGTCCACGCCGGCTTGGTCGCCGACGCGAACGCGCTGAACTTGTTGGTCTGGTTCGACAGCTTCCCGCTGGGGCTCACCTTGAGGTAGACGACGCCCCTGCCGGTGTCCTGGTAGCAGGTGAGGCTGGACGAGGTCGCGGTCGGCTGGGCGACGCGCTGATCCTTGAGCCCCACCAGCGGATAGCTGCGCTCGAACGACTGGTCGTGAGAGCTGATGACGAGCTGGACGCCGTACTTCTCGAACAGCGGACCGAGCTGCGCCTGGATCGCGTAGTTCACCGAGTGGTTCGTGCCGTTGGTGATCGGTCCCGCGTGCATGTACGGGACGATCCACGCGACGCCGCGCGCCTTCGCGGCGACGATGTCGTTCTCGAGCCACGTCATGACGTTCGCCGGTTCGCCCGTCGACTCGGTGACCGACTCGAGAGAGACGAAGTGCACCGGGCCGGCATCGAAGGAGTAGTTGCCACGTGCGTCACCGACCGTGCCGTCCTGACCGGTCGTCCCCGTCGGCGTGGCGAAGCGATCCGCCCACGGCCGGAATCCCTCGGAGAGCAGCACCTCGTGGTTGCCGTACGTCGGCATGATCGGCGCACGGGACGCGATCGGCTGCTCCTGGTGGAACCACGCGTCGATCCCCTGATCGACCGTGGAGTACCGCACGTCGGTGTCACGCGAGACGTAGTCGCCGCCGCCGAGGATGAGCTGCGGGTCGAGCGCCGTGATCTCGTCGCGCACCGCGAGCGTGCCCGTCGCGAGACCGTCGAGTCTCCCGGCGACCCCCGTGTCCGCCTCGTACGCGAAGGTGAACGGCGACCCGACGCCGATCGTGCGTGTCGTCGACGACGTCGACCAGACGCCGCCATCGCCGAGCACCTGGTACTCGTAGGACGCGTCCGGCGTCAGCCCGCTCGCCGTCGCCTGGCGCAACGAGCCTGCCGACCCGCTCGGCTTCAGGGCGCCGGTGACGATCGTCCAGACGGAGGTCCCTGCGAGCCGGAAGCGCAGCTGCGGCAGCGTGGCGGCGTGACCGGTGGTCCACAGCGCCGTGAACGTCGTCGCCGGGTCGCCAGGCCATGCGAGGTGCACCTGGTCGTAGGCGGGCTGCGGCGCGACCGGCCCGTTCGCCACGGCGAACGTCGCGGTGACGACCTGCACGGTGCCACCGGAGTCGTACACCGCGGCGGTGAGCGTGTGCGAACCGTCAGCCAGCGCGGACGTCGCGTAGGGCGACGCGACGGTCGCCGTGCCCCCCGCGAGGTCGTACGGCGCGGTGTTCTCCTGCCGGTAGGCGGCCCGGAGCCGGTTCGGGTCGTCGACGTAGAAGAGCACCTTCGTCGTGGTCGTTGAGTCCGGCGTCGTGAAGGCGTAGATCGAGCCCGACACGGTGGCTCCGGAGAGGGACAGCGGGGCCGTGCGAGAGGCGCTGGTCGCGTAGACGAGCGTGGTCGCGACGGGGGCAGCCGTCGACGGGACGGGCGCGAGGGCGGCCGCAGCCGCGAAGCCCGCGGCGACCACGACGATGGTCCGGTTCCGCACGTGGTCCCCTCACCGTCCGGGGTCCGCTACGGGACCGCTGACTCGATGACGTGGCCCACTGTGGCAGAACGCCCGCCCGACCATCCGGTGTTCGGACGCGCCGGGCCGCCTCAGACGGTGCGGGGGACGCCGTCCCGCGCCGCGAGGTAGCGCTGGTTGAAGTCCCAGACGTACTCGTCCTTCTCGGGGTAGACGCCGCCGTCGACGAAGGACCGCGAGCGCACCCCGCGCTGCGCGCGCTCGCACACCGCGTTGTCCTGCGACGTGACGAGGTTGCTGAACGCGACCAGCCCGGACGCGTCGAACCCGGGCGCCTCGATCGAGCGCGGGTGGAACAGGTAGAGCGAGCGGACGCGCGTCTGCGTCGAGCTGATCGGCAGCAGCACCGACATCACGACACCCGTACCGCCGACGTCGACGAACGAGTTGGGGAACGCCATCGCGCCGTAGATCCCGTTGGCGTCGTCCTCGGGAACCGTGGGCATGAGCAGGATCTCGACGTCGCCGGCCGGTCCGTAGTTGCGGCTCATCGCCGTGACGCCGCCATCGGTGCGCCCGTCCTCGTAGACCCAGCCCTTCTTGTACGCCGGGATCACCTCGACGAGCTCGGGGTGCACGGTCGGGCAGTGCAGGCACTCGCAGTAGTTCTCGATGACGATCTTCCAGTTGGCCTCGACGATGAAGTCGGTGGTGTCGACGATGCGCAGCTCGCCCATCTCGAAGCGGCCGAGGTCGATCAGGTCGGGGTTGTGCTCCTGCATCCAGTCCAGGAGCGGCAGCGGCGAGTCGTCGAGGTTGACGAAGACCATGCCCTGCCAGACGTCGACGTGCACGGTGCGCAGGCCGTGCTGGGAGCGGTCGATCTCGTCGGCGCCGACACGGGGCGTCGACACGAGGTCGCCGGTGAACGAGTAGCACCATGCGTGATACGGACAGGCGAGCGCGCCCTGCTCCTCGCCGAACGACTCCTCGCGCAGCCGCGAACCGCGGTGGCGGCAGACGTTGTAGAAGCCGCGCAGCTCGCCGTCGTTGCCACGCATGACGAGGATCGACTCGCCCACGACGTCGACGGTGAACCACGATCCCGGGTTGGGCGCCTCCTCGGCGCGTCCGGCGAAGAACCACGACCGGAAGAAGATGGCCTCGCGCTCGAGCTCGAAGATCGCGGGGTCGTAGTAGTCCGGGCCGAGCAGGGTGTGGCGCTCCACGGGGTCGTCTCCCTAGCCTGGGGCGCCCCGCGACGGCACCCCCGCCACATCCTGAACGCCCGTTCAGGTCACTGACAGTAGGTCGCAACCGCCTGCGGGACAAGGTCCCGCGCGAGTCGGTGCGGTGCCAGCTCGACGTGAAACCGGTATCAGCGGCGTGACTGCCGCGTCATTGCGCCGCATCAGCGGGGGAGCGCTCCGTACGCGTACGTCGGGCGGACCCGCAGCACGAGCCGCCCGTCGGCGACCATCGCAGCGCGGTAGTCGTCCCAGTCGGGGTGCTCGCCCTGGCCGGCGCGGTAGTAGGCGACCAGCTCGTCGACCGTCGCGTCGTCGGGCGACTGCGCCACCGGCGAGAGGTCGGCCTCACCCTCGAGGACGACGTAGCTCCAGAAGTCGTCGGCCACCAGGTGCAGCGAGACGCGCGGGTCGCGGCGCAGGTTGGCCGTCTTGGCGCGGCCGTCGGTCAGCGAGACGCGGACGACCCCCTCCTCGTCGGTGAGGGCCAGGACGTTGGACGACTGCGGGCGGCCGTCGGCCTTGAGCGTGACGAGCACGCAGCGCTGGTGGGTGCGTGCGTAGGCGAGGGCGTCGGCAAGGTCCATCACGTTGCTCCATGTGGGTGACGTCGGGAGTCACCAGAGACGTTAGCCGTGCGTGCCGCGCCGCGCAGGAGCACGATCACAGGCATCCGGCGGGTCGCTCTCAGCATCGTCATAAGTTCGGCGCGCATGCTCGGCCCGTCTAGGTCGAGAACCACGGAGGACCCATGGATCAGCAGGACCGTCCGGGCTGGAGCCCGCCCGCGGTGTCCGACGAGATCGCGGGCCCCGAGCCCACGACGTCGCGTCGCTCGCGGGTCGGGACCGGAGTGGCAGTCGCGGCCGTGGCGATCGGCGCGCTCGGCATCGCTGGCACGGCGTACGCAGCCTCCGCCTCGACGTCGCCGAGCCCCTCCCCCTCGACCCCGGGCTACGGCGGCCACTCCAACGGCCAGAGCGGCACCAACCCCAACGGTGGCATGCCCGGCTACGGCGGCCCTGCCAACGGGATGCCGGGACGCGGTCCGGGCGGCCCGGGTGACGGCGACCACGGCATGCGCGGTCCCGGCATGGGCATGGGTCTGGGCATGGGCGCCATCCACGGCAGCTTCGTGACGCCCAAGCAGGGCGGCGGCTACCAGACCGTCGACACCCAGCGCGGCAAGGTCACCGCCGTCTCGTCGACATCGATCTCGGTGAAGAGCGAGGACGGCTTCACCGCCACCTACGTCGTCACCGCCGACACTCTCGTCAACGCCAAGCGCGACGGCATCGCCTCGATCAAGGTCGGCGACGAGGTCGGGGTCGTCGGGCTCGAGAACGCCGGCTCGACCACGGCCGTGCAGATCGTGGACCGCACCCAGATGGGTGCCGGGTGGAAGAAGTTCGCCCCGCAGCGGCCCGGCGGCGGCGCGACACCGACACCCAGCTCGACCAGCACTGCCTGACCGGCGGTCGGGACCCCCTCCCCGACCCGCCTCGAAGCCCCCGCGCCCCCCTCGAGCGCGGGGGCTTCGCGTTGCACCGGCGAGCGGCAGCGCGCGGACCGGGCGCTAGAGGTAGAGGCCGGGAGCGCCGTCGCTGACCCGCTCCGCCGCGAGCGCGTGGACGTCGCGCTCCCGCAGCAGGACGTACTCGCTGCCCTGCAGCTCGACCTCCGGGTGGCTCTCGGGGTCGAAGAGCACCTGGTCGCCGACCTCGACGCTGCGCACGTTCGGCCCGATGGCGACGACTCGCGCCCAGGTCAGCCGCCGCCCGACCTGCGCCGTCGCGGGGATCAGGATGCCGCCGCTCGAGCGCCGGTCGCCGTCGCCGTCGTCGACCCGTACGAGCAGCCGGTCGTGCAGCAGCTTGATGGGCACGGAGCCGTCGGCGTTCGGGGTCGTGTCGGGGTTCGTCACGGCGCCGAGAGTACGTCGCCGCCCTGGCGGGCGGTCACCAGCCCCGGCTGTGCGGCTCGCCCTTGAACGGTCCGACGACGGACGACGTGATCCAGCCGCCGTAGAAGCCGCCTGGCTGCGGGAGGACCGCCTCGCCGTCGACCGTGCAGTGGTCCATGGCGGCGGGGTAGACGGCGACGTGGTCGCGGATGGCAGCGAACGCGGCGGAAGGGCTGGGGTAGGTCCACGCCGCCCGAGGTGCGACCGTGCGTCCGGCGACGACATCGAGGTAGCCGGCCACGCCCTTCCACTCGCAGTAGGACGACCCCGGAGCGTCGACGAGAACGCCTCCGCACCAGTCGTCGCGCGGGAAGTACCAGGTGGGCGGGTGCGAGGTCTCGAGCACCTGCCAACCGCGCGTACTGCGGCAGACCTCGATGCCACCGAGCACGATCACGACGAGGGCGGACGACGGGCGAAGGACCGGGGGCCGGGGGTAGTCCCAGACCGACTCCTGCCCCGGTCCGGGGACCTCGGGGACGACGCCGGACGGAAGCTGCCGCACCTGTCTAGGACCGGCGGCGACGCCGACGCAGCACGACGATTCCGACGAACGCCGCGGCGACGCCGGCGGCGATCGCCACACGGTCGGGGCGCACGCCGCCGTACTCGTCGACGAACATGTGCTTGGCCTTGTCGACCTGGCGCTGCAGGACGTTCCTGGGGCTTACGTAGTCCTGCAGGTCGTCGATGCGGGTCGCCAGCCGGGCGCGGGTCTCGGCGAGGTCGCTCTCGATCTCGTCCATCGACCGCGGCGGCGCAGCGACCTTCTCGGTGACGGCGTCCGCGGCGGTGGTGTCCTTCGCCGCGGCGCCGACCTTGGCGACTGCGTCCTTCGAAGCGTCGGTCGCCTTCGCGGCGGCGGCCTTGGTGCCATCCGTCGCCTTCGCTGCCGCGTCCTTGGTCGCGTCGGACGCCTTCGCTGCCGCGTCCTTGGTCGCGTCGGACGCCTTCGCTGCGGCGTCCTTGGTCGACGTGGTCGCTGCCTTGGCTGCGTCGGCGGTCTTCGTGGCGGACCCCTTCGCGGCGTCGGCGGTCTTGGACGCCGAGTCCTTCGCGGCGTCGGCGGTCTTGGACGCCGAGTCCTTCGCGGCGTCGGCGGTCTTGGACGCCGAGTCCTTCACGGCGTCGGCCGTCTTGGACGCCGAGTCCTTCACCGCGTCGGCAGCCGGGCCGACCGCGTCCTTCGCGGTGTCGGTGGCCTTCGCGGCGGAGTCCTTCACGGCGTCGACGGCGTCACTGGCGGCAGCAGATGCATCGGTCACGGCGCGAGCCTACGCCGCCCTAGCCGCGCGCGTCGGCGGGACCGCCAGCCTCGTGCTGCAGCGGGGCCTCGTGGTGCAGCGGGGCCTCGTCGTGACCGTGCCCGTCGTCGTGGATGCTGCCGTCGGCGTGGACGTGCGTCTGGGCGGGCAGCTCGACCACGGCCTCCTCGGGGCACTGTTCGAGCGAGGCCGGTTCCGCGAGGTCGACCGTGCCGTAGGCAGGGCGTACGGGCTTGAGGTTCTTCGACCACTTCTCCTCGACCCGGCCGAGGTGCCACACGAGCACCGCCACGAGCCAGGTGACCACGAACACCCCGACGATGACGAACCCCACGCTGTTGAGGTCGATCGAGCCGATGGCCGCGAGGGGACCGTCGGTGATGTCGAGCTTGTCGACGAAGATCGACAGGATCTCGATCACACCGATGACGAGCGCGACGGCGACCGACAGGCCCGTGATGACGATGTTGTAGTAGATCTTGCGCACCGGCTGGGAGAAGGCCCAGCCGTAGGCGAAGATCATGAACACCCCGTCGATCGAGTCGAGCAGGCTCATGCCGGCCGCGAACAGGACCGGCAGCGTGAGGATCGCGTACCACGGGAGCGCGAACGCCGCGGCGCCGCCCGCGAGCACCAGGAGCGAGACCTCGGTCGCCGTGTCGAACCCGAGGCCGAACAGCAGGCCCACCGGGTACATGTGCCGCGGCTTGCGCACGGCCTTCGTGACGCCGCCGAGCAACCGGTTCATGAAGCCGCGCTGCGACAGGTGGTGGTCGAGCTCGACCTCGTCGAAGTTGCCGGCCTTCATGCCTTGGAAGACGCGCCAGATCTTCACCAGGACGATGAGGTTGATGATGCCGATGAGGATGAGGAACGTGCCGGAGACGCTCGTCCCGATGAGTCCCAGCGTGCTCTGCAGGGTGGAGTCGCCGTTCTCGACCTGGCCCACGAGCGACTTGACGCCGATGCTGAGCAGGAAGCACAGCCCGAAGACGACGCTCGAGTGACCGAGGGAGAACCAGAAGCCGACCGACACCGGCTTCTGGCCGTCGGTGAGCAGCTTCCGCGTGGTGTTGTCGATCGCCGCGATGTGGTCGGCGTCGAACGCGTGGCGCATGCCGAGGGTGTAGGCGGTGATGCCGAGACCGATGCCGAAGACGGCGCCGTTGCCGACGGAGAGGCCCTGCGGCGCGACGATGCCGATGAGCGTGCCCCAGCCGACGATGTGCAGCAGCAGGATGAAGCCGAACATCGCGCTCATGACGACCCACTCGCGACGGCCGAGGGCGATGCGGCGGCTGGGCAGCGCCTCGTCGATGAGGGCCTGCTCAGCAGGTGTCACGATCTGCGGGGCGGTCACGGAGCGAGGCTAATGCGAACTGTTCGCATCTGCGAGTTAGAAGCAGCTGTGCGCCGCTGACCTGGCACGACCCTCGATCGCGGGCCGTTCGCGCGCGGCGTCCCGGGCGAGCCCCGGAGGTCAGGGCACTAGCCTCGCCCTGATCACCGCACCGCGCATCCGGAGGCCTGCATGTCCGTCCGTCTCGAGCCCGGCGACACCGCCCCTGCGCTCGACCTGCCCGACGACGTCGGTGCGGTCCACTCCTGGAAGAAGCACGCCGGCCAGCGGGTCGTGCTCTACGTCTACCCCGCCGCGATGACACCCGGGTGCACGACGCAGGCGTGCGACTTCCGCGACTCGCTGTCGTCGCTGAACGCTGCGGGTATCACGGTGCTCGGCCTGTCGCCGGACAAGCCGGAGAAGCTCGCGAAGTTCCGCGAGCGGGACGGCCTGACGTTCCCGCTGCTGTCCGATCCCGACAAGCGCGTGCTCGAGGCTCTCGGTGCCTACGGCGAGAAGCAGCTGTACGGCAAGACGGTTGTCGGCGTGATCCGCTCGACGTTCGTCGTCGACGTCGACGCGAAGGGCAAGGCCGTCATCGAGCGCGCGATGTACAACGTGAAGGCGACCGGCCATGTCGCGAAGCTGCGCAAGGAGCTCGGCGTCTGACGTGGCGGTTCACGAGTGATTGACACCGTTGGCGCGTTCCTCGGTGGGGTAGCTGCTCGGGGCTGGGCTCGGATTCGGAGTTCGCACCGCCTCGGAGTTCGGACTCGGGCTGCCGTGACCGCTCTCTGAGTTACCGGCTTTCGTTGCCGGTGGCTCTTGGTCGAGGCTGACGCTGCGATTGCGGGGAAGGGCGCCGCAACGACGGAATGCGGTTGGGTTTCGTCGTCGTGTCGCTGTTCCTCGCGACCAAACCTCGCGACCGAACCTCGCGACCGAACCTCGCGACCGATCCGATGGCGTGACTGTCCTGGTGACTATCGCGTCCATGGGAAGGGCGCACCAAGGGCCGTCGGTGGTGGCGCGCGCTGCGGGATGACCGTTTCGGGATGTGTGGAGGATTGCTGTCCAGGTGGCAGCCGGGTGTCGGAACGGGCTCCTCTCGCGCGGTCCGGAATCCGGTAAAGCGTTGCGCTGCAAGCGAAATCAGCCGTGCACAGGGCTTGACAGGAATAGTACGTGTGTTCTAGGGTTGGCACGTGTCCGTCACCCTCAACCCCTTCTCCCGGCCGCTGCCGGGCTGCTGGCGCGCCGGACATGGTGGTCGTGATGGACGGTGCGCACCAGGAGCCGGCGTGGAGCCTGGGGCGCCTGGACGCGTTGCCCGAGACGCCGTCGGCGAGTGACCTGGAGCTGCTCGCTGCGCTGGACCCCGCGGACCTGTGCGACCCGATGGACGTCATCACCTACCTGCAGCGCATCGAGAAGGTCGAGGCCTTCCTGGCCGCGCTGAAGGTGCAGGCGTTGGTCGCCCTCGCCGGTGCGCAGGCCTCGCCCTCGTCGATGGACGAGGCGCACGTGGTGACCGAGGTCGCGCTGGCCCGCCGCGTCGGTCAAGGGTCCGCGCACACCAGCATCGACGTGGCCCGGGCGTTGAGTTCGACGTTCCCGCAGTTCCTCACCGCACTGCAGGCCGGGCAGATCAGCGAGTGGCACTGCCGCGAGCTCGTTACTGCCACCCGGTCGGTCACCGACCCCGACGTACGCCGCCAGGTCGCCGATGCAACGTTGGCGCAAGGCGAAGCGGATGACTCCCTACGAGTTCGGTCGCGAGGTCGCCAAGGCGATCGCCCGCTACGACCGCGACCTCACCACCCGCATCGAGAAGGCACGGGAGGACCGCCGGGTCTGGTGCACTCCGCTGCCCGACGGGATGGGGTTCCTCGGACTCATCCACGACTGGACCACCGTCCAAGCCATCCACGCGACCATCACCGCCGACGGGCGCACCCTGCAGCTCGACCGTGGTGGCTCCGCCGCAGTGCGTGCCGGGGACGACGATGCGCGTGCGGACGCGTCCCGTGCCGATGCGATGGCCGTCCGGATGCTCGGCACCGTCGCTGAGGACGGGTCCGTGAGCTGGGACCGCAGCACCCAGCAGGTCGTCTCGATGACCTTGGTCATGGACCTCGACACCCTGCAGGGCGAGGTCGACCGGTTCGCCCTCCTCGACGGGCAGCCGATCCCCGCCGGCCTGGCCCGCGACCTCGCCGAGGGCGCGAAGCTGTGGCGCCGCGCGATCACCGACCCCGTCACCGGGGTTCTCCTGGACTACGGCACCGAGCAGTACCTGCCCGAGGCGTTGCGTCGCTACGTCAAGGCCCGCGACGGCGTGTGCGGCACACCGATCTGCTCCCGCACGGGCCGGTCTGGAGATGGACCACGCCGAGCCGTTCCCGGAAGGCACGACGTCCGCTGGCAACTGCCACGCGTGGTGCACGACCTGCCACCAGCTCAAGACCGAACGACGACTCCGCTTCACCGACACGAAACCCGACGGGTCGGCGACCTTGACCACCGCCTGGGGGCAGCGGTTCTCGATCCCGCCCAGACCATTCCTGCACGACCCGAACGACGACCCCGGCGACGACGGCAACGACACCGGACTCCCCCGGCAATCCCCGGGCGACGACGGTCCCGGTTCGCGCCCGTCCTGTTCGGAGGGCGAGTCCGCGGGCGTGCCGCCGGACGACCCGCCACCGTTCTGAACCGAGTGCGGCATGGCCACCCGGCCAAGGCCGGACCCGGGCGTGCGCTCGACCCGTCGAGCAACCCTCGTCGAGGAACAGATCGGATCCGGCGTGAGGTCTGGTCGGCGCTACTCGACCGGGTGGCCGGCGAGCATCCAGGCCTGCGTCCCACCGGCAACGTTGACGACGTCGTAGCCCTGCGGTGCGAGCCAGGTGACCACCTGACCGGACCGTCCGCCGACCTGGCAGACGACGTAGACGGTGCGGTCGCGCGGGATCTCCTCGACGCGGACCGGCAGCACCGACATCGGGATGAGTACCGCGCCGGGGACGTGACCGGTGGCGAACTCGTGCGGTTCGCGGACGTCGATCACGGGCGCGGCGGGATCGGCAGCGAGGACGGCGGCGAGGTCGGTGACGCTGACGGTCGGGACGTTCGGCTGGAACACGCGGGACTCCGGTCGATGTCGGCGGCGTGCGCCGCCGGTCAGATGAGGGCCGAGAGAGCAGGGTGCAGGCGTTCGGGCGAGCCGTCGGGTCAGGGTCGGGTGCGGGCCGGGATCAGGCGAGGGAGAGGAAGAGCTTCTCGAGTCGTGCGCGGTCGATCGGCGGCTCGTCGCCCGCGGCCTCCGCGGCCAGCACCTGCTGCAGGCCGCACGACACGATCGTGAACGCCGCCCGGTCGACCGCCTTGGACGCCGCGGAGAGCTGGGTCACGATCTCCTCGCAGTCGCGGTTGGCCTCGATCATGGCGAGGACGCCGTCGATCTGGCCACGCGCGCGGCGCAGCCGCGTGGCGACGGTGGCGGCCGAGTCCTTGTCGAGCTGCATGGAGGTCCCCCAGGGGCCGGTGACGACGTCGTCGAGCGTAGTCACGATCTCACGACCGCGAGCGGCTCGGTGTCCACGACCAGGCGGATGTCGGGACGGGACGCGCGCAGCGTCATCATCCCGCCGTCGAGGCTGGCCGAGTCGACGCCGTGCGCCGACAGCACGCGGTGCGCGAGGTAGGACCGGAAGCCGCTCTCGCAGATCAGCCGCACCGGTCGGCCGCCGGCAGCCTCGAGCACCTCGTCGAGCCGGTCCCGCAGCTCGGTGTGCGGGACGTTGATCGAGCCCGGCAGGTGGCCGCGTGCGAACTCGCGACGCGACCGGACGTCGACACCGAGCGCGCGACCGTCGCACACCAGGTCGGCATCCGCGCACGACCACACACGCAACGTGCCGTCGAGGATGTTCTGGCCGAGGAAGCCGGCCATGTTGACGGGGTCCTTGGCGCTCCCGAACGGCGGCGCGTAGGCGAGCTCCAGCTCGGCGAGGTCGTCGACCGTCATGCCTGCGCGCAGCGCGGTCGCGAGGACGTCGATGCGCTTGTCGACGCCCGCACCGCCCACGGCCTGAGCACCGAGCAGCCGGCCGTCCGGGCGGAAGAGGACGGTGAGGTGGATCTGCTCCGCGCCCGGGTAGTAGCCCGCGTGGTTGCCGGGGTGCAGGTGGACGACGTGGTGCTCGACGCCCGCAGCGGTGAGCGCGCGTGACGTCGGACCCGTGACCGCGGCCGTGACGCCGAAGACGCGCACGATCGCGGTGCCCATCACCGGGCGCGACCGGGACGGGCGACCCATGATCGCGTCGGCCGCGACACGGCCCTGACGGTTGGCCGGGCCGGCGAGCGGCACGACACCGGGTGCGCCCGTGACGAAGTCGTGCACCTGGATCGCGTCGCCGACCGCCCAGATGTGCGGGTCGCTCGTCTGCTGGCTCGGCGTCACGACCACAGCGCCCTGCTGCGAGAGCTCGAGCCCGGCGGCGCGCGCGAGCGAGGTGGACGGGCGGACGCCGACCCCGAGGAGCACGACGTCGGCGGGCAGGCGCGTGCCGTCGGCGAGGACGACGTCGAGGGCGTGGTCCGCTGTCGAGTCCTCGATGGCGACCACGCCGGTGCCGGTACGCACGTCGACGCCGTGGCGTCGCAGCTCTGCCTCGACCAGGCTGGCCAGGTCGAAGTCGATGGCCGGCAGCACCTGAGGCGCGAGCTCGACGAGGGCGACGTCGAGACGACGGTGACGGAACGCCTCGACCGTCTCGAGCCCGATGAAGCCGGCGCCGACGACGACCGCGCGGCGCGCACCCGCATCGAGCATCGCGCGCAGCACGTCGGCGTCCGGCACGGTGCGCAGCGTGCGCACCTGCGGCCGGTCGACGCCTGGGATCGGCGGGACGACGGGGTCGGCACCCGTCGCGAGCACGAGCGCGTCGTAGGGCTCGGTGTAGTCGGTGCCGCTCACGAGGTCGCGCACGTGCACGACACGGGTGTCGCGGTCGATGCTCACGACCTCATGGCGGGTGCGGACGTCGAGGTCGAGCGAGGCGCGCAGCGATGCCGGCGTGTGCAGCAGCAGTGCCGAGCGGTCATGGATCTCGCCCCCGACGTGGTACGGCAGACCGCAGTTGGCGAACGAGACCTCGCCACCCCGCTCCAGCACGACGATGCTCGCGCTCTCGTCCAGGCGACGCAGGCGTGCCGCCGTGGACATGCCTCCGGCCACTCCGCCGACCACCACGATGCGCTTCACGCCGACCGCCTCTTCTCGGGTTCTCCTCCGTCGATCATATACCCCCCGGGGTATATGATCGACTCGAGGCACGTCACCCGACGCCACCATCGTCGCGCGGGGAGGCGGCGGAGTCCTGTGCGGCGGTCCGCGGTCGTGCGCCGCGTGACAGGCTGCGCGGATGCGACGCGCATGGCTCACCCGCAACCTGGTGGTGCTCACGCTCGTGTCGCTGACCCAGGACGCCGCGAGCGAGCTCATCTACCCCCTGCTCCCGCTCTTCCTCACCGGCGTGCTGGCCGCTCCCCCGGTGGTGCTCGGGCTCGTCGAGGGCTGCGCCGAGGCGGCAGCAGGCATCTCCAAGTACGTCGCCGGACGCTGGTCGGACGGGCGGCGACGGCGGCCGTTCGTGACCACCGGGTATGCCATGGCCGCGGTCGGCAAGGTCATCGTCGCGGCGGCATGGGTGTGGCCGGCGGTGCTCGTGGGTCGCGTCGTCGACCGCCTCGGCAAGGGCGTGCGGGCGGCGCCGCGGGACGCGCTCATCGCGGCGTCCGTGCCGCGCGAGGACTTCGGCCGCGCGTTCGGCTTCCACCGGATGGGCGACACGCTCGGTGCGGTGATCGGTCCGCTCATCGCGCTCGCCGGGCTCGCCCTCCTCGATGGCAACGTGCGCGCCGTCATGTGGTGGGCCGTCGTGCCCGCGGTGCTCTCGACGTTGCTCACCTTCCTCGTGGTCGAGCACCGACGATCGAGCACCGACGACGAGTCCGACGCCGGGACCGACGCGGGAACCGGAGAGGTCGCCGTCGCACGCGAGGCTCGGGAGCCGCGAAGCCCTCTCCCGCCGGCGTTCTGGCGCGTGACGATCGTGCTCGTCGGCATCGCGGTCGTGAACTTCCCGGACGCCCTGCTGCTGCTGCGCGTCTCCGAGCTCGGCTTCACGACGACGCAGGTGGTGCTCGCCTACGTCGTCTTCAACCTCGTCTACACGCTGGGCTCGTACCCCGCCGGCGCATGGTCGGACCGGTTGCCGCGGCCACTGGTCTACGGCGTCGGCCTGCTCGCCTTCGCGGCGGCGTACGCCGGTCTCGCCCTCGTCGGCCACAGCGGCTGGGTGTTCGTGCTGCTCGCCGTCTACGGGCTGTTCCCGGCGTTCACCGACGGCGTGGGCAAGGCGTGGATCTCGTCGCTCGTGACCGACGAGCACCGCGGCCGTGCGCAGGGCGTCTTCCAGTCGCTGTCGAACGGGGCGGTGTTCGTCGCCGGACTCTGGGCAGGCCTCACCTGGACCCTCGGTCCCGGCGCCGGGGTCGTGCCGCTGCTGGTGTCCGGTGTGCTCGGCCTCGTCGCCGCGCTCGTGCTCGTCGTCGGGCGCGACCGGGTGACGGGGGTACCGACCGGCTGAGGACGACCCCGTCCGGCGAGGACTCCTGCGCCGGCTCGCCTACGCTGGGCGCACCACGCGGACGTGGTGGAACAGGCAGACACCCAGGGTTTAGGTCCCTGTGCTCTCACGAGCGTGCGGGTTCGACTCCCGCCGTCCGCACTCAGACACTGCCGTCCGCCCGCACGGCTCCCGCCGCCGCGTTCCAGCAAAGTCGTCGCGCCTCGCGCCGTCCCGTGCGACAACTGGGTCATGAGCTTCCACGCCGACGACTTCGACCTGCCGCTCGAGCACGCCGCGGCCCGCGCCCGCTCCTGGCTGCGCGACGAGGCCGACGGGCCGGTTCCTCCGGCGACCGGCATCGACGACGTCCTCGCCGGCATGGGCCGCGTCCTGCCCGACTCCCCGACCGACGCGACGCAGGTCGTCGACGAGCTCGCCGACGCCGTCGAGCCGGGGCTCATGTCGATGGGTTCCGGGCGGTTCTTCGGGTGGGTCATCGGCGGCACCCTTCCGGCGGCGCTGGCCGCCGACTGGCTGGTGAGCGCCTGGGACCAGAACTCCGCGCTGCGCTTCGCGACCCCGGGTGCTGTCGCGGTGGAGGAGGTCGCGGCGAGCTGGATCCTCGACCTCCTGGAGCTGCCCGACGACTGCGAGGTCGGGTTCGTGACAGGCGCCCAGATGGCCAACTTCACCTGCCTGGCCGCGGCCCGGCAGCAGGTGCTCACGGCCGCAGGGTGGGACCTCGACACCCTCGGGCTGACCGGCGCGCCGCGGGTCACCGTGCTGACGAGCGAGGACCGGCACGCCACGGTCGACCTGGCGCTGCGCTACCTCGGGCTCGGTGCACCGACGCTGGTGGCGGTCGACGCGCAAGGACGGATCCGGCCGGACGCCTTGCAGCGCGCGCTGAGCGACGTCGACGGCCCGGCGATCGTCTGCCTCGCGGCAGGAAACCTGCACTCCGGAGCGTTCGACCCGTTCGACGAGTGCATCGCGCTCGCGCACGAGCGCGGTGCCTGGGTGCACGTCGATGGTGCGTTCGGCCTGTGGGCCGCGGCCACGCCGTCACTGCGCCACCTCATGTCCGGGTGCGCCGACGCGGACTCGTGGGCGACGGACGCGCACAAGACCCTGAACACGCCGTACGACTGCGGCATCGCGATCGTGCGGCATGCGGCCCCGCTGCGTGCCGCGATGGGGACGACGGCGAGCTATCTCATCACCGCCGAGACACGCAGCGACCCGTTCCAGAAGGTGCCCGAGTTCTCCCGACGGGCGCGCGGCATCCCTGTCTGGGCGGCGCTGCGGTCGCTCGGCCGGTCCGGGGTGGCCGACCTCGTCGACGGGCTCGCGCTCCGCGCCCGTCAGCTGGCCGAGGGCATCGACGCGATCCCCGGCGCGACGGTCGTGAACGACGTCGTCTACACCCAGGTGTGCGCGACGTTCGGCGACGACGCGCGCACGCGCGAGGTGACTGCTCGCCTGCTGGCCGACGGCGTCGCCTGGATGTCGGGCTCGCGCTGGCTCGGGCAGGACGTCCTGCGGGTGTCGGTGAGCAACTGGAGCACCGATGACGCCGACGTCGAGCTGAGTCTCGACGCCCTGCGACGCGCTGCCGGCTGAGGTCTGCGACGCGCCACCGTCGCCGTGACCACGAGCCCGGTTGGCCGGTCGGACGGTGCTGCCGCAGACTCGACGTCATGGACGAGATCGAGGTCGTCGACAACCCGGCGGAGTCACGGTTCGAGGCGCGGATCGACGGCGGTCTCGCCGGGGTCTCGGAGTACCACGACCGTGGCCGACGCCGGGTGTTCCTCCACACCGAGGTGGATCCCGCGTTCGAGGGTCGCGGCGTCGGCGGCGCGCTGGCACGCGGCGCGCTGGATGCGACGCGCGCGGCGGGTCTCGGCGTCGTGCCGCTGTGCCCGTTCATCAAGGACTGGATCGAGCACCACCCCGACTACGCCGACCTCGTCGTCAGCTGACGAGCCGCGCGGGGCCTCGAAGGCGTCGTGGTCAGAGGTACAGCGGCTTGACCGGGGACCCGATGAGCTCGGGGTTCTCCGCCCAGTCCATGCCGGGGACGTCGACGTAGAGCTCGATCTCGTTGCCGTCGGGGTCGGCGATGTAGAGGCTGTGGGTGACGGTGTGGTCGCTCATGCCGAGGAGCGGGACGTCGTTGTCGCGGAGCGCCTGCAGCGCTTCGCGCAGCTCGTCGTCGGTGTCGCCGACCTTGAGCCCGAAGTGGTAGAGCCCCACTCGACGCCCGGCAGGCTGCGCCGCGGCGTCCTCGCCCACCTCGATGAGCAGCAGCTCGTGGTGCGTGCGGTTCGACGGCGCGTTGAACGCGGCGGCCGGGAAGGGGAGCGGGTTGTCGTCGTCGCCGTTGAGGATGGGACGCCAGCCCAGGACGTCGCGGTAGAAGCGCACGGACCGGCGCAGGTCGCGTACGTAGAGCACCAGGTGCCCGAGCTCCTTGACCTCCACGGCCAGCCCCTCTCGTCGGTCGACCGGTCACGTCGGTCGGACGGCGACCACGCTATCCGGCCGCCGGACGCGTCGCGACGTACTCCTGCAGCTCACGGGACAGCGAGGAGCCCTGGAACTCCAGACCCGCCTGACGCGACTGGTGCGCGATGGCCCGCTTGACCTCGGACTGGTAGGCGGCGGGGACCTCGCCGTACGGATGCGCCTGCAGCGCCAGGGCGCAGGCGGGCGTCAGCGCCGCCCACCAGTCGTCGAAGGGATGGCCGTGGAGGGCGATGAACTCGGCGCGGACCCCGTCGGCCCAGTGGTCGACGAGGTGGGACTTGCCGCGCAGGCGACGTACGTCGTCCCAGCTGCGCACCTCGACCGCGGGATGCCGCTCGTCGGCGGTCGCCATGAACCGACCCTCGCCGTCGCGCACGATCTCCAGCATCCGCTCCGACATGTCTGCACTGTACGGCGCGCACGTCGCCGGTCGCGCCGCGCTCCCGCGCCGGCGCCCACGACCGACGCCGAGCACGATCACGAATCCGGGTCACGCGATGGCACGAAAGTGCCCTCGATCTTCCCTAAGGGACAGATTCTTCAGCTGTGTCGGCTGCGGGGAGGAGGTCGCGGAGGACGGGGACGAGGGCGCGGAGGGCGTTGCCCCGGTGGCTGATCGCGTCCTTCTCGGTGGCGCCCAGCTCGGCCGACGTACGGGTCTCGCCGTCGGGGACGAAGATCGGGTCGTAGCCGAACCCGTTCGTGCCGCGCGGCTCGCGGACGAGGCGTCCGCGCATCTCGCCGTCCACGATGGCCTCGCGACCGTCGGGCAGCACGAGCGCCACCGCGCAGCGGAACTGCGCGCCGAGTCGCTCGTCAGGCGTGTCGGCCAGCTGGGCGAGCACCAGCTCGAGGTTGGCGACGTCGCCGCCTCCGCCGGACCAGCGGGCCGACAGCACTCCGGGCATCCCGTTGAGGGCGTCGACGCACAGGCCCGAGTCGTCCGACACTGCCGCGACCCCGGTCGCTGCGCACACGGCGCGAGCCTTGAGCAGCGCGTTGCCCTCGAAGCTCGGCTCGGTCTCCGCCACCTCGGGGACGTCGACGACTCCGTCGAAGGCGTCGATGCCGACGACCTCGACGTGCAGCCCCGCGTCGTCGAGGATCCGCCGCATCTCCTCGATCTTGTGCGCGTTGCGCGACGCCAGCACCACCCGGGTCACGGCGGTCACTCAGGCGCTCGCGAGGGCGGCGATCTGGAGGCGGGTGAGCTCGGCGCACCCGGAGGCCGCCAGCGCGAGCAGCTGGTCGAGCAGGGCGCGGTCGAAGGGCTCGCCCTCGGCGGTCCCCTGCACCTCGACGTAGCGACCGTCGCCCGTCATGACCACGTTCATGTCGGTGTCGGCAGCGACGTCGTCGTCGTAGTGCAGGTCGAGTCGTGCCTCGCCGTCGACGATGCCGACGCTCACGGCCGCGACCGAGTTGGCGATGGCGCGGGCGTCGGGCTTGACGAGGCCTTCGCGCTTGGCCCAGCCGATCGCGTCGACGAGAGCGACGTAGGCACCGGTGATCGCTGCCGTGCGGGTGCCGCCGTCGGCCTGCAGGACGTCGCAGTCGATCATGATCGAGTTCTCGCCGAGCGCCGACAGGTCGATCGCCGCGCGCAGCGACCGTCCGACGAGCCGCGAGATCTCGTGGGTGCGTCCGCCGACCTTGCCGCGCACGGACTCGCGGTCGTTCCGGCTGTTGGTCGCGCGGGGCAGCATCGCGTACTCGCCGGTCACCCAGCCCAGGCCGGAGTCCTTGCGCCAGCGCGGCACCCCGGCGGTGAACGACGCCGCGCACAGCACGCGGGTGCGGCCGAACTCGACGAGGCACGACCCCTCGGCGTGGTCGAGCCAGCCCCGGTGGAACGACACGGGACGGAGCTGGTCGGCGGCACGGCCGTCACTGCGGGTCATGCGCGAGACCCTAACCCGCCCGTCAGACTGATCATCTGGCGGTATCCGGGCCCGGGAAACCGCCAGATGATCAGTGCGAGCGGAGGGGTCAGACGTCGACGGTCAGGCCGGACGACGCGAGCTCGAGCTTGCCGTCGTAGACCGCGGCGGCCTCCTCGCGCGTCTCGTCCCGCGGCGTCCAGGGGACGAGGTGGGTGAGCACGAGCCGCGAGACCCCCGCGCGGGTGGCGTGGTCGGCCGCCTGTGCCGCGGTGAGGTGCAGGTCCGGCGGGAGGTCCTCGTAGCGGCTGAGGAACGACGCCTCGAACAGCGCGAGGTCCGCGCCGTGGGCCAGCCCTACGAGCGCGTCGGTCGGACCCGTGTCGCCGCTGAACACGAGTGAACGCCCACCCGCCTCGACGCGGATGCTGTAGGCCTCGACCGGGTGCGCCGCAGGGGCGGTCGTGATGCGGAACGGACCGACCTCGGTCACCTCGGCGTGGTCGCGGAACAGGAACTCGCCGTGCATGCCCGGCGTGTGCGGAAGGTCGTAGGCGCGCGCGAGCCGGTCGGCCGAGCCGGTGGGACCGAACACCGGGATCGCGTGCGCGGGACCCTCCGGGCGGTAGCGGCGCCACACGTAGTACGACGTGAGGTCGAGGCAGTGGTCGGCGTGCAGGTGCGAGAGCACCACGGCGTCGACGTTCAGCACGTCGACATGGCGCTGCAACGGTCCGAACGAGCCGTTGCCCATGTCGAGCACGACGGAGTGGCCCTCGTGCTCGACCAGGTAGCAGGACGCCGGCGAGTCCGGACCGGGGTAGCTGCCCGCGCAGCCGATGACGGTGAGACGCATCAGAGGACGACCTCCGTGACGTGCTCGACCGCCACGACCTCGGGACCGAGGAAGCGCCGCGCGAGCGCCGAGAAGGGAGCAGGGTCGCCGGTCGCCAGGAACCGGTGGTGCGGGTCGGGCAGCGCGGGATCGCGCTCGAGGCCGTTGGCGACGAGCGTGCGGTAGACGTCGGTCGCCGTCTCCTCGGCGCTGCTCACGAGCGTGACGTCCTCGCCGACGACGTAGGAGATGACTCCGGTGAGCAGCGGGTAGTGCGTGCAGCCGAGGACGAGCGTGTCGACGCCGGCCGACGCGACCGGGTCGAGGTAGTCGTGCGCCACCGCCTGCAGCTCGGCGCCACCCGTGACGCCCGCCTCGACGAACTCGACGAACCGCGGGCACGCCTGCTGCACGAGCATCACGTCGGGTGCTGCGGCGAAGGCGTCGGAGTACGCGCCGCTCGTGATCGTGGCGCGGGTGCCGATGACGCCGACGCGACCGGTGTGGGTGACGCGCACCGCGCGGCGTACCGCGGGCTGGATGACCTCGACGACCGGCACGGAGTAGCGCTCGCGCGCGTCGCGCAGCACTGCGGCGCTCGCCGAGTTGCATGCGATGACGAGGATCTTCACGCCCTGGTCGACGAGGTGGTCCATCACGTCGAGGGCGAACGAGCGCACCTCGGGAATCGGCCGCGGGCCATATGGACCGCGGGCCGTGTCACCGACGTACAGCACCGGTTCGTGCGGCAGCTGGTCGAGCACAGCGCGCGCCACCGTCAGCCCGCCGACCCCGGAGTCGAAGATGCCGATCGGTGCGTCCGTCACGAGCGCTGAGCGTACGGGTCGCGAGCACCCCCGACGACCCACAGCCCACCAACTGTGCGCCTCACCACGTCTGTCATCCCCCCAACACTTGCCGAGAGATCAAGCCCACAGGGAGCCTTCGATGGAGTCCTCGGCGTCGTCCAGCGTGCCCTCGTAGGCGCCGGTCGAGAGGTACTTCCAGCCTCCGTCGCACACGACGAAGGCGATGTCGGCCCTCCCGCCCACCTTCACGACGCGCGCCGCGATGCCGAGGGCGGCGTGCAGGATCGCGCCGGTCGAGATGCCGGCGAAGATGCCTTCCTCCTCGAGCAGCTGACGGGTGCGCCGGATCGCGTCGCGCGGGCCGACCGAGTAGCGGGTGGTCAGCACGGACGCGTCGTACAGCTCGGGCACGAAGCCTTCGTCGATGTTGCGCAGGCCGTAGACGACCTCGCCGTAGCGCGGCTCGGCCGCGATGATCTCGACGCCCGGCACCCGCTCCCGCAGGTAGCGACCCGTCCCCATGAGCGTGCCGGTGGTGCCGAGCCCGGCGACGAAGTGGGTGAGGGTGGGCAGGTCCTCGAGAATCTCCGGACCGGTGGTCGTGTAGTGCGCCTCCGCGTTCGCGGGGTTGCCGTACTGGTAGAGCATGACCCAGTCGGGGTGCTCCTCGGCGAGCTGCTTCGCGACGCGCACGGCCTCGTTCGACCCGCCCGCGGCCGGCGAGGAGACGATCTCCGCACCCCACATCCGCAACAGCTGCCGCCGCTCGACCGAGGTGTTCTCCGGCATGACGCACACGAGGCGGTAGCCCTTGAGGCGAGCGGCCATCGCGAGCGAGATGCCGGTGTTGCCGCTCGTCGGCTCGAGGATCGTGCAGCCCGGACGCAGCAGGCCCTCAGCCTCGGCCACCTCGACCATGCGCAGTGCCGCACGGTCCTTCACCGAACCGGTGGGGTTGCGGTCCTCGAGCTTGGCCCAGAGCCGGACGTCGGGCGACGGCGACAGGCGCGGGAGCCCGACGAGTGGCGTACGCCCGACGGACTCGAGCAGCGAGTCGTAGCGCACGGCGGCCTCGTCAGCCGCCCGCGACCGCGGGCAGCACCGTCACGACGTCA
The DNA here is from genome assembly GCA_963782665.1 of uncultured Actinomycetota bacterium. Taxonomy (GTDB): domain Bacteria; phylum Actinomycetota; class Actinomycetes; order S36-B12; family CAIYMF01; genus Longivirga. Next base: position 105,638 of record CAWAKP010000006.1, on the reverse strand, counting down.
CCGTCGGAGAGCGAGGTCTCGATGCCGTCGAGGAAGCGCACGTCCTCGTCGTTGAGGTAGACGTTCACGAAACGGCGCAGGCCTGCGTCGTCGACGATGCGCTCCTGGATGCCGGGGTGCCGGGACTCGATGTCGGTGAGCAGCGCGCGCAGGGTGTCACCGGAGCCCTCGACCGACCGGGCACCGTCGGTGTAGGTGCGCAGGATCGTCGGGATGCGGACCTCGATGGCCATGGTGCACGGTCTCCACTCGTCGGTGCCCCGGCTGGGCATGCTTGTGCTCCCGCCGCTCGGCAGGTTCCAGGGACAGCAAGGACGAGCCTAGGGCCGCCTATTCCCCGCCACGACCCGGGACCGGCGAGCGCGCGGTGGTCAGGCGGGGACGACGGTGATCGGTTCCTCGGTGATGACGCCGTCGACGATGCGGTACGAGCGCAGCTCATGGGGGCCGTCCTCGGTGCCCGTCTCGCGGGTCGAGACGAGGACGTAGTGGGCCTCGGGCTCGGACGCGTAGCTCACGTCGGTGCGCGAGGGATAGGCCTCGGTCGCGGTGTGCGAGTGGTAGACGACCACCGGCACCTCGTCGTTGTCGTCCATCTCACGGTAGAGCCGCAGCAGGTCCATCGAGTCGAACTCGTAGAACGTCGGTGAGCGCGCGGCATTGACCATGGGGATGAACCGCTCCGGCCGGTCACTGCCGGCCGGGCCGGCGATCACGCCGCACGCCTCGTCGGGGTGGTCGGCCCGCGCGTGCGCGACCATCGCGTCGACCAGGTCCTGGCGGATCGTCAGCATGAGGACAGCCTAGGAGCGCCGCGCCGTCGGACGCTGCCCGCACCGCGAGGTCGTTCAGTCGTCCGGCTCCATGAGTTCGGCGTCGAAGCCGGAGAGGGCGCGCACGAGGGTCTCCTGCAGATAGGTCAGCCAGTCGTAGACCCAGAACGCGCCGAAGGCGGGGTCGTCCTGCGGGAGGGCGGCGAAGAGCTCGTGGGAGTCCTCCTGGATGTCGAGGCGGCTGCCGAGCGTCAGGCGGAGGTCGTTGAGCGTGCCGAGCCACGCCTGCGCCTCGCCGTCGGAGAGCGTGATCTTGTCGCCGGCCCGCGCGAGACCGTCGAGCACCGTGCGCGCGTGGGCCAGCTTGCCGTCGCGCAGGGACCGCTCGGTGAAGCGCCGGAACTCAGATGCCGCCTCGTCGTCGTCGGAGTAGGCGTCGGGGAAGAGCCGTGCCAGAGCCGGGTCGTCCGGCCGCTCGGCGTCGGGGTCGATGCCGACCATCCGGGCGAGCGGGTCCGCGTGCGGGTCGTCGTCCGGGGCCACGAACTCCTCGAGCTGCGTGACGAGGTCGGCGAGCAGCCCGCGCTCGACGTCGTCGGTGCGCAGCACCAGCCGACCACCGAACGTGCGCCGGAACCCGTGCACCGCCACGTCAGTCGTCCTTCTGCAGCGTGGCCCAGAGCCCGTAGGTGTGCATCGCGGTGACGTCGCGCTCCATCTCCTCGCGCGAGCCTGCGGAGACCACGGCACGACCCTCGTTGTGCACGTCGGACATGAGCTTCTGCGCCTTCTCCTGCGAGTAGCCGAAGTACGTCATGAACACGTAGGTCACATAGCTCATGAGGTTGACCGGGTCGTTCCAGACGATCGTGACCCACGGCGTGTCCGGAGCGGTGACGACGTCGGTCTCGGGCCGCTCGAGCTCCACCGGCGCGATTCCCACGGACGTCATGGTGTCACGCCGTCGGCCCCCGGTGGCCGACGTGCGGGCGGGTACCCTCGGGGGCATGTCCGACGCACCGATCCCCATCCCGCCCCGCGACCCGTCCCTGCCGGAGACGCCGCTGCTGGCGATGATCCGTGACGGTGTCATCGGCGACGACCAGGTGATGCTCGGTCCCTACGGCCCGCGCCGGGTCACCTACGCCGACTACACGGCATCCGGTCGGGCGCTGAGCTTCATCGAGGACTTCATCCGCGACGAGGTGCTCCCCCGCTACGCCAACACCCACACCGAGAGCAGCGGCACCGGGCTCCAGACCACCCGCCTGCGCGAGGACGCCCGCGCGATCATCCACGACGCCCTCGGGTGCGGCGACGACGCGGTCGTCATCTTCACCGGCTCCGGGTCGACAGGTGCGATCGACAAGCTGGTCGGCCTGCTGCAGCTGCGCATCCCCGCCGACCTCGACCGTCGGCACCAGTTCTCGGCCCAGATCCCGGCGTCGGAACGACCGGTGGTGTTCATCGGACCGTTCGAGCACCACAGCAACGAGCTGCCGTGGCGTGAGTCGATCGCCGACGTGGTCACCATCCCCGAGGACGTCGACGGGCACATCGACGTCGCGCGGCTCGAGGCCGAGCTCGCGGCGCACGCCGATCGACCCGTGAAGATCGGCGCCTTCAGCGCGGCGTCCAACGTCACGGGGATCATGACCGACACGTACGCGATCGCGAGCCTGCTGCACCGGCACGGCGCGCTCTCGGTCTGGGACTACGCCGCTGCCGCGCCCTATCTCGACATCGACATGGCCGCGACGCCCGGTGACCCCCTGTCCTACAAGGACGCCGTCGTGCTCTCGCCGCACAAGTTCGTCGGCGGTCCGGGCACGCCCGGCGTACTCGCCGTGAGGCGCGACCTGCTCACCAACTCGGTCCCCGTCGTCGTGGGCGGTGGCACGGTCGCCTACGTCAACCCCGCCGAGCACGTCTACCTGTCCGACCCCGTGCACCGCGAGGAGGCCGGCACTCCCGCGATCATCGAGTCGATCCGCGCCGGGCTCGTCTTCGACCTCAAGCGCAACGTGGGCATCGACGTCATCCGCGCGCACGAGGACGACTCCCTGCGCCGCGCCGTGGCCGCGTGGCAGGCGCACCCCAACATCGACATCCTGGGCAACCTCGACGCCGAGCGGCTCTCCATCGTGTCGTTCACCGTCAAGCGACCGGGCGGCCGCTACCTGCACCACAACCTCGTCGTCGCGATCCTCAACGACGTCTTCGGGATCCAGAGCCGCGGCGGCTGCTCCTGCGCCGGTCCGTACGGTCACCGCCTGCTCGGCATCGACATCGAGCGCAGCCACGAGTTCGAGCGCGAGATCACCCACGGGTGCGAGGGGATCAAGCCCGGCTGGGTGCGCGTGAACTTCAACTACTTCATCAGCGAGGCGGTCTTCCAGTACGTCGTGCAGGCCGTCGCTCTCCTCGCCGACCACGGCTGGCGGCTCGTGCCGGAGTACCGCTTCGACGTCGCGAGCGGTCGCTGGCGGCACAAGGACGGACCGATCGAGCCGCCGCTGCGTCTGTCGCAGCTGTCCTACGCCGAGGGGCGCCTCACCTACCCCCGCCACGACGACCGGGCCCCCGAGTCCGACCTGGTGCGCTACCTGGCCGAGGCGCACGCGCTCATGGACTCCCTGCCCGAACCCGGCGACGACGTCGCGGCAGACCGGGTCAGCGCCGACTTCGAGCACCTGCGCTGGTTCGAGCTGCCGAGCGTCTGCCTCACCTGACGGCTACACGACGGTGGTGGCGACCTTGGCCGACGTGGTGAACGGGAGCCGAGCCGTCGTACCGCCGACGCTCGCGCGCCAGTAGCCGGTCTTGGTCGGCTTGTAGGCGCGCACCGCGTTGCCCTTGGCGTCGGTCGTCGCCTTGCCGACCACGATCCAGGCGGCGCTCGTGCTCGGACGCCACCAGAAGTTGACGACGACACCCGCGACGACGGCGCCGAGCGACGTCACGTGCGCCGTCGCGCGGGCGATGTTGCCGCGCTTGACGCGAGCGGTCGCCGTGAGAGCGATCGCCGTGGTGGCCCGGCGTACGACGGTCGGCGTGGCAGAGATCGCGTTGCCGGGGTGGCGACCCCAGGTCTCGGAGACGACGGCGCGCCAGTACCCGGTGGTCGTGGCCCGCGCGGTGGTGAACGCCGCGCGGCCCGCGGCGTTCGTGACGGCCGTACCCAAGCGCCGCCAGGTCGCGCTGGTGGACGGACGCCAGAGCAGCGCCACCGCCGTGCTCGCGACGGCAGCACCGCGGGACGTGACGTGGACGCTCACCGTGCCGCGATGACCGACGTAGAGCGTGCGCGGGGCTGCGATCGAGACGACCGTGGACGCCTGGGCGATCGAGCGCCCGTAGGTGCGCAGGCCCGCCCACTGGCGCGTGTCCTCGCCACCGATGGTCCATTCGGCGATGCCGCGCAGGTGGTACTTGCCGACCAGCGTGGCACCTGCCACGGCCGACGAGGCGTCGGCGTACCACCCGGTGCGCGCGATGGTGCACGTCGCTGCGGTGGGCACCGGGGTGGCCTTGACGGCGCCGGTCACGGAGCCGGTGAGCGGCGTGGCGACGGTGATCACGTGCGAGGAGACCGCTGACACCTTCGTGCCTGCCGGGATGCCGGCACCCGTGACGACCGCGCCGAGCACGACGCCGGACGTCGTGAGCGCGCGGATGGTGGTGCCACCGGCGTAACCGCCGACAGCCGCGACCTTGCGGACGGTCGTGAACGTGACGGGGCCGGCGACGTCGGCGGTGAGCGGCGCGGAGAGCGTCACGGAGAGGACGGGGGTGCCCGAGGAGGAGTCGACGGTGACGGCGGTCACCGTGGTGGACGCCGGGACACCGGCACCGGTGACGGTCGAGCCGGCCCAGACGCGCGGGCTCCCGGCGAGGACGAGGCTCGTCGTCGCGGCGGTGCCCGTCGCGGTGGTGCTCGAGACGCTGGTGGTCGTCAGGGTGCCGGTGACCGTTCCCTTGTTGGCCACGCCCAGGGTCAGCGTCTTGCCCGACACGGCGGTCACGTGCGCGCCGGTCCCGATCCCCGTGCCGGTCACGGCGTCACCGACGGCGATGCCGGCCGTGGATGCGACGACGACGGTCGTGCCACCGAGCAGGCCGCTGACGGCGGTGACGGTCGCGGCCGGCGCCTGGTAGCGGCCGGAGAAGCCGAGCTTGTAGGAGTACGTGCGCTCCTTGGCTGTCGCGTCCCACGTGGCCACCGGCACCTGCACGCGGCTGATGCCGGGCACGGTCGCTGCTGCCGTGACGAACAGGTTGCTCACGTAGCTCGCGGCGCTGCGCGCGTCGAACTCGTGCCGCTGCCGGGCCCAGCTCATCTTGCTGAAGAACGTGGCGGACGTCGCGGCGGACGACGAGATGTTGGGGCATCGGCCGGTCACGCCGGTGTACCAGTCGCGGCCATAGCTCGCGATGCCGATCTGCACCTTGGTCGAGGGCACCTGGGTGACCGCGTGCGCCGCCACCTTGTCGACCCACGAGAACGGCGCGATCGGGCCGGCGTGCGAGACGGAGTAGTCATAGGCCATGACGCGCAGCCGGTCGAGGTACGGGCCGATCTGCGACCACGCGTAGACCCAGTAGCCGGTCGAGTCCGAGCTGGTGCCGAGGCCGCCAGGGACGGTGATGGCGAGCATCTTGCCCTTGCGGTGCAGCGCGGCGTAGAGCGACTTCACGAAGGCGATCCAGTAGATCCGCGTCGTGGTCCAGGTGGACTGGCCGTCGTTGAACGCGAAGCCCTCCCAGTCCAGGTCGATGCCGTCGTAGCCGTGCGACGTGACGACCGAGACGATCGCGCTGACGACGTGCGCCCGGCCGCTGCTGGTCGAGAGCTGGCGGGCCATCTGGTGCGAGCCGGTGCCGTCGGTGATGGTGGGGAGCACCTTGATGTGCTTGGCGTGCAGTGCCGCGACGACGGACGGGATGGAGATGCCGCCGGCCTGGCTGGCGACGTAGACGGCCGGGGCCTTGCCGCGTGCGGAGTACCAGAACGGCGACACGTCGCCGAACAGGTCGGCGTTGCCCGTGATGGACGCGAGGCCGGCCGCGGTGTTCCAGTACGGGAGCCACCCGGTCACGAGCGGTCGCGGCGCCGGCGTCGCCGCCGACGCGGGCGCGCTCCCGACGAGGGAGAAGCCGAGGACGATCGCGACGGACGCCGCCACGGCCGCGAGGGTGCGGCGCACCGTTGGTCGGTCCTGTCCCACGCGCACGATGAGGTCTCCCCGTGGTCGCCGGTGGCCGCGCGCGGGGGCGCACGACTCACCTACTGCTTCGTCCCAGCCTGCCTCGGCCTTGACCCCGACCGTCACCCGGGGCATCGTTCCACCCCAATCGTCCGCTTTTCGGTCGATTTGGCCGCACGGCTCGCGCCGTCCTCTCGCCGGGCGGAACGAGCCGGCTATGCGTCGCGGTGGCGGTTGCTCCAGGTCCAGGGATAGGCCGGGTCGACGACGCCGCGTGCGGCGTCGCTCACGTCGAGCGGGCGGAACGTGTCGACCATGACGGCGAGCTCCTCGGTCGAGGCGGCCCCGATCGAGGCCTCGACGCTGCCCGGTTGCGGCCCGTGGGTGAAGCCGGCCGGGTGCAGCGTCACCGAGCCTTGCTCGATGCCCGCGCCCTTGCGGCTCATGAAGTCGCCGCCGCAGTAGAAGATCACCTCGTCGCTGTCGACGTTGGCGTGGTTGTACGGCGCCGGGATCGCAAGCGGGTGGTAGTCGAAGAGCCGCGGCACGAACGAGCAGACGACGAAGCTCGGCCCCTCGAACATCTGGTGCACGGGCGGTGGCTGGTGCAGCCGGCCGGTGATCGGCTCGAAGTCGTGGATCGAGACGACCCAGGGGTAGTTGCAGCCGTCCCAGCCGACGACGTCGAACGGGTGGTGCGCATAGGTGTACCGCGTCACTCCCTGCCGGGTGCGCACGAGGACGTCGACGTCCTCGCCCTCGACCTGGAACGGGCCGTCGGGTCCGCGCACGTCGCGCTCGCAGTACGGCGCGTGCTCGAGGAGCTGCCCTCGCGGCGAGAGGTAGCGGCGCGGCGGCCCGACGTGGCCGGAAGCCTCGATCACCAGCAGCCGCAGCGGATCCGGGCCACTGGGCAGGACCCGGTACGTCGTCGACGTCGGCAGCAGCACGTAGTCGCCGCTGCTGACGCTGAGCACGCCGTACGTCGTCTCGACGACGCCGGCGCCGCCCTCGACGTAGAGCACCTCGTCGCCGACCGCGTTGCGGTAGAGCGGGCTCGGCTCGGTGGCCGCGACGTAGGCGAGTCGGACGTCGGCGTTGGCGAGCAGCACGCGGCGACCGGTCACCGCGTCGCCACCTGCGGCGAGCGCGTGGGTGCGCAGGTGCATCGGCAGCAGCGGGAGGTTCGGCGTCAGCCCGGCGGCGCGGTCCACGCCGGGATCCGTGACCGCCTCGGCCGCGACGATCGCGGTGGGCAGGTGGCGGTGGTAGAGCAGGGCCGAGTCGTGGCTGAAGCCCTCGATGCCGACGAGCTCCTCGGCGTAGAGGCCGCCGTCGGGACGGCGGTGCTGGGTGTGGCGCTTGCGCGGGACGTCGCCGACGCTGCGGTAGTACGGCATGCCTGCTCCTCGGTTCCGAGCGGTCGTCGGGCTTCACTCTGACGAGAGTGCGCGTCCGAAATACGGAGTGGAGTGTCCTGTCACAGTACGGTCGGTTACGGTGACGCCCGTGTCAAGCCCCGCCCTCGACCCCGACCACGCCGCCGCCCTCGTCGCGGGGCTCGTCGACGACGCCGCGGTCTTCCCGCCCGGCAACGTCCCCGTGCCCGACGCCGTGCGAGCCCACCGCGAGCACCGTCGCGCGGCGCACTCCTTCGTCGTCGGTCCGTTCCTCGTGCCGGTCTCCCGCATGGCCGACCTCCTCGATGCCCTGGACGCGCACCCGTCGATCGACCCGCTCGACCTCGTCCTCGTCGCCGACACCGGTCTCGTCGAGGCGGCGGAGGCCCGCGCGATCCTCCTCGACGACGACCGGGTCGCCCTCGTCGGCCTCGAGGTCGCCCTGCCCCCGGACGGTCCGCTCGGTGAGAGCGCCGCGATCGCCCTGGAGTCGCTGGACTTCGCCCTCCCTGCGGCCATCGAGATCCCCCGGGCTCCGGGCTGGCGCGACGCCGTCGACGTGATCGCGCAGGACGGCGCCGAGCGGGTGAAGTTCCGTACCGGCGGCGCCACCGCCGCGGCGTACCCGACCGACGGCGAGCTCGCCGAGCGCATCGTCGCCGCCGTGCGTTCCGGCGCGGCGTTCAAGCTCACCGCAGGGCTGCACCACCCGCTCCGACGTACCGACCCGCAGACCGGGTTCGAGGAGCACGGCTTCCTCAACGCGCTCGCGGCGACCGCGCGCGCGGTTGCGGGCGATGACGAGAGTGCCGTCGCGGACGTGCTGGCCGAGCGTACGGCCGGTCCCCTCCTCGCGATCCTGAGTCGGTGCGACCCGCGCGCGGTCCGGTCCCGCTTCACGTCGTTCGGCTCGTGCTCGATCGACGAGCCCGTCGCCGCGCTTCGCGACCTCGGCATGATCGAGGATGAGGACTCGTGAGCTGCTGGGTCGAGGACGCCGACGGATCGGGCTTCGGTCCCGAGCACCTCCCGTACGGCGTGGTGACCCACGCCGGTGGTCATCGTGAGCTGGCAGTTCGCGTCGGTGACCACGCGCTCTCGCTCGCGCGCCTGCACGACAGCGGCCTGCTCGACGCCGTGCTGCTGCACGCGAGGTCCGTGTTCGACACCGGCAGCCTCGACGGGCTGCTCGCGCGCGGGCCGCAGACCTGGAGCCTCGTACGCCGACGACTGCAGGACATCCTCACCGATCCGTCCGCGCGCGACCGCGCCTCCGACGCCCTGCTGCCGCTCGCGGAGGTCACGCTGCACCTGCCGTGGACCGTCGCGGACTACGTCGACTTCTACTCCTCGGAGCACCACGCACGCAACGTCGGCCAGATCCTGCGCCCCGACGGGGATCCCTTGTCGCCCAACTGGAAGCACCTGCCCATCGGCTACCACGGCCGCTCCGGCACGGTCGTCGTGTCGGGCACTGACGTCGTACGCCCTCAGGGTCAGCGCAAGGCGCCCCACGAGGAGCTGCCGACGTTCGGCCCGTCGCGACGTCTCGACGTCGAGGTCGAGGTCGGCTACGTCGTCGGGACGCCGTCGCCACAGGGCACGCCCGTGCCGGCGTCCGCGTTCACCGACCACGTGTTCGGAGTCGTCCTGCTCAACGACTGGTCGGCGCGCGACATCCAGGCGTGGGAGTACGTCCCGCTCGGACCCTTCCTCGGGAAGTCGTTCGCGACGAGCGTCGCCGCCTGGGTGACGCCGCTCGAGGCGCTGGCGGCGGCGCGCTGCGCTCCCGTCGTCCAGGACCCCGCGCCCCTTCCCTACCTCGCCGACCCGGACCCGTGGTCGCTGGACCTGCGCCTCTCGCTCGCCCTCGAGCGGGCCGGCGTGTCGGCCGTCGTGTCGCGTCCGCCGTACGCCTCGACCTACTGGACCCCGGGCCAGCAGCTCGCGCACCTCACGGTCAACGGTGCGTCGCTGCGCACGGGCGACCTGTTCGCGAGCGGCACGGTGTCGGGACCGACGCCGAGTGAGCGCGGCTCGTTCCTCGAGCTGTCGTGGGGAGGCCGGGAGCCGCTCACCGTCGAGGGGATCGGCGCGGTCACCTTCCTCGACGACGGCGACGTCGTGGTGATCGGCGGCGAGGCTGCGGGCGTCGACGGGACGCGCGTGACGCTCGGCGAGGTGCGCGGTCGCATCCTCCCGTCGCCGCCCCATCGGTAGTGGAAACGCGCTGTCCGCGACGCGTTCCTGCTACCGATGAGCTCGTTTCGTAGGGTGGGCCGGTGACTCAGCCGCCGTGGGACGTCGTCGAGCTCTTCGTCGGCGAGTACGTGCTCGACGCACCGCGTCCCGACGACGCCGACGACCTTGTCCGCGCCCTCGCCGACCCGGGCATCGCCGTGTGGAACCCGGCGGCGTCCGTGCCCGCGGCCACGCCGCGCGAGCGCGCGGACCAGTGGATCACCGATCGTGCGGCCTGGGGCCCCGACCACGCGTCGTGGGTCGTGCGCGACCGCGATCGTCACCTGATCGGCGCGGTGTCGCTGCACCACATCGACGCCGTGATGGCCACCGCAGAGATCGGCTACTGGATGGCGCCGACCGGGCGCGAGCGAGGGCTCGGCGCGGCCGCGACGGACGCCGCCGCGCGCTACGGCTTCGAACAGCTCGACCTCGTCCGCATCGAGCTGTTCCACGCCGTCGAGAACGAGGCGTCGTGCCGGCTCGCGACACGATGCGGGTTCCGGCACGAGGGCACGACGCGCTCGAGCTTCGTGTACGGCGACGGCGCGCGCCACGACGAGCACCTGCACGGCCGGCTCGCGAGCGACCCCTACCCCGCGATCCCGCCGCCGCGCTGACGTCAGCCCGACGTAGAGCTGCTCGCCGTGCAGGTCGTGCCGCCGGCCGGGCAGGTGCGCGAGCCTCCGACGACCAGGCGCAGCACGAGGTCGGCCGACGCGAGCCCGGCCTGGTTGAGCTCGACGCGGAGTCTCGACGGGTCGACCTCGGGCGGCGGCCCCAGCGCCGTGACCTGGATCGTGTTGTTGGACGCCTCGACGAACGTCGCCTGCCAGCCTGCCTCCGCCGCCCACTGGTCGGCCACGGGCCGTGCCGCGGTGGCCAGCTGCTGGTCGCGCGCGACGTTGGCGCTGCCGATCGCGAGCGGGACGACGACCACGACCAGCATCACGGCGACGGTACCGAGGCTGCGCCCACTCAGCGCGCCGACCGGATAGCCCGACCGCTGCGCGGCGTCACGGACGCGGTAGAGCAGCAGCACGACGGTGCCGGTCGCGATGATGGCCGCGACGTTGGTGCCGAAGAGGAGCAGCGCCTGGGCCGCGTCCGAGTAGCGACCCACCCCGAGCAGCAGTCCGACGACGGCGAGGGGCGGCACCAGCGAGATGGCGATGGCCACGCCCGGGAGCGTGTCGGAGATGTCGGAGCGCACCAGCGCGAACGCACCGACGAGGCCGGTCGCGAGCGCTGCCACGAGGTCGATGAGCCGCGGGCTGATGCGTGCCGACACCTGGGAATTGGTGGCGTAGGCGTCGGCCGAGTGCTCGATCGCGCCCATGAGGTACGCGATCGCGATCACGGCGATCGCGCCGAGGAGGACGAGCAGCATCGACCGGATGAGCGGCTTGTGGTCGGCGAGCACGAGTCCGACGGCGACGCCGAGGATCGGCGTCATCAGCGGCGCCACGATCATCGCGCCGATCACCGTCGCGGTGGAGTCGGCGACGACGCCCGCGGTCGCGATCACCGAGGCGAGGACCAGCAGCACCCAGAACCGCGACGACGACCGGCTGCGCACGGACGGCTCGATGAAGACCGCCGTCGTCATGCGCTCGACGTCGTCCGGCGTCAGCGTCGCCATGCCGCCATCTCCCGTCGCTGGTACCCAACCGTCGGCACCCATCGTGGTGCGCGGAACGCCCGGGCCCGAGCAGGCACGCCGATACTCCGACGCGAGACCTGCGTTGTCGGGTAGGAAGGACGCATGTGCCATGACGACGACAGCCGCCCACCGAGCCCGCCCACGATCGGTGAGGTGGCCTCGCACGGAGTGCTCACGCTCACCGGCGGCGACGGCAACACCCTTGCCGCGTACGAAGCGGTCCCGGCGGCGCCGAACGGCCGCAACGTCGTGATCCTCCCGGACGTGCGCGGTCTGCACCCCTACTACGAGGCGCTCGCGGTGCGGTTCGCCGAGGCCGGCTACCACGCGATCGCGTTCGACTACTTCGGCCGCACGCAGGGAGCCGCGCAGCGTCCCGAGGGCTTCGACTGGCAGAGCGAGCTCGGCAGTCTGACGCCGGAAGGTGTCGAGTCCGACGTCGCCGCGGCGGCGGCGCACGTCAACGGCACGAACGCGGGTCCGACGTTCACGGTCGGGTTCTGCTTCGGCGGCAGCCACTCGTGGCGACTCTCCGCGAGCGGACTCGACCTCGCCGGTGTCATGGGTTTCTACGGCCAGCCGCCGATGATCGCCGATGTGGAGGAGCGGTTCCGGACGCCGCTGCTGCTCTTCGTGGGCGGCGCCGACCGCGCGACGCCGGTCGAGAACTTCCGGGCCCTCGACGCGCGGCTCACCTCCCGCGGGGTCGACCACGAGATGTACGTCTACGACGGCGCACCGCACTCGTTCTTCGACCGGGCGTTCGCGGAGTGGGGCGACGCCTGCACCGACGCCTGGGACCGCATGATCACGTTCACCGAGCGCCTCGGCTGACCTCGTGCCGTTCTTCGCCGAGCTGCCCGACGAGCCGTGGCAGCCCGAGCAGCCGATGGTCCACTACGACTTCCCCCACGACCGACCCCAGCACTGGACGCCGGGAGCTGCCGCACTCGCGGTCGTGGTCGGTCGCAGCGACACGACCGTCGTGCACGTCGCGGTGGACGGGGTCTACCCCCGTGGCCTCGGGCTCGAGGTCCGTGCGCTGCTGCACCCGGACAGCGCCGAGCTCGACCACATGCTGATGCATCGATCCAGCGCGTTCGCCGGCACCCTGCGGCTCGGCCTCGAGTGGCCGGACGGTCGACGGGTCGAGGCCGGCACCGAATGGCATCCCGGGCCGCGATCCGTTCGCGACGACGCCGGACGCCTACGCGCTGCAGATGCGCGGGGGTGGGGGCGGCGGGCTCGGCTGGTCGTGGGACGCGTGGCTCCACCCGCTGCCCCACCCAGGACCCGTCACGATCTACTGCCGGTGGGACGAGCGCGGGATCCCCGAGACCGCGACGACCGTCGACCTCACCGACGTCGTCGCCGCCGCGAGCGAGGCTCGCGAGCTCTGGCCGCTCCCCCCGATGCCCGAACGACCCGACGGCGAGGAGTTCGGCTGGATGGCCTACTCGCCGCTCGGCCACGGCGTCAGCAGTGTCACCGCCGTGCGACCCGACGTGGGCGTGGACGGTGCCGAGGGCGACGTCGCGCACACTGACGAGGCGGACGACCGCTGACGGCACAGCCAGAGACCGCGCCCGTCAGGCCGGCGACGTCCTACGGGACGCTCCGGATCCTCGTCACCAGGACGGCGGAGAGCAGCGTGATCACGGCGGTCAGCAGGTAGAGGCCGGTGTAGCCCGGCGACGCTCGTGACGATCGGCGCGGCGATGACCGGCGCCAGCACCTGGGGCGCGGAGTTCGCGATGTTGATGACACCGAGGTCGCGTCCTCGGTCGATCGCCCGAGGGAGGACCTGCGTCACGAGCGCCTGGTCGACGGCGAGGTACATGCCGTAGCCGAGCCCGAGGACGAGCGCGGCCACCATCGCCCACACGAGCGTCGGGAGGAACGCGAGGATCACCGCCGCGACCGCCATGACGATCGTCGCGTTGATGACGTAGACCTTGCGGCGCCCGCTGCGGTCGGACATGCGCCCGAAGACGATCGCCGTCGCGACGGTGCCCAGCGCGTACAGCAGGATCAGCAGCGACTGACCTTCTTCGGGCGTCGGACCCGTCGTGAGCTTGACGACGTCCTTGAGCCAGTAGAGCAGGTAGAGGACGGCCAGCGAGTTGCCCAGCATCATGAGGAAGCGCGTGATCCACGCCCAGCCGAAGTCGGGGTAGAGCCGTGGCGAGACCCAGAACCCCTTGATCCACTCCCCCAGGCGGAACGGCGGCTGCTCCTGCTTGGGCAGGGCCGGGTCGTGGACGCGCAGGACGAACGGCAGCACCAGCAGGACGAGCAGCAGGGCGGTGAGCACGAAGCCACCGCCGAGGCTCGTCACGCCGAACGTCACCAGGGCGACGCCGAGGACGATGCCGACCGTCTGCGCCAGCCCGGCGAGACCGGACACGAGGCCGCGCTGAGACACCGGGACCTGGTCGGGGACCGTCGCCGTCACACCGGCGTAGGCGGCATTGATCGTCGCCTGGCAGACGAACCACAGGAGGGCGAGGACGACGATGCTCCCGCCGAAGGCGAGCGCCACCAGACCGCACGCGCCCAGCAACGATCCGAAGAGGACCCAGGGCTTGCGCCGGCCCCACCGCGCCGTCGTGCGGTCCGAGAGCGCACCGGCCAACGGGTTGAAGATGATCGACGCGAACGCGCCCGCACCGAGGATCCACCCGAGGGTCGCCTCCTTGGTGTCCGGCGAGATCTGCTCTGCCAGCCGCGGAAGCAGGCTCAGGATGGGTGCGTAGAACGCGAGCATGATCCCGAAGTTCGCCAGCACGACGGCGGTGATGAACCCGCTGCGCACCTCGACGGTCGGTTCCTCCAGCGCCCCGGGGAGCGTCCTCGGCTCGGCGCTCATGCCTCTCCTCGCAGGAAGGCGCGGAACCACGCGTACGACAGCTTCGGGATCCGACGCTGCGTGTCGTAGTCGACGTAGACGATGCCGAAGCGCGGCCGGTATCCCTCGGCCCACTCGAAGTTGTCGAGGAAGGACCAGACGAAGTAGCCGCGGACGTCGACGCCCGCGTCGATGGCCTCTCCGACCGCCGCGATGTGGGTGCGCAGGTAGTCGACGCGACGTGGATCGTCGACGTGCGGCGTCGGCTCCTCGACGAGCGTGTCGGGGAAGGCCACACCGTTCTCCGTCACCATCACGGGGGGAAGCGCGTCGCCGTAGCGCTCCTTCTGCTGCACGAGAACGTCGCGCAGCCCGGCGGGCACGACGGGCCAGCCCATGTCGGTCTGCTCGAACTCCGTCATGGGCACGATCTCGAACGGGAACGGGTTGCCCTCGCCAGGTGCCTTCACGGTGGTCGGGTTGTAGTAGTTGATGCCGATCATGTCGATCGGTGCCGCGATGACCTCGAGGTCGCCGTCGAGCACGCACGAACGGTCGATCGGCACGCGCACGTCCTCGAGCGTGGGGTAGCGGCCGAGCAGGCACGGCTCCATGTAGGTGCGGTTCTGGATCGCGTCGAGCGCCACGGCCGCTGCGGCGTCCTCGGCGGAGTCGGTCAGTGGCAGGACTGGAGAGAGGTTGTGCGTGATGCCCACGCGCGCGTTCGGCGTCGCGGCACGCACCGCCGCTGTTCCTAGCCCGTGGGCGAGAAGCACGTGGTGCGTGGCCGGGAACGACTCGAAGAGCAGGAACTTGCCGGGCGCGTTGGTCCCGAGGGCGTAGCCGAACGTCGACACGACGACGGCCTCGTTGATCGTGATCCACGTGTGCACGCGGTCGCCGAGCCGCGCGGCGACGATGCCGGCGTAGTCGGCGAAACGGTACGCCGTGTCGCGCGCGAGCCAACCTCCCTCGTCCTCGAGCGCCTGCGGCAGGTCCCAGTGGTAGAGGGTGAGGGCCGGCGCGATGCCGCGCTCGAGCAGGGCGTCGACGAGCCGCTCGTAGAAGTCGAGGCCGCGTCGCTCCACGGCACCCGACCCGGTCGGTTGCACCCGCGGCCAGGACACGGAGAAGCGGTAGGCGTTGACGCCGAGTCCGGCCATGAGCGCGACGTCGTCGGGCATCCGCCGGTAGTGGTCGCACGCCACGTCGCCGGTCTCGCCGTTCGCCGTCCGGCCCGGCGTACGGCTGAACGTGTCCCAGATCGACAGGCCCCTGCCGTCGGCGTCCGGCGATCCCTCGATCTGGTAGGCAGCCGTCGCCGTGCCCCAGAGGAAGTCGTCGCGGAACGCGGCGCGCGTACGACCGTCCGACAACGTGCCGGGATCACCCGGCGTCCACGCAGAAGTCATGGCGGCACCCTGCCATGTGCCGACGCCGTTCGCGCCCCTCGCCGACGCTGCGGCGCGACCACGTCACCGAGACGTGATGCGGCCGCCCGTGGTCAGACCGACGGCGGCGGGTAGGTCGAGGTCGCTCCGACCTCGTGGTGCGGGCGGTAGGGCACGACCAACGTCCGAGCGACCTTGTCGTGGAGCGTCTGGCGCCAGGGTCGGTCCCACAGCGGCCACAGGTAGTCGAGGAGCGGCCACAGCCCGCGCAGGACGAGGACGCCCGCGGTGTAGGCGCCCCAGCGCAGCGCGGCGGTCCCCCAACCGATGGGCCCGTCGGCGGCGAAGGGACGGATGCGCAGCCCGATCGCCCGCTTGCCGACCGTGCGACCCCAGAGCGCGTTCTGCGGCACCTGGTAGAGGAACGTGATGACGATCGACACGAGGCTCAGCTGCAGCGTGAGCCCCTGCGAGTCCTGCACCAGCTGCGTCATGGACGCGTCGGGGATGCGTGTCGCGCCAGCCGGGACCGAGTCGACGAACCGCTGGATCGCCGGACCCGCGATCCAGAGGACGAACGGCACCGCGATGAGGCCTTCGATGAGCCAGTCGATGATGATCGCCATCGCGCGCTGGCCCCACGTGGCGACCGGGAACGGCGCGAGCTTCGCGGCCGACGCGGGCGCGCCCGTCGCCCACGGCGGAAGCTGTCCGGAGGACTGCGGTTGCTGGAGCGGCTGCCGCGACGGTGCGGGCATCGGTGCGTCCGGATCGGCCGCAGTCGGCTCCACGGTCGAGGGACCCCAACGCTCGCCGTCCCACCAGCGCACGTAGCCACCGTTGGAGAACGGGTCGGGGTACCACCCGGGATCCATGCTCACGCCCGGAGCCTACGAGGCGACGATCGGACTGGATGCCGCGGTACGCCGGTAGCAGCCCGTCGTCGTCGTCCGAAGCACGCGCGTCACCACGTGATCTCGCGCACTCTGACACTCGACGGGTGCTGCCCGGAGTACGGACTGTGGATGAGCCTGTGGATGAAAAGCCTTATGTATCAACGACTTTCACGGTTCTAGTTCTTGACAGGATGCTGGGGAATCGAGTACGATCGCGTCATGCGATCCGCTTCCTCGACCCGTTCAGGCGTCGAGGCGGAGCTGGACGATCGGGTCGCGCAACGTCGTGCGTCGCGACGAGTGATCGAGCTCGAGTTCGGTCCTTCGTTGCCCACGAGTGGAGTCCTGGTCCAGCACGACTCGCCGCTGCAGGTCACGGTGCCACCCGGCCACCTCGCCGCCGCTCGGGTGGTGCGCGGACGTGCCGCGATGGCCCGCCGACGTCGCGCAGCAGCACGAGCCCGACTCGAGGCGGCAGCATCGCTGCCGCTGGACGACACGTCGATCGGCTCGGTGATCGCGGTGCTGACCTCGGCCCGCGACGACGACCTCGACGAGCAGGGACGCCTGACGCGACTGCGCCTGGCCGACCGCGTCTCATCCTGGGCGCAGGCCAGCGCCGCCACCGCGTTGGCCGACTACGCGACCCCGGTCGCGGCCGAGGTCCTGAAGGTCGACCCCCAGCAAGGCGTGCGCCGCGACCGGCACCTGCGCCTTGAGGTGCGCATCGCCCGCGGGATCTCCGATACCGCCGCCGGCATGGACATCCTCGCCGCGCGACGCCTGGCGACCGAGCTCGAACCGGTGCGCGACGCGTGGTCGCGAGGTGAGCTGGCGTACCGGCACGTCGCCTCGTTCCTGTCACGCACGGAGCACCACCGATCTGACACCATCGACGCCCTGCTCGACCACCTCGGTGACCGGATCCACACCACGCCCGCCACCCGCATCGGCGCGGTCATCACGACCGCCCTCGCCCGGCTGGATCCGGCCGGGCAGGCGGAGCGCGCGCGGGTCGTCCGCCGCCACGACGTCGGTGTCACCTACCGCGGTCTGCCGGACGGGCTCGCCCAGATCACCGCGACCCATCGCGTCGAGGACGCCCGCGCCCTCATGGAGCACATCGACACCACGGCCGATCAGCTCCTGGCCCACCGCCGCGACTGTCCCTCCTGCGCCGCGGCGCTGCCCGACGAGATCGGACCCGCCCGCGCAGCCGCGCACACGGGCCTGGTGCTGCGAGAGACGTGCGATCACACGCCGACCCAGCCCGTCGAGACCGACACGGACGACATCGCCAACGCGCGCACCCGCGGCCGCTCCACACGCCGCGCCCGTGCGCGACGAGGCGAGCTGCAGGTCGTCGTCGACCTCCCCACCCTCCTCGGCCTGGCTGACAACCCGGGCCTGCTCGCCGGTCAGCCCGTCCCGGCCGACATCGCCCGCGAGCTCGCGGCAGACTGCGGGGCGCTGCGCCGCATCATCACCGACCCGCGAACGGGAGCCATGCTCGACTACGGCACCCGCACCTACCTGCCCGAGCCGCTGCGCGCGTTCGTCGCAGCACGCGACGGCACGTGCACCTCGCCGGGCTGCAACCAACCCGCTGCGCGAAGCCAGCTCGACCACATCACGCCCTGGCCGCAGGGGCCGAGCAACCCGGGCAACACCCACATGCTCTGCACTCGCGACCACCACACCAAGACCGCGGGCGACATCGATGTGCGCGCTCGCGGGGATGGCTGCACGAGTTGGACCACGCGTCACGGGCAGACCGGCATCACCCCGCCACGCCCCTACCTCCCCGACAGCGGACCAGTGCACGGCACGGACGTCCCGACGGACTCCGACGACTGCCCCTTCTGAGCGCACGGGCAACTGCCGTACTCGCGTGGCATCCCGCCTGAGTCAGCGAACGACACCGCCTGGCCGGCCGTAGGACATCGCCCTTCGACCGTCGCGTGGGCCGACGTGTGGCGCCCGAGCCAGGTCCGGCGCTTCGCCCTCACCCGGGAACCGGTCGGTCTCGCCTCGCGTCAGACGTTGGACACACTGATTGCGAGGGGAGGTCGACATGGTGCCGACACGGACGGCAGCGTCTGTCGGACTGATGCTCGTCCTCGTCGCGTGCTCCCCGAAGAGCGGCTCAACAGCCGGCGTCACCCCGCCCTCGACTGCGGCGACTACCGGCACGCTGGCTGGTCTGGTGCGGATGTACGGCGGACCCATGAACCCGCAGACCGGGAAGCAGTCTCTCAACGGTTCACCCGGCCCGGACTGGACGGTCACGGTGCAGTCCGGTGCGCAGACCGTCGCCGAAGCGAGGAGCGATGCGGCTGGCACGTTCCGTGTCACCCTTGCCCCTGGGCGCTACACGCTCGCCTGCGGGCAAGAGCCGAGCGTCACCGTTGTGGCCGGGCACACGGCGTCCGTCGACTGCGACGTTCCTGTCCCGTAGTGGTCCGAGCCCATCGTGGGATGGGTCCGCCATGTGCACGTGCCTTGCGACACCGTCCGCACGCTAAGCCGTGGCCGTCGCCGTAGATACCGATCCACCGAGTCGGACACGCACCACCCTCCGGCGCAGGGTCGGCGAGGCCACGACTTCGTAGCCGGCCTCGAGGAAGACCTGAAGGAGCCCGACCGACGCCTCGTCCCAGATCACGGTCTTGCCCTCGACCGGCTCGGTCGGGTAGCCCTCCAGGACCTGAGCGCCCACCTGCGCGCCGTATTCGACGGTGGCGGCGGCGAGCTCGTACATCAGCCCGTGCCGCCGGAAGCCCTTGCGCACCACGAAGCAGGTGACCGACCAGACGCCGTCGAGCTCCGGGTCCATCCGCATCCACGGCTGCTTCCGGCTCCACAGCCGCGGGTAGTTCTCTCGAGGCTCGACCGCGACCCAGCCGGCCGGCTCGCCGTCGACGTAACCGATCAGGCCTGACGTGGATCCTTCGTTGCCGCAACCGGTCTGCTCCCACTGCGCCGCGTCCCGCTGCTCCTGAGTGGTGTCTCGCCAGATCCAGCCCGGGACCTTGAGCGCCTGACAGCGGCACTTGCGGGCGCCGCCGGCGTCGAACACCGCCGTGACATCCTCTGTCGTTGCCTGGTTGGCCGGCCGCCACGTGAACTCGGGCACACCGCAGCCTAGCCGGATCGACTGGGCTCCTTGCGGCGCTGCGACTCGACCGTGGTGACGAAGACCCGCGCCTTCAGAGGATGAACGGGACGAACATCTTGGTCGACCGCCGGTAGGACGGGTAACTGTCGGGGAGCACCCCACTCAGGTAGCGCTCCTCGACGGTCGCGCTGTACACGAAGTACGTCCCGGCCAGCGCCACCGCGATCAGCCAGGCCCAGTTCAGCGCGATCGCAGTTCCGACGAGCGCGACCAGGATCCCGCCGTAGATGGGGTGCCGAACCAGGCGGTACGGGCCACCGGTCACGAGCTCCGGGTTGTCCTTGCGCGTCATCGGCCCGCCCCAGTTGCGTCCGATGTGCACCCGCGCCCAGATGGCGAAGCCCAACCCGAGCACGAAGAGAACCATCCCGCCGGCGGCGCGCAACGGGTCCGTCGTGAGTTCCCCCCCGCGGAACGCACCGAGTCGTAGCAGGACGAAGGCGCACACAACGATGACGATCCGGATGCGCAGCTCGCTCGACCAGGCGACCTTGCTCCTCTTCGCACCGAACGCAGAGACGAGCCAGTAGACCCAGAACATCGCCCACCCAAGAGCGAAGAAGAGCTCGACTGCACGCACGCGTCTCATGCTGTCATGGGGTGAACCAGCCCATCGGGAGCGACCTGGTGAACCAGAAGGCGGAGTCAGAACGGCAGAGCTCGCAACGGGTGACTCGTCCGCGGTGCGGTCACGGCGCCCGCACCCGGCGTCGCGAAGGTGGGGGTTCCCTCGTCAGTCGAGATTCTTGTCGAAGACCCGTCCCACGACGATGTGCGCGAGCCGGAGCTGCTCGTCGACGGCCGTCTCTGTGGCGAAGAAGTGCCCCAGGAGATCGTGGAACTCACGGTCCAGCTCACGGATGGAGTCCATGCGTCGCTTGAGGTGCGGCCTCCACATCTGTCGGACGTCGAAGTACAGCGCCGTCAGGTCCACCACCTTGTCGTACAGGACCATCCGCGCTGCGGCGACATCTGTCGCAGCCAGTCGGGCAGCAGCGCGGATGTGGTCGGCCGAGGACAGGCGCAGATACTCCAGACGCGCCTCGTCGACAGGCGGCTTGCCCTCGGCGACGAGCGCCAAGGCGTGGTCACGAACCAACCCAAGGCAGCCCCGCGGGTCGTACAGGATCCTGGCTGTGGGCCACGCATCGGCCGCGGCGTCACGGTTGTCGGTGAAGTACTGCATGGCTGTCGCCTCGCCGAGCCGCACCAGCTCGAACTCCTGGCCACCGCGCTCGGTGCACTCCATGACGAACCCGGGTTGCTCGACGAGTACCAGGAGATCGGCGTCGCTGCCGACCCTCGCCGTCCCTCTCGCCTGAGATCCGAACAGGCCGATTCCGCAGACTCCTGGTTCCGCGCTCAGCTCGTCAACGAAAGCCTGGATCGCGTCGCTGACGTGGAACGACGGCCGGCTGGGATCCCCTGCGGCAGCCTGCTCAGTCGAGACCATGTCGCGAAGGTAGCCTTCGCAGTTCGCATGCGTCTGGACAACATGAGCTTTGTGGACGCGGACATCGCCGTCCACTGATCCTGCGCGTGAAGCTAGCGGGACCGCCGGGTCGGCGTGACATGCACGTCACCGTAGCCTCCGCATCGACGCATGGAGCCCGCGCCGACCGACGACACATAGGCCGGTCAGCCATCGCGATCGAGATCGGCATCATCGGCTTCGCTCAGCAGCTTGTCCTGGTTCCCGGCTGGGCCTCGGTCGGCGTGGCGGAGAACGAAGCCTCGGCGTCGGTGTGCAGGTTGCCGACGTCGTGCAATGCCCTGAGCTGCTTCAGCGATTCGGCCAGGTGGGCCGAGTCGATCTTGAGGCGGACTAGGAACGTCAGACCGGCCGGGACATGTGTCCGGGGTTCGTCCGTGAGGCAGTCCACGGCAGAAGCGGCTTGCTTGGCTTGTTCCGGCGTGGTCCCGGTCGGGCCAACCTGCTGGATTCGCATCTCGACGCTCACGTAGATCGGAGGCGCCGCGGTGGGGCTGGTCGACGCAGGTCCCGCGCAGCCCACGGCAGCAACGAAGACGCCGAGCAAGACGATCAGCTTCGGCGTCCTGTCGTCTCCGAGCACGAGCATCCGATGCTCCCTGGCACTGCGTTGTCGCTAGCACGTACTTCGATGTTGCCTGATGGCGGCGGCAGGTGCTAGAGCGTCACTGCGTCGAGCAGTGCGTCGCGTTCGGCGGCCAGGTCCACGGTCCGTCGTTGGAGTTCACCGGTGCGGGCCGCTACGAGCTCGTGCGCCTGGCGCAGCGCGGTCACGAGCGCGACCACGCTGGCCCGTCCGTCGCTGATGCGCGATTGGGTGACCAGGTCGGAGAAGAAGTTGTCGAACCAGATGTCCAGCGTGCGGTTGGCTCCGACGCGCGCGAGGTCCGGTGCGGTGATGTCCAGTGCGACGTCGGCCAGTTCGCTGCGCGCCAGCTCGAGGCTGGCCCGAACCGCGCCCATGGCTCGTGCCGCATCGTCGATGCGGTCGTGCTTGATGCTGCTGGACATGATCCCGCCTCCGAACCAGGTGTCGTACATCCCCCAGTTGGCTGCGCTGTCGAGCCGGTTCAGTGCCTGACGCGCGGCTGCCTGGGATGCCTCCACCGCGTGTGCGGCCTGATCGAGCTCGCGGCACTCATCCTGGGCAGCGGCAAGGTCGGCCTCGAGCTGGTCTAGCCGCGCGGCTTCGGGGCCCTCGGTTGCGCGGATGCGGTCGGCCGCAGCAGCACGTCGGGTGGCGCGCTCCTGCGCTGCCATCGCTTCCGCCGCGTCGTAGGCGGCTGTTGCACGTTCGAGGTCCCGGCGAGCGTCGGTGAGCCGGCGTTGCAGGGCGCCGAGCTGCTCGTCGGCCCTTGCCGCCTCCGCGTCGGCCTGCTCGCGCAACGTGCGATAGTGCCCGGATAACAAGGCCTTGACGGCTCCCCAAGACGGGAGACGGGCGCCCTTGGCGGCCAGGCCGGCAGCCACCGCGGCGTCGGCGGCGGTGCTGACCTGCGTCGTGAGCTGCTCGACAGCCTGCCGCGCTGCGCGAACGCGCCCGACCTGGTCCGTCGGCGTCGCGTCAGCCACGGCCGTGTCCCGCGACGAACCCGAGGGGTGCGGCGGTCGCAGGCGTGACGGTACGGTGGCTGATCACGCGTGTACCCCGTACCCCCCGTGATGGCCGCGACGCACCCTCTGTCCGCCGACACCGTTCGCCGGCGTTGACGGTAGCGCGCCACGGTCCGGCCGGAAGCCATTCGACGACGAACAGCGACGTGCCCTAGTGACGTAGCCTTGGCATCGGATGGCTGACTTCGGCTTACCAGCATCTCGGGAGGCAGCGCCGGTAGCCACTCCACCGACAAGCTCGTTCCGAAGAACGTCCATCGTCTGCCGCTCACGTCACCCGTTGTCCATCGAGCGCGATCGGCACCTTCGCACTGCTCACCACTTCGCCGCGCGGTCGAGCAGCCAGGGAAGACCGTGCGCCTCCATGGCTGCACCGATCTCCTGACCGAGCGACGCGACATCCGTGATCGGGGTCATGGTCCACCAGGACTCAGCGACCACCTGGTGGCTCAAGCGGGCCGAGTGCGTCTCCACCCCGTAGTAGCCGCCACCACCACGCCGCTGGGTGTCTTGCCGTCCTGGCCGTAGGACGAGGCCGACCAGGCCGCCTGGGACACGGTGAACAGATTGATGCGAAACCTGACCTCGGCACGGCTGCTGTACTTCCACTTCTCCATCGCCACGAGCGCCCAGCCCGGCGCGGACACGGGGAGCGAGTACTTCCCTGAGCTGCCCTTGAGCCCCAGCGAGCGAAACGTCGGGGACACGTGGTCTCGTACCAGGACCCGGTACTGCTCCTGGGCGGTGGTGAGATCGTCGAAGCAGTGCACCGCGAAACGATCAGCAAACGCGTTGGCAGCGGCCAGGGGGGACCTGCCCGAGAAGTCCTCCCGGAAGGGGTCCGCACCGTGTGCGCGCAGGAGTGCGATCATCTCGCCGCTGCTCCAGGCGTGGAAGACCGCAATGTGAAGCGGCGTTCGACCTTCGTCGTCCACGGGATCCACCGCCGCCCCGAGTTCGAGCAGCGCTGCCGCGGCGTCACGACTGAACTGCTGTGCCGCCAGATGAAGCGGCGTCGACCCGCCCAGCCCACGAGCATCCGGGTCAGCACCCGAGGTGATCAGTTCCCGGACCCGAGCAGCGCCGTTGTGATACGCGGCGCTGTGCAGCGCTGTCATCCGACCAGAAGTGCCCACTCCGCCATCTTGGCGCGTCGACCGAGCGCGAATGCCAGACATTGCATCTGTGTGAGGGCATTCCGCCTGGTGGACCGCCAGGTCCTTCCCGGACGATCGGCGAAGGTCAGAGGTTGCCGCGGATGTCCTGCTCGCGCTCGATCGCCTGGAACAACGCCTTGAAGTTGCCCTTGCCGAAGCCGAGGGAGCCATGCCGCTCGATGATCTCGAAGAACACGGTGGGGCGGTCCTGCACCGGCTTGGTGAAGATCTGCAGCAGGTAGCCGTCCTCGTCCCGGTCGACGAGGATCCGTCGCGACTTCAGCTCGTCGATCGGGACGCGCACCTCGCCGATGCGCTCGCGCAGCTCGGGATCGTCGTAGTAGGAGTCCGGCGTGTCGAGGAAGTCGACGCCGGCTGCGCGCATCGCGTCGACCGTGGCGAGGATGTCGCCGGTGTTGAGTGCGATGTGCTGGACGCCGGGACCTCCGTAGAAATCGAGGTACTCGTCGATCTGGCTGCGCTTGCGCGCGACGGCAGGCTCGTTGAGCGGGAACTTGACCTTGCGGGTGCCGTCGGCGACGACCTTGCTCATGAGGGCGCTGTAGTCCGTGGCGATGTCGTCGCCGATGAACTCGGCCATGTTCGTGAAGCCCATGACGCGGTGGTAGAACTCGACCCACTCGTCCATCCGACCCAGCTCGACGTTGCCGACGCAGTGGTCGATCGCCTGGAACATCCGCCGCTCCCCCGGCGCGACCATCGGCGCCCGGGCGACGAACCCGGGCAGGTAGCCGCCGCGGTAGCGCGACCGGTCGACGAGCGAGTGTCGCGTGTCGCCGTACGTCGCGATCGCCGCGATCACGACCGTGCCGTCGGCGTCGCTGATCTCGTGCGGCGCTTCGAGCCCGGTCGCGCCGTGCGCCGTGGCGTAGTCGTACGCCGACCGCACGTCGGGCACCTCGAGCGCGAGGTCCATGACGCCGTCGCCGTGCACCGCAACGCGTGCGGCGACAGGCGCGCCCGCGTGCACCGGGCCGACCAGCACGAAGCGGGCCGACCCGCTGGTCAGCACGTACGACGCGTGGTCGCGGTCGCCGGTCTCGGGTCCGCTGTAGGCGACGACCTGCATGCCGAACGCGGTGGAGTACCAATGAGCGGCCTGCTTGGCATTGCCGACCGCGAACACCACGGCGTCCATGCCCCGCACGGGGAACGGGTCGTCGTGCGTCGGGACGGTCCTGGGCTCCGCGATCTGGGTCATGGCCGGAGCGTGGCAAGGCAAGGCTCACCTAGCAACTAGCCCAGGACACACCTGGCAACATGCCCATACGGTGAGCGATCGACCGCACTACAGTGATCAGATCGTCCAGCGATCCCAGCAAGGAATGGTCGAGATGCCCGACACTCTCTCGGTAGACGCCGTCGACGCGGCGATCCTGGATCTCTTCGCCGCCGAGCCGCGCATCGGCGTGCTCGAGGCCAGTCGCCGGCTTCGGCTCGCGCGCGGCACGGTCCAGGCCCGCCTCGACAAGCTCGCCGCGCGCGGCGTGGTCACCGGCTGGGGGCCCGAGGTCGACACCACGGCCCTCGGCTTCCCCGTCACCGCCTTCGTGACGCTCGAGATAGCCCAGGCCGGCCACGACGAGATCGGACGCCGCCTCGCCGACATCCCGGAGGTGCTCGAGGTCCACACGATCACGGGCAACGGCGACCTGCTCTGTCGTGTGGTGGCTCGCTCGAACGCCGACCTGCAGCGCGTCATCGACCAGGTCGTCGCCACCGACGGCATCGGGCGCACGTCGACCGTCATCGCGCTCGCGACCCAGGTGCGGCACCGGGTGCTCCCGCTCGTCGCCCGAGCGGCGCGCGAGGCGTCCGGCGCAACGTTGGGCGCTGCGCCCGACGGGTGACGGACACGCCGTGGGCCCTGCCCGGGCCGTGGCGCTGCCGCGCGCGGTAGGTACGGTCGTCCCGTGCACCGGCCCACGTTCGCCCTTCCCGTCGCCCTCGCGGCGATCGCGCTCACCTGCCTGAGCCCGGCGCAGGCGGCGCCGCCGGAACCGCTCGCCGTATCGCCGGCCGCGACGACACCCTCGGCGGCCACGCTGGCGCAGGACGCACGCATCGCCCGCCTCGTCCCGCTGCGGTTCGCCCGTCCCGCGCCGCTCGCCAGCGCGTGGGCGCGTACGGCGCTGGTCGTCGACCCCGTCACGCGTCGGGTGCTCTACAGCCGCGCGTCGACGACGCCGATGCGCGGCGCGTCGACCACCAAGCTCACCACAGCCGTCACGGCACTGCGCGTGCTCGGCACCACGACGCGCTTCCCGACGACGGTGGTCAACGGTAGGACCCAGCGCGAGATCGTCCTGGTGGCGGGCGGCGACCCGTTGCTCACGTCGGCACAGCTGCGCGCGCTCGCGCACGACACCGCGCTCGCGCTCCTCTCGCGAGCGCCGGCCGCACCCCCACACACACCGACACCGACTCCCACGCCGACTCCGACACCGACGCCGACCCCCACGCCCACTCCGGCCCCCACGCCGACACCGTGGCGCATCTCGGTCCGCGTCGACGACTCGCTGTACCCCGCACCCACCCTCGCGTCGGGCTGGCCGAGCAGCTACCTTCCCGGCGTCGTCTCGCCCATCCGTCCGCTCGTCCGCGACCTGCGTCACGGCATGGACACCAGCAAGGACGCAGCGGCGTACTTCACCGGACGGGTCACCGCAGAGCTCAAGGTGCTGCTCAAGGCGCGCACCGACCTCGCGCCCTACGCCGCCTACGACGGGCGGCTCGTCGCCGCCAAGGGCGCCCCGGAGATCGCCCGCTTCCAGGGCAACACCTCCGGTGCCGCGCTCAAGTGGATGCTGCTCGTGTCCGACAACGACGTCGCCGAGATGTTCTTCCGCAACAGCGCCATCGCGCGGGGGCTCGGCGGCTCGTGGTCGGCCGGCCGCACGAACGAGATGCGCGAGCTCGTGCGGCTCGGCATCGACATCCGCGGGTTCCGGCTCTACGACGGCAGCGGCGTCTCGCGCAACGACCGCGTGACGGCCCGTGGACTCGTGCAGCTGCTCATGAAGGCGGTGACACCGTCGCACCCCGAGCTCGCACCGCTCAAGGGCTGGCTGCCGGTGGGCGGCGTCAGCGGCACGCTCTCCGCCCGCGCCCACCGCTACACGTCCGTGCCGACGAAGTGCGCCCGAGGCCGGGTGTTCGCCAAGACCGGCACCCTGCACGACGCGATCGGGCTGGCCGGCTATGCGCAGGGACGCGACGGCATCACCCGGATCTTCGCGCTCCTCGTCGCACCGAGCGCGCGGTACTCCCAGCTCGCCGTGCGCCAGGCCGTCGACCTCGTGCCCACCACGGCGGTCGGCTGCTGGTAGCCGCTGCCGACGAGCCCCGTCAGCGCAGCGCGCGCGAGACCTCACCGGCAGCGCGGAGCACCTTCGGGCCGACGTCGTCGACCGGCAGGTCCGCGAGCGTCACGACGCCGACCGACGCCTCGATGCCGGCGACGCCGAGCAGCGGCGCGGCCAAACCGTAGGCCCCGGGCTGCAGCTCGCCCGTCGAGACGACCCACCCCGGTTCGAACGGTCGCCCGCCGGACGCGCGCGCCGCGAGAACGGCCTTGCCGGCGGCACCGCGATCGAGCGGGTGCCGAGCACCGACCCGGTAGGCGACGTGGAAGTCCGAGCGCGTCGGCTCCACCACTGCCACGGCGAGGGCGTCCGACCCGTCGACCACGGTGAGGTGAGCGGTGGCGCCCACGGAGTCGGCCAGGCGCCGCAGTGCAGGGATCGCGGCCTCGCGGAGCACGGGCTGCACCTGGCGAGCCAGCGCGAGCACCGCCATCCCGAGCCGGCAGCGACCGTCGCCGCCGCGGCGCAGCAGCGCGTGCTGCTCCAGCGTCACGACGAGCCGGTAGACGACCGTCCGTGAGACACCGAGCTTGTGCGCGATCTCGGTGACGGTCAGCCCGTCGGACGACTCCGACAGCAGCTCGAGCACGGTGAGGCCACGGTCGAGGGTCTGACTGGTCTCGGCGACCACGTCCGCCTCCTTCGCACCAGGGCGTCCGCCCAGCGTACGGACCCACTGTGCCCGATCGAGGCGGCTCGACGCGCGTCGCAGAGCGAGTCCATACCGAACCGGCGCCACGCGTCACCAGCGGCGCTGGAACACAGCGACGCCGCCGGAGCGGGTCCGACGGCGTCGCGGTGGGGTCGAGCCTCGCGGCTCAGGCAGCGGCGAGCTTCCTCAGCTGGAAGGAGCCGACGATCTCGCTGATGCCCACGATGATGAGCACGATGCCGGAGATGTTGAAGATGAGGCTGATCGCCGCGTTGGGCCACACCCACACGGCGATGGCGCCGAGGATGAGCAGGACGCCGCCGGAGATGAGCCAGCCTCGCCCGTCGACACCCTTGCTCTGCAGCCCGACGATCAGCTCGACGACGCCGCGGAAGAGCCAGGCGATGCCGATGAACAGCGCGAGGATCTCGGCGGACAGGTCGTTGTGCACCGCCTTGAACATGTAGACCGCAAGGATGATCGACAGGATCCCCGAGATCGCCAGCAGCGCGCGGTGCTGCGCCTGCGCGAAGGACTGCACGAGCTGGAAGACGCCGCTGATCAGCAGGTAGATGCCGAACAGGATGGCGAACGCCGAGATGGACTTGTCGGTCCAGAACAGCAGGAACGCCCCCAGGATGAGGGTGACGATGCCGATGAACAGCAGCACACCCCAGCTGCGACCGAGCTCAGCGATCGCGTCGCTGTCGGCGGTCGTGGGTTCGGTCGCGGACATGCGGCCTCCTAGTTCGTGCGCGACCGGCGGTCGCACCTCGACGACAGAATAGGGACGACGTTCGTCCCCGTGCCGTAGCCGCGCCGTAAGGCGACAGCGCGGTTCAGAGCCGTCCGGCCTCGTGCACGCGGCGCAGGAACTCCTGGGTCTGCGGGTCGCGCGGGTGATGGATCACCTCGTCGGGCGTGCCTCGCTCGACGATCACCCCGCCGGCCAGGAAGCACACCTCGTCGGCCACCTGGGTGGCGAAGCCCATCTCGTGGGTGGCGATCACCATCGTCATCCCGTCAGCGCGCAGGTCGCGGACGACGGCGAGCACCTCGTTGACGAGGACCGGGTCGAGCGCGGAGGTGATCTCGTCGAAGAGCATCAGTCGTGGCGACACGGCCAGCGCGCGCACGATGGCCACCCGCTGCTGCTGGCCACCGGAGAGGCGGTCGGGATGCTGGGACGCCTTGTCCTCGAGCGCGAACCGTGCCAGCAGCTCGCGAGCGCGCGTCTCCGCCTCGCCGCGCGGGACGCCGTGCACCCGGCGCATCGCCAGCGTGATGTTGTCGAGCACAGTCATGTGCGGGAAGAGGTTGAACGCCTGGAACACGATGCCGATCCGCTGCCGCGTCTCGTTGGCGTCGATCCGTGGATCGGCGATGTCGACGCCGTCGAACAGCACGAGTCCGTCATCGATCTGCTCGAGCTGGTTGATGCACCGCAGCAGCGTCGACTTGCCCGACCCTGAGGCGCCGATGAGCACGGTCACCGTGTGCTCGGGGACGACGAGACTGACGTCCTCGAGCACGAGCTCGTCGCCGAAGCTCTTGCGCACGTTGCGCAGCTCGAGCAGCGGCGCAACGGCCTCGGCAGCGAGCGAGGCGTCGGAGGGCAGGGTCACGCGTTGCCCTGCGCGTTCTGCCGCTTGATCGAGCGCGCCAGCGACCGGTCGGTGAGGCGGGTCAGCGGGATCGTCACGATGAGGAACATGATGGCGACGACGACGAACGGCGTGAAGTTGAACGACTTCGCCTTGAGGATCTCGGCCTGACGGATGCCCTCGACCACGCCGAGCACCGAGACCAGGCCGACGTCCTTGAGCAGCGACACTCCGTCGTTGAGCAGCGGCGGCACGACGCGGCGCAGTCCTTGGGGCAGCACGACGTAGCGCATCGTCTGCGTCGGTGAGAGCCCGAGCGAGCGGGCTGCGGCGCGCTGACTCGGGTGCACGGAGAGGATGCCCGAGCGGATGACCTCCGCGACGTACGCGGAGTAGGTGATCACGATCGCCGTCGTTCCGAGCACCTCGACGTCGAGCCCCGAGACGCCGGCGAGGCCGAGGGCCGGGATGCCGAAACCGATGAGGTAGAGAACGAGCAGCAGCGGGATGCCGCGGAAGAGGTCGACGTAGACCGCGGCGAGGATCCGGAACGGCGCCAGCGCCGGCGACCGCGAGGTGCGGGTGAGCGCGATCACCAGCGAGATGATCGCGATGAACACCACCGCGATGGCCGACAGCTTGAGGTCGAGCTTGAACGCCTCCCAGATGATGGGGACGACCGACCTGCCGTACTCGACGTTGAAGAACGTGTCCTGGACGACCGGCCAGCCCGACGACGTCAGCACGATCGCGACCAGCCCGCCGATCACGAGGATCGACGAGACGGCCGCGATGGCGATGCGACGGCGCTCCTGCGCGGTGCGCGCCTTGCGTCGCTCGAGCTCGTGCTCGCTGGGCGTCCAGGCGACGGAACGGCCCGACGGTGCGCTGCCCGCCCGGGTCGACCGCGTCACGACAGGACGGGGGCTCCGGCCGAGGCTGCGAGCCACTGGTCCTGCAGCTTGGCGAGGGTTCCGTCGGCGCGCAGCGCGTCGACGGCCTGGGTGACGCACTGGGTCAGCGGGCTGCCCTTGGCGAGCAGGAAGCCGAGCTGCTCCTTGTCGTTGGCCGAGTTCGGCAGCTGCCCGATGAGCACGCCGTTGTCGAGCTCGCCGAACGCGATGTAGAACGCGGTCGGCAGGTCGACGACGAGACCATCGATCTGCTTCGCCTTGAGGGCAGCGACGGCGTCGTCGTTGTTGTTGTAGACCTTGGCCGGGGTGGTCGGCTGGATCGACGCGTTGATCGCGTCGAGCGAGGTCGTGCCGACGGCCGCGCCGAGCTTGGCGTCCTTGAGCGCCGCGAGGGAGGCCGCCTTCTCGATCGGGCTGCCCTTGTAGGTGACGACGGCCTGGGTCAGGTCGTAGTAGCCGGAGGAGAAGTCGACCGCCTTCTTGCGGTCCTCGGAGATCGAGAACTGCTGGATGTTGACGTCGAACTTCTTCGGCCCGGGCGCGATCGCCTCGTCGAACCCGGTGCGGATCCACACGACGTCGGAGTCGGCGTAGCCGAGCTGCTTGGCGACGGCGTACGTCACGGCGGACTCGAAGCCCTTGCCCGACTCGGGCTTGTCATCGATGACCCACGGCGAGTACGCCGGGTTGCCGGTCGCGACGGTGAACTTGCCCGCCGTCAGCGTCTGCAGGCTTGCCGGCGTGCACGTGGCGGAGGCGGACGTCGTGGACGACACCGACGGCGACGAGGACGGGCTCGTGGACGAGCCGCAGGCGGCGAGGAGCATGGCCGCGGCGACAGGGATCAGGACGAGCGGCGAACGACGCACGATGACAAACCTCCGGGGGAACGCGCGGGGGACTTCCGCGCGCGGACATTGTGCCAAAGCCCAGCGGTCGCCTCGACGCCGGGAGGTCGGGCCCAGGCGTGCGCGACCGCGAACCGCAACGATTCCGAGACCTACCGGCGTCCGATCGCCCAGGTCCGGATGCGCTCGATCCGCGCGCGCAGCTCGGCGCTGCTGGCCTTGGCGACCTCCGGGCCACCGCTCACCCGGCGGAGGTCGGCATGGATGGTCGCCTGGGACTGGCCGGTCTGTCGCGCGTACCCGCGTACGCAGTCGTTGAGCTCCCGGCGCAGCGCCGGGATGTCGACGACCACGACCTCCGGAGCGAGAGCGGCGGCGCCCCGACCGGCGCTCCGCCCCTTGCCGCGCGCCCGGAGCAGGTCGTGGACCTGGTCGGCGTCGAGCAGTCCGGGGATCCCGAGGAACTCCTCCTCCTCCGCCGTACCCGGTCCGGTGCCGGCACCGAACTCGCCACCGTCGAAGAGCACCCGGTCGAACGTCGCCTCGCTCTCCAGCGCCTCGAACGCGAGCTGGTCGTCGACGAGCAGGTCGGCGGTGTCGCGCTGCGCCAACGCCTGCGCCATGAGGACGTCCTCCTCGGACCACGTGCCGTCGGCACGTCGACCGAGAACGTGGTCGCGCTCCTCCTCGAGCTCGCCGGCCAGACGAAGCAGCATCGGGACGCTGGGCAGGAAGATGCTCGCCGTCTCACCACGACGCCGGGCCCGCACGAAGCGGCCTACCGCCTGCGCGAAGAACAGCGGGGTCGAGGTCGACGTCGCGTAGACGCCGACCATGAGTCGCGGCACGTCGACGCCTTCGCTCACCATGCGCACCGCGACCATCCACCGCTCGTCGCTCGCGGAGAACTCCGAGATGCGCGAGCCGGCGTTCGGGTCGTCGGACAGCACGACCGTCGGCTTGTGGCCGGTGATCGCCTGGAGCTGCTTGGCGTACGCGCGCGCCTTGGTCTGGTCGCTCGCGATCACCAGGCCACCGGCGTCCGGCACGTGCTTGCGCACCTCGGAGAGCCGCCGGTCGGCCGCGCGCAGCACCTGCGGGATCCACTCGCCCTGCGGGTCGAGCGCGGTGCGCCACGCCTGCTGCGTGACGTCCTTGGCCTGGTCGGCACCGAGCACCGCGCTGACCTCGTCGCCGGCCCGGGTGCGCCATCGCATCCGCCCGCTGTACGCCAGGAACATCACCGGTCGTACGACGTTGTCGCGCAGCGCGTCGCCGTAGCCGTAGACCGTGTCGGCCGCGCTCCGCGGGATGCCGTCGGCCCCCGGCGCGTACGTGACGAACGGGATGGGGTTGATGTCGCTGCGGAACGGCGTACCCGTCAGCGCCAGACGCCTCGCCGCCGGCTCGAACGCCTCCCGCACCGACTCGCCCCACGACAGCGAGTCCCCCGCGTGGTGCACCTCGTCGAGGACGACCAGGGTGCGGCGGTCCTCGACGCGACGCCGGTAGAGCAGGGGGTTGGCCGCGACACCGGCGTAGGTGACCGCGATGCCGACGTAGTCGCTGCTCGTCACGCCCGCGGCCCCGGAGAAGCCCGGGTCGAGCGGGATGCCCACCTTCGCCGCCGCCTGCGCCCACTGGGTCTTGAGGTGCTCGGTGGGCGCGACCACGATGACGCGCTCGACGACGCGGCGCTCGAGGAGGCGAGCCGCGAGGAGCAGCGCGTACGTCGTCTTGCCGGCGCCCGGGGTCGCCACCGTGAGGAAGTCGCGCGGGTCACGGCGCACGTACTCGTCGACCGCCGCCTGCTGCCAGGCGCGCAGCCGCTGAGCGGCCCCGCGCGGGACCCGCTCCGGATAGGCGGGTGGCAGGTGCGGCGCGGTGCTCATAGGCGGGCGACTCTAGGCGAGCGCCGTCGACGACATGCCGGGGCGGGTGGTGGGCGTGTCCGGTCGACGACGTGCTATCGACGCGGCGGCGAGGGGGCGACCGACGCCGTGAATCAGGTCGAAGGGACCGGCACCGGGATCCGGCCCGCCACGACGGCGCCGAAGGCTGCGACGACCGCCATGACCGACCAGATCGTCACGAACGTCGACGACGACACCGTCCCGGCCGCGAGGGCGGCGGCGTAGATGGCGCCCGCGAGACCGACGAACACCACGGACCCGACCGCGTCGCACACCTGCAGGGAGGCGACGTTGGCCCCCTGGTCGCCCGGCTCGGACATCTCGAGGGTCAGCGAGCCGATCGAGCCGAACGACATCCCCATCCCGACGGCCGCAACCATCCAGCAGGGGATGGCGACCCACACGGTGATCGACGGCACCAGCGACAGCGACATGAACGCGAGACCCGTCGCCACGAAGCCGGCACCGATCTGCACGAGCAACCCTCGTGGCGTCCGGCCGTAGAGGCGTCCCTGCACCTGCGAACCGAGCGCCCACCCGATCGCGCCGACCGTGAGGGCTGCGCCGGCCTGGGCCGTCGACACGCCGCGTTCGGTCTGCAGCGCGAGCGGCACGAACGCCTCGCCCGCGAAGAAGGCGCCGGCGAGGATGCCACGCATGGTGACCACCGTGGGCAGTCCGCGCGCGAAGCGCAGCGCCCCGGCCGGCAGCAGGTGACGCAGTGCAGGGAGCAGCATGGCGATGCCCACCACGCCCATGGCGGCACCGGCGTAGCCCCGCCGGGTGCCGGCCTCCTGCAGCAGCGCGAGACCGGCGGCAGCGACGATCGCGACGCGCACCCGTCCGCGCCGACGCGGACCGTCGCCCTCGCCCCCGAACTGCCGCAGCCTCGGGACGAGCAGCAGCATCGGCGGGATGCAGAACGGCACGACGAGCCAGAACACGGCCCGCCACGAGACGTGGTCGACGAGGAACCCGGCGACGAGCGGTCCGACGATCGCGGGCAGCACCCACGCCGCCGACAGCACGGCGAACGCCCGCGGGCGCAGCTCGTCGGGGAACGCGCGACCGATGACGATGTAGACCGCGACGATCGACAGGCCCATGCCGAGCCCCTGCACGGCACGGGCGAGGATCAGCAGCGTCATCGAGCCGGAGGCTCCGGCCACGAGGGCGCCGAGGCCGAAGAGTGAGATGCCCAGCGTCAACGACGGTCTCGGACCCGCGCGGTCGCACCACTCCCCCGCGACGACCATCGCGACCAGGCTGGCGACGATGTAGCCGTTGAACGCCCACGCGTAGCTGCTGAGGCCGTCGAGCGCTCGCGCGACCGAGGGCATGGCGGCGGCGACGCCGATCCCCTCGAACGCGAACATCGTCATGGCCGCGACGACGCCGATCGTGAAGGGTCGGTACGCCGGAGCCATCAGCCCGTCAGCGCGCGACGGGCTCGACGACGGGACCGGAGGCGCCGTCCGCGGCTGCAGCTCGGCGTCGAGCTCGAGCAGGCTCGACCCGGCCGCCACCAGCGGCGGCAGGTCGTCGACCCGGTGGGCCGGCGCCGCGTCAGCCGCAGCGTCGGACGTGCTGTCGGGGAGCTCGGCGCCGTCGGGCGCGGTCAGGACCCCGCCCCGTCGCCGTCGTCGCCCTTGCCCTTGCCCTTGCCGCCCTGCGGCAGTCCCTCGTAGATGCGCTTGCAGTCCGGGCACACGGGGAACTTCGCCGGGTCGCGGCCCGGGACCCAGACCTTGCCGCACAGGGCGATCACGGGAGTGCCGGTCACGGCCGACTCGACGATCTTGTCCTTCTGGACGTAGTGGGCGAACCGCTCGTGGTCGCCGTCGCCGAACTGCGTGTCGGGCCGCTCCTCGACGAGGGTCCCCAGGCCGGTGTCGGGCTCGGGCATCGGGAGCGGCTCGTACGGCGTCGACATGCGCCACATCGTACGGCGCACCCGCGGGTGCAGTCGTGCCTCAGTTGAGCGTGGGATCGGTGGACGGCGTCGCCACGAACGCGAGATCGCCGTGCTGACGGCGCAGGACGCGCTGCCAGAGGTCGTCGGGGTCGGCGTCGAAGACGTCGTCCGGTCCGCCGTCGACGACG
This sequence comes from uncultured Actinomycetota bacterium, assembly GCA_963782665.1. Taxonomy (GTDB): domain Bacteria; phylum Actinomycetota; class Actinomycetes; order S36-B12; family CAIYMF01; genus Longivirga. Next base: position 70,358 of record CAWAKP010000006.1, on the reverse strand, counting down.
TACCAGGCGCCCTCGGCGAGCTCGTCGTCGAGCTGGCCGGCGTCCCAGCCCGCGTAGCCGGCGTAGATCCGGATCGCGTCGAGCTCGGCGAGGGAGTCGTCGGGGTCGAGATCGAGGTCGACGAGCCCGAACGGCCCGGCGACGCGACGGAACCCGGGGGGCTCCGGGCCGTCCTCAGGACCGGTGTGCAGCCCGAGCGCGAGCGCGCTGTCGTCGGCGACGGGACCGCCGGTGAACAGGACGTCGGTGCCCGTCGTGCGACCGTCCCACGGCGGCAGCACGGCACCCACCGGGACGTGGCTGGGACGGTTGAGCACCAGACCGAGCGTGCCGGACTCGTCGTGGTCGAGGAGGAGGATCACGGCGCGCGCGAAATGGGGGTCGGTGAGCATCGGCCCGGCCACGAGCAGGCGCCCGGCCACGGGTACCGCGGGCGGGACGTCGAGGGGCTGCAGCGTCACGTGACCAGCATGCCGAAAGACGCGCTGCGCCGCTCGGGTGACCGATGTCACGAAACCCGCAGCCCATTTCCCGACCGTTCGACCGATACCCACGTATCCTGACTGTGCGTGAGGATGTGATCACGACGGGTAGTTACTGTGCGTAACCGGTCGGATCGGGTCCCGAGGTCGTGCGACAGGGCACATGGGAGGCCGGAGATGCCGCAGCAGCCATTGGCTCAGGTCCCCGTCGATGCGACGTGGGAGTGGCAGGAGCACGGCGCGTGCCGTGACGCCGACACCGCCCTGTTCTTCCATCCGCAGAACGAACGTGGGCTCTCCCGCATCCGCCGTGACCGGGCCGCGAAGTCGGTCTGCGCCCGTTGCGACGTGCGCTCCGAGTGCGCCGACTACGCCATCCGGGCGCGCGAGCCCTACGGCGTCTGGGGCGGCCTGACCGAGGAGGAGCGCGAGCGGATCTATGTACGGAGCGCACTCACCGACTACGGCCGCGGCAAGGGCGAGGGCCTGCGCGCCGCCGCCGACGCGATGCGCCCCGTCTGATCCGACGCGCCGGGGTCGCCCTGCCTGAGCCGGCGTCACGCGCCGGCTGCCATACCCGCTCGACACCCCACCGGTCCGGTCGGCAAGGATCACCGCATGACGTTCCACGTCGACTCCGAGGTCGGGCAGCTGCGTCAGGTCGTGCTGCACCGACCGGGCCTCGAGCTCTCGCGCCTCACGCCGCAGAACGTCGAGCAGCTCCTCTTCGACGACGTGATGTGGGCCGACCGCGCCCGCGAGGAGCACGACGCGTTCGCCGCCACGCTGCGTGACCGCGGCATCGTCGTCCACCTGTTCCAGGAGCTGCTCGCCACGGCCATCGACGAGCCGGGTGCGCGGGAGTTCCTGCAGGTCGAGTTCGCCACCGCGACCCGGTTCGGGCCGCAGCTGCAGAGCAGGCTCAACGAGCTCGTCGGCTCGGCGCCCGCGGACGTGCTGGCCGAGGTGCTCATCGGAGGGCTGCTGAGGTCGGACCTCCAGCTCGCAGGAAGACTCCTCCTTGCTGTGGGCCTACCTCGCACCCGGTGACTTCCTCCTGACACCGCTGCCCAACCACCTGTTCCAGCGCGACAACACCGCATTCGCGTACGACGGGCTCTCGGTCAACCCCATGACGATGCCGGCGCGCAAGCGGGAGACGATCAACTCGCGCACCGTCTGGAACTTCCACCCGATGTTCCGCGACGCCGGACTGCACTTCTACTACGGCAACGACGGCGAGAACCACGAGCCCGCCACGGTGGAGGGCGGCGACATCCTGGTCATCGGCAACGGCGCGGTGATGATCGGCATGGGCGAGCGCACGACCCCGCAGGGCATCGAGTTCCTCGCGCGCAACTACTTCGCGCACGGTTCTGTGACTCGCGTGATCGTCGTCGAGCTGCCCCGGACGCGGGCGTTCATGCACCTCGACACCGCGATGACGATGGTCGACCGCGACGCGTTCAGCGTGTACCCGTACCTGGCCGGCGACCTGCGCTGCTTCGAGCTCCTGCCGGTCGGCAGCGGAGGCGACTACACCGTGCGCGAGCACGACGACGTGTTCCCGCTCGTCGCCGACGCGATCGGCGTCGACAAGGTGCGCGTGCTGCGAGCGCCGATCGACGAGATGGGTGCGGCCCGCGAGCAGTGGGACGACGGCAACAACTTCCTCGCCCTGTCGCCCGGCGTCATCGTGGGCTACGAGCGCAACACGACCACGAACTCCTTCCTGCGTCGCAACGGGATCGAGGTCGTGACCATCGTGGGGAGCGAGCTCGGTCGTGGTCGCGGCGGGCCGCGGTGCATGAGCTGCCCGATCGAACGCGACGCGTCCTGATCCACCGAGCAGCGACGTACCCGGCATGACGACGAGACGGATGCGAGCGACACACATGACGATCGACCTGCGAGCGCGGGACTTCCTCAAGGAGATCGACTTCACCGCCGACGAGCTCGGGCACCTGCTCGACCTCGCCATCGAGCTGAAGGCGTCCAAGCGGAGCCGCGACGAGGTGCAGCACCTTGCCGGGCGCACCATCGCGCTCATCTTCGAGAAGACCTCCACGCGCACCCGGTGCGCGTTCGAGGTCGCAAGCTACGACCAGGGCGCGCGCGTCACGTACCTCGACCCGCAGTCCTCGCAGCTCGGCCACAAGGAGTCGGCGGCCGACACGGCGCGGGTGCTGTCGCGGATGTACGACGCGATCGAGTTCCGCGGGAGCGCTCAGTCCACGGTCGAGACGCTGGCCGAGTACGCCGATGTCCCCGTCTACAACGGGCTCACCGACGAGTGGCACCCCACGCAGATGCTCGCGGACTTCATGACGATGCTCGAGCACGGCGGCGGTCGGCCGATCGCCGAGATCTCCTACGCCTACCTCGGTGACGCGCGATCGAACATGGGCAACTCGCTGCTCGTCATGGGGGCGATCATGGGCGCCGACGTGCGGATCGCGGCGCCGAGGTCGCTGTGGCCCAACGCCGAGGTGCAGCGCCTCGCCTACGAGCGGGCGGCAAGCACCGGCGCGCGGATCACCATGACCGAGGACCCGGCCGAGGCCCTGGTCGGCGCCGACTTCGTGCACACCGACGTCTGGGTGTCGATGGGCGAGCCCAAGGACGTGTGGGACGAGCGGATCGCGCTGCTGACGCCATACCAGGTGAACGCCGCGGCGCTCGCGACGACGGGAAATCCCGACGTCCGCTTCATGCACTGCCTGCCCGCGTTCCACGACATGGGGACGGTGGTCGGTCGCGACATCGCGGAACGCACCGGCATGACCGACGGCCTCGAGGTCACGCACGACGTGTTCGAGTCCCCCGCGTCCGTCGCGTTCGACCAGGCCGAGAACCGCCTCCACACCATCAAAGCCCTCCTCGTAGCCACCCTCACCGACTGACACCTTGTGACCCTTAGGGTCACAAGCGGGCACATTTGTGCCATTGCGAGTCCCGAATTCGTGATCTTGGTCGATCGAGCCACGCTGTCGGACTACTCGGCGGACGCCGCACGCAGCGCAGACCCTGCGAGGTGCGCCCGGATCTGCCCCACGACGTCATCCGGGCGCCGTGTGACGTCGTCCCATGTGAAGCGCAGGACGGTGTAACCCGCACGCACGAGCCGGTTCTGCCGGGTGCGGTCGTGCTGGAAGGTCTCGTCGTCGCTGTGAAACGCCCGACCGTCCAGCTCGACCACGAGTCGCTCGGCCTCGAACAGGACGTCGACGATTCCGACGAGGCCGTCGACGTCGTTCACCGCGACGTTCGCGCACCACCCACCGAAGCCGGCCTTGCGCAGCTCGCGGTGCAACCGGACCTCGCCCTCGGAGTGCGCACCCGCGCCGACATCGCTGAGCACGTTCCACGCCCGACTCAGGCCGTGCCTCTGCCCCGTGGAGCGAAGGGCCCGCACGACCTCGTCGACCGTGAGGAGACGGCGCCGCAGCGCGTGGACCATGAGTGCCCGACCCGCCTCCTCGGGCAGCCACAGCAGGCAGTCGATGGCCGTTCGCAGCCGATCCGTGCACAGCACGCCCTGAACCTCGGTGATGCTCCGCTCGTCGAGCTCGATCCGGTGCGTCCGTACGCCGATCAGCCGGACGCGGTCGTCGCGCGCGACGATCAAGTGCACCTCGGGGTCGGCGGGGACGGCGTACCCCCACAGGACGGCGGCGGTCGTGTGACTCACGACCGACGAGCAACGCGTCGCGAGCATGGCGGCGTGCGCGAGCGACACGGGCGTCAGCCTGGTGCCGGCCGCGGCCATGACGGTGCCGAGGACGACGACCCAGCGTCCGTCGGCGAGCATCCGGCGCACGCGATGGGCGGAGTAGCCGGCTGCGGAGGCCTGCTGCGGGGAGAACACCCCTGCCTGGCTCTCTGCGGTGGCCGGTGGGTGGGACGGAAGCGGCATCGCGGAAGTGTGGCGACGCGGAGCGGTTTGCATCGCTCGGCGTCCACAGCCGCGGTCGACGGCGACGGCCAACCCCGGGAATCTGGGACTCGAGAGGGCACAAAAGTGCCCCTGGTTGACCCTAAGGGACAACCAGGGGCACTTTGCTGGGTCGCGCGGTGGGGCCGGTGCGTTCGGGTCAGGCGTCGCGGAGGCGCGCCTTGATCGCGTCGAGCTGGGCGTAGAGCTCCGCGGGGACCTTGTCGCCGAACTTGGTGAAGTACTCGCCCGTGAGGTCGGCCTCCGCGAGCCAGGAGTCACGGTCGACCGTGAACAGGTCGCGCATGACCTGCGGGTCGATGTCGAGGCCCGTGACGTCGATGCCGCCCTCGACCGGAACGCGACCGATCGGAGTCTCGACGGCGTCGGCGAGGCCCTCGAGACGGTCGACGATCCACGCGAGCACGCGGCTGTTCTCGCCGTACCCGGGCCAGATGTAGTTGCCGTCGGCGTCCTTGCGGAACCAGTTGACCTGGTAGATGCGCGGCAGCTTCTCGGGGTCCGTCGCCTTGCCGACCGAGAGCCAGTGGCCCCAGTAGTCGGCCATGTTGTAGCCGCAGAACGGCAGCATCGCGAACGGGTCGCGACGCAGCTCGCCGACGGTGCCCTCGGCCGCTGCGGTCTTCTCCGACGCGATGGTCGCGCCGATGAACACGCCGTGCTCCCACGAGAGCGCCTCGTTGACGAGCGGCACGTTCGTGGCCCGACGGCCGCCGAACAGGATGGCCGAGATCGGGACGCCGGCCGGGTCCTCCCAGTTCGGCGCGATCGACGGGCACTGACCCGCGGGCGCCGTGAACCGCGCGTTGGCGTGGGCCGCGGGCGCCTCGGACGCCGGCGTCCAGTCGTTGCCCTTCCAGTCGACCAGGTGCTCGGGCGCCGGACCCAGGCCCTCCCACCACACGTCACCGTCGTCGGTGAGGGCGACGTTGGTGTAGATCGAGTTGGCGTAGAGCGCCTTGATCGCGTTGGCGTTGGTGTCCATGCCGGTGCCGGGGGCGACGCCGAAGAAGCCGGCCTCAGGGTTGATCGCGTACAGGCGTCCGTCGTCGCCGTAGCGCATCCAGCAGATGTCGTCGCCGACGGTCTCGACCGTCCAGCCCGGAAGCGACGGCTCGAGCATCGCGAGGTTGGTCTTGCCGCACATCGACGGGAACGCCGCGGCCACGTACTTCACGTCGCCGTTGGGGTGCGTGAGCTTGAGGATGAGCATGTGCTCGGCGAGCCAGCCCTCGTCGCGCGCCATGACCGACGCGATGCGCAGGGCGAAGCACTTCTTGCCGAGCAGCGCGTTGCCGCCGTAGCCCGATCCGTACGACCAGATCTCGCGCGACTCCGGGAAGTGCACGATGTACTTGTCGTCGTTGCACGGCCACGCGACATCGGCCTCTCCCTCGGCGAGCGGGTGGCCCACCGAGTGCAACGCCGGGACGAAGTCGCCGTCCTCGCCGATGAGGTCGAGCGACGCCTTGCCCATGCGGGTCATGATGCGCATCGAGACCACGACGTACGGCGAGTCTGTGAGCTCGACGCCGAGCTGCGAGATGCGTCCGCCGAGCGGGCCCATCGAGAAGGGCACGACGTACATCGTGCGCCCCTTCATGGCGCCCGCGAACTTGCCCTTGAGCGTCTTCCGCATCGCGATGGGGTCGGCCCAGTTGTTCGTGGGGCCGGCGTCCTCCTCGCGCAGCGAGCAGATGAACGTGCGGTCCTCGACACGCGCGACGTCGCTCGGGTTGGACCGGGCGAGGAAGGAGTTGGGGCGCTTGTCGGCGTTCAGCCGGGTGAAGGTGCCGGCGTCGACGAGCAGCTGGGTCAGGCGCTCCCACTCCTCCTGCGAGCCGTCGGCCCACTCGACGCGGTCGGGCTGCGTGAGGGCTGCCATCTCCTCGACCCACTCGAGCAGCTTCTTGTTGCGTGTGGGTGCGTTCTCGAGACCAGGGATCGTCGACATGACTTCGTTGTCCTATCGCCAGAGCGGACGTTCTCAACTAAGGGTGACGTAAGGATGCCGCTGTCGCAGCCACTCCCCGACCGCCGCAGGGGGTTACCGGGGGGTTTGTGAGGAACCGCACAGGTCAGTACGGGGCGATTCGGACCACCTGCCCTCGACGGGTGACGCCGGCCACAGCAGGTAAGCGCTGTCATGGCGGTCGGGTGGTCGCGGCGGGGTAACCGGGCATGGTCGACGCCACCTGCCTAGGCTCACGGCATGCGACTCCGGCCGACGATCTCCGTCCTCACGACCGCCGCCCTGCTGGTCGGCTCGGCGCTCCTCGGGGTGGCCGCGGCGCCGACCGCGTCGGCGGCCACGCCGAGCTATCAGGTGACGTTCGTCGCCCGGGTGTGCCCGACGTACGGCGACATCATGGCCAACCGCGCTCGCAACAACATCCAGGAGAGCCTGCGCGACCTCGGCAAGGACACGGTCTACACGTCCGGCCAGCCGATCAGTCCGGCGCTGGAGGCGACGAACGACCCCAGCTGCGACCCTCTCGACGACTGGCAGTTCGCACTCGGCACCGGCTACACGGGCAAGACACCGGCGACCCAGTACCTGTCGACGGTCACCAACCCGTACGCCCAGACGATCAAGGTCCTCCCCTCGACGCCCGAGCTCGACGCGAAGGGGCAGGACACCGGGCGCGTGCTCCAGGACGCCGTCACCGTCACGCTGACGGCGCAGCAGGCGCAGCTGGCACAGCAGTCCAACCGGCTGTGGACGCAGGGCGGCACGAAGACCGACCCGTTGCTCCAGTCGGTCTTCGGCAACGACTACGGGTTCGGCGCGCTGCGCTGCGCCATCGACAACCTCAACGGTGACAACGTCGAATGGATCGGCTACCCCGCGGGATCCACGCACGTCTTCTGCTACTACTACGCCGTCAAGCCCCCGCCGTCGGCCGGCACGATCGTCGTCCGCAAGCAGCTCGAGGCGGGGTCCAACGGTCCGGCCGACTTCCGCTACGTGGGCAACATCTCCTACACGACGACGAACGACTTCACCCTCACCCCGCGCGACGACGCCACTCCGGCCTCGGCATCGTTCGTGCGCGCCGCCGGTGACGCCTGGGACTTCGAGGAGCAGCCGACGGTCGGCTACGACTTCGTGTCGCTGGCGTGCAGTCAGACCACGGCACCGGTGACGGGTCCGGTGTCGACGTGGGTCATCACCGGGCAGAAGGCGGTCGTGCACGTCGGTGACGGCGCCACCGTCACCTGCACGTACGTGAACCGCGACACCCCGAAGACGACCGGCGACCTGAGCATCTCCAAGGTCACGTACGGCGGAGTCGGAACCTTCCCCGTCCGCATCACCGACCCGCTCAGCGCGACCACCAACCTCACGGCGACGACGACCGAGGACGGCGTGCCGGACCTCGTCGGTGCCACGACCGCAGGCGCGACCGGCACGTGGGCGGTCCGCGAGACGCTGCCCGCCCCTACGCCGCTGGGTCGCTGGGACGCGACGTCGGTGCAGTGCAACGGCGCGGCCGTCCCGTTCTCGACGTCCAGCGCGGGCGGTGGAGCGACCTTCGTGACCGCGTCCCGCACCATCAACGCGGGCGAGACCGTCGACTGCCTGCTCGGCAACACCTTCACCCCCGGCGGCGAGCTGCAGCTCGCGAAGACCAGCGAGGACGGCGCCGGCACGTTCGTGTTCCCCGTGGTCAGGGCCGACCAGTTCACGGGCGACTCGGTGCCCGGCGACGCCTTCACGATCTACGAGGCGACGACGGCTGCCGCCGGCGACACCGCGGTGGGCACTGCCCTCGCGGGTCGCCAGGACCTGGTCGACCTGCCCGTCGACGCGGGCGACGCCTCGACCTACTACGTGAGTGAGCTGAGCCCCGACCAGACCGCGTCCGCGACCTGGCTGCCGACCGCGGTCAGCTGTCGCAACATCAGCAACGGCGCCGTCGTGCCGATCACCGTCTACCCGCAGCAGCGGCTCATCAAGGTCACCCTCACCAGCGCGCACCCGCAGGTGCGCTGCACCGCCACCAACACCCTCACGCCGGTCGCCACCCTGGCGGTCTCCAAGCAGATCGAGGGGGCGAAGGCCGGCCTGCAGGACGCCGTCCGCATCGCCGTGCTGTGCACCGACGGCACGGCGGGCGAGCTGGCGCTGCCCGCGGGCGCGCGGGGGACGACGACGATGCAGACCCCGCTCGTCGTCCGCACGCCGGGGACGTGCACCGTGACCGAGACCGCGACCGGTGACAACGCATCCGCACCGCTCACGGAGACCACGCACGCCGTCAACGGCGGCGCCGCCACCTCGGGCACCGCCGTGTCGGTCACGGTCGCGAGCGGCTCCACGAACACGGCGGCCTTCATCGACGTGTACGGCGGGCTCGCCCCGAGCGGCGCCTCGCCGGCGACACCGGCGTACGCGCTGCTCGGCGTCGTCCTCATCCTGCTGGGGACGGTGGCCTACGCGGCGGGGCGCGCGCACTGACGTCACCCGTGGTTCGCGGGCGTCCTGCAGCTGATGCGCGCGACCGGAGGAACCGGTCCCGAACGCGACGATGCCCGCTCCCCGGAGGGAGCGGGCATCGTCAGTGCGAAGATCAGAGAGCGCGGACGTTCTCCGCCTGCGGGCCCTTCTGGCCCTGGCCGATCTCGAACTCCACGCGCTGGTTCTCCTCGAGCGAACGGTAGCCGTTGCCCTGGATGGCCGAGAAGTGCACGAACACGTCCGTGTCACTGCCGTCGGGGGAGATGAAGCCGAAGCCCTTCTCCGCGTTGAACCACTTCACAGTTCCCTGCGCCATGACATGTCTCCTCATGGGGACGGTGCGGATCAGGCACTTTGCCGGGTCCGGGCTGCTTCCCGTCGTTTGTTCAGACCTGCCCATGGGGACGTGTCTAGCGAGGTCACCGTGGTCACCCACGACTTCCCAGTACGAACGAAGTACTGCAACCACGGCGAGCATACAGAGAGGGAGCCCCTTACACCATGTCCCGGCCCCGATATGCCCCGGGAGCGGACGCCGGAGCCGTTCGCGAGGCCCGTTGGTGCTCGGTCCGACGTCCGTACGGCGTCCGTCCGGAGGCTCTGCGGGCCGACCGACGGGATAACGTCCAGCCCATGAGCGACCAGCCGACGCATCTGCCGCACGCGCACCAGATCGATCTGCCCGCCGAGCACGTCGTCGGCGTCCCGGCCGACTTCGCCTCGGTCTGGCACACGCCGGAGTCCTTCGTGATCGACTTCCTGGCCACGCGAGGGCCCGCGACGGTGACCGAGCACGAGGGCGAGCCCGTCGTCGTCCAGGACCTGGTCGTGAGCACCCGGGTGCGGATGCCGCCGACGCACGTGATCGAGCTGATGAAGGCCCTCGAGCGCCAGCTGTCCATCTGGGAGACCGAGACCGGTCGACGACCCCCGGTCGACCCGCAGCTCCCGGAGATCTGAGCCGGGACGGACGCCGCAGTTCGCACCAGGTCTGAGCCCACCGCCACGGGGTCGAGAGGTTCCCGAGAACCTGGGCTCCGAAGACCAGGTCACAACTTCATCCAGCCGGTCCGGACCACCCCCCCACCCGACCGGTGCGCAGACCGGACCCCGGTACCCCCCCCGCCGTGGTCCGCACGTGACGCCCCGTCTCACCCCCCCGAGACGGGGCTGTCGTGCGTCGGTCCGGCGCGAGTGCGCCCCCACTAGGCTCGCGCCATGCCTGCTCCGACCCTCCCGTCCCGCGCACGCGTCGTCGTGATCGGGGGCGGAGTCATCGGCACCTCCGTCGCCTACCACCTCGCGGACATGGGCTGGACCGACGTCGTGCTCCTCGAGCGCGACCGGCTGACGTCGGGCACGACGTGGCACGCCGCCGGACTCATGGTCACCTTCGGCTCGACCTCGGAGACGTCGACGGAGTTCCGCAAGTACACCCGTGACCTCTACAGCCGGCTCGAGGCCGAGACCGGGCAGTCGACGGGCTTCATGCCGGTCGGCTTCATCGAGGTGGCGACCGAGCCGGGACGGCTCGAGGAGTACCGCCGGGTGTCGGCGTTCAACCGCTTCTGCGGCGTCGACGTCCAGGAGATCTCGCCCCGCGAGGTGCTCGACCTGTTCCCGCTCGCACGCGTCGACGACGTCCTCGCCGGCTTCTACGTCGCGGAGGACGGTCGGGCAAACCCCGTCGACGTCACGATGGCGCTCGCGAAGGGCGCCCGCATGAAGGGCGCCACGATCATCGAGGGCGTGCCCGTCACCGGCGTGACGAAGGCCCGAGGCGCGGTCACCGGGGTCTCGACGCCGTACGGCGACATCGAGGCCGAGTACGTCGTCAACTGCGCGGGGATGTGGGCGAGGCAGCTCGGCGAGCAGGCCGGCGTCTCGATCCCGCTGCAGGCGGCCGAGCACTACTACCTCATCACCGAGGAGTTCGAGGGGATCGACAAGTCCTTCCCGGTGCTGGAGGACCCGCGCAACTACACCTACCTCCGCGAGGAGGGCGGCGGGCTCATGATCGGGCTCTTCGAGTCGGTCTGCGCGCCGTGGAACGTCGGACGGATCCCCGACGAGTTCTCCTTCGGCGAGCTCGCGCCGGACTGGGACCGCATGGGCCCGTACGTCGAGGCGGCGATGAGCCGGGTGCCGATCTCGAGCGAGGTCGGCGTCAAGAAGTTCTTCTGCGGCCCGGAGAGCTTCACGGCGGACCTGCAGCCGGTCGTCGGCGAGGCTCCCGAGCTCCGCAACTACTTCGTCGCGGCGGGTCTCAACTCGGTCGGCATCCTCACCGGCGGTGGCATGGGCCGAGCGCTGGCGCACTGGATCGTCAACGGCAGCGCCGACGTCGACATCACCGGGTTCAACATCGACCGCCTGCACGCCTACCAGCGCAACCCGGAGTACCGCGCGACGCGCACCGTCGAGAGTCTCGGCCGTGTCTACGCCTGCCACTACCCCGACCACTCGATGCACACCGCGCGCGGAGCACGGCTCTCGCCGATCCACCACCGGCTCGAGGCTGAGCGCGCGTTCTTCCGGGACGTGAGCGGCTGGGAGAACCCGGGGTGGTACGCACCCGAGGGCCATGAGCCCGACCCCGGCGAGCCCACGTGGGGCCGTCCGTCGTGGTTCGACTGGTGGGCTGCGGAGCACCACGCCGCGCGCAACGACGTCGTCGTGATGGACATGTCCTTCATGGCCAAGTTCCTGGTGCAGGGCAAGGACGCCGGCGAGCGGCTCAACTGGATCTCGGCCAACGACGTCGACGGCGCCGCGGGCACGATCACCTACACGCAGTGGCTCAACGAGCACGGCCGGCTCGAGGCCGACCTCACGGTGACGAAGCTCGACGACGAGAAGTTCTGGGTGGTCGCGAGCGACACCGCGCACCGTCACGTCGAGACGCACATGCGGCGCCACATGGAGGGCCACCACGCGTGCGTCACCGACGTGACCGGCGCCTACGCGCAGATCAACGTGCAGGGGCCGAGATCGCGCGAGCTCCTGCAGTCGCTGACGACGGTCGACCTGTCGCACGAGGCGTTCCCGTTCCGCACGGCGCGCGAGATCGACCTAGGATTCGCACGGGTGCTGTGCATCCGGATCACCTACGTCGGCGAGCTCGGCTACGAGCTCTACGTCCCCGCGGAGCAGGCCGTGCACGTCTACGACCGCATCGTCGCTGCCGGACCAGCGTTCGGGCTGCGGCACGCGGGAACCAAGGCGCTGGCGAGCCTGCGGCTGGAGAAGGGCTACCGCGACTACGGCCACGACATCGACAACACCGACACCGTCCTCGAGGCGGGCCTCGGGTTCGCTGTCGCGCTCGACAAGCCAGGCGGCTTCCTCGGGCGCGACGCCGTGGCCGCGCAGAAGGCGGCCGGGCCGCTGCGCAAGCGGCTCGTCCAGCTGCTCGTCGACGACCGCGAGCCGCTCATGGTCCACGCCGAGGTCCTGCGCCGTGACGGCGTCGCCCTCGGCTACGTCCGTGCCGCGTCGTACGGCCACACGCTCGGCGGTGCGGTCGGTCTCGCCATGATCGAGGCCGACGAGCCGATCGACGCCGCCTGGATCGGTGCCGGGTCCTGGACCGTCGAGATCGTCGACCGCGAGTGGCCGTGCACGGTGTCGTTGCGACCCTTGTTCGACCCCACCAACGAGAAGGTGAAGTCGTGAGCGGCGGCGCCCAGACGCTGCAGTGGACGCCGACCGTCGCCGAGTACGAGCGTGCCCTCGGCCTCTGGCGCGACGCGTCCGGGCAGAAGCAACGGATGCGCAACCGCGGCATGGCCATCTCCGTGTTCGCCGTCGTGCTCATGGGCATCGTCCTCGCCAACACCGGGGGTGCGCGGCTGATCGCGTTGCTGCCGCTGCTGCTGGTGCTCGCGATCGGCGTGATCTGGTTCCGCGACCTGATCCCCTACTGGGGTCTTCGTCGGACCCTCGCGTCCACACCCGCGCTGCTCGAACCGGTGACGATCACGGTCGACAGGGACGGCCTGCGCAGCACCACGCCGTCAGGGAGCGTCTACTTCGAGTGGTCGCGCTGGGCCGTCCACATCGAGATCGCCGACCTCGTGCTGCTCGGCCTGTCCTACGAGAGCCCGGCGGTGAGCGGCATCCTGCCCCGGTCGTCGGCGCCGACGGGTGCGGCGTGGGACGCCGTCACCGCCCGGATCCGCACCCACGTGCCCCAGCACCCCCGCGTCGCGCGCCTCGCCGAGCACGAGGCGCGCGGTGGATGGAGCTGGCGACTCTGACGAGGGCGGCCGCGTCAGGGCAGCCGGGCGTGGATCTGCTCGGCGATGGCATCGGGTGACAGGTCGTCGACGTCGACGACCAGGTGCGCGACGGCGGCGTAGAGCGGCTCGCGTCCGGCGTTGAGCCGCTCGAGGGTGGCGAGCACGTCGTGGCCGGCGAAGAACGGCCGGCTGCTGCCGTCTCCCACACGCGCCGCGAGCGTCTCGAGGCGGGCGCGCAGCCAGACGACGAAGCCGCCGGCTCGCAGCTGCTCCCGCATCGGGTCGGTCGTGATCGTGCTGCCCGGGATGCCCGCGATGAGCGGCGCCGGCATCGCCAGGATCTCCTCGACGACGAACCCCTCGAGCATGTGCAGCCCGTCGGCCCCGCGGGTCGCCGCGACGTCAGGCGTCGCCTCGCCCGCGAGCCTGGCGACGAGGTCGTCGTTGTCGACGTAGGGCCAGCCGGTCTGCGCCGCGAGCGCGTGGCCGACCGTGGACTTGCCCGACGCCATCATGCCGACGAGCAGGACTCGCGTCGGCGTCGTCATGTCGGGCTGAACTCGACGACGACCTTGATGTCGTCGGGCCCGCGCTCGAAGGCGTCCTGGATGCGGTCGGGCGTGACCCGGCGGCTGACCAGTCGCGACAGCCAGTCGCGGTCGGCGTGCGCGAGCGCCTCCGCCGCCCGGTAGAAGTGGCGCCGGTTGGCGTTGACCGAACCGACCACCACGTTGTTCTGCAGCACGATCTCGGTCGCGACGTCAGCCGTCGCGAGCCCCACCGTACGACCGCCGGAGCCGACACCGGTCAGGCACACGACGCCGCCGGCACCGACCTTGACGATGACGTCGGCGATGACCTGGCCGACGCCGGTGCACTCGATGACGACGTCGGGGTCGAAGGGCAGGTCGCTCGCCGACCCGTGGTGGTAGGTCGCCCCGAGGGCTCGGACGAGATCGGGCTTGGTGCCGGACTCCATCCGGTCCAGGACGTGGACGTCGAGGCCGCGCTGGACGCCGATCATCGCCGCGAGCTGCCCGATCGGGCCGGCGCCGGTGACCAGCACCGTGCGCGGTCGCCAGAAGGCGCGGCTCTCCATGTGCTGCACCTGTTCCCACGCCTTGGCGACGACGGTGGTGGGCTCGAGCAGGACGCCGAGGATGCCGAGCGTCGGGTCGAGCTTCGTGACGTAGCCCGGCTCGATCCGCCACCGCTCGGACATGAAGCCGTCGATCGACTTGATCCCGCGCTCGGTGTACTCGCCGTTGAGGCACATGTCCCACTCGCCCACCGCGCAGCTCGGGCACGGGACCGGATCGGGTCGCCGGACGATGCCGACGACGAGGTCGCCGGGAACCACCCCGGCGCCGTCGGGCGCCTCGAGCACGCGACCGAGGGACTCGTGGCCGAGGACGAGACGGTCGCGGCCGGGCGGTGCCCACCCGTACTTGCCGGTGGCGATCTCGACGTCGGTGCCGCAGATCCCGACCGCCACGGCCTCGACGAGGATCGAGCCGGTCGACGGGTCCGGATCGGGGACGTCGGCGTACTCGACGCTGTTCTCGGTCTTCGGGACGACGGTGATGGCCTTCATCGGGCTCCGATCGGGACGTCGCGACGGACGGGTGCAGGCGTTGCCCGACGTTAGCGCGAGGCGGTCCGGGCGCGGGCGGTCACTCGGGGTTCACCCACGTCGCGCGGCAGGCGGACGGCGGCGTCCACTCACGAGTTGTGGACTCGGGAGGGCATAAAAGTGCCAGCGATCGACCCTAGGGGTCGGATCAGGGCAGGTGGATGCCGGCTTCGGTGAGGGCGTGGTCGAGGCGGTGGTCGAGGAGGAACTCGTAGGCTGCGGCGAGCTCGGGGGCGAGGTAGCGGTCCGTCCCCGGACCCGGCACGGTCTCGCGCAGCGCCCGGACGACGGCACCGGTCGCCGCTGCCGGCTCGAGCGGTGCGCGGAGGTCGATGCCGCGAGCCGCGGCGACGAGCTCGACGGCGAGGATCCGCCGCAGGTTGTCGATCGAGCGGCGCAGCTTGCGCGCGGCGCTCCATCCCATCGACACGTGGTCCTCCTGCATGGCGCTGCTCGGGATCGAGTCGACCGACGCCGGCGCGGCGAGGCGCTTGTTGTCCGAGACCAGCGCGGCCTGCGTGTACTGCGCGATCATCAGGCCGCTGTCGACGCCGGGGTCGTCCGCGAGGAACGGCGGCAGACCGTGCGAGCGGGCCCGGTCGAGCAGGCGATCGGTCCGCCGCTCGGCGATCGAGCCGAGGTCGGCCGAGACGATCGCGAGGAAGTCGAGCACGTAGGCGACGGGCGCACCGTGGAAGTTGCCGTTGCTCTCGACCCGTCCGTCGGGCAGCACCACGGGGTTGTCGACGGCGGCGGCGAGCTCGCGCTCGGCGACCAGGCGCGCGTGCGTGATCGTGTCTCGGACTCCCCCGGCGACCTGCGGCGCGCAGCGCAGCGAGTACGCGTCCTGGACGCGCGTGTCGTCGGTGAGGTGCGAGGCGACGATCGCCGACCCGGACAGCGTGGCGAGCATGCGCGCCGCGCTGCGCGTCTGGCCCGGGTGCGGGCGGAGCGGCTCGTGCAGCTCCGGCAGGAACACCCGGTCGGTGCCCAGCAGCGCCTCGATGCTCATCGCGGCCGTCACGTCGGCGACGTCGCAGAGCTCCTCGAGGTCGGCGATGGCCATGATGAGCATCCCGAGCATCCCGTCGGTGCCGTTGATGAGGGCCAGTCCTTCCTTGGCCTCGAGCACCACCGGCGTGATGCCGGCCCCGGCGAGGACGGGTCCGGCGTCGGCGATCTCGCCGTCCGGCCCCCAGACGTGCCCCTCGCCCATGAGCACGAGCGCGCAGTGCGAGAGCGGTGCGAGGTCGCCGCTGCACCCCAGCGAGCCGAACTCGCGCACGACGGGAGTGATGCCGGCGTTGAGCAGCTGGGCCATCGTCTGCGCGACCACGGGTCGGATGCCGGTGCGGCCCGACGCGAGGGTCTTGAGCCGAAGGAACATGAGCGCGCGGACGACCTCGCGCTCGACGGGCTCGCCCATGCCCGCGGCGTGCGAGCGGATGAGGCCGCGCTGCAGCTGGGCCCGGAGCTCCGGCGAGATGTGGCGGGTCGCGAGCGCGCCGAAACCGGTGGAGATGCCGTACTTCGGCTCGGCGGCCGCGGCGTACTCGTCGATCCGGGCGCGCGTCACGGCCATGCCCTCGAGCGCCCGATCGGTGAGCTCGACCCGCGCTCCACCGCGTGCGACGGCGAGGACGTCGTCGATCGTGACACCGCGGTCGTCGAGCAGCACGACCCGGTCGGTCGCGGTGGGAGCGGTCATCGCAGTTCTCCTTGATCGGTTCGTGCTTCCTGGTCGTGCACGGTCGTGACGGACGCGGTCAGCGCAGGCGCACGCCGGCGCGCACGACCGACCGTACGAGCGGGACGCCCGGACGATAGGCCAGGTGCAGGTGGCTCGGCGCGTCGAGCACGACGAGGTCACCGCGCGCTCCCACCGCGAGGTGTCCGACGTCGTGCCGGCGCAGCGCACGGGCGCCTCCGGCGGTGGCGGACCACACGGCCTCGCTCGGCGTCATGCGCATGTCGCGCACCGCCACCGCGATGCAGAACGGGATGTTGGTGGTGTAGGACGAGCCCGGGTTGCAGTCGGCCGCCAGTGCGACTGTGACACCTCGGTCCAGGAGTCGCCGCGCGTCCGGGTACTGCGCACGGGTCGAGAACTCGGCGCCCGGAAGCAGCGTCGCCACGACGTCGCTCGAGGCAAGCAGGTCGACGTCGTCGTCGGTGGTGTGCGTGACGTGGTCGGCCGACGCCGCGCCGACCTCGACGGCGATCTGGACACCCGGACCAGCCTGCAGCTGGTTGGCGTGGATGCGCGGACGGAGACCCTTCGCCACGCCTGCGCGCAGGATCTCTCGGGCCTCGTCGCCGTCGAAGGCGCCCCGATCGCAGAACACGTCGATCCACGTCGCGTGCGGCGCACAGGCGTCGAGCATCTCCCCGGCGACGAGAGCGACGTAGTCGTCGCGCCGGTCGGCGTACTCCGGCGGGACGACGTGCGCACCGAGATAGGTCACCTCGTCGACGTGGTCTCGGGCCGCACGCAGCGAGCGTTCCTCGTCGTGCACCGTGAGGCCGTAGCCGGACTTGCACTCGTAGGTCGTCGTGCCGCTCGCAGCCGCCTCCGCCACGAGTCGCGCGACGTTCGCCGCGAGCGCCTCGTCGGACGCCGCACGCGTCGCGGCCACGGTCGACGTGATTCCGCCGGCGCTGTAGGCCCGACCGGACATGCGCGCCGCGAACTCCTCGGCGCGGTCGCCGGCGAACGCCAGGTGCGCGTGGCTGTCGACGAAGCCCGGCAGCACGGCCGCGCCGGCCGCGTCGATGACGTCCACATGATCGGCTTCCGGCGCGGCTCCTCGAGAACCGACCCACGCGACGCGGCCGTCGAGGACGAGAACCGCGGCCTCCCGCACGATCCCCAACGGTCCCTCGCCGAGCGAGGGGTCGTTGGTGACGAGCTCACCGACGTTGTCGACCAGCACGTTCGTCGAACGTAACGCGGCCTCGCTCTCGGTGCGCACCGATCCGTCGACCACTCGCGTCAGCCGTTCTCGCGCATGGGGATGCGCACGCCGCGCTCGTCGGCGACGTCGACCGCACGGTCGTAGCCGGCGTCGACGTGACGGATCACGCCCATGCCCGGGTCGTTCGTGAGCACTCGCAGCAGCTTCTCGCCTGCGAGCTTCGTGCCGTCCGCTACGGCGACCTGGCCGGCGTGGATGGAGCGGCCGATCCCGACGCCACCGCCATGGTGGATCGAGACCCAGGAGGCACCGGAGGCGACGTTGACCATCGCGTTGAGCAGCGGCCAGTCCGCGATCGCGTCGGAGCCGTCCGCCATGGCCTCGGTCTCGCGGTAGGGCGACGCGACCGAGCCGCAGTCGAGGTGGTCACGTCCGATCACGACGGGTGCCGAGAGCTCGCCGCTCGCGACCATGTCGTTGAACCTGATGCCGGCCAGGTGCCGTTCGCCGTAGCCGAGCCAGCAGATGCGTGCGGGCAGTCCCTGGTAGTGCACCCGCTCCTGCGCCATCGGGATCCAGCGCTGGAGGTTGGCGTTGTCGGGGAACATCTCGAGGATGGCGGCATCGGTCCTGGCGATGTCGGCCGGGTCGCCCGAGAGCGCGGCCCAGCGGAAGGGTCCCTTGCCCTCGCAGAAGAGCGGACGGATGTAGGCGGGCACGAATCCGGGGAAGTCGAACGCGCGCGCGTAGCCCGCGAGCTGCGCCTCGCCGCGGATCGAGTTGCCGTAGTCGAAGACCTCCGCGCCCTTGTCCATGAACCCGACCATCGCTTCGACGTGCGCGGCCATCGCCTCGCGCGAGCGCTGCGTGAACTCCTGCGGGTCCTTGGCGGCGTACGTCGCCATCTCGTCGAACTCGACGCCGATCGGCAGGTAGGACAGCGGGTCGTGCGCGGAGGTCTGGTCGGTGACGATGTCGATCGGGGCGTCCATCGCGAGCATCTGCGGCACGAGCACCGCGGCGTTGCCGAGGAGTCCGATCGACAGGCGCCGGCGGGCGTCGCGCGCCTCGACCGCGAGCTGCAGGGCGTGGTCGAGGTTGTCGGCCGCGACGTCGAGGTAGCGGTGCTCGATGCGACGCTCGATCGCACGCGGGTCGCAGTCGATGCAGATCGCGACACCGTCGTTCATGGTGACCGCGAGCGGCTGCGCGCCGCCCATGCCGCCGAGCCCCGCGGTGAGTGTGATCGTGCCGGCGAGCGTCCCGCCGAAGTGGCGCTCGGCGACCGCGGCGAACGTCTCGTACGTCCCCTGCAGGATGCCCTGCGTGCCGATGTAGATCCACGAGCCGGCCGTCATCTGTCCGTACATCGTGAGGCCGAGCTGCTCGAGGCGGCGGAACTCCTCCCAGTTGGCCCAGTCGCCGACGAGGTTGGAGTTGGCGATGAGCACCCGCGGCGCCCACTCGTGGGTCGTGAAGACACCGACCGGACGGCCGCTCTGCACGAGCATCGTCTCGTCGCCCTTGAGGCTGCGCAGAGTCCGCTGCAGAGCGTCGAAGGACGCCCAGTCGCGCGCGGCCTTGCCCGTGCCGCCGTAGACGACGAGCTTGTCGGGGTGCTCGGCGACCTCGGGATCGAGGTTGTTCTGCAGCATCCGCAGCGCCGCCTCCTGCTGCCAGCCCAGCGTGGAGAGCTCGGTGCCGCGCGCGGCGCGGACGGGACGGGGCCCGGAGACGGTGGCGGTCATGGCAACTCCTGCGTGGGTGGCGGCCGGGGGCCCGGCCTCTCGACCGGGCTCCGCACATCACAGCGCCTCGCGACCCTGGCTCGCTGCGGGCTGGGCTGCTTTACTGTCTGGGATCCCAGACAGACCGATGGGCGGGTGGTGCGGGTGGGTGGGGTTCCGGCGGCTCGCCAGGCGCTGGCGATCCTGCGCGCGCTCGCGACGCGACCGGGGCCGGCGGGTGCCGCGACCATCGCCCGCGAGACCGGGCTGCCGCGCTCGACCACCTATCACCTGCTGGCCGAGATGTGCGCCGCCGACTTCGTGGTGCACCTGCCGGAGGAGCACGCGTACGGACTGGGGGTGGCGGCGTTCGAGGTGGGCTCGGCCTACCTGCGACATGACCCCCTCGAACGACTGGCCAGACCCGTGCTCGCTCGGTTGGTCGAGCAGACCCAGCAGACCGCCCAGCTGGGCATCCTGCAGGGCAACGAGACGGTCTACCTGCTCAAGGAGCAGCCCCGATCACCGTTGACGCTCGTGACCGACGTCGGCGTGCGGCTGCCCGCGCACCTCACCGCAAGCGGCCGCGCGATGCTCGCCCATCTGCCGGCGGCGCAGGTGCGCGCCCTGTTCCCCTCCGCCGCGGCGTTCACCCGTCGTACGGCGGCGGGTCCGGCGTCGCTGCGCGAGCTGCGCGAGATGGTGCGGATCGAACGCCGTCGCGGCTACGCCGAGGAGGACGGCCTCGTCACGCCCGGCTACGCCTCGGTCGCCGCGTGCGTCTTCGACCACGGCGCTCGGCCGACGGCCGCCGTCGCCGTCACGTTCGGCACCGAGACAGCCCCCGTGCAGCGCGCCCGGCTGGGTGCAGCCGCCGTCGCCGCTGCGGACGCCGTGACCGCCCGCATCTCCGGACGACGTCCCGACTGACCCGACGTCCGACTCCGCCGGCACGAGCCTCGGTCAGGCCGGCTTGGGGCTGGGGCCGTACTGGTTCGCAGCCGGATCGGAGTCGCTGATGCAGACGATGAAGAGGATGAGCTCGCCGACGCAGCACAGCAGTGCGAGCAGCCACCACCAGCCGCTGCGTCCCGTGTCGTGCAGGCGCCGGAACGTCACAGCGATGCTCGGCAGCACGAGGAACAGGGAGAGCCCGACGCTGATCCAGCCGACCCGGTCGACGCCGGAGGTCGTCGACACGTGCAGCCCGAGCAGGTCGTCGGCGAGGATCGCGACCCCGCCTGCCAGGACCGTGAACAGCCACCACCACCAGTACTCGCTGCGGCGAGCCCGCCCGCTGAATGTCGCGTACTTCTGGAAGCACGTGCCGACGGACTCACCGAACGTCATGGCTTCTCCTCGCCCCCGGGACGCTGTCACGGGCAGGCTTCCGCACCCCGCGGTCGTGAGCAAGCACCTCGATCTCGCTCCGCGCCGGTGACGGCGCGTTCACTCAGCGCATGCGACTGGGCAGTCTGAGGCAGACCGGCCGTCAGCGGGGGACCTTTCGTCAAAGACGCGCCCAGAATCACCCGAGAGGCGCACGCCGGGCGTCCGTCGGCAGCATGATGGTGCCGTCCCCCCAAGCGCCGGAGGTCTCGGTGAACGCGCAGAGCCGCGCTGCCCACGTGGCATTGCTGCGGGACAGTCTGCTGCGCGTTTCCGGACGCGATCTGGCGACGGGCCTCGACCTCGGCGACGGGCTCGAGGCCGCCGTGCACCGCGCGCCGTACGCCCTGCTCTCGCACGACGCGGGCGACGACCCGCACTTCACCTACGGCAACGCGACCGCGCTCGCGCTCTACGAGGTGACGTCCGGCCAGCTGACCTCGCTGCCCTCGCGCGAGTCGACCGAGCCGGCGGAGCGCGTCGAGCGGGCCGCCCTGCTGGCACGCGTGGCCGAGCAGGGCTACGTCGACGACTACCACGGTGTCCGCATCTCGTCCTCGGGTCGACGCTTCGTCATGGAGGACGCCGTGGTCTGGGACGTCGTCGACGACGACGGCGTCCGCCACGGCCAGGCGGTGCTGTTCGAGCGGTGGACGCGCCTCGGCGAACCGAGCGGCCTCGCCACGGGCGGGCTGCACGCGGAGGACGTCGTGCCCCCGGAGCGACCCTGGCCCGGCGGCGGCACGTCGCTCACCACGGGCGCCACCAGTCCCTCGAGCACGTCCGGACCGCCGGCGCCCGCGTTCGCGTCCAGTGCGATCGAGTCGACGCCAGCGGTGCTCGACGACAGACCCCGCGTCGTCATCGACGACCTCGTCGTCGACGACCAACCGCGGATCTTCGACGACACGACCTCGACGGCATCGCCGGGTGAACGCGTCCGGACGTACCTCACGCTGGGTCCGGGCCGTGACCTCTCGGTGAGCTACGACCCCACGGTGCACCCCGAGATCCGACCGCTGTCACGCGACGAGCTCGACGTCGTCCTGGACTGGGCCGACGCGGAGGGCTGGAACCCGGGACTGTCCGATGCCGACGTGTTCTGGCGCATCGACCGCGACGGCCTGTGGGCCATCGACGTCGACGACGTCCTCGTCGGCAGCGGCGCGACGATCGGGCACGGCGCCAACCACGTCGTGATCGGACTCGTGCTCGTACGGCCCGAACATCGCAGGCAGGGCATCGCGACCCGCGCGTTCCCGTGGCTGGTCGACTGTGCGCTCAGCCGGATGCCACCGGGCACGACGGTCTCCCTCGACGTACCCGACCACCTGCACGACCTCGCCGAGCGGTTCGGCTTCCACCCGGTCCGCCGCATCGCGAGGATGGCGGGGCGTGCGATCGAGACCCGGCGCGGCGCTCACTCAGGAGAGCTGCGCGCTCTGGCCTCTGTGCCCGTCGACGCCGTGGTCGACTACGACGCCGCACACGTCGGGGCCCTGCGTCGCGACCTGCTCGAGACCTGGATCCACCCCGTGGGCGGCTTCAGCCTCGGCGTCTACGAGGGGCAGCGGCTCCGCGGGATGGCCGTGATGCGACCCGCACGGCGTGGCTACCGCATCGGGCCGTTGTTCGCCGACGACCCCGACATCGCCGAGGAGCTCATGGGCGCGCTGTCGCGCATGGTGCTCGGGCACACGATCTCGCTGGACGTTCCCACGGACAATCCGCAGGCGTTGGCCCTCGCCGCCCGGCACGGCCTCGCAGAGACGTCGTCGGTGGTGCACCTCGAGCTCGGCGACGTGCGCCCCGCCCCCGAGGGCAGCGTCTACGCGATCACGAGCATCGAGATCGGCTGACCTCGGACCTGGCGCGCCGCCCGCGGTCGGTCAGGAGTTCTTCGTCGGCACGATGGGTGCGTTGCCGGACTTCGCCTTCTTCTCGAGGCGCTTCTCCTTGATGGACTTGCCGGAGGCCTTCTTCTGCATGTGCTGGCGCGGTGACTTGTCGGCCATGGGTGGCTCCTCGAGCCGGGAAGCCTGAACGGCTCCGTGACCTGTGACAGTACGCCCCCGGGGCAGTGTCAGGGAGTCGACGGCGGCCCGGGCTCGTCGCGCCAGGAGTGGCGCGGCTCGTAGCCGAGGACGCGGCGGGCCTTCTCGATGCTGAGCAGCGTCTGCGTGCCCTCGACGCGGCGACGCACCTCGACGTCGGGGAACACCTGCGCGACCAGGTCCATGCTCGGCGTCGACATGCAGGTGTCTGCGTTGGCGATGATGAACACGTCGTAGCCGGTGGCGTCGGTCTCGAGGGCCAGCCGCACGGCCTGCGCGCCGTCTCGCGCGTCGATGTAGCCCCACAGGTTCCACCTGCGCAGGTGCGGGTCGTCGTCGTACGACGGGAACTCTGCGTACTCCTCGGGGTACATGACGTTGGAGAACCGCAGGCCCACGATCCGCAGGGACGGGTCCCAGCGGCAGAAGTGGTGGGCCAGCTCCTCGTCGACCGCTTTGCCGAGGGAGTAGGCCGACTCCGGACGCACGCGGTAGTCCTCGTCGATCGGGACGTAGGGCGGCGGCGTGTCGAAGGGGAGCCCGAGCACGGTCTCGCTCGACGCCCACACGACACGGCGGATCCCCGCGACCCGACACGCCTCGAAGACGTTGTAGGTGCTCAGCACGTTGTTGGCGAACGTGGCTGCGTTCGGGGCGAGGCCCGGCGCGGGGACGGCTGCCAGGTGCACGACAGCGTCGAGCGAGCCGTAGCGGTCGTCGACGCCGGTGAACGCGCCGAGGACCTGTCCGTAGTCCGTGAGGTCGACCCGCGTTACGGGGGTGTCGCCACCCGGGGGAAACCTCTGGTCGAGGACCTCGACGTCGTAACCGTTCTCGCGAAGGTGATCCACGACGACGCGGCCCAGCTTCCCCGTTCCCCCCGTCACCGCGACGCGCGTCATCGGGCATCCCTCGGACTCTCGCCGTCGGCCAACGGCGCGTCGACCAGGCGGCGGTACGGGACGGTGAACGGTCGCACCGCGCCGTCGAGCACGCTCTCCGCGTCGGTGCTCGCGAACAGCTGCGCCAGCCGCGCGACGACGCCGGTCCATCCGGTCTGGTGCGAGGCGCCGATGCCGGCGCCGTTGTCACCGTGGAAGTACTCGTGGAACAGGATGTTGTCGCCCCACGTCGGGTCGTCCTGGAACTTCTCGGTGTCGCCGTAGACCGGACGACGACCGTCCTCGTCGCGCGTGAACGTCGAGACCAGGCGGCGGCTGAGCTCCTCCGCGACCTCGTAGAGGTTCATCTCGTTGCCGGACCCGGTCGGGCACTCGATGCGGAAGTCGTCGCCGTAGTAGAGGTAGAACTGCAGGAGCGCGCGCACGAGCAGGACGTTGACCGGGAACCACACCGGGCCGCGCCAGTTGGAGTTGCCGCCGAACATGCCGCTGTCGGACTCGGCCGGCTCGTAGCGCACGGTGTAGTCGTTGCCGTCCAGCTCGAGCGTGTACGGGTGCTCCTCGTGCCACTTCGACACGGAGCGGATGCCGTGCGCGCCGAGGAACCGCTCCTCGTCGAGCATGCGACGTGAGGATGCGACGCAGCTTGTCCTCGTTGACCAGGGCGAGCAGGCGGCGGCCGTGCGCACCGGGGACGCGCGGGTCGTGGATGCCACCGAGCAGATCGGCGTTGCGGTCGAGGTAGCCGCGGATCTGCGCGGACACCTCCGGGAACCGCTCGAGGACGTGGGCGGGTACGACGGACGTCGCGCAGAGCGGCAGCAGGCCGACCAGCGAGCGAACCTTGATGCGCCGCCCGCTGCCGTCCGGGCAGGCGCAGGACGTCGTAGAAGAAGCCGTCCTCCTCGTCCCACATCTCGTCGGGGTGCTCGCCGAGCGGGTCCATCGCCATCGCGATCTGGAACCAGTGGTGCACGAACTTCACGATGAAGCCCTCGTACGCCGGATCGCTCTCCGACAGCGCGATCGCCAGCTCGAGCATGTTCTGGCTGAAGAACGCCATCCAGGCCGTGCCGTCGGACTGCTCGAGCGTGCCACCGGACGGGATGCCCTGGCTGCGGTCGAACACCCCGATGTTGTCGAGACCGAGGAAGCCGCCCTGGAAGACGTTGCGCCCGCTCGGGTCCTTGCGGTTCACCCACCAGGTGAAGTTGAGCAGCAGCTTCCCGAACGCCTCGGCGAGGAAGTCGACGTCCTGCACACGCACCAGCTCGCCGCCTGTGCCGGCCATCTCGCGCTCGAGCCCGTAGACGAGTGACAGCGCCCACGCGTGCACCGGTGGGTTGACGTCGCTGAAGTTCCACTCGTACGCCGGGATCTGCCCGGTGGGGTGCAGGTAGGGCGAGGAGAGCATCAGGTCGAGCTGGCTCTTGGCGAAGTCCGGGTCGACCATCGCGAGCGCGACCGTGTGGAACGCGAGGTCCCACGCGGCGTACCAGGGGTACTCCCACTTGTCCGGCATCGAGATGATGTCGTCGTTGAGCATGTGGAACCACTGGGCGTTGCGCGCCGCGGGGTGCGACGGCGCACGAAGCGGGTGGGCCTGGTGCTCGCGCAGCCACAGGTCGAGGTCGAAGTAGTAGTGCTGCTTGGTCCACAGCATGCCGGCGAGCGCCTGGCGCATCACCGAGGCGGTGTCGTCGTCGAGCGACGACGGTGTGATCGCGGCGTAGAACTCGTCCGCCTCGACCAGTCGCGAGTCCAGCAGCGACGAGGTCGACGCCGAACCGGTCGACACCGCCGGGCTCGACCTGGTCGAGCCGCAACGTCCAGCTGACCGCGCCGCCGGCGGGCACCTCGGCGTGCAGGTGCACCCCGACCTTCGTGCCCGACGACGCGTTCACGGCGTCGTGCTTCCCGTGGACGACGGCGCGCGTCGATGCCGTCCTTGACGTACGGGGTGGCGTTCGGTGTGCCGAAGACCCGCTCGGTGTTGGTCTCGTTCTCGGTGAACAGCAGGGACGCGTCCGACGGGACGTGCAGCCAGTAGTCGCCGACCTTCGAGTGGTGCACGCGCACAGCCTTCGTGACCCCGGTCGCGGCCTCCACGACCGGCTTGGGGGTGCGCTCGCCCCAGGACCACGTGTTGCGGAACCACAGCGTCGGGACGACGTCGATGGGTGCCGCGACGTCGCCGCGATTGCGGACGGTCACGCGCATGACGAGGTCGTCGGGGCCGCCCTTCGCGTAGTCGACCTCGACGTCGAAGTAGCGGTCGTCGTCGAAGACCCCGGTGTCGAGCAGCTCGTACTCGAGGTCGCCGAACCCGCGTTCGGCGTTGGTCGTGACGATGTCCTCGTACGGATACGCGGCCTGCGGGTACTTGTAGCGCCAGCGCATCCACGAGTGGGTCGGGGTGTTGTCGACGTAGAAGTAGTACTCCTTCACGTCCTCGCCGTGGTTGCCCTCGGCGTTCGTGAGGCCGAACAGCCGCTCCTTGAGGATCGGGTCGTTGCCGTTCCACAGCGCGAGGGCGAGGCACACGAGTCCCTTGTCGTCGCAGACTCCCGCCATGCCGTCCTCGCCCCAGCGGTAGGCGCGCGAGCGCGCCTGGTCGTGGGTGAAGTACGACCACGCGTCGCCGTCGTCGCTGTAGTCCTCGCGGACGGTGCCCCACTGCCGCTCGCTGAGGTAGGGACCCCAACGCCGCCAGGGGACCCCCTCGCGCGCCTCGCGGAGCCGGACTTCCTCTGCGGTCAGGTTGAGGTCGCTCACAGCGTCACCCTAGGGACGTTGCGCCGCGCTGCCCACCGCGGCCGGTCGGCTCACACCGCGTCGGGTTCGCGCGGGCGTGACAGGTCGGCGACCGCGTCCGCCGGCTGCCCGGTCGACGGCTGGTCGGGAAGCCGCACGGTGACGTCGGCCAGTTGCGCCCGGTGACGACGATCGTGCACGACGTAGAAGACGGAGTGGACCAGTAGGAGCACGATGATCGGGCCGAGCACGAGAAGCTCGAACCCCGCCCTGTCACCGGCGAAGCCGGCCGGCAGCGCGGCGTCGGGATCGGGTGTCGCGAAGCCAGGCCAGAGGAGGCACACCGCTGCGAGGAGGGCCCACCCCGTGGCGACGAGCGTGATCAGCCAGGCGACGGCGTTGCCGCCGGGCACGCGGAACGGGCGCTCGAGGTCGGGTTCCTTGATCCGCAGCGCGACGAACGTCGGGAAGATGAACAGGTAGGCGAGCACGATCAGGCTCACGGCGAGGGTCAGGGCCGCGGAGAAGTAGCGCTGTCCGTCCGCACCCGTGACGACCAGGTCGACGATCATCATGCCGAGGGCGAGCGCGCCGGACACGAGGCCCATGCGCACCGGGACACCGGTGCGCGGCGAGATGTGGCCGAACCAGGCGGGCCCGGCACCCTCGAGACACGCGGCGGCCTGCGCGCGACCCGCACCGATCGTCCAGGCCGAGCCGCTCGCCGCGAGGACCCAGATGAACACGAGCGCGCACCCGGAGCCGACCACGGCTCCGGCCCCGGTGAGCTCGGCGGACCCGTCGGGCGCCGTCGTCCCGCCGTAGACGGTGAACACCGTCTTCATGGCGTCGATGAGACCGTGCAACGAGGTCACCTGGCTCGGGGGCAGCACGAGCAGCACCGCGAGGATCGGGATCCCGTACATGAGCAGCTGGCCGACGCCGGCACGGCCGATGGCGTAGGGGATGTCGCGCCGCGGATCGACCATCTCCTCGGCCGCCGAGGTGGGCAGCTCGATCCCGACGAACGAGTACAGCAGGATCGGCACGATCGCGATGAAGACGAGGTAGGACGGTGCGAAGTCACCCGCGGTGATGCCGTGGATGCCGTGACGGCCGCCGTAGATCGCGACGCTGACGGTGAAGAACACGAGCAGGGCGATCTGCCCGATGGCTCCGGTCGTCGGCACCCACTTGCCGACATGGAGCGGCACGATCGCCCCGACCGTGGCGACCACGATGAACACGGTGCCGAAGAGGAACATCCCCGGTCGGCTCAGCTCGCCGAAGAAGCGGCCCCAGACGGCGATGGCCACGACGGTGACCGAACCGCCCAGCCACATCGGCGTACCGGCCCAGTAGAGGAGCGAGGTGACGCCCGCCGCGAACCGGCCGAAAGAGCGCCGCACCCAGACGTAGGCACCGCCCTCCTCGGGCAGCGCCGAGCCGAGCTCGGCGCTGGCGAGCGCCGACGGCACGAAGAAGAACAGGAACAGCACGAGAGCCAGGTGAACGCCTGCGCGCCACCGATCGCGATGGCACCGATGGTGTCGACGACGACCATCGCGGAGATGAGGAAGAAGATCGTGTCGAACCTGCGCAGCTCGCGGCGCAGGTTGCCCCGCTCGCGCGCGGATCGCTCGGCGTACGTCTCAGCGCTCATGGCGTCACCCCCGTGACCCTGGCCCGCGCGCGACGGCCGCGTCCCCAGGCTGCCCTCACGTCGACGGTAGGGGCGATCCACGGCGCCGCGCGCGACCGTGCGGAAGCGGTTGCGTCATCCTGCTGACACAACCGGCGTGAGCAGGCGGGCCTAGGATGTGCGCATGCCCAGCCTCATCGACCTCGTGTCCGAGTCGCCCTACGTCGTCCTCGACGGGGCCATGGGCACGATGCTGCAGTCGGCGGGGCTCACGGACGGGGCCGCGAGCGAGTCCTGGAACGTCGACCGGCCCGATGACGTCGCGGCCATCCACCGCGCCTACCTCGACGCCGGCGCACGGGTCATCACCACCAACACGTTCGGCGGCACCCGCCCGCGCCTGGAGCTGCAGGGCCTCGGCGAGCAGGTGCTCGAGCTCAACCGCGAGGGTGCCCGCATCGCTCGCGAGACGGCCCGCCCCTACGGCGCCCTGGTCGCCGGTGACCTCGGCCCGACGGGCGAGCTGCTCGAGCCGCTCGGCACGATGAGTCCGGCCGAGGCCCAGGCGTGCTTCGAGGAGCAGGTGCAGGGACTGGTCGACGGCGGAATCGACCTCGTGCTCATCGAGACGATGAGCGACCTCGGCGAGGTCGAGGCAGCCGTGCGCGCCGCCCAGGCCGTCGCCCCCGAGCTCCCCGTGGTCGTGACCCTGAGCTTCGACACCCACCTGCGCACGATGATGGGCGTGACGCCGGCGGCGGCCGTGACGGCGCTCGCCGACCTCGGTGTCGCGGCCGTCGGCGCCAACTGCGGTCGCGGGCCCGAGGAGATGGAGGCGGTCATGGAGCAGATGGCCGCAGCCCGACCTGACGGCATGCTGCTCGTGGCGCAGTCCAACGCAGGGCTGCCGCACCTCGTCGGCGACCACTTCGAGTACGACGCTCCGCCCGAGCGGATGGCCGCGCATGCCGCCACGCTGCGTGCGCTCGGCGTCGACCTCATCGGCGCGTGCTGCGGCTCGACACCCGAGCACCTGAGCGCGATGTCGACCGCGTTGGAGACGGCGAGCGCCTGAACGCCGCTCAGAGCGCGCCGACGGGAACCTCGGCCGACATCGGCGAGATGTCCACGCGGCCCTCGATCGCGAGCCCGATGGCGACGTCGAGGTCGACCGGACGTGAGAACAGGTAGCCCTGGGCGAGGTCGCAGTGCAGGTCGCGCAGCGACCGCGCGCTGCTCCACTCCTCGACGCCCTCGGTGACGACACGAAGATCCATGGCGCGGGCCATCGAGACGACGCCCTCGACCAGTGCGCGCGACCGCGGGTTGCTCAGCTCGGCCACGAAGAGCTTGTCGATCTTGAGGATGTCCACCGGCAGACGGTGCAGGTAGCCGACCGAGGAGTAGCCGACGCCGAAGTCGTCGATGGCGAGCCGCGCCCCGGTGCCCTTGAGCGCGCCGATCGCGGCCACGGTGGCCGGATCGTTGCTCAGCAGCACGCCCTCGGTGAGCTCCAGGATCAGTCGCACCTCCGGGTGATGGTGCAGCAGCTCCTGCACCCGGTCGACGAGGGTCACGTCCGTCACCTGCAGCGCGGACAGGTTGACGCCCAGCGAGATCGGCCGGCCGCACGAGTCGGCGATCGCTCGACCACCCAGGTGGGCGAGCTCGAGGATCTGGATACCGAGCTGACGGATGAGGCCGATCCGCTCCGCGGCCGCGATGAAGACGTCGGGTGGCACCTGACCGAGCACGGGGTGGTGCCAGCGGGCCAGTGCCTCGAAGCCGTCGATCGCACCGGTGTTGAGGTCGACGACCGGCTGGTACTGCAACGTGATGGCGCCCTCGCGCACCGCCTCGCGCAGCGCCCCCTCGAGCTCGAGACGGTCCAGCTCGGCGGCGCGCATCTCGGGGTGGAACTGCTCGACGCGACCCTTGCCGCGCGCCTTGGCGGCGTACATCGCGGTGTCGGCGCTGTTGATGAGCACCTCGGCGGTGTCGTTCGAGTCGCGGTTGAACGCGATGCCGACCGAGACGCGCACCCGGATGTGGTGGTCGCCGGCCTTGATCGGCTGGCCGAGCACCTCGAGCACGCGCTGGGCGACCGCGTGCGCCTGCTCCTCGTCGGTGATGTCGTCGAGCAGGATGCCGAACTCGTCGCCGCCGAGACGCGCGGCGATGTCCTGCTCGCGGATGCAGTCCATGATGCGTTCGGCCGCCAGGGCCAGCAGGTGGTCGCCCACGCGGTGGCCCATGAGGTCGTTGACCTCCTTGAACCCGTCGAGGTCGCAGTAGAGCACAGCCACGAGACCGCGAGCGGCCCGCCGCTCGAGCGCCTGGCTGAGCCGGTCGGTGAAGACGCCGCGGTTGGCGAGCCCGGTGAGGGCGTCGTGCCGGGCGAGGTAGGTCATCTCGTCGCTGAGTCGGCGGCGGTTGTACGCCGAGACACCGACGGCCTTGAGCACCTCGAGCGCGGCGCGGTCGTGGTCGTCGAACGGTCGGCTCGTCGAGTGGTGCGCCACGACGAGGTGGCGCGTGGGCTGACCCTCGACCTCGATCGGCGCACCGATCTCGCCGGTGCCCGGCGGCTCGTCGCGCAGGTGGGCCTTGGTGTTGCGCAGGGTGCGCTCCACGTGCGCGAGCAACGACGTCTCGATCTGCTCGTCGTCGGTCCAGTCCGGCGCCTCGGTGGCGGTCTCGAGCAGGCCGGTGAGACGGTGCTGGGCGAGCCGGGTCTCGCTCACCGAGCGCACGGCGACCAGGATCGTCCCGATCGGCACGAGCAGCAGGAGCAGGGTCCACTGCGGGAGGTCGAGGAGCAGCAGCGCGGCGAGGTAGCCGAGGGTGTCGACGCTCACGAAGCTCGCGAGGCCGAGCGGCACCGATCGCCACTGGAGCACGTCGGTGATCCGCGACCCGTCCTCGAACGCGATCGAGCCGGCCGTCACGACCAGGTCGAACGTGAAGTACACGGCGCACGCGACCATCACCGCGAGCAGCATCTGCCAGCTGTCCAGGTCCTCCGGGCGCAGGACCTCGGTGATCCCGACGAAGATGGCACCGCCGAGGACGGTGAGGCCGATGTTGAACAGCCGCGTGCGCCACACCTTCTTCTGCGTGGCGTTCGCGATCGTCGTCCCGAGGAACCACAGCGCGAAGGCCGACAGCGGGTCCTCGACGACCACCAGGAACACGAGGACGGCCGTCTCGAAGCCGATGACGATGTCGTCGGCACGGTGCGGGATGACGAGCGGGAACCGCGACATCACGACGATGGTCGCGATCGCCACGACCGCGGTCCACGTCACCTGCGGGGGTCCGGTCAGCCAGCGCAGCACGAAGGGCAGGGCGACGACCATGGCGATCACGAAGATGAGGACGTCGAGGGCGACCGCCACGGAGGCGCGGCTCGGACGCGGCTTCGCCACGGCGCCTCCCTCCTGACGCAGGGCCGATTCCCGCACGTCTCCCGTCTGGGGTGTCGGCTTCCGACGGTAGGCGCTTGAGCGTGCGGACGCCGTCCGACGAACGGTCCTCGTCCGAACAGCGGACGAGGTTCCGCGCGGAGTGGGTTGCATCCGATGTCGTCGCAGGTCAGCCGGGCTGTGCACCCGTGTCGGCGGGAGCGGCGACGACCCGGTTGCGACCGCTGCGCTTCGCCGCGAACATCGCGTCGTCGGCGCGGGCGACGAGCTGGTCGAAGCTCTCGGCGGAGCGCGCCAGCGCGACGCCGACGCTGAGCGTCACCTGGATCCGGTCGCTCGAGAGCGCGATGGGCACCGCCGTCCGCAGCCTCAGCTTGTCCGCGATGCCCACCGCAGTCGCCAGGTCGGGCACGCCGTCGAGCACCACGAGCATCTCGTCGCCGCCGAACCGGCCGACGAGGTCGTCGCGGCGGACGCCGGCGGTCACGCGCCCTGCGACCACGCGCAGGACCTCGTCGCCGACGGCGTGGCCCCGGGAGTCGTTGACGTCCTTGAAGCCGTCCAGGTCGCAGAAGGCGACGGCGAGACCGAGTCCGTCGGTGCGCCGTTCGCGGAGGCGGGCGGAGAGCTGGGCCGTCATCTCCGCACGGTTGAGGAGCCCGGTGAGGTCGTCGTGCTGGGCACGCTCGAGCAGCACCTCCTCGGCCGCGACCTCGGCGTCGACGAGGCGGAACGACACGATGGTCCCCTGCGGGGCTCCCCGCGCGTCGAGGAAGCGACCCGCCTGCCCCTGCGCCCAGTGGAACACCCCGTTCGAGGAGCGCACCCGAGCCCGGATGACACGCGACGGGACCGACGTCGGCAGGACCCACGAGCCGACGTCGGTCAGGTCCTCCGGGTGGATCACCTCGGCGGTACGACGACCGATCCACTCCTCCGGGGACCAGCCCAGAACCTCGGTGAGCGACGGCGACGCCCAACGGATCCGGTCCTCGACGACGTGGAGGACGACCTCCTGCACGTTCAGCGCGAGCAGCCGATAGCGCTCCTCCGACGCCGCGACCGCGGCGGCGGCGACGTGGCGGTCCGTGACATCACGCCATGACACGGTGAGCCCGCCCTCGATCCTCGTGGCACGTACGTCGAACCAGCGCTGCTCGCCGTCGCCCTGCAGCTGCGTCATCGGGGTCTCGTCGAGCACGAGCGGCACGCCCGTCTCGACCACGCCGACGTAGGCCGCGACCAGCTGGTCGCGCATCGGCGCGGGGAAGAGCGCCGACATGGACTCCCCCACCACTTCGGCGACACGGACACCGTGCCAGTCGGCCGCGGCTCGGTTCACGTCGACGTGCAGGAAGTCGACGATGCTGCCGGACCGATCCCGTACCGGCTCGAGCACCACGCGCGGGTCGAGCTCGGAGTCGAGCACGGCGCGCATGCGTGCCCGGTCGGCGCGGCGCTCGGCACGCTCGAGCCGCAGCTCCTCGGGCTCCAGGTTGAAGATGACCACGCGCGAGACGAGTCGACCGCCGGAGTCGTGGACGTCGTGGCTCACGCCGGAGACCCAGACGTAGTCGCCGTCGCTGTCGGTGTCGCTGTCGGTGTCGGTGTCGGTCGTCGCCGCGGCGGAACCGGAACTGCGTCACGTGAGTACCACCCCGCGATCGAGGTCGCGCGCGCGTCGCACCGCCGCAACGTCGTCGCGGTGCGTGAGCTCGGTCGCGTCGCGCCCGATGATGTCGTCGGGTCGCCACCCGAGGACGCGCTCGACCGACGGGGACACCCACAGCACCCGACCGTCGAGGCCCATCTCGAACACGACGTCGGACGCGTTCTCCGCGAGCAGCCGGTAGTGCGTCTCGGCCCTGACCATGCTCGTGACGTCGCGGAGCAGCGCCACGGCGTACTGGACACCGCCGTCGTCACCGCGGACGAAGCGGGACGTGAGGTCGGCCCAGCGCTGCTCCCCCACGGACGGGTCGAGCCGCAGGCGCACCGTCACCTCGTTCCGTCCCTCGATCGCCGCCTCCGTGACCGCACGGGTTGCGGTCGCCCGGTCGTCGGGGTGGGCGAGCCGGAGCGGCGTGCCGATCACCTCGTCCACGGCATACCCGAACTCGCGATGCAGCGCCTCAGAGGCCCAGACCACGATGCCGTCGACGGTGTAGACGAGGACGGCGTCGCTGACGTTGTCGAGCAGCCTGCGCACCGCACCGTCGTCGAGCGCCGCACGGAGCGCCACGACGACGTCGGGCCCGTGCGCTGCGGCGCCCGTGCCACGTTGCGGGTGCGTCCCGGTGAGGTGGGCCATGACGTCGTCCACGCGTTGCGCCTCCCTCTCGCCACGAGCCTAGGAAGGCGCCGGGTCCGAGTCGCGCCACGGGACGCATCTGGGTCGAATCCGGGCAACCACGGTCGGTCGCGGAGGCGCGGTCGACGTCGGGCGCACGAGAGTGTCCGGCGGGCCAGGGGGCTCCCGCCGGACACTCCGTCCGCTCGCCTCAGCGGCGAGGGCCGTGCACTACCTCGCCGTCACGTTCGACGACAGGGCCGAGTAGGCGCTCGTCCCGATCGCGTTGATCGCGGCGACGTGGAACCGGTACACGGTTCCTGCCGTGAGCCCGGTGACGGTCTTCGTGACTGCCGTCCCGGGGTTGGTGCCGGCGACGGTCGTGTAGCTCGTACCGCCGTTCGACGTCCACTGCAGGAGGTAGCCGGTGATCGCCGAGCCGCCGTTGGCAGGAGCCAC
Organism: uncultured Actinomycetota bacterium; assembly: GCA_963782665.1. Lineage (GTDB taxonomy): Bacteria > Actinomycetota > Actinomycetes > S36-B12 > CAIYMF01 > Longivirga. The sequence continues at coordinate 36,028 of CAWAKP010000006.1, read as the reverse complement.
CCAGCTCACCGTGATGGACTTCGAGCCGGTCGCACCGGCCACGCCTGTCGGAGCGGCGGGTGTGCTCGGAGCCGTCGTGGCTGCCTTCGGCGTCAGCGCCGCCGAGGCGGCGGAGTAGGCACCGGTGCCTCCGGCGTTGATGGCCGCGACGCGGAACACGTACGCAGTCCCGTTGGTCAGACCCGTGACGACCTTGGTCACCGCGGTGCTGCCGGTCGAGGCGACTGCGACCGTCCATGTCGTGCCGTTGTTGGTGCTCTGCTGGATGGCGTACGACGAGACCGCCGAGCCGCCGTTGGCGGCCGGAGCCGTCCAGTACAGGGTCACCTGTGCCGCGCCCGCCGTCCCGGTGACGCCGGTCGGCGCTGCCGGGAGGACGTCGGGCACGACCGCCGCGGACTGGACCGACCAGGGGCCGGTTCCTGCCGCGTTGATGCCGGCGACGCGGAACACGTAGCTGGTGCCGTTGGTCAGGCCGGTGACGATCCCCGTGGTGGCGGTCGACGCGGTGTTGGCCGAGACGGTGGTCCAGCTGGTGCCGTTGTCGACGCTGCGCTGGATCGCGTAGCCGGTGATGGCCGCTCCGCCGTTGCTCGACGGCGCGGTCCAGCTCAGGGAGATGCGCGCGTTGCCGGACGCCGTTGTGACACCGGTGGGTGCCGTGGGCAGGTCGGCGGACGTCTTCGCGCTGGAGATGCTCTGCCCTGCCGCGTTGAACGCGATGACGCGGTAGAACCACTTCACCGCTCCTGCGGTCGTGTCGCTCGACGACGTCTGGTTGGCGAGCGCGGTCGAGAGGTCGGCCCACGTGCCCACACCACCGGCTGCGGTGATGGGAGCCCGCTGGATGGTGTAGCCGATCTCGGCCTGTGCCTTGTTGACCGTCCACGTCGCCGGGTCGAGCATGCTGATCGGCGTCCCGTCGGTCCAGGCGATGTTGACGGTCGTCCCCGTACCCTTGGTGAGGGTCACCACGGGAGCCACGGCAAGCGCCCGAGGCGCGGTCACGGACATCGGCCGCATCATGTCCATCTCCTCGTGGCTGAGCATGTGGCAGTGCCACACGTACTCCCAGCCGAAGTTGGTCATGTCGTTGGCGATCGGCGTCGTCATCGGGTTGCCGGCCGGGTCGGTGTTGTTGAACCCGGCTTCCTGCCCGTTGAACGTCCCGTTCAGGTCACCCACAGCACCCACCGGCATGGCCGGGTTGAGCGCGCGGACGCTGTCCGGGAGGCCGAACGGCATCGTCGGCAGGATCGGACGCAGCGCGACGATCGTGTCCTCGAGCGGACTCGTGCGCAGCGTCTCCTTCCACCCCAGCTCGTTGGGATCCGGCGGGATGAGGATGTTGTCCCACGTCACCCTGTTGAGCACCTGCACGTTGAACAGGTGGAAGTGCAGCGGGTGGGTGTCGACGCCGTTGTGCGTGATCTTCCAGATCTGTGTCCCGTCCGTCGACGTCGAGATCGGCGTGACGTTGAGGCTGCTCGGCTCGTTGGTGCCGTCGAGAAGCTCCGTGGCGGGGTTCGAGAACGGGTACAGGACGATGTTCTGCTGCAAGGGTGTCGCTCCTTGAGCCTCGAGGCCCAGGTTCGCGGTCATGCGGCCGTACTCGTCCTCCGTCGCCGAGTTCATCTCGTCGTGCAGAGCCTTCGGTTCCAGTGGGATCGCCAGTCTGTTCCCGGACAATGTGTCGAAGGTGAACGGATCGCCGCCCTGCTGGGCGATGCGAGCCATGCCGTCGCACTTGGCCGGCTGCACCTTGAGCTCCAAGGTGTTGCAGTATCCGGTCGCGGTGAACGACGTGCCGTACGCCGTGTTGTAGGCGGCCTGCCCGACGATGATCGGGTCGGACCCGGACTCGAAGACGCCGGCCGGCTTGCCGTTGGCGTCGAGGTGGTGCGCGAACGCCGCCATGAGGGTGCCCAGCCGGTCAGACGTCGTGCCGGGGCGGTCGAACGCGACGGCCGGGGTCGCCGTGCTGACCTTGACCTGCATCATGGTGCGGGTGTTGGGGCCGTATCCGGGCAGCGTGGTGGGGGCGCCACCGCTCCCGGTCATGTCCGGGCCACCGGTGTAGTAGTCCATGTTCGCCTGGCGGGCAGGGAACGCGGCAGGGGCGTCGTTGTACAGGATGAGTGTCTTCCCGCGGTACTGCGAGAAGTCGACGACGACGTCGGCGCGCTCTGCCGGGGCGATCAGCAGCGAGTGCTTGTCGACGTTACCCACGTCGAAACGCGTCGGGTCGGTGATCCAGGTGGTCTGCTGGTTGGGGATCACGGTCGGGGTCGGCAGGAAGCCGCCCTCGTTCCCGATCTGGATCCAGCTCGGACCGGCCGGGCTCTTGGTGGTGTCGACCTGCGGCACCACGTTCGGGTCCTCCTGCGCGGCGGCAAGGGTCTGCGGGTCGAGTGCGACCTCGCTCATCGTGCCGGTGGTCGGGTCGGCGACGTACCACTGGAGGTTCCAGAAGCGGTCGTCAGAGCCGTTGAGGATGCGGTAGCGGTACGCCTTCGGGTCCACCGTCGTGGTGGGGTAGGCCACACCATTGACGATCGGGGTGTCCTGGAAGGCCTCCATGCCGACCGACACGTTCGGGGTCGACGGGATCACGCTCGGCTCGCAGAAGTCGGCCGTGTCCGGGTCGCAGTTCGGGTCGTAGTACGGGTTGGCGATCGGCGGGTACTTCGACACGTTCGGCGGCCAGAACCACGGACCGTACATCCAGCGCCCGTAGCTGCTCAGGCCCGTCGGGGACTGCGGCATCTGCGCCGGCATGTACACGTGCGGCTGCCAGAGGCTGCCTTCGCTGCCCCACTTGGCGAAGTTCCAGGTCGGGTCGTTCTTCCGCACGGTCGCGGTGTCCGGGACGAAGGTCTTGTCCTGGACGACGAGCTCCTGGCCGACCCCCATACCCTCGAGGGCGCCGCCGCTGCCGATGAGCTTCTGCTCGGTCGCGTCGGTCAGCAGGTAACCAGCCACCTCGCCCGCGTAGACGTTGAGGCGGGTGAGCCCCCACGAGTGGTCGTGGAAGAACATGAGACGCGCGCTCTGCTGGTTGGTGTAGAAGAACGTCATCGCACCCGGGCCCGGGTCGGGCATGTCGGGGACGTTGCGGACGCTGACGCCCTTGGGGTAGTCGGTCGACTCACCGGCGGGGGTCACCCACTGGTGCGGCGTTCCGTCGCTGATCCACGGCGTGACGCCACCGTGCATGTGGATGGTGGACCGGTTCTCCGTGTAGCAGGTGACCGGCTTGGGGTCCTGGTTGCAGTACGGGTTGCGGATGCCGTCGGTCACGGTGCCCTGGTCGGCAGTCATGTCCATGGGGACGTTGTTGGCGTCCAGCTTCATCGCCTTGTCGCCGGGGCCACTGCCCATGAGGGTCGTGTCCACGGGCAGGAACAGGTCGCCGCCGGTCCCGGTGGGGAGCAGGTTGCGGAACAGGATGCGGACCGGACGGTCCTTGGTCGCGACGACCGTCGGACCGAGGTAGCTGGGCTCGTCGACACCGAAGTAGAGGGTCGGCGAGCTCGCACCGTTCGGGTCGAGGTTGGCGTTGGAGAGCGCGACGTGCAGTCCGGGGACGACCGAGGTCGACAGCTGGACGTAGCCACGCAGGAGGGTCCCGGCCGACGGCAGGGTGCTGGAGAAGCGGTGCCGGTACTGGATGACGCCGATCTCGTAGTAGTCGGTGCCGGGGTAGGTCGTCGTGTCCGGGACCGCCGTCGGGATGTACGCGCCGAGGTTGTTCTTGGTCGTCGACGTGGTGCCCGGGAGGGTGTCCTGGAACTTCTTGATGCCCGGCGTGATGTAGCCGGAGCCGTGGGCGTTCACCGTGATGGCGGTGACGGCACCCTTTGCGGCGAGCGTCCCCTCCGCGGTCGCTCCGGTACCGAGGCCACCCGGGGCGGCGTCGGTGATCACGATGTTCGGCACCGAGTCGTAGCCCGAGCCACCGGTCACCGGCGGGAGACCGGAGTCGGGGGCCACATCGACCTGCGTGACCTTCAGGGTCGCGGTGACAACGGCCGCTGTGGGGTTGACCACGTCGGCGTCCTTGATAGTGACAGTCGGTGCCGAGGTGTAGCCGCTACCTGGGTCGACGACCTCGACCGAGGTGATGGCACCGGAGCCGTTCATGACGGCGACACCGGTGGCCAGTGAGCCACCCTGGATCTGGGGGTTGCTGAACTCGACCGTCGGCTGCGTCGCGTAGCCGCTGCCTGGGTCGACGATCTTCAGGACGTCGACACCTCCGCTGACAACCAGAACGGCGGGGACCGTGGGGGTTCCGCCCTGCGCGACTGCCTGCGGCTGCGTGTAGTCGTAGCCGGGCTCGACGACCGAGACGCTCGTGAGCACCCCGTTCGAAAGCGTCGCAGTGGCGCTCGCGGCGGACGTCGGGGTGATACCCGGCGCAGTGATCTGGATGGTGGGGGTGGCCGTGTAGCCGGTGCCCGGGTCGCTGACGTCGATGTTGCTGATCGCGCCCGTCTTGGGATCGACGTTCGCGACACCCGCAGCACCTGTGCCCGTACTGTCGCCGACGCCACGGACCACGGTCACGACGGCGTCGGCGAGCGCCTGGGGACTGTTCACCCAGTTCGGTGTGCCGTAGTAGTCCGGCACCTTGGTCCTGTCGGTGGGACTCATGGCCGGAACGGCCGGGGTACCGGGGCTGGCCGGGGTGCCGGCCGTCCAGGTCACGAATCCCGGAGGTGGCGAGCCGGCAGCCGATGCGCTGCTGGCCGACGCGAGGGCGAGCGACACCAGCGAAGCGGCGGCTACTCCTGCGATCAGCTTGCGATTCATCTGGACCCCCTGGATCCGTCGTGCTGTCCCGGTGAGCGCTCCCGAGCACCTGTCGTGACTCGAGTTCCGAACGTTCCCGGTGACTTCGGTCGTCGCGGCACGAGTGGTGCCGGCCGCGACCCCGTCGGCGACGCCAACGGTCCTCGGCAGGGCGTTCGCACGCGCGGCAGGGAGGTGGGCCGAACGGGCACCGAGCCGGTGACCCCGATCACCGGATTCCTCTCGTATTCCTCAAGAAATCGGGGTCGCGATCACGTTGTGCAACGCATGTCCGGGCTGCGGACGGAGCAGTGACCGGCGACGTCACGCGCTGTCGCCGGTCACTGCGGTGGTGCTGTTGTGCGGGTCGCCGGAGGGAGGTCCGGCGATGCCGCGGTGCTACCTGATGCGGACCTTCGCGGTCGTCGCGACGCCGGACTTGTACCCGGACTTCACGGTGACCACGGTGCAGGTGAGGTAGTGCCCGCGCATCGCGGTCGGGAGGGCGTATGTCGAGGCTGTCGCACCCTTGATCGCGACGCCGTCCTTGCGCCACTGGTAGCGGTAGGCCGTCGGCACCGGCGACCAGGTGCCCGCACGGACGGACACCTTGTGGCCGACCGAGAGGGTGCCGGCGACGTACGGCGCCTTGACCAGGCGCGGTGCCGCCGCAGCCGAGACCACGCCGGCGACCACCGAGTATCCGGCGGAGGTGTAGCCGACGAAGCGGGTGGCTACCCGCACGGACACGGACTTGCCGATGTCGGCGACGACGATCGGGTGCGTCGCACCGGTCGCGCCGGCGATCGCGGCACTTCCGCGGAACCACTGGTACGTCGTAGCGAGCGGTCCGGATCCCCAGCTGCCGACAGCGCTCGTCGTCCAGCTGCCCTTGGTGACAGAGAGGGTGCGGCCGAACAGCGGGGTGCCGCTCAGCACCGGCTTGGCCGTCATCACGATCCTGGGCGTCCCGGTCGCGAACGACGTGGCGACGTTGACGTACGTCGTCACGACGGGGCCGGTGGCCGGCACGGTCTTCGACGTCACCTTGAGCGCGACCGTGGTGGCTCCGCTGTAGACGACGTCGGGCAGGGCGACGAGGAGGGTCTCAGGCTCGGGCGTGCTCACGGAGAACGGACCGTCCAGCGCCTGCGTCGGGGCGATCGGGTCGACCGTCCCGATGCCGAGGCCGCCGGCGACGAGGGCACGGGTCGCCCACGCGTGGTCGGTGTCGGGCCCGGTGGTCCAGTCCCATGCCGGCTCGGCGCCGTTGGTGGTGATCTGCAGGATGTCGCCGCCGTTGATCGCTCCTCCGGTGGTGGCCGCGAACGTGCGGCTCTCGGTGCTCGCGTTGCCGAACGCCATGTCGAAGGCGACGTCGCCACCACCGGCGTCGGCCGTCACGTCGAACGGCACCCGCAGGTCGACCACGTCGTTGGGGTCCAGCGTCGCCGAATCCGGCCACACCGCGTGGAGGCGCAGCGTGTATCCCGCTCCGACCGGAGGCGCCGTGGGCAGCTCCGAGAAGTCGATCGATCCGGTGGTGCCGAACCCGGCGAAGTCTCCCTTGTCCTGGGCAGCCGGGTCGCCGACCGGGCCGACGACCGTGCCCGCCTTCTCGATGAACCACTTCACCTCGGGCGGCGGGTCCGCGAGATTGGCTGGGGCCCAGTCGAATCCGGCCGGCAGCGTGACGTCCATGAAGTCCGTGTCGGCCGGCACGTCGAGCGACGGGTAGGTCGCGGCGACCGTTTGGGGCGCCTCACCGAGCCCCACGGAGATCCGTGCGGAGCTCGCCTGCGCGGTCGGTGCGACGAGGGCGAAAGTCGCGAGTGAGGTCACAGCGGCGGTCGTGATGATGCGGCGCGCGAGCGTCATGGCTCCCCCAAGGGAAACGCGGGCACCGACCAGATGCCGATGCCGGATCGACGCCCCGACGGTAGAACCGCGAGCCCCGATGATGCGCGCTGAGTAGCAACCCGATGACGGAGAGCAACCATGTAGAGACGCGCATCACACGGCGAGCGGGGTCCGGGTGACGGACGCCGCGAAGCGACGTCAGACGGCGCGCACCGGGCGGTACTCGGGCTGCCACATGGCTGCGTGGACCCGCTCCTCGAGCCGGTCCTCGGTCCCGGCCGCGGCGACGCCGTCGCGGACGGCGGCCCTCGCGACCGCCACCGCCACGACCGCCGACGTCGCCCGCAGGTGCTCGACCTGAGGCAGCAGCGACGCGCCCGGTGTCGTGAGGTCCACCGTCGCGGCGACGGCCTGCGCCGCGGCGAGGAACATCCCGTCGGTGAGTCGGCTGGCCTGCGCCACGATCACGCCGAGCCCGAGTCCAGGGAAGATCAGGGCGTTGTTGACCTGCGCGATCTCGTGGGTCGTGCCGGCGAAGTCGACCGGGGGGAACGGGCTACCGGTGGCGATCAGGGCGCGTCCGTCGGTCCAGGCGAGCAGGTCGGACGGGACCGCCTCGGCGAGATTCGTCGGGTTCGACATCGGCATGATGATCGGACGCTCGACGTGGTCGGCCATGTCCCGGACGAGAGCCTCGGTGAAGGTGCGCGGCTGCGCCGACGTTCCGATGAGGATCGTCGGATGCACCCGCCGGACCACCTCCGCCAGGCTGATCCCGCCGAGAGCCTCGTCTCGTTCCCAGTCCGCGACCTCTCCCGCAGGACGTGCGTACGGCTCCTGGAAGTCGCGCAGGTCGGTGCGGTCATCGGCGAGCAGCCCGTGCCGCCCGACGCACCAGAACCGCCGGGTCGCCTCGTCGCGGGGCAGCCCAGCGCCGTGCATCGCATCTCGCAGCTGGTCTGCGATGCCGATACCTGCTGTCCCCGAACCGAATACGACGACGCGCTGGTCGTCGAGGCGCGTGTCACCGACTGCGCACGCCGACAGCACGGCCGCGAGGTTGACGGCACCGGTGCCCTGCATGTCGTCGTTGAACGTGAGGGTGGTGGGCCGGTAGCGCTGCAGGATCCGTCGCGCGTTGCTGGTGCCGAGGTCCTCCCAGTGCAGGAGCGCGTGCGGGAAGAGTCGGGTGGTCGTCGTCACGTAACGGTCGATGAAGTCGTCGTACACCTCGCGTTCCACCCTCGGGTGGGAGACCCCGAGGTAGAGGGGGTCGTCGAGCAGCTCCTGGCGGTTCGTCCCGACGTCGAGCATGACCGCGAGCGTGCGTGCCGGGCTGATCCCGGCAGCCGCGGTGTAGACGTTGAGCTTGCCGACGGCGATCTCGATCCCGCCGACGCCCCAGTCCCCGATGCCCAGGATCCCCTCCGCGTCGGTGGCGATGATGAGGTCGACGTCGTCCGGGCCGCGGCCGCTGGCGCGCAGGGCGCGCTCGATCCCGTCGGGGTCCTCGACCGAGAGGTAGACGCCGCGGGGTCGCCGGTACTCGTGGCTGTACCGCTGGATCGCCTCACCGACGGTCGGCGTGTAGACGATCGGGAGCATGTCCGGCAGGTGGTCACCGAGCAACCGGAAGAACAGCACCTCGTTGCGGTCGTGCAGCGCGGTGAGGAAGACGTTCTTGGCCAGGTCGGTCGGCTGAGCCAGGTACTGGTGGTAGGCCTGATCGGCCTGCTGGTCGATGGTCAGCACCCGAGGTGGGAGCAGGCCGACCAGCCCCAGGTCGGAGCGCTCCTGCGCCGTGAAGGCCGTGCCCTTGTTGATGTGCGGGTCGGAGAGCACCGGGCGACCGCGAAGACGGGTCTCCCACGCCCTCTCCGACGAGATCCAACGGGTCAACGGGTCGGCTGGCTCTGAGGGGGCGCTCACACGCTCGACCCTAGGACGGACGTGGGCCGCGAGGCGCGCTCGAGGGAGAGCGACACGTCACGCCGGTGCGGCAGCATGCCACGAACCGAACGCTGTGCGCCCTTACGCGTGCAGGAGCTCGCCGTACACCTGCTGGGTGGTGGCGCTCGGGGACACGCCGAGCTCGTCCCGCAACGTGCGGCACAGGTCGGCGTAGACGGCCAGCCCCTCGGCGACGTTGCCCTGCCTGGCCAGCGCCTGCATGAGGATCTGGTAGCCGCTCTCGCGCAGCGGGACCAGTCGCACGAGCTCTCGTCCGGCCCGAACCGCCGCCGGGAGCTCCGTGCTGCCCAGGCCGAGGGCTGCCGCGGCGTACGCCTCCAGGGCACGGAGGCGGAGGGCCGCGAGGACCGCGCGTCGGTCGTCGATCCAGACCGCCGTGTCGTCGGGCAGGAAGGGGCGCTCGGAGACGAACAGCGCGACGAGTGCCGGGCCCCACGCCGCTCCCCACTGACCGAGTGCGAGCCGGGACTCGGCTCGATGAGCTCCCTGCTCGGCGGCCTCGACGTCGACCCAGACCTCGTCGGGCAGTCGGAGGCGCAGGCTGGACCGGCCCTCGAGCGATGCGGGGGCGAGCGACCTGCGGAGCTTGGAGATCAACGGATTGAGGCCCCGCTCGGCCGTCTCAGGAGGATCGTGGGGCCACAGCGCGTCCGCCAGCTCGTCACGTCCGACGCTGCGGTGGCGCTGCAGCACGAGATAGGCGAACAGCATCCGACCCTGGCGCCCGGGCAGCATCGCATCGATGCGCCTTCCGTCGACGTCGACGACCAAGGGACCGCAGAGCTGGACCCGCATGGGGGTCGGCGGCGCCAAGGTCACTCCAACATTGTGCCAACAGCGGGCGCGTAGACCTATGGAGGAGAACACGAATGACCAGAACCATCCGGTGCGAGTGCGGATACGTGGCGCGCGGCGACAGCGATGACGGCGTGATCGACGCGATCCGGGCTCACATGCGAACTGACCATCCCGCTCTGCTGGAGACCGTCGGGCGCGAGGACCTGCTCGGGTGGATCCAGCTGGAGTAGTCACGAGGAGGACCACGATGAACCTGCCCGCCGCCACCACCGAGACCCGAACCGCCCAGCTCGACAACCTCCTGGTGTCGGCGGACTGGCTCCACAGCCGCCTCGACGACCCGCTGCTCCGCGTCGTCGAGGTCGACGTCAGTGCGACCGCGTACGACGCCGGGCACATCGCGGGTGCCGTGCTCTGGAACGTGTACCGCGACTTCAAGACACCGACGTACGCACCTGTCGACCTGGACACGATCGTGCGACGCTGCGCGACCACCGGCATCGACCCTGGCTCGACAGTCGTGCTCTACGGGTACGCGCCGGCGATGGGCCTCTGGCTGCTGTCGCTCCTCGGACACCGCGACGTGCGCATCCTGGACTGCCCGCGCGACGCCTGGCCGACGCAGGGACGGACGTGGAGCAGCGCACCGCCTGCACCTGCAACTGTCGTCTACGGCACGCCGGCGGTGCTCCCGAAGATCCGTGCGAGCCTGGACGACGTCCTCGCCGCCATCGACGACCCGTCCGTGACGATCCTCGACGTGCGCACCGACGCCGAGTACGCCGGCGAGCGCTTCTGGCCCTCGGGAGGGTCGGAGCCCGGTGGGCGGTCGGGGCACGTCCCGAGGGCGGTCCGGCTTCCGCTCGAGTCCTTGGTGCACGACGACGGCACGTTCCGCACCGAGGCCGAGGTGCATCGGGCGGTCGAGTCGCTCGGCATCCCGGACGACGCGGCGATCATCACGTACTGCACGGTCGGCGGCCGGGCCAGCACCGCCTGGTTCGCACTCACCAAGATCCTGGGCCGCACCGACGTCCGCGTCTTCGACGGCTCCTGGGCGCAGTGGGGTCTCACCCCGTCCACGCCCGTGACGTCGCCCTGAGTCCTGCGTCGACGATCCCGAACGCTCGTCCGGCACCGGGCGAGATCGCAACCCCACCACATACACAGGAGTTCGCCATGCCCCAGCTCATTCGCAAGAGCCTCGACACACCCGAGGAGACCAGGACCTTCGATGGCGGGACGGGTCAGCTCGAGCTGATCACCATCGACGGCGGCCCGGTCGGTCGGGCCACGTTCCTGCCCGGATGGCGGTGGTCGGACCACGTCAAGCCGATCGCCGGCACCGACAGCTGCCAGGCGGCGCACGTCTGCTACTTCGTCTCGGGCCGCATGAAGGTCGTCATGGACGACGGCGAGTCGCTCGAGTACGGCCCGGGGGACGTCGCGGTCATGGCACCGGGTCATGACGCCTGGATCGTGGGTGACGAGCCGTGCGTCGTCGTCGACTGGCAGGGCTTCGGCAGCTACGCGCGACGCTGAGCGTCAGACCACCGATCGCCGCGGCGAGCTAGGCGAGGTGGGCGCCCAGCGCATCGAGCAGGCCTCGGCTGCCCTCCTCGCGTCTGGGCGCGTCGGCCCAGAACTGGTCGAAGAAGACGCCGTCCTCGACGTGCGTGAACCGGGTGCCGTCGTCGATCGGCTCGAACTCGAACGACGCGATCGACGTCGACATGTGGACGCCGTCGAGCCACATGTCGTACGTCGCGACGATGCGGACGTGCTCGACGATGTCGGTGTAGGTCGCCTCGTACCGGGAGACGGGTCCGTCGTGGAACGTCCCCTCGGCGAGGTCGCGTCCACCGACTCGGAAGTCGAAGGCCCACTCCCCCGGCTCGAAGCCGTCGCCGGCGCCGAACCACGCCAGCTTCTGGTCCTCCCTGGCGAACGCCTCCCACACCTGCTCGAGGGGAACGGGGTAGTCGCGGGTCAGGGTGAACCCGGCGCGGGCCAGCCGGCGCTCCGTCGTCATGCGCGTCTCCTATCGCGTGAAGGTGACGTGGATCGTGCCGCTCTCGGCCACTTCCGTCGTCGCCTTGTGGGTGAGCTCCAGGCCGCGCAGGTCGTCCCAGAAGGCGTCGCCCCGGTCGAGCAGGATGGGAGCGATCGCGACGTGCAGATGGTCGACCAGGCCCGCGCGCAGGAAGGCGCGCGCGGTGCTGACGCCACCGCCGACCCGCACGTCCAAGCCGCCTGCAGCCAGGGACGCCTCGGCGAGCACCTCCTCGATCGGGGTGCTGCGGAAGTGGAAGGTCGTTCCACCCTGCATCGGGATCGACGGACGCGGCGCCGTGTGCGTCAGGACGTAGACGGGGGCCCCGAAGGGCGGGTGCTCACCCCACCAGCCCTTCCAGTCCGGATCGTCGGGGAACGAGTGCAGGCCGAACATCCCCGCACCCATGATCTCGGCGCCGACGCCCTCGAAGTACGCCGCGGCGTACGAGTCGTCGATGCCCGTCGTGCCGGCGCCGCTGGTGTCACCGAAGACCCGCTGCCGGAACGTGCGGGTCGCGACGTAGGCATCGACGAGCCGTGCCCAGTCCTCACCCATCGGGTTCTCCGGGGTCTGGTCGTTCGCGCTGAAGCCGTCCAGCGAGATGTTCAGGTCGATACGGACGCGGGTCATGTCAGGTTCCCTTTCGAACGGGTACGGGTCAGGTGGATGCCGAGCCGGTCGGCCTGGCGTTCTGCGGGGGTGCGCTGGTCGCCGAGCCAGAGGTGCAGGACGTCGAGGGCGCCCGGTCGCAGGCTCACCGTGCGGACGCGTCCGTGCTTCTGCGACGTGACGACGCCGGCGTCCTCGAGGACGCGCAGGTGCTGCATGAGGGACGGCAACGCCATCGCGAACGGTGCCGCGAGCTCGGACACGACGGCGGGCGACGTCGCCAACCGTTCCACGACCGCCCGTCGCGTCGGGTCCGCGAGCGCGCGCAGAACGGCGTCGAGCTCCTCGTAATACTTAGGCACACACCTAACTATTGTCGCCAGGGCAAGATTCGTCAACCGGCTCCCGGCCGGTGCCGTGACCGAGTCGTCAGGTCACAGTCCTGCGCCACCCGCTGCGTCGGGCGTGCAGGGCCACGGAGGCGAGCACGACTGCCGTCGTCCCGAACACCGCCTGGAGCGCGCTCGGCCCGACGAAGGGGATCTGCACGGTGACCTCGACCAGCAGGAGTGCCGACGCGACGAGTACGGCGGTCGGTGCCGCGGGCGAGCGGCGCCACGCCAGCCACGCCGCCGTTGCGGAGGGGACCGCGACGGACGCGAACAACCAGACCCCTGGCAGCACCCAGCTCGACAGGCCGAGCGGTTCCAGGTCCGCCACCGGCGGGACGTACGTCCCGGTCATCAGCTGGACCGCTCCGGCCGCACCGCCTATCGCGATGAGCGACTCGGCGACCACGAACACCATCCGGTGCGGGAGCTCGTCAACATGAGCGACCGACTCGGAGCCGGGCCGCGTCATCGGTTGGTGGGCCACACCGATCACCTCTCGTCGTACGAGGCGCCACCCCTACCGGGCCCACCGCGGCGCACCGCCACTGCTCGGGGAGGGACCGAGCACGTCAGCTCCAGCGTGCCACCGCGGCTGGGACGGACGCTCGCCGGCGACGCCTTCGCCGGGCCGGCGGTGACCGTAATCGTCCGCCCGGTGCTATCCCCCGGCCATCGCACCGACGATGAGCAGCGGTTCGGCACCGCGCGCCACCGGATCGGGCAGCGCTGCGTCGTCGGGCTCGTGGGAGAGGTCCTGCTCGCAGGCGAAGTAGCGGACGAAGGGCCGACGTCGGAGCGTGTCGTGGTCGCGGATGGTGCCGCGCAGCATCGGGTACTCGTCCTCGACCCGGTTCAGGACACTCGCCGTGGTCACGGGTCCGACGACGTCCACCGTGACCTCACGTCCGACGCCGGCCAGCGCCCGCAGGTGCGCGGGGAGCACGACGCGGACCGTGCTCGTCGACTCGGTCTCGAGCGGTCCGCCGATCACGGCAACGTCTGGACTTCCACCGACAGGACGGCGGGGAGGTCGCGGGCGATCGCCTCCCAGCTGTCGCCGGAGTCGGACGAGGCGTAGACCTGGCCGCCGGTGGTGCCGAAGTAGACGCCGCACGAGTCGAGGCTGTCCACGGCCATGGCGTCGCGGAGCACGTTGACGTAGCAGTCCTTCTGCGGCAGGCCACGGGTGAGGGGCTCCCACTCGTCGCCGCCTGCTCGGCTGCGCCACACCTGCAGGCTCCCGTCGAGCGGGAAGTGGTGGGAGTCGCTCGTGATCGGCACGACGTAGACGGTGTCGGGCTCGTGGGCGTGGACGTCGATGGCGAACCCGAAGTCCGTCGGCAGGTTGCCGCTGATCTCCCGCCACGTCGCACCGGCGTCGTCGGTGCGCATGACGTCCCAGTGCTTCTGCATGAACAGCGTGTCGGGGCGGGAGGGGTGCAGGGCGAGTCGGTGGACGCAGTGGCCGACCTCGGCTGCCGGGTCCGGGATCCCCTCGGACCGCAGGCCCTGGTTGATCGGCGTCCAGCTCGTGCCGTGATCGTCCGAGCGGAACGCACCCGCGGCCGAGATCGCGGTGTAGATCCGCTCGGGGCGCGACGCGTCGAGGATGATCGTGTGCAGGCACATCCCGCCGGCACCGGGCTGCCACTCGGACGCCGTGCGGTGCTGGCGCAGCCCGGGCAGCTCCGACCACTCCTGGCCACCGTCGGTGCTGCGGAACAGGGCGGCGTCCTCGACGCCTGCGTAGACGGTGTCGGGATCGGTGAGCGAGGGCTCGAGGTGCCAGACCCGGGTGAACGCGAACGGTCGCGGTGTGCCGTCGTAGAACAGGTGCGTCCCGGGCTCACCCTCGTAGGCGAACCGGTTCCCGACCGGGTTCCAGGTGACGCCGCCGTCGTCGGAGCGCTGCACGACCTGGCCGAACCACCCGCCGGCCAGCGACGCCCAGATCCGGTCGGGCTCAACCGGGGACGCCTGCATGTGGTAGACGTCCCAGCCGGGGAAGTGCGGACCGCTGACCTCCCACTCGGTCCTCGACCCGTCGGAGGTGAGGACGAACCCACCCTTGTGCGTACCGACCAGAACTCGCACCGAAGCCATGACAGGTCCTTTCGCCGTTCCAGTCCCGGGCCGAGGATCGTGCACCACCCACCCAACCGCGAATCGGTCGATCGCGACACCCCCGTTCTCGGCGAAGGTGGTCATGGGCGCGTGTGCCCGCGTCCAGCATGCTTCTACCGGCACGCCCACGGGTCGCGAGGAGTCTTGACGACCATGTCCATCCATTTCCGCGACCGCCTGACGACACCCCTCGTCGGCGCTGGCGGATGAGGACCGCGCAGCCCAGGCTCGTGGTCTCCTACGGCGCCCTGCCCGCACATGCGCTGCTACGTGCCGAGGCCGCGCGATTCCATCACGTGTCACCTGCGCACATCGTCGTGGTGCACGAGTGCGTCCGTTGCGGCAGCGACGCTCACGGGCGGCCGCGCCTGGTGGCCACGGCGGCGGTACGGCACCCGGCGCACGTGAGCCTGGCCCGCGCCGGAGAGATGTCGGTCGTCGCCATCACCGACGCCGGCCCGGTCGGAGTCGATGTCGAGGCCGAGGGTGCGGCCGGCTTCGCGGGCTTCGAGGACGTCGCCCTGCACCGCGACGAGCGCGCGGACGACCCGACCCGCGTCTGGGTGCGCAAGGAGGCGCTCCTCAAGGCGCACGGGCTCGGGCTCGCCGTCGACCCGCGGGACGTCCGGCTCGGCGACGACGGGCTGGAGTCGTGGGACTCCCCGCACGAGGCACCTCCGACGGTGTGGCTGCGCGACCTCGCGGTTCCTGGCCACGTCATCGCCGTCGCCGTCCTCCCTCATGCGGAACGCGACGTCGCCGGCCTGTCTGCCACGTTGCGTCCTGCCTCGACGTGATCAACGCGCGCGAAGCAGCGACGTCTCCCCGAGGGGCAGGTCGGGCAGCGGACGCCGGCGCAACCAGGCGTCGAACAGGTCGGCGAGCGGCGCATCCGCGACCTCGCCGGCGAGAGACTCGAACATCGCGCTGGTGACCGAGCCGTAGCGGTGCTGCTCGACCCAGGTCCGTAGCAGCGAGAAGAACCGGTCGTCGCCGACCGTGAGTCGCAACGCGTGCAGCAGCAGCGCACCCCGCTTGTACACCCGGTCGTCGAACATGAGGTCCGGACCGGGATCGCCGAGCAGCACGTCCTGGCGCTCGTCGGCGAGCCTGCCCCAGTGCTCGCGCGCCTGGGCGTCTGCGGACCGGCCCCCGGACTCCTCCGACCACAGCCACTCGCAGTAGCAGGCGAAGCCCTCGTGCAGCCAGATGTCGCGCCAGGAGGAGACCGTGAGTGCGTTGCCGAACCACTGGTGCGACAGCTCGTGTGCGACGAGGCGCACGTTGTCCCAGTCTGCGCTCAGGAAGTTGGACCCGAAGGTCGACATACCCTGTGCTTCCAGGGGAATGTCGAGATGGTCGTCGGTGATCACGACGGTGTACGCCGCGAACGGATACGGTCCGAACAACCGCGCGTAGAACTCCAGCATCTCCGGCTGCTGACCGAACGCGGAGTCGTAGCGGCCGATCAGTCGCTGCGGGAGCACCGCGCTCATGGGCACCGACGACGCGGCGACGGGATGCACGACGTAGCGACCGATCTGCACGGTGGCAAGGTACGTGGCCATCGGCTCACGCTGCTCATAGACCCAGGTGGTGGTGCTCGCCGAGCGCCACTGGCTCGTGCACACGCCGTTCGCGACCACGTGGTACGCCGTCGGCGCCGTCAGCTCGATCCGGTAGGTCGCCTTGTCGTCCGGACGGTCGTTGCACGGGAACCACGACGGCGCCCCGTTGGTCTGTCCCGCGACGAGCACGCCGTCGGCGAGCTCCTCCCAGCCGCACTCGTCATCGCCGTCGGGCACCGGTCGCGGCTGCCCGTTGTAGGTCACCACGACACGAAAGGTCGTGCCTGCCCTCACCGGGCGCTTGGGCCGCACCATCAGGTGCTGCGACTTCGTGACGAACCGTGCCGCGGTGCCGTCGACGACGACCTTGGTGACGCGCAGTCCGGAGAGGTCGAGCCGCATCTCCCGCAGATCGCTGACGGCGTGTGCGGAGAGCACCGCCTTGCCGCGCAGCTGGTTGGAGTCGACGCTGTAGGACAACGTGAGGTCGTAGTGCGTCACGGCGTACGAACGGTCACCGCGATGCGGGAAGTACTCGCGGGCCTTCACGCGTCACCCTCGGTGTCGATCTGCTGCCACGGTCCGATGGGATTGCCGATCCACCGGGACTTGTCGGGCACGAACTCCCCGCGCATCACCAGCGACCCCGGTCCGACCGTCGCGTGCCGACCCAGCGTCGCCGCGGGGAGGATGACGCTGTTGGGACCGAGCGTCGCGCCGGTGCGCAGCGTCACGGTGTCCATGCTCAGCACCCGGTCGTGGAACAGGTGGGTCTGGACGACGCAGCCCTGGTTGACGGTGGCTCCTGCCTGGAGGTGGATGAGGTCGGCCTCGGGGAGCCAGTACGTCTCGCACCACACCCCGCGCCCGATCCTCGCACCCAGTGACCGCAGCCAGAGGTTGAGGACCGGCGTCCCCGTCGCGGGGCGCGCGAACCACGGGGCCGCCACGGACTCGACGAACGTGTCGGCCAGCTCGTTGCGCCACACGAACGAGCTCCACAGCGGGTGGTCACCGACACGGAGCCGTCCGACGAGGATCCACTTCGCGAGCGTCGTCACGACCGCGGCAACCGTCGCTGCGACGATGACCACCACCCCGCTCAGCAGCACCGCGGCCCACCAGCCCTGCGCTGCCGCAAGTGCCGTCAGCGCGACGACGACGCCGAGCCCTATCCCGACGCCGACCATGACAGGGACGAGGCGGCACAGCTCGACCAGGGCCCGCGCGACCACCAGACGGGTGGGCGGGTCGTACGTGAGGCGCCGGTCGACCTTCTGCTCCACTCGGCGCAGCTTCGTCGGCGGGCTGCCCAGCCAGGACGTGCCGGCCTTGGCCTTCGTCCGACGGGGTGCGGCGGACAGGACGGCGACCAGCCCGCGCTTGGGTACCTTGCGGCCGGGAGCGGCCATCCCGGAGTTGCCGACGAACGCGTGCTTGCCGATCTCCACATGCTCCACGCGCAGCCAACCCCCGCCGAGCTCGTAGCTTCCGAGCAGGGTGTCGTCGGCCAGGAACGCCCCCTCCCGCACCGCGGTCAGCTTGGGTATCAGCAGCACGGTCGACGCCTCGACCCGCGGTCCGACGTCCGCGCCGAGCGCACGGAGCCACGCAGGTGTCAACGAGCTGGAGTACAGCGGGAAGAGCCAGGTGCGCGCCTCGTCGAGGACGCGGAGGGTCGCCCACGCCTGCCAGGCGCGCAACCCGTGCACGGGGTGAGCGCCGGGCGCGAGTCCGACGGCAAGCAGCCGCACGGTGAGCCAGATCAGCACGGCGAGCACGAGGAAGCCGACGACGGTGGCGATCGGCAACCAGGCCAGGCTGCGCAGGGCGGCCGTCGACACCGAGCCGGCGTCCTGCAGGTGCGGAGCCGCGATGGCGAGGGCGACGAGGACTGCGATCCCGGGCAGTGACGCGATGAGCACCGCGATCGCGGCGTACCCCAGCACCCAGACGGGGCGGTTGCGCGGCCGCTCGGCCCACGGCCCGCGGGCGGCCTTGCGCCGTCGGGCCGGCGCGCCCGCCCACAGCTCTCCGCCTGGTACGTCGCCGAAGACCGCGGAGCCCGGCGCGATCTCCGCCCCGGCGCCGACGACGGCGCCCGGGCCGAGCGTGCTGCGCGCGCCGATGCGGGCGTCCGCACCGATGTCGACGGCGCCGACGCGCAGGAGGTCACCGTCGAGCCAGTGCCCCGACAGGTCGACCTCGGGCTCGACCGAGCAGCCGTCGCCGAGGACGAGGTGGCCGGTGACCGGCGGCACCGAGTGCAGGTCGACGTGGCGGCCGACGCGTGCGCCCAGCAGCCGCGCGTACACCCGCATCAGCGGCGCGCCCGCGAGGTTGGCGGCACCGAGCTCCTCCGCGAGCCGCTCGGCGAACCAGATCCGCACGTGCACGTTGCCGCCGCGAGGGTAGGTGCCTGAGCCGACGCCGGCAAGGATCGCGCGCGCACCGATCGCGGTGAGCAGCATGCGACCCGGGGCGGACACCAGCAGCAGCCATGCCGTGACCACCACGGCCCAGGGTGCGGTGGGCAGCCAGCCGACCCCGAACCACGCCGATGCCACCGTGGTGCCGAGCGCGACCCACGTCAGCCATCGCAGTCCGGTGATCGTGCGCAGCGGAACCGTCAGCAGCACCTGCGCGACCTGCGAGGGTCGGGACACCGGACGGACGGTGCGGTCGATGTACGCCGACGGGGTGGCCAGCTCGTCCAGCGCCACCGCGAGGTCGCCGATCCGGGGGTGGTCGTAGACGTCGGCGACCGTGACCTCGGGGTAGGTCGCGCGCAGCCGCGACACCAGCTGGGCCGCCGCGAGGCTGCCACCGCCGAGGTCGAAGAAGTCGTCCTCGGCACCGGTGACCGCGGCCCCCAGGATCTCGGCCCAGATGTCCTGGAGCTGCCCGGCCGTCCCCTCCAGCCGCGTCGACACACCGGTGTCGACGACGGCGAGGGGCCAGGGCAGCGCGTCCCGGTCGATCTTCCCCGAGGTGCGGGTCGGGAGCGTGTCGACCTTCGCGAGACGTGGGACGAGCGCGGCCGGCATCGTGGCGCGCAACGCGGCAAGGCTGGCCACGGCATCGAAGTCCTCGGTGGTCGCGACGTACCCGACGAGCAGCGCGTTGCCCGAAGTGGTGCGCCGCACCGCCGCCGCTGCGCCGGTCACCCCTGGCAGGGCCAGCAGCGCGCTGTCGATCTCGCCCAGCTCGATGCGCCGGCCGCCGACCTTGACCTGGTCGTCGGCGCGGCCGAGGAAGAGCAGCCCCTCCTCCTCGTAGCGGACGAGGTCACCGCTGCGGTACGCGCGCTGCCAGCCCAGCGTGGGCATCGGCGCGTACTTCTCGGCGTCCTTCGCCGGGTCGAGGTAGCGGGCCAGACCGACGCCGCCGATGATCAGCTCGCCGGTGCCACCCGGCTCGACCTGCGTCCCGTTCTCGTCGACCACCGCGAGGTCCCAGCCGTCGAGCGGCAGCCCGATGCGCACCGGCGGCTCCCCCGTCAGCCGCGCACCGCAGGCGACGACCGTGGCCTCGGTCGGACCGTACGTGTTCCACACCTCGCGGTCGTCCTCGACCAGCCGGCGCGGCCAGCTCCGGCGGGCACGCCTCGCCTCCCAGGATGAGCAGTCGTACGGCGGTGAGCGCCTCGGCGGGCCAGAGGGCCACGAGGGTCGGCACGGTCGACACCACCGTCACGTCGTTGGCGACCAGCCAGGGGCCGAGCTCCATGCCGCTGCGCACGAGCGAGCGCGGCGCCGGCACGAGGCACGCGCCGTACCGCCAGGCCAGCCACATCTCCTCGCACGACGCGTCGAAGGCCACCGACAGACCGGCCATCACGCGGTCACCGGGTCCGAGCGGCTGCTCCTGCAGGAACAGGCGGGACTCGGCGTCGACGAACGCCGCGGCGCTGCGGTGCGACACCGCGACCCCCTTCGGCGCACCGGTCGAGCCGGACGTGAAGATCACCCACGCGTCGTCGCTCGAGGCCGGGACGGTTCCCTCGGCGACCGGCGTCTTGGTGCGGCGGACGGTGAGCTCGAGGTCGTCGTTCAGCACCGCGGCGACGTCCGCCTCGGCGAACACCGTGCGGGCGCGCTCGTCCGGGTCGTCGGCATCGACCGGCACGTACGCCGCGCCCGCCAGGAGCGTGCCGGCGATCCCTACGTACAGGTCGGTCGTGCCCGAGCGGATCCGCACCCCGACCTTGTCGCCCGGCCCCACGCCTGCGGCGTGCAGCTCGGCGGCAACCTCCTCGGCCGCGTCGAGGAACTCCTCGTAGGTCAGCACCTGCGCCCCGTTGTCGAGCGCCGGCTCGTCGGGGTAGTCCGACGCGGTGCGCCGCAGCACGTCCACGAGCGTCCGCGGCGGAGCCGCCAGCGGACCACGCAGCAGTGTCATGCCGCCAGTCTCGCGGAACGCGGGCCTGTCGGGACGGCAACACGCATCCAGCCCTCGCTCGGCGTGACCCGAGCCGAGGCGGTGACACGCACGCGCGCGACTAAGCGCTCATTGCGTGGGCCCGAACCGCTCGACGCGTATGGAGCTCGGAGCCGCGCCGATCTCCACCAGCAGACGGCTTGCCGTCTCGGCGAAGCCCGCGGAGCCGCAGACGTAGAACTCGTCCCGCCCGCGTACGTGGGGTAGCAGGTCCGCGACGGCGAGGCGTCCGGGCGGGCGATCGGACGGGCTCGTCTCGCGGGACAGGGCAAGCGCGTTGCAGCCCGCGCGGATCTCGTCGCTGTACGGGACCTCGGCGAGCGACCTCGCTGCCGCGACGAGGCAGACCGCGTCACGTGTCCCGAGATCGGTGGCGTGGCGCAGCATCGACACGAGCGGCACGACGCCGGTCCCGCCGCCGACCGCGAGCGCCGGCGTGGTGCCGTCCCAGACGAACCAGCCACCGATCGGGCCACGGACCTCGAGCTCGTCGCCGACCTCGACCACGTCGGCGAGGAAGCTCGACACCTCGCCGTCCGGAAGCCTCTCCACGCAGAGCTCGACAGCTCATCCGCCGGGGTCGAGGCGACCGAGTAGGAGCGCGATGCGGTGTAGCCGTCCTCGGCGCGCAGCCGGACGACGTAGTGCTGACCCGGCAGGTGCGGCACCCGATCCTCGACGTCGAGGCGCAGCACGACGAAACGCGGCGCGGGCCTGGTCACGGATCGGACGACGGCCCGCCTCCACCCACCGCTCGGGGCGGTGCCGGTGGCGTTCAGCGAGGTCATCTCAGTCTCCCGTGTACCGCTGCTCGAGCCACGGATCGCCTCTGTCGTGGTAGCCGTTGCGCTCCCAGAACCCCGGCTCGTCATGGTCCATCAGGGTCAACCGGGTGACCCACTTCGCGCTCTTCCAGAAGTACAGGTGCGGGACGAGGAGCCGGGCCGGTCCACCGTGGCCCGGTGAGAGCGGCTCGCCCTCGTGGGTCCAGGCGATCCAGGACTTCCCGCCGCTCACGTCCTCCAGAGGCAGGTTGGTCGTGTAACCCGTGGCCGACGTCGCCATCACGAACCGGGCCGACGGCAACGGCACGGCCGCGTCCAGCAGGACGTCGACGCTGACTCCGCCGAACCAGGTCCCGAGCTTCGACCACGTCGTGACGCAGTGGATGTCGCCCCGGTACTCCGACTGCGGCAGCGCGTGCGCCTGATCCCACGACCACGTCGTCGGCGACGCTACGAGTCCGTCGACCGCGACGCTCCAGCGGGCTGGTTCGAGGGACGGTGTCACCTCGGCGGTGAGGACCGGCCAGTCCGCACCGACGTCGTACTGGCCGGGCGGCAGCCGAGGATCACGCTCCCGACGGCGGATGAACCCACGTGTCGTCGTCATCGAGAACCTCCTACGGGGCGTTCGGTGTCCATGCCGGCGTTCTCCGCGGGTGCACACGAGGGAAGCATGCGTACGACTGTCATGCCGGGTCACCGCGTCGCCCCACCCTCGTGACCATCCGGAGCCGCGTCAATGGTGCGACCCGGTGGGTAAGGCTGCAGGCTCGATCAGATTCCCCGGTCGAGCGGCCAGCGCCCGGCGATGAGCCACGCGATCGAGCCGGAGAGCAGGCCGATGGCCGCACCGCCGACGACGTCGATCGGCCAGTGCGCCGCGATGTACAGCCGGTTGGTCGCCACCAGAACCGCGAAGCACACCCCGACGACGCGGTGCGGCGTGCGCATCCAGGGCCACAGTGCGCAGACCGCAGCGACGACCAGCGCAGTGTGGGCAGACGGATAGGCGTTTCCCGCCGGGTCGGTCGGGTAGCCGTGGGTGTCCAGTCCGGGCACGACCGAGAGCGGCCGAGGTTGGTCCGCCAGCCTCTTCATGACCTGTGCTGCGATCTCGCTGAGGGCGAGCGCAACGACCAGGGCCCTCGCCTGTTCGAGGCGCTCAGCCGTTCCGGGGGTGCTGAGGAGGACCCACCCGATCAGCAGGATCGACACCACGACCAAGGGCACAGGTCGGAGCAGTGGGTTCACGGCGGCGAAGATCAGCGCGAAGGGTTGCGGTGGGTCGTTGAACCACCGCACAAGGCTGGTCTGAGCCGTCTCCGCGCCAGGTGTCACGGCGAGCCACGCCGTCACGGCGATCACGACGACCGATGCGCCGCCCAGCACCAGGGCGACGAATGGTCGGGGTGGCAGCGAGCCGGTCCCGGTCGGGCCGCCGATCGGCACCGCGGGATTGCTTCTCGGCCTGTCCATGATGCGAAACGTACCTCTCGGGCTCATGGATCCGGCCAGTGCGATCGCTCCCCTGCTGCGGCTCGCGAGGCGCCGCCGGGTCGGTCGCGGCGGGTTGGCCCGGTCGGGCCCGGTGTTGGAGCCACGTTGCACATGGCGGACCGACTCAGCGTGCTTGCGCGAGAGCCGATCGCGCGGCGTCGACTGCTCGGCCGGTGACGAACGCCGCACCGACGCCCATCGCGGACCCGACGACCACGTCACCCGGGTAGTGAACCCCGGTGTGCACTCGCGAGTAGGCCACCGTGGCAGCGAGCAGGAACAGCGGGAGGCTCACGGCCGGCCATTCGTGCCGGACTCCGGAAGCGAACGCGAACGCGGCTGCAGAGTGCCCGGAGGGGAACGAGGTCGACTCGGGCATGGGGACGTGTCGCCCTGTGACCACGCCGTGGCCGACGCGGTCGGGGCGTGCGCGACGAGTCATCAGCTTCGCGCCGATGTTCACCGTCGCCGATGCGACCGCGACGGAAGCGAGACCCGTCACGGCGGCGCGGCGACCGCGTGCCCCGCCGAGCAGCGCCACTGCAGCGGCGGCCCCCATGGACAGGCGCGAGTAGTTCGCCGCCGACGACAGTCGCCGGAGGGGTTCATCGATCAGCGGAGTGGACGTCGTAGCGACGACGCGATAGGCAGCGACGTCCCAGATGTTCAGCCTTTCGTATGCGTGACGGACGATGCCGCCCACCTCACGCATCGGCGACGCCGACATGCGGGGTCGCTCCGGCTGCGACCCGCCCGAGCAGGCGAAGCGTGTCGAGCAGAGAGTCCGGTTGCAGCGCCGACGGCGATGCCCCCGGGTGATGCGGAGCGATGCGTACCCGGAGAGCGCCCGGTCGTGAGGTGAACCGGAGCGGCGGATCGAGCATCAACGCTTCGCCGTCCACGCCCACAGGGACCGGAGCGTTGGATCGGACCTCGAAGCTCGAGGTCGGAAACTGCCACCATGCCGCGCCCCGATCGACACCTCCGAGCACGGCCACGCCCAGGACCCCTGCGTCGAGCCGAGGGCGGGTCCCGGTGCCGATGGCGTGCCCGAGTCGGTAGACGTCGTTCGACACGAGGATCACGGCCGCACCACGATGCGACTGGCCAGACTCGTCGGTCCAGTCCAGCACCCCCGAGGCATCGCCACCTGGTCCGAGGACGTCTGGTGTCGTGTCGAGGATGGTGCGCAGCTTGGCGTCGCGGTACCCGTCGCGCTGAACCGCCTCGGCGTAGATACCCATGGAGACGTTGTTGACGTAGACCCGTCCGTTCACCTCAGCCAGGTCGACCAGTCGCTCGGTGCCGTCGACGAAGGCGTCGAGCGCGCCGATGACGTCGTTACGGTCGACGCCGAGATCGAGGGCGAAATGGTTACGGGTGCCTGCCGGGATGCAGGCGAAAGGCAGGTCGTACTCGGCGGCGATCCCCGCCACGAGCGCCTGCGTCCCGTCGCCGCCCGCTGCCGCGAGACCGTCGGCACCGGCCGCGACGGCGTTGCGGACCAGTGCCTCGAGGTCGTCGCCCGGGCGCAGCTCGATCGGTTCGATCCCGCGCCGGCTCGCCTCCGTCACGAGGTCGTGCGTCACCGCCTTCCCCCCGCCGGACTTGGCGTTCCACACGACCACTGGGTGAGTCGGTCGCACGGCCGTCGGCCAGTGCGCGTGTACCCGGAGGGCGTTTCGCGCGGCGGCGAGCCCGAGGACGATCATCGCGATTCCGAGCAAGCCCACGAGCAGCGCATCGCCCGTCAGCGCGAGCACGACCACGCCGACCATGAGGACCAGGGCCAGCACGAGCCGAGCTGTGCGTGGCGCGCCACGGCGCAGGACACCGGCTCGTGCGATCCAGCCGGCGACCAGGACCATGGCCAGGGACGCCAGCCCGCGGGGCATCCGACCGATCGAGACGCCTACGAGCAGCACGGTCCCGACCGACATGAGCACCAGCGCGGCGATCGCGAGCAGCCGACGTGATCTCATCTCTCGCCCTTCAGCGACTGGCGTGTGCCAGGTTTGCTAGGGAGCTCACGGTGAATCCCCGCCGTCCCGCGGTGGGTCGGCGTGGTCGCCTGACGTCGAGGGACTCGACCCGGACGCTGGGTCGCCGCTCGCATCGATGTCGGTCGGGCCGTCATCCCGGCCGCGGGCCAGCAGCCAGCCAGCCCCGCCGGCGACCAGGATGAGCACCAGGAGGATCCAGACCCAGGGCGGGACGCCGGACGAACCGGTCTGGGTCGCCGTCGGCGACCCGCTGGCCACGACCTGGCTCGCGCTGGGGGCCGCACTGGTCGTGGACTCGCTGGGCGTGACCGTTGCGGTCGAGTCGGTCGGTGTCGGGGTCGGCGTGACGGTCGCCGTCGCCGTCGTCGTGGCGGTCGCGGTCGTCGTGGCAGTGGCGGTCGTCGTGGCAGTGGCGGTCGTCGTGGCGGTCGCTGTCGTGGTGACCGTGGCGGTCGGCGTGGCCGACGCGGTCCGGGTGGGCGTCGTCGTCGGGGTCGGAGTCGGAGTCGGACTGGTGGTCGCCGCCTGCGTCGGGAGGGACGCGGTGGGAAGGGCAACCGACGGTGACTGCGCCACGGCGCTGGAGATGGCCGCGGACGCCGAGGAGCGGATCTCCGACCCCTTGCTCGACAGCGCGCTGCCGATGGCGCCGTTGCCGGCATTGCCGCTGCAGGCGGTCAGGCTCACCAGCGCGGCCACGGCGAGCATGACTCTGAGGCGCGAACGGGCACTGGTCATCTGCTGCTCCCCGATGGTGGTGACCATGATCGCCGTGATTGGTGTCGTGCCGGTTCTCGGCCTGGTCGAAGCGAGGCCCCTCCCTGGTCCCCGAGTCGGATCTGTCCGCCAGTCCCCAGCATTCTGATGCAGAACGACGCGGCACTGCCCGTGGTCAGCGGAATTGGCTTCTCGGCACCAGCCAGTGACCTCGTCCCGCGCGTGCTCTGGCCCGGACGCCGTGCGGTGGGTCAGCGAGTCGAGGTGGCTGTCAGCCGAGCCGTTCGAGGAGGTGGTCGCCCACGCGGAGGGCGTTGGCCATCGCCGTGAGGGACGGGTTCACTGCGCCGATGCTCGGGAAGAAGCTGGTGTCCACGACGTAGAGGTTGTCGAGCTCGTGGGCCTTGCAGTGGGTGTCGAGGGCGGACGTGCGGGGGTCGTCGCCGAAGCGGACGGTGCCCGACTGGTGGGCGCACCCGGCGATCGGGATGTCGGTCTTCATGTACGCCGTCCGCGGCACCAGATGATGGGGGTGCATGCCGAGGTGGCTGAGATGGCCCTTCACCCGGTTGTACAGCTCGGCGACGGGCACCTGGTTGTTGGGCGTGTAGCTGAGTCGGATGTCTCCGTCCGGCGTCAAGGTCACTCGGTTGTCCGGGTGCGGCAGGTCCTCCGTCGACAGCCAGAAGTCCACCGCGTGCTCGGCGATGTCGTCGAGGGAGAACGTGGGGGCCAGCGCTGTCTCCAGCGGCTTCTCGCCCTTGTACATCGCGCCCTGGGACTTGCCCACCATCTGCACGTTGCCCATGGGGAAGGCGAACTCGTCGTCACCGAAGTAGTAGTCGTTGACGGCGAGCGTCTTCTGGAATCGGGTGTCGTTCTTCTCGAGTGAGACGGCGAGGAAGGCGCGGCTGTTGTGGAAGGTGTAGTTGCGGCCCACCTGGTCCGAGCCGTTGGCCAGTCCGTTCGGGTGCTTGTCGTTCGCACTGGCCAGCAGCAGCTTCGCCGAGTTCGCGGCGCCCGCTGACACGACCACCACGGCGGCGGTGAACCTCAGCTCCTCGCCGTCGACGTCCGCCACGACCGAGGTGACGGTCCTGCCGTCCGGGTCCGTCTCGAGGCGACGCACGTGCGCGTTGCGCACGAGGGTGACGTTGTCGTGCCGGACGGCGGGTCGCACGGCGATCACGTCGGCGTCGGACTTGGCCTGGACCAGGCACGGGAACCCGTCGCACGTGGCGCACCGGATGCAGGTGCTCAACCCCGGGTCCGCCTCGTCGAGCATGATCCCGGACGGTGCGTGGAAGGGGTGCAGCCCGACGGTCCCGAGGTCGTCGAAGAGCTGTTGGATCCGGGGTTCGTGGGAGACGGGAGGGAACGGGTACGGCCCACTCGTCGGAGGCTCTGTCGGGTCCTCCCCGCGCGCTCCGTGGACCTGGTAGAGATGCTCCGCCTGGGTGTAGTAGGGCTCGAACACGTCGTAGCCGACGGGCCATGCGGGAGAGATCCCGTCGTGGTGCTGCAGCTCCCCGAAGTCCTTCTCGCGCAGCCGATAGAGCGCGGCGCCGTAGAACTTGGTCGCGCCACCGACGTTGTAGTGGACCTGCGGCTGGAACGCCTTGCCGTCCTTGTCGTACCAGGTGTCGTCCGAGACGTAGCGGTTGTCCACGAACACCGCCGTCGCGTCCCAGTTCTCGGGCTCGCGAGGCAGCCAGTCACCGCGCTCGAGGATCAGCACCCGCTTGCCGGAGGGCGCGAGCCGGTGCGCGAGCGTGCCGCCGCCGGCTCCGGAACCGATGATGATGACGTCGTAGCTCTCGGGCATCGTGCTCCTCGGTGCTCACTGAGTGGGTCGTGGGGGTCGCGGTCGAGCGCCTCACAGGCCCGGGCTGCTGTGCATGATCCCGCCGTCGGCGAAGATCGTGGCTGCCGTCATGTAGCTGGCGCCGTCCTCGCAGAGGAATGCGACGACGCTGGCGATCTCCTCGGGCTGCGCGAGACGCCCGAGCGGGATCGCCGCGTCGAGGGTCTTCATCTTTCCCGGGTCGTTCATCGTCGAGGCGTTGATCGGTGTGGCGACCGCACCGGGGCCCACCCCGAGCACAAGGATGCCGTGGGTCCCGAGCTCGACGCCCGCAGTGCGGGTGAGCATGCGCATGCCGCCCTTGGACAGGCAGTAGGCGGTGTTCCCGGGCATCGGCCAGTCCTCGTGCACCGAGGTCATGTTGATGATCCGACCGCCGCCGCCCTGGACGATCATCTGGCGGGCGGCGATCTGCGTGCCGAAGAACGCGCTCTTGAGGTTGATCTCCATGACCCGCTCGTACTGCGCCTCGGTCGTGTCCAGGATCGACGTCCGCGTCTCGATCCCGGCGTTGTTGACCATGATGTCCACGCGCCCGAAGGCCTCGACGGTCTTGTCGATCAGCATCTGCAGGTCGGACACCTTGCTGACGTCGGCCTGCACCCCCAGGGTCTTGTCGCCGAGCGCGACGACCTGCTTCTCGAGCTCCTCGGTCGCCTCCGGGTCGACGACGTAGTCGATGACGACGTTGGCGCCGCGCTCGGCCAGGGCCAGGACGACGGCCTTGCCGATGCCGCTGTTGCCTCCGGTGACGATGGCCACCTTTCCGCTCAAGCTCATGACGTATCTCCTGGTGACTCGGTGTGGGGTGACGACGGTCGGGACCGGGTGAGGAGCAGATGGGCGACGAGCGCGGTCCATCCGGTCTGGTGCTCGGCGCCCAGCCCCTTGCCCGTGTCGCCGTGGAAGTACTCGTGGAAGGGAATGCAGTCCCGCCACCGCGGGTCGGCGGCCAGCAGGTCGGACTCCCCGTGCACCGGGCGGCGTCCGTCCCGTCCGGGCAGGAACATCGAGACGAGGCGACCGGTCAGGTCGTCGGCGACCTCGGTGAGGCTCGAGGTCGTGCCGCTGCCCGCCGGGTACTCCACGTGGAAGAGCCCTGGCGCGAAGCTGTCGTAGTCCCGCAACGACTCGACGAGCAGGGTGTTGAGGGGGAACCAGATCGGTCCGCGCCAGTTGGAGTTGCCGCCGAACAGGGACGTGGTCGACTCGGCCGGCTCGTAGTCGACGGACGCGGTGCCGGTCGGGGTCTCGACCTGCACCGGATGGTCGCGGTGCCGCGCCGAGATCGAGCGGATGCCGTAGGCGGAGAGCAGGCCCTGCTCGTCGAACACGCTGTCGAGCACGCGCTGCAACCGGTCGGGCGGCACGACGGAGAGCAGGCGGTGGGTGACCGCCCCGTCGGAGCGCTCGCGCACCGCGGACGCGAGTGCGGGCTTGTTGGCCATGAACCACTCGGCGCGGGCCGCGAAGTCCGGGAGCTCCTTGAGCAGGCCGTAGTGGTACTCGGACGCGGCGGTGACGGAGACGAGGCCGACCAGCGACTTGACCTTGATCGGGATGTCGGTGCCGTCGGAGAGGTGGAGGACGTCGTAGTAGTAGGCGTCGTCCTCGTCCCAGAGTCCGGCGTTGTCCGCGGCGTACGCGATGGCCAGGAAGTGCTCGAAGAACTTGGTGGCGACGTCCTCGTAGGCGGGATCGTGCAGGGCCAGCTGCACGGCGATCTCCAGCAGGTCCAGGGCGAACGCCGCCATCCACGCGGTGGAGTCCGCCTGCTCGAGATAGCCGAGCTCGGGCGGGAACGTCGACCGGTCGATCGGCGCGATGTTGTCCAGGCCCATGAACCCGCCCTGGAACAGGTTGTTGTCGCCGTGCTGCTTGTTGTTGGTCCACCACGTGAAGTTGATGAGGAGCTTGTGGAAGATCCGTTCGAGGAACTCGTGGTCGGTCCCGCCGTCGAGCTCGAACACCCGCAGCGCGGCCCACGCGTGCACCGGTGGGTTCACGTCCGAGAAGTTCCACTCGTAGGCGGGCAGCTGGCCGCTGGGGTGCATGTACCACTCGCGGAGCAGCAGGACGAGCTGGGACTTGGCGAACTCCGGGTCGATGTGCGCGAGCGTGACGCAGTGGAACGCGAGGTCCCACGCGGCGAACCACGGGTACTCCCACGGGTCGGGCATCAGCAGGACGTCGTGGTTGTTCAGGTGCCGCCAGTCCCCGTTGCGGATGGCACCTCGTCCCGGCGGTGGCGCGGGCTGGCCCGGGTCGCCGTCGAGCCAGCGGCTGACGTCGTAGTGGAAGAACTGCTTGGACCAGGTCAGACCGGCGAACGCCTGCCGCATCACGAGTGCCTCGTCGGCGGTCATCGACTGCGGCGTCACCGCTGCGTAGAACGCGTCGGCCTCGCGCTTGCGCTGGGCCACCACCGCGTCGAAGCCGGCCGAGAGATCGACCGCCTCCGTCACCGCGTCCTCCGTACCGACGAGCCGGACGCGGAACGTGTGCGACTCACCAGGAGCGACGGTGACCTCGTAGTGGAGTGCTGCCTTGGTGCCCGTCGGCTGCGGGATTGGTCGTCGGTCGCCCGGTCACGACGTGGTCGTTGATCGCGTCCTTGGGGTGCGCGAAGGCGTTCGGCTGCCCGTAGAGGCGTTCGGTGTTGGTCTCGTTGTCGCAGAACAGAGGCGTCGGGCTGCCGTCACCAGCGAGCACCAGGGTCCCGGACCGCTGGCTCCGGCCGACGATGCGGTCGCCGTCCCGCCCGAGCACGGGCTTCTCGTGGTCGGGGTACCCCCACGACCAGGTGTTGCGGTACCACAGGGTCGGCAGCACGTGGAGGACCGCCGGATCCGGGCCGGCGTTCTCCACGGTGACCAGCATGAGGAGGTCGTGCGGCGCCGCCTTGGCGTAGTCGACGGTGACGACCCAGTAGCGGTCGTCGTCGAAGACACCCGTGTCGACGAGCTCGTACTCGGGCTCGGTGCGCGATCGGCGGGCGTTCTCGGTCACCAGGTCGCCGTACGGGAACTCGCGCTGCGGATAGTGATAGCGCCAGGTGTTCCACGAGTGCGTCGGGGTGCCGTCGAGGTACCACCAGTACTCCTTGACGTCCTCGCCGTGGTTGCCCTGCGGACCCGAGAGCCCGAACATGCGCTCCTTGAGGATCGGGTCGACGCCGTTCCACAGCGCGAGGGACAGGCACCAGTCCTGCGACTGGTCGCAGAAGCCTGCCATCCCCTCCTCGTTCCACCGGTAGACGCGTGAGCGCGCATGGTCGTGCGGGAACGAGTCCCAGGCCTCACCGTCCGCGCTGTAGTCCTCGCGCACCGTCCCCCACGCGCGTTCGGACAGGTAGGGCCCCCAGTCGCGCCAGGTCCCGCCGGCATCGGAGGTGTGCAGGCGTCGGTGCTCATCGGTCCTGAGGAGCGCGTCCGAGCTCGCGGCGTACCGCTCGGACAAGGGGTTGCTCATGTCGTCCTCCGGTGCCGGTTCATGAGGCGTGGCTGCGCACTCGTGTCGAGAGGACCTGGGCGCCCCAGCCGTCGAGCCGGACGTACAGGCCCTGCGCGGCGACCGCGGCTCCGAGGTAGGGGTAGCGCACGCCGGTGAGCAGGTCGACCATCTCGGCGTGGTCGTCGTGGTCGACCTTGAGCCGGACCATGCCGTCCGCGCGGTTCTCACCGAGGTTGACCACGACGACGACGTGGCCGTCGTCATCGGCCCACTGCCAGGCGATCATGGACGCCGAGCTGGTGTTGTCGGGCCACCCCGTGATGTCGGTGCGCTCCCAGAGGCCCGATCTCACCGACGGTGCCATGGCCCAGACCGCGTGGTGGAACGCCGCCTGCTCGGGGTCGAGCACCTCGTCGGGGCGCCGGCCGAGGAAGACCGGCAGGAACACGCGGCGGCCGTCGGCCTGGCCCTCGTGCCACAGCGTCATCCCCGGCAGCGTCGCGATCGCCACCGCGAGAGCCCGGTTACGGGCGTTGCGGCACGAACGTCGCGGCGGCGCGCGGTTCGTCGTGGTTCTCCAAGAACCGGAGAAGCTTGTTCTGGTAGTCCAGTCCAGCATCCAGGTGCCCGCGCACCGACGCCGGCGATTCGTGCAGCAGCCGGTCGTAGAGCCGCTTGTCGTAGCAGTGGTCGAAGCCGAGCTGTTGGAGGTCCCACTCCCGGTCCCAGTACGCCTCGGCGATGAAGCGGAAGTCCGGGTGGGCGGCCCGCACCGAGCCGATCACCACGTCCCAGTACGTCGTTGCGGGTGGTGCTCCGACGCGCTCACCCCACGTGCGCTGCACGACGTCGTCGAGCATGAGCATCGCCATGTCGCAGCGCACGGCGTCGGCGTGCTCCGCGATGCGGGTCAACGCCTCCACCGCCAGCCGCCGGTGCTCCGCCGCGAACGGGTCGAGCTGCACCACGTCCGGCCACGGCGCGAAGAACGGATCGCGACCGCGCGCGACGACCGTGCCGTCGACGTCGAGGAATGCGGCCGGGTCCTTCGCGAGCTCGCTCGGCGTGCCGGTCACGTACGCCTCGGGCGTGCTCGCCAGCCAGGGCGAGTCGGGACCCGTGTGGTTCGGTACCCAGTCCAGCATCAGTCGAGCGCCGCGCCGGCTGAGCTGCTCCCGGGCCGCGTCCAGACCGTCCCACCCACCGAACACGGGATCCGGCACGTACTCCCGGATGCAGTACGGCGACCCGACGACGTCCGCCTCGGTCCAGTCCGGGAGCGCCGCCGTCCACGACGCCCTCAGGGCCGGGTCGGCCAGCGCCACCTCCCGGCCCGCACGGCTGCGCGCCCACACTCCCATCAGCCAGACGACGGAGATGCCCGGGGGCACGACGGCGTCCCACTCGTGCGCCGGTACGTCGGCGAGCGTGAGCGGACGACCGGCACGCGCCGAGACCTCGCCGAGCCAGACGAGCGTGTTGAGCTCGTGCACGACCGGGTGCTCGGGCCAGGCATGTTGGCGGTCCGCGGCGGACAGCGTGGTCATGATGTCGCCCGCGACGGTTCGGCCGCGCTGTCCGGCGGCAGCAGCACGCGTCGCCGGAAGACGACGTAGGTCCAGCCCTGGTAGATCAGGACCACCGGGAACAGCACGACGGCGACGACGGTCATGACCTTCAGCGCGTAGTCACCCGAGGCCGTCGACGCGATGGTCAGGCTGGTGGCTGCGGACGTGCTCGACACCAGCACGTCCGGGTA
Organism: uncultured Actinomycetota bacterium; assembly: GCA_963782665.1. Classification (GTDB taxonomy): domain Bacteria; phylum Actinomycetota; class Actinomycetes; order S36-B12; family CAIYMF01; genus Longivirga. Next base: position 3,338 of record CAWAKP010000006.1, on the reverse strand, counting down.
GAGGCCCGGCGAAGATGCCGGCGACGAGCGAGCCGATCGCGACCGCCGTGCCCGCGAACGCGCGTCCCTCCCGGCCGCCGCCGATGGACCACGCCGCGACGACGATCCCGACGACGGTCAGCGCCAGCAGCGCGGCGCTGAGCACGCTCTTCCCGGAGAGGGCGAAGGTCCACCCGGACGCCGCCACGACGAGGACGGCCGTGATCCAGCGAAGCCGCCGTGCCAGCCGCGAGGCCTGCGACCGCACCGGCTCCCCCGCCTTGAGCCCCAGGAACGTCGCGCCGTGCAGCAGGCAGGCGCTGAGCAGTGCGACGCCGAACAGCACACCGAACGGGGTGAGGAGGTCCCAGAAGGAGCCGGTGAACTCCTGGTTGCTGCCCACCGGCAGGCCCGCGAGCAGGTCACCGAGGCCGACCCCGATCAGCAGCGGGGCGCCGATCGAGCCGCACGTGAGGGCGACGCTCCACCCGTTCTGCCAGCCGCACCGAGTCGGACTTGCCGCGGAACTCGAAGGACACCCCTCGCACGATCAGGCCCACCAGGACGAGGACGAGGGCGAGGTACAGAGCGGAGAACCAGGTGGCGTACCACCCGGGGAACGCCGCGAACATGGCCGCTCCCGCGACGATGAGCCAGACCTCGTTGCCGTCCCACGTCGGTCCGATCGCGTTGATCGCCACGCGGCGCTCGGCCTCGTTGCGGCCCACGACGCGGTGCAGCGCGCCGACACCGAAGTCGAAGCCCTCCAGCACGAAGAACCCGGTCCAGAAGACCGCGACGATGATGAACCACAGGATCGGGAGAGTCACGGCGGCCTCAGTAGACCAGCGCCGACGCGCGCTCGGCCGGGTCGGCGTCGATCAGGTCCGCGTCGTCGGGCTCGGGTCCGCGTCGGACGTGGCGCAGCATGAGGACCAGGGCGGTCACGCCGATGACGCCGTAGAGCACGAGGAACACGACAAGGCTGATCGCGACCTCGGTCGCGCTCACCGAGCTCGACAACCCGTCGCGGGTCAGCATCAGCCCTTGGACGATCCAGGGCTGGCGACCGTTCTCGGTCAGCACCCATCCGGCGGTCCCCATGACGAACGGCGCTATCACCGCCCAGGTGGCCACCCGCAGGAACACGCGGGACGAGTCGAGCTTGCGGCGCCAGAGCAGGAAGACGCCCCACAGACCGATGAGGACGACCAGCCCGGCGACGTAGGCCATCGCCCGCATCGCCCAGTACTGGACGAAGACGTTGGGCTGGTACTCCATCTGCCCGTTCTGCGGGTACTGCGCGTTGTACTGCGTGTTGAGCTCGCTCATGCCCTGGACCTGTCCGTCCCAGGTGCCGGTCGCGAGCAACGAGAGCAGGTGCGGGATCTCGATGATCTTGGTGGGCGTCTCGTCCTGGTTGTAGCCACCGATCTGGATCAGCGAGAACGAGCAGGGCTGGCACGTCGTCCACTGCGCCTCCATCGCCGCGACCTTCATCGGCTGACGGACGGTGATCGCCTGACCGAGCTGCCCACCGACCCGGAACTGCAGCAGCGTGGCGACCAGCACCAGCCAGACGCCGAGCTTGGCGGTCCGGTGGAACAGCGAGACGTCGGAGGCACGGCGCAGGTGCCACGCCGACGTCGCCAGCAGCACTGCTCCGCCGTAGACGAGCGAGGCGAGGATGACGTGCACGTAGGCCCAGACGAAGATCTGGTTGGTGAACAGGTCCGTGATCGAGTTGAGCTGCGGCGCCCCGGTCGACGGGTCGAGGACGTAGCCGGTCGGGTTCTGCATCCACGAGTTGGCCGCGAGGATGAACAGCGCCGACAGGCACGCGCCGATCGCCACCGCCCACGCCGACGCGAGGTGCAGCCCGCGCGGCAGCACCTTCCAGCCGAAGACCCACAACCCGATGAACGTCGACTCGAGGAAGAAGGCCGCGAGCCCCTCCATCGCCAGCGGTGCACCGAACACGTCACCGACGTAGCGGGAGTACTGCGACCAGTCCATCCCGAACTGGAACTCCTGCACCAGACCCGTCACGACCCCGACCGCCACGCTCAGCAGCATGAGACCGCCGAAGAAGCGAGTCAGGCGACGGTAGTCGGCGTTCCCCGTGCGATACCACTGCGTGTGCAGCACCGCGACCAGCAGCCCGAGACCGATCGTCACCGGCACGAACAGGAAGTGGTAGATGCTCGTCGTCGCGAACTGCAGCCGAGCCAGGTCCAGCTGAGACACGCGCTGCACCGTTCGTCGGTTGCCTAGCCTGGGCTGACCACTGGACGCTAAGCGCGCCCCACGGTCAGCGCAACCCCTCGACGACGCGTTTACGCGCCGTTAACCCGCGATGGCAGCCTCCGGCTTCTGAACCCCGGTCCTTGGCCGACGTTCGCTGCTCACGCCACTCCTCGCTGGGTGCGGGCGGAGCCATGACGGGCCCTTGACTGCCGTGGCGCCGGTCGGCAGGGTTGACGATCAGTGCCTTCGGTCAACCCGAGAGGGCAGGGCGTCGTGACCGCGATCCACGTCGGATACTTCGTCGGGAGCTTGTCGTCGACGTCGATCAACCGCGTCCTGTCCCGAGCACTGATCCGCGTGGCGCCCGATGACATGGAGTTCACGGAGATCCCCATCGGCGATCTTCCGCTCTACAGCCCGGACTACGACAGCGACTTCCCTCCGGAGGCCCGAGCGCTCAAGGCGTCCATCGCCGCCGCCGACGCGGTGCTGTTCGTCACGCCGGAGTACAACCGGTCGATCCCCGGAGCGTTGAAGAACGCGATCGACTGGGCGTCCCGGCCCTGGGGCAGAACTCCTTCGACCACATCCCTGCCGCGGTGATCGGTGCCTCGGTCGGGCAGATCGGCACGGCCATGGGTCAGCAGAGCCTGCGCGGCGTCCTGAGCTTCTGCAACGCCCGGCAGATGACCTCTCCCGAGGCGTACATCCAGTACTCCCCCGAAGTGTTCCGCGACGATGGCGAGGTCGCCAACGACTCGACGAGAGAGTTCCTTCGGGCGTACATGGTCGAGTTCCGCACCTACATCGGCATGGTCCTCGCCGTCCTCCCGCGGGACCGGTCGCCACGCGACGATGCCTGAGCCGCTACCCGGGTCGGGTCGTCTCGAGACGGACCTTCGGGACGCGGAGCGACCCGTTGCGGCAGTGGGAGAGTTCACGATCGAACCGGTGGGGCCGTTCTCGCTGCAGGAGAGCGCCACCTTCGGATTCGGACAGCGCAGCGGACGTCCGTACGACGGGACGATGCGCCTGGCGTTCTGTCTCGATGACTACCGAGAGCAAGTCGGCGTGGTCCTGAGTCAGGACGACGCTGGCGTGCATGGGCAGGT